>CBFDDF010000003.1:0-256258 GCA_965603495.1 uncultured Thiomicrorhabdus sp. | reverse complement strand
ATTCTAAAAACCCGTTATACCTTTAGGTGTAGCGGGTTTTTTTTTGCATGAAATTCATAGATGTAATTTGGTTTGTGCAAATACGTCTTTTTTTCTTCTAAAATTACACTAAATGTAACTATATTTTCAAATTATAAGCCGTCTGAACTGCTGTTTTGTGTAGAATGGATTTTATTTGACGTGATAAGTTTATGTATAGAAAATATTTTGGACTGACAAATCTTCCCTTTAAAACCACACCTGACGTTAGTGTTTTTTATAAACATGGTTCAAGGCAAGAAATTCTTGACGCTCTGCTTTATACAATAAGTCGTGGTGATGGTATTGTTAAGGTAACAGGGGAAGTTGGTTGCGGAAAGACAATGTTACTACGTCTGTTGGCAACATCATTGCCTCCAAATTTTTCTATTGTCTATATTAATTCACCAAATCTTTCTGCTAAAGATATGATCCTATATATTTGTGCTGAACTTCACCTTGTTGTAGATAGCTCAATGCTTAAGTTCACACTTTTAAACACCTTGAAGACGGAGTTAGTCAGATTGCATTCGGAAGGTAGGCAAGTTGTAATGCTTATAGATGAAGCGCAATCGATGACACTTGATGTGCTTGAAGAGATTAGGTTATTAAGCAACCTAGAAACAAGTGATGATAAGCTTATACAGATTGTACTTTTTGGACAGCCCGAATTGGATGTTGCGTTACAAAATGAAAGTATCAGACAGCTTAAAAGTAGAATCTCCTTTAATATTTATATTCCTCCACTAACCCCTGAAGAGGTTAAAACTTACCTTAATTACAGAATGCGTAAGTCTTCTTATGAAGGTTTAGATCTTTTTGAT
Organism: uncultured Thiomicrorhabdus sp.; assembly: GCA_965603495.1. Taxonomy (GTDB): domain Bacteria; phylum Pseudomonadota; class Gammaproteobacteria; order Thiomicrospirales; family Thiomicrospiraceae; genus Thiomicrorhabdus. The sequence continues at coordinate 255,416 of CBFDDF010000003.1, read as the reverse complement.
GCAGCTATCTCCAAGAAAATTCATAAAATGTCTTCCGGTTTACCCAGAACAATTAATATTATTGCTGATAAATTGTTAATGTCTGCATATGGTTCTGGCGATTCACTGATTACTAAAAAACATATTAAGTTGTTGCCGGATTTGAAGGAGTTTAGTTCGCTAAGTGATATCTTGGATAAGAAGACTTTTTATTCAGTTCTGATCTTTAGTTTGTTATTGATATTGTTATTTTACGTGCTCTACTCTGATCGAATGGGTAGCTCATTTAATTCTGTACACTTAAATGGTCATGATGATGAGTTAGTTGAATCAATCAATGGTCTTAATGAAGTATCGAGTTCCACCGATTTACTTAAAAAAGCGCCTGCTGCGATTGAAGAATCAAGTGAACTTGATTCAGTGCTCAAAACTACTAAAGCTGATGTTTTAACAGTATCTGAATCTATTGTTCATCCTGATTTAGGATTAATTTCTCTACCTGGGTTTGAATACATCTCTAATGACCCAAATGCCCTTATAAACGACCCCAATAAATTATCCACTTTGCTGCAATTACATACTGAATCTCATTTTTGGATTACTGGGCTGCCTGCTGATAGTTATGTCGTACAGTTAGCGGTATTTACTTTGGATGAAGTTGATTCGGTGGTAGCCTTTTACAAACAAAACGAAATGCCTATTGATTCGTTGCATATTCTGATAGACTTCAATCAAAAAGCTGACAGGTTCAAGCTTAGGGTTTTTTATATTGCCTCCAAAAGTTACCCTGAATTACTACGTTCTATCAACGAACTACCTCAGAAGTTTTTAGCTAGTAAGCCATATATTACAACGGTAAAACAGTTGTCTAGCAATCTGGGATTTACATCCAATAAACTCAAACAGCATGGAATTAGCAATGTTAGTAAATAATCTTAAAGTTAAACACAGTGTTTCAATTTTGGCTTTTACTGTTGTGGTAATGAGCTTGTCAGGATGTAATGACTCTGCCGTTAAGAGAGAACCATTGGCGCCCCCCGTTTCTGATTCATTGAAACCAGATGGGCATATCCTTGCAAAGAGAAAAATTGAGGATGTAGTCTCGGAGAGTTCGGCCATCCCTTCTATTGTGAATAAGAGAAAACCTACGCTCCCTTTATTTTACTCAAAGCCTGCTTCAAACTACTCACTAACGGCTGTAAATGTGCCCGTGGCAGAGTTATTATTTCAAATCTCAAAGGACGCGGGTAAACAGATTGATATTTATAATGGTATCACTGGGCGGGCGACAATCAACGCTTTAAACCAGCCTTTAGATAAAATTCTTGATAGATTATCAGCACAGGCAGGTTTTATTTATGCTCTACAGGGCAATACAATTGTTATAAAACCCGATTTTCCTGAGTGGCGAAATTACAATGTCGATTACGTTAATATCAACAAAACCAGTGAAGATGCAATTCAAATGAAAATGAATGTATCTGCAGGTGGCGGCTCTACTACAACGGGTCAAGGTGGGAGTTCTACCAAAGTTTCAGTCAAATCTGAGCATAATTTTTGGGCTCGACTAGAAAGTAATATCGCTCTACTTGCGCAGTTAGATCCTTATTCAGTAGTTGCCCTTCCTCCAAGAACGCCTGGCGGAGAGTCTTCGGCTCCTGTAGCCGTTAAGAGTATGGGATTGTCACAGAACACGGTTATAAATCCTGAGGCTGGTGTTATCTCTGTCTATACCACTAATATAAAGCATAAGGCTATTAAGCAATATATTGACGATGTAAGTATCCGTGCAGACCGACAAGTACTGATTGAAGCAACGGTTGTGGAGGTCACCCTAAATGATTCCTATCAAGCAGGAATCGATTGGTCTTTAATTAATAGAGATGGTTTAGGATTTGAATTAGGACGGACACTAACTAATCAGCCTAATACCGGCTTGTCGATTGGTACATTCAATGCTGTTGGCACTGCTGGAACCATTGCAAGTGGCGGGCTGAATATGTTGGCAAAATTGGACCTGTTGAAGCAGTTTGGTGATTCTAAGGTCTTATCCAGTCCAAAAATCATGGCCATCAACAACCAAACTGCTTTATTAAAAGTGGTTAATAATCTTGTTTATTTTACTGTCGATGTGAATACTACAGCTGCTACTTCAACAACCGCAGCCACTTCAACATATGAAACTGAAATACACACTGTGCCAGTTGGTTTTACAATGAGTGTCACGCCTTTTGTGAGTGAAGAAGGGGATGTTACGCTGAACGTTAGACCAACTATTTCCAGGAAAATTGGTGAAATTCAAGATCCTAATCCAGAATTAGCTGATATCTCAAGTTTAATTCCGATAATACAAGAAAAAGAGATGTCTTCGGTTTTAAAGCTTAAGGATCGTCAAACAGCAATCATTGGTGGTCTGATTGAGGACCAAAACAGTAATTCTCGTGATGGGGTTCCATGGTTAAGTGATATTCCGATGGTGGGTGATTTATTTTCATCTCGTGCTGACGCCACCACTAAAACGGAACTCGTAATTTTTATTCGTCCCGTAATCATCAAAAACCCTGATGTCGATAACGGCGACTTGCAACAAGTTGGGCGCTTTCTGAAAACAAGTAATTATTAGAGAAGTGGAATAGTTATGAGTGTTTTATTAGAAGCCCTAAAGAAAGCGGCAGAAGAAAAAAAGCGAGCTAAAGATGATGCTAATGCTGTCGCAATCCCCCCATCTGAATTAGATACACTCAGTATTTCTGATGTCCCTGCTTTAAAATTATCGACTCTTGATGAAGGCTTTAGTATAAAACCGTTAGTTGAAGACGAATCCCCTTTGATAGAAGATGTTAAGACGGCATCCAATCCAGAATTTACTTTAAACGAAATGTCAGGTGAATTACCCAGTAGTGCCACTCTTGCTGATATCCATCCTGATAATACCTCTGTAACACACAATATGAGTTCTTCATTAGATGTTTTTGAGGAAGATGATTCCACTACTAGTGCCTTTAAGGAGCCCGCCGCCACCGATGATTTAGATTTTATTTTCAACGAGCCTATCGATGAACCTGTGATTGAAGAAACTCTAAGAACTGAAACCTCTAATGCCTATGACCAGTCACCTCTTAATTTAGATAGCAACTCATCTAACTTTGCGAATAATCTTGATGAACATGATCAGGATAGTTTTGAGTGGAGTATGAATGCATTACCTGGTTATACGGCTGCTACAGTCGATGATTCCAAACCCCTCGAGCAAAACCCTATTTTATTATCTGGTGCACTAACATCTGAACCAAAGAGAAGCAAAAAGCCTATTTATTCTAAGGGGTTATTTTTTTTAGTGATGGTCTTATTCTTTTTTGGAATTGGTTTTTACGGATTGATGTATTATCAGGAGCAGAATGAAGAACTAGAAAACAGCATGCGTAAGTACGAATTGGCTAAGATGGAGTTTTCTTTGCCGAAGATAAAATCGCCAACGGTAGAGAGCGTGGCTAGTAAGGCTGAACTATCGATGACTTCAAAGGCAATTCCCATTGAGACTGTTGACCAGGGAAGTGACCTGTCAGCGAATGATTTCCAAAACCGTTCGCAAACTAGCTCCGATGCAGAGGAAGTCGTTTCTCTCGATAATAGCGGTGCTATCGATGCAAAACTTAAAAGGGCATCTAAATCGGTTTCTTTACAGGTAAACTCTGCTTCAAATAGTCATGCGGATTCACACCAACCTTCTGCTAAAGTGAATATTAAAAAAGTTCCTCGTAGTCGTACCGTGGTAACCGAGAGTAAACGGGCTTTAATGGTTGATAATAGCACTGAAACTTTTTTGACGGAGGCTTATGCTGCTTATGAGAGTGGGCAATTAGAGTTAGCAGAAAGCAAATTTAAGCGTGTGTTGTCGATTGATCCGCGTAATTTAACTGCATTGCTTGGTCTCGGAGGGATTTCAGCTTCTCAAAATCAACCGCGGCTAGCAATGGGGCATTATCAAAAGGCTCTAGAGGTTGAGCCTGAAAGCCTTGTTGTTTATGAGGCAATCGCCAATCTTTCTACAAGTATTGAATTGAATTCAGAGTGGAATGACTCCCTTTTAAAAATGGTTGATACCTATCCTAGCTCGTCGACTCTACAATATGCGCTTGGTAATTTATACTCATCTAATAACGATTGGCTCGCTGCGCAGGAGTGCTATTTTAAAGCTTATGCGTTAGATATGAATAATCCCGATTTCATGGTCAATTTAGCGGTTAGTTTGGATCATTTAGGCAAATACCCGTTGGCCGCTCAGTACTATACTCAAGCACTGGCATCAGCGGATTCACAAAAAGTAAATTTTGATGTTTCTAGTATTAAGAATCGTTTGATTTCTATACGCCAATATATTGCTCAGGAAAAGTAGATGCACCCACAAGCACGCTTAGGTGAGCGTTTAGTTCAAGATGGCAGTATTACATCTGATCAGTTGAGTATTGCACTTACTGAGCATAAAAGAACGGGTCACAAGTTAGGTGAAATCCTGGTTTCAATGGGGTTTGTTCCAGTAGAAGTTGTCAGGGAAATGGTTGGTGCATACGTCGGCTATGCCTCCATGAGTTTGAAGGAGGTTGTACCTGACCCTAAAGCCATCTCACTCGTATCTGAGACGTTCGCACATAACTATCTGATAATGCCAATTAGTTTGAAGGATCAGAGACTTCAAGTCGCCATGTCTAACCCCGGCGATATTTTGGTTTTAGATAAACTTAAGCGTCATTTACAGAGCCCAAATATACAGGTAGCACCTGTACTTGTTGTTGAGTCTGAAATTCAAACTGCGATAGATAATTATTATGGATATGAGCTATCAATCGAAGGCATTTTAAAAGAGCTTGAGACGGGTAAAGCTGATACGACCTCCATTTCCACTGCAAATGAATATTCTCAGCCAATGGTGCGTTTAGTAGACAATCTGTTGACCGATGCTGTTAAACGTAATGCATCCGATGTCCACTTTGAACCAGAAGAAGATTATATCCGTATTCGATATCGAATCGATGGAGTGTTACAAGAAATACGTTTATTGCATAAAATGTATTGGTCAGGCTTGGTTGTACGGTTAAAAGTTATTTCAGAATTAGATCTAACAGAACAACGACTTCCACAAGATGGCAGAATGTCCTTGATTGTCCATGGTAGAAGAATTGATTTTCGCGTCTCTTCTCTTCCTGGTACGCACGGTGAAAACTTTGTTTTACGTATTTTGGATCGCGAAAAAGGAATTGTCCCATTAGACGATTTAGGTCTAGATCAGGACTCATATAATGAGTTGAAGCTGATGATGGGGCGCCCAACTGGCATTCTACTGGTTACAGGGCCGACGGGATCAGGTAAAACCACCACACTTTATTCGATTTTGAATGAGTTGAATCATGTGGGTGTTAACATTATGACTTTGGAGGATCCTGTTGAGTACCCTATGTCAATGATTCGCCAAACACCCGTTAATGAAGAGATAGGGATGACCTTTGCCGCAGGTATAAGGTCGTTAATGAGGCAAGATCCCGATATCATCCTAATTGGAGAAATACGTGATTCAGAAACAGCTGAAATGTCGATACGGGCGGCAATGACGGGACATCAAGTGTTCGCTACTTTGCACACGAATTCAGCAATTGGTGCTATACCAAGGTTGCTTGATATTGGGGTTTCTCGATCGATTATGTCGGGTAATATCATTGGAATTATCGCTCAACGATTAGCTCGAAAATTATGTGTTCATTGTAAAGAACCCTATGAGCCTGAAGAGTTTGAAAAGCAATTACTTTCTATTTCTGATCACGATAATGTTCAATTGTTTCATGCCAAAGGCTGCGAAAAATGTAATAACATCGGGTACAAGGGACGATTAGCCGTTCTTGAAACCTTAAGATTTACGTCAGAGATGGATGAGCTGCTTTTGGATGGCGCATCTCAGCACGCACTACTCAGTAAAGCGATGGACAACGGATTTTCTACGATGGCGCAAAGTGGTATTCGGTGGATTAAGCAAGGGCAAACAACCCTTGAAGAAATAAGTCGTATTGTTAACTTAACAGAGTTAGTTTAATAGGGACTTCTGATGCAGAATTATCATTACACAGGTGTTAATAAATTCGGTAAACGCGTTACAGGTGTTTTACCTGCGACTAATGAACATGAGCTTGAGCAAAAGCTCGCTAAATCTCATATTGATTTACTTAATTTCAAAAAACAGTCTAGCTCTTTTGGCTTTTCAACAAAGCCGAAAGTATCCCGAAAAGATGTCATCGGAATGACTTTTCAATTAGAGCAGTTGCTTAAGGCGGGTGTACCTTTAATGGAAATTCTTGATGATTTAAAGGATTCATTTGAAAGTGACTCTGTTAAAGAGATGCTCGCCAATATTTATGAATCTATGGAAGGTGGGAAAACATTTTCAGAATCTTTGAGGCCTTTTGAAAAAGAGTTTGGCGAAGTTTATATTTCTCTTGTTGCTGTGGGTGAAAAGACGGGGAAATTAGAAGAAATATTAGTGGATCTTGCCAATATGCTTAAATGGGAAGATGAACTGGTTTCTAAGGCCAAAAAAGTCATGATTTATCCTGCGATTGTCGCGACAGTGGTTATTGGCGTCGTTATTCTTATGATGTTGTTTGTTGTCCCGGAACTACTTGGTTTTATCACTTCAATGGGTGGTGAGCTTGGCTTTGCAACGGTTGCATTGATTGCAACTTCAGGGTTCATTCAAAATTATATTGTAGAGATTTTCGTGGTTCCCATGATCATCATATTTGTATTTAAATGGTGGCGTAAACAATCCCCTGAATTCAAAATAAAAACCGATGAAATGTCTCTTAATGTTTGGATTATAGGTCCAGTCTTATATAAGCTGAAATTAGCGCGTATTGCAAATTCATTGGCGGTTATGTACGGCGCTGGTGTTAGTTTTCCTGAAAGTTTACGCATGGCGAGTATTATCGCTGGTAATAAATACCTTGAAGGTAATATCAATAATGCAGTGCGATTGATAGAGGACGGAATGCCTATCCACGAGGCATTTCAAGAAGCTCAAGTTTTCCCGTCTATGGCGGTAAGAATGGTCAAAGTGGGTGAGTTGAGTGGTGGTATGGATAATGCACTAAAAAATGTCAGTTATTTTTATGACAGGGAAGCAAAAGAATTAATAGATAAAATTGAGCCAGCAATCGAACCGATTTTGACGGTGATTATGGGCTTTGTCGTTGGGTGGGTAATGATTGCAGTGCTCGGGCCTATTTATGACACCATTGCACAGGTCCAATAATAATGAAAACAATATTTTATATAACAGATGAAGCTTTAACCAGTTATAACGATAGTGACACTAAGACTCAAAGCTTTTTGTGGCAGGATCTTGATGCCATAGATCAGTATTTAGCAACAATCTCTGAACACACTAAAATCTACATCGTATTAGATATTATAGATGAAGATATTTCTTTTGAATGGGCACCAAGTGTTTTTCCTTGGGAAAAAAAGACAATTCAAAATAGAAGAAAAGAGCGTGTTATCGGTGAAGATACCGCACTTGCAGAGGTACATTGGACGAATACAAAACAAGTTAATGATGATGGCCGTAAAGAAGAGTTGATGTTAACAGCGACGGTGAGTGACTCATTTCACCTTAAGAACTTTTTAAGTAGCATAGAACAAGCTCAGCTCACGGTGAGTTCGATTTATTCAAAACCTTTACTTTTAGAGAGTTACCTTAAAAACAAGGTCAGAACACACCTTAAACTCACTCGTCAAAGTTTGAAAAGTCCGCTGTTAATGGTCACAAGGCAGTCTCAAAACACCTTCAGACAAACATTTTTTTACAATGGTGATTTACGTATTAGTCGCTTGGTTGAAATTGATAGTACATTTGAGAGTACTTTCGAAATACGTACCGCACTGATTAATGAAACGAAGTTAGCAGTTACCTATGTTTACAACCAAGCAATTGTGCCCTTTAATAGTCCAATTGGTTTGGTTTTTATTGATGGTGATGAAGCTATTTTAGATGGCATGTTGTCAGAATGTAAAGATCAGGCGCTAATTAGAAGTACCTGGGAAGATGAACAGTATGTCTTTGGAACAGCTTCATTCAGTTCCATTACGACTGATGGCCTTAACTGTGGTAGGAAGGGCACACAGTGCTTTTCTCAACAGGCTATTGTTGACTATATATTCAGTGATTCTCCAAAAGGATTTTATTCAACACCTTACATACAGAAAATTAATAACCTGGATTTAACCAGACAAGTTTTTATTGGTTTAAATATTTTACTTTTTTTGGGTGGTTTGTATTACATTCTTATAACAGGGGTTGATACGCTTGTAAGTTGGCAGAAGCAGGCACTGTTAGAGCAGAGAATTGAGCAGCATACCAGAGAAATAAATAGGCTCCAATCATTGGTCAAACTACAGGATGATGCGCAGTTAATCAAAGCGTCAGTTGAGTTTTCAGAGTCTATTTTGAAGTTAAAGTTAGGCCGTTTGATTAATTTTGATATTAAAGGTCTAAGCCAAATAATTGCTCGTCATCCTAATATTCAAATCTCTAAAATTGATTGGAAAACATTGAATCGATTCGACAGTAAACAAAATCAAATAGATTTTTCTGCCTGGGTGTTTCCCTTTCATGACACTTATCAAGAACCGGTAAAGTGGGTTGATGATTTTATAACAGACTTAAATACCCTACCGGGCATTGAGGCAGCTGAGTTACAAAAAGAACCGTTAAACAGAGTATTAAGTCAGACATTATTGATTGATGTCAAAATGGGTGAAATTGAAGCCCTGCCATTTACTGTTAAAGTGCGAGTAAGCGATGTTCAATCTAATTAGTTTTTTAAGAGATCCGATCGTACTACGTTTTCTTAAACGAGTATTGATACTTTTAATTATATTGAGTGGTTTATTAGGGCTTGCATGGTATGGCTATGGTGAAATGGAGAAGGAGCTTAAGGCGCAAGAAAAGCCTAAAATTCAAAAATTGAACTCTCAAAGAAGCCAGGTTAAGTTTTTACAGCAGCAGGTTAAACTGTATGAACAGTATGGCGAAAAGTACCAAGAACTTGTTAAAAAAGGCCTGGTTAAAAAGCAAGATAGAGTCTTTTGGACTGACTCTTTGATTCGTTTAACAGATGAATATTTAATCCCTAGTTTAAAATTTACCTTTTCAGCAGAAAAAGCTCTGAGTAGTAGTCAATTTTCTAATATAAAGGTACCAAATGGCCTTTTTTTCTACAGCAAAGTTAACTTAAATATGACGTTACAGCACGAAGAGGATTTATTGAGGGTGCTTGAAACAATCAGTCAGAAAGTCTCTCCGCTCTACTTAGTTGAAAGCTGTAAAATGAAACTACAAGATATGGATTATGAGGTGAATGCTAATTTTGATTTACTGAAAGGCAATGTTTCAGCAGACTGTTCGTTAATTATTTTCCATACACACCCGATTGATAATAAGAAATAGGAAGTTGTGATAATGAAGCTACCTACTACCATGATTAAATTAATCTCTTTATTTATCGGCATGACTTTGATGTCAGTTTCTAATGTCGCATTTTCTCTTGACTTGGAACAACACGAAGATAAGCCTGTGCCGCTAAAAACGCTCTTTCTAACAAAGCTGACTCGCGACAAAATTGATAAGCAAAGAGAAGCTTATTTACATCCAGTGGTGGAAAAAAAGAGAGCCAAAATTCTGCCAAAAAACACCTCCGATGCAGGAAAACCAAAAGTTAAGCGGATTTATATTCCCCCCAAAGTTGAAATTTCAGCAGTGCTGGTTAAGCCAGATGGCTCTACCTTGATTCGTGTCAACGATAAATATAATTACTCGCCTTCCAAGCATATCAATATGGATTTTGCTGGCAGTAGTTCTGACGGCGTACCCGTAACGGTACAAGGCAAAACAAAACTGGTACCGGTTGGCAGTACCTTATTAACGAGACAGAATAGATTGGTCAAAACTTACAAGTTAGATGTAACGGCCAGAAAAAAATCCCTTCCTAAAACTGTACAAAAAGCGGTTCAAGAAAGATTAGAACAAGTTCAAATTTTGATGCCGAAATGATACCAGTAGAACTTCACACTCCCTTAGTCATGGTGCTGTTTTTAATCAGCGCTATTGCCTTGCATTTCATTAGGCAGTCCACTCAAACTAAGCATAAAATTACTGCTTTAGAGTCTGTCCTGCAGCTTAAAAATGAACAATCCATTCGAGACGAGAGTACTTTAGCAAGCTTCGCAGAAGTCCAACAACAGAATCTTGAGTTATCTCAGCAGTTATTAGAGCTTCAATCTTTGAAGGGCTCAGCAGATCAATTAGCAAATCAACTACAACAGCTGCAGGCTCAATTAACTGAAAAAGATCATCAATTAGAACACCTCCGACAAGGGCTTAGTCAAAGCCAATCCAAGACGGCAGAGCTTCTTGTTGAGCTTGAGATGGAAAAAACCAATGCACTTGAAAAACTGGCTTTATTGGAATCAGCGAAAGTCCAGTTGAGTAATGAATTTAAAGTTTTGGCGAACCAGATTTTCGAAAGCAAACAAGCCCAGTTCACCCAAAACAGTCAATCCACTATTGATGCAATGTTAAAACCTATGCAAGGGACTTTAGAGGCCTTTAAATCACGTGTTGAATTGGTGCATAAAGAAGACCTTGAAGGACGTGCCAGTCTTGCCGAACAGCTGAAGCAATTGCACTCGCTTAATAATCAAATGAGTGAGGATGCTCATAACCTTACACGGGCACTGAAAGGGGATAGTAAAACCCAAGGAAACTGGGGAGAGTTAATTTTAGAGCGCTTGCTTGAACGTTCTGGATTAACGGAAGGGGTAGAGTTTGACCGTGAGAAAAGTTTTACAGATGAATCTGGAAAACGCTTACGACCTGATGTCATTATCAACTTGCCGGATAGCAAGCATATTGTGATAGATTCCAAGGTCTCTCTGATGCATTATGAATCTGCTTTAAACAGTGAGAGTGAATCAAAAAAGCTAACCGCTTTAAAATCTCATCTTCAGAGTTTGAAAAGTCATATAGATACCTTAGCGAATAAACGCTATGAGCATTTAGAACAACTCAATGCGCCAGATTTTGTCTTAATGTTTGTGCCGGTTGAAGGGGCCTATTTGATGGCCATAGAGGCAGATCCCTCTATCTTTGAGACCGCCTTTGAAAAGCGTGTGGCGGTGGTAACACCAACGACGTTATTTACAACGTTGAAAACAATAGAGCAACTATGGCGTTATGAAAGACAGAGTGAAAATACCCTTAAGCTCATTAAGCGTGCTGCTGAGGTACATGATAAGTTTGTCGGGTTTGTAGAAAGTTTTGAAAAAGTTGGTAAACAATTACAAACGGCGCAAACCAGTTATGATCTGGCAAGAAAGCAGATGATTTCTGGTCAAGGCAATCTAGTGCGTCAAGCTGAGATGTTGAAGGATCTTGCAGGGAAAACCAAAAAAGAGATCCCTGTGCACTTGTTGAACGAGGCGGAGGGCAGTTCTATCAGTCAGCTCTCTAATGAGTCTTAACCAGGCCTGGTGAGTTTAGTTTATATTGCTCATTTTGTTCGTCATTTTATGAATACATGCCATACAAAGCCAAGTTTTACCCTGGTTTAACGCATTTTGATAGGTGTTTTGTAGGCTTTCAGGTAAGTGGTTTAGCTCAATTGAGTTAAAGCCGTTCTGTTCATAAAATTGTTTTAAGTGGGCGTAGGGAAACGCCAATATTTCAAAGTTGTCATGACGTGCTTTTAAATCAGAAGTCATAAAGTCCAGTAAAAGAGTTGCTAGGCTTTGCTGCCGAAAATCTGTTTTTATAAACAGGCCTCTGAGCCAATACTGTGGTTTTATGGCGTCTTCAATATGAACCAATCGCGCCAAGCCAATTAATTTTGTTTGATAACGCACTGTATAAATTAGGTCATTTCGGCTAGCACTACTTTCTTTGTGTTGTTTTAGAAAGTGTTTAATCTCACAGAAGTCTGTAGTGGATGCAAGGCTCATTTTAATTAGGTTTCTGTCAAACAATTGAATCTCCAAATCCATTTTCATAACTTCCACATTTCACGAATCATCATAAGAAATATGTTTTATGTCCCGACCCATTTGCCCTACATGTCAGCGCCCAACCAAAGTCTGCCTTTGTGATTTTATAGAACGCATAGACAATCAAGTGGAGGTAGGTATTTTACAGCATCCTAGTGAGGTGGATTTGGTAAAGGGAACCGCTAAAATAGCACAATTATCTCTGAGTCACTGCCAAACATGGTGCGGAGAGGATTTACAAGACCTACCAGGCCTGGTAGGTTGGTTGGGCGATGATAAACCCGTGTTTTTGCTCTACCCTGCAATAGAAGGTCAGCTTGAGTCAGTTGAGTTCTATGACGTGGCACAGATTCGTGATTTATACGCTGTTCAGGATGTCAAATTACTTATCTTAGACGGCACCTGGCGCAAAACTCACAAAATCATGATGTTGAATTCGGTATTGAGAGGGATGGATAGAGTCAGTTTACAGCCTGGTACGCCGTCAGCCTACCGAATCCGTAAACAGAAGAATGCTGCAAGCCTCTCGACTATTGAAGCGCTCTACGAGGCTTTATCGCAGTTAGAAGATAATTCTGTTCGCTATCAACCGCTTCTAAATACATTTGAATCAATGCAACAGCAGCAGGCAGCGTTTACAAAAAAGCCCTAAACGATACATTTAAGGCTTATTGATTAATGCTGTTTGATTTAAAGTGATAGCTTTACCGTCTCAGGCGAGTCTATTTAACTTTAGCGGATGACTGTCGCGCTTCATCCTGCACTTCTTCTCTTAACTTTTTAAAGATGAATAGATTGGAGATTGAGAAGTTAAAGCCCATACCCATAATGACACCGATAATTAAAGCCAAAATCATATGTTCTTGGAAAAACGGTACAAAGGTCGTTAGAGTGTAATAGGTACCATAGTTGACGGCAAAACCAATTAAAGAGCTCGATGCAAAAGCGCCCCACTGTGTGGTTTTTGCGGTTTTTTCGCGATGACTGAAAGTAATGACTCGATTAAGTGCCCAGTTCCAAGAGACCGCTGGCCAGAAAGAGATAGCACGCGCCACGGTGTGGGAAACCCCCATCATCTGCAGTAGCAGATAAACCGCTAAATCGACAATAAATCCACTACTACCAATTGCTGCAAATTGAAAGAACTCTGCTTTAGTTTGAAACTTATATTGATACAGGCGGCGCAGATGGCGTAAATACTTTAATTGTTCCGTTAATGTGAGTTTGGATTCACCATGAATACGATCCACAAAATGAATTGGCACTTCTGATACCTTATCAAAGTTACCTTTCACCATAACTTCTAGGGCAATTTTATAGCCAATAGGCGATAAATCACAGGCGGGCGGTAAATCAGCACGGCGCACTGCAAAAAATCCCGACATGGGATCTTTTACACGCGTTAGTGGCAGAGCGGGTACCGTTGCGATGACAGAGTTGATATAACGCCATAATGTCCAGCTATCATCAATACTGCCACCTTCTACGTAACGCGATCCTAAAACGAAATCACTTTCGCCGCTTTTTAATTGCACTATCATCTTGGGGATAGCAGTCGCGGGATGTGAAAGGTCCGCATCCATGACCACCACAAAATCGCCTTTTGCTTCTGAAAAACCGTCAATGACAGCCGGTGATAAGCCACGGTTTTCAGTACGATTAATCAGACGGATAGGGTGGTTTTGGGTAAAGAGTTCGGCGACTTTTTCGATAGATCCATCTTGAGAATTATCATCCATGACCAGGATTTCATAGCTTAGATTATCCTCTGCAAGCGCAGATCGAATCATCTCACTTAAGGGGGCAAGGTTTTCTACTTCTTGATAGGTCGGAACAATAATCGATATCATGGGAGCCTTCCATCTGTGTCTGAAAAAATCCGCACAGAGTTGTTTATTATGGTTGATTTAACTCGGTTTATTTAGTGAGTTTCAATTTATGGTGGCATTATGCCTGAAATCTAGTTGGTAAACCACTTTGATTCCAGTCGTTTACCCATCTTAATAAAGCGTGCTTCCACCCAATAATTTAACCAAAGCGATAGGTATAAGGTTAGCAGTACCGCAATCACAAAGACCAATGGAATAAGGGATATCTGGATATGTTCCACCAACTTCGGATCAATCGTGCCCAGGACAATCGCCCAAGCGATGGCTACAAAGGGAAAGTGGAAAAAGTACATTGGATAAGCGACTTCTGAGAGCAGGCGCCAGCCTTTCCAGAGGGTAAGGCGATTGTTTTTGGAATGTGTATCAAAGTGAAACACCAACACTAAGGCCAAGATGGCGGCACTGAATACAAAACGATGTAGCGTGATTGCAGCTAAATTTAAGCTTTCACTGAAATCAGTATAGTAATCCGATGCAGGGTTATAGACCGGAAATTTCATGCTTAGGTAGATAATACCTAATCCAAATATCCAGATAAACGCTTTTTGTATGTGAGATAGACCCAGTTCAAAGCTCGGTTTTTGCCACAGTATAAAGGCCCATAACACACCTAACAATAGCGGGCTGATTCGGGTTTGAATCACATAATACATGTTATTCATGTAAATCGCAGGATCCACCTGTTGGACGAACTGATACCAGTGGGTTTGATAGATGGCAGGGATTTGATAGGCGACTGCAAAGCGGACTAATAGTGCTCCGACAATCATCAGACTTAGCCACACTATAGGTTGCTTACGTTTGGCTAAAAACACCACTAAAAAAGGTAATATCAGATAGAACTGTACTTCTATCGAAAGGCTCCACTGCACCGGAATAATGCCCTTGCTGTAGATGTTTTCAATAAACAGCAGACTGTACCAACCTTCGGTCAGTAGTTTATTGAGATCGCCAAGGCTATAAAGTAGTAACGCCACGACAAACAAGGGGTAAATACGGAAAAAACGGTGCAAGTAAAATCGCCCAAAATCAATTTTTTGGCGTTTTCGATAGACCTTCAATAGGCCGTAAGTCAGTAAGAAACTGCTGAGCATAAAGAAAATATCAACTGCCTTGTCTGCCGCGAGTACGATATTGAGCCAATCAGGGATGCTTTCCACAAACGCTGTGAGTTTTTCTGGGGATTTTTTAAAGAGAACAAACACCGCAAAAAATACATGGAACAGAATCACCATCAACACACTGAGGCCTTTTAAAAAATCGATGATTGGAAAGGCTTTATTGGGTTGGTGGATGATGTCGCGGGCAATCGAAATAGGCTTGGTAATCGGTTTCGTCACTAACCTCAAGAGAAACTTTTGAATAAGAGAGATAAAAGCCGACATGGAATTATTGTGCTCTCTCAGGTGCGATAAAGTTTTCACACAAGTAGTAACGGTAAGTCACAATAATCGCGCCATTTTCGGCAAGGGATTCTTGCTTAAGTTCAGTGCACTTTTCAAAGTGGTGTGGCTGTTGTGTGATGGGGGGCACTTTCTCATAATGTGGCACAACGAGTAGTCCATTCATGCCTTTCGTCGGCAAGCCGTACCAAAACTCAAATTGGGTCTGTTTCGCGCTGGTAATGAAAACTGGTTGAGGTCTGACATACCAAGTTAGATGGCTGGCGACACTCCAGTTGGAGACAAACAGCGGTAATGGATTGTCGACGGTTGCATGTTGTTTTTGCAATTCAAGCACGGTTTTGGCGGCGGTTGGCCAACCGTAATCCCCTTGAATTGGATTGTTATAGTCGTCTAGAGCAATCCAAGGTTTATACAATAGGCTGTGCGCGATCAAGACCAGAGAACCTATCAATATTAAATGCAAGTAGACGACAGGCTTAAACCATTTTTTCGTCTGGCGCAGCCACAACCAGTGGACGATGATTGGAATCAGTAATAACCAGGCTAGTGAGACCCAGTGTGGCAAACTCTCTTCATAACCCGAACCCCAGGCAAACAACAAAGTCACAGGCAATGAGAATAGTAATAGTAAGCGACTGCCAGGGTTTTGGTAGCTGGATGGCTTGAGCATGACCCACCAACCCAATAAAAACAGGAGAGGGGTGTAAGAGGCGAGTTGAATAACTTGCGTTAGCAGTAATCGTTGAATTGACCAGGTATCACTTTTCGTACCGTGATCTATCTGATAAATAAATGATGCCCAGTCATGTATCGCATTCCAGTAGAGGATCGGTGTAATCATCAGTGTGGCGATAATGATGGCAATCCACAGGCCTTTTTGTCCTAGCCAATCCCAGCGTTTTTCAACCACCATCAGTAATAGTAGTGAAAGCACCAAGGTGACCGCGGTATATTTAGATAGAGCCGCGAGACCCACTAAAAACCCCAATGCAATCCAATACTTCAAAGCATTCGTTTGCAGGAGTTTAATCACCACCAAAATCAGGGCAAGCACCACGACCATGAGAGGGTTGTCTGGCAACATTGCCATGCCCATTAAAGAGAGAATCAAACTGGTATTGAGAATAACTAAGCTACCAAAGCCCATCCAGTGGGCTCCGATAGGGTTTGAAGCGATTTCAGCTGGGATGTTTAAAGCTTGCTGATGATTTGACCAGGCCTGGTGACTTTTCGGCGAAGCAAATAGTTGCATCGTGATTTGGTAAAGCAGGAAATTCAATAGCGCATACAGTCCGATAGGGACGATTCGAGCACTCCAATCATAAGGGGCTAACCACATTGGAAGTATTTGTAGCCAACCGACCATGGGTGGATGATCAAAATAACTCCAGTCCGGCATTAAACCATACAGCGCATAATGCGCCTCATCGCCACCGAGTTCAGTTTGAAATGCCAGAAAAAGGTGGAGTAGGCTCATAAAAGCCACCAGTATAAAACTGGCGATTTTAGGCGTGATAGTCTTAGCGGAAGGCTGTGTCATAAAGGGTTAAACTCTGCCGTAATGGTCTTCAAAGCGAATAATGTCATCTTCACCAGTATACTCGCCGACTTGCGCTTCAATCAGCACTAAATCTAAACGACCTTCATTCGCCAAACGATGTTTTTCACCAATTGGAATATAGGTGGATTCATTCGGCCGAACCAGAGCTACTTCTTCACCCACCGTGACGGTTGCTGTGCCCGAGACCACCACCCAATGCTCACTGCGATGTAGGTGTTTCTGTAAGCTCAGGGTTTTGCCAGGCTTGACGACGATACGCTTAATCTTATATTTCTCTGCCGACTCCAACACCGTATAGGTACCCCATGGGCGATGTGCGGTACGATGGATTTGCGGAAGATCGCTGCCTTGTTGTTTTAAGGTTTCGACCACGGTCTTAATCTTTTGCCCTGAACCTTTTGGCGCAATCAATAAAGCATCTTCACTATCGATGACCATCAGGTCTTCTAGGTCGATTAAAACGATGGTACGTTGACTGCCAATAATAAGGTTATTTTTGGCGTTTAATAACACACCCTTTTGGATATGAGTATTGCCGTTTTCATCTTTAGGCAACTCTTGATCTAAGGATTCAAAGCTACCCAAATCACTCCAACCGATATCGCTCGGAATGACTTTTACAAGCGCACTCTGCTCCATCACTGCATAGTCGATACTATCCGCAGGGATGGCTTGCATCTCGGCCATTGGGATTCTTAAAAATTCGCCTTTTTCAGTTTGCGCATAAGCGTCTAGGCAGGCCTGGTGGATATCTGGTGCATGGGCTGCTAACTCAGCTAAAAACACACCCGCTTTAAAGCAGAACATGCCACTGTTCCAGTAGAAGTTGCCTTGCTGAAGATAGGACTCTGCTAGGGCAAGTTCAGGTTTCTCTTTAAAGGACAAAACATTCAAGCCATCGGCTTCAATATAGCCAAATCCGGTTTCCGGATAGGTGGGTTGAATACCAAAGGTGACGAGTTGATTTTGTTTGGCAAGTTCTTCTGCTTGAGACACCGCGGCTTCATAAGCGACTTGGTCTTTAATGAGATGGTCAGAAGGCGTCACAAAAACAATCTCTTCTGGATCCACCGCCATACAGGCTAGCGCAATGGCCGGCGCGGTATTGCGTGCTACGGATTCCAAGACAAATTGTGCATTGAAGACCTCGCTAGGAGAGTTCTGCAATGCTTGCATCTGATCAAGCGCTAAAAAATACTGCTCTTGATTCGAGACAATCAGAAACTGATCGCAGAAAGCTTGATTGCGTAATACGGTTTTTTGAAACAACGATTGGCCATCAAATAACGGCACAAACTGCTTAGGAAGAAGGGTTCGGCTAATAGGCCATAAACGTGTACCAGAACCACCGCAAAGAATTAAGTTAATCATAATTTTTCTAATTTTTCTGCTGTTATTGAATCGGTGTAAATAGGTATCTAAAACGTATAAAATTCTCTGTCGTCTTCGACGTGAGTGAGCTATTTTACTGCATTTTAGGGAGACCTTTGGAGAATCCCTTTTTATGTCTAAACTGTAGGTCGACGCGCTTGATTTTAAAATGGGTGCTTAAAGTTTCAAGCGCTTAAAAATAACTTCCGGAACATTACGGATAATAAACATAATACCTGCCCAAAATGCCGGCGTATAGAGTGTGTTTTTACGTTTTTCTATAGCATTGATGATGCTTTTGGCAATCTGTTCAGGTTGCGCCCACAAAGCACCTTTCTTAAATTCAGCCGTCATTGGGGTATCCACAAAGCCTGGTTTAATGTCCAAAACATGCACGTGATGTGGCATCAGACGGTTGCGTAAGCCCTGTAAGAAAATAGAAACCATGCCTTTTGCCGCGCCATAAATATAGTTGGATTGACGGCCACGGTCGCCAGCGACACTGCTAATGACTGCAATACAGCCACTTTGCTGTGTTTGTAAACGATTGGCTAGTAAGGTCAGTAAAGAAATCGTACTTAATGCATTGGTATTGAGTTCTTGCAGGGTGACGGCAACGCTTTGTTCGCAAGCGGATTGGTCAGGTAAAGTACCGTGCGCAATTAACACCGTATCCAGCGTGGTGAATTTTTCAAACACTTCGTTTAAGACCGCTTCATGACTCTCAAATTGATTGACATCGAGTGCCGCAAATACCGCTTGGTTCGCGCCTCTAATTTTGGCATCTGCCGCAATGGTTTCTAATTGTTTTATGTTACGACCCAGTAAATAGAGGTTAGCATTTTGTTCGGCGTATAAACGAATCGTGGCCTGAGCGATGGCGGAGGTCGCACCAATGATTAAAATATTCTTGTGCATGAGTTTATTGTCCTAGTTTTTTAACGTGTTTTAACGGTTGAGTATCTAGTTTGCGAATGAATGAGTTTGCTTGAAAATACTACAAACCTAGACGTTGAGATTGCAAAGAGTTAAAAAGTTTTTCAGCGCCGTATTGATGGCGAACTTCTTGGAATTGTTCCCATAAGGGATAGCTTTGTTTGAAGGTTGCTTCAGACATGCGCGCATCTTTAGTCAAATAAAGACGTCCACCATAATCGAGTACGATAGAGTCGAGTTCATCTAAAAAGGCAAACAGCGTTGAGTCTATTTTAAAGTCGAGCGCTAAGGTATAGCCTTCCATTGGAAAACTCAGGTAGTTGTCATTGCCTTTACCAAACGCTTTCAATACCGCTAAAAAAGAGCCCCGTTTGGATTCGGCGATTTTACTGAGGATTTTGGTCATGCCTTCTAAGCCAGCTGCTTTGGGTAAGACAAATTGGTATTGGGTAAAGCCATTTTTACCATACAGACGATTCCAGTTTTGAATGCTGTCCAGCGGATAAAAGAAGGGTGCATAATGCACTTGGCGTTGTGTCCGCTTTTGGCGCACCTTATTGTAATATAAGCTATTAAAGGCTTTGACGGAATATGGGTTGAGTAAAACGTTTGGCATATCCATGGGGATAGACAGTTTGCTAGCCTTACCTGCTTGTAAACGATCGGCTAAGCCGTCTTTTTTAGCGTGTTCGCCTAACATGAGTAAGGAGCGGCCTAGTTGTTTGCCGGTAGACAGACAGTCAATCCAGGCGACCGAATAGGTCGTTTGCTGAAACTCATCAAACAGCGCTAAGGTCTCGGCAAGATTATTGGTTTTCCAGGTGGTTTCTTGGATGTAAGCGCTTTCAATGGCAAGCATTTGAAAGCTGGCCTCAAGGATGATACCAGTCAAGCCCATGCCGCCACAGGTAGCTAAAAACAGTTCGCGGTGCTGGCTGTTTGAGCATTCAAGAATCTCGCCTGAAGCAATCATCAACCTTAAACTGATTAGGTGTGCGCTAAAACTGCCGTCCAAATGATGGTTTTTACCATGGACATCGCTGGCAATCGCACCGCCGACCGTGACAAACTGTGTGCCTGGGGTGACGGGTAAAAACCAGCCCTTAGGCACAAATACCTTAAGAATTTCAGCGAAGCTCACACCGGAGGCGCAATGTAAAATGCCTGTGTCTTCATCAAATGCTAAAAAATGGTCGAGATTTTGAGTGGTGATAAGGGTGTTCGCAAGCGCACTGTCACCATAACTGCGGCCAAGTCCTCTTGCGACCAGGCCTGGTAGGTTTGGATGGCCAAGGTTTGAGTTAGCTTGATCAGCAATCATCGATTGCACGGCTGGTGTATGCGCAGGTCTTAAGGGCGTGTTCTCTATTTGTGGGTAACGACCCCATCCGCTTAGCTTCACAAATCGTCCTTATTTAAAAACATACTTTTTATCGAGTTGATATTTTACATAATAACCAATCGCCAAGCCGATAATGCCACCGAGATATCGCATCTCTTTGGTGTGATAAATCGCTTCAAAGGCAAACTCAAATCCCCAGAAAATCACCGTGGTAATCAATCCCATCACGGTATATAGATAAAAGGTCTTAGAACCATGCTGAATACTCGTGGTTTGATATTGAAAGATATAGCGTTTATCGAGCCAATATTTCAATACTAAGCCAACACCCGTGCCCACGAAAATAGACAGTGTAATGGTAAAAGGACCCTGGTAAACCCTGGTCGAAAGGTCTTGGCCTGCGATGTTAGCGACGGTGGCGAATATCGCGAAAATCGTGTACATTAGTGCAATCTTCATTTATCACTCCATAATCCAAGAATCATCTAAATAATCGACTCGCCAGGATTGTTTTAAATTTGTTCTAAGAGAACTCATTTAAAGGCGTTAGATTGCTTAAAAGTGCTGAAGGCACTGAGGTTAATTAATTTTATGAATTCTAACACTTCTAGTACTGCTAATAAATCGGTATTGCTGGGACTCATTAAGTTAATGCGCCCACATCAATGGATAAAAAACGGCTTTGTGTTTGCGCCATTGCTGTTTACGGGTCTGTTTTTGGATTTGGTTGCGGTCGGTCAGGCCTTGCTGGCCTTTGTTCTATTCAGTCTGGCGGCCTCCGCAACCTATGTGGTGAATGACCTTAAAGACATAGAGCAAGATAAGCAACATCCGGTTAAATCGCTGAAGCGTCCTTTAGCATCGGGTCTGGTCAAACCTTTACAAGCCAAACGACTGTTGATTGGTTTATATGCGATTTTATTGGCCGGTTTTTGGTTTCAGCCAGCGGTCATGGGCGTGATCGTAGGTTACCTGCTGTTAAACGTGGCCTATAGTTACTATTTAAAACATCAGCCAGTGTTGGATATTTTTACCATTGCCATCGGTTTTGTTTTACGAGTCTATGCGGGGGCGATGGCGATTGCAGTGCCGGTTTCCTCTTGGATGTTTGTCACTACCTTGTGTTTGGCTTTGTTTTTAGCCGCCATTAAACGCCGCCAGGAACTGTTGCAAACCAATCAACAAGGTCGCAAAGTTTTAGCCTTGTATTCGGTCACCTTGATTGACCGTTATGCCGAGATTTCTGCAACCGGTGCTTTACTGTTTTACAGTTTGTTTGTTATGAATGCACGTCCTGAACTGGTTGTGACCATTCCTTTTGTTCTATTTGGTCTGTTTCGTTATTGGTATCTCAGTGAAATGTTGGGTGAAGGCGAATCACCCACGGAAGCCCTGATGACCGATAAACAGTTGTTGTTGACCGTCGCGGCTTGGGTCGGTGTATGTGTTTGGGCTTTATGGCCTGCAGGGGGGGGTTAAATGGAATTGAGCATGAATTTTTCTTATGTTGTGATGCCGTTTTTTGCTTGGCTGGTGGCCGGCTCAAGTAAATTCGTCATCAATAGTCTCAAAGCCAAGCAGTTGGCTTTTGGTTTGATTGGTTATGGCGGTATGCCAAGTAACCACAGTGCGATTGTCAGTAGTATGGTGGCTTTAATTGCCTTTAAAGAAGGTTTTGAGCATCCTGCATTAGGTGTTGCGCTTGCGTTGGCTTTTATTGTGTTGTTAGATGCGAACAGTTTACGTAACCAGGTCGGTAAACAGGCAAAAGCGATTAACATGCTGAATAAAGGCAATGAGATGCCTGACCTACGTGAGCGAATGGGGCATAGTAAATTAGAACTTTTGGGTGGTATTGTCGTCGGCATCGTTACGGCTTATATTGTTCATCTGACTTTTTAAATCGAGACGTTTTTTCACTATCATTTCTCTTTATGCTGACCGCTAAAAAGGCCCTCTCTTGTCACATTCTCATTCGTTAAGATCACTCTTCACTACTCTTACATTACAGCAACGTTGGTTGTTACTGGCTTTTATGGGTTTGAAAATAGCCTTGTTGTGGTTTGTGCCTTTGACGGGCGATGAAGCCTATTTCATTGTCTGGGGACAAGAGTTGTCGCTGGGCTATTATGATCATCCGCCAGCGGTAGGTTGGGTGCTTTATCTACTCAGTGGAATTGCGGATAATTTAGTGGTCTACCGATCGTTTGCTTTTTTCGCAGCCATAACGATTGCCTTTCTGCTTTACCGAACACTACGGCTACATCCTAAAGTTGAGCAAATCACAGCCTTCTATGTAGCGATGGCCTTTTTAGTGTCACCCATTTCTCTGATGTTTGTGGTGACTGCTAATGATACGGTGTTGGTGTTCTTCTCGGTATTAGGTTTTTTCTACTACGCCAAAACCCTCGCTCAGCCCACCGTTGTTAATGCATTATTAGCTGGACTGTTTTTAGGCATGGCATTTCTTTCTAAATATTTCGCCGCCTTTATGCTGTTGGGGCTGTTTGTCTATAGTCTTGTTTATATCAAACAATATGGCTGGAAACTCATCAGTCTAATGGTGTTGATTGTCCTGCTATTTGTCGCCGAGAATCTCTACTTTAACGCCACGCACTGTTGGAATAATATTCTGTTTAATTTCTTTTCGCGCACGACACAAAGCGCGTTTGAAGTCGGTAATGTTTTAAGTTATATCGCGATGATTATCGGATTGCTCTCGCCGTTAGGTCTCTATTATTTGGTCCAGCAAACCAGAGGTCAGCAGCAGGGTCTGATTTTATTACCGGTGATGCGACAAGTGCTCTTTGCCAGTCTGCCACTGCTCTTGATTTTATTATTGGTCAGCTTGACCAATCCGGTCGGCTTGCATTGGCCTTTATTGGCGGTCACATTGTTATATGTGTTGTATGCACTACTGCCTCAACAAAAATTAGCGGTGCTTTATCTCTTTAATGGCTACAGTTCCGTCGTTATTGGCATTGTTCTGTTAACTGCTCTGGGCTTTGTTAATCAATTGATTCCCGCCTCACAAAAACATCATGTAGCGGTTTATACCCAGCCAGAAAAAGTATGCGCTTTATTGCCAAAGTCGACCTTTTTTACCTTGGGATACAGTAGTCAGTCAGCCTTGTCTTATCACTGCCAAAATGACGACATTCATGTATTCATGAGTATTTCAAAGTACGGCCGTGAAGATGATAAGAAAACAGATTTTAAAGCACTGGCTGGGCAAAATTTTAAGGTGTTTGTGACCCATCATAAAGACATTGAAAAGATGGCACCTTTCTTTGATGAATTAGCGATAGAGACCCTGAATATTAGTGGCGAGGTGAGTTATTACTTGGTGGAGGGTAAAAACTTTAACTATGGACTCTATCGTGAACAAATTTTAAAAACCGTAAATGAAAACTTCTATACCGCTCCGGAATGGTTTCCTGTGTTTTCTACAACGTGTGGCTTTAAAGAGAAATACGATTTTAATTGATGCTTGGTTTACATATTAAGTAGCAAGGTTACCAGGCCTGGTAACTTCTGTTTGGGAGTGTTTTTTAGCCTCTTTATGCTTTACAGAGGCGTCTTGTAAGGTTGACCTTCAATCTCTCTAACCAGTTTAGGTACAAGGTAGCCAGGCAACTTTTGGCGCATGCTTTCATGCAATTCAAGCGCGCGTAAATCAGATACCTCAAAATGGCCCGCGCCTTGCACCTTATCGAGTTGGTGTAGGTAGTAAGGCAGTATGCCTTGATTAAATAACGCATGACTTAAATCAATTAAAACTTCGCCATTGTTGTTCACGTCTTTTAATAAAACAGTTTGATTGAGTAGTTGAAAGCCAACAGTGCGGTATTGTTGAAAGAGTTGGGCGGTCTGATCGCTGAGTTCATTGGCATGATTACAATGCACCACTAATACTTTATTTAAACGACTCTGTTTAGCCCAAGTCATTAATAGCTTTATCGGCGCTTTACTCGGCGCGACCACAGGGGTTCTCGAATGAATTCTCAGGGTTTTAATGTGCGGAATGGCTTCAATCTTTTCAATTAACTTGACCAGCGCGACTTCAGATAAACTCATCGGGTCTCCACCACTCAAAATGACTTCATGAATACTGTCATCCTGAGCAATTAATTCTAAGGCTTTGTGCCAATATCGCTGATTGATCTGCTGTTCGTAAGGAAAGTGGCGGCGAAAACAGTAGCGACAGTGTATATCGCATTTTGGACTGGCAATCAGTAGAACTCGACCATGATATTTGTGAATCAAGCTGGGGGTGGGGTTGTTGTTTAAATCGCCCACTGGATCAAGACTAAAGCCTGTCACTTGATTGGTTTCAGCGAACACTGGTAGCACTTGTTTTAATAACGGATCTAAAGGGTTGCCAATTTCAATTTGCGCTAAAAAATCAGCAGGGATTTTGAGCGGAAATTCGCTATGCGTGAGAGCATCCGTCTCTAACGGACTGATCTGTAGTGTTTGACACAAATCTTTTACGGAAAAATGCTTTACGGATTTGCTTGCAGGTTTGTTGGCTTGAGGCATAGTTGAATGTTTGTCATTGCTCGGAAGTTTTATCGGGATTCAAAATACACCGCTGTAAATGTTTAAAGTTTACGTTAGAATACCCGAATTACAATTTTATATTCTATGACAAGTATTCGGGTAAAGATATGGCAACGTACAGCACAACTGAGTTTAAGGGTGGTTTAAAGTTTTTGATGGATGGGCAGCCTTGTTCCATTGTTGAAAATACGCAGGTTTCTCCAGGTAAAGGTCAGGCATTTAACCGTGTTAAATACCGTAACCTTATCACCGGTAAGTTGGTGGAAAAAACCTTTAAGTCGGGTGAAAAAGTAGACGCTGCGGATGTGGTTGAAACCACATTACAGTATTTATATACCGACGGTGATTTCTGGCACTTTATGGATGCTGAGACGTTTGAGCAATTCCAAGCGATGGAGTCTGCGGTTGCAGACGTCAAGAAATGGTTGGTTGAACAAGATATCTGTACGGTGACCTTATTTAACGGTCAGCCTATCTCTGTGACGCCACCTAAGCAAATCACGTTAGAAGTAACGGATACTGATCCTGGTCTAAAAGGCGATTCAGCCGGGACGGGTGGTAAGCCTGCAACCCTTTCAACGGGGGCAGTTGTGCAGGTTCCTCTATTTGTTCAGATTGGCGAAATGGTCATTGTGAACACCGAAAAGGGTGAGTACGTCTCACGTGCTAAGTAATCGCTTTAGTCTCCTAGTTAGCTTGGAACGGAAATACTTGAATAGATGACTTCGAAATCAAAACGTTCCATGCTAATCAAACGCTCGCAACTGCTTCAACAGCTGCGGGCGTTTTTTTATGCCCGTTCGGTAATCGAGGTCGATACCCCGATGTTGTCTGCCGGTGGTGTGCCGGATGTGCATCTATCGGCCTTGAGTACGCAAGTGCAAGTTCCTGGCGAACGTGATCCGCAAACCTTTTATCTGCCGACCTCACCTGAGTATCCGATGAAACGACTGTTGTGCGAAGGCAGTGGCGATATTTTCTATCTGGGTAAAGTGTTTCGTGACGGTGATCTGAGTCCAAGGCATCAGGTCGAATTTATGATGCTCGAGTGGTATCGCCTCGGTTTTTCGATGTTTGAATTAATGGATGAAGTCGCCACTTTAATTAACAGTCTCTTAAAGCAGCCTTTAAAAATAGAACGTCTCAGTTATCAACAAGCCTTTGCAAAATATGCAGGGATTGAGGATATCCTGACGGCTTCGGCAGAAAACTGCCAGGCCTGCCTGAAGCAGTATGGGGTGCCCGAAGTTGTCGGTGTGGAGACTAATGACAAGGCTTTGTGGGAACAACTCGTATTGACCGAAGTGATAGAGTCTCAATTAGGTGTTCAAGACGGACAGCCCGCAATGACGATGTTATTTCACTTTCCCGCCAGTCAAGCTTCATTAGCGCAAATTTCTATAGATAATCCTTTAGTTGCTGAGCGTTTTGAAGTCTTTGTAAACGGTATGGAACTGGCGAATGGTTATCATGAATTGACTGAAGCCGACTTGTATCAAGCGCGTTTTAATGCCGCTTTAAAAGAACGTCAACAATTGGGCTTTAAAAGAGTGCCATTAGATGAACAGTTACTGACCACGTTAAAAAATCATCCCTTACCTGATTGTAGTGGGGTGGCCTTGGGGGTTGACCGTCTGTTTGCACTGCAGCAAGGTTTTGAAGATATTGAACAGGGCATCGCTTTCGGTCTTAAGAGCAGTTAATCAAGGGATTGTTCGGATTTGTTTGCTTTTAGTCGAAGTGTTTTAACCTCTTTTATAAACGACCAGGCCTGGTCAAGTTACTCCGTCATGTTTTTCGACGCATCAAGCTCTTAGTAAAAATAGGGGGCTTGACAGGGGGTGTATACTACAAACAGTGTTTTGTTTTCTAAAGCAATGAGAGTTTCATTTGAAGCTCTTGATTCCCCATATATTTAGGAGTTGTTCATGTCTGAAATTCCAGTTACCAAGCGTTCGGTCATTGTTTTGTTTTCTGATTCTAAAAGCCCTAGCTCACACCGTGTGCGTCTAGTAGCAAAAGAGAAAGATATCCCAATTGAAATCATTGAAGTGGATGTCGATAATATGCCAGAAGATTTACTTGAATTGAACCCTTATGGTACTTTGCCGACTCTGGTAGACCGTGAGTTGGTTTTATATGATCCACAGGTCATTATCGAATATTTAGATGAGCGTTTCCCACACCCTCCACTCATGGCAGTTGATCCGATTTCTAAAGCGCGTTCACGTCAAATGTTGCGTCAAATTGAAACGGAATGGTATCCTCTGGTAGACACTATTGCCAATAGTGATGACCAAGCGGCTGTTAAAGTGGCTCGTAGAAACTTGCAAGAGCGTCTTATTCAACTGATTCCAGTATTTGATCACAAGCCATACTTTATGAATGAGGACTACTCTTTAGTCGATATCAGTATGGCAGTATTGCTATGGCGTTTACCTTCTTTAGGCATTGAACTGCCTAAATCTGCTAAGCCTATCGTTGATTACGCTGAAAAAGTATTAGGGCGTGAAATGTTCGTAGAAAGTTTGTCGGATGACGAAATTGATATGCGAGATGTTATCTAATCGGTTTTTTTGCTTTTAACAGGTTGTTGTGATGATTTCTAATCGATCTTATATTATTCGTGCGATGTATGACTGGATCGTTGACAATAACTGGACACCCCATGTTCAGGTTGACGCTAATTATCCAGGCGTAGATGTGCCACAAGCTCATGTTCAGGATGGTGTTATCGTTCTGAATTTGGCGCCATCAGCAGTGGTGGGGTTATCGATGGCGAATGGCTGGTTTACCTTTAAGGCACGTTTTGGCGGTATTGAAACCACCTTAGGCTTTCCACCAGAAGCTGTTTTAGCTATTTTTGCACGTGAAAATGGCCAAGGCATGCCGTTTCCGCCGGAGCCTTATCCTGAAGAACTTTTGGATGGTAAGGAAGAAGTCTTGGAAACCAGCCCACGACTGTCTGCAGTAGAAAAGAAAACGGATTCAGCAAAGACGGCAGCAAAGTCGTCTTCTGATAAAAAGAAGCCTAGCTTATCAATCGTCAAATAGCGATTGTTAAATAGAGGTGATTATGGAACTTTTAACAACGGCTGTCTTGAACGGCCACGTTAAACCGTTGGTTTAACGATTTGTCTTAAAAGGTTCGATAATCGACAGTTCTGGAAAAGCCTGCTTAATTGCAGGCTTTTCTGTTTCTGGGAACAGCAATTTAAGATTAGGTCCTGCGTCCATCGTAAAATAGACGGCAACACCTTGTTCTCTTAACTGCCAAACGGTTTGCATTGCAGCGACCGATTCAGGTTGCCAATAGACAATCGGTGGCCAAGTCGCCATCATAGTAGCGTGCATACTTAAAGCATTATGCTCAGCGGTCTGACCGAGCAGGTTGAAGTCTTGGTATTGAATCGCTTGTAAGACTTTCGCCATATCCTTTTCAGCTTGCTTTGGCCAGGCCTGGTATAAATCACAGCTGTTAACGGTGTTCTGCATGCCTAAAGTCGAGCTGATCGGTTTCTGGGCAGTATTCACCTTAACCAAACCGACACAAAGACCAGGCCAGGTGGTTTCGATCGCCTCTGCAAAACTGTCCATGCCATCTGCCTGTTGACCCTTATGCCAAATAGAAAATCCTGGAAACAGTGAGCGACTGGCACTGCCACTGCCTAAACGAGCCAGTAATGAGAGTTGTTGAGGTGCGAGTTGCCAATCAAACAAGTCATCTAATGCCAAGACCAGTGCAGCATAGCCTGAGGCCGAAGAAGCCAGGCCTGCTGCAGTTGGCACCGTATTAATCGTGGCAACCTCAAAGAAAGTATTGGGTGCTCTGAAATGATTTAAAAAATGGGATAGGCGTTTAGCAAACGGGTTGGAGGGTTCTAATAATTCACCATTTAACCTCACTGAATCTTGCGCCACTTTAGAAATCTGAATTGTGGTTTCTGTCCCCAGGCCGGGTAGGCTGATAGAGACGCTACCATTCATTGGTAAGTTCAAGACCTCATCGCGTTTTCCCCAATACTTGCTCAGTGCAATATTGACAGGCGCGATACCTTTGCCATTCTGTTTGACAGCGGTGAGTTTAGGAGCGCTTTCAGGGTGGTGTCCAATGACCTGATGCACAAAATTTTGTTGTTGGCGCTGTTTATCCATGCTGGTTGAGTCCGTTTTTATGGTCTGTTTTTGATCTATTTTCGCAAGGTATAGAGCGAGTCAACGCACCCTGCAGAGTGATATTAACTTGTAGTTGTTGGTAGGCCAGAAGGGTTGTCTTGCTTGAATCTGGACAGTTTTCTACAGAGCCTAAACCGATGACGCAATCTCCAAGTCCTGAGCCTGATATTTTAGCTGCGTGAATACTTGGGCAAGCTGACAAAACATCGATTAAAGATGACAGCGTGGCATCATTCACACCCAGTTGCGTCATTAAGGCTTGGTACGTTTTAAAAAGGCTATAAAACAGTGTTAGGTTTTGCTGTTGTAAGGCTTCAAAAGCCGCCAGAGTGGTTTGCCCCATCTGTTGATAGAGGGCGGCTAAAGCGGCTGGTTGAGTTTGCCACTGTTCGGCGACGAGTCCTAGAACTTCTGAGGTTGGGGTTTTATAACCAGCATAAATCAAGGTGACTGGAAAGTCCTGATTCAACTGAGTCAGTGGTTTAATCTCTAGTGGCTGTTGATCGGAGTGCGGCTGAAAATAAATTACACCTCCGCTTAAACTCGCGGCCAAGTCTGCACCAGACCCCCGCCCTTGAATCTTTAAGATAATAGAATGACCGATTTCAAAAAGTTCAGGAATGGATTTCTGTTGCTGAGATATTTGGTTTAAACCACTGAGCATGGCCGCTAATACGGCCGCAGAACTTCCTAGGCCAATAGTCGATGAAAATTCACTTTGAATACGAATCGTCAGTCCAAAAGGTAATCGATCTGCAAAGGCTGCAAGCGCATGGCAGACAAATTTCAATTGGGGGTGAATTGCTTGTGCTTGAGTTAGCAAGTTTTGAATATTGGTAATGTGGTCAGCCAGTGCTGAGTAAATATGAATTTCACGGTCAGGGCGACTTTGCCAATCAATATAGATGAACTGATTGAGCGCACAGGCAATCGCCGGATGGCCGTAAACGACACTATGTTCCCCTAATATCATGGTATTGGCAGGTGCGACACTTTGCCATGTTAAGGGGGAGGGGGATTTCATATCTTGTGCAAGGGGCATCTAGTCAATCTGTGCAAGTTGAATGACATTACATTCAATGCCTTTGGTTTGTAGCTGTAAGGGGCGACATTCATAACCGTAGGTTTCACACAGTGTATAAGGAGGGGTCTCAGAAATGCATAGAACCATACCTGCATTGTCGCCCGATACGCTGCCAGCACCACAAATCTTCGCAGCGGCATGATGTTGGCTTTCCAGTCTGTCGATAAAGCCTTGAACCTTGGCAGGGACTACGCCTAGTTTAAAGAGCAATTTCTGATTTTTTCGAATTCCTCTTTTAAAACCTAACGAGTCTTCCTCTGACCAAGCTTGTACCAGTTTTTGGGTAACATTTTTAAAGCTTTTCCAGCATGCTTTGTCATTAGCCCAGTGTTGTTTGACCTGCGCAACGCATTGTCCTGTGGTGCTTAAGGGTTTTCCGGTATCAATCAGCCAGGCATTGAGTTTTTGCGCATTAATACGCTGTATCGGTAGATTGGATTGATACTGTAAGAGTCCACCATAGATGAGTGTGGCTGGATCAATGCCGCTCGATTGACCATGCTGCCGACACTCAATGCGTCGTGCTAATGCGAGTAGTCCGTCGTCCGAAAGATTAAAACGGTGATGTGTTATAAGAGATGTTAAAAGGCTGATGATGACAGCGGCAGAACTGCCCATGCCTCTACCGATAGGCGCTTCCGAGTGAATTTTAAATTGCCAGTCACCGGGTTTTAGTGGGCAGAGTTCTTCAAAATGAAAGAGGGTGTTGAGAACCAGGTCAATGGGTTTGGTCAAGACGGCTTGAATCGCGCCTGATTGTTGTTCAAACAATCGGTAACGGCTTTCTGTTTCGATGGCAATTTTTTGCCAGAGATCATAGGGGAAACAGTGCTTTTGTTGGAAGTTGACCAGTTCGACCGTGACTGAAAACAATGTATTGGGCGTGTATTCACATTCACAATAGGTCGGCAAGTCAATCGCCATGCTCAGGGCTGGGCATTGATATAAAACGGCATGCTCACCAGAGAGTATCAATTTAGCCGGCACAGAGCAGAGCGTTTTCATAGGGCGTCTCGCTTAACGATTAATTGTCCGTTTTTTCATAATAGCGTTTGTGGTCTTTAATGCCAGCCAAGCGGTAAGGCCCTCGATTGTTAACATCAAAAACGACATTTTCATCTGTAGCTCCCATCTGTTGATGGAATTCTAAATACTGAGTGTAGGTTAGAGGGGTTCTATTGTCGATTTGGGCTTTATGGTTTGTAGTCATCAAAACGGCTTGATAACCTGGTTGCATAACACCCGTAAAGAACTCGGCGACACAGCCAGAACCATAACTAAAGAAACTCACACGTTTATTTTCAATGTTATCAGTTAGGTTGTCTAATAACGAGATGAAACTGATAAATAGTGAAGCGCTGTAGCTGTTACCGATAATACGGTTATACAGTTGGCCCGGTAATGTTTGTGCTTCAAACTGCGCTTGAGTTAATTTTACACCCGCTTTTTTCACCAAGGTTTGATGCGCTTTTTCAGCCATCTTGGTAAAAGGGATGTGATAACAGAAGTAATCAATGTCGGTAAAGCTTTTGCCAGTCGATTCTGTAAAGTGTTCCCAAACCTGTTTCAGGCTGTTTAGGTAGACTTTGGTTGAATATTTGCCATCCACCAGTGCAGTTGTTCTGCTATTGGGGCGCCAGAAATCCATAACATCGTCAGTGTAGTAGCCTGAGCCAGACTCGATTTCAAGAATGCGCGGAGATTCAGTGACCAGCATCGCGACGGCACCACAACCTTGAGTTGCTTCCCCCGAAGTATCCAGATCATATTTGGCAACATCAGCCGCTATCACGAGGATTTTCTCTTTCGGGTTGGCTCTGACCAGTGCTGTGGCCATCTGTAAGGCAGCCGCGCCAGCATAGCAGGCGTGCTTAAACTCTACGACACGACAACGGTTAGACAAATTCAGAAGGCCATGCAGGAAAACGCCTGCCGACTTCGATTGGTCAACCCCTGATTCGGTGGCAAATAGCACAGCAGAAATCTCATTAGAATCGATTTTCTGTAAAATGGGTGCCGCAGCTTTGGCTGCCAAACTGACGATATCTTCATCTGGCGATGCAATCGACATTTTCTCTTGTCCAATGCCGACATAGAACTTATCTACATCAATATTTTTTTCGGCTGCAAAAGTATCTAATCCTAGATAGTAGTTTGCAGTCGCAAAATGGAGTAAATCGATACCTACTTTCATAGTGAGAATGGATTCTTTTTCTTAAATGATTCTTATTTCTTTACTGACTTAAAAGGCTTAAACCTCAAGAAAATTTCTCAGGAGTTCAAGGCAGCAGTAAAGCGCTATTCAAATGCAAGGCATCCACATTGTCGATGCCTAACAAGAATTGTGCTGTGACAAACTCTTGTTTAAATTGTTCAATCGTTTGAACCACTTTTTCGGTGGATTCTAGCGCGGGTGCCAATAAAGGCGCGGCGACACCGCACAAACGACCGCCCATTATAACAGCTTTTACCATGTCGATACCGTTACGTATGCCGCCACTGGCAATAAAAGTACCTTTCGATTGATAGGCCTGGCTCAGTTGTAAAGCCTCGACGGTGGTTAAACCCCAATCTTGGAAAGTGAAACCAAGCGGGTTATCTGCGCGATGCGCTTCGATACGACTCCATGAGGTTCCGCCTCGGCCCGCTACGTCAAAGTACGTTATGCCTGCTTGCAGGCCGAGTTCAATGTCTTTAGGGGATAATCCCGCGCCAACCTCTTTAAGGATAATGGGCACTTCAATCTGATGTGTCAGTTGATGGATTTTATCGACCAGTCCTGCAAAATTGGTATCACCTTCGGGTTGAATGATTTCTTGCAAAGGATTGAGATGTAAATACAGCGCGTCAGCCTGAAGTACCTCAATGGCACGCCTAGCTTCATCGACGCCAAAACCATAGTTAAGTTGAACCGCGCCTAAGTTGGCAATGAGTGGGGTGTTTGGGGCGTATTGACGTAAAGTAAAACTTTGCTTGGCGGCATCATCTAAGATCATGGCGCGTTGAGAACCGACCGCCATTGGTACTTGGCAAATCTCAGCGGCCTCTGCTAAATGACGGTTAATGTTTCCCAAGTTATTGGCGGCGCCACCCGTCATGGAGGCAATCAGAAAAGGGAAGGAGATGGTTTTTCCTAAAAACTGGCTGCTGGTATCTATTTGGCTGAAGTCACATTCCGGTAGCCCTCGGTGCGTTAACCTTATCTGCTCAAAACCACCTTGCTGACGTTCTACTAGGGGGTCGTGCAGTACAGCATCGATATGGTCTTGTTTACGTTGCATTACTTGAAGCGAAGCGAAGTCAGCTTTAGATAAAGTCATTTAACTGCGCTCTAGTTTGATATGCGCTTCCATCAGTTCGCCGGGATTCGTCTGCGCCGCCAGTAAAGAGAGTTCACCACAGAAGGCCGTGGCACCTGCGATACAAGCTAAACGACGGGCATTCACGCCAGGTTCGACATCTTTTTGGGTACAGCCCAATTGTTCTAAATTGTCTAAAACAAAATCTAATCCTTTGCCATTACCAACGGTACCGACTATTAAATTTGGCAGTGTCGTTGAGAAATACAAATCACCATCAGGCGTGACTTCGCAATGGTTAATGGCTTGAGAACCTTCCACTATATTGGCGGCATCTTGACCTGTCGCCAAATAAAAGCCTAACAACATGTTTGCCACATGGGCATTAGCGCTTCTTAAACCACCAGAAATAATACTACCGATTAGGTCTTTTTTAATATGTAAGTCAACTAAAGCTTCTGGCGTAGTTTTCAGGAAACGTTTACAGAATTTTCTGGGAATCGTCGTTTCGCAGACCACATATTTACCGCGTCCCAAAATACCATTGACGGCAGAAACCTTTTTGTCGGTACAGTAGTTCGCAGAAATAGAGACATATTTCAAATCGCTATAGGTGTCTAAAATCCATGGAATCAGCTTGTCCGCGGCATTGGTGACCATATTATGACCAGAAGCATCACCCGTATTAAACTCCAAACGTAAGTAGATGAGATTACCGACCACTTGAAAGTGAGTGTCTAATAATTTGGCAAAACGACTGCTTTGAGAAACCACCGCTTGCAAATCGGCATGGCGACTTTGAATATCTCTTAAACGTAAAGTGGCAACACCCGCATTAGGGGCTTCTAATAAAATAGAGCGTGTCATGCGTTCATCGACCACGGTGACACGAATACCGCCAGAATGTGCTGCGACTCGAGCGCCTCGCGCAACCGATGGCCATAGAGGGGTTTCATAGGTTGCCAACGGGACCATGAGATCGTCTACTTCAACATCGCCAATCAGTTTAAAAGGGCCAACGGATTGCATTGGGATAGAGGCATATTGCATTTTTGTGCTTTGTTTAATATCAGTCATAGGACTTATTATAAATGAGCATTTTGCGAGAAATGCATAAAAAACCAGAAATAAAATAGTAAAAGAGAAAGTTAACCCTTGAATGTGACGCGAAAGACCTTATATTTGATTTTAACGTAGGTAAAAGAGTGTTTGTACGGTTAATGCGAGAATAGACAATAAACGTTGTAGGTTCTCCATCCAAAGCATTTTAATCACCGATTTAAAAATTAATTAAATGTAAATAAAGGAAGGTCTCATGGCTTTAGCAACTGCGCGTCATATTTTGGTAGATTCAGAAGAGAAATGTAACGAATTGAAAGATCAAATTGCCAATGGAGCAGATTTTGCGGATGTTGCAAAAGAGCATTCTAACTGCCCATCTGGTGGAAACGGTGGTGACTTAGGTCAGTTTGGCCCTGGTATGATGGTTCCAGAATTTGATAAAGTGGTTTTCAGCGCTGAAATTGGATCTGTTGAAGGGCCTGTTAAAACTCAGTTTGGTTATCACTTACTAGAAGTGACTAGTCGTTCTTAATCGTTTAATTTAAACGTTTAAATAAAAAAGCCCGAATAACCAGGCCTGGTTATTCGGGCTTTTTTTATGCTATGCGTGGGTGATATTTCAGGTGTTCATGGAGAGTGATTTAACGCAAAGTTTTTAAATCAAGCCTTTGCGTTGTGCAGCCAAGCCTAATAGGTAATAGCTGGTGATGACCACCAAGGGTAGCCAGATGGCATCTACTCTACCGACGGTCTGGCTGATAAGCGGTGTTAAAAAAGAGGTCAAAAAGGCAAAGCCAAATGCGCAGAAGGCCACAAACAAACTGATCCGTAAAAAGAGTTTTAGGCTACCGATCTGTTTTTTAAAAAACAGCATAATGTCGTTGCCGTAGATGACCAGTAAGGTCGCCACCATAGAAAGGACAATTTCATTTAAATAGGTTTTCATCCAGCTTGAAAGGCTATTGATGAGATCGACAATAAAGCTTAAATCCACAAGAAGACTCCGTTGTTCATTTCATGATGATTGAAGCAAGCTACTATAAAAGGCAAACTTCGATTTGGCAATAAAAAAGGGCGCTAGTAGAAACTATCGCCCTTGTCTGGATGTTTCCAAAGATAAGTTTTATAAACTTAGTTCGGATAGAAATTGAATTTTTGACCGCTCAATACTGCTTCATACATTAAACCACCCTTGGCAATATTGAAGACAGCCATGCCTTTATAATATTGGCCTTCAGCTTTGACATGTTTGTTGCCAGCATTGGCGGTAGCAGAGGTGCCTTTGGTCGAGGCTTCAGCAGCAACACCTGCGGTAATCACGACCGCAGAAGCATTTGCGCCAAATTCAAAGTTACCACTGGTAAATTCATCATAAGATCTTTGGTCTTGGAGGAAAATGATTTGGCTGTAGGCTTGCCCACCGAATTGAAAGCCGATAGAGGCTTGTGTCATTTCTGTTGTACCGGTGTAACGACCTTTTTCATAAACTCGACCTTGACCATAAGCGCCACCAATCACAAAACCGACTTTACCAATGGTTGGGAAAACGGCATAACCGTAGGCATGTTCAAAGAAATTGCCGGCTTTAGAGTTTTTAAAGGCTGCCAAGGTAACATCATATTCTGCTTCGTCGACATTTTGCGTCATCTGGGCTTCTGATTCAGTAAATTCGTCATCCGCATGAATCGCCGGTGATAAAACAGTAAAAGCCGTTAGAAATAGTGCCGAAAGGCTAAGGTGTTTAAACATTGAAATCATCCTTTAAGAAAATGTACTTAATTAAAATCCATTTTAATCTTTATTAGGTGAATAAGGAAATGGCAATATTGAAAAGCCATGGATAAATCCTGAAGTTTGTCTTAATGGCTTGAGAGAAGGCAGGGTTAGCTAAAGAGAGCTCGACCGTTTAGGAATTTAGAAAAACTTGTGTAAAATGGTTTCAAAAACAGACGACCATCAAATTTTAGTGATGGTTTTTTAGGTGAGTGAGCAGGAGTCTTTTTATGAGTACGACATTGATTATTATTTTGGCCATCGCGGTATTAACGATTATTTATCTCATCAATATCTTTAATACGTTAGTGGCTTATAAAAACCGCTATATAAATGGTTTTGCCAATATCGATATCCAGCTTAAACGCCGTTATGATCTGATTCCAAATTTAATTGAAGTGGCTAAAAAAGCCATGACGCATGAAAGAGAAACCCTAGAAGCGGTTATTTCTGCACGTAATGAGGCGGCGACTCTATTAAAAAATGCAGCGGCTCATCCAGGCGATGCAACTTCGATGTCACTCTTGGCGAATGCTGAGGGTGTCTTAAGTGGCGCAATGTCGCGTTTTAACCTGGTGATGGAGGCCTACCCGGATTTAAAAACCAACCAAAATATGATGCAATTGACTGAAGAATTGACCACCACTGAAAATACGGTGGCGTTTGCGCGCCAAGCTTTTAATGATGCGGTGATGGTCTATAACAGCTATCGTCAGAGTTTTCCGCAAACGGTATTTGCCGCCACCTTTGGTCATCCTGTAGATGCAAAACTTCTGGAGTTTGAAGATAAAGTCGCCATTCAAGCCGTTCCTAAGGTCAGTTTCTAATATCAATTTTTAGTCATCATTTGACGTGAATAAATAGGGATTGAAGCTCTGTTGTGAACTTTTATATTGCACAAGATAATGCCCGCCAAAAAACCAAATGGTTGGTCGTGGGTTATCTATTCATGTTGCTGCTTTTAACTTTTGTTAGCACCCTTGTTTTAATGTTGTTAATGCCCTTGTTTGGGAATCAGTCCTTGCCTAGCTTTTCTGCAGGCTTTTGGTCATCGCTGTTTTCTGCCAATCACTTGAACACCTTTTTAGGGGTGGGGGCTTTTATCATGGGTGGGGCATTTATTAGCTCCTACATTGAAAGTCGTCATCTTGCTAAAGGCGGTGGTGTGGTAGCTGCTGGATTGGGTGGTGTGAAAATATCAGCAAACACTACGAATTTAAATGAAAGAAAAGCCCTCAATGTCGTGACCGAAATGGCCATCGCTTCGGGCATGCCTGTCCCCGATGTTTACCTGCTTAAAAAGGAAACTGCGATTAATGCATTTGCTGCAGGGCTGATGCCTTCAGATGCGGTTATTGGTTTAACGCAGGAGGCGATTGACAAACTCACTCGAGCTCAATTGCAAGGAGTGGTCGGCCATGAATTTAGTCATATATTGAACGGAGATATGCGGCTGAATTTACGCATTATCATGCTATTGCATGGTGTGGCGTTTATTGCTTTATTGGGACGTATCTTAACTTCAACTTCAAATCACCGTAATGGTCGTTATAGCCGTTCCTCAGGGTCTAAGAGGAAAGGTAATGGCGGTATCATGGTCGTTGGCATACTCTTACGTGTGCTTGGTTGGCTGGGGGTTTTATTGGGTAATATCGTCAAAGCCGCGGTGAGTCGACAGCGTGAATTTTTAGCGGATGCGGCCTCGGTACAATTTACCCGTAACCCGGCATCGATTGCAGATGCTTTAAAGGTCATTGGCGCGCCATCCCAATCTTCTCGAATTCAAAAGGCGGATGTTTCTGAAGTATCTCATCTGTTCTTTGGACAAGCTTTTCGCAGTCATTTGAATTTTATGTTTGCCACCCATCCGCCGATTGAACAACGTATTAAGAGGCTACAGCCGCATTGGGATGGACTGTTTTTAACACCGCTCCCGGTTGCCATTATTGAACCTGATGGTGAAACTTTGCCAAAATCTGAACCTATACAGATGAGTGAATCGTTAGCCATGTTAATGGCCGCGGGCATCGCTATTGAGCAATTAAATGGTTCCGCTCAAAAAGCCTTAGAGGTTTTAATCGACCATGTGAAACAGCCTATAGATGCAATGGCATTGGTCATTGCGGTATTAATGAGTGAAGAGTCCATCGGTCTTCAGTCCGTAAAATCTGAAGATTCACGAACGTTATCTGCGTCAGTGTCAGATCTATTTTTCACAAAATTTGACTTAGCAGGTCTAGCACAAGCGGTTAAACAGCAGTATATACGCCTACAGTCGACTGGTCTCGAAAATCGACTGCCTTTGATTGATATCGCGATTCCTGCACTAAAAGAGATGTCATTGCCACAATATAAGCGCTTTCAAAAGTGTTTATTAGCTGTGATGGATTTAGATCAAAAGCAGACTATTTATGAACAAAGCGTTTACCAACTGGTCAGCCGTTATTTGGATGTGCACTTTGAGTTGGCAAGCCCGCTTAAAGTACGCTATAAAAAAGCTCAACAAGTGAGTGTTGAGATTCAATTAATTATGTCTTTATTGGCTTTCTATGGCCATGATTCGGTCTCACCAGGCCTGGTCAAATCAGCATTTGAATCGGGTATGAAAATAATTGACCTGTCAGAGGTAATGCTTTTAGAGGCGAATGAATCCAATCAAGCCTTGTTCCAGACAGCCACTCAAAAACTGGCCTATTGTTCTGATGAATTGAAAGCGACGATTTTCAAAGGCCTTCTGGCATGTGCTGAGCATGATGGTAAAGTGGCTGATATTGAAAAAGAGCTGGTCTTAGCCATTGCCGCGACTCTGGAAGTACCGATTTCTAGAATATCGTTCTAGCATTTACAATTAGTTCAAACAAATACGACCATTACTGGTTATTTAATGGCTTATGGTTTTCCGTTCATTCTTTATTAGATTATTTTTAACAGGATTTAGTTATTTATGCGCTTTACTCAAGTCAGTTACCTCTCCTTTTTTTTGGTGTCTCTGTATTCATTGTCTAGCTTTGCAGACCCCGTAAGGTCGTCCTTAGAAACTAATAAACAAATGGCTGCGGTGGCAATGCCGGATGGTTACAGCGCCAAAGTCGCTAAACAAGTTCTATTGGCGGGCGGTAATGCCGTGGATGCTGCTGTGGCGGCTGGTTTTGTTTTGGCGGTGACTTACCCCGAAGCGGGTAACCTGGGTGGGGGTGGTTTTATGACCTTGTATGCGCCGACGTTACAAACGCATAAACCTGACGGTCTAGCGGTGCACTTTTTAGATTATCGAGAAAAGGCCCCTAAAGCCGCCTTTCGAGATCTCTATCTGGATCAAGACAAACAAGTGATTGCCTATCGTTCTTTGGTTGGTTATCAAGCATCAGGCGTGCCTGGAACAGTGATGGGATTGTGGCAAGCCCATCAGCGATTCGGATCCTTGCCTTGGCAGCGATTATTACAACCAGCGATTACTTATGCAGAAAAAGGCTTTATGGTTTCCCTAGCGCTAGAGAATAGAGCGCAGTGGTTTAAAGGTTGGATTGCCGATAAAGCCACAACGCCGCTGAACTTTATGGACTATTTTGGAGGGCTTAAATCAGGAAGTGTCTTTAAGCAGCCTGAACTGGCTTTAACTTTACGGCGCATAGCTAACCAAGGTGCTGATGATTTTTATCAAGGTGAAACCGCCCGGCTATTGGTCAAGGAGATGCAGGCACATGAGGGGTTGATTACCTTAAATGACCTCAAGGGGTATCAAGCCAAATGGCGTGAGCCAGTGGTGGGCGAATGGCTGGGTAGAAAAGTTGTCTCAGCACCACCGCCGAGTTCGGGCGGGGTGGCCATCGTGCAGTTATTAAAACTCAAACAGTTGTTGGCAGCCAAATTAAAAGCTGCCTTACAGCAGGCTAAACAAGATGGGGTGCCGGAACAGGCCGTTAAAACGCATTTTTACGCAGAGCTGGAGAAGCGAGTGTATGCTGACCGAGCACACTTTTTAGGGGATCCAGATTTTATTAAAGTACCGGTTAAAGCCCTCATTTCCGACGACTATCTTAATCAACGTAGTCAAAGCGTTTTACTGGAAGAGATCTCCGAGTCTGAAAAAATGCGACACGGTAAAGTAGAAACCCCTGAGACCACGCATTTTTCAATAATGGACGCGCAAGGTAATGCGGTGTCGAATACCTACACGCTCAATATGCCCTTTGGTAGTGGCGTCGTTATTCGCGGGGCAGGGTTTCTGATGAATGATGAAATGGATGATTTCAGTACCAAACCTGGTGTGGCCAATGTATTTGGCGTGGTGGGGGGTAAAGCCAATGAAATAGCACCTGAAAAACGCATGCTGTCCTCCATGTCGCCAACGATCGTTTTAAAAGATGGTCAAGTGGAAATGGTCGTCGGTACGCCAGGCGGATCGTCCATTATTACCTCAGTGTTTCAAACGATTGTGAATATTGTAGAGGAGGGGATGAGCGCCCAGCAAGCTGTCGATGCTCCGCGTGTGCACCATCAACTCTTGCCAATCAATCAAATCACTTACAACCCAGAGCTGCCTGGAGTCGTAAAGGATGTCTTACAGACGATGGGTTATCATTTGAAAAAGAATGACTATATGGGCGATGTACAAATTATCGCCAATATTCAAGGGCATTGGCAAGCGGCTTCAGACAAACGGGGGGCAGGGGTTTCTGAAGTGTTTGAAATAAAGATGGTCAGGGACGAAAAAAGTTTTTGATTTGATCTGTTTGATTCGGTGAGATGCTTATCATTCTGTCACTAGGTTGGTCAGAGAGTCGTGAGCGCGCTAGAAATGCCCGAAAAAAAATAGCAATCTGGTGGTGTTACCTTGAGTTTCGAGCAGCACTTTTCTTAGTGGTATTCAGGTCGCTCGTCATCTTCACGACTAGCGTTCTAGCTCGAGTAAAGTCACTGTTCGTAATACCTAACTTAGCCATCGATTCAGTACTTCTATGTTGTACTTCTTCGGTGACATACCGTTTATCTTCGGTATTGGCGACGACTGCACGGGCAATATTCAGCAGGTTCACCAACTCATAAATATGATGATTCGAACCCTCCTCTTTTTGGTGGTCGCTGCCTTGTAAGAGAATAGCGCCGTAAAGAGCGGTTTTAACATGCCATTTTTTAGCAACATAGACCCCAATATAGTTTGCGGTGGTTCCAAAAGATTCAAGCTCTCTTATGGTGGCACTAGAGGGATTTAATAAACTTTTTAAATAGTGTGTTTCATAAGTTGATGGGTCATAGCGGCTCAAAACGACGTAACCAATGTTATGCAGTAGCCCGAAGAGGTAGCAATCACTTTTAGGAATATCCAAACGTGACGCTAATTCTGAAATAGCCACTGCAATTTTAATCGAATGGTTGATTATCTCAGCACTGTCATCAGCTGCGTCAAAAACAAATTCAATGGCATTGGAAAAGAATAGGGTGAAAACCCCATTTACCCCCAAAATATCGACGGCTTGTTTGGCGGAGGTCACCTCTTTTTTAGAAACAAAAGAAGAGACCGCTAGAAAACGAGTGAGTAACTTTGGGTTACGGCTAATACTTTGTGCAATCACTGATGCATTGGGATTCTTGTGCAGAGACTCTTCTTGCAGAGCCGAAACTTCATTAGGAATCTTTGGAAGTTTTGCTTTTTGCAAGATGCCTGCGGCAATGGCTAATTTATTTTTCATGCATCCTTGCTCATAAATCTAGTTTATCATGCTCGATAAGGTCTTATAAGCAGCTATTGAACCACCCAGGTCTGGCTTTGTCTATTTAAGAAAATAAATGCCTAGATAAGAAAAAAATGAAGTTGGCACCCATTTTTAACAAAATGGATGCGTACCGCGGTTTTTAGTGGCTAGGAATCGCCCAAAAAACCAGAATAATCACGGCAATGATTGCAATCACGCCAGAGGCAGCAAGCCATTTATTTTGTGGGCGTAAAGACCAAGTACGTTTTTGATCTTTTGATTTAAATGCTTTTACTCCTTCAATCTGGGCATTAAACGCTCTATTCTTACCGTCATCTTGAACCTGGATTTGGTAAGTAATGATATCGCCAATCATAGGGCGACGTGACATTTGCTTGAGTTCTGAAATATGGATGAAGATATCACTATCATCGTCTTCAGCGCCGATAAAACCAAAACCTTTTGAATCATTCCAGCGTTTCAGTTGACCTTTATAAATCGTATTGTCCGTTGAACTCATCTATTTAAACTCCTAAATATTTTTTGGAAAAATCTTGATACTACAGACTATTATATTGACCTGACTTGGTTCTGTCTCATTTACGTGTTATTAAATGACTAGGTCTGGTTATTTAAATCTGTGCTAAACCCGTATGAAAGCAGAAATTACGTGAAAAATATTGTAAAACTTATCTGGCTCGGATTGAAAAACTGTCAGTGGCTTTGAGTTTGATAATCGTTGGATTAGGCGTTTTGTGATCGATTAACCAAGCCAGCTCATCTTGTAGGTTAGCATCATCAATCACTTGTTGCCAAACGCGTTCATCGGCATTCCAACGATAGCCACGAGTTCGCAAATCATCTTTGACCGCAAAAGGTGCGCCGCTAGCTTTGATAAGAGATTTACTTTGACGAATGGCTTGTAATAAATAACCAAAAGCTGGGTTTTTATCTTCTGAAATAGGCAAAGCAAGCAATTGACACAAAGCTTGCACATCGTCCAAAGCACGGTGTGCACCGTAGAAAAATTGAC
The DNA here is from genome assembly GCA_965603495.1 of uncultured Thiomicrorhabdus sp. Lineage (GTDB taxonomy): Bacteria > Pseudomonadota > Gammaproteobacteria > Thiomicrospirales > Thiomicrospiraceae > Thiomicrorhabdus. The sequence goes on along the minus strand of CBFDDF010000003.1, from coordinate 212,165 downwards.
CTACCTTCCAACATAAAAACTCTTGGCTACGTGAACTGACATGCGCTAGGTTTTGCCAATCAATTTGCGCGACTGAACAGCCCCAGATTTTATCAACAAACACGGCATCATAACGCTCTAATACAGGGCGGTCAAATGCGGCATTATGGGCAACGCAGAGTTGAACTTGAGAGATCTCTTCAGCAATTTTATCCCAGGGAATCGAATGGCCTTTGACGTCTGCTAAGGTAATGCCGGTAACGCGGGTCACTTCTGCACTGATTTCACCTTGCGGTTCATTGAGGAAGTTTTGCGAACTGATCACTCGATAGAAATTCCCCAAGGAATCGAACTCAATAATTTGGTAACCGATTTCAATTACCTCACAGACATCGGTGTCTAGTCCGGTAGTTTCTGTATCAATCACGCAGACGCGGTGACAGTTATCCGGTGTGGGTGAGTTAAACACGCTCGTCGGATTAACTTTCGTCAGTACCTGAAAATCATCAGATTGATTGAGCAAGTCAGCACACTGTTGTTGGTTAGTTTTGTCGATGTTAGGCATTGTCATAGGAATGGTTAAGCTCATGTAAGATTTTAATTGTATGGTTTTTATTATAAGGGATTGTAGCAATGGTGTTTGCTTAAAGGGATGAGAAGTAAGCATAACCATCTACACCACAGTGCGCACAATCATATGCACAACAATACCCATAACTAAGAATAGTCTAAATAATGGCGTAGTCTTCTAAAGTGGTTGAGTTGTTGCACCCAAAAGGCCAAGAGCCTTAGATTGAGCGCGCTCAACCAAGGGAGCTGTATTTCAAGTAGACAATCGATTTCGATAAACTTACCCATTTTCACCCTGTGGATAACCTGTAGATTATATTCTTTATGGGTGTGTAATTGTTTACTGATAATGGGAGCGAGTTGTCTAGGAACATAGCCCAGCAACAATCCTGGAGCCGATTCATTTGAAGTGGCTGGAATAGGATTCGTCTTTACTGAACCCGTCTTTGGCGGTCGCAGAAAAATTTGTAGTGCGTGGCAATCATAGGCATTGTCAGGCTCTGCTTGCAATTCAAACAGGGCGTGTTTGGTTATTAAGGATTCCTCAATCGCGATTGAGGCAGCGTAGTAGAAGGTGCCTTTAATGGGGAATGGGTAGCTTTTTAACATGCCAATCCTTTATGATTGAGAAAAAAGTTGACCGAAGTTCAAACAGCATTAAAGGCGATTAAACGGCCATTAAATCGAGTTGATCTTCTGTCAAAGCACAGAGAGTGGGTTCTTGTGATATCGGGCAAACAAAACTCAGTTGATAGGCTGTGAGCTGCAAATCAGGTCGAGCTTCGCCGTTCGTTTGCAGTGCCAAATCCAACGACTCATCACCGTATAGACGATCCCCAATAATCGGAAAACCAGACTCAGAAAGATGGCGGCGAATTTGATGTTTGCGGCCGGTTTCAATATCCACCGTAACCCGTGATATATTCAGCTCAGCATTGTAGGCTTTTAAGCTGATATGACTGACCGCTGGTTTATCGTCAATCGGCAAGGTTATGGTTTGGTCTTCTGCTGGAAATTCTCCCCAGACATTGGCTTGGTAAGATTTGTGGATTTGACGACTTTCAAAATAGTGACTCAAGGTTTGGGCCATTTTTTTAGTATGCGCAAGTAACATCAAGCCTTGAGTAGCGCGGTCTAAACGGTGCACGATCCAGGCCTGACGAGTTTCATTGTTTGGCTTGTAATGCATTTCTACCCAGCGATACAGCGCCGTATGATCGCCCCATTTAGACCCCTGTGATAGCATGCCGCGAGGTTTCAGCCATACCGAATAACTCTGCTTATCCATTATGAGCAGAGCAGGGGGCTGCTCAGCATTTAACAATTCAGGAAAATAGTAAAAGTCTAAAATCATGCCAGGCAACAGCGCTTTTTTCAAGCGTCTGAGGCGTTCGGGTTTAGAGGGTTTTGATGGACTGGATTGAGTCAACCAAACCGCGCCTTTAAGGGCGCTGTTTTTCAATTGTTGTTTACTTAAGCCCGTTAACTCGGCTAAGTGTTCAAGTGCATCTCCAGGATGCTTAATCGTAAGAGTATAGTGCTGCTTTGTTGGGTTTGCGTTCATAAAGGCTAGTATAGATTAAAATGTCTAAATGCATAAATCGGGTTTAATAAAACAATTACTTAGCATGTTGGGAGTTGAACGAAGCCTTGGCTTTATCCCAATAAGCGGCAATTAACCGATAATATGTCTTTTCATTGTCAAAATCGCCCTATAATGACCTTTAATAAATATGTTTGAAAAGTGGCCTTCGTCCCGTTTGAAAGGGGTTTTATCTGAGCCATTTAAGCACGCTATCATTTGAATCAACTCGCTAGGATTAGACTATGGCCAATCAACTGTTCTTAAATAAGCAACCTCTTTTAGATGGGCAACAGAATCTCTATGGTTACCAATTGTCAATGGAAACCATGGGTAAAGGGGGGGTGCCAGTAGGTCAGTGGGCCAAAGAGATTAAGTCTTTTTGTGAGGGGATTCAAAAGAACGTTGGGGTTGAAAATTTAACGGCAGGCAAGCCAACTTTTTATAAAACACCAATACAGCTGTTAAGACTGGATTTGTTGCCAAAAATTGAACCCTTGTCTTCATTGACGGTGGAAGTGACCAGTGAACTGCTTAAAGACAAAGAGTCGTTAACGGCCTTAAAAGAGATTATTCAAGCGGGCGTGAAAGTTGCAATCGATGATTATCAGCCGACAGAAGCCAATGATAAATTATTAAGTTTAGCGAAAATCGTTAAGATTGATGCGCACAAATGGACTGTTGAGCAAGTCACCGAGATGGTCAGCAATTTAAAGCAAAAACAGATTACCGTTATCATCACCGGATTAGAAACCGTTGAACAGTTTGAAGAGTATCAGGCCTGTGGTGCAGATTATTTTCAAGGGTTTTTCTTTACTAATCCAATCTTCTCATCAGAGAAAGCCCTCTCTAATAATAAATTGGCGATGCTTAAGCTGCTAGCTGAGGTCAATGATCCTGAGGTCAGTTTTGAGGAAATCGCCCAAACGGTGAGCACTGATGTTGGCTTAACCCATAAATTGCTCAGCGCGATTAATCACCCAAGTACCGGCATTGTGCATCAAGTCGAAACCCTGAAAGACGCGGTTAACTATATGGGCTTAAAACGCCTTAAGTTTTGGGTGAATATGATGATGATGTCCTCCATGGAAGATGTGCCAGCTGAACTATTAGTGGCCGCTTTAGTACGCGCTAAGTTTTTAGAAGGCATGGCAGAAAAGATGGGCTTGGATTCTGAAAAAGATCGCTACTTTATGGCCGGCTTGTTTTCGACCCTCAATGCTTTTCTAAAAATTCCAATGGCCGATGTGGTTGAACAACTGCCGCTGTCACAAGAAGTTAAAGATGCCTTAGTTGACCAGTCGGGCGAGATGGGTCGTGTTATCTGGGTCGTGCGTGCGTTAGAGCAAGGCAATACCCGTATTGATATCCCTGGTCGTGAAGCCATCGATTTAATGGTAATTTCAAGTGCCTATATGGCGGCCAATGGTTGGGCTTATAAAACAATAGCCAGTCTCAACGGCTAGTCAATCTTTCACCCACACGCGTTGTTACGGTAATGTTTTTTATGGCCTGGTTATCTTTTCAGGGCATAGCGTTATGGAAGGCTTCGCGGTTAATAAAAAGAAAAAAGTGTCTTTATTCACGCGCTTAAAACCGAAAGCAAAACCTGAAGCAAAGCCTGATTTGAATCACTTTCAAGTGGGTCATCAAACACTGCCTATCGTGCGTACTACACGCAAAAAATCCATTGCTTTAAAAACGCGTCCTGCCGGCGTCGCTATTTTAGTGCCCAAGCACTTTTCCAATAAACACTTATTAGCCTTGTTGACCGGGCATCAGGAATGGATGCAAAAGGCACTTAAAACCCTAGAATTACGCCACCCCTCTTATCAGTCCATGTCCCTTTTCCAGGGCAAAGAGGGCGATGTTCTAGAGTTTTTGGGGGCGCAAACCGTTTTTCGCATTCAGTATAAAGAAACGGCTCCGCATGAGGCGGTTACAGACGTGGTTGCGGACGTTTTAATAAAGGATGAAGTATGTTCTCTTTATTGGAATGAAAGGCATTACTGCCAACTGAGTGCCGATGAATGTGCGACCCAGGCCTGTCAAAATATTCAAGCCTTTATGCAAGCGCAAGCGGTTGCTTACCTTGAACCTAAATTAGCCCATTATGCTCAGCAGATCGGTGTTGAGCCGAAAAGTCTCACAGTCAAAGGCTACAAGTCGCGCTGGGGCAGTTGTTATGCCGATGGTCGCATCCAATTTAACTGGCGTCTAATGCAAGCGCCGGCATGGGTGATTGATTATGTGGTGGTGCATGAGCTGTGTCATTTAGTCCACGCCAATCACTCCAAAGCCTTTTGGGATTTGGTCAATCATCATTATCCGCAAACCCCACAGGCAAAATTAGTCATGAAAACTCATGGTCCACGCTGGATTCAACTATTAATTTGATTTATCACCGCGTATTTATTTGCCCGTGTTTACCCCCATATGTCCTTGAATATTTGCCATAATGGTCAGTTCTTAACAAGTACTAAAGCAACGGCTTAAGCCGTCTGTAAAATGTATATAAGCCCTTTTCTTAAGAAGCGAGTTCGATGAAAATCATTCATATCACTGCCAACAGCCGTTTAAGTAGCACGCTTAAGCAACAAGCCATACAACAGCAAAGCCATTCGGTGATTCAAACGCCAGAGATCATGACCTTTAGCCAGTGGTGGTCTTTGTGGCAAGAGGGCTGCTTACTACGCGGCGAATTATCGATGGATGAGCTGCCGAGCAAAGTGCTCAGTGGCTTTGAAGCGCAGTGGTTGTGGGAGCAAGTATTGCAAGAAGAGTTAGAGTCGCGCGAAACGGCTTTAAGCAACTTGGGTGAAGCTTCTCAGGAGGGCGATAGCCATACAAATCATAGCATTCAAAGCATTGCCTTACTCAATGTCTCGAGTACGGCCAAACAACTCTACCAGGCCTGGTCACTTGCGCAATCTTGGTTTCCAGAGGGTTGGTTGGAAACATCGTTTCACTCGAATGAGACGTTATTATTCAAAAGCTGTCAGTCACGTTATCTCAAAAAGTTAACAGCCAATAATTGGCAGGATGATGTCCTGGCACAGCAACAGCGTTTGCAGTGGTTGCAGATGGGTAAAGGTAATCTGCCGGATGCCTTTTGTTTGCATGGTTTTGATGAAATAGCCCCGTTAATCACCCAGTGGCAAGCGGCTGTAGAATCCTTAGGGTGTCAGGTGACTGAAGAGAGTATGGATTCAGATTTACATCAATCCAGCCAGAGCCTGTACAGCGCTTTAGACGCGCAAGATGAAGTGCAGCAAGTGGCCTTATGGTGTGTTCAACAATGGCAAACATTGTCTTTGGTCAAACCGGAGCATGAAATTAAAATTGGCGTGGTATCGCCAAATCTAGCCGATTATAAAGTGGCTTTAAGCCAGTGTTTGGATGAGCAACTGAGCCTACAAGGTTTGCAAGCCCTCAGCAGTACGCGGACGACGCCGCCGTTTTATAACTTGTCACTAGGGGAGTCGCTACTGACTTTGCCATTGGTGCAAAATGCCTGGTTAAGTTTACAGTTGTTTTTACGCCCTCAAAAGCCTTGTACCTATGCCGACTGGAGTCAGTGGTTAATCTCGCCTTATAGTCAGGGCAGTTTTGTGCAATGCCAACAAGCGGATGCAGGTTTTAGGCGTTTACAGTGGTCTAACTTTGCTTGGCCGAGTCTATTGGAGACCGAGTCAGCCAAAGCCTTACCTAGAGCGTTATTACAAAGTTTACGCCAACAAGCGGAACTCGAACTGCCTGCTAAGTTGAGCCTAACGGAGTTCATTCAAGCCACCTGGGATGTTTTACAGTTGATAAACTGGCCAGGTAGCAGAACCTTAAACAGTGATGAATACCAACAAAAAACGGCGTTTGAATCCGCTGTCACCAATTTTTCAATGGTCACTGAAATGGTTGGCAAGCAGTCGGTCTCTGCTTGGTTATCACTGTTTAGACGTTTTCTGTCAGAACAACTGCACCAATCGCAAAGTAAAGGTCTGCAACCCATTCAGATTATGGGAATGCTGGAGGCCGGTGGTCAACAATTTGATGCCTTGTGGGTCATGGGGTTAACCGATGAAGCCTGGCCCAGAATGCCCAATCCCAATCCTTTTTTACCGATGGCCTTACAGAGAGAACAGCGTTCACCGCGTTGCGATGCAAAACGTGAATTAGATTACGCCTTGCAAGTGACTGAACGTTTAGCCGAATGTGCTCCGGCGCTGGTTTGGAGTTATGCGCAACATAAAGGTGATGCCGAGTTATTAGCCAGTCCGCTAATTTATGTCCGTCGTGATGAATTACAGGTCTTGCAAGAGATAGATTTACCACCTTACACTCCGCTAAATTATCGTTCATTAGCAGAGCAGGTCTTTTTATTACGCGATGCCGAACAGCCGATTGAATGGGTGCTCGATACCAAAGGCCCACAAGTACCCGAAGGCTCAAAAGCCCCTGGGGGAACGGGTATTTTGCAGGCGCAAAGTCAGTGTCCATTAATGGCCTTTATGGATTATCGCTTGGGTGGTAAATATGGATTGCAGAGCGTCGAAGAGGGCTTGCAAAATACCAATCAGGGCACCTTGGTGCATGCGGTTTTGGAGCATTTTTGGCAAGAGACCAAAACCCAGAATGCGATGTTATTGTTAACGGATGACGAATTGGCAGAACGTCTGCAAAATCACATTACCCAAAGTTTTGCAGAGCTCCAGGGCACCATTGAAAACGCCTATTTAGAACTGGAACAAGCCCGAATTCTAGAGCTCTGTCTACAATGGCTAGAACTTGAGAAAACTCGGTCGAGTTTTGAAGTGGTCGGCAGAGAAGAACCCCACCAAATCACCCTGGCGGGCATTGAGTTCAGCGTGATTATCGACCGAATCGATCTGGTGGCGGGCGAAAAGGTCATTATTGATTATAAGACCGGTAAAGCCGGTATCAGTGATCTGTTAAAAACGCCTACCAAAGCGCCCCAGTTGGCGGTGTATTTACATGCGGTAAGTGATGAGATTTCTGGGATTGGTTATGGTCTGTTGCATTCGGACGATGGGGTCAAGATCAGTGCCATAACCGCAGAGGATGACGTGCTCTATAAAGATCCCTACTCAATTAAGGTATTTTCCAAAATGGCTGAAAAGGAAGGCCATGAATATTATGAAACCACCTGGGTGCATTTTTTAGGCCATCTAAGACAGCAAGTTTCCGACCTGGCCAGTGATATTCAACTGGGTTGTGCCGAGATGGCATTTGATAAAGAGACCGATATTCAATATGCCAATTGTAAGTTGGCGTTGCGCCTGCCAGAAATGAAGCAACAGCAACGTTTCAGCGATGAAGATGATAGTAATCACTATGCATTACAAGGGGGGGCTTAATCATGTCAAACACACCGACAGAAAAAACCAACCTAGATTTGTTTGCCGAGCAAGAACACGATCAATCTTACGATCAATCCACTCCTTCTTTTCAAACTGAAGATCGCCCCGGCGTGGCCGAACTGTTCGGCGTTCAACAAGATACTAACTTGACTGATGGTCTTGCCCGATTTGAAGCCATTAATCCGTTTAGCTCTTTTATTGTGCAAGCACCTGCGGGTTCGGGTAAAACGGCTCTTTTGACGCAGCGCTTTTTAGCCCTGTTGTCGCAAGTCGAACAACCTGAACAGATCGTGGCGATGACCTTTACCAAAAAAGCCGCCGCCGAGATGCGTGACCGTATTATGGGCGCGTTAAAAATGGGGCTATTGACCGAACTGCCCGAAAGCGCCACTTTAAACGACTTTAATACCTGGCAATTGGCCAAAAGTGCCTTGCAACAAAATAACCACCAGGCCTGGTCATTACTGCAAAACCCTAACCGTCTGCGCATCAAAACCATCGATGGTTTGAACAGCTACTTAGTCGGTCAAATGCCATTGTTATCCAAAATGGGGGCGCCGTCGCAGATTTCGCATAATGTGGATTCATCCTATAAAGAAGCGGTGCACTTAACCTTAAAAACGCCTGCGTTAGAAGAAGCAGTCGCGCGTCTATTAGGTTTAGTGAATGGCCGCTTTAACCGCGCTGAAAGCCTGTTGATGAACATGCTGAAAAAACGTGACCAATGGATGGGCAATCTATTACGCCTAAACGGTGACGATTCTCGAGCCACTCTAGAGTCCGCTTTAGAGACCATTGTCTTAGATGAGCTTAAGCAACAAGTCGCTATGTTAAGTCATGTTCGACCGCTGTTGGAGGAAGCCTGCCAGGTGGCGGAGTATGCGATGCAAAAGGATCAGCCAGAGTTAGAGATCTTGTGTGGTGCCTGGCCTTTGAGCGATTCTCTGTCTGATATTCAGGCTTGGCAGCGCTTGGCGGATTGGTTAATCACCAAAGACTCAAAAGGCATTCGCAAGACCGTTAACAAAAAAAATGGTTTCCCGGCGGGCAAGGGCGAAGCCAAAGAGCGTAAAGACCAGTTTCTAAATATCTTAGCGGGTTTGCGAGAAGGCAGTCAGTCGAAAGACGTTTTAGACAGCTTAGCGATTTTAAAGGAGCTGCCAGAACCGCATTACAGTGATGACCAATGGTTGGATCTACAGCGGTTGATCCAGTTGTTAAGAGTCTCCTCTGCCTATTTGAAGGTGGTTTTTCAATCGAGCGGACAAGCCGATTTTATCGAGATCGCCCAAGCGGCCAGTCAGGCATTAGGTGATGAATTAGAACCGACCGACTTGGCGCAACAGTTAGATTATCAAGTCAAGCATCTGCTGGTCGATGAGTTTCAAGATACCAGTAGTGAGCAGTTTTCATTGATACGCAAATTGATTGCGGGTTGGCAACCCGGCGATGGTCGCACCTTGTTTATCGTCGGTGATCCGATGCAATCAATTTACCGTTTCCGTGAAGCGGAAGTCGGTAACTTCCTTAAAGTTTGGCAAGGTAAGGTCGGTGAAGTCAATTTGACACCGCTCAACCTCAAGGTCAACTTCCGTTCTAGTCAGGGTGTGGTCGATTGGGTCAATCAAAACTTCAGCAAAATCCTGCCGAAAGCCAATAATATCGAAAAGGGTGCGGTGACTTACAGTGACTCGGTTGCCTTTTCAACGGATAAAGCACCCGCAGTACATAGCTTTTGGGCGGTCAATCGTTCGCATGAAGAAGAGGCCGATGAAATCGTGGCCTTGATTCAACAGCGCCTCTCGGAACTGAGCGAAGGTGATGGCAAAAGCATCGCTTTATTGGGGCGTTCGCGTTCCAGTTTAATGGGCATTGCCCGTTTATTGAAGCAAGCCGGCATTGGCTTTAGAGCGGTTGATCTGGAAGCCTTGAACGAACGTCAAGAAGTACAGGATAGTTTGGCTTTAAGCCGTGCGCTATTGCATCTGTCTGACCGCGCGGCGTGGATTGCGTTGTTGCGTTCGCCTTTGGTTGGGCTGTCACTGAATGATCTGTTTGCGGTGATGGGTAACTGGCCTTATCAGTCCGTTTGGTCGTGTTTAACCTATCCAATATCAGCCTTAGACAAAGGTTCGCATCCAAAGTTAGCAAACGACCAGGCCTCGTCATTTCAAGAAACCCTGGCCGAAAAACAGCTTTCAGAGGAAGGGGTGCAACGGTTACTGCATGTAATTCCCGTCTTGCAGCAGACCTTATCTCGTTTAGGCAGTCTGCCTTTCTCAACCTTGGTCAGAGAGTGCTGGATTCAATTGGATGGCCCGCAGTCGGTTGAAGCACATTTGGCATTGGAAAATGTCGAGGTTTTTTGCCACACCTTGGCGGAGTTTGATGGCGAAGTGTTAGACTTTAAGCAACTCGAAATCATGATGGATGCATTGTTTGCCCGAGCCGATAGTTCGCCAGAGAGTCAACGTATTGAACTGATGACCATGCACAAATCTAAAGGCTTGGAATTTGATACTGTCATCCTACCAGGCCTGGGTCGCAAGCCGCGTGGCGATGATACCGAGCTGGTTTCATGGTTCCAGTTTATGGCGGATGAAAACGGTTCAGCGTTGTCAGGCAGATCCGCTGAAAAGTTAGTGATTGCGCCGATTACCAAAAAGGGCCAGGGCGTATCACGGTTAAGCCAGTTGTTGAAACGCTTTGAATTGGAAAAGCAGAATTATGAGCTTGGTCGTCTGTTGTATGTCGCCGCCACCCGAGCCAAGCAAAAACTCTATCTATTTGGGCAAATTACCGTCAAAGAACCCGAGGATATTGAAGTGGTGATTAACCCGGTGAAAAGCAGTATGTTGGAGGCCTTGTGGCCGTGTGTGAATTTAACCTTTACGCAACTACTGCACAGTCATGAGTTTGTCGAGTTAGATGAAAGCCAACAGAAATCCCCTTGGCCAAAAGTCAGCCGATTACCGCTGTTAAGAAAAGGATTCACGAGTCTGTTTCAACAAGGTGCCGAGGCCGTTAAGCAGGCAAGCGAAGACGGCATTACGTTGACCAATATGACTGATGTAATCGAGGTGACCGATGTCACTGTGGGTAAAACACCACAGCAAACGGATGATCTTTTTACCAGCCGACAAGCGCTTCTCAATACCTCGGTGGGTAATTTAGTGCATGCGGTATTAGAGCAGATGGTCGACGAAGGCATTGCAACTTGGGATGCGAAACGTCTGGCTCAACGTCTACCTTTCTACCAACAGTGGTTAGGCCAGCAAGGTTTAAAAGAGCGCGAATTAGACGAAGCACTACGCCGTACCGAACGTTCTTTGGCCAACGCCATAGGCAATCCATTATTGCGTTGGGCGCTCGGCAGTACGTTTATCGAATCACAAACGGAACAACCACTGACGGCTTTGGAAGAGGGCGGTCTCGTCAGTAATCATATTATCGATAGAACTTTTGTCGATGAAGCTGGCGTGCGCTGGATTGTGGATTATAAAACCAGTCTCTATCAAGGCAAGGTCGATGATAAGAAAGCCTTGGGTGAGTTTATCCAACAGCAAGTGGAGTATTATCAGCCGCAATTAGAACGCTATGGTCGATTGTTTGCAGAACTGGAAGACCGTCCGCAAAAGTGGGTGCTCTATTTTAGTTATATCGATCAATGGGTTGAACTGAATTAAGTTTAGCCACGGTAGTCATGGTTCGAACACATTTTTAGATTAGAATGAAAGCCAAACAGACAGATATAAACCTGTGAAAACTTGGCTTTCAGCAGAGGAGAAAATCGCGATGGAAAAGACACAACAACAGATTCTAAGACACCACGGTGGAAATGGTGAGCATGCCCGTCACATGATTACTCAAACTTATGAACGTCGTCATGATATCGACTTTTGGGAGTTCTGGAATGAACAGATGGCCACGGTCATTAGCCATGGCGATTGTCTATTGGATTTAGGCGCAGGTACAGGACAATTCGTCAGCGATTTAGCGCTGCGTTATCCGCATAACTCCGCTCTGGGGATTGATGCCGCAGATTACATGTTAGTTGCGCAAGAAGTCTTGCCTGACAATGGTCGCATGGTCAAAGGCGATTTGAATGAACCGAAAGTCAATATCGAAGACGGACGTGTTGCCGTCGCCATGGCGAATATGCTGGTGCACGAACTGCCACAGCCGATTAACCTATTTAAAGCGGTCTATAAATGGCTAAAACCGGGTGGACGTTTTTGTATTATCGATTTGGTCAGACGACCTTTGGCCGAGTATCTTGAGCATAAGTTTCCTGAGGGGCAGTTGTTCACCACCGTGGTTGAGCGTGCAGAGATGGAAGATGTGTTTGAACATTTCCTAGAACACAATCGTTATCATGCCGATGATATTATTTACATGTTGAAAGGGGTGGGTTTTACGGTCATTGAGAATACGCCGCAGCGTGATGGGCGTTTTGTTCGGATTGTTGTTGAGAAATAACAGTTTTCTATAAATGGATTATGCATTTTATTAATAACATTTTAATGTTATTAACTTTTTAAGGTGGCTAAGTTGGAAATAGATGACGATAATTTGAACTTGCTACTTTCTGATAAGTTTGTACTTGATTTGATAGATATAACATTAACTCAACAAACTAAAAGTGAGCCAAACGTTTATTCGGGGCCGGGCTCCATTTATCAAAAAAAAGACGGGAGTTTCTATTTAAAGCTGTATCACACATTTAATAATTTCTACAAAGAACAGAATCCTATTTCATCTTATACAAAATCAGGTAGGTTCATTAGTAAAGATAATTATTACAGCATGGTCGCTGAGGATATGTCAGGCAAAAAATGGCATGCTCAAGACATTGCTTTAAGTTTTAATATTCCTCTATGGCAACGCACCAGGGGTATGGTGATTGAAACTACCATTAACAGCCTGCATTATATAAAAACAGATGTAACTAATGATAATGCTTCATTCTATTTGGTTTTACCTGGAGTTTACAAAATCCCTTGTAATAAAGTAGAAGTTCTATCCAATGGAACGAGAGTTTTAAATACTCTTGAATTTACTATTCAAGATGTTTGTATTGAAATTAAGGACAAAAACGATTTTATGATTATTAGTGTACAAGCTACCGCTGGTAAATTATCTAGTTCGTTTAAAGAAATTTTGATTGAGTCTCTTTGCATTCTTTTCGGAAAGTTGTGTCCTGTTTTAATGTCATCAGTATCTTTAAAAGATGAAAATAAAGTCACCATTAATAGTATTGAAAAAAATAACTCCAATATTAAAATTCCTAGCCCCATCAGCTATAGCTCTTCATCTAAAGCCGATAGATTTACTGAGTTTATTAATGGGTACCTGGAAAAGTTTGGAAAAGAACATGATGTGTTTTTTGGCTATTGGCATAAAATTAATCGTGCTTGGCAGGGGGGGATTGATAATGCGGCACTAGCTATTACCACTTCAATAGAGGGTGTTACAAAACATTATTATGCGGAGTGTGGCAAGATTGATGATGAAATGCTTGAACAAGCAAAAGTAGCTAAATCTCTTATTAATCAGCTACAAATAGGCGAGAAAATAAAGCAACGAATAGAGTCAAGCCTTGCTCATGTTAAATCGGTAACACCCCGAAACGCTCTTTTTAATCTAGCGGATGAAATATCTTTTGATAACGATTTGGTTCACCGCTGGAGTTCTCTTAGAAATAAAGCAACTCATTCTGACGTTTTAGAGGATAACAAAGAAGCTCGCCAGAAATATTTGGATGATGTATTTAAATGCACAACTCTTTTTAATATTTTGCTTCTAAATTACATTGGTTATAAAGGAATTTATCAAGATTTTTCAAAAGAAGGCTGGGTGGGTAATAGTCTAGCTTTAGGTTCAGCTATTAAAGAAAAGTAATAATGTATTTTTTAGGTAAAGGAGACACTACCTTTTTATTTACTAAATAAGCAGAAAAATTATATTAAATTCCATTGTTACCAGGCCTGGTAAGTTTATTAATCTGATTTCTGATGTTGTTGAGAAGCCTGTTTATCTTCGTAATTCTTAATCCTTTTTCTTATTCGGCTTCCCGTCACTTTATTGCTTGTCCAATAAAGTAACCAAACAAAGACACCCTGCTGACGCCCTCTATTTCACTAAGCTTGTCCGCTGACATTCCCTAAACTCGCGTGCCGCTCAGACACAGGGAATGTTTAAACGCGTCCTTCGCTAAGTTCAATGACGATTGCTTACAAAAGGGGAGGTCTCCACGTAAGTTTATCTATTCTTATTTAGGTTGTTGTAGTGCTTTTGGGTTTGACCAGGCCTGGTAACTTTTAAGTTTAAGTTTAAGTTTATCTGAATCATTAATCCTCACGCCAAATTCCCCTTTGAAAGCAATTGTGCAAAGGTCTTAACGAAGTGAACGATTAAAAATCCCAGGTGTTTGAGCGGCACGCGAGTTCTGGGATTTCAGTGAATGAGTTTAGAGCTTGCCAATTGATTGAACGAGGTGTACCCCAAGGGCACTTCTTCCAGGGCGCCAATTTGTGGTTACTATTTTGGGCACGCAAAATAGTCACGGGAAGCCTTTAAGAAAATAACTGTAGAAAATAGGTATTCAGAAAGGCTTCTCAATAGCCATCAGAATACCTTTCAACTGAGATTTAATGAAACCTACCAGAACTGTTTGATTTCGCGGATGGTTGACTAGTTTATTTGCCAACGACAAGTCTCCTGTGTCATTTTTAGACTGCTTGATAATCTCTACTTTAAAACCGAAATGGAGCTGAATAATATGCTGTGGTTTTACCGCGACAGCTTCTATTTTACGGCTCGAAACCACTCCTAACGATTGTTTATGTTAAACAATGAGCCTATCATTAATAATTAAAGGGTAATAATAGCTTGCTAGATTAATAAACAAGCTTTATTAATTGGTGGAGGTCATGAAAACACGTAGAGATTTTTTAAAATTAGCGGGTGCGGCAATCGTTGGTGTAACAAGCGTTGCTTCGGCTAGTAAGAACCCATTTGGTTTCGCAAAAATGGAATCTGGATATGCGCAAGTTGCCACGGAAGGTAGCTGGGGTGACGATAAAAAAATGCAAGGCGCTTGCGGTGGTAATCAGGCCGAAGTTACACAACCTGAGGGCGCATGCGGAGGTAATGAAAAACCCAAAGGCCCGCGTACTGACGACAAAGAAATGGAAGTGTCGTGCGGCGGTTATAAAGAACCTGAAGCTGAATGTGGTATCTTGAAAGACCTTCAAGACTCATGCGGTGCGAAATTGGATCAGAAAGTAAAAGAAGGTAAATTTGGTTCTCAAGGTTGATTTAGTAAAGGCGTTATTTTTTTTGCATTTAAACAGTCTGAAAGATGACTTTTTTCGGGTTTTCAGAAGTGTATTTTCAAAGTGACCAGGCCTGGTTATTTATGCTGTCTGAGTGAATTTTTCTTGTTGGGACATTATTTCCAACTTGTATTCATAATCAAACTAAGTCTTCGATAGAACAATTATTACGGCTACAAGAACACCACCACCTAGCGCAACAAAACTATATTTCTTATGTTCTTGTTCTGCTTTAGGTAAGAGATGTGTTGCGCCTACATAAATCAGTGCACCTGCTGATAGTGACAATAAAGCCCCTAGCATTGGTTTACCAATTTCACTTACGACCGGGAAAGAGATGAGCATGCCAAGTGGAGTGGTTAAGGCGGCCGCAAGAAAGGCCAAAATCATAGCTGTTCGCTCTTTAAATCCACCTTTCAATAGTAATAGATAAGTGATTATACCTTCAGGAAATTCATGTAATACCATCCCAGCAGTTGCAAGAAATCCAGTAAAGATACTCACAGTAAAAGCGATGGAATAGATAAATCCATCTATAAGCGAATGAAAGCCTATGCCTATCATTGGCACAATTCCAATACCGTATTGCTCTTTTTCAGGATCTTTTTGACACACTAATACAGTGACAAAGCGATTGAATAAGTGCATGCCAAAAAATCCCACTAGTAGATAGATTGATGCGTTGGGATTCATCGTTAAAGACTTTGGGATAATGTGAAGGAATGAGGCGGAAATAAGTACACCTGCTGCGAAACACATAAAATATGTGCTATTACGGCGACCCCAGTCGACATAGTTATGTATTGTATAAATGCCTAGTGAGGTAACGATGGCTGCTAGTGAACTAGTTGCAAGCGCTGTCCAGAAAGTATTTTCCATTTAAAACCTAGTTAATGTGATGTTCATCGTTTAAAAAGGACATTACTTAAAATTACAAAAGCATCTTCTCATATTCAATAGGGCTTGTATATTCAACCCCGGAATGCCTAAAGCCCGCATAAGCCTTTCGGAAAAGGGGAGGCTGCTTTTTTTAAGAAACCATCAAATAAAGCCGATTAATTTTATAAGTTACCAGGCCTGGTAATTTTCAATTTTAAGTTTATCTGAAATCTTAAACCCCTTACCAAATTCCCCTTTGAAAGCAATCGAGCAATTCCTTTAATGAAAAGAACGGTCGAGGTGCCCCTTGAGGGTATAAAAATCCCAGGTGTTTGAGTACCCCAAGGGCACTTCTTTCAGGGCGCCAATTTGTGGTTACTATTTTGGGCACGCAAAATAGTCATGGGAAGCCTTTAAGAAAATAACTTTAGAAAACAGGTGTTCAGAAAGGCTTCTCAATAGCCATCAGAATTCATTTCAAATAACCTGAAATGAAACTAACCAGGCCTGGTCATTTATCCTGAATGCCGTTTCAAAAAGCCATATTAAAAGGCTGGTTGTTCTAGCGCTCGTGTAACCGGAGCGAAAAGTTGTCCGGTTGACACGTTTGTTATGCTTGTATTACGAACAATTTACTTTGTCATTGCTCTCAACATCCATGAGGTTTTTTCATGAAGACGCATGCGATCAGAGACTAGAGCAGCTGTGGATTCATCATCCGCTTCTTGCGCTAATTTTAAAACTTCACGTGAGGTTTTTACGACCTGTTCGTGGCCTTTAGTCAATAAGTTAACCATTTCTGATGCACTAGGAACGCCTTCGACTTCTTTGATGGAGCTTAATCTTGCGAATTCCTTATAAGTTCCCGGAGCTGCTACATCTAAGGTACGGATACGCTCTGCAAGTTCATCGACAGCTATTGCCAACTCGGTGTAGTGTTCTTCAAACATTAGGTGTAATACACGAAATTGCGATCCAGTGACGTTCCAATGGAAATTGTGTGTTTGTAAATATAGCGTGTAAGAATCAGCCAAAAGATGCTTCAAACCTTCTGCTATTTTTAGTCTATTTTTCTTACTAATACCAATATCGATGTTACTCATTTTACTTGCCTCATCTATGTGGATTTAATTAATCAATCGTTATGATTATGATTCCTAATATAAATGTATTAAGTATTTAATTGCAGCTTTATTTGCCAGTTTATGTAGTTGAAAACATGTTTTTAATAAAATAATTGAGCAAGAGTAAGTTATATAACCAGGCCTGGTCATTTATGCTGTCCGAGTGAAATAGTTTTGTTAGCGGTCGTTAGCATTTATTGAGTTTGTACCTTCGGCATGTACGGCACATCATTCTTTGATGGGAGTAAAATCGAGCGCCATACAGGTTTCGGCACCAACAACCCATGCATCGTGACCAGGACTTAACTCAAAGGCATCTCCAGGGCCTATCTCCTGTTCAAGTCCGGAGGGGGCTTTAATCTTCATACGGCCTGATAGAATATATCCAATATGATTTTCTGCAGGCTTCCCATTCTGGACGCCGGCGTGTAAGGACCACCTCCAGCCAGCTTGATAACGACCAAGACCGACAATAGCTGAATGGAGCTTAATGTGGGAACGGGTACTTCCATCGAGAAACGTCCTTAAGCTGTCCGCATTCATCGGTGATCCGATGATTGTGTATGGGACGTCTTTATCTATATTTCCAGGCATCGGGTTTTACCCATATTTACGGCTGACATTAGAATTAAGCGACACCTTTTAAGTGGAGTCTAGCTTGAATGATTTGTTAACTGGCTACTGATAGATAGCGCCTTTGTGCTTAAGCCAACCACCGATGTGTCTGCGGCTTGGATCATGATGCGTCCAGTGTATTACGCCACCTTTTGAGTTCCATTCGTATTCCCCATAAAAATGAACGGTATCGCCTTTGGCGAGTCCATTAATGCGTGGTGCTAAATCGATGTTATGTGCTATCAGCAAAGTTTGACCAGAGGAAAGCCTGAGAATGAATCTTTGATGTCGGCTACCGTTGGTGTCATCGGCTAGGTTTTTAATGACGGTGCCAGAACCTTCAACTTGAATATCACTTTGTCGGTTTTCAAAGGCACGAGTAAGGACTCGGTCATCCGTTGTGCTTTGCCCAGCATAAGCCTGAAGGAAATTAGGGGTGTTAGCTGATAATCCATAGAGCGAAGCTGTGATGACAATGAGGAGTAGTATTTTTTTCATATTAGGTCTGACATCCCTTGAAAATCCTTTTCCCGAAGGCTTCAACATAAGACGCAATTTATTGCGTACCATTTGCTTGGCTTGTTAAGTTCTTAACTGCAGGCTCTATTCGAACTCGAGTTTTTCAAAAATCCATAAGGCATTTTTGGCGCCAATCGCATCTAACTCTTTTAGATAGTTAAAACGACTTTGGTCAATTTTACCTGCCTCAATCATATCGCCACCTTCATCCAGTATACGAGTGACTTCATCGCGTAAAAAGACTAGATAGTCGTAGGTGTCTTTTTTAGCCGTCGCTAGATCGCTGGCATGGCCGTGACCAGGCACAATCGTTTTGGGTTTGAACGCGGCCATGGCTTCAAACGTGGCAATCCAACCTTTAACATCTTTGGTGTATTGGATACCTAAAGCACGTTCGTTATAAACCATATCGCCTACAAAAGCGGTCTGCGTGGATGGCATCCAGACAAAGGCGTTACCAACGGTATGTGCCGGACCTTTATGATGCAGTTCGAAGGTTTCACCCTCTAAGGTGAGCGTGGTGTGGTCTTTGAAAACATGATCCGCATAGACGCATTGAGTGCCTTTAAGCTTGTCATCGCCAATTAGCATCGCCATGCCAGAGAGCTTTTGATCGCAGTGTGCTTTCTGATCGGCGACCGCGCTTTCGGCGGCATAAATCACCGCACCTTTGGCTTTAAAGTAACCATTGCCAAACCAGCGGTGATCTTGACCGCCAGTATTGACGACCCACTTAACAGGCTTGTCGGTAATCGACTGAATCGCTTTATCAATTAATTGAGCGCCCTGATAAGAGCCGCCGGAATCAATCAACAGCACGCCATCTTTTAAGACTACGACACCATGGGTTGAGTTGTTGCCTAAGTTCTGAGGACTGCGTTGTGCCATTTCACCGACCAGAGCATAGACCGAATCACTGATTTTTTGGACTTCTAAACTGCTTGCGAAAACGGTTTGGCTATAAATCAAAGTCGCCATGAAACCAATTGATTTTAAAGAATTGAAGACATTCATTTGTTATTCCTTAAGCTTGATTAAGTTGATTGTTCAAAAAAATGCGGCTGTTTTAAGTGATGGCCGTGATGCATGAGCTCCATCAGATTAGTAGATATCTACGGAATCCCTTACCTATTATGTTGAATATAGAGTCTGTGCATCTTAATTGCAAATAAAAGCCATTGTTAAGTGTATAAAGGAATTAGGTTGTGAGCGAATAATGAAACTTACCAGGCCTGGTCAAAACACTAAAGGCTAAGCGCCAAACGCATCCTCAATCCATTCTGGCGTAGTCTGCTGTCCTTCAAAGGTGATGACATCAAATTGCATGGGGTAGTCTGCTAAGTGAGGATGTTTTAAGAGAAAAGTTTGTGCGCAGAGTAAGAGGCGTTGTTGTTTCTGGGGGGTGACAAATTCGGCAGGGTGGCCATGCTGGCTATTTTTGCGATACTTTACTTCAAAGAAGATCAAGCGCGAGGGTAAGTTTTTGGTTGCTTTAGAGAGACCAATCAAATCAATCTCACCACCGCGACAATGATAGTTTTGGGCAATGATTTGAATATGCTGTTGTTCTAGCCAAATTTTGGCTTGTTGCTCTTTTTGCTGTCCTTGGGTGAGGGGCTTGCGGCTTAACCATTTATCAAACATCCCCAACTCCCTTGAGTCTATCGGTCGACAATCGTGCCTGTTTTATTGTTCTGGCGCGGAATCTTGAAGAGATGGGGCATTGATTTCGATATCAAGATTTCTCAGTGATTCAATTTCAGCGTCTTCTTCACTTTCAATTCTTTGCACTTCTGGAGCGGGTTCGATGAGGCCTTGTTTATTGTATTGTGCCCAGACCAGTCTTTGGGTAAATGAATTACCTTCTAAAGACAGTAAACCGGTCTTGCCAGTCGCTAAGATAGCACCGACACGCATCTTGTTCATTTGAGCGACCACTTCAAAACTATCCCAACCAAAGGCTTCAAAGATAGAGGTGAGTGCTTCAGGATTCAAAGCGGCAGGATGTGTTAAAAACTGTACGCCTTTTAAATCGACATAACTACGGTTGTCTTGCAGGTTTTTCGGTGATAAGGCACTGGAACCATACACAGGCACTTTGAGTTCAAAGAACGCAAACTGGGGTTTAAAGACGGCAATGCGGCTACGGCTATCCAGAATGACAATCGCATCAAAATCCTGGCGTGTTCTTGGGTAGAATGACAGCTGTTCACCCGTTGCCCAGCGTAAAGTATCATATCGGGTTTGACTGGCTTCGACATTAATCAACGACGCTAATGCATCACGGAGTTTTGGGTTGTAATCTGGATAGATGCTTAGCGTCGCAGACCTTTGTGCACTGGCTTGCCAGGCTTTCTGTAGTGCTTCAGCCTTTGCCTTTTCAGTTCGCCCAGTATTCGTTAGGATACCGATATGGCGGTAGTTATGTTTGGTGAATAAAGCAATCATTTGCGAGACTTCATCAGCCGATTTAAAGCTAAACTGATAAAAAGGAGCCGCTTCGATTTTATTGAGCACGAGAATGTTTGGGTCATCTAGGTTGGCCAGTTGTTCAAGCGCCTCTTTACTAAGAGGGCCAATGACAAAATCTGCACCTTCTTGTTTTGCTTGTTGGTAAACGGCTGCGACTTGATCTATTTGAGAGCTGTCATAAAATTTAAGAGTGGTCGATTGATCAGAGGCAAAAAAGGCTTTGAGCATGCCGGAGCGAATCTGTTGGCTGACTTGTTGGTATTTACCTTTGAAAGGCAATAATACCGCAATTTGTTTGACCGCTTGCATGCCAGAAAGTTGCAGCTGTAGTTCAGGCAGTAGATGTCTGGTATAGATGGCGACGGGGTCTGTGTCCTCAGCGCGTGAGGTCGCTAGATCTTGTAAGCCTTGCTCCAGTTGCTGGGCTGATCCATTAATGATGCGTAGTAATTGCCCCCAGGCTTGCACGCTAGAATCTTCATGTTGATTCAGTTGATCCACTGTTTCACTGGATACGTACTTCAATTGATCCCAAACTTGTTGTTCTATCAGGGCTTGATTCTCTGCATCACTCTTTTGCCAAAGTTGTTGGTTAAGCTGAATGTAGCTAGGCCAATCTTGCATTTCAGCGGCGAGCGCCATCTGTAGCCGTTGCTCCATTGCCGATAAAGGCTGAAGATCTTGCGAAGGAAAATTGGCTTTAGCGTCAGTTTCGCCGATGGTCGCGCTTTCCACGTCGGGTGTTTTTTTGACGGGCTTAACAGGTGGGCCAGAGCAAGCAGAGAGGCCAATAATAGTGGCTAGAAGTATGCTTGAAATTGGACTTAACTTTAAGCTGTGAAGGCGATAAAAAGGAATAGTTTTTTTCATTTTAGATAGAATAAGCGTAATTAATGATAGTTGAATTATATAGTAACCCTGCTTAGGGTTTTTAACATCCCTCTTTTAATTTTATTTAAGGCTTTTTATGACTCACTCTTCAGGTTCTGATTCTACTGTCACAGGCACGTTATATATCGTGGCAACACCGATTGGAAACTTAAAGGACATTACCCGTAGAGCGGTCGAAATATTAGAGTCGGTGGCTTGGGTTGCCGCGGAAGACACGCGCCATACCCGACCACTGTTGCAGAACTTAGGCATTAATCAAACGCTTATCAGTTTGCACGAGCATAATGAAAAAAGTCGCAGTGAGCAGTTACTCGAGAAGTTACGCAATGGCGAAAATGGCGCGCTGGTGTCGGATGCGGGTACGCCTTTAATTAATGATCCAGGCTATTTCTTGGTGAAACTATTGCGAGAAAGCGGTATTGATGTGGTGCCGATTCCCGGTCCAAGTGCGGTGATTACCGCGTTATGTGCGGCGGGTTTGCCGACAGCTCGCTTTAGCTATGAAGGCTTTTTACCAGCAAAGTCCAACAAACGTTTAGCAGTATTAGAGACCTTAGTTGAGGATGTGCGCACCTTGGTGTTTTATGAATCCCCTCACCGCGTGGTTGCCAGCCTGGCGGATTTTCAGACAGTATTTGGTGCTGAGCGTGAGATGGTGGTGGCCAGAGAGTTGACGAAAAAGTTTGAACAGTTTGTTTCGGGGTCTTTGGCCGAAGTGAATGCTTATTTCACTGAAAACTCAGATAAGGTTAGAGGTGAATTTGTGTTTATGCTGGGCGGCGCGGCAGAAAAAGAGGCGGTTGAATTGTCGACAATGGACGATTTGATTTTAACGCTATTGAAACAAAATCTGCCCGTTAAGCAGATCTCAGAAATTGTCGCGGACTATGCCGGGATTAAGAAAAAGCCCATCTATAACCGTGTGCTGGAATTAAAAGAGGACTAAAGTAATTTTGGTTAGCAAGATTTTTTAGAGCAACCCCGCAGCTTTTAATGCTTTAATCGAGTAGATATCATAACGAGTATTGGGGCTGGAAATCTCTGCAGAAGGTATTAACTGTGGATTTTCAAGTTGAATAATAGGCGCGTTTTTAGGGCGTTTAACCACGACGCGATAAGACGCTGTTTGCATTGCGGCTAGTAGCAGATTTTCACTGTCTTTATCTGGGCCGACCAAGTTTTGTAAGGCTTTCATCTCTTTTTTAGTCGCGGCATTTTTTTTCTTCTCCGGATACATCGGGTCCATATAGACCACATCCACCACCGGTTTTTGCGACAAAAGGTAGTCCGTCGAGTCGGCTTGTACTAAACTCATATTCATTATGATGGAAAGCAGTTCTGGATCGGAGTCTTCATCTGATAAATTTTGTAAGCCGTCTTTAGCGCGTTTTAAAGCATCTTCTAACAGTGCCGCGACCGCAACAGAGCGTTCAACCATTTGTACCTTAAAGCCCTGCGAAGCGATGACAAAGCTATCGCCACCCATGCCAGCGGTTGCATCCAAAATAGTCGGCAGTCCTTCCTTAAGTTTACCCATGGCACGCACCAAAGGTTGACCTTTACCGCCGCCAAAATGGCGGCGATGGGCTTTTTTACCCGAGACAAAATCAATAAACACCGGGCCACTGTCTTTGTGAAACAAAGCCAGTTTTGGGATTGGGTCCTTTTTAACCCAATGCCAACCTAAAGTCATTTCGGCAGACTGTTGCAAATCGATGGGCAAATTAAATCGCTCACTTAAAAACTGTGCAGCTTTAGGTTCTGTTAAATGGCTGATAGCAAGGCTAGCAATCGCATGTGAAGTAGGTGTGTTGGTCTCTGGCATAGCTTGAATCATGTAATGTTAATTTGAATAGTGACTATCTTAAAGTAATTGTCTAATGTGAGTCTTTAAATTGTATTTCTTTAAACGCCACGGCTTTCTATAATAAGATGTGTTGGTTATTAAATGCTGCAGTGTTTTTATTTAGGTAATTAAAAGCTGGTGGAATCAAGTGAATAGCGTTGGTAAGGTGGGATTGATCTAGTGAGATTTACGAAAGTGCAAGTAGGGCGATGATTTACAAATTACGTAATTGGAGTGTGTCATGCAAAGTGGGAGCGGTCTTAACGCTTTGTATTGCTTTGCCTATTCAAACGCAAGCAGAGCAACCGGTTTCGGTCTCTATGGTTGGTCCTCAACTGAGTTATTTTAATCAGTTGGATCAAGCAGGGATTTTACTGCTCAATGAACAAGCCGCTGTCTTGCAGTCTAAATCCGCGCAACACAATTTTATTCCTGCCTCGACCACTAAGCTCTTGACCGCATTATTGGCGTTACGCCATTGGGGAGCGGATTACCGCTTTAAAACGGCCTTCTCGTTGGTGGAAGGTAAGGCTTCCTCGAACAGTCCTGCAAATGAATCCATTGCCCCCCTATTGCTTGTGAAAGGCTACGGTGATCCGTTTTTAGTCTCTGAAGAGTTAGTTTTAATCGCCAAAAATGTGGCGAAACGCCTAAAACAACGTGGTATTCACACTTTGTCCGGCATTCAATTGGATACCTCCTATTTTGCGACCCATCTCAATATGCCGGGTGCTGGCGACAGTGATAATCCCTATGATGCGATTCCTTCCGCTTTAGCCGCCAATTTTAATACGGTTTATATTCGTAAAACATCCTCAGGATTTGAGTCTGCAGAGCCCCAAACGCCGATGACATTAACGGCCTTGCAAATCGCTCAGAACATTACGCATTTTAAAAAAGCGCCAGAAGGACTTATTAAACGCGTGAATTTGGGGCCGGACGAACAACTCGGGCAACGTTACTTTGCAGAGTTACTCAATGCCTTTCTGCGTAATGAAGGGATTGCCGTTGGTACCCAGGTCAGTTGGCAAACTCAGCCTGAAAGGGCGCGTTTAGCAAGGCACGCTAAAAGCCAGTTGAACTCGCCTTCGACCGATTTATATTTGCATGAAAACAGCCGGACTTTAGAAGATATAGTGCGTCCGATGATGTTGTATTCCACCAACTTTGTGGCGAATCAGTTGGCATTGAATTTAAGTGCCGAGTTGATTGCCGGTTCTGCCGATGAGCATTCAGTCGCCCAAATGTATCAGCAGACCTTAATAGATGTTTTCGGGTGGAGTGATTTTCATATTGAAGATGGGGCTGGGCTTTCGAGAAAGAACCGTCTATCGCCAAGGCAGTTGATCGACGTTTTAAATGCCTTCAAGCCCTGGCGAGATCTCTTGCCAGAGGTTGAACAAAATGTGTTTGCTAAATCGGGTACGTTGTTTGGTGTGAGTACCTTGGCAGGTTATATTTATGCCGACAAAGAGTGGTATCCATTTGCCTTTATGATCAATCAAAAAGTGCCGTATCGTTATCGTAATAAGTTGGCTAAAGAGTTGAGTGAACGTTACTGAAGTCACCAGGCCTGGTAGCTTTTGAAATACCCCTTCAATAAATCTGTTTAGATGAATAAATCCAATGATAATAGCCTTTTAGATCAGTTTCGCGTAATATACGCAACCTAAAGTGGGTTGGGCAACCGCGGGGGTGTTTACACCTCGGAGGAAAGTCCGGGCACCATAGAGCAGGATTCCAGCTAACGGCTGGGCGGTGAGAGCCGACGGACAGTGCAGCAGAAAATACACCGCCGATGACTCGCTTGCGAGAACAGGTAAGGTTGAAATGGTGCGGTAAGAGCGCACCGCGCTTCTGGTAACAGAAGTGGCAGTGAAAACCCAATCCGGTGCAAGACCAAATAGGGAAACGCCGTGGCTAAGCTTGTCTTAGTTACAACCTGCTGCTCGCAGGAGTTTCCGGGTAGGTTGCTTGAGGCTGGCAGTGATGTCAGTCCAGATGAATGGTTGTCGCTCGCAAGAGTACAGAACCCGGCTTATAGACCCACTTTTCCTTTTTCCTTTTGATTGAATGGTTCAATCATCTTCAGTTTCAAATCTCCTAGAAAATCTTCTTATTTCTTCAGCGACACCAGTTCGCTGTTGCAGATGAGTAAACCCCCGTTTTTAATTTTATGGTTCAAATCCCCACCTTATTTTCGTTTTTCTTTAAAAAAAATAAAAAATCCCCACTTTGTATTTAAAAGGCTTTGATATGCTTTTAACGCCCACTATAGTGTGGCTTGTTTTTATTTGTAAACACTATGTAGTGTTTAATATTAGATAATTCTTATATGTAATTTTACTCAATTTAAGACAAAGTCTTGGTGAACTATGTTAAGAAATTGTTTTTGTATTGCTTTTATCTTATTGATATATAAGAGGAAAATATCAAATTGGCCTGGGTGTTCCGCATGGTCAAAACCGCTCTAAGTTGTTGTCTTGTAATGGAAAACCTCTATTTCCAAGGTTGACAGTGGGGTCTATTGGTCATATAGTGGTGCCAAGTGGTAAAAAGTGGCGAAAAGTGGAAAAACATCATGCTTTTTTTTAGAGGAATCAATTCGGTCAATATCGATATTAAAGGGCGCATGGCTGTGCCTAAAAAATATCGTGAAGCGATTTCTGATGCCAGTGACAATCAGCTGGTCGCCACCATTGATTTACACAGCCCTTGTTTGTTGATTTACACCTTAGATGAGTGGGAGGTCATTGAGCGTAAGTTGATGGCTTTGCCAAACGTTGATCCTCAAGCACGTTTATACCAACGTCTATTGTTGGGGCATGCGACCGAGATGGAAATTGATTCTCAGGGTCGTATTCTACTACCAAGCCTGCTTAGAGAGCACGCCAATATAGATAAGCCAGCTATTTTATTGGGCCAAGGTAATAAATTTGAGCTTTGGTCGCAAGAAGCTTGGGATGCGAGTCGTCCTGAGATGTTAGATACCGCAATGACAAATGAGATTTCTCCGTCATTAGCCAGTTTAAGTCTATAGGGTAAAGATTAATGTCGGAATCAGAATTTAATCATTACTCGGTCTTACTAAAAGAGTCGTTAGACGGTTTGAATATCAAACCTGACGGTTTTTATATTGATGGCACTTTTGGGCGCGGTGGTCACAGCCGTGCCATTCTAGAGCGACTAGGGCCAAATGGTCATCTGTTGGCCATTGATCAAGACCCGGAAGCGATTGCTTACGCGAATGAGCATATAAAAGATCCACGCTTTGAGATTCAGTACGGGAGCTTTGAAGACATCACTGCTTACTGTGAAGCCCGTGGATTAGTCGGAAAAATTGATGGTCTGTTGCTCGATTTGGGGGTTTCATCTCCACAATTGGATGATGCGGATCGTGGTTTTAGCTTTATGCGCGAAGGCCCGTTGGATATGCGCATGAATCCAGAAGAAGGTTTGAGTGCCAAAGAGTGGCTAGAGCAGGTTGATGAAAAGACACTTAAGTTAGTTTTACAAAATTATGGTGAAGAGCGTTTCTCAGGTCGAATTGCCAGAGTGATTAAAGAAGAGTCTGCAAAAGGCGCTTTAAACACCACGTTGGATTTGGCAGAGTTGGTTAAGAAGGCCTCACCCAAAGTAGATAAAAACAAACACCCAGCGACCCGCACTTTCCAGGCAATCAGAATTGCCGTTAATCGCGAGTTGGATGTTTTAAAGAATGTATTAGAAGCTTCCATGGAAGTGTTGGCACCTGATGGACGTTTATCAGTGATTAGCTTTCACTCTTTAGAAGACAGAATTGCAAAAGTCTTTATTCGTGACCAATCCAAAATAAAAGATTTGTTTCCGGATTCCCCTATTTTGATTGAAGTGGTGGAGCCGATATTAAGAAGAGTAGGTAAACCTATTTTTCCGAGTAAAGAAGAGTGTCAAATCAACCCAAGATCGCGTAGTGCGGTCCTGAGAGTTGCCGAAAAAATTTAGAAAATGTAAAGTTTAAGTCTTTGGCTTTAACCAGTTTTAAGATTTATGTTGTTTATCATGCTGATTAAGGGGAATCGTCGTCATGAAATTTGTTGGAAAAGAAACTACACCTACACGGGTGCCTGGAATGCCAGTTATTAAAGTCATCGGTTTAGGCGGTGGTGGTGGTAACGCAGTTGATTATATGGTTCGCTCTGATGTAAAGGGCGTTGAATTTATTTGTGCAAATACAGATGCACAGGCGCTAGCGAACTCTTCTGTTGCGACTTGTATTCAGATTGGAGCGGGTGGTCTAGGTGCTGGGGCAGACCCAGAGCGTGGTCGCCAAGCAGCTAAAGATGATATCGAACAAATTAAAGAGCAGTTGAAAGGTACTGACATGGTCTTTATCACAGCCGGTATGGGCGGTGGTACGGGTACAGGGTCTGCGCCAGTGGTTGCACAAGCAGCACGTGAAATGGGCATCTTAACGGTGGGTGTTGTGAGTAAGCCATTTAGTTTTGAACGCCGTAACAAGACTGCTGATGCAGGGATTGAAGAGTTAGCGCAACACGTCGACTCTCTAATCACTGTACCGAATGATAAATTATTGAAAGTGTTAGGGCGTGATTTCGTTCTAGCTAAAGCATTTGATTATGCCAACGAAGTACTACACGGAGCGGTTCAGGGGATTTCTGAATTAGTGACTCGTCCAGGGATGATTAACGTCGATTTTGAAGATCTGCGTACCGTGATGGGCGAACGTGGTATGGCAATGATGGGTGTGGGTCATGCAACTGGTGATGAGCGTGCGATTAAAGCGGCTCAGAAAGCGATCGCGAATCCGCTACTAGAAGATATTTGTGTATCGGGAGCACGTGGTTTATTGGTTAACATTACCAGCGGTTTAGATTTTACTTTAGGTGAGTTTAATGAAGTTGGTGATGTTATCGATGCCGTCGCAGCGCCAGACGCTCGTGTCATTATCGGAACATCAGTTGATGAGAGTATGACGGATGAAATTCGTGTGACTGTTGTTGCCACGGGTTTGTCGGAAATGGCTTCGGGAAAGCCTGAGTTAGTGAAGCCAAATTTGCAAGCGGTTCAAGCCAATAAAACTGAGCAGAAGGTTGCGGCTGAGCCAACTGAAGCAACCGATCAGCCAAAGCTTCAAGCAGCACCGGATGCAAAACCTGCTCCTGTTACTGAGATGAAGCAGGCCGAGTTGATTACCTCTGAGCCAGAAGTGGTTCGTCCTAAGATGGTCGTCAACGGTGGTTCAGTCGGTAGTATGTCTAACTCTAGTTATTTAGACATCCCAGCCTTCTTACGCCGTCAAGCGGATTGATCTTGTGTTCTGGGTGGAGCATGTTTTGCTGAAGTCCAGATCCAAGAGACATCCAGTTACTGGAGTTGCTCCCCCTAAATTTGAGCTTCTCTAGGACTTGCTGAGTGCTGTTCTAAATGTTAAGTAGATTCCCCAAGCCCACCCACTTAAATGGTTTTAAGTGGCGTGGGCTTTTTCTGTTTATTCTCGTCGTGCTTGTTTTGGCAAGTTTGGTTGGCGTGGTACGCGTGCAACATGAGATTAGGCATTTAGAAACGCAATATTACCTCTCTTTAAAAGAGGCTGTGACCGCCCATGAAGAGTGGGGACGATTGCAGCTCGAAAAGAAATTCCTAACAGCACCTGCCAGAGTTGAACAAGTTGCTAGAACGCAGCTGAATATGACCTCAGATAAATCCAATTTTGAAACACTTTATCTCTTTGAAGAAATTATTAACGATGGTGTGGATGATGGTCATGCGACCCCAGAGGTTCTGAGTGAATAATTCAAAAAAAACGCGCAGAGACAATGTTGTTTTTTTCCTCATAGTGTTGGGTTTTATGGCGATCATTGGGCGAGCATTCTACGTTCAAGTGATTAAGACTGATTTCTTACAAAGTGAAGGTGACAAGCGACAAATCAGAACCATAGAGATTCCAGCGTCGCGCGGCAATATCTTTGATCGTAACGGTGAATTATTGGCTTTAAGTACGCCAATGGCCGCCGTGTGGGTTGATCCTAAAGAAATGGTCAGTCATGAGCAAAAGTATATCAAGTTTCTGGGGTTACTGAATCTAACGGACAGTCAGCTTAATCAATACATTCATTCGAATAAACATAAACGTCTCAGTTTTATCCAGCAGGTGTCTGATAAGAGGATCATCGACAAAATTGCGAAACTTGAACTGCCGGGTACCTATACCAAGTATGTGGATATTAGTTTTGAGAGTGACGGCCGAACTATCCAGGTGGATAAGCGCTTGCCTTCCGTTTGGGTCGATAAAGCGCTGGTTGATCGCTACCGATATAGTTATGCCCGTTTAGCGAAAGTGCTCGGGCTTTCGACAAATGGTTTGGCTCGTAAGATTCGTGCTTACCCGCAACGCCGCTTTATGTATTTAAAGCGTTCAATGGTGCCGGACTTAGCAAAAAAGATAGAGTCGATGCATCTGACTGGCGTTTATACCCAAGATGAGTACAAACGGTATTATTCGTCTGGAGAGAGTAGCGCCCACCTAATAGGTTTCACCAATATTGATGATAAGGGACAAGAGGGGGTTGAGTTAGCATATAACGATTGGCTAAAAGGGACGCCCGGTAAGAAACAAGTTGTTAAGGATCGCGCGGGCCATGTAGTCGATTTTGTCAAAGATATTGTCGCCTCTGAACCTGGTAAATCGATTACCTTAAGTATTGATCAAAATATTCAATATTTTGCTTATCGTGCTTTGAAAGCCGTGATGGTTAAACATCAAGCGACTTCAGCGAGTTCAATTATTCTCGATGCGAAAACCGGTGAAGTACTTTCCATGGTGAGTTTGCCGGGCTACAATCCGAATGACATTAAACAGCGAAGTGGCACGGCTGTGCGAAATCGCGTGGTCAGCGATCTTCTGGAACCTGGCTCAACGGTGAAGCCCTTTGTCATTGCCAGAGCTTTGGACTTGGGGCTGATTGGGTTGGATACCGAGATTGATACTTCTCCTGGCTCAATTCGTGTGCAAGGTAATCGTATTAGCGATACCCATAATAATGGCGTTTTGACACCAATAGGCATTGTGCAAAAATCGAGTAATGTCGGGGTTTCAAAAATTGCCTTGAAACTGACCCCCGAGCAGCAACATGATTTTTGGACAGAGATTGGTTTTGGTCAAGACAGTGGGCTGTTTCTACCGGGTGAAGCGATGGGTTACCTAAAGCCGACTTCAGAGTGGCAGGATATCGATCAGGTCTCAAGTTCGTACGGATATGGTTTTAATATAAATTTGCTGAACTTAGCGCACTCCTATTTACTGTTTTCTAATCACGGCAGAATGCTGCCTTTAAGTGTGATTAAATTGGAACAAGCACCGCAAGGCGAGCAGTTGGTCAAGCCAGACGTGGCGTTTGAAGTGCTAAAGATGATGGAAGCAGCCGTCTCTAAGAAAGGCACGGCGCCCAAAGCACAAATTCCAGGTTATCGGGTTGCGGGCAAAACCGGTACAGTACACAAAATTAAAAGGGGGGGCTATAAAGAAAATAGCTATCTCTCAGTGTTTGCCGGAATCGTACCTGTCTCTAATCCTGAATTCATTATGGCGATCGCTGTGAATGAACCGAGTCGTGGGGTTTATTATGGCGGTTTGGTAGCGGCGCCGGTGTTCAGTGAAGTCATGCAAGAAGCATTACGTTTAAGAAATATTGCGCCTGATCAAATGATTGAACTGAATTCTAGAGGTCTGCGCAAATGAAAAGCATTGCAGAAATAACCACTTTTTTACAGACAAGCTTGCTCACGGAATTGCACGTTGTTGGCTATACAGAGTTTGCTGTTAATCAGCTTGCTTTAGATTCACGCACGATTCAGCAAAACGACGGCTTTATTGCCATGCAAGGCGGTAGCCAACATGGCTTGAATCATTTGCAGGCAGTGTTGACAAAGCAACCAGGCTTGGTCATCTCTGATAGAGTCCTAAATCAAGTTGAACAAACCCTTATTAATGCCCATAATGCGAGTCTTACCCAACATTGCGTTGTATTAGTCGTCGACAATCTTGCTGATAATTTAGGGGTATTAGCGCACTGGTTTTATGAACAACCAAGTAAACGTATTAAGGTAGTCGGCATTACCGGCACCAACGGCAAAACCTCTACGGCATTTTATGCGGCACAGTTATTAGAGGGATTAGGGCAGAGAACGGCCTTAATCGGTACATTAGGCAATGGATTGTTTAGTGACCTACAAACGACTTTAAATACTACGCCAGATGTCGTGAGTGTCCATCGACTGTTGGCGGAATTTATCACGTTGGGTGCCCAGTGGGTTTTGATGGAGGTCTCATCCCACGCTTTAGAGTTAGGACGCATCCAACAGGTTGTTTTTGAATCGGTGGCGTTAACGCAAATCACCCGAGATCATATGGACTTTCACGGTTCGGTTGAACACTATCAACGCGCTAAACAAAAATTATTTACGGATTATACGTCTAAACATCAAATCCTAAATCTAAATGATGAGATCGGTGTAACCTTAGCGACCTCAGGTAAGTTAGCTTCGGTTTTCAGTTACGCTTGCAGTCATCGAGAACAGCAAGCGGCGAGCATTCCAATTGAAGTTTCGCACGCTGATTTACTGTGTAAAAAATTACAGTTAAAGACAAATGGATTGTCATTCATCTTAGATACGCAAGGTCAGTCTTTAGAAGTTGAGACCCCTCTTTTAGGGAGTTTTAATGTCGAAAACATCCTTTGCGCCTGTGCTATTTTATTGGCCAGTCGGGTGGCGGGGTTTGCGGGATTAAGTTTACAGAGACAAGTCGCAAATTTACAGTCGGTGACCGGTCGAATGCAACGCGTAAAACAGTTATCTACTAGGCCGTCAGCGACTGTGATTGTCGACTTTGCACATACCCCTGATGCGCTTGAGCAAGTGTTGCTTGCTGTGAAGCAACACTTGATTGGTGACGACAGGCTTAATCAGTCTCAAGCATCGGTCAAACCTTCAATGAAAGCGACCAGGCCTGGTCAATTATGGGTTGTCTTTGGCTGTGGTGGAGATCGCGACCAGGGGAAACGGCCGTTGATGGCCGCTGTCACGGAACAGATTGCAGATAAGGTGATGGTCACCGATGATAATCCGCGTTTTGAAAATTCTCAGCAGATAAGACAACAAATCTTCAGTGGTTTTAAAAAGCCGCAGGCGGTGTTACAGCAAGCAGATCGTCAACTGGCGATTGAGGAAGTATTAGTTCAAGCGTCACCGGAAGATATTGTCGTCATTGCTGGCAAAGGGCATGAGCTCTATCAAGATATACAAGGGGTGAAAACCCCTTTTAGTGATGAGCAAATCGTATTGGATTGGCTGGATCGTCCTCTTGAGCAGTCTCCGGAGTAGGCTATGGAGAAATCAACAAATGAAAAATAAAGAAAACGATCACAAAACACTCTCCCCAGAGGACTTGGTCGGCCGATTACAAAACCAAGTAAATTCATCTCAAGCGGCGGAAGGAAACCAACGGATGCAGAGCAAACTTCAAGCGCAAACACCTGCAGGCGACAATGTAAAATCGTTTAGTTGGACATTGGCAGATTTATGTCTGAGTGTCGACGGTGATTTGATCGGTATTGTGGACGCTGAGCATCCTGTTCATTTTACCAGCATCAGTACGGATACGCGTACCCTCAAAGCAGGGGCATTGTATATTGCCATTAAAGGCGAGCATTTTGATGGCCATCAGTTTATCAAACAGGCGATTCAACTAGGGGCCGTCGCCGTATTAATCTCTGAATTACCCGAATCACAGGAGTTGAGTGTGCCAGGTGTTTTGGTAGAGGATACTCGGATTGCTTTGGGCTTGTTTGCCAAGTGGCATCGGCTGCAAATGCCTCTGAAAAAACTGATTGCCATTACCGGAAGTAACGGCAAAACCACGACTAAGACAATGTTGTTAGAGATTTTTCAGCAAGTCGGCAAAACGTTGGCAACTGAAGGTAATTTGAATAATGATTTTGGTGTGCCGAGAACCCTGCTGGATCTTCGTCCAGAACATGAATACGCTATTATTGAAATGGGTGCGAATCACCCTTTAGAAATCGCTTACCTTACGCATCTTGCCTTGCCGGATATTGCTTTGATTAATAATGCCTCTGGCGCGCATTTGGAAGGGTTTGGCAGTTTACAGGGCGTGATTGACACCAAAGGTGAAATCTTCCAGGGCTTAAATCAACGAATTGCTGCGAAGGGTGATTCTAACAAGAGCGATTTAATGCAAGGCGTTGCCGTTATCAATTGTGATTCGCCAGGGTATGCGGATTGGTTAACTATTACCGCTACTTTAGGTGTTACAAAGGTCGTGAGTTTCGGGACGGAATCTGAGGCAAGTCGTGACGCGGATGTGCGGGTGAGTCATTTTAAGGTCACTGATTCAGGCATCCGCTTTGACTTACACTTTACATCAAGCTTAGACCCAAGTATTCAATGTCAGAAAAAAACGGTTGAAATGCCGGTTTTAGGTCATCATAATGCCCTCAATGCTGCGGCTTGTGTGGCGGTTGCCTTGAATGCCGGATTAAGTTGGCCACAAATTCAACCAGGCCTGGAGGCTTTCAATGGCGTTTCAGGCCGATTGCAAAAACAAGCAATCAAGACGGGTTGGCTGATTGATGACAGTTATAATGCCAATCCCGCTTCGGTTAAGGCAGGTATTGATGCTCTCACAAGCTTACCAGGCCTGGCAATCTTATGTTTAGGAGCGATGGCAGAATTGGGCGCAACGGCTTTATCAGCCCATGAAGAGATTGCTGAATATGCCAAACAACAAGGCGTAGATTTCTTATTCACTTATGGTCTAGCGACTCAGAATATGGCGTCGCTCTTTGGTCCACAGGGGGCTTATTTCGATAGTCATGCAGTGCTTTCAGCAGAATTGATTAGACTTTTAACACAGCAATCACAGCAGAATGCTCAAGCGAATGTCTTGGTGAAAGGTTCACGCAGTGCGCAGATGGAGCGCGTGACTCAAGCAGTGATTGAACAGGTTTCAAAATAACGGTTGATGCCGTTACTTAAATATAAAAATAATAAGGGTTGTGAGCAACCCAATTGACTTAGTCATAAAGGATTAAAACGATGTTGATCTATCTAACGGAATATCTACAACAGTATATTTCTGGTTTTGGCGTATTTAGTTATATTACTATGCGCGCCATTATGAGTGTGTTGACCGCTTTAATTCTTTCCTTTATGGTCGGACCAGCGATGATTCGGTGGTTAACACGTTTAAAAGTAGGTCAATCAATTCGCCAAGATGGTCCACAAACCCATTTAGTCAAAGCCGGTACGCCCACAATGGGAGGTACCATGATTCTGTTTTCAGTTGCCATGGCGGTGGTGTTGTGGGGGGACTTAACTAACCATTATCTGTTAGTGATTACGCTCTCTATGCTGGGCTTTGGTGTGATTGGTTTTATTGATGATTATATGAAGGTCGTTTACAAAGACCCTGAAGGCATGCGTTCACGCACCAAATTTTTATGGCAATCGATTATCGGTTTTGCCACCGCTTATGCCATGTTCCGTCTAGCGACGGTACCGGCAGAAACGGATCTGTTGATTCCGTATATGAAAGACACCGTCATTCACTTAGGCGCTTGGACTATTTTATTGAGTTATCTGGTGATTGTCGGCACCTCGAATGCAGTTAATTTAACCGATGGTTTGGATGGTCTGGCGATAATGCCGACGGTGATGATTTCGGGTGCCTTGGGCGTGTTTGCATATCTTTCAGGGCATGTGTATTTTTCGGATTACCTGAATATCCCATACATTCCAGGCGTGGGTGAACTGACCATTCTTGCTGGCGCGCTCGTTGGTGCAGGTCTCGGATTCTTATGGTTCAATGCCCATCCGGCACAAGTCTTTATGGGGGATGTCGGTTCTTTAGCAATTGGGGCGACTTTAGGCGGTATGGCGATTGCTGTTAAACAAGAGTTGGTACTATTTATTATGGGTGGTATTTTTGTAGCTGAAACGGTCTCGGTGATCTTGCAGGTCGGCTCTTATAAACTCAGAAAGAAACGCATCTTTTTAATGGCACCGTTACATCATCATTACGAGCAGAAAGGCTGGCATGAATCACAAGTCATTGTACGCTTTTGGGTCATTACGATTATTTTAGTATTGGTTGGTTTAGCGAGTTTAAAACTTCGATAGTTGTACGAAACGAACCTAGAAAATGGTTCATAAAGATCATATAAGCTCTCATTGAGAAAGTAAGGAATCAATACATGTATTTAGTCGCGGGTTTAGGTATTACTGGACAATCTGTTTTACGCTATTTTGAAGCGCAGGGCGAGGTCTGCTTGGCGTTTGATACCCGTGAAAGTTTAGATATTGAAGTTTTACAAGCCGATTTTCCGCATATAGAATTTGCTTTGGGCTCGATTCCAACGACTTGGTACAGTCAGTTTGAAACCATCGTTTTGAGTCCGGGAATCTCTAAGTTAGAGCCATGGGTGGTAGCGCTTAAAAAACTCGGTAAACAAGTTATTGGCGATGTCGAGCTGTTTGCTCGAGCGGTCGGCGTGCCTGTGGTTGCGATTACAGGCTCAAACGGCAAAAGCACGGTCACCACTATGACGGGTATGGCGCTACAAGCAGCAGGTTATCAAGTCGCAGTGGGCGGTAATATCGGTGAGCCGGTATTGGATTTATTGATGGATGAGAATGAATATGATGCTTATGTCCTTGAGTTGTCGAGTTTTCAATTAGAAACCACCTATTCTTTGAATACCGTTTCGGCAACCGTACTGAATATTTCAGAAGATCACATGGATCGTTACGCCGATTTAGAAGCTTATATTCAAGCGAAAACCAAAGTTTTTGCGAATTCAGAATGGGCGATATTACCGGAAGGTTTTAGCACCTTGGGTATGATTCATCACGCGCAAATCAATCATTTTGGCATCAGCGAAGACTTTATTCACTCTGACAGCGATTATGGATTGATTAAAGTCGCTCCTGCGGAAGCTGGTGATAAAAATGAACAGGCCTGGTTGGGTTTTGGTAGCACGCCGTTGGTGGCCGTTTCTGATATGAAGCTTAGAGGGCATCATCATCAGCTCAACGCCTTAGCGATGATGGCGTTATGTAAGCCGTTTAATGTCACCGCTGAACAGTTCGCATGGGTGCTTAAAACCTTTGACGGTCTTCCTCACAGAACTCAATTGGTCGGTTGTTATGAAGGGATTTCATGGATTAATGATTCCAAAGGCACAAATGTGGGTGCGACCCTAACCGCCATAGAAAGCATTGCTGGGCAAACGGTGGGTCAATTGGTTTTGATTGCCGGTGGCGTGGGTAAGGATGCAGATTTTTCAGGATTGCGTCCAGCGGTCGAGGGTTTTTGTCGACATACCATCTTATTTGGTCGAGATCAGCAACAGATTGCAGAGGCTCTACAAGGCTTGACAGTGACATGTGTAGCAGATTTGCAGCAAGCGGTTAATTTAGCGAAGTCATTAGTATCAGCTGATGATTGTGTGTTGTTTTCACCTGCTTGTGCCAGTTTTGATCAGTTCGCCAACTATGCTCAACGGGGTGATATTTATGGTCAGCTCGTCCAAGAGTGTTATGCCGATTTGATTTCAGACGGTTCTCAATCCTTTTTATGATAGCGCGCTGGCGAGAAAATAGTAAACAGTGGCCGATGGATTATTGGCTACTGGGCTTGGTTACGATGTTGATGGTCATTGGCTTGATGATGGTCGCCTCCAGTTCGGTGGCCATCAGTGAACAACGTTTTGGCAGACCTGACCACTATTTTATTCGTCAAATGATTTCAATGGGGTTGGGCGGCATTGCCGCCTATATCGTATTTCAAATCCCCCTCTCTTTTTGGGAGACGCATCGTGGGAAAATATTCCTGTTTGCAATACTATTACTGATTGCGGTTTTAATTTTCGGGCGGGAAATCAATGGTAGTAAACGCTGGTTACCACTGGTGTTTATGAACTTTCAACCTTCAGAATTTATGAAGTTAGCCATTGTTGTCTTTATGGCGGGCTATCTAGATCGTCACGCTTTGGCTGTAAAAGAGAGTTTTGAAGCGGTCATTCGTTTAGCGTTACCGTTTGGTGTGATGGCCATTTTGTTATTGTTAGAGCCAGATTACGGCAGTACGTTTGTCATCGCCATTATGATCACAGGCATGCTGTTGATTGCAGGAGCGCCTTGGCGTTACTTTGCATTAACCGTCTTTCCGATGGTAATCATTTTAGTGGTTCTGGTCGTCACTTCTGAATATCGTATGGCACGTGTTAGTAGCTTTCTTGATCCTTGGCAAGATCCCTTTGGAGCAGGTTATCAGTTAACCCAGGCATTGATAGCCTCTGGTAGTGGTCATTGGATTGGAACGGGACTGGGTGGCAGTATCCAAAAGTTGCTTTATTTGCCAGATGCCCACACCGATTTTCTATTTTCTATCTTTGGCGAAGAGTTTGGTTTCGTCGGTGTGGTGTTTTTGGTGCTACTCTATCTTGCGATTTTGCATCGCCTCTTTAGCATTGGGCGTAAGGCCATTGAGGTCAATCACTTCTTTGGTGGCATGGTGGCTTATGGGATTGGTATTTGGATTATTCTCCAGGCGGGGATTAATATGGGGGTCAATCTAGGCGCCTTTCCAACCAAAGGGTTGACGCTACCCTTTATGAGTTATGGCGGCAGTAGTGTATTGTTATTGTCTGTTGCGTTAGCCGTCGTCTTTAGAGTCGATTATGAAAGCCGGTTTCATCCACGAGAAAAGCGTGTAGTAGAACCGGAAGCTGAGGTTGAAGAGCCGACTGTCACACCGTCCAAAACAAGAACATCAACCGGTAAGGCGAAGCGCCATAGAGCGCTAACCATTAAAAAAACATCGTCATAAGGGCTAAGTTTGCTCAAACTTGTAGGGCTTGCTAAAGACCAACCAAGCTGCTCCTTAGGCGATATGCCACAAAACACACTAGATAACACATGACACAATAAGGACAGTGACTTCAATGAGTAAAGTACTGATTATGGCGGGCGGGACCGGAGGGCATGTCTTTCCAGGTATCGCTTTGGCCGAAGCCCTTAAAGCACAAGGCGTAAAAGTCGTTTGGATGGGTACCCTAGGCGGGATGGAAGTCACTTGGGTGGAGAAAGCCAATATTCCTTTTCATGCCATCAGTATCAAAGGCTTAAGAGGTAATGGTCTGTTAGGCTGGTTAAAGGCGCCGCTTAATGTCTCTCGAGCATGGTTACAGGCCAAACAGATTATTAAACAAGAGCAACCGGATTTAGTTTTAGGTATGGGTGGGTTTGTCTGCGGACCAGGCGGATTAGCGGCTAAATCGCTAGGCATTCCATTGGTATTGCATGAGCAAAATGCCATTCCAGGCTTAACCAATAAGCTGCTTGCGCCATTTGCTCGATTGGTCATCACAGCTTTTCCGCCAGAAACCCTTAAAGGTAAAAATGTCGTCACCATCGGTAATCCGGTTAGAGCGGGGTTAGAGTCTTTACCCGCGGTTGAAAACACCCAGCCTTGTCATTTATTGGTATTAGGTGGTAGCCGAGGTGCCTTGGCTTTGAATGAAATACTTCCTCAGGCTTTGGCTTTAATGGCGGAAAATGATCGTCCGGTCATTACGCATCAAGCGGGAGGCAAAACACTGGAGCGTGCTAATCAAGCTTATCAAGCCACTGGGATGCGTGCCAATGTTGTGCCCTTTATTGATGATATGCTCAAGGCCTATGCGACTGCCGATATGGTGTTATGCCGTTCAGGAGCTTTGACTGTCAGTGAGTTGATGGCCTCAGCACGCCCTGCGATTATGGTGCCTTATCAGCATGCCGTCGATGACCATCAAACCGCGAATGCGATGGCATTGCAGAAAATTGGTGGTGGCGAAATCATTCAGCAGTCCGATTTAACGCCACAATTGTTGGCAAAGCACTTAACCGAGTGGTGTCAGGATTCAGAGAAAAGAGCTTTAGCCTCGCAAAGTATTCGAGCGCAGGCTGAAACCAAAGCGACTGAAAAAATTGTCGAACGATTGGTTAGTATCATCAACGATTAAGCGAATGCTAGATAAACCTTTAGAGAAGGTTTTTGGGAGAATTCTATGAAAGGCTTAAAAGGTAAAAGAGTGCTCATTACCGGGGCTTCAAGTGGCATCGGTGCCGGTATGGCGAAAGTGCTGGCGCGAGAAGGCTGTCATCTCGTTTTACATTACAATCGTAATCAAGCAGGAATTGAACAAACACTTAAAGCGGTAGAATCGATCGCTTTAGACTCAGGCTCGCAAGTCAGTATCTTACAATGTGATTTTAGAGAACTTGCGTCCTTATCTGATTTTTTCAACCAGGCCTGGTCAATTTTTTCTGGCTTAGATGGTTTGGTGAATAATGCAGGCATCGTCTCTAAAGTCACTGCTTTGAAAGATCCATTCGGTAAGCAGTTCTCTGAAACCTTAAATGTGAACCTGCATGCGCCTTATCAGCTAAGCAATGCGTTTGCACAGGCCTGTATTGATGCCAAGCAAGCGGGTGCAATCGTCAATAATAGTAGTATTCACGGCCAAGCGACTTGTGAATGGTTTTCTGCCTATGCTGCCTCAAAAGCAGGTTTAGATGCTATTAGTAAAGTCCAAGCGATAGAGTGGGGGCAATATCAGATTAGAGTCAATGTATTAGCGCCGGGTGTTGTTCCGGTGGAGCGTACCGAGGCGATTTTACTGAAGCCTGAAATGGCGAAAAAGTGGCAAGCAACCATGCCAGCAGGTCGTTACGGCACTACCGAAGAAATGGGCGAAGCCACCGCTTATCTATTATCCGATGCCACCGCTTGGATGACGGGTAGTATTCTCACTATTGATGGCGGGCTGATCGCTCGTGGCAACTATCCTGTGCGTTAAATAAAATCCAAAGTTTAAGGTGTGTTTTTGTCACATGAATATCGTTTATGAAAAGTTCGCGACGTTAACCGCAAAAAGCTTAGGAAAATCCCCTAACCCTTCACTTATCGTGACTTGCCTGCTTATGATTAGCCTTTACAAGGATTTATCTGGGGCGAACTTATCAACGCTTAATGAACGATTTTATCCAATCTCTATCAATCGTTTTATTAATTTATTGGGTATGAGATACAAACTAATTTACCTCTGTTTTAGAGATCTTGCTTTAGTGGCCTTTATATTGCTATTGTCGTGTTAACTGTCAAAAAAATAACAAGTTGCTCATTATGAATAAATTTTTAAGAAAATTAACCATCAAACAAAAAATGCGTTTTGGTTTTGGCGTTATTTGGGTGGTGTTAGCCATTATTACCATTCAAGCTGCAGTTAATCTGGCAGT
Source organism: uncultured Thiomicrorhabdus sp. (assembly GCA_965603495.1). Lineage (GTDB taxonomy): Bacteria > Pseudomonadota > Gammaproteobacteria > Thiomicrospirales > Thiomicrospiraceae > Thiomicrorhabdus. Next base: position 171,612 of record CBFDDF010000003.1, on the reverse strand, counting down.
CGTGCGGTCTGGTGTTGCGACGATTGTGAATGAAAAACAGCCCATTGCAGTTGAGGCGACGGAGATGGCATTTTTACTTGAAAAGAGTATGAATGCGTTGAGTATGTATATTTCAACCAATGATACAAAAATGATTGAAAAATATGATGCAGGCATGGCAACTGTCAAACAAATGTTAAAAGATACGCAATCAAATTGGCAGTTGAAAAATGTCGAATCTAACGAACAAGCACAAAATTACCTACATATAGAGGCAAGCCTAGATAAATTGCCGGCTTTAGTTGAACAAATTAAAGCCCTGCAAGCAAATCGCAGTAATAAATTTCCGGCATTTGCTTACGTCAATAAAAACATGCTAAATCTAGCGACGGGTATGCAACAGACCATCAATATGATGGTGAACTCAGAATTGGATAATCTCTCCAGTGATAGACAAGATCTCGTAACGGATGTTTTACAGCTCCAGAAAGCTTGGTTGAATGTCATGAGTAGTTTACGAGGTTATGTTGCATTTAGAAATGATTCTATGGCAGAAATGACTGAGAACTATTTGGATTTGATTGAAACGCTTTCCGAAAAAATTGTAAGGCAGACGGACGTTGAACTGACTTTTGAAGAAGAGGAAGGTATTGAAAAAGTACAAACCCTATATCAGTCTTACCGAGAGCATTATATGGTGCTGAAAGGGATACATCAGGGCGATAAATGGCGCATGGATACTTGGCTGTTACAAACTGAAGTAGCGCCTATATTTACTGAGCTAGAAGACAGATTAACAGGCTCATCACAAAAAGCGGTTACAGAGATGACCCAAGAAAGTGAAAAGCTGTTGAGCAGTAGTTTGAATAACATCATTATTTTATTGACTTTATCTTTCATCGGTCAGCTTACAGGCATGATGGTTTCACGTCGAGTGACGGACGCGGTGGTTAAGCCAATTAACGAAATTGCAGACGCTATGAAAGACATTTCCAAAGGGCAGGGCGATTTAACTCGACGTTTACCTGTGAAAAGTCAGGATGAAATGGGCGCGCTTGCCGGCTATTTCAATGATTTTGTGATTAAGATTCACACCATGCTAACAGAAGTTTCTCATACCGTTGAACAACTGGAAGTATCTTCTAACAAATTACTCGGCATTACTCAGCAAGCCAAGGAAGGCACGCAGCGCCAATTGTCTTCTACGGGTCTATTATCGAGCTCGATGATTGAAATGACCAGTAAATCCAAGAGTGTTGAAGATCATTCTAAGAATACTTCACGTGCGACACAGCAAGCTGCTGAACGGGTCAAAGAAGGCGGTGATAAAGTGCTTGGCACCGCCAACGAAATCCAAAAGCTATCTCATGGGATGACAGCTATGTCAGAATCGGTTGAGCAGTTAAGATTGGACAGTGAATCTATTGGTACGGTCGTGAATGTGATTCGTGAGATTGCCGAGCAAACCAATTTACTATCGTTGAATGCCGCTATAGAAGCTGCTCGCGCTGGTGAACATGGGCGAGGGTTTGCCGTAGTGGCGGATGAGGTTCGTGGTCTGGCGCATAGGACGCAACAATCCACTGTACAAATTGGACAAATCATCGATAAGATTCGCCAAGCGACATTGGCAACGGTTGCCGTGGTTGAGACGGGACTAGAGGCAACAAGATCCAGTTCTGCGGCCATTTCTGCCTCCAAAGAAACCTTACAGCCCGTCACCATTCTAATGGATGATATTAATAAAATGAGTGAGCAAATGTCGAATGCCGCGCATGCGCAAAGTGTGTTGGCGCAAGAGATTAATCAGAATATCAGTCAAATCCATTCGGTCACAGAAGATGCGGCTTTAGGGGCTGAAAATACTGAAAAAGCCGGGCATGATTTACAAGGGTTTGCAGATAAGTTAGAAAAGCTGATTCATCAGTTTAAGATTTAAAATGCTTCACGTGAGTTGCGTTTTCATGGTTGCGAATTGTCACAGGTAATTGGCTTAAGTCCTTCTAAATAACACCTCTGAAACATCCAATAATACAACCACCAGGCCTGGTGGTTTTTTGTTATCATTCTTAACAACTTTTATCACCTCAATAACGCTTAAATAACTCCCTACTGAATCTCATCGAAATGTACTGTAGACAGTGTTCTCGATATGTTTTAGAGTGTGTTGAGGCGATTCATTAATCTAAAATCAAGAAGTAACTCTATGTGGCAATATCCAATAATTGATCCTGTGGCCTTAGCCCTTGGACCCTTACAAATTCACTGGTACGGCCTAATGTATCTTTTGGCGTTTGGCCTAGGCTGGTTTTATGGTAGTTTGCGTGCCCGAAAAATAGAACCTTGGCACACCGAAATGGTCAGTGACCTGCTTTTCTATATTGCAATGGGTGTGATTTTGGGTGGGCGCTTAGGTTATATCCTATTTTATGATTTAAGCCTATACCTTGCCGAACCTTTGTTGGTCTTCAAAGTTTGGCAAGGGGGGATGTCCTTTCACGGTGGCTTGATTGGGGTCACCATTGCTATGTTGTTATTCGCGCGCAAAACCCAGCAAAGCGTGTTTCAGGTTGCTGATTTTGTCGCGCCGCTCATCCCGATTGGTTTATTAACCGGACGCATCGGTAATTTTATTAATGGTGAATTATGGGGCAAAATAACCGACTCGCCCTTAGGGATGACCGTTTATGATCCTGTACTACAAACCGTGGTTCAAAAATACCCAACACAACTTTTAGAAGCCTTATTAGAAGGCTTTGTGCTGTTTATTATTTTAGCCATTTACGCACGTAAACCCAGAAGCCCAGGCAGTGTCGCCGGTCTGTTCTTAATAGGTTACGGAACATTCCGTTTTATCGTCGAGTTCTGGAGAGTGCCAGATGCACAGCTAGGCTACCTTATGTGGGATTGGTTAACGATGGGTCAGTTACTTTCTTTACCTATGGTAATAGCAGGATTTTTATTAATGACCGGTATGTTTTATAAATCAACGAAAAATTAATTAAACCAAATTGTAGCATAAGGCTTTATACTAATCGTCTGGCCGTTAGTGGTTTGTCGAGGAGGGTTTGATATGAGTTTAGGAAGAGTACGACACTATGATACGTCGCTGAATGCATTGGCGCGACTTGCCGATAGCTTGCTGATTTTAGGAAGTCTGGCGCTATTATCTTACCTGTACCATATTGTATGGGATGCGACCACAATGTGGCTGGCACTCTTATCGGTCATTTTTTATAACTTTTTTGCCGAAATGCAGGATGTGTATCGCTCATGGCGAGGGGTTCGCCGTTATAAAGAGATGGGTGCAGTCCTCACTTCTTGGATTATTGCAGTTACGTTGATTGTTTTTCTTGATATTTTTTGGCTCAAATGGCACTGGTATCAAGAGTTTTATGTCTTAAACTGGTTTGCGATTGCCCCTTTGTTGGTGGTATCTTGGCATTTAAGCGCTCGACTGATGCTCGGTTATTTACGGGGAAAAGGCCATAATACCCGTCGAGTAGGCATTGTCGGCGCAACAGATTTAGGACGCAGATTAGAGAAGATTTTGGTCGGTGACAAATGCAACGGTTTTCGCTTTGCCGGCTATTATGATGATCGGGCCAAACAGGAAAAAGGTCGACGTTTGCCACATCAAACTGTACAGGTTGCTGGCGGTGTGGATACACTGCTTGAAGATTGCCGTACCGGTCAGTTGGATGTGGTTTATATCACCTTGTCCCTTTCTGCAGAAAAAAGAATCAAATACATTGTCGATGAATTGTCAGACAGTACTGTGTCAGTGTATTTAGTGCCTGATATGTTTACCTTTAACCTAATTAACTCCCGTTGGGTAGATTACCAAGGTGTTACCGCAATCAGTATTTATGAAACGCCTTTCGCTGGTTTTGGCAGTGTGCTAAAGCGAACGGAAGATATCGTTTTGAGTTTGTTGATATTGACATTGATTTCTATTCCGATGGTCGTGATTGCCATAGCAATTAAAATGACTTCTCCCGGTCCAGTGTTATTCAAACAACAGCGTTATGGAATAGGTGGTAAGAATATCGCAGTGTGGAAGTTTCGGTCGATGACCGTGATGGATAATGGAGAAAAAGTTACGCAGGCGACCAAGGGAGATGCCCGAATTACTCCATTGGGTGCTTTTTTACGACGTACCTCTTTGGATGAGCTGCCGCAATTCCTAAATGTGTTGGCTGGTAGTATGTCGATTGTCGGGCCAAGACCTCATGCGATTGCGCACAATGAAGAGTATCGTAAACAAATTATGGGTTATATGTTACGTCATAAAATTAAGCCCGGAATTACCGGCTTAGCGCAAATAAAGGGTTTTAGGGGGGAAACAGATACGTTAGATAAAATGGAAGGCCGTGTTCGTTATGACCTTCACTATATCCGTAACTGGTCACTTTGGTTGGATATCAAAATTATATTCATGACGGTATTTAAGGGCTTTGTGCATAAGAATGCATATTAACCAGTACATTAAGTATTTTGGTATATATTTGTAGAGGGTTGGTAAAAGTGAGTAATTAATTTTGTTAAGTCGTTTTTTTACAGGTAAACTGTCAAAGAATTTTAAGTCTAGGCCAAATCTGGCGTGAGTCAGGCTCGGAAAGCTTCAGGTCTTTGGAAAGTGGTCACAACGCGGTGTTTACGGATTAAAGATAGCTGGGTTGCACACTTAACTTGTAGTTAAACTTACTCTTAAAATGGGAGGTTCATTTTGAACTTACTTACAAAAATTATGTTAGCAGCTTCAATGATGCTAACTTTAAATGTTGCAAATTCCGCGATTGACCTTGATAAGGGCGATTTTGGAAATGTTACTGACGGGTCCATACAGACTTCACAAACGATTACCGATATTTTAGGTTTTGGTACTGTGTTTAGTCATTATTGGACTTTTAACTTTGATCCTGCTCAACAGGTATTTGGGTTTTTGGTTGACTCAAAATCTCAAACGGCAGTAGGTGGAGAGGTTACGGTTGCTATTGATCCGCTAACGGTTGCTTTGTATAAAACAGTCAGTGCTATTGATGATACTATCGTAGGGTCTGCTGTGTATGATTGGTCTTTGAGTGCGGGTACAACAGAGTTTTTTAACGGTGTTATAGGCGCTGGTACTTATAGACTTGATTTTGATGGCACTGTTACTGGTTCTCAGTACGGGAACTATTCTTTTGCTGGTAACTTCAGTTCTGTTACAACACCTGTTCCAGAGCCAAGCACTGTTGCTTTAATGCTTGCAGGTTTGGGTTTGGTTGGTTTTATGGCGCGTCGTCGTAAAGCGGCTTCATTTAAGCTAAATTAATTACATCGCCAGTAGAGGGTGTAATGGAGAGGGGCGTGAATTTATTCATGCCCTTTTTTTTGTCTGTGAATAAGCGAATTAGCTGTCTGTTGTATTCTTCATTTTAAGTTCGAATTAAGATTGTCTGTCTGGTGAGAATTGCGTATACTTAAATTCAGTCATAAATTTTACTAATTAAGCGAGTGGTTTGGGTGAATATGAAAGTTAAAGTACTAGTTTCAGCACTATTTATGTCCACTATATTAGTTGGTTGTGGCGGAGAAAATAACGACAAGAAGCAAGATAGTCAGGTTGCAGCCAATGTGAATGGCGAAGAAGTTACCGTTCATCAGCTAAACCAGACGTTAGGTCAATTAAGAGTCAAGGTCACCCAGGAAAATCAACAAGAGATTAAACTCAAAGCCTTAGATCACTTGGTCGATCAAACCTTAGTCTTGCAGGCGGCTAAACAAGCCAGGCTTGACCGTAGTCCAGATATTTTAAGCGCGCTTGAAGCCGCTAAAAGGAAAGTTCTTGTAGATGCTTATGTTCAGCGTACCTTACAAGGCGTGGGAAAGCCTACTTCACAAGAAATAGAGGCTTTTTATAATGAACATCCGCAAATTTTTGCGGACAGAAAAGTATTTGTTTATACGCAGTTGACTATGCCCGTTGAAAAAGATGCTTTGGAGTCATTAGTCGCTGAGTTAAAAGTGATAGAAAGACTTGAAGAATTATTGCCGATATTGCAGGAGAAAGGCATTGCTTATAAAAAGGTTGTAGAGGCAAAGGCATCCGAAAAATTACCACCACCACTGCTAGCGCCTTTAAATGTATTGAAAGTAGGTGATGTTGGTTATTTAAAAATGTCGGATGGCCTTTTGGTCATCGAGTTACAGCAAGCTTTAGCACAGCCAATAACACTTGAACAAGCTACGCCAGCGATTGGACGTCAGCTATATAATCAAAAACAAAAAGAAGCTACTGAGAAATTAGTTGAATCTTTAAAAGGGAATGCTCAAGTTGAATATCTAGGTGAGTTTGCTACAAAGCCTTAAAGCTTATATTTGATTACTGTAAAAGAAGCTGAATTTGTGAAAATATTTCAATCCATAAGATTACTGTTGGGCGTTACATTGTTATTACCAGGCCTGGTCAAAGCAGAAAATACGGTGCAGCCTTATGTGTCGATAAAGACAGTGCAGGATAGTAATTTATATCGACTTGATTCCAGTGTAGACGAATCCTCGTTACCTTCGACTTTAAGTAAGTCTGATACGATTTATAAAACAGCTGTCGGACTAAAAATGAATTGGACAGCCAGTCGCCAACAGTTTCTGGTCAATGCGTCCATGATAGATAGTCGCTATGATAAAAATGAAAGTCTAGATAATACAGGTCAGAATTTATCTGCCGCATGGAATTGGTTAGTCGGTAGCCATGTTCAGGGGCGAATCGGAATGGCTCATAAGGTCGCATTGGGTGATTTTGCGAACTCAATTGATCAGCAAGGCAGTGAAAAGACGACAGATAGTTTATCTGCTAACGCGAATTGGCATTTTCTTCCTGACTGGCGAATTGGTTATGCTATAAAGGATGATAATATTTCCTACGATAATGAGGCGCAAGCCTTGTTTGAAAGGCAGGATCAAACCCACTCTTTAAACGTTGATTATTTAGTAACTTCAGGCAGTCGAGTTGGTTTAAAATTTTCTCAATTAGACAGTCATATACCCAATAATTCTGGTGACGACAATCAGTATACACAGAACTCCTATTTAGTGACGACGCTTTGGAACGTCACAGGCAAAAGTAACCTAAATGCAGAAGTGGGTCTGGTTAATCGAGATTACCAGGATGTTGCGAAGAATGGTTATAGTGGCTTAAATATGAATGTATCTTATGACTTGCAAGCAACCGGAAAGTTAGCGTTTAAGCTAGGTGCTTCTCGAGGAGTTTCTGCAACTGATGATGTTTTTGGTACGGATCGCGAAACAACTGGGGCGAGTTTAGGGGTTAACTGGTCTGTTTCAGAGAAGGTTTCTGTTAATAGTCGTGTTAACCATCAAATAAGTGATTTTTTAAACACGACAGATAAATATAGTGAATCTTATGATTCGATTAGTTTGGGTTTGGGATATAAGCCGCATAGAAAATTTGATATTGGTCTGAATTATTCTCAAAGTAGGAGAGATTCCGATCTCCTACTCAGAGATTATGAATCCGATAAAGTGTCTTTAAGCTTGGCAATCAAGCTTTAGAATATTTATAATTTTAATTAACAGCTTAATTAACGACCTAATGAAGAGAAATATATGAAAAACTTACTCTTAATCTTATTCTTATCATTTTCCACGTTGCTACAGGCAGCAGATAACCCAATAAATGATGGCGATTTACTTCGTGTTTCAGTTTATGGAAATCCTGATTTAACCACAGAAGCTAAGGTGTCAGCCTCCGGTGAGATTAATTACCCTTTAATAGGCGGGGTCAAACTAGGCGGTTTAACCCCTCCTGAGGCTGAGCAGTTGATAGGCCAGCGCTTGGTTCAGGATGGTTTTTTGAAGCAGGCTCAAGTCAATATTATTGTAATCCAATCAAGTGGTAAGCAAGTTTCTATACTAGGGCAGGTTGCTAAGCCTGGGAAATATTCAATAGAAACAGGTGCTAAGACCTTGTTTGATTTTATTGCAATTTCAGGTGGTGTGTCGGCTAAAGGTTCGGATTTCATTACCATTATTCGAATGAGCGAAACTCCGCCAAAAAGAATCTCCATAAATTTAAAAAAATTAATTTTGCACTCTAATGCTGAACAAATAAACAGCGTGAATATGCAGATGAGTGCAGGTGATATTATTTATGTGCCAGAAGCCCCTGTCTTCTATGTTTATGGTCAGGCAAGAAGTCCGGGCGTCTTTAAATTTACCCCGAATATGACGCTTCTACAAGCCTTGTCTATGGCCGGCGGGTTATCTGCAAGAGGTACTGAAAATGGTCTGATGATACAGCGACGCAATGAAGATGGTCAATTGGTTGAGCTTGAGGCAACCATGTCATCCGTAATAGTCGCGGACGATATAGTTACCATTCAAGAAAGTTTATTCTAAAGGCAGTCTAAATAATGAATTTTTATCAATTACTAACGATTTTGAATGCACGTAAAAAGATCGCTTTATTTGTGTTTTTTCTTACGGTATTAACCGTCACGTTAATCAGCTTATGGCTACCTAAATCTTACGTGGCAACTACGTCTTTAGTGGTTAATTACTCCGGTGAAGATACTATTACGGGGAACCGGGCTTCTGCATTATCAACGCCTGGTTATATGGGAACCCAGGTGGATATTATTAGCAGTGAGAATGTTGCTTTAAAGGTAGTCGACAAATTAGGACTGTACACAAATCCGACTTATGTTGAGGCTTACCTTAAGGCAACTGAAGGTAAGGTGGATATCCGGAATTGGCTAGCGGGTGTTATTTTAGGTGGTTTGCAAGTTATTCCATCAAAATCAAGTAGTGTGATTGTCATAGGCTATCAAGCAAGTGACCCCAAGTACGCAGCAACTTTAGCGAATACATTTGCTGATGCTTATGTAGCAACGAACTTAGAAATGAAGATTGATCCTTCTCGAAGAACCGCTGTATGGTTCAAGGGGCAAGTGGAAGAAATGCGCCAAGACTTAGTCAAAGCACAGGAAAAGTTATCAGAATATCAAAGAGAAAAAGTAATTGTTTCCATAGATGAAAGGCTCGATGTAGAGACGGGCCGCTTGTCGCAGTTGTCTCACCAGTTAGTAGTTGCTCAGTCTGAGCTGTTCAATCTTGAGTCACAGTTAGAAGCCATTAATAAACCGGATAGCCGAAACAGTGAGTTGCTCATTGACCCTATCGTTCGGGGTGTTAAGTCTGCTCTTTCAGCCGCTGAAGTACGGATTGATGAATTAAAGCAAAAGGTCAGTAAGAATCACCCTGACTATCTTGCGGCCTCAACGGAAGTTAAAAGTTTAAAAGCAAAATTCTTTACAGAGCTCGCATTGGCTAGAAAGCGGTTGGAAAGCTCTCTTCAGATTGCTAGTCAAAGTGTAGCCGGCCTGGAAGCTGCCATAAGCAAACAAAAACAGACGTTGCTTGATATTAATGCGAATCGTAATGAATTGGATGTACTAAAACGTGATGTGATGAATTCCGAGCAAGTTCTAACCTTAGCGACGCAAAGACTCAGTCAGACTACTTTAGAAAGTGATTTAAGCGAAAGTGATGTCTCAATCTTAACCAAAGCCACTCCACCACTCTATCACAGCAAGCCAAAACTTAGGTTGAATGTATTCTTATCCATCTTTTTAGGATTAATATTAGGGGTAGGATTCGCCTTGCTTGCTGAATTATTGAATAGAAGGGTGCGTACTGCAGATGATTTAAATAATGTAGGTATTCCATTGTTGGGTGAAATCCTCTATTCAAGACAGGCTAAAGGCTAATCGATATGCAAAATACTTCAGTTGAGTTACATACAAACAGTAAAACGATTGGTAGTCTTCTTTTAGAAGCTGGAAAAATCAGAGCAGAAGATGCAGACCGTATTATCAAAGCTCAAAAACAGTATGAATTAAAGTTTGGAGATGCTGCGGTTAAGTTAGGTCTAATCACTCAGGAAGATATTCAACATGTGGTATCACAGCAATTTGATTTCGACCGTCTTTCTAGTGACGATAACACTGTAGATAAAAGTGTTATTGCCGCATTTCAATCGTTTGGCAACGATGTCGATAGGTTAAGAGGGCTCAGAAGTCAGCTCTCTTTAAGATGGTTTACTGATAATAAGTTACTGGTAATCGCACCTGTTCAAAACAAAGGCGGCGCAAGTTATATTGCCGCTAATTTAGCCGTGTTGTTTTCGCAGTTAGGTCAAAAAACATTATTGATTGATGCTGATATGCGCCAACCTAGTCAAACAAAACGCTTTAAGCTTAAAAATAAATCCGGCTTGTCTGATATTTTAGCTGATAGGGCGGGTTTAGAGGTAATTGAAACACACTCTAAATTAACCAATTTGTCTCTAATGTCTGCCGGAACCATTCCACCGAACCCGTTAGAGTTATTAGGACAGTCCAAAATTAAACAAATATTGGGTGAATTGCAAACACATTACGATGTCATATTATTGGATGCGCCAGCTATATTGGAGCATTGTGATGCTCAAACATTGTCTGCCATCTGTCACGGTACCATGCTAGTCGCCAAAAGACATGCAACGCTGGTGTCGGCCATTGAAAAAGCCAAACAAAAAATCATTGTTGCCGGTGCGGAACCTGTTGGTATCGTACTTAACGAATTCAAGTGAGATTCAAGATGGGCGATTTAGAAGTCAATAAAAACAAGAAATTTTTGATTTGGCTTCCTCTTATCGCCGGATTGATTTTTTTATTCACGCCCACCTATATTGAGCTTTACAATATTTTTTGGTCTAAAGATGAACAGGGGCATGGCCCTTTAGTCTTAATGATTGCTTTGTTTCTTTTTTGGCAAAAGAAAGAGTTGTTTCTAAAGAGTGATGAGTCTAAAGGCAATTCTGTTCTCGGCTGGTCATTACTCTTTGTTTCACTCATTATCTATATTTTGGCTAAGTGGCAATACATATTAGTAGCGGAAGTCGCCGTTCAGATTCCGATTCTCATCTCTATTATCTTAATTACCTCCGGTTATTCCGTTTTAAATCGTTTGTGGTTTCCACTTTTTTTTCTACTGTTCATTGTTCCGTTACCAGGTAGTGTTGTGGACGCGATTACAATGCCTATGAAAATAGCCGTTTCCAATGTAGTCGAGATGGTGCTCTATTATTTTGATTATCCCATTGCACGTGATGGGGTCATTCTGCAAATTGGTTATTACAAATTATTGGTTGCAGACGCCTGTGCAGGGCTACATACAGTTTTCTCATTAGAAGCGATGGGGCTACTCTATTTGCATCTCGTCAAAAGAGGCTCGTTTATACGTAATGTCTCTTTGGCCACTTTAATTATCCCTATTTCGTTTGTAGCCAATGTTATTCGGGTCATCGCTCTAGTACTTATTACCTATTATTATGGGGACGAAGTCGGGCAAGGGTTTTTGCATGAGTTTGCTGGCTTTGTTTTATACGGCACAGCGCTGATTTTTATTATCTCTACCGATATTTTGTTACAAAAACTCGAGCTAAAAATCGCCCAGAAAAAAGCTAGCAATGAAATACCTTTAGGAGCACAAGAATGACTCTTCTAAAAAGTATGTTTATCTTAGTGCTACTCATTGGAGCTTTGGTCTTTTCTGAATTTATTCGGCCTGTTCCCAATTCAGTGGATGATCAAAATTTTCCCAATTTAGAATCGGTTATTCCACTTTCATTTGGTGATTGGCAGAGTGTCAGTCAAAGTTTGCCATTAATTGTCAGTCCTCAAACAGATAAATTAATAGATGCTATTTATTCACAGACTATGTCACGAGTGTATGTTAATGGACAGCAGCATAAAATAATATTATCCCTTGCTTATGGCCCCAACCAAACGGATCCCCTGCGCGTACATAAACCCGAGGTTTGTTATCCGGCTCAAGGGTTTAATATTGAGAGCAATGAAGTAAGAGAGCTTGTAGCAGATGGCCAAACAATTCCAGTCAAGTTTTTAAAAGGTGTAAGTTCCGACCATACTGAGTTCGTTACCTATTGGATTGTCGTCGGCGGTGTGGCGGTTGCGACGGATCTAGACTTTAAAATACAACAGTTTAAATTTGCCTTAGATGGCAAAATTCCAGATGGGCTGCTTTTTAGGGTCTCTAGTTTAGGTCAAGATCCAGAAGTTGAATTTAACCTACAGCAAGTCTTCGTTAATCAGTTGCTTAACGCGGTTACCAGAGATGTTAAGGTGCTCATTGCGGGCACTAATGAAATGAACTGATAGTTTTTTTATGTAAATTTAAGTGATTTTTCTTTGGGTTTTTAAGAGTGTCTAACCACGAGTGTAAAAAGGCCGTAATTGATAAGTATATATTTGTATATTATTTTTTTTTATTGGTAGAATATATAAAAAGATTAAATAGGGTTATAAGATGAAAATTGCTGTTGCGGGCACCGGATATGTAGGGCTTTCATTATCGGTATTATTAGCACGCCACCATGAAGTGTTTGCATTGGACATAGTGCAGGAGAAAATCGCTTTATTAAATCTAAAAAAGTCTCCGATTGCCGATACTGAAATTGAAGATTTTCTAGCCAATAAGCCGTTAAATCTAACGGCGACTTTGGACAAACATTTAGCCTATGAAAATGCAGCTTATGTGATTATTGCCACACCAACCGATTACGATACTGAAAGTAATACGTTTAATACCGAATCGGTCGAAGCGGTAATACAAGATGTATTAGCTATTAACCCCAATGCAGTGATGATTATAAAATCGACTATCCCAGTTGGTTACACCGATCAGGTTAAAGCTAAGTTCAACTGCGATAATATTATTTTCTCACCTGAGTTTTTGAGAGAAGGCAAAGCCCTACATGACAATTTATATCCATCTCGTATTATTGTCGGTGAAGACTCTGCTAGAGCCAAAGTGTTTGCCAATTTATTGGTAGAGGGTGCTGATAAGCCACAAGTAGACATTCCTGTCTTATTTACCAACAGCACCGAAGCTGAAGCAGTCAAACTCTTTTCTAACACCTATCTAGCAATGCGTGTCTCTTACTTTAACGAGCTAGACACCTATTGTGAAAGCCACGGTTTAAGTAGTAAGCAAGTTATCGAAGGCGTGGGATTAGATCCACGTATTGGTAATCACTACAATAATCCAAGTTTTGGTTACGGTGGTTACTGCTTACCAAAAGACACCAAGCAACTGTTGGCCAATTTTCAAAATGTGCCAAATAATATTATTCGCGCAATTGTGGATTCAAATACCACCCGAAAAGATTTTATTGCTGAGCAAATCATTAAACGTAATCCAAAGGTCGTTGGTATATATCGTTTGGTTATGAAGCAGGGTTCAGATAACTTTAGAGCTTCTGCGATTCAAGGAATTATGAAACGCATCAAAGCCAAAGGTATTGAAGTCATTATTTATGAACCAGTTTTAAATGAAACAGAATTTTTCCATTCTAAAGTAGTTAAAGATTTACATGGTTTTAAGCAACAGAGTGATGTCATTATTGCAAATCGTATGATTGAAGAATTAGAAGATGTGGCAGACAAAATTTATACTCGCGATTTATTTGGGAAAGATTGATGAATATTTTAGTTACAGGTTCGGCAGGTTTCATTGGTTTTTTTGTTACTCAAGCTTTATTAAAGCAAGGTCACAATGTTATCGGTATTGATAATTTAAATGATTACTACGATGTAGCATTAAAACAAAGCCGTTTAGATTTTCTCAAAACGTTTTGCATAGAACAATCTTGCCAACAAGCCTACCAATTTATTGATATGGATATTGCTGATAGAGACGCAATGAAATCTTTGTTTGAAAACCACACCTTTGATCGCGTCATTCATCTTGCTGCGCAAGCAGGTGTAAGATACTCTATTCAAAACCCGAATGCATATGTTGATTCAAACCTGATTGGTTTCGTAAATGTCTTAGAAGGGTGTCGCCAACAGAAAACGGCACATTTGGTTTATGCCTCTTCAAGTTCAGTCTATGGAATGAATAGTAAGATTCCATTTTCGACGGATGACCGAGTTGATTATCCAATCTCACTCTATGCAGCAACTAAAAAGTCAAATGAGTTGATGGCACATACCTATAGTCATCTATTCAATATACCAACAACAGGACTTAGGTTCTTTACTGTTTATGGGCCATGGGGTCGTCCAGATATGGCCTATTTTTCGTTTACCCAAAAGATACTCAATGGTGAAACGATTGATATATTCAATCATGGTCAAATGCAAAGAGACTTCACTTATATAGATGATATTGTAGAAGGCATTCTTCGTGTAATGGATAAGATACCAGAAGCACAATCAAGTGAGTTCTCAAATGCAGAAGCCCCTTACAAAATCTACAATATTGGCAATAATCAACCGATCACTTTAGAACGTTTTATTAACGCTATTGAAGATGCTGTAGGCAAAAAAGCTGTTCGTAATAATTTACCAATGCAGCCTGGTGATGTTCCAAGAACCTATGCTGATGTAAGTGAATTAATGAAAGACATCGATTTTAAACCTGCCACTGAGATTGAGGTTGGCATTGGTAAATTCGTGAATTGGTTCAAGGGCTATTACAGGTAAAATGCAAACTGATTCAAATGCTCATAATCGTACTATATTTAAGAATATGGCTGTGTATGCAACAGGTACTGGGTTTGCTAAATTAATTGGTTTTATATCTATTCCAATTATTACCAGAATTTATTCACCGGAGGACTTAGGGGTTTTATCTGTATTTATAGCACTTTCCGTATTATTAGTTCCTTTTGGAACGATGCGGTACTCAATCGCATTGCCTTTACCTAAACAAGATGCAGTTGCCAGTAATTTGGCGGTACTTTGTTTTTCTACCTTATTATTTATGACACTTTTATCCACTTTTATATTATGGATGGTTGCAGAACCTGTTTTGGAGCTACTTTCGATGCAGGCTATTATTGAATATTGGTGGATATTGCCAATTGTTCTTTTTGGTGCTGGTATTTACGAGATTCTTAGTGGTTGGGCAACCCGTGAAAAAGCGTTTAAAACACTGGCCAAAACAAAGGTTCACCAGGCTTTTATGGGCGCTATAACCAAAATAAGCCTTGGGTTATTGGGTATTATGCCGATGGGATTATTAATCGGTCAAATGGTCGGTCAAGTCAGTGGTGTACTTTCTCTGAGCAGGATTTTTTTTACAAAATTCAAATTTAGGGATATAAAAAAAGCAAGAGTTATCTTTTTGTTAAATCGATATGTAGATTTTCCAAAATACCGTTTACCATCTGAGCTTCTACTCGTCTTTTCCATGCAGGCGCCATTATTATTTAGTGCTTTTATATTTGGTGCCGAAATAACGGGACAGATAGGTTTAGCGCTTATGGCAATGGGACTGCCTATCGCTTTAATCGGTTTTACCACTGGTCAAGCTTACTATGCTGAAATTGCTAAAATTGGACAAAAAGAGCCCAAAAAAATCTATCAGATAACTAAGGATATTACAAAGACAATGTTTTTATTTTCTTTAGTTCCGTTCTTGATTTTAGTGTTTTTCGGGCCTTGGTTGTTTCAGTTTGTTTTTGGTAGTGAGTGGCAGCAAGCTGGCCTATTTGCCAGTCTTTTATCTGTATATTTGTTAACACAGTTTATTTCGTCACCTTTAATAAATGCACTTACTGTTTTTGATAAACAGAAGCTTTTTCTGTTCATTAATATTAGAAGGGTACTGTTAGTATTGATTGTGTTTACAGTATCTTTTGCGTTCAGCTTGAGTGTGGTTTATACACTCTTGTTGTATTCTATTTTATTGGCTTTACATTATTTGTTAGTAACAGTTAAAGTATTTAGGGTAATTAATGCGCAAATTGTCTGAATATATAAATGAAGAAATACTTAAAAATAGTAAAAGACCTCTTTTAAGGTTGATTAATATTTACTTTCTGACTTATGGTCAATCAAACTGTATTTTAAATTATCGAATTGGGCAGAATCTTTATACGCGTGGTTATACAAAAATAGGGCGTTATTTTTATACGAAATTACAACGTAATTATGGGGTCTATATTCATCCTGATGCACAGATTGGTATTGGGCTTAGTCTTCCCCATCCAGTTGGTATCGTTATAGGTCAAGGCGTTAAGATCGGCGAAAATTCTGTAATTTATCAAAATACGACATTTGGTGGTGCGAGAAGAGGGGATTGGCAGGCCAATAATTATCCAACTATTGCAGCAGGGGTGGTTGTGTTTTCAGGAGCCGTTATTGTTGGCTCTATAGATATAGGTGCTTCATGCACTATTGGAGCTAACGCAGTTGTAACGAAGAATTTCCCAAATAATTGTACTGTAGCAGGTGTACCTGCCAAAATTGTAAAGGTAAATCATGAAAATTAAAGTCTCTAAGTCAAAACTTCAGGGTGAGGTAACTATCTCAGGTGCAAAAAATAGCGTTTTGCGTCTAATGGCAGCTTCCCTCCTTACCGACGAAACCATTACTTTAAAAAACTACCCTTCAAATTTGTTGGATGCTCAAGTTCATGCAGAAATGTTAGAGAAGCTTGGCAAAAGTTGTAATTTAATAGAGCCTGAGGTATTGGAGATTTCTGGTAAATCCGCATTAAATTCGACACTTGATTGGGATGATCGTTCGATACGAAATACTTTGTTAATTCTTGGTGCTTTAACTGCTAGGACAGGTAATGGAGCAGTGCCTTTGCCTGGTGGCTGTAAGCTAGGTGAACGATCTTATGACCTTCACGAAAAGCTTTTAAGAACATTGGGAGCTAATGTATGGGAAGAACAAGGAATGCTTTTTGCAGAAGCACCTGTAGGTGGGCTAGTTGGGGCTGACATATATTTATCTATCCGCTCAACAGGCGCGACAGAGAATAGCATTATTGCAGGTTGTCTAGCTAAAGGGGTTACACGTATTTGGAATCCACATATTCGCCCTGAAATTCTAGATTTGATCGAATTCTTGAAAACCATGGGTGCAAAGATAAAGGTTTATGGACAAGAGCATATTGAAGTAACAGGAGTAGAAAGCTTACAAGGTACTGTTTATACAGTCATGCCAGATAATATGGAGGCTTTTACTTGGTTGGTGGGTGCCGTGATGACGGATGGAGATGTAGAAATAAAGCATTTTCCTTATAGTGATTTGGAGGTTGCAATGATTCACCTAAAAGAAAGTGGAGCCAAGTTTTACAAAGGTGATGATTCACTCATTGTTCGGGGGGGATGTTGTTATCCGCTTGAAATTAGTACCGGTCCACATCCTGGTATTAACTCAGATGTTCAGCCGATTCTTGCAGCCTATGCAGCTAGTGCAAAAGGTGAGTCGCGAATTATTGATTTGCGTTTTCCAGGCCGCTATGGCTATGCAGCGGAAATGGCAAAAATGGGTTTAGACTATTCTATTAATGGCAATATGTTGCAAATTATAGGCAAGGGGGGCGGGCTACAAGGCGCGTCAGTTAAGGCGCTAGATTTAAGAGCAGGTGCGGCTTTATCCCTGTGTGGCTTAGTTTCAGAGGGCGAAACCATTATTGAAGATGCTTGGCAAATAGAACGTGGCTATAATAACTTTTTGCAGAAGTTAAAGTCACTGGGTGGAGTAGCTGAGAAAATATAATGCAAATACCAATCATTGTTCAAACGGATCTTTTACTAAGTAACTACTGCACGCTTAACATTGGTGGTGCAGCTCGATATTTTGCGTCTCCGTCTAATGAAGCTGAGATTATTGAGCTAGTTAATTGGGTGAATATTGAGCAAATTCCCTATTTTGTTATTGGACATGGCAGTAACATCTTATTTGATGATAATGGATACCCAGGTTTGGTCATTAAATTAGCAGAAAATTTTGCTCAAATTGAAATAAATGATGAAATCTTGATGGCTCAATCCGGCGCGTGGATGCCTTATGTTGCGCGGAAAACACAAGTAGAAGGTTTAGCGGGTTTGGAGCATAGCGTGGGTATTCCGGGTAATATTGGTGGTATAGTCACAATGAACGCAGGAAGTCAGCGCAAATCAGTTTCGACAAGCCTAGTTAAAATCCGTTACCTAGATGAAAATGCACAAATTCATGAAATCCAAGCACAAGATTGTAATTTTTCCTACCGTAAGTCAATTTTTCAACTAAATAAGTGGATTATTTTGCAAGCTGAATTTAGGTTAAGCAGAGGTGATAAAAATCAAATTCGGAAAACCATGCGACTGATTTTGCAAGAAAGAAGATTGAAGTTCCCTCGAAAATTACCAAATTGTGGAAGTGTATTTAAAAGTGATCCTGTTATGTATAAAAAACATGGCACACCCGGAAGGATTATTGAATTGCTTGGTCTAAAAGGGTATCAAATTGGCGGAATGTGTATTTCAAATAGGCATGCTAATTTTTTTATTAATCAGAAAAATGCTACATCACAGGATTTCAAAAAAATGTTGAGCTTAGTAAAGTTAAAAGCTAAGAGCCAGATGGGGGTCGATTTAGAAGAAGAAGTGATTAATGCAAATATTGAAGAGGATTTTAAAAATGGATAGGAAGACTCTCCCTTTAGTGTCAATGATTTCAGTTTTTTACAATCGTAGTTACTGTGTTATCGATTCCGTACAAAGTATGATTAATCAAAACTATCGAAATCTGGAAATAATACTTGTAGACGATGGCTCTACTGATAGCACTCTTGACAAGCTTAGAAAATTTGAATCTAGCAAAGTTAAGGTAGTCAGCTTTCAAAACGTAGGCTTCACAAATGCAATAAAAAAAGCAATTGACGAAATTTCTAATGGTGAATTAATTGCGATTCATGGTTCTGGAGATGTTTCTTATCCAGATAGGGTCAAAAAACAAGTGGAGTATATGCAACAAAATCCGGATACTGGTGTGGTTGGCTGTGGTTGTGAAGTCTATTCCGAAAAAACTAAAGAATCTCATTTCGCAATCAAACCTTTCAAAATAGGTCAAAATAATCTTCTAAATAGGGGGGCTAACGTTTTTTCACACGGTGAGGTCATGATTAGAAAAAGTATTTATAATGTCGTTGGTGGATATCGACAAGAGTTTGTCTATGCGCAAGATTACGATTTGTGGTTGAGGATAAATGAGCACTCTAGTTTGGCTCGCTTTTCAGATGTATTGTATCTAGAATTTGGAAGGCATGATGGTGTAAGAAACCATGTTGATAAGGCTGTGAAACAAAAGAAATTTTCTCAACTTGCCATGCACAGTGCCTATTCAAGAATGCAAGGTCATGATATTTTGAACTCAATTAACGATGATGTTTTTGCCCCATTGAAAGGTTCTGAAGCGCTTTCAAATAGGTTTGCTCGTCTTGCACTCAGGGAGATGGCAAGTGGTGATCTAAAGTTGTCAAAGGCGTATATAACAGAAGCTGTATATTATAAAAATAGTTATAGGCTGCAGATACTAGATTTTATCGGTAACAATTCATTTTTATTACAAACACTGGGAGCGATAAGGAAAATTCGTTTGAAGTATAGAAGTATAAAGTTAATGAGAAGTTGAGTACCGTCTTCGGTGTAAATTGATTAACCGCCTCACCGTAATTGAAGGTTGATTTTTTAGGTATATTTCTCGTTCTCTTATCTTAATTATTGGTTGCCCCCTCCCTCTTTTTTTAGACGACAGATTTATAGCTAAAGGGAACAGGCGACCAAAATGATTAAATATAGTTGTTAAGAGTTAGTCGTTTACGCATGAGTTATATTTTAAACTAATCATCGTCTTTCTAGTGAAAATTAGAATCAGTTTTAATGGCAAAAAATGTCAACACATTCGTCTTCTTATGATTGATTTATGTTGTAGTTATGAAACTTCAGAATGCATGGGTTCATTTGCTTTATCGTTTTTGTTGCCCGTGGAAATTAGCAAATGTACTAGTTCAGGAAATGTTTAAATGAAAAAAACCTTAATTCTTTCAGCTCATGATTTCAGAACAGATCGCAGGACAAGCATCCATTTTTTAGCTGAAGAAATACAAAAAACTGGTCAGGTACGTTTTTTTTCTTTGCGCTACAGTTGGCTTTCGAAGCTGAAAAAAGATTTTAGAGGCTCGCTGGATTCAAAGTCTAATCGGATTGAAAATTTTAAGGGTGTAGAGTGCTACTTATGGAAAACTCTTATTCACCCTTTTAACACGCGCAAAAAATATCTCACTGGGCTGGAGTATATTCTATTTAAGGCTTTTCAGAGATTACCAAATAAACAACTGGTTGATTGGATCAAAGATGCAGATGTTATCGTCTTCGAAAGCGGTACTTCAATTATCTATTTTGAACTTGCTAAAAAATTAAACCCTAATGCACTTTTTATATATCGTGCTTCGGATGATTTGGACACTATTAATGTTGCTCGATTTGTTAAAAAAACATTCCTGAATGTATCTAAAGACTTTGACCAAGTCTGTTTACTCGCGCCATTAATCGCTAAAAACATACCTTACAAAGATAATCTTTATTATGTTCCTAATGGTGTTAGTCGAGACATGTCGGAGTTGGGTGATCCAAATCCTTATGAGCATAAAAAAAATGCCGTAAGTGTGGGTTCTATGTTGTTTGATTTAAATTTTGTTGAAATCCTTGCACCAAAATTCCCTGATATTACGTTTCACTTGATAGGCACGGGTATTAAACCAGAAGATATCACTGAACCAAATGTTATTGTTTATGATCACATGGCATTCAACGAGGTTTTGCGCTATATAAAACATGCTGATATTGGTCTTGCCCCCTATATTACTGACGAAGATTCAGCATATCTAGCCGATAGTTCTATGAAAATGTTGCAGTATGATTTCTTTAGATTGCCAACAGTTGCTCCCAAAATAGTAGTAGGTAATTATCCGAATCGGTTTGGCTATATTGAAGGCGATGAGGAATCAATCAAGTCGGCCATGGAATTAGCTTTAGATTCGTCAAGTGCTCAGAATCGGGAAGTGTTGTTTTGGGATCAGGTGGTTGCTCGGCTGATAAATCCACAAGACCATGATTCGACTCATATTAATATGAAACAATCTGATATTCTCAACATGTTCTCAAATGAGATGTAGACATGGATTTTAAAAACTCTTACCAGTTTCGGTTATTTGCTATTGTCGTAATAGCCGTTTGTTATAACGGCTTTTTAGCTTTTGTAAATGCAAATATAATCTCCTTAAATTATTCTATTGTCGCTTTAACAGAAATATCAGTACTTATGCTCGTTTTAGGTTTAATCCTACACTCTGGACTCGAAATGTCAGATTCTAGGGAGATAATTCTCATCACTTCTATCGTGGTATTAGCACTTATTATTAGCATTCTTAATCAAAAGCTATTTATTGATTCAATTCGTAACTTTTTGGTGATAGTGGCATTTTTTTTATTAGGTAAACGAGCTTCGGAACAAACCGTACATAATGTTTTTTTTATTATATCTTCAGTGGTATTTGTCTTTTTATTATTGGAGATTTTTGCTTTGGATATATATGTTCAGATTTTGAAACCCGCTTTTTATTATGAGACGACAAGAGGTTTCGCTGAGTCCGAATATAATAGTATTGGTGTGTTTAAAAATGCATTAAGTTTTGAGGGAAGGTTTAGTTTTGGCATATTTGATGGTCCAAGAACAGCCTCAATATTTTTGGAACAGGTTTCACTTTCTAACTTTGCTGTCATCCTTGCAATATATATTGCAGTGTTTGCTGAAAAAATCCAATTTAAAAATAAATTGATTTTTATCTCACTAATTATACTAATTTTGATATCGAGTCGTTCACGTGCAGCTTTGGCACTCGTTGTTTTAGTTTGGATTGGTTATTACTTAGTTCCTCTTATGCCTAAAAGAATCGCTTTAGCTATTTTACCAATGAGTAGTTTGGTTGCTATTTTTACATATATTTTCTTTGCTGAAGGTTATGACCAGTTTGGTGACTCCCTAAAAGGCCGGCTTAGTTTAACCGGTAGTTTGTTGTATGATATTGATTTTAAATCTATTTTTGCGCTGCAGGTTCGAAATCTTGGGCTTTATGGTGATAGTGGGCTAGCTTATGTAATCAATACGAATATGCTATTTGGTATGATTATTTTATGGCTTTACATTGGTTTAATTACGCCAGCGAATACTAATATGCAATTAAGGTTTTTGTTTCTAGCAAATATGTATTTCTTCGCCATTCTGACCATTTCAGGAACCAGTGTTTTTTCGATCAAAACGGCGGCTTTGTTATGGTTTTTGGCAGGCTTTCTTTATGTTCATAATGGTGAAAGTGAATCATTGGATAAGTTGAGTGTTAAATGAGAATTATTCATATTGTTAGACAGTTTTTTCCTAGTATTGGTGGGTTAGAAGACTATGTTTTAAGTTTGGCTTTGGAGCAAATTAAATTAGGACATTCTGTCAGTGTTTTAACATTGGATTCTAATTTTCAGACGGATCAAACATTAGAGCCTTATGAAGAAGTATGTGGTTTAGCTGTGCACAGGGTAAGTTGGTCATTTTCTAAGCGATATCCGATCGCTTGGATAAAGCCAAAACTTCTGAATGAATTTGATGTTGTGCATGTTCATGCGGTAGATTTTTTAATTGACTATATATCATTGCTTAAGAAACTAAGGCTAGTAAAGTCCAAAGTTTTTTTAACAACGCACGGAGGTTTCTTCCATACGCCCAATCAACAGGCTTTAAAAAAAGTTTTTTTTAATACTATTACGCGTTTCACATTAGTAGGTTTAGACCGAGTTTTTACAATTAGCAGCAATGATCACAATTTATTTAAACACATAAATAAAGACTGTATCCTTGTTGAAAATGGCGTCCGATTACAAAAGTTTGGTGAGAAACTACAGCGATCTAATAATTCATTTGATTTGATTTTTCTTGGTCGATTTAGCAGTAATAAAAAATTAGAGTGGCTCATTGAAGCGTTCTCAGGCCTTAAAAATAATAAGGGAAAGCTAAAGATTATTGGCGGCAGTACGACGGGTGATGCCAAGTTGTTGGATGACCTAATTCATCGTTTAGAAGCTTCAGATAGAGTTGAATTATTGGTGGACTTGAATGATGAAGAAATTTTGGAGCATTTATCATCCTCAAAATTTGTTGTCAGCGCTTCGGAGTATGAAGGGTTTGGTTTGAGCGTCATTGAGCTAATGTCTTATGGGCTTATTCCCTTTTTATCAGATGCACCAGCATCTTTTGTTGATTTTATTCAAAATTCAAACTGCGGCCTTACATTTAATTATGATCAAAGGCTATTTGAATTCCGATATGAGCAACTTGTACAAGAGTGGTCTGTCGAGCAATCTAATAAAGCGATTAATTTTACTAAGCAGTTTTCATGGGAAAGAGTCGCAAAGGATATTACCTGTGAATACAGCTAATACTAACAGCGGTATCTCTACTTTGGCTATCCTTAAAAAGATAACGCTTGTAGACGACCAAGATTCACTATTGCTTGATATCATTAATCAATCCAAAAAAAATAGTGAAATGCTTTCCATTGGTTTTATTAACCAACATGCATTTAATTTAATGTACCAGTCGGCAGACGTTCATGACAACTTTATGGGATTGGATTTTTTATTAAGAGATGGCATTGGCATCAAATTAGCTCTAAATTTATTTAACTTTAATCCTAAATTGAATTTAAATGGTACGGATTTAATTCCAGCTTTAGTCAGCAAAACCCAGAGTAGCGAAACAGATTATTACGTTTTTGGTACTGAATCACCTTGGTTAGAAAAAGGCTGTGTAAATCTAATTCCAAACGGTAACTATAAAGCATTAGATGGTTTTAAAGAGTTTGATGACTATTTAAATTTTCTAAAGAAAAATTTAAATAGTCAAAAATTTAATGTGATTATTCTTGCAATGGGGATGCCTAAACAAGAAGCATTAGTTACATTAATTAAGCAAAATATATCAATGCCAGGTCTCATTATCTGCGGTGGAGCGATTATAGATTTTCAAGCTAGTAGATTTAAAAGAGCACCTAGATGGATTAGGCAGCTTTCCCTTGAATGGTTGTATCGATTTATAAAAGAACCTAAAAGACTATTCAAACGTTACTTGATTGGAATTCCTGTTTTTTTTACTTATATCGTTCTTAACAAAATAAGGAATTAAGAGGCCTATCAAAATAGGTTTAATTCATACAATCAAATAAGTTAGTTTCTGGAGTAATTATGGATGTTTATGTAATAAATATGGATCGCAACCCTGAAAGGTTAGATTTTATGACTGAACGTTTAAATAGTTTAGGTATTGAATTTAAGCGAGTTGAAGCAGTAGATGGTTCCGCACTTTCTGAAGAATATATCGATGAATTTCGTGAAGAAAGTAAACGTCCTACAGGTTGGAAATTGGGCCAAATAGGGTGTTTTTTATCTCACAGAGAGGTTTGGAAACAAATTGTTGCAAGTGATAAGGAATATGCCGTCGTTTTTGAAGATGATTTGCACATAGCTGACTCTATAAAGAATATATTCTCAGATTTAAGTTGGATTCCAAGAGATGCAGACGTTGTCAGACTCGAAAATACAACCAATTGGGTTAGGATGAAAAAAGTCGGAAAAGTTCAGCAACGTGATCTTTGTTTATTAAATTCAGATTCTTGGTGCACAGGAGCTTATATTGTTTCTCAAAAAGCAG
The DNA here is from genome assembly GCA_965603495.1 of uncultured Thiomicrorhabdus sp. Classification (GTDB taxonomy): domain Bacteria; phylum Pseudomonadota; class Gammaproteobacteria; order Thiomicrospirales; family Thiomicrospiraceae; genus Thiomicrorhabdus. The sequence goes on along the minus strand of CBFDDF010000003.1, from coordinate 147,025 downwards.
CTGATTTTTTAATAAAACAAGATCGTAGTTTATGGCTTCCTTCTGATACTTATATGTTTTCTAAAAGCCTGTCAAAAGTTGCTAGAGAGTTAAAGACATACCAATTAAATCCTGGTTTGGTTTGTCAAGATAAGTATTCAGAGAATGTTGGGGGGGGTAATCAACGAAAAGAATTTGATAGTGAGATTGAAGGTAGCAAATCAGCAACAGATTTGAAAGTTAGTTTTAAGCAACAGCTGAAAAACTTTGTAGCGCCTTTTTTAGGTTATAAACGAACTACATTTAAGGATTAAAGTTCATGGTGATGCCTCTGCAAAAAGTACCATTGATCTTCATAAACGAACAAAGAAAAGCTTTGTGGTATTTGATATTTATTTTTTGTCTGTTTTCATTGATTGGCTTCAATAATGTTGAAGCTAACACTCAATGTTCAGAGCCTAAATTGGGAATTAATCTTGCGGGGCCAGAATTCGCATCTAAAAAGATTCCAGGTAAACTTGGAAAAGATTACGATTTTCCAAATGGAATACATTTAATTTATTACAAATCTAGGGGGTTTAACTCAGTTCGACTACCTGTTAGGTGGGAGCGTTTGCAACAAGAAATCTTTTCTGAATTAAGTTTTTCTTATTTGCACGAAATAAAAGAATTTTTGAAGAAAGCAGAGCAGTATGAGTTAAGTGTGGTTTTAGATTTGCATAATTATGGCCGTTTTAAGGGAAATGTTGTTGGCTCCAACGAAGTTCCAAACGAGGCATTTTATGATATCTGGCAAAGGCTTGCTCAAGCTTTAAAAGATTATCCAGCTCTTTTAGCCTATGGTCTTATGAATGAACCGTTTAAAACAAAAGGGCGTTGGCACAAAGCTGCCCAGTATGGAGTTAATGGTATTCGTTCAGTTGATAAAAATACTGCCATTTACGTTGCTGGCGACCACTGGTCCAACTCTCATATTTGGAGTCGGGTAAACCCTAGACCATTTGTAAACGACCCTCAAAACAATATCGCTTATGAAGCACATATCTATTTTGATAAAAATTTTTCTGGGACGTATAAAAATCCTGACCAAATTTACAATAAAGAAGATGTCTACAAAAGATTAAAATCTTTTGTGTTGTGGCTAAAAAAGCATGATGTAAAAGGTATCATTGGTGAATGGGGTGTTCCTAGTAACAATCGAGACTGGTTTCCGGTTGCTGGAGAGTTTACTAATTTGGCTAAAGATCATTGTTTAGATTGGTACTATTGGAGGGGAGGTGTTTGGGGTGATAGATACCTCTTATCTTTAGAGCCAAAAAAAGGGCAAGAAAAACCTTTAACGATTTTTTTATCTCATAAAATTAAAACTGATTTGATAATCAAGCCTTAAAATTGATCAAGTAATTCGGTTGTTTCGTTGATGCGTAATTTATCATTTTTTTAAAAAACAAGTTAACAGTGGAGGGGGTTCTGATGTCGGAACTTGTAGTTCAGCATGTTCAGATGATGATTGGTATCAAGGAAAAGCTTCATGAGTTGGTTAATCTCATTAGCCAAAGGCCTGTCGTTTATCTTGATATACCTTTGCATGGCAATGTTGGTGACCTTTTGATAATGCAAGGTACCCTAAGGTTTTTTGAGGACAATCAAGTACATGTCACGAATATCTTTAGTGTTAATAATATTGATGAGAAAACAATTCAGAAAGATACAGTCATAGTCTTTCATGGTGGCGGGAATTTGGGGGATCTCTATGGGCTTCATCAGAAGCATAGAGAAGATATTATTAATAGATATCAAGATAATAAGATTATTATCCTGCCTCAAACTATTTATTTTGAATCGGAGCTTGAATATAGGAAGAGTTGTGATGTTTTTAAACAGCACTCAGACGTACATCTCTGCGTTAGAGATGAAAAATCAATGGCGCTGGCAAAAGAAATGTCAAACAATACCTACCTCTTACCTGATATGGCTCATCAGCTTTATCCTATCAAATATAATGCTCAAAATTCAGGTGAAAAAATCCTATTTATGAAGCGAATGGATAAAGAAGCGATTAAAGATGATATACAAATAAAGTGCGATACTCAAACTGATTGGAGTAAGTTTCTTGAAAGATATAAAGCTCGAGTGAACTTTCATATTAAGCTTCAAAAAGGCTTGCGCCTACTTAGTTTAAATGGGTATTTATCAGGTTTTACAACAAAGATTTGGATCCGTTGTGCGGATAATTTGGTAAATGAGTCCATTGCTTTGTTTGCTGCACATGATGTTGTTATTACAAGTCGAATGCACGGTCATATTTTAGCCTGCTTAATGGATAAAAAAAATACAGTTATTGATAACTCATATGGTAAGAATTCGTCATACATAAAAGTGTGGACTAATCCAAGCCCATTAGTGGAATTAACGCATGGCATGGCTAAGTAAATGTAATGGCATTTGATAAAAAGATTGCTGTAATTTTGCTCACACTTGCTTTGTTGGGCTTGTTTGACCCCCTAAAATAGTTGCTGGCTTGCTTGTTGGGCACAGCTAATAATACGATGCTCAATATCGGCTACACTTCACTCAAATGACTGTAATAATCAATTGGAAACGTTTCACTTTTTAGATTAATAAAAAAGTGTCCAACAGGTTTTTATTGGTGAGCCTACCAAGCTGATATAGGCTTGTTGTGTATTTCGTGTCACGCTATTGCAATTTAATTTTTTTAATTTCCCTGTATCCAAATTCTCAAACAACACTCTTTAGTGAGAAAGGTATGGTTTATTCATATTGTTTGTCTGGCTAGATAGGTTTTCATAATCTATGTTTTAGTAAAATAGTTTTCAGCTAAGGTGCAAAATACTTGGTTGCACTTACTCCTGTTCTTCTAGTGTTTTTTACGTATATAATGTGTGCTTTATTATAGGGGTTTTGAATATGAATTCTATGGAATTAGTGCCTTTTGCACTTGAAGTTCAAGGTAACGATTATGTTAGACGGTGTAATGTTAGACGATTCAATGAAGATAAATTAATTGGACAAGTTGAGTTATGGTTCCAGTTTGATAAATCAATCAGTCCACCAGAGAATGATGATTGTGATGCTTATTTACTTGCAATGTACATGGATGCGATGCAAGAGGGAAGAAATATAATTGTCAAAGGCTCTGTCTCAAAAGAACTTTTAAGTAACCTAATTGAATATCAATTTGCATGGAATAGATGGTTGCCTAATACCTATAGTCTTATAGATATAAATGTAGATTCAGTAAGGACTTCTGATGTCGCAGTATCTGGTGCAATATGTGCTTTTTCTGGTGGTGTTGATGCCACGTTCTCGGTCTGGAGGCATTCACAGAACAGGGTCAGTTATAGGTCTCAGGAGATCAAGTTATGTTCCCTGGTACACGGTTTAGATATACCGTTATCAGATGTGACGGCGTTTGAAAACGCGCTTATGAGAAGTGTCACTGTGTTGAATGATATTGATATTAAAATGGTTCCCATTAAAACAAACTATAAGGCTATCTCAGTGGCTAGTTGGGAGCACGTGCATGCATGTGTAATCATTGCGACTTTAAGCAATTTCAAAAAAATGGTTGGCACATGCGTTTTAGGAAGTGGTCAACCTTATGATAGTTTTGAAATACCTTGGGGTTCTTCTCCTATTACAGATCATTTATTAAGTTCGGATGGCTTTAAAGTCATTCATGATGGTGCATCACACTCGAGGACAGAAAAAGTCAAAGAGATTGCTGACTGGCAGGTTGGTGTTGATAATTTGCGAGTGTGTTGGCAAGGTGATTTAAAAGATAGAAATTGTGGTAAATGTGAGAAGTGTTTACGAACGCAACTAAATTTTTTAGCAACGGGGAATCCCATTCCAAACTGTTTTCCAGACTATACCGTAGGCGCTAATATATCGCTTAACAAGGTTAAGTTAAAAAAACGTTTAGCGAGTCCTGAGTGGCAATCAATTTATGATTTTGCTAAGAAGAATAATGTTCAGGGCGTTTGGGTAGAAAAGTTACCTAGAATTTTTAAACGAATACCTTTTAACGAAAGAGTGTTACCACTGCATAGCTCCCGAAGAGAAATGGTAAAAAAATTAAGTAAACAATTGGGTTTACGCTAAGTTTCAAAATCTACATAATTGATGAGGATTGTGATTCAAACCGTATGTTTTAGTTTGTTAACTTTCTTGATTACTTTTGCTATTTGTATGAATGTTTCAAAGAGCGTTGAAGCAAACACTAAATGTGTCACCCCAAAGTTACAAGTCAACCTTGCCGGCCCTGAGTTCGCTTCTAAAAGGCAACCAGGTAAATTTGGGCAGGATTATCAGTTTCCGACAGCGGTGCATATTTGATTTATTATAAATCGAAGGGCTTCAATTCGGTACGATTGCCCATTTTATGGCAGCGCCTACAGCCTAATTTGTATTCAGGTTTGAGTCAGGTTTATTTAAATGAAATACAGAGATTTTTACAAAAAACTCAACAATATGAAATGAATGTTGTTTTAGATTTGCATAACTATGGTCGTTATAAAGGTGAGATAGTCGGCTCTAAGCAAGTTCCAAATGAGGCTTTTTATAATCTATGGAAAAAATAGCCGAATCATTAAAAAGTTACCCTGCATTGATGGCTTACGGTCTTATGAATGAAACGTATCATACAAAAGGGCTTTGGTTCTCCGTGGCACAATCTGGCGTGGATGGTATCCGCTCTGTGGATAAGGATAGAGCAATTTATATTGCAGGTGAGCATTGGTCAAATGTACATATTTGGAGCAAGGTAAACCACAAACCATTTGTTGTCGATCCTCAAAACAATATTGCTTATGAAACGCACCTTTATTTTGATAAAGATTTTTCTGGCAGATATCAAAACCCGAGTGCGACTTGGAAGAAAGAAAATGTCTACAAACGACTTAACTCTTTTGTTTTGTGGTAAAAAATACAATTTAAAAGGTGTGATTGGCGAATGGAGCGTGCCAAGTGATAATCCGGAGTGGTTTCCTGTGGCTGATGAATTTACGGATTTGGCAAAAGAGTATTGTTTAGATTGGTACTACTGGAGAGGTGCTATCTGGGCGGATAAATATCATCTTTCTTTAGAGCCGATTAAAGGTAAAGATAAACCTTTGATGCAGTTTTTATCGCCAAAAATTAAAGCCCATTAGTTTAATAAATGTAATTAAAAGTGAGTTCTGGTCACCATCTGAAACAACGCTTTAGATACTCCAAACAATTTTCAAAAAAACTTTAGGGACCTTTTTATGATTAATATTATTCTTTGTGGTGGTTCTGGTACTCGTCTTTGGCCTTTAAGTCGTACTATGTTGCCTAAGCAATTTGTGCGTTTATTTGAAGGTCGTTCGTTGTTTCAGGACACGCTTTTGCGTAATCAGCCGGTCTGCGATGAGTGTTTGATTGTCTCTAATACCGAGCAGTATTTTTTAGCGGCCGACCAGTTGCAACAAGTGTCTGCAATGAACAGTCAATTTTTATTAGAGCCAGTCGGGCGTAATACTGCGCCAGCGATTGCTTTGGCGTGTATGCAATTAGATTCGGATGATTTGGTATTGGTCACCGCTTCAGATCACTTGGTTAAGAACCAAGCGGCTTATGAATCTGCTGTGGCACAAGCCAAGGATTTGGCGGGGCAGGGATATTTAGTGACCTTTGGTATTCAGCCAGATTATGCTGAAATAGGTTTTGGCTATATTGAAGCGGCTGGCAACGATGTTTTGTCCTTTAAAGAGAAACCTTCTAAGGAAGTTGCTGAATCTTACCTTCAAGCCGGTAATTATTATTGGAACTCGGGCATGTTCTGCTTTAAAGCGGGTGTGTTTTTAGAAGAGTTGAAACACTATGCGCCAGAAATCCACCAGGCCTGCTCAAATGCCTTTAGTGCAACTGAAGCTTGTTCGGGTGTAACCCGTATTGATACGGCTAAGATGTTAGCCATTCCTGAGGACAGTATTGATTATGCCGTCATGGAACAATCCAAGAAAGTGAAGGTCATTCCATGTAATATGGATTGGTCTGACTTAGGCAGCTTTGATTCTTTGTACGAGGAAGTTAAACAATCGAATGCGGACAATGCCATCCTAAAGCGTGGTGAGAATGCACCAGAACCTATCTGTATCGATTCGCATAACAACTTGCTGTTAACTCGCGATCGTCAAGTGGCGTTAGTCGATGTCGATGATTTGATTGTAGTGGATACCACTGATGCGATTTTAATCTCTAAAAAAGGCAGCTCTCAAAAGGTAAAAGAGGTGGTTACGATGATTAAGAAAGTTTCGCCAGAAATGGCCGAGATTCATCGTTTAGCTTATCGCCCGTGGGGAACCTATGAGGTTTTATTGGATACAGTGCAATATAAGATAAAACGTATTATTGTTAAGCCAGGCAGTAAGTTGTCTTTACAAAAACATTTTCACCGCAATGAACATTGGATTGTCGTCAGTGGAACGGCTACGGTGACAGTCGGTGGGAAAGTCTTTTTAGTTCGTCCCAATGAATCGACCTACATTCAAATGGGTGAAATGCATCGCCTTGAAAACGAAGGTAAGATTGATTTGGTCATGATTGAAGTGCAAGTCGGTGAATATACCGGTGAAGATGATATCGTGCGCGTTGAGGATGTTTACGGGCGTTAAGTTTATTAGTTGTAGTCATCTTAAATCAAATCATAAGGTCAGCTAATCCAGACCTTGTTTAGGTTGTGATCAGTCTTTACAGCTTCGCTGTTTGCTTTTCCCACGCCCAAGCATGTTCGATAATCGTTTCTAAATTATTATAAGTTGGTCGCCAGTTGAGTTCTTTCGTTGCTTTTTTGGAATCGGCCACCAATACAGCGGGATCTCCAGCTCTTCTAGCGCCTTCTTCTACAGTTAAACTACAGTCATCTTTAGCGACGACTTGTCTGACAACGTCAATAACTTGTTGCACTGAGAATCCATTGCCATTCCCAAGGTTGTACATTAGCGCTTCACCACTGTTTTCTTTGAGGATTTTTTCCAAACCTAATGCGTGAGCAGAGCATAAGTCATTAACGTGAATGTAATCACGAATACAGGTGCCGTCTGCGGTTGGATAATCACGTCCAAATACGGTGATAGCATCGCGTCTTCCTGAGGCTGCTTGTAATATAAGGGGAATAAGATGGGTTTCTGGGTCATGACATTCGCCAATTTCACCTTCCGAATCTGCACCACAGGCATTGAAGTAACGCAGTGAAACAGAGTTAAGCTCGTACGCATCTGCGTAGTCTTTTAAGATACGTTCAATCATTAATTTTGACGAGCCGTATGGATTGATTGGGTTTTGTGGGTGTTTTTCATCAATTGGGCTGTATTCAGGTTCGCCAAAAGTCGCTGCCGTGGATGAAAAGATAAAGTGTTTAACGTTGTTACGAACCATGACATCCAATAGGTTTAAAGTATTGCCGACATTATTGCGGTAATATTTAGCAGGGTTGGTCATCGATTCGCCCACTAGGCTGTTTGCCGCAAAGTGCATCACACCATCAAATTGATATTCCTGAAACAGGTTCTCTAGTAAGTTCATATCCGCTAAGTCACCGATGACCAGTTTGCCGTATTTGACCAAGTCACGAAAACCTGTACTGAGGTTGTCTAAAATAATAACTTCTTTACCGGATTTAGAAAGCATTTTAACCATGTGCGAACCAATATAACCTGCTCCTCCAACCACTAATATTTTTTTCATTTTGTAACCCTGTGTATGAAGTCTAGAATGTGGTTAATAATAACGGAAAATGAGTATGTTTACGAATCCTTATTGCTGGTAAATTTATCACCTAGGTTCTAGATAATGCCTCAATATATGTGTTGTTCTCAAGTCATCTTCAAAAGCATTGTATTTTTTAAATATGTATGTCGCATTTGCAGTGTAAAGATTGAAGAATGATTTTTTAGTTTTAACTGCGTGTTTTTTAATGTTAATAAGTTTAATCCTAAAGCTAAAAATCAAGGTTATCGTGCTTGATAGATAGTCTGATTGATGTTTTTAGCAGGGCTTATATAACGTTTTTAAGGAAAAGATTTTAGTGGCTAGTAACATGGGGAATACGGAAACTTTTTACTGCTCAAAACAAGACGGTTTTAAGGCTAATATTTAACAGGAACCTGTTTATGGGCACTAAAGCAGTTTAATCTCGTTTCATGCTGTTTATTTTTGTAATTACTGTCGCCTCAAGTTTCAGAAATATATCAAACGACCAGGCCTGGTCGTTTTTATTTTGTAATGTCAAAATTTACTCTTTTCCAGGGTTTCTATAATTTGCTTTTTGGGCTTATGGTAAACTTCATAAAAATTAATTTTTAGGGAAAATCTTGTGAAACAGTATTTAGAATTGCTTGACCATATCATCGAAAACGGCACGGATAAAGGTGACCGTACTGGAACCGGAACACGTTCAGTATTTGGCTATCAGATGCGCTTTGATTTACAGCAAGGTTTTCCGCTTGTCACCACTAAAAAGTTGCACCTACGTTCGATTATTCATGAGCTGTTATGGTTTTTAACGGGTGATACCAATATTCAATACCTGAAAGATAATGGCGTGCGTATTTGGGATGATTGGGCGACTGAATCGGGCGAATTAGGGCCTTTGTATGGTAAGCAGTGGGTGGCTTGGGAGAAACCGAATGGAGAGACCATTAACCAGATTGCGGAATTAATCGACACCCTGAAAAAGAATCCTAACAGTCGTCGTATGATTGTTACGGCTTGGAATCCAGCTGATTTGCCGGATGAGTCGATTAGCCCACAAGCCAATGTTGAGCATGGGCGTATGGCTTTGGCTACTTGCCATGCTTTCTTCCAGTTTTATGTCGCCAATGGCAAACTTTCTTGCCAGCTTTACCAGCGTTCGGCGGATACCTTCCTTGGTGTGCCTTTCAATATTGCCTCTTATGCATTACTGGTGCACATGGTTGCTCAGCAGACAGGTTTTGAGGTGGGTGATTTTGTTTGGACGGGTGGCGATGTGCATCTGTATAACAATACGATGGAGCAGGCAGAGACTCAACGAGTCAGAGAGCCGTTTGCACTGCCTAAGTTGGTGATTAAGCGCACTCCTGAAAGTATCTTTGATTACAAGTTCGAAGACTTTGAAATTGAAGGTTATGAGTCGCATCCGCACATTAAAGCGGTGGTGTCAGTATGAAGATTGCCATGATTGCCGCCATGGCGAATAACCGGGTGATTGGTTTAGACAATGATATGCCTTGGCACTTACCGGATGATTTGAAATTCTTTAAAGCCAATACCACGGGCAAACCTGTGATTATGGGACGCAAGACTTTCGAATCGATTGGCTCTCGTCCTTTACCGAACCGACCTAATATTGTAATCAGTCGTAATGCCGAATTGTCTATTCCTGGGGTCCAAGTCTTTCAGTCGGTTGATGAAGCACTGCAAGGTCTTGAGTCGGTTGAAGAAGTCATCATTATGGGCGGCGGTCAACTTTATCAGCAGATGTTACCTCGTGCCGACAGGCTTTATTTGACCTTGATTGACGTTCAGCTAGAGGGAGATACCTTTTTTCCTGATTGGACCAAGATGGCATGGAATGAGCTTGAACGTAGTCATCATGCCAAAGATGAGCGTCATGCCTATGCATTTGAGTTTGTGACTTTAGATCGTGCTTAAATTAGCATTTGCTTAAATAAAAATTACTAATGACGGTGTGCTTAACTCTTATCAAGTAATCCCTTGATATCACTTAGAATGATAGGCATAGTAAATTGAACTGAAATGACGCTATACTGCAATATGGTGTCTGTTTTGTGCGTAAAAACATCAACCACAGTGAGTATAAATGTCAATTAAAATCAAAATGCTTTTGGGTATCGTTGGAGCCCTTTCCTTATTATTAATCAGTAATCTTGCAACACAATATTTGATTAATCAGACCAATCAGACCATTTCTACTGTCATTGATGTCAATGGTGCAAAACTTTCTCTAGTTAATCATTTAAAAAACGTTTCTGACGAGCGGGAAATTACACTGCTCAATTTGGCTTTGCTTGATGAAGAGGAAGAGGGTTATGCAGATAAAATGGCGGCCTACGATAAGGTTTTGAAGAGTACGGCCAAGGGCGTATTTAATACATTTGAAAAATTCAATGCCATGCAGTTGAAGCCTGAAGAACTGAAGATTTATGAACAGTTAAAAGAAAATGTCGCCAGTGCCAACACCTCTTTCGGTAGTTTTATGACCGCCATTAGAGAGGGGTTTTCTGATGAAGCCGTTATAATTATGCAAGAGGAGTTTAGTCCAAAATATAAAATGTTTGCTGATATCGTCAAGCAGTTCAGAGACTATGAGATTCAGCAGAATACGGTTGCCATTACCAATCTACATCAAGATCAAGAGAGTGGCACAATCTATCGTTGGCTAGGTTTGTTTATCAGTGTCATTGTGTTCTCGGTGTTAGGTTATTTTATGGCAAGAAGTATCCTGAGACCGGTCAATGCCATGCGCGACACCATGCTTAAAATTGGGGAAACAGGTGATTTGAGCCACCGAGTCACTTTGTACGGCAAAGATGAGTTGACGACAACCGCTCGCGCAATAAATTCACTTTTAGATGACATAAGTACTGCGATTACAGGTGTGAACAAGGTATTAAAAGATATTGCTCAGGGTCAGTTCGATAGTCGGGTAGAGAGTGACTTGAAGGGTGATTTTTTACGCATGAAAACGGATGTAAACGTCTCTGTTGAGCAAATCAGTTCGGTCATGGCTATTTTAGAGATTACAGCGCAAAACTTTAGGGCAGGTAATCTTGATGTGCATAAAGATGAATCGGTACGGCTCGAAGGTAAGTTTTCAAGTGTACTATATGACTTAGATCGTTCTGCGATTCGTATGAAAGAGAACGTGAGTTCCATTGCTGAAACCTTGCATAGTTTATCGCAAGGGAATTTCCATATGCGCTCAGAAGTTGAAGCTCGTGGTGATTTTGTTCCGCTCAAAGAATCCTTGAATATTACCCTAAGTGATTTAGAACGTTTTGTAGATGAAGTGGCTCTCGTGCAATCTTCAATTAGTGAGGGGGATTTAACCCGACAGGTTGAAGGGGTGTACTCGGGTAAAATGGCCGCTTTAAAAGACTCTTTGAATAGTTCTGTTAAAAATACTGCGGTCATGGTGGCCAAGGTCGAAGCTATTGCAAGCTCGGTTGTGCAGGGTGTTGAAGAGATGGCTCGTGGTAATAGCGATATATCTGTTCGCATTCAGGAGCAAGCCAGTGCTTTGGAGCAAACCTCAGCTTCAATGGAAGAGATGACGAGTAGTGTTCGTCAGAATGCAGAAAATGCCATATTGGCCAATCAAAAAACCAAAGATGCACGTGTACAGCTCAAAACGGGGCTAGAGACGATGGAGCAAGCATTAAGCTCCATGTCTTCTATGTCAACGGCCAGCCAGAAGATTAACGATATTATTTCGATTATCGATGGTATCGCTTTCCAAACCAATTTATTGGCATTAAATGCGGCTGTAGAAGCAGCTAGAGCGGGTGAACATGGCCGTGGATTTGCTGTCGTGGCAGGTGAGGTCAGAAACCTTGCTGGTAAGTCTGCTGAGGCTGCTGGCCAAATTAAAGGATTGATTGAAAATAGTACCAAAATCAGTCAGCAGAGTGGTCATTATGTGCAAGAGACCAGTGAGGCTTTGAGTGTCATTAATATATCGATGGACGAAGTCAGTGAAATGGTTTCGGATATTTCTGCTGCCAGTGGTGAGCAGTCTCAAGGAATTGACCAGGTGAATATTGCAATTAGTGCAATGGATGAGATGACTCAGCAAAACTCATCTGTCGTGAGTGCTGCAGAAGAGTCGGGGCGTGTCTTGATTTCAGATGGCGCCTTACTGAAGGAGCAGGTAGATTTGTTTACCATTGAAGCGGAAACTGATAGTAGTATTCAGGCGTTAGCTCACATGGAAAATGGGGCTTCATTGGACAAACAGATTGAGGTAAAAGTGGCGTAGAAAGAAAACACACTATTGAATTCTAGGTGCGGACATGAGTGTGGCACGAGGCCGCTATGGATTATACCGGCCAGTATGTGAGATGTCTGTTTGATTGACTTATCGAGCTTTAGAGCCTTTCAAATATAACCTTTCAAAAAGGTTGAAATAGAATGGCTGATTGTTTGACCAGGCCTGGTAAGTTATCAAGCTTCGTTAAGAATGAGTCATTTAATAGAAGCTTGAATTAAAGAAGTTTTCTACTATTCAAAGCGTCCTACAAGAGTCCCTTAATAAAGGGCTGCTTTTAGGGCGATTTTTTTATGAGCAGAACTAAGAACAATAGCGTCGCAACCATCACAATGGCAGGTCCTGTTGGCAGATCAGCGAAATAGGATGCCATTAAGCCCAGTAGAACTGAGGTAACACCCAGTAGGACGCTCATTAAGAGCATTTTTTCAGGCGTGGTAGAGAGCCTACGAGCAGCCGCTGCGGGGATAATGAGTAGAGAGGTGACTAACAAAACACCGACAATCTTCATTGAGAGGGCGATCATCAAAGCCAACAATAAAACATATTGTAGTTGGATTCTTTTGACGTTAATGCCTTCTACTTGGGCCAGTTCGTGATTTAAGGTCAGGTTAAGCAGGTCTTCCCAGTGAAAACGATAGAAAATCAGGATTAACAGGCCTATGCCCGCTATCAGGAAAAGGTCGGTTTCATTAATGCTTAGAATATCGCCAAACAGATAACCCATTAAATCGATTTGTACATTGTCTTGCAGGCTGATTAAAATCAGGCCAAAGGCCAGGCTGCTGTGTGCAAGAATTCCGAGAAGCGTATCCGAAGAGAGTTCTTTGTACTGTCCGAGGCGAAAAATCCCCCAGGCGACTAATAAAGAGACAGCGATGACACTCAGTGTGAGGTCGGTTTCTAAAAACAGGCCAATGCTGACACCCAATAACGCAGAGTGGGCAAGTGTTGCGCCAAAGTAGGATTGACGTTGCCAGACTACGAAAACCCCTAAAGGTGCTGAGATAAGTGCTAGTCCAAGGCCGCCTATTAAGGCAAAGGTCATAAAGCTCGGAAACCATTCCATCTATATTTCCTCACCTGATTTGCTTGGATTATTTGTGTTGCTGGATTCAACCAGGCCTGGTGGCTTTTGGTTGTCTTGCTTGAGTTCGATATGCGGTTGCCCATGAGTATGTTCACAGGTATTGTCATGATGATGTTCATAAAAAGCGATGCTGTCAGTGTGTGTCCCAAACAATGCTTGAAACTCGGGCGATTCGCTGACATTTTGTGGTAATCCTGAACAGCACATGTGTTGATTCAGACAGAGTACATAATCGGTGTTTTTCATAACGATATGCAGATCGTGACTGACCATTAAAATCCCATAGCCGCGTTCATGGCGAATACGGTTTATATATTGATAGAGTTCTGTTTGGCCTTGCAAATCAACGCCTTGAACAGGTTCGTCAAGCACCAATAGTTCAGGTTCTCCAATTAAAGCCCGTGCCAGTAGAATGCGTTGCATCTCGCCGCCGGAGACTTTCTGAATGGGCTGCTTTAATAGCGTTTGGATGTTCAGTTCTTCAGCGATTTTATAAACGGCTGTGGTATCATACTCGACCGTTGAAAAAACCGTTTTCAAGGTGGTTGAAAGTCTATTTTTCAAAGAGTTAAAGAACGGTGTTGGGGTTAATGATTTCGCTTCGGATATCACGGTATGTTGTCTAAGCCCAAGTTTTAAGAAGCGTTCAACGGACATCGGCAAGGTTGCATCGATTTGGATTTTTTGCGGCATAAACCCAATACGCAGACCCGGTTTGCGAATGACTTGACCCGCGCTCGGCTCAATCAGTCCGAGTAGGACTTTTAACAGTGTGGATTTTCCCGCGCCGTTCGGGCCGATGAGCGTGACAATCTCTTTGGGGTGAAGGGTTAAAGAGATGTCTTTGAGTACGGTTGCATCGCCAAATTTTTGAGTGATGTGATGGGCTTCAATGAGAGGCGCTATTGTCTGCACGATGCTAGTTTTCTCCACGCTTAGAATTGCTTGAACTGCTTTGAACGGGATTGGTGCATTCAAGGCGGTGTATTTATCTGAGTTATTTTATCTGTAATTGATTGATAAGGAATAAAAGTTTTGAAAATGAATCATCTAGCAGCGCCAAGCGCTTTATTTAGAAAATTTGTTAATCCTTTAATCGGGCTTTGCCTTGCTGGCTTGGTCAGTAATGTTTCAGCTTTAACTGTGACGGTCTCGATTCCACCATTGGCAGGGATTATCGCGCCTTTATTAGGGCCGCAGGATGAATTACATGTTTTATTGAAACCAGGTGTATCTCCGCATGGTTTTCAATTGAGACCTTCACACGTTAAGCTGTTACAAGATAGTGATTTGGTGATTTCCGTTGGTACACCTGTCGATGGGTGGATTGAGAAACCCTTACAGTTGGTTAATAAAACCCCAATTGCCATGGCGCACATGGCGAATGTTGAGCGGTTGGCTTTAAGGCGGGGCGGTCTGTGGGAAAAGAAACACATCCATAACGATGAGCCGCAACTCAGTGAACCTGACTCAGGCACGGATGAGCACGAAACGGGTGAGCATGAAACTGATAATCACTCTGCCGACCATCACGATGAAAAACCAGTTGAGAACAGTCATTTGGATGGCCATGTTTGGATGTCCCTACATAATGCCGAGCAAATGGTGTTAGCGGTCAGTCAACAGTTACAAGCAATGCAGCCAGAGCAGAAAAAAGTCATTCAACAGCGCGCTACAGATTGGTTGAGTCAACTGGAGAAAACAAATAAAGTTATTATCGCCCGCTTAGCAAGTATACAAGCCGAACCCTTTCTAGTTTTACATGATGCGTTTCAGTATTTTGAACATCAATATGCTTTGAACGGCGTGGGATCGATTCGTTTGAACCCAGAATTAGCGCCGAGTTTAAAGCGTGTTCACGAATTACGAGAGCGTATTAAAAGTGGTCACGTAACCTGTCTATTTAAAGAACCACAATTTCCAGAAAAGCGTGTAATGTCGGTCGTTACGGGCCTGGATGTCAAGTTAGGGAGTCTCGATCCAATGGGTGCCAGTTATGCGTCAGACAAGCCTTTTATCGCGTATGACGCGTTTTTAGAGGCCTTGGCGAATGAGTTTTTCAACTGTTTAACGAGTAACAAGGTTCGCTGAGCATGCCTGAATTCAGTTCAGAAGTTTTGGAAGAAGTCGGTTCTGTCAATCTAGTGATTACCGGATTGCCTGGTAGTGGCAAAACTCGAGTGATTCAATCACTGCAAAATAAACTGACCAGGCCTGGTTACTTTGAAAGTCAGGATTTATCGGATTTAAACCAAGTGACATTGCCTTATCAAATCCTGTGTGTGATTGATGTTCGTGCCCGTTTGGTTAGCGGGCGTGACAATTGGTTGGAAGCGCGTTTGCAGCAACTTCTATTGTCTTCTGATGGCATTATCTTCAGTTTTTTAGAGAGTGCTGCCTTAGATGACCAGGCCTGGTGGAATAGGTGGGTTGCGAAAAATGCAGGGCATCTACCGATTGTCAGGTGGTTAAATCAAAGTTTTCCCGCAGGTTGGCAAGGTTTTCCCGTTCGGGGTGAACTCTCGGCAATGGCGACTGAAAATTTGTCAGAGGGTGTGATCCCACTGCAAACTTATGAGTTTACGGTCGGTAGAATCTGCTGGGAACATCTATTATTTGGCTTGGATAGTTCTAAGCAGAATCTGGGGATGAGGATCGCTCGCGTAAAAGGCATTGTGGACTCTTTGGAGTATGAAAACAAAGTTGCGATTGAAGGTTCCGCCACTCGATGGGAGTTGTTTGCCGCAGATGAAGAAAAGGGGCAAACCCTTTTGACAGGACAGATTCAGATCCAAGGCGTGGATCTTGATTCCGACTGGTTGAATGAAATTATTAAGGCAAGTCTCGTATAGATTAAATAACCTTAACAAACGTTTAGCCAGTCGATGAAATTGCAAAAAAATCCAGGCTAAAATCAATATCGATATTAGTCTTTCATTATCCTCCCATAGACATTTGAGTAATAACCTACTAAAATACTCTGATATTAAATTTTAGGCGATTAAGTGCATGGCTAAATCAGCGCAAATAACAGAATTAAACTCCGCAGGAACGCAGTATCAAGAGATTGATAACTTGCTGAGTAAAAACCAGAAATACAAAGAAGGTTTTGTCACGACAACCACGGTAGAGACCTTTGATAAAGGCCTTAGTGAAGATGTTGTGCGTGCGATTTCTGCGAAAAAGAATGAGCCGCAATGGATGCTCGACTTTCGACTGAAAGCCTTTAAACATTGGTTGACTTTGGAAGAGCCGCATTGGGCGAAAATGCAATATATCCCGCTCGATTACCAGGATTATAGCTACTATTCTGCACCAGAATGTAGTGCTTGTGATAGCAGTGCAGGCGGTATTGAAGATCAAATCGATCCGGAAGTCGCCAAAGCGTTTGCTGAGTTAGGTGTGCCTTTGACTGGTGATGATTCGAATGTGGCGGTGGATGCGATTTTCGATTCGATTTCGGTTTCAACCACTAAGCGTGAAGACTTATTGGAATTGGGTATTATTTTCTGCTCTTTTTCAGAAGCGGTGCATGATTATCCTGAGTTAGTGCAAAAGTACATGGGCACCGTCGTGCCATATCATGATAACTTTTTTGCGGCCTTAAACTCTGCGGTGGCTTCTGACGGAACCTTTGTTTATATTCCTGAAAATGTCCGTTGCCCAATTGATCTGTCAACCTATTTCCGTATTAACGAAGCCAAGACCGGACAGTTTGAAAGAACGATCGTTGTTGCCGATAAAGGCAGTTATGTTAGTTATTTAGAAGGTTGTTCTGCGCCAGCTCGCGATACCTATCAATTGCACGCCGCTGTGGTTGAGGTGGTTGTGCTGGAAGATGCCGAAGTTAAATATTCAACCGTGCAAAACTGGTATCCGGGCGATGATGACTGTCAGGGTGGTATCTTAAACTTTGTAACTAAACGCGGTATCTGTGAAGGCAAAAACTCTAAGTTATCTTGGACTCAGGCTGAAACTGGTTCTGCGATTACTTGGAAATATCCAAGTTGTATTTTGAAAGGTGACAATTCAATTGGTGAATTTTACTCAGTTGCTTTAACCAATCGCCGCCAACAGGCAGATACTGGTACCAAGATGATTCATATCGGTAAAAACACCAGCAGTACTATTATCTCTAAAGGATTGTCTGCAGGTCGCAGTGAGAATACTTATCGTGGTTTGGTGAAAATATTACCAAGCGCAGAAGGCGCACGTAACTTCACACAGTGTGATTCGATGTTGATTGGCGATCAGTGTGGTGCACATACTTTTCCTTATATTGAAGTGGAAAATGCTACCGCACAGATTGAGCATGAGGCGACCACTTCGCGTATCGGTGAAGATCAGTTGTTTTATTGTAAGCAGCGCGGAATCAGTGAGCAAGATGCGATTTCGATGATCGTTAACGGTTTCTGTAAAGACGTATTAAGCGAGTTGCCGTTAGAGTTTGCCCAAGAAGCAGAAGAGTTATTGTCTATTAGTTTGGAAGGCTCGGTCGGTTAACTGGCTTCGAACACGACACAGGGTTTTATCCCAAGCATGATATACACAATTAATCAGAAATTTTAAAAAAAGAAACGAACTATGTTATTAAAAGTTGAAAATCTTCAAGCTCAAATTGATGAAAAACAGATTCTTAAAGGTTTAAACCTTGAAGTCAAAGCGGGTGAGGTTCACGCGATTATGGGACCAAACGGCGCAGGTAAAAGTACCTTAGCCAGTGTTCTGGCCGGGCGTGATGACTATGAAGTCACTGCGGGAACGGTTGATTTTGACGGTGAAGACTTGTTGGAATTAGCGCCAGATGAACGTGCGCGTAAAGGCTTGTTTTTGGCTTTTCAGTATCCCGTTGAAATTCCAGGAGTGAGTAATAAATTGTTTATGCAAACCGCTCTGAACGGGGTGCGTGCCGAGCAAGGTTTACCGCCGTTAGATATGTTCGATTTTGATGAATACGCCAAAGATAAGATTGAGTTGCTGGACATGCGCGCCGATCTATTAGAGCGTTCGGTCAATGTTGGTTTCTCTGGCGGTGAAAAGAAACGTAATGATATTTTCCAAATGGCGTTATTAGCACCAAAACTATGTATCTTGGATGAAACCGATTCGGGTCTCGATATTGATGCTTTACGTTTGGTTGCGAACGGGATCAATACCTTACGTTCCCCAGACCGTAGTTTTATTGTGGTGACACATTATCAGCGTCTTCTAGATTACATTAGACCGGATCATGTTCATGTCCTTTACAATGGTCAGATTATTAAATCAGGCGGTTTTGAATTGGTGCATGAGTTAGAAGAGTTTGGATATGACGATATTGTCCAAAAACACGAGTAGGCTCAGTAAAAGCTCATTAACGGCTCATTAATGGTCTTAAGCGCACCTAGGAAATAGGGTTGCACTTTTTGCACAAGAACACGCTAATACACCGAGTTTCATCGGCGGATAAAAAATGTCAAAAAAGATAATTAGAAAAATTTCTCCAATGGCTCAACAGGCCGTGGATCATTATGTCGCGCAGTCTTTGTTGTTGAATGCGGCCTTCCCAAATGATCAAGTGATTGCGGGACGTCAGCGTGCACAAGCTATTTTCGCTGAACAGGCTTTTCCGACGTTAAGAGATGAAGATTGGCAATACACAAAGTTAACAGGTTTTGTACAGAATCGCTTTGAAAGTCTGGGTAAACACTCATTAAAGCTTGAAGATCTGCATGCTTTTTTACCGCCTTACGCCGTGACCAAGGTTGTCTTTGTAGATGGTTGGTTTAGTGAAGAATTATCTGATGATCTGAGTGTCTTGCCGAACGGTGTCTCCTTTGAATCAACGCGTGATGTATTTGAAGTGCCGGGTGCGAGCGATAAGTTGTTTGCGCGGGAAGCGTTTATCAATAAAGCCCCTTTTGGAGTTTTAAATAGTTTATTGATGTCTGACGGTTATTATCTGCAGGTCTCTGCGAACACTGTTTTAGATACGCCTGTTTTTGTCTTGTATGTCCAATCGCAAGCCAATCATATGGCAACGCTACGTAACCACGTGGTGTTAGAAGAAAATTCTGAAATGACCTTGGTAGAACAGTTTGTCAGCTTGTCTGCTGATGAAGGTTTTCAAGGTTGTACCAATGTCGTCACTGAAATGGATGTTGCTAAATCTGCCCGTATGAAGCAGGTGCTGGTTCAGCAACAAAACCATTCTAGTTATTACTTCAATAATCAGTTTATTTATCAAGCCGATCAAAGCACCTTTAATACCTTCTACACCGGTCTAGGCAGTTTGATCTCACGTCACCAGAATCATATATTCATGAATGGCGAACATATCGAAAATTGTCAAAACAGCGCTTGTTTGGGTCGTGGTAAACAAACCATGGATTCGCGTACCAATACGCAACACAACCAGGTTTGGGGCATGAGCCAGCAGCTACATAAGTATGTGCTAGATGATTCAGCAGTTGGCGTATTCAACGGTATGATCCGCGTTGATCAGCAAGCTCAGAAGACTGATGGCCAAATGGACAATAAAAACCTGCTGTTGTCTGCGCACGCCAAAATGGACTGTAAACCACAGTTAGAAATTTATGCCGATGACGTCAAATGTTCACATGGTTCAGCGACCGGTCAGATCAATGAAGATCAGATCTTCTATCTGCAAGCGCGCGGTATTCGCCGTCCCCAAGCAATCGAAATGATTACTCAGGCCTTCTTGATGGAACCAGCTGAAGATATTAGCAATGTTGATATTAGACAGTGGGTCATGACAGCGCTTGCTGATCAACTAAATGCCAAGGGTTCTTTGTAATGTCTCAGGTCAATTCGAAGGTTGTTCAAGAGAATGGTGATGGCTTGATGGTACCCGATTTTGCACAAATTCGTGCGCAATTCCCGATTTTAAATCAGACTGAAAATGGTCAGCCTTTAGTCTATTTAGACAGCGGTGCCACTTCTCAGAAACCTTTAGCGGTCATTGAGGCGCTAGATACCTATTATCGCGAACAGAATGCCAATGTACATCGTGGTGTCTATGGATTAAGTGAGCGCGCCACGGAGCTATATGAAGGTTCACGAGAAACCGTTCGCCAGTTTCTGAATGCTGAATCCACTCGAGAAATTGTCTTTGTTCGAGGGACTACCGAAGCGATTAACCTGGTTGCCCATAGCTGGGCGCGTAGCAATATGCAAGAGGATGATGAAATCATCGTGACTGAGATGGAGCATCACTCGAATATTGTCCCCTGGCAGTTGCTGAGAGATCAGTTGGGGATTCGTTTGCGTGTGCTGAAAATCAATCAAGCGGGTGAAATCTGTCTCAATGCTTTAAAAAGTATGGTGTCAGAGAAGACCAAGTTGTTAGCCATTACTCATATGTCGAACGCTTTAGGCTCAATCAATCCCGTCAAAGAGATGACTGAAATCGCCCATTCAGTGGGGGCTAAGGTTTTAGTGGACGGGGCGCAAGCCACGCCGCATATGACGGTTGATGTACAAGATATAAATTGTGATTTTTATGCTATGTCTGGGCACAAAATGTATGGTCCAACTGGGATAGGGGTGCTTTACGCTAAAGAAGCCTTATTAGAGGCTATGCCACCTTATCAAGGTGGAGGCGATATGATTTATTCTGTAACCTTTGAGAAAACTGAATATAACGTATTGCCTTATAAGTTTGAAGCCGGTACACCGCATATTTCAGGTGCGATTGGTCTGGCTGCGGCAATTAAATTTTTACAGTCGATTGGTTTAGATAATATAGCCGCATATGAAGCCGAGTTATTGGCTTATGCAACGGAAAGACTGAAGCAAATTGATGGGTTGAGGATTATTGGTGAAGCGCAACATAAGGGTGGGGTACTCTCTTTTATCGTTGATGGCATTCATCCGCATGATATGGCAACCTTAATGGATCAAGACGGTGTAGCCGTCAGAGCCAGTCATCATTGTGCTATGCCGGTCATGCAGCATTACAATGTGCCAGCAACGGTACGTGCTTCCTTGGGTGTTTATAACAATACTGATGATATTGACCGTTTAGTGGCCTCGATTGAAGAAGCCAAGGATATGTTGTTGTAAGGCATATTCATTAGTCGAACTTGTTGCTTACCCTCTTTTTATAAGACTCACCAGGCCTGGTGAGTTTTTTTTTGCCCACAAAAAAACTGTAAGCCCTGTGTTGAAAGGGTTTGGAGGGCTGTTATGTGTATTTTTGTTCTTGAGGTCTTTTGATATTTGTTAGGGTTCAAATTAACGAATTTAGGCCAAGAAACTTAAGCTCAATATAATAAAGCAAGGTATTATATGAGGCATTAGAAAATATTCAGGTTGACCACCATCATTAAGTGGTCGCTTGGAGGTTTACGGAAAGGTTTAAAAGTGAAAGATCAGGTAAAGCAGATACATTTTGTAGGGATTGGCGGCGTCGGTATGGCGGGGATTGCAGAGGTGTGTTTAAACCTCGGTTATATCGTCAGTGGTTCTGATTTAAAACACAATCCTACGGTCGCAAGATTGGAGTCTTTAGGGGCTTTAATCCAGTTGGGACATGAAGCGAATCACGTCAAAAACACCGATGTGGTGGTAGTTTCTACCGCGATAGCAGCAGATAATCCTGAAGTTAATTGGGCGAGAGAAGCGCGCGTTCCAGTGATTCCACGTGCTGAAATGTTGGCGGAGTTGATGCGGATGCGTTTTGGTATTGCCATTGCCGGAACGCATGGTAAAACCACAACGACCAGTTTAACCGCGGCGATTTTAACGCAAGGTGGGGTTGACCCTACTTTTGTAATCGGCGGTAAGCTCAATCAGATAGGTTCGAATGCGCGTTTGGGATCCAGCCGTTATTTAGTGGCAGAAGCTGATGAATCTGACGCCTCCTTTCTACATCTTTCTCCGATGATGTCGGTCATTACCAATATTGACGAAGATCACATGGAAACCTATCAAGGTGACTATCAGAATTTAGAGAATACGTTCGTTGAATTTATTCATCGCTTGCCATTTTATGGGCTGGCGATTGTCTGTATTGATGATGTCAATATTCAGGCGATGTTGCCTAAGTTAAGTCGTAAAATTCAGACTTATGGTTTCTCTGAACAAGCCGATGTTCGCGCCATTAATGTCATAGCTACGGGTTTGACTATGCAGTTTCAGGTTTTGGTTGGCCGAGAGCAAAGTTTTGAGGTCGTCCTCAATACGCCCGGTCGCCATAATGTCCTCAATGCTTTGGCAGCGATTTCGGTGGCATTGAAGTTAGACGTATCGATCGAAGCGATTCAACAGGCTTTATTAGAATTTGGCGGAGTCGGGCGTCGTTTTGAAGTCTATCCAAATCGCTTTATTGGCCAGAAGAAGGTGACCTTGGTAGACGATTATGGTCATCATCCGACTGAATTGACCGCGACGATCGAAACGGCCAGAGCCGCTTTTCCGGGTCAACGTTTGGTGTTGGTATTTCAACCCCATCGTTATTCACGAACCCGAGATCTATTTGATGAGTTCGTTCAAGCCTTGTTAGCGACGGATTTAGTGGTGCTAATGGGCGTATATGCAGCAGGAGAAACGCCATTGCCAATGTTTGATTCGAAAGCCCTTTTGCAAGCGATGCGTATGCGTGGCGTACAGGGGATTTACGCTGAGAACTTTGAGCAACTTGATGCTATCAGCCAGGATATTTTGTCTGATGGTGATGTGGTATTAGTGATGGGCGCCGGAGATGTGGGTCAAGTCGCTAAGCAGTGGCAATTGAATACACTCTCTGAATAAGCCGAATTACCAGTCATAAAAACAATTTAAGCATATCCGTGTAAAAAAGATTAAAAGGAATTTAGAGTGAGTAATTGGGGGAAGGTTGCAGTGCTTATGGGCGGTAAAGCCGCTGAACGAGAAGTGTCTTTGAAGAGTGGTCAAGCTGTCACTCAAGCGCTGCAGGCACAAGGTATAGATGCAACCGCTCTCGATGTGAAGTCTCTTGAAGATATTCAAGCAGTTGCACAGCGTTATGACCGTGCTTTCATAGCTTTACACGGCCGCTGGGGTGAAGATGGTGTAGTGCAAGCAATCCTCGAAGACTTAGGCGTTCCTTATACCGGTAGCGGGATGACCGCCTCTGCTGTGGCAATGGATAAGTTACGCACTAAATGGATGTGGTTAGGAGCTGGTTTGCCGACTCCTAAGTTTGTTTGGGTCTCTGAATCTCTGCCTTTAGAGATTGAACGCTTTTCCATTCCATTTCCGGTGATTGTCAAACCTTCACATGAAGGTTCTAGTATTGGTATGCGCAAGGTTAATAATCAAGCCGAATTGGTGGATGCCGTTGCTTTCGCGCAACAGTACGATTCTGAAGTTTTGATTGAACAGTGGATTACCGGTCGTGAATTTACTGGAGGCGTACTCAATAACGAGGCGCTCCCTTTAATTGAATTAAAAACAACGCACGATTTTTATGACTTTGAAGCGAAATATCAGTCAAATGATACACAATATATCTGTCCATGTGATTTAGATGCAGACACCGCCGGTAAAATCCAAACTCTAGTGCTGCAGGCCTTTAATGTCATAGGTGCTAAAGGCTGGGGGCGTGTTGATTTGATGTTGGATGAACATAATCAACCTTGGTTGATTGAATTGAATTCAGTGCCAGGGATGACAGACCACAGCTTAGTTCCGATGGCAGCCAAAGCCGCTGGTCTTTCTTTCGAGCAGTTGGTTCTTGAAATTCTCCAGACCACAAAATGATGCAAAGAGTATTACGTAGTGCAGTATTAATTTCTATTCTAGGGGGGGTAGTAGTTGCTACCTGGTTTTTGATGCAAGAAGACTCACCTTTGTTTCGTCCGATACAGCAGTACGAATTGGTTTCGGAAATCCAGCATGTTAAACCTGCTGAAATTGATGGGGTGATGCGACATTATTTAGGGCGTTCTTTTTGGGAAGTCGAATTAGAAGCCATTCAGTCAGAACTGACTCGCTTGGATTGGGCGAGTAGCGCGTTGGTGAAACGGAGTTGGCCTGATCAATTGTATGTCAGCATTAAAGAGCAAGTTGCGGTTGCTCGCTGGGAGCAAACTGGCTTGGTTAATCAAGCGGGTGTCGTATTTTATCCAAAAGAGTTGGATGGTTTCAATAACCTGGTGGTGTTAGCAGGCGAGTTGGGGGATTCAGCAAAAATCCTCGTGCGTCTTTCAGCCTTTCAGAGCAAGTTGACGGCGATTGGATTTACCATTGCGGCATTGAGTTTACAGTTAGATGGTATTTGGCAAATCAACCTGTTGGATGGCTCCAAAATTATTCTGAATCAAACAGAAGATGATGCGAAATTAAATCAATTTGTGCGGGCTTATCCCAAGCTGTCAAAGGCGTTGAGAAACTCACCACAGGTTTATGATTTACGCTATAGTAATGGTTTTATTGTTGGGAAGATCTAGTGTAGATTTTCTCGACAAAAAGATGTAATTTGTCCCAATGGACAGTATAGATTTATGAAAAAGGTAAGGCAGAGCATGGCGCGTAAACAACAAGCTTCAAACACCGTGGTTGGGTTAGATATTGGAACCTCAAAGATTGCTGCGATTATTGGAAAGATAACACCTGATGGTGAGATTGAAGTAGTTGGGATGGGGACGCACCCTTCTCGTGGATTGAAGAAAGGCGTTGTCGTTAATATTGACGCGACCGTCGAATCGATTCAACATGCGATTGACGAAGCCGAAAGAATGTCTGGTTATACGGTTGAGTCGGTTTATGTCGGTATTGCCGGCAGTCACATCAAAAGCTTTAATTCCAATGGCATGGTGGCGATTCGTAATCAAGATGTGCAGGCAGATGACATTGAAAGAGTGATGGATGCCGCGCAAACGATTGCCATTCCAGGTGGTGAGCGCGTTCTACATATTTTGTCACAAGAATATATTATTGATAGTCAAGGTGGTATTCGCGAGCCAATCGGCATGTCGGGTGTACGTTTAGAAGCCAAAGTACACATGGTTACCGGTTCAGTCAGTGCTGCTCAAAATATCACTAAATGTGTTGAGCGTTGCGGATTAGGTGTGGCTGATATTATTTTGGAACAACTGGCTTCGAGTGAAGCGGTCTTATCGGAAGATGAGAAAGAACTCGGTGTTTGTTTGGTGGATATTGGGGGCGGGACTTCAGATATTGCGGTGTTCCATAATGGCGCAATCAGCCATACAGCGGTGATTTCTGTGGCTGGCGATCAAGTGACAAACGACATTGCGGTCGCATTAAGAACACCGACCCAAGCGGCGGAAGAGATTAAAAAGAAATACGCCTGTGCTTTGCCACAGTTAATTGATAAAGATGAAGAGATTGAAGTCGCCAGTGTCGGTGATCGTCCTGCTCGTTGTCTTTCAAGACGGACCTTGGTGGAAGTGATTGAACCAAGGTACGAAGAGTTATTTCAGCTGATTCAAGCCGAGTTGCGTAGCGCTGGGTTTGAAGATATTCTGGCTGCAGGTATTGTTTTGACGGGTGGAAGTTCTTTGGTCGAAGGTGCGGTTGAATTGGCTGAAGAGGTATTTCATATGCCGGTTCGTTTAGGTTATCCGCATGGTGTTAAAGGTTTAACTGATGAGGTGAATAGTCCCTCTTTTGCAACGACGGTAGGTTTGTTGTTGTATGCTAAAGAACATTTAGGCGATGCGGTTTTATCAGTGCCAGAAAAGGGTGAGTCTATAGATGTAGGCCAACTTTTTGATAGAATGAAAAGTTGGTTTAAGTCTAGTTTTTAGCCTTTTGCTACGTCTTAATACGCGATAAAAGCATTAAATAGCAATAATTACGTTAGGCTGACAGAGTGTCAGTAAAAGCTGTGATAAAATACTCGGCTTGAATTTTAGTGATAAATCCTCTTTCTGGGGATGATAAACATAGACGAGCTTCCATTGAATCAAAGAACAGTTGCAAATCCAATCAAAGCCAAGGGTATTGGCCTTCATACAGGCCATGAGTCAGTCATGACTTTACGTCCCGCACCCGTCAATACCGGGATTGTGTTCCGACGTATTGATCGTCAACCAGCAGTTGAGTTTAAGGTTTCTCCAGAGATTGTTGGCGAAACCATGTTGTGCACCACGATTGTCAGTGAGCAGAATGGTGAGAAGGTTAAGATTGCAACCATTGAGCATTTGATGTCAGCGATTGCGGGCGTGGGTATTGATAATCTATATATTGATATCACTTCTGATGAAGTGCCGATAATGGACGGTAGTTCATCTCACTTTATTTTTTTACTACAATCTGCTGGTGTTAAGATTCAAGAGGAACCAAAACTATTTGTGCGCATCTTGAAGCCGATTCGTGTTGAAAACGATAAGGGGGGCTTTGCAGAGTTCTTACCTTATGAAGGTTATCGATTAAACTTCTCAATTGCTTTTGAACACCCAGCTTTTAAAGCCACGGCTGAGAAGATGACTTTAGAGTTTTCCTCAACTTCTTATTTTAAAGAAGTCAGTCGAGCGCGTACTTTTGGTTTTATGAAAGATATGGAGATGCTGCGCGCTAAGAACTTAGGTTTGGGGGCGAGTTTAAAGAATGCTATCGGTTTAGATGATCAAGGCGTAATGAATCTGGAAGGTTTGCGTGATAAGGATGAGTTTGTCCGCCACAAAATTCTTGATGCGGTTGGAGATTTATATATGTTAGGTCATCCGATTGTCGGAGAATTTACTGCACATAAGTCAGGTCATGCGTTGAATAATCAATTGTTGAGGGCCTTGCAAGCACAGCCTGAGGCTTTTG
Organism: uncultured Thiomicrorhabdus sp.; assembly: GCA_965603495.1. Taxonomy (GTDB): domain Bacteria; phylum Pseudomonadota; class Gammaproteobacteria; order Thiomicrospirales; family Thiomicrospiraceae; genus Thiomicrorhabdus. The sequence continues at coordinate 120,176 of CBFDDF010000003.1, read as the reverse complement.
AATTAGTGAGTTTTAAAGCGGATGGTGCACAGCCTGTGAAATATGGTAGCAGTAAGATTTTGCTGTAAGGATTACCACAGGTTAGCTATACTAATAAAATCATTAAAGCCCCTTTTTAGGGGTTTTTTTGTGCTCGTAGGCTGAGTTTTTTAAGGGCGTTACTCAAGCCTTCGGAGTGAATTTCATCACTGATGGCATTCATTTCTAGTGCATCTTCTGCAGAGGGGTAGCTAGTGACTTCGCGTACTTTATGAATTTCTTTGGGTTGTGGCAAAATATTGACCTTAACTCGATTCAATTCCAAGTGGGGGAAGTGTTCCTGAAATGTGCCTAATAAATTAGGCTCATAAAAGCGTAACTGAGTCGCCCAAATACTTTCATCTAATTGCAAGATTAAAGTCTGTTGATCAAAGCTAACGCCTATTAAGTGGGGTTTTAGATCACGTGGTAGGCCATCTTGACCAACCTCAAGGAGTGCTTGGAACAGCTGGGCATCTTGAAGTAAATTATTTAGTGCACCACTGGCTTGTTTTAATAGAGGTTTCATGATGTTGTCACTATGAGATGTGTTAGAATATTCGCATATTTTACCGCATTATTACGATGATAGTGCAACGTCGAGAATTGAATGTAAATCACCCGATACTCTCTCAACTGACAGTTTAAAATTTTAACCGGAAAATACTCTTAATGGCCTTAACAATCTTTCAGAAAATCTTTGGTAGTCGCAACGAGCGTATGCTAAAGCAGTACCGTAAAATAGCTCAAAAAATCAATGAATATGAAGCGAGTTTTGCTGAATTGTCCGATGAGGATTTACAGCAAAAAACAGCTGAATTCAAAGCTTCTCTAGCTGCGGGCAGTTCGCTCGATGAGATGTTGCCTGAGGCATTTGCGGTCGTCCGAGAAGCTGGAAAACGTGTATTTGGTATGCGTCATTATGATGTTCAAATGATGGGCGGTATGGCTCTTCATGAAGGTCGAATTGCGGAAATGCGTACTGGTGAAGGGAAAACTCTAGTGGCTACCTTGCCGGTTTATCTCAACGCATTAAGTGGTCAAGGGGTGCATGTCATCACTGTCAATGACTACTTAGCAAAGCGCGATTCCGAATGGATGGGGCAGATTTTTGAGTTTTTAGGGTTGTCGACCGGGGTTATTCTGAGTGGCCAAACACAGCAAGAAAAGCAGTTAGCATACTCAATGGATGTTACCTACGGAACGAATAATGAGTTCGGTTTTGATTATTTACGTGACAATATGGCCATTTTCTCTACAGAGAAAGTCATGCGTGGTCAACATTTTGCAGTAATCGATGAGGTAGATTCAATTCTGATTGATGAAGCCCGTACGCCATTGATCATCTCAGGTCCAGCAGAAGATAAGGCAGAGCTTTACAGAAAGATAAATCCATTGATTAAGCACCTTGAGCAAGGTGAGGAAGATGAAGAAACTAAGGATTCAAGTGGTGATTTCACAATTGATGCAAAATCTAAGCAGATTTATTTAACGGATCAGGGGCATGCAAAAGTTGAGGCTTTGCTTGTTGAAGAGGGCATTCTGGATGCTGATGACAGTCTATATGATGCAGTCAATATCGGGTTGATGATTCACATTAATGCAGCCCTAAGAGCAAATCTGTTGTTTGAAAAAGATCGTGACTATATTGTAGAAGACAATGAAGTAGTCATTATCGATGAGTTCACGGGTCGAAAAATGTCAGGCCGTCGTTGGAGTGAAGGTTTACATCAAGCCATTGAGGCAAAAGAAGATGTAACGATTCAGCAAGAAAGCCAAACATTTGCTTCGATTACCTTCCAAAATTACTTTAGACAGTATAAAAAATTAGCTGGTATGACTGGGACAGCGGATACTGAAGCGGGTGAGTTTTTATCCACTTATAATCTTGAAGTAGTGGTTATTCCTCCCAATAAAATGCCTAAAAGACAGGATTTAGCCGATTTAGTTTATTTGGATATGGAAGGGAAGTTTGCAGCGATTGTGAATGATATTCGAACCATTTCTGCGACTCAACAACCGATCCTTGTAGGGACGGCTTCAATTGAAATGTCTGAATTGTTATCAAGATTACTGACTAATACAGGCATTAAGCACCGTGTTTTGAATGCTAAACATCATGAAAACGAAGCCCACATTGTTGCCAATGCTGGTCTGCCAGGTGCAGTAACCATTGCAACCAATATGGCCGGTCGTGGTACTGATATCGTTTTAGGTGGAAACCTAGAAATGGAATTAGAGGCTTTGGGTGAGTTAACGGATGAGCAGAAAGCTGAAGTTACTAAAGCATGGCAAGCAAGACATGATGCTGTACTTAGTTATGGCGGGTTAATGGTTATTGGTTCTGAACGTCATGAATCACGTCGTATCGATAACCAGTTACGTGGTCGTTCTGGTCGTCAAGGAGATGAAGGTGTAACTCGTTTCTACCTTTCTCTCGATGATGATTTAATGCGTCGTTTTGCTTCCGATAAAGTGAAGTCGATGATGAAGCGTCTAGGGATGAATTCAGAAGAAGCAATTGAACACTCAATGGTCAGTAAATCGATCCAACGTGCACAAAAACAAGTTGAACGTTTGCATCAAGATGAGCGTGCAAACTTATTGAAATTTGATGATATATCAAATGAACAGCGTAAGGTTGTTTATGCACAACGAAATGAATTGATGGATTCTGATGATGTTACGGATGTTTTGGATGATTTGCGTGAGCAAATTGTAGAACAGTTGGTTGGAACTTATGTGCCAAAAGGTTCTTTGGATGAGCAGTGGGATATTCCTGCTTTGGAACTTGCGATTCATGAAGAGTTAGGTGCTGAGTTCGATATCCAATCATGGTTGGATGCCGATAAAGATCTTTATGAAGAGACTCTGGTTGTAAAACTAGTCTCTGAGTTAGAAGCAAACTATAAAGCTAAAATGGCAGTAGTTGATCCTAAAACACGTCATCATTTTGAGAAAGAAGTCTTATTGCGTACCATTGATAAGCAATGGCGTGAGCATCTCTCTGAAATGGATTACTTGCGTAAAGGCATTCATTTAAGAGGCTATGCGCAAAAAGACCCTTTCCAAGAGTATCGCCGAGAGTCGAGAGAGATGTTCAGTAACTTCCTTCAAGAAGTTAAGTTCGAAACCGTTAAGGTCTTATCCTTAGTTCAGATTGAAGGCGCTAAAGATGTTGAAGAGTTTGATGAGCAGAATGCCGCGAATCGTCCCCAGCATTTAGATGCTTCTCATCCTGTCGCCGCCAGTATTTCGGATGCAATGAAGCAAAATAGTGCAGAAGATGATGAAGGTGCTGTGGTTTCGGATGATGAAGTTGAAGGTACTTTTAAACGGGAAGCACCAAAGGTAGGGCGCAATGACCCTTGTTCTTGTGGATCGGGTAAAAAATATAAACAGTGTTGTGGTAAATTAAGCTAAATCAGGCTTAAATAAGCAAACCAGTTAATTTCTAAAACCCACCGCCTGGTGGGTTTTTGGTTTAAGGCAAAGATTATAATTAATGTTACAGGCGTAGACTTACGCGATTTTAAGGAAAAATTATGACAAGTTTATTTCCAACCATGCATCCTATTGCCGGAGTCTATCTTGGTACTTGTGCTGCAAAAATCAAAAAGAACGGTAATCCTGATTTAGTGATCATGGAACTAACAGAGGGCGCTTTAACGGCTGCTAGCTTTACGTTGAATGCATTTTGTGCTGCGCCGGTCACATTGGCTAAACAGCACTTAAAAACGCATTCGCCACGTGCTTTGCTGATTAACAGTGGTAACGCCAATGCCGGAACGGGTGTCCAAGGAATGGCTGATGCAGTACAGAGTTGTGCGTGGGTGGCAGCTGAATTGGGTTGTCAACCTGAACAGGTTTTACCTTTTTCTACCGGGGTTATCGGTCAGAACTTACCTATGGAAAAAATTCAGAAGGGGATTCCTGAGGCTTTAGCAAATTTGTCAATTGCCGGTTGGGAAGATGCTTGCGCGGGGATTATGACGACGGATTTGGTGCCTAAAGCCGTCAGTCGTGAAGTTAAGGTAGATGGTCATAGTGTCATGATTACTGGTATCTCTAAAGGTTCCGGAATGATCCATCCGAATATGGCGACCATGCTTGGTTTTGTTGTGACGGACGCTAAGATAAACCAGACCTGCTTACAGAAAGTTTTAACGGATTCGGTTAATCTTTCATTTAACCGAATTACGGTGGATGGTGATACTTCAACCAATGATGCCTGTACATTGACGGCGACTCAAAAGGCCGATATGCCGACTATTGATGACGTTGATTCACAAGCCTATGCTGATTTATCCAAAGCCATTAATGAAGTGATGGTTGAGTTGGCGCAGATGATTATCCGTGATGGCGAAGGTGCAACCAAGTTTGTGACGGTCGCTGTTGAGGGTGGAAAAACGACTGAAGAGTGTTTGAAAGTTGCACATGCTGTTGCGTTGTCACCTTTGGTGAAAACTGCACTGTTTGCTTCAGATCCTAACTGGGGACGTATTTTGGCTGCGGTCGGTCGTTCGGGGGTTGAGCAGTTAGATGTTGATGCCTTAAAGATTTATTTAGGGGATGTTTGCATTGTAGAAAATGGCGGTAGAGCCTTAACTTATACTGAAGAAGCAGGTCAAGCGGTTATGAATGAAACCGATATCACGATTCTGATTCAACTTAATCGTGGTTCGGTCAGTGAAACTATCTGGACGACAGATTTTTCATATGATTATGTCAAAATTAACGCTGAATATCGTAGTTAATTAATTGAACCTCAGGTACTGAAAAGTTGTCAGTGTTCGGCAGCTCCCAGCGATAAAAAAACCCATTGAATTTTAATTCAATGGGTTTTTTTTGTTTTCAATGCAGATGGTTCAGCGCGAAAGGAGAGACGTAATTAATACAGTTTACTGAGTTGAAACAATCTGTGCTAATGCATCACATAAGGCTTTATTCTCTGTATCGGTACCAATGGTAATACGCAGATATTGGTCAATACGTGGCTTATTGAAATAGCGGACAATGATTGCCTGCTCACGCAAGGCCAAGGCCAGTTGTTCTGCTGGAAAATCAGGATGTGTCGCGAAGATGAAATTGGCCGCTGAAGGGATGACTTTAAATCCCAGTTGTTGCATGGTGTTGATCAGCTGCTCACGAGTTGTAATAATCTTTTGGCAAGACTCTACAAAGTATTGCTGGTCTTCAAAAGCTGCTTTAGCACCATAGATTGCTAAACGACCTAATGGATAGGAATTAAAACTATTTTTAACGCGCTCTAGGGCTTCAATCAATGGTGCTTGACCTATGGCAAGGCCGACACGAATTCCAGCGAGTGAACGAGATTTAGAAAGGGTTTGCGTGACCAGTAGGTTGGGATAGCAATTAACTAAGGAGATGGCAGTTTCCCCACCAAAATCAATATAGGCCTCATCCACCAACACAACACTGTTGGGATGATTTTGTAGCAGAGCCTCAATTGCATCCAGTGGCAATAAACGTCCGGTAGGTGCATTGGGATTAGGGAAGATAATTGCCCCGCAATCCACCGGGTAATCCTCAATATTGATTTCAAACGCGTCAGTTAAGGGAATGGTTTGATAATCAATTTCATACAGCCCACAGTACACGGGGTAAAAGCTATAGGTAATGTCAGGAAAAAGTAGCGGCTTATCTTGTTTTAAGAGTGCTTGAAAAGCGTGCGCAAGCACTTCATCAGAGCCATTTCCCACAAACACTTGGTTTGATGCAACATGGTAATAATCCGCAATCGTCTGTTTTAAAACATCCGCATTAGGGTCAGGGTAGAGCTTTAAGCTTTCTCCCGTTTCATCTCTAATCGCTTGTAAAGCTTTAGGCGATGGCGGATAAGGATTCTCGTTAGTGTTAAGCTTAATTAAGTTGTTCAACTTAGGCTGTTCACCAGGAACATAAGGGGTTAAGGTGTGAACAAGTTGACTCCAGAATTGGCTCATGTGTGAATCCGTTTTAGAATGTTGATTGGGTTAAAGTTTGGACTAGCATTTAAATTAGAAACAATAGAATACGTGTTAGAAGTGAAAAGCGCATTAGTTATTCTTAATGTAAACCACATTTTACCGTAAAATAACCAGGCCTGGTAAGTTTGCAATATGTTTGTACAACCTGAGTTTTAGGCGTTATTTTAGCGAGTATTTGAGAAAAGGAATAGTAAAAAGTGTTGTATCAAGAAATCGCAATTGGCGTTCTAAAAAGGGGGAATGAGGTCTGTCTAAGTCGACGACAATCCCAGCAATCCTTTGCAGGTCTCTGGGAATTTCCGGGGGGTAAAGTAGAAGCGGGTGAAACGATTGAAAGTGCGCTTAAAAGAGAGTTTTTAGAAGAGCTGGCCATCGATACATCAGAATGGCGACCTTTACTAACCATTCCTTGGACATACCCATCGGTTAAGGTACGCTTAAATATTTACATCACCGAGACCTTTCAGAGCGAACCACTAGGTAATGAGGGGCAAGAAGTTGTTTGGACTCCGATTGCGGATTTGACAACGATACCGTTTCCAGAAGCCAATAGAGGAGTTGTTATGGCATTACAGTTAGCAGATAAATATATGATTTCGGGTGGGTTTGAAAATAAGGACGATGCTTTAAAACGCCTACAGCTTGCTTTTGAAAATGGTATTAGATTATGTCAGTTACGCGCTAAGAATTTATCCGAAGCCGAGTTTTTGCCATTGGCAGCAAGCGCAATTGAGCTGGCGCATCAGTACCAGGCTAAAATTTTATTGAATGGACAGCCGGAATTATTGGCGTTATTACCTGAGGCGGACGGCGTGCAACTCGCTTCGAATGTGATTTTTGAATATCAAATACGACCGATTGCCAAAGATAAATTGCTCGGAGTTTCAACGCATACTCCAGAAGATATTGAGCAGGCTCTGAAAATTGAGGCCGATTTTATTCTGCTCTCTCCCGTCAAGGAAACATCATCTCACCCAGGAGTGCCTGGAATAGGTTGGCAAAAGTTTGCCGATTTGGTGAAAGAGCTTCCAATTCCTGTGTTTGCTTTAGGAGGCATGCAGCCTGAAGATGTTGAAAAAGCCAAAAAATTAGGCGGACAAGGTGTAGCAGCGATTTCAGGGTTTTGGCCAAGTTAGCCATTAATTTTGTTTAAACGGCTAAAAAGAGATTCAACAAGAATTTGTAAAGACGCGAAGTTTGATAACTACCTGGCCTGGTCAAACCAATTTGAACTTTAATTGTTAAAGTCTTCGGGTTGTCATGGCGACTTAGTGCAACGTTAGTATGTCTAAAATGACTGATTATCGTGTGTCGTAAAACGCTGCATAATCTGTTGAACCTGCAGCTTTAGTTTCTCAAGATTACCATCATTATGAATGATGCGATCTGCCACAGCTAAGCGTTGCGCTCGAGAGGCTTGCATCGCGATGATTTTTTCAATCTGAGTGGTTGTGCTTTGATCTCTCTGGCAAGCTCTCTGGATTTGTTGTTCTTGTGGGCTATCAATCACCCAAATCTCATCAATGTATTCTGGTTTATGCCCCTGTTTTAGTATGCCTTCTACCAGGAGTGGAATGGCTACCAGTACAAATGGTAGGGGATTGCCAGTGCGTGATTTTTTAACGAGGCATGCGACTTGTGATTCTGTTTCGGCTTGAATCAGTGGGTGTAAAATGGCTTCTAGCTGCTGTTTTGCAGTAGGATCGTTAAAAATAAGTTCACGCAGGTGCCCGCGGTTGAGTGTGCCATCTTCTTGTAAAATGGTTTTCCCAAATATTTGGCGGATTTTTTGTAATCCTACTGAACCGGGTATCACAACTTGGCGGGCGATCAGGTCGGTATCAATCGTTGGAATGCCATAGTTTGCGAACAGTTGGCTTATCGTACTCTTACCGGAGCCAATGCCGCCCGTTAATCCGATGATTTTAGGGGGGGTTGGCGGTTGCTGGCTCATCTGAGACTGCATCGATTGCTTAACCATGTTTAGGAAGGGTTGGCGTGATATTCGGCTTACCTAATAGATAGCCTTGCAGGTGGGTCGCGCCCGATTTTTGCGCCTTGTCATACATGTCTTGATCTTCAATACCTTCCATAACCAGGTCATACCCAGAGCGTAAAACCATGTCTGCCGTTGACTCAATAATATTTTTGGTCTTCTGATCCGCATTTAGGGCAAGTGTCATACTCATATCAAACTTAATGATATCGACAGGCATATGCGCCAAATATCGAATAGAGGAGTAACCACTTCCAAAATCATCTAAAGCGATTAAGAAGCCTTGTTGCCGAAGCTCATTAAGTACAGTTTGAGCATATTCCATATGATCGATTAAAATATTTTCGGTGACCTCTATAACCAGTTTATAGGACTTTAAGTAAGGGATGAAATCTGCAAAGAGCGATGTGAACTGAGGTTGTAAAAGCGTTTTTCCTGAAATGTTAATGGCAATTCCAGTGTCTTTTGGTAGCTTGCCGGCGATTACGATACTTAAAATTTTCTGAATGACTTGTGTGTCCAATTCGACTTCTAGGCGTCGGCGTTGAACCACCGCGAAAATGTCATTTGGATAAATTAAACTGTGATTGTTTTGAATGCGGATAAGCGATTCAAAATAAACTTCACCTGTTTGTAGTGACTGGATCGGCTGAAAATGCATCTTGATATTTTCACCGGTATGAATTGCATTAACGATGGCGCTAACCGTTTCATTTGAGACCAGAGAAAGGGCTTGTGATTCAAGCTGTTTGTCATAACACTGCACTTTGTGTTGGAGAGATTGTTTGGCTTTGTACATTGCGATATCAGCTTGACGAGGTAAGCTAGCAAGGTCATTGGCAAAATCAGTAGAGTTATTCGGTATGACATAACTAATCCCGACACTAAAAGAGAGTTTCTCTTTAATGCCAATGCTACTAAAGTTGTAGTTTTTTAAGGCTTGCAAACATTTCTCAGCAATTGCAACGGTCTGTTCGATGCTTTTATTCTGGAGTATGACGGCAAATTCATCGCCACCAATTCTGTATGGTGGACATTCCATCGGTAGGGTTTGTTGAATGGTTAAGGCGGAAATTTGAATGACATCATCTCCAATTTCATGGCCATAAGTATCATTCAGTGCTTTGAAAAAATCACAATCAAATAGCATGAAACAGGTGGTGACCTTGTCATGCTCAATATTCATCAGTACATCATTCCAAGCTTCATCGAATGCTCTGCGGTTATAGATATTTGTCAAGGAATCACGCCGTGCTTGATCCCAAACGGTTTGGTTTTGATTGTCGAGTGCTTGCTGGGTTGCCTGTAGGTCACGATGATAATCGTGGATAGATTCCTTTAACTCTTGAAACTCCCTAAGGTAAAACGTCTCTTGAGGCGGTTGTTGTGCCTCTTTAGGGTTTCTTTTAAGGCGATGTAGATATTGAGAAATGACTTCTAGTGGGTGGTTGAATAACTTATTAAAAATCACTGAGATAAATATACTCGTTACCAGTAATAACACTATGAGTTGTAAGATAAATTCTTGAATCAGTTGCCATAAATAATCCGTCACAGGATTAGCAACGGGTTGATATTTGACGTGTTCCATTATTTCGCTTAAAGGCACTGAGCCTTGGCCATTAAATGATAGGGTGCTTTTATCGACATGTAGGAAGGTGTTTTCAGTTAGTAAATAAGAGAGTAAATCAAGCGAAACCCCTATGTAGCCTAAAATTTCTTCCGAACTTCTCGCGTAAATAGGTTTAAACAGGTTTAGGTTTGTTTCCTTGTTTTCCAAGAAAAAAACTGTAGGGTTTAAAGTACTAAAGCTTAGGGGTAGAGGGTTAGCAACAATATTTCCAGGAGAGGCGGGTGTAAGTAATGTTTTGTGAGAATTATAAATCTCTAGCTGATGGAAACTTTTTTTGAAATAAGAGCTCTCTATAAGTCGATCATCGCGCCAATAGAAGTAATAGCTAGGGTCGTGGAGTTGTTGATGAACTTCATCCCACACACTTAACTCTTTTAGAGTTTCGTGAAGTTCACTTAATGTTTTTTTGAAAATAGCCTCCATCTCTTTTTTGGCTTCAAATTGTGCTTGCATGTGCACAGTCTGCTGTATCTTTTGGCCTTCACGGTAAAGGGACCAGTTAAGGAGCATCAGCAATACTAGACTCGTTAATAAAAAGCTCAGGAAATAGAACTTTAGAGACCGAGTAATAAAGTGTTTGGTGTGCAGAGCCATTTAGGAATTCTTCACTCTAAAACTCTTGCATGATTTTAATGAGGCTATCTTGCAAATCAAACTCATGTTCACTGGAGAAAAAGTGGTTAGCGCCATCAATGATGATTAGATCGGTGCCGGTTTTTTCTAACTCAGCCAACCAATTTTCGCCCACGCTTTGGTAGCGCTTGTCTGAACTCCCCATAATAGTGTAGCTTGGAATGGTCAGGTTCTTAAGCGAGTCAAGAATGTACTGACGGTCTAGCTTTAGATAGGAAAGAAAACTTTCTGGCGTTGCATAGTAATTGCTCTTGCAGAATAAAAAACTGTATTTATGAGGTCGATTACGATTTTCTTTTAGCGCTTGTTGGGCGTAGCCTACTTCATTCTTTAGGGTTCCCCGCTCATCGTCTGTTAAATAAAACAGACTGGTGAATATAGCTGCTTCTATACCGATATCTTTGTGATTATTTAAGAGTTCAATCAGTTCTACGCTACCACTAGAGTGGCCAAGTACCACAATTTTCTTATGGCCTTGATCATGCAGATATTGAATCCATTCAGTCACCTCAATGACATCTCTTTCCAATGTGTGGGTGTGGATAGCGTTACATTTAACGGAGGCCTGGCGTTGAGAGGTGTTCAGTGTAAGTGTGGGCGTTAAGGTGGTGTAGCCTTCGTCTTGTAGGGCTTTAGCCATCGCCACGACCGTATGGAACTTGTTGGTGGTTAAAAAGCCGTGAAGAATCAGAACAGCGGTTTTATCCACATCTCCGATTACATACTCTGCATCAGCCTTGAGGTTAAAGGCTGAAATCGTATGCACAATATTGTTGGCCTTGGCTTGAAAGGTTGTCACTAACAGAAATAGTGCAATATAAGGGAGCCGTTTCGTGAACCAATGCATATTCATAATTCCTAGTAATACAGCAGAGTATTAACTGACATAAGGTTTGTAGGTTAGCAAAAAATAGAACGGGGGTAAACTTAATAAAACTTTGTCTCTACATTAAAACGCACTCATAGTGAGGTTAATCATTTAATATTTTCACCAAAAACCATAAACAGGTAATATAGTGCCTTAATAAAAACAGACAAATAATTTTGAAGAAGTGGTGTTATGTGCGGAATTTGCGGTGAAATATATTGGGATGGTCAACAGGCAGATATCTCGCGTTTGAATCCTATGTTGAGAGAGATGGAACAACGCGGACCGGATGATGAAGGGGTTTGGATTAGGGATCAGGTTGCACTAGGTCATCGTCGACTGTCTATCATTGATTTATCTGATGCGGGTCACCAGCCAATGCACGATAAAGAGTTTTCTTTGGTCTTTAATGGCTGTATCTATAACTACCAGAGTCTGACGGTTGAGTTAGAAGCATTAGGTCATGAATTTGTAACACATTCCGATACCGAAGTAATTCTGAAAGCTTACCGTCAATGGGGTTTGGAGTGTGTGCAACACTTTGAAGGGATGTTTGCGTTTGCCATTTGGGATGACGATCAACAGCAGTTATTGTTGGCGCGTGACAGAGTGGGTATTAAACCGCTCTATTATGCACCGGTTGACGGAGGGCTACGTTTTGCATCGAATACTCAGGCGTTATTAACGGGCGATGATATTGATACGGATATTGATCCAATTGGTCTGCATCATCAATTGACCTTGCATGCCGTGATTCCTGCGCCACATACTATTTTAAAGGGGGTCAAAAAGCTTGAGCCAGGTCATTGGATGATTGTTAATCCAGATGGCCAAATGTATAAGAAACGCTTTTGGCATTTAGAGGCAAAACGCCCGATTGAAATTCATGGCAAACCAGCGCCGCAAACTGACCAGGCCTGGATAGATTTGATTCATGAAGATTTGAAAGACGCTGTGCATAAACGTTTGACGGCGGCAGATGTACCTGTGGGGGTTTTGCTCTCTGGCGGTTTGGATTCCAGTTTATTAGTGGCGATGTTGCATGAAGCAGGCGTGAAAAATATCAAGACTTTTTCAATTGGTTTTGAAGATGCGCCAGAAGAAAAAGGCAATGAGTTTGAGTTTTCGGATTTAGTCGTCGCACGTTATAAAACCGATCATCAACAGTATATGATTTCCAACTCGGATGTTTTACCTCGGTTACATGAAGCCATTGCGGCTATGTCTGAACCGATGGTCGGTCAAGATGCAGTAGCGTTTTATCTGTTATCTGAAAAGGTCTCTGAAAAGGTTAAGGTGGTGATGTCTGGCCAAGGCGCAGATGAAGTGTTTGGCGGGTATTCTTGGTATCCCAAAATGTATCAGGCAGGTCTAAATGTTGACTTGAGTAACCCGCAGGATGCCGTTAATGCCTTTGCACCACATTATTTTGATCGCTCGCATCAAGAGTGGTTAGAGGTGGTTAATCCTGAGTATCATATAGAGGATGTTACATCTATTTTAATAGGCGATCAGTTAACCGACCCTGGAGCCGATACATTTTTAGATCAGGTATTGCGCTTGGATGTGACAACTTTGATTGTCGATGATCCAGTTAAACGGGTAGATAATATGACCATGGCCTGGGGCTTGGAAGCGCGTGTGCCTTTTTTAGACCATAAGTTGGTGGAAACTGCGATGGCCGCACCGATAGAGCTTAAAGTAAAGAGTGATGGTAAGCATATCTTAAAAGAGATTGCGCGTGGCTTAGTGCCTGATGAGATTATCGATCGTCCTAAAGTGGCATTTCCAATGCCGGCTTTGAAATACGTGCGAGGCGAGTTTTTTGAATACATGAAAACCTTATTAACCTCACCACAAGCCAAAAAACGTGGGATTTTCAATCAAGACAAATTACAACAACTGTTAGAAAACCCAGAGGCGCCGCAAAGTTTTACCGCCATTCAGGGCAGTAAGTTATGGCATGCAGCCTTATTAGAATTTTGGTTGCAAAAGCATGTTGATAAAAGCATTTAATCGGTGCGCAAATAAAATACTATGAATTTGCGCTATAACCTAGTAAAGTAGTCGGAAATTAAAATTGACAAAATTTAAGATAAGGATATGTTGATGGAAAACCAAGATCCAGTAGTACAAGAGACTTTAGAGCGAATTCACAGTCAAGTGACTAATAACCCTGTCGTGCTGTATATGAAAGGCACGCCACAAATGCCATCTTGTGGTTTTTCGAGTCGTGCAGCGCAAGCGCTCGCTGAGACGGGTGAAAAGTTCGCTTTTGTAAATATTTTAGCAGATGCGACTATTTTCGAACACCTTCCAAAGTATCAGGATTGGCCAACATTCCCACAGCTATACATTGCTGGCGAACTTCAAGGTGGTTGTGATATTACTTTAGAGTTGGCGGAATCAGGCGAGTTGAAGAAAATGATGGCTGATGCAAACGCTCAGAATGCAGCAAAATAAGATTTGAAATTTGAAGTGTAGTGCGAAGCATTACTATATTAGCAATCTGTCAGATTGCATTCAAATGATAAAAGGCACCTTCGGGTGCCTTTTTTATTGCCTAAAATCCGGGGTGTAGGCACTGAAGCGAAAGTCTAAACAAATTAGGTGTTGAGTACTTTAAAAGTTACCAGGCCTGGTAACCCTAGTTGGAATGGGTTGTTCAAGAACCTAATGGTCTGCTTTGGTTAACGGCCATTGATTAACAATCGTACAGAACAAATCGGCTGTTTTTTCGGTGTCATAAACGGCAGAGTGTGCCTGGCTATTGTCCCATTCAAGACCTGCTGCTTGAGCTGATTTAGCTAAAACTGTTTCACCATAAGCCAAACCAGCCATTGAGACGGTATCAAACGTACTAAAATCATGAAAAGGGGATTTGATATGGCAACGTGCGGCGGCTTTTTGCACAAAGTTCAGATCAAAGAATGCATTGTGACCGACCAGTATGGCACGCGTACAGCCATGCAGTTTGAGCTGATGATTAATGGGCTTGAACAAAGCAGTTAAAGCCTCTTTTTCTGGAATAGCTTCTCTAAAAGGGTGGAAGGGGTCTTCCATGCCAATGAATTTTAAGGCGCTTTGTTCAATGTTGGCGCCTTTGAACGGCAAGATGTTTTTATCAAATGTCGAGCCGCGTACTAGATGCCCGGCAGCATTCATCTGTACCATGACAACCGCCATCTCTAATAAAGCATCGGTTTCACAATTAAACCCCGCCGTTTCAACATCGACCACAACGGGTAAGAAACCGCGAAAACGGTCTTTAATCTGAGTAATTTTTTTCATGGATTCGCTTTAGCTGTGAGATGACAGCTGTTTTATCAGGACTTTAGATTGTCTTTGAAAATTATAGAGGGATTGTTTTTCAGTAGGTAAGGCGGAAACAGAATCCAGCTTAAAACCATGTTCGATAAACCAATGATGAGTATGTGTTGTCAGTAGGAATAAGCCGTTCAGCCCTAAACTGATTGTTTTTTGTTCAATCGCTTTAAGCAATTCTGTGCCGAGTTCCTTACCTTGATAACTTTCATGGACGGCTAAACAGGCTAATTCCCCCATATTATTTGAGAGGGGGTAGAGTGCCGCGCAGCCAATAATATGTTGATCTCTTTCGACCACAATAAAGTTTCCAATTTCCAATTCAAGGCGTTCTCTGGAGCGTTTAACTAAAACGCCTTGCTCTTCTAATGGTGAAATCAGGTCTAGAATACCTCCGACATCATCAATGGTGGCAGGGCGTAGTTGATGATAACGATCACTAAAGATAAGCGTGCCAACACCATCAAGGGTAAACAGCTCCAGTAGCAAGGCTCCTGGATTTTCTTGTTCCATAATGTGTACACGCTTCACGGTGTGGTTAGTTTGTGAAAGTTGTTGTAGTAAACGCACTTGTGCTGGGTTGTTAGAACTTTTAATCAGACGGCCTAATTCAGGAATGCTCAGCTGTTTAGGTAAGTCTTGAAGTTGTAAAGCGCTGCCAAACACCATGAGCTTATCTGCTTGGATAGCATTGGCGACTTCGCAAGCCTGTTCAAGCGTATTTAGATTGAAAACCTCACCAGTTAGGGAGTAAGCAAGTGGAGTAAGTAAGGCAATCTGTCCCGCAGCGAGCGATGCTGATATGGCTGCATGGTTGATTTTTCTAAGTTTACCGGTGTATTGAAAATCAATACCATCGACAACGCCTTTGGGTTGGGCGATTACCCAGTTGCCGGAAATCAGGGTTAACGGATTAGCCTGCATACAGGTCGCCTGGCTAAAAGCCGCCTCTAGTTGGCTACGAACGATGCCAATGGTTTGCTGAAACACGGGTAAACTTTCAAAAGTGGTGATTCTGAATTGCTGATGATGTTGCCAAGGAGTGTGGTGGGCTTCTAATGCCGCATTAATTTGCGGCGTAGCACCCATGACTAAGACAATCTTTAAGCCCAGATTATGCAGTAAACCAATGTCCTGTGTCAGCTGTTTTAACGTGTCCGGAGCTTGTATTAATTCGCCCGGTAAATAAACGACACAGGTTTTCCCACGGTGCTGTTCGATATACCGAGAAGATTGTCTTAATGTATTAATAAAATCTAATTCAGATTGCTTCATGAATGTGCGAAAATAGGCTAATAATTTTATAAGTATAAACAGTCTGTCGGTGAAAGTCTAAATACTCAGCACTTTACTGCCGGACTGAAATTCAATTGAATAGACTCAAAGGAGTTTTTAATGCCTGTATATCGTTCTAAAACCAGTACCCATGGTCGTAATATGGCGGGTGCTCGTGCCTTGTGGAGAGCCACAGGCATGGAGACCGGAGATTTTGGCAAGCCTATTATTGCCATTGCTAACTCCTTTACTCAGTTTGTACCGGGACATGTTCATTTAAAGGATATGGGACAGTTAGTCGCCAGAGTTATTGAACAGGCTGGCGGCGTTGCCAAAGAGTTCAATACGATTGCGGTCGATGATGGGATTGCAATGGGTCATGATGGCATGTTGTACTCACTGCCTTCTCGCGATTTGATTGCGGATTCAGTTGAATATATGGTCAATGCACATTGTGCGGATGCTCTCGTTTGTATTTCAAACTGTGACAAGATTACTCCGGGTATGATGATGGCTGCGATGCGTTTAAACATCCCAACTATTTTCGTGACCGGTGGTCCTATGGAATCCGGTAAAACAGTACTTGGCGGTATCGGTATTAAACTTGATTTAGTCGATGCCATGGTCATGGCGGCTGATGATAGTGTTTCTGATAGCGATGTTGAAGACGTTGAAGTTTCGGCCTGTCCGACTTGTGGTTCTTGTTCAGGAATGTTCACAGCGAATTCAATGAACTGCTTAGCAGAAGCTTTAGGGATTGCTTTACCTGGTAACGGCACAACCTTAGCAACGCATGCTGATCGTAGGCACCTGTTTGAAGAAGCAGGTCGTCGTATTGTTGAGATTACTAAGAAGCATTATGATGAAGACGATTTCTCTGTGTTGCCACGTTCAATAGCGACGTTTGAGGCCTTTGAGAATGCGATGACTTTGGATGTTGCAATGGGCGGTTCAACCAATACAGTGTTGCATTTATTAGCAATTGCTAAGGAAGCGGAAGTTAACTTTACTATGGCGGATATGGACCATATCTCACGTAGAGTTCCGTGTTTAGTCAAAGTCGCTCCAAACTCAAAACAATTTCACATGGAAGATGTGCATCGTGCCGGTGGTATTATGCGAATCCTAGGTGAGTTGGATCGTGGTGGTTTAATTAAACGTGATGTGCCAACGGTTCACGCTTCTACAATGGGGGCAGCGTTAGATCTTTGGGATATTCGTCGCACAGATGATGAAGCGATTGATACTTTTTTTAGAGCGGCACCCGGTAATGTGAGAACGACAGAAGCCTTTAGTCAAAGCAAACGTTGGAAAACGGTAGATGATGATCCTGTTGACGGTTGTGTTCGTGATATGGAGCATGCCTATACTAAAGAGGGTGGTTTAGCGGTACTTTACGGTAATATTGCACTGGATGGTTGTATCGTTAAGACGGCTGGTGTTGATGAATCTATTTTTAAATTCACCGGGCCAGCGCGTATTTTTGAAAGTCAGGATTCCGCTGTTGCGGCCATTCTTGCCAATGAAATCAACGAAGGTGATGTTTTGATTATCCGTTATGAAGGGCCAAAAGGTGGGCCTGGAATGCAAGAGATGCTCTATCCAACGAGTTATTTAAAATCTAAGGGTTTGGGTAAGGCATGTGCTTTGTTAACCGATGGTCGCTTTTCAGGTGGGACATCCGGTCTTTCAATCGGTCACGCATCACCGGAAGCGGCGGAAGGCGGTAATATCGGATTGATTGAAGAAGGTGATTCAATTGAGATTGATATTCCTAACCGTACGATTAAAGCGTTGTTAACAGATGAAATGTTTGCTGAGCGTCGTCAAGCAATGGTATCTAAAGGTCGAGATGCTTGGAAGCCAGTGGAGGTTCGTCCACGTAAAATCAGCGCAGCATTACGTGCTTATGCTGCAATGACAACCAGTGCGGCTTTTGGCGCAGTGCGTGATGTCGAACAGATTGAACATCGATAATTTAACGGAGAATAAAAATGTTTGCAGATAAATTAACCCAAGAACAGCGTCAGGTCGTGTTTGATTTAGCCGCGAATCTAGCCGCGGCAGATAATGATATCTCTGAAGAAGAGATTCAGTACCTGAAAGACTTTAGTTCGGCTTACGGTATTCACTATGACTTGGATAAGGTTGATATCGATATTGATGCCTTGTTGAAGGTCATGGATAACAGGCAGTCTAAAATAATTACCTTACAAGAGTTGATTAAGATCTCTTATAAAGACGGCCATTTTGGTAAAGAAGAGCAAGATAAAGTATTTTTAATTGCGCAGAAACTAGGGTTGAATAACCCAGAATTTATGTTGCGACTTGAGAAGTGGGTTCGTCAAGGATTCGATTGGGTCTATGAAGGTGAGCAAATGTTAGAAGGTTTTTAATAGCCGTTTAGCCATTAGCGGGTTTGTATGGCATGGGTTAAGCGAATTAATTACTCGTCAAACACTTGCTACAACCAATAAAATAACCAGCCATCGGCTGGTTTTTTTATATCTGTGTTTATGATATTTTGCCAGTAAGGCATAGTATTCAATATCGATTTCAAGCGTCACATGTAGATAGTGGAGGTAATTGGCCTGCTCAGCTATGGAAATATATGTTTAGTGCATAGGTGTTGAGGGTTACGTAGTAAATTCGTGCAAAGTGCATTTGAAGGTTCTATGATTGATGAGGCCTGGTTGTTTGGTAGAAATAGCTGAAAATAGAATTTTGAAAAAAAGAGGGTAAATTTTAGGCATAAAAAAACCCAGCTATGCTGGGTTTTTTTATGCGAATGGATGGAAATTATTCGCGGTAACCTGGTCCATTAATTTCCAAGCCATTTGAAATGTAGGCTTGGAAGAACTCTAGGTTACGGTAGTCTTCACCTTGTGCCTTAGATGGTTTGGCACGCATGTTTTTCTGACAACCTGTATAGCGGCGGTGTAACGTACCTAAATCACTCCACTTAGCACGGTACACTGGGAAGTGCGTCGTGTGGCCTAAGATAGGTGATAGGATGTTTGAACGCGCTTTACGTCCAGCGTTATAAGTGTGACACTTTGCACAAGATAGACCTAATTGGCCTCTTGGTTTCATGTAGAAATTACGACCTGCTTCATAGGCTTTTTTAGCGCCATCAGAATCGATCTTAACATCAATTTTGTGTCCACGTGAATTGTATGCAAGATAAGCACTTACTTTAGCAATATCGCCTTTTTTCCACTTGTAAGCCTCTAAGCCAACATTTGTACGACAGCTGTTGATGTCACCTTCAAGAGTGACGACTTGTTGTGTCTTTTCATTAAAGTACGGGTACTTTGGACGAATAACGGAGACATCCGTTCCAAAACACTTGTCGTAAGTTGCTTTGTCTTTATTGTAGAGGGCTTCACCCGCATCAATTACGTCTAAATAAGGAGGGAATTCTTCAGCGGATTCCCACTGTCCCATTTTGTCTGCTGAATAAATGTATGCACCATTGACATATTCGTCAACAGAAATTTTTGGATTTTTTGCCTTAAAGTAATCAACCATTTGTTGGCGATCAATTTCAGGATCCATAGCAGTTGCCATTGTCGAGGTGGCGGCTACTGTAACACCTAGTGATAAGGCGATGAGTAATGTCTTTTTCATTCCAATCCTCCGTCCGAGAGCTCTGTATATTTCAAATTATTATTATTATTATTTTTATATTTTTATATTGTGGTACCAGTCCGAAGACTGATACCAGGTACTCACTTAATTATTTTAACTTAAGTGAACCAGTACCTTTCTCGCCAGTGTTGTCTGAAAGAGAGATAGCAATTTCATCACCAGCGTTAGCTTTAACTTTAACAGCCACATATGGGTTAGCAGAAACTGCACCAGACCACTGAGCATTAATCGCTGTTACACCGTTTACAGTTACTTCAACCGTGTCGATGAATTTAGCTGGAAATGGCTTACCAGTTTTCTTATCCATACGGACACCTGATTCCATTGGATGCTTGATTAGTGCTTTAACTTCTGCAACGCCACCAGCTGATTTACCACGCATTCTGATTTTAATAGACATGTTTTTTCCTTTTTCTAATTCTTTAATTGTTGTGTATTAAATAAACTTTAAACAATGTTTAAAGAAAATTAACCACCACAACCACCGATTGTTACTTTAACTTCTTGCTCAGCTTTTAGTAATTTACCACCAGCTTTAACAATCGCGATAACATTCATAGTTTGACCCATTTTGATACGAGTAGATACATAACCTACTGCAGTCGCGCCAAATGTATATTCACAAACTAAAGGAATTGGGTTTTTGCTTGCAAGGATAGCGATAGATTCAACACCATCAATTCCAGAAGCATCAACAGTTACAGGTGTTACTGCGCCGTTTTCTGCGATAGCAGGTGCTTTTAGTTGGATGTCGCCAGAAGCAGTTGCATTGCTAGCACCGAAAATTGCAGAGATTGCATCATCAGTTGTCTTAGCAGTAAATGCTTTAGTGTTCCAATCAGCTAATACAGTGCTTGGCGTTAAAAGACCAGCGTTTACAGCAACAGCTGCAGCACCAGTAGCTAGTGTACCTTTAAGAAAAGATCTACGTTTCATAAGTTTTTAAACTCCCATTTAAGGTTTGAAAAAATTACAGTGTATAAATGTAATCAACAATTTTATTGATTTCACTATCAGTTAGGATGCCATTTTGTCCAAAAGGAGGCATCATACTGTTAGGAACCGTCTGAGATTCAGGCGTGCCCCAAATTTTGTCGACAAGCTTTTGCTTATCTGGGTAGCGCAACTTCATTGCGATAATCGCTGGACCAATATTACCTGGCATAACGCCGTCAGCCACCATATGGCAGGCTAAACAGTT
The DNA here is from genome assembly GCA_965603495.1 of uncultured Thiomicrorhabdus sp. Lineage (GTDB taxonomy): Bacteria > Pseudomonadota > Gammaproteobacteria > Thiomicrospirales > Thiomicrospiraceae > Thiomicrorhabdus. Next base: position 99,587 of record CBFDDF010000003.1, on the reverse strand, counting down.
TCCCTTTGATTTGCTAAAAGCAAGCTTTTTACCCTCGTCAATTGCAGATACAGCTTTTTCAGCTGCTTGCACAGTTGCTGGAACTGTAAGTACTGCCGTTGAAAGGGCTAAAGCTGTCAACAGTTGCTTCATTTTAGAATTCATCATTCCTCTCCTCCTAAGATGTCTTTCGACGTTCCCATTATATGTTGGGATTTTTATTTTGAACAATCGCTTGTTCTTAGTGTTGGTAGCTTACTGAGTTAGACGGTAAACGCAAGGGTTTTACTGCTGATTCCTCATAGTATTATTTAATCGGTTCGTTATAAAAATTTATGACGGGTTTTTATTTTGCTTTTTTATTGCCGTTTTTCAACAGGTTGGCGTATTTATCCGAAAATAAAAATATTTTTTGTTTTAAAGAGATATTCTGAGTAATTACGTTCTCTTCAGCTTGTTTTAGGAGGTACTCACTTCTCTTAATATTTCCAATGTCCATTTGTGCAACGGCCTGGTGATAGTAGGCTTCTGCAATGTTATTTTGGTTCGCGGATATTTCAGCGAGCTTTTGGTTTACTTGGTATTGATAATATTGGTCTTTGCTTTTTGACTCTAGTACGTTGATCGCTTCATTATTTTTATTAAGTTTAATGAGTAGCTCAGCATAACGCAGTAACACTGCAGTATCATTAGGATTGAGTGCTTGTTGGTATTCTGCGTAGTCCAAAGTTTTAGACAAGAGGCTGTTGTCATAGTTGCCATGCTTACTTACTGATTCAATCATTAAGTTTGAATATAAGGTCTGTTCAGGATTATCTGTCATGTATTGCCATAAACACTGTCTGGTTGTTACTAAGTCCGTTTTATTATTCTGCAGATGATGAAGGCTTAATAAATTAAGTTGATAACAAACTTCGGCTGGCGAGCGGTTTTCTTTTAGGAAAAACAAGTCTTTGCTCTCCCTTTGCCGGTTGGTTTGGTTTAGTCGTAATTTTATGAGTTTTAAACTGTTGTCAATTGGTTTGGCTTTAAATGGAGGCATCGTTTGTGCACGATTATCAGCTTCTGCAAGGCGTCGCTCTGTTACTGGGTGTGTGCGAAGGATTTCTGGAAGCGAGGATCCACTATTCTGGCTAGCTTTAGACAAACGTGCAAAAAACCCCCCCATGGCATAAGGGTTGTAGTTAGCTTTATAGAGGAGTTGGATGCCCTCTGAATCTGCTTCAGTTTCATGCATGCGCGAGTTTTTGAGTTGTTGTTCAATGTTATAGCCCATGCCACCCATGAGGGTTGCCATGCCGGCATTAGCATCGTGCATACCGATGAGGATGGCAGCGAGCATGGTTGCTATGCTGGCAACATTGCCTTGTGTGGATTGATATTCATAGCTTCGAGAGAGGTGTCTTTGGGTGACGTGGGCGATTTCATGTGCAATAACGGATGCCAGTTCATCTTCGCTTTGTACGGCTTGGATCAGGCCGGTATGAATGCCGATAACGCCATTTGGTCCTGCAAAAGCATTGATGGAATCGTTATCAATGACGTAGAACCTAAAGTTGCGTTGATCGCCGGTTTGGCTGGCTATTTTATGCCCGATTCTACGCACATAACTGATTACTTCGGGATCGTAGTTGAGTGCATAGTTGGTGTGTAATGAAGTTGTAAAGGCGCGTCCTAATTTTTCTTCAGTTTGTTGGTCATATTCAACTAAATCTGGCGCACCTAAGTCTGGTAGCTCAGCAGCACTTACAAACAAAGGAAGTGTCAGGAATAATAGATAAACTGGAAGTTTTTGGATAAGCAATCGATGATAATGCATAAGTTGAGTTTGTATTACATCCTTAAGTTCTGCTGTAACGGTGTGCAGAGTCTATCGAATCGTTTGAAGCAAGTGTTCTCGAATAAAGTATTATTTCGGCTGCGATTCAACGTCGACAGGTTTGTGGTCGGTTTTTTGAACCTTTATTATAGGTAAGCTATTTTAATTTAGCTTAGTTTTATAGTAGGCTTGCTGACAAACTATTAGGTCTTATTTTATCTTTTTTCAAGGGAACTGCATTTTAAAGGCCTTAAAAAAATATTTTAGAGGTTAGGTTATGTCTATAGAACTCGATACTAAAGGCTTGGCGTGTCCCATGCCAATCATCAAGCTTAAAAAATGTCTGGCACAGAATTCAGCGGCAGACGCTGTGATTTTAATAGCGCTAACGGATGCTGGTGGTTTGAAAGATGTACCCGCTTTTTGTCAACAACAGGGCTTATTTTACAAGTTAGTGCAGCAAATGCCTTTTATTATCTTTAAAATTGGACGTCAAGCTGTTTAAAGCAGCTTAACAAAGTGATCTAATTTAGGGTTGGCTCAAAAGCCCAAATGAACTGGAGGTTTGCGTGAAGAATGAAATCGACGATAAGATACAACCTAGCCAGTTTAGTTTGATTCAAACTAAGGGGACTTTAGATTGGGCGTATCCAGCTTTTATATTAGCCAGTACTGCGGCCGTTATGGATAAAGAGGTCGAAATGTTTTTTACCTTCTATGGCTTGAAAACAATATTAAAGGATGCTCAAGGTTTAAAAGTGTCCCCTTTAGGTAATCCAGGTATGCCCGTTAAGAGCCCTGTGGGGCCTGAATGGTTAAAGAATATTGATTGGAATCAAAATCTACCAGGCCTGGTATGGACGTTGCCGGGTGCCGCAATGTTGGCAACTTGGGGCTTTAAAAAGCAAATGCTAATGCAAGGGCAGGTGCCTATCGAAGAGTTACGTGGATTGTGTATGGAGTTGGGTGTCAAAATGACGGCCTGTCAAATGACTGTTGATTTAATGGGGTATCATCAGGATGCCTTTATTGATGGCGTTGATTTTGCCGGGGCTGCCTCTTATTTTGCACAAACGCCAGAAAATCAGAGTTTATTGATTTAGTATTCTTAGTGTACAGCGGTAATATCGTCTCGAATTAAACTGCTTCAAACAAAATAAATTGATAGAATGTCTGAAATTAACCTAAATAAAAAAGTGGCCTTATGAAACCGTTTGAAAAAGGGATTTACCTCCTACCTAACTTAATGACAACTGCTGGATTATTTGCAGGGTTTTATGCTGTAATTGCAGGTATTCAAGGCGAGTTTGCACTGGGCGCAATTGCAATATTATTGGCAATGGTTTTTGATGGATTAGACGGTCGTATTGCAAGGATGACTAACTCTTGTAGCGCCTTTGGAGCAGAGTATGACAGTCTGGCAGATATGGTCTCTTTCGGGCTGGCACCTGCTTTATTGATGTATCAATGGGTGTTGCATGACTTTGGCAAGCTAGGGTGGTTAGTCGCCTTTATTTATACAGTCGCTGCAGCGCTTCGCTTGGCACGTTTCAATACGCAAGTGGGCGTGGGAGATAAACGTTATTTCCAAGGTTTACCGAGCCCAGCGGCAGCGGCATTGTTAGCTGGTTTGATCTGGGTTGTAGAAAGTAATCACCTAGATACTGGAGTTGAGTCGATTACGGCTTTGATCTTAACGGCGTTTGCCGGCGTGATGATGGTGAGTAATATTCGCTTCAACTCTTTCAAGGAGTTAAATCTAAAAGGTAAGGTTCCATTTGTAACGCTACTGGTGATCGTTTTAGTGTTTGTTGTTATTACCCTAGAACCGGCGATGTTGTTGTTTATAATTTTCTTTATTTATGCTTTCTCAGGACCGGTTGTCACGCTACTAACCTTGAAGAAAACTCGTGCGTTACGTCAGCAGCAGCGTGAAGAAAGTAAGATGTCGGAAGATCAAACGAATGAAACGCCTGAAGCATCGCTTGACGCCACAGAGTCGGAAATTGATTCGAAGTCCAAAGTGGTTACAGAGAATGAAGAGAGTTCGGAAGTCAATCCAGGCGAAAACTCAATAGAGAATTCTGATGTGAGCCGCGGAGATAAAGCATGAAAGATCACTTAATCATTTTTGATACCACTTTACGCGATGGGGAGCAAAGCCCGGGTGCTTCTATGACTAAGGAAGAGAAGGTGCGCATTGCCAAGCAGCTGGATAAGCTTCGAGTTGATGTGATTGAAGCAGGTTTTCCTGCAGCAAGTCAGGGTGATTTTGAATCGGTTCAAGCGGTCGCTTCAGTGGTTAAAGACAGTACAGTATGTGGTTTAGCGCGAGCCGTTGAAAATGACATTAGAAAAGCGGGTGAAGCGATTAAGTCCGCCAATTCAGGTCGTATCCATACGTTTATAGCAACTTCGCCAATCCACATGGAGAAGAAGTTGCGCATGACGCCTGATGAGGTGGTTGAGCGTGCGGTGTGGGCGGTTAAGAGAGCGAGAGACTTTACTGATGATGTTGAGTTCTCACCTGAAGATGCTGGGCGCTCAGAGATTGATTTTTTGTGTCGAGTGATCGAAGCTGCGATTAATGCGGGAGCAACCACCATTAATATTCCGGATACTGTTGGTTATAATCTGCCGCATCAGTTCGGTTTGTTGTTTAAAGAGCTCATTGAACGTATTCCAAATTCCGATAAAGCCATCTTCTCTGCGCATTGTCATAATGATTTGGGTTTAGCGGTGGCGAACTCCTTGGCGGCAGTCCGTAATGGCGCGCGCCAGGTCGAGTGTACGATTAATGGTTTAGGCGAACGTGCAGGGAATACGGCATTAGAAGAACTCGTTATGGCGGTAAAGACACGTCAGGATGTGTTTGATGTGGATACGCGGATTAATACCAAAGAAATTCTTGCGACTTCTCGTTTAGTTTCCAATATTACCGGTTTCGCTGTACAGCCGAACAAAGCCATTGTCGGTGCGAATGCCTTTGCACATGAGTCAGGAATTCATCAGGATGGTGTTTTAAAACATCGTGAAACCTATGAAATTATGCGCGCAGAGGATGTTGGCTGGAGCACCAATAAAATGGTCATGGGTAAGCATTCAGGACGTAATGCCTTTAAAACACGTCTTGAAGAGTTGGGGGTGGTGTTTGAAACCGAGCAAGAGCTGAATGATGCTTTTGTAAGTTTTAAAGAGTTAGCTGATCGCAAGCATGAAATTTATGATGAAGATTTGCAGTCTTTAGTCACGGATAGTTCAAATCAGCGTGTTGAAAATGAAATCTATCGCTTGGTCTCTCTAAAGGTTTCTACCGAAACAGGAGAAGCTTCTAAGGCTGAAGTCACATTGTGGGTTGAGGGTAAAGAGGTGAATGCAGTTGCTGAAGGTGGCGGGGTTGTTGATGCAACCTTTAAGGCAATCGAGTCGTTAGTGAAGTCAGGGACTTCATTGGAGTTGTACTCCGTGAGTAATGTGACCAACGGCACCGATTCATTAGGTGAAACTTCTGTACGATTGGAGAAGGGCGGTCGAATTGCTAATGGTCAAGGTTCAGATACAGATATTGTTCTGTCTTCTGCTAAAGCCTATATCAATGCGCTGAATAAAATTTGTGGTAAGTCAATTAAAGAACACCCGCAGGCCGCTGTATAACCATACTTCTCATGTATATCTCCTTAAACGCTGGCAATCTTTACAAGGCGTTTAATTCCTGATTTTTAGTCTCAAGCCACAACGGTTTATACTTTCATGGATTTGCCATAAGGTATGACTAGGTGTTTATATTGCAGGTCATTCATGTCTAAAACAGTCTTTTCAAGCGAATTATTCGAGCAAATGGGTGGTGTTAACTGGTTGACCAGGCCTGGTGACTTTGAGTTTTTTCCTGAAAGCAGTGATTTGGTTCAAGTTTCAGCTAATGCAGTCGTTGATAGTTTGCCGGCGGAACCGATTGGAAATGAAGGTTCGACGCTACGTGATGCGTTGTCAGAGTCAGTTGAGGTAAATGTCTTATCGCAAACGGTAAAGACTGCAAGTAGTGCTGAATCTATCTCGCCACCAATCCCTGAAGTGATAAAAGAGGCCGTTAATCATCCTGTGCAAACACTTATACCGAATACTCTACCAACTAAACCGCTTGAAAGTCATGGTAGTGCACCGCTAAATAATTTACCCAATATCGTTGTGTTGGGCGCGGGGTTGGATGCTGTTTGGCAAAATGAGGATACTCAGGCCTGGCAGCTTTGGCAAAACATCATGTTAGCGTTTGACTGGGATGAATCACAGATGGTTTTCTTCGATACCACGCATTTGGTCTCAGATGAAATGGTTTTCACTACGATGGAAGAGGTGATTGATCTCGGTGTTGATTGGGTTTTGACTATGGATGAAACCCACCCTATTTCGGAGCAGTTGGTCGAGGGGGTGCATGTGGTCTCGGTACCTGATTTGGAATCAATGTTGTCAGATCCATATGCAAAACAGAGTTTCTATCATGCCGTGATCGAGCTTAATGTCTAATCCTAAATGTTCTTATTCCTACCATTCTTTAACGGTTCTTAAGTTAGGTTCATAAATTGTCTGAATTCAGTTATCTTCAAGTTTTCCAAGACGCCGATTTGCCTTGGGTAATGTCGGTTGAACAACGCGCCTATGATTTTCCTTGGACGTTAAAGGGCTTTGAAAATAGTCTAGATCAAGGTTTAAACTATCTTTTTCAAAGTAAAGATAACCAGAACTTAGGCTATTGCTGTGTTTTACCCGTTTTAGATGAAGCGACTCTGCTAAATGTCTGCGTAGCGCCAGAATATCAAGGTAAGGGGGTTGCCCGGCAGGCGTTACAGCAGATTTTTGCTAAGCTTAAAGCCAATGGTTTTCAGATTGTATTTTTAGAGGTACGGGCATCTAATGTACCAGCGATTAAGCTCTATAAGTCCATCGGATTTTCTGAAGATGGTCTTCGTAAAGGGTATTATCGTGTGCAAGTATGGGATGAACTAGCGATGGAGTTGGTAGAAGAGCGAGAGGATGCGATTTTGATGTCTTTCTCGCTTGTCGATTAAAGCGGAAAAGATCGTGTTAGGCTTTTTTTTGAGTGGTTTGATGATTTCACGAGATGCTTTTAAGGCATTCTCGTGACTAAAACAGACGACCCTTTGATTGGTTTAACGACGCAATTCAACTGGCACTGTTTTCGTAATGGTTTGTGCCATTGCTTTAAACAGTTTAGGGTTAGCAGTCATAATATTGCCGCTTTCTAGAAAGTTTTCACCGCCTTTAAAGTCGGTTGCTAATCCACCAGCCTCTAAAATCAATAGTGAGCCGGCTGCGATATCCCAAGGCTTTAGATTAAATTCCCAAAAACCGTCGACTCTGCCGCAAGCAACATACGCTAGATCTAGCGCAGCCGAGCCTGCACGACGAATACCTGCTGTTGAGGTCATAAAGGCTTTAAGGCTTTCCATGTACGGGTCAATGTAGCTGAAATCACGGAATGGGAAGCCTGTGGCCAATAAGGCGTTTTCTAAGGTAGTTTGTTGGCTGACACGGATGCGGTGGTTGTTTAAGAAAGCGCCACGACCACGGGTTGCGGTAAACATCTCATCACGTACAGGATCAAAAACAACAGCGTGCATTATTTTGCCTTTTTCACGTACTGCGATAGAAACGCAGAATTGTGGAAATTGGTGTAAGAAGTTGGTTGTGCCATCTAATGGGTCAATAATCCACTCAATATCCGAAACGCCGCGAATACCTTTCTTGCCTTTTTTGATGCCACTCTCTTCCGCCATGATATGGTGTTCAGGATAATATTTTTTAATGGTTTGGATAATGGTGTTTTCAGCTTCTTTATCCACCTCACTGACATAATCATTTTTTCCTTTCTGTTCGACATTTAACTGGTCGATACGCGAATAATGATGCATGATGTTTCCGCCTGCTGCACGTGCGGCAAGGGTGGCGATATTTAGTAATGGGTGCATATTAAGCCTTTAGTATGGTTAAAGCAGGGTGCTTATTGTTGATTGAACGGTTAAAATGCTTGGATACGACGGCAAGAAGTCCGGCAATTCACACGAATAAATAGATTATAACGGAAAGTGAGCATGATAGAAGACTACAGTCTTAATCCAGGGTTAGCGAATATTAGAGTGGTACTCATTGAAACGTCTCATCCAGGTAATATTGGAGCGATTGCTCGCGCCATGAAAAATATGGGGTTGAGTCAATTGGTATTGGTTAAACCCAAAGAGTTTCCAAGTGCCGTTGCCTCTGCGCGAGCCTCTAGTGCCGCAGATGTGCTTAATTCTGCCAGGGTGGTTGAGTCTTTGGATGAAGCGTTGGTTGGCACTAAGCTGGTGGTAGGGGCGAGTGCCCGGTTAAGAAAAGTTTCATGGCCACAGCTAGATGTCCGAGAAACGGCTGCATTGGCAATGGAAACGGTCTCTGATGGTGCTGTGGCATTGGTGTTTGGTCGTGAAGACTCCGGGTTAAGTAATGCAGAAATGGATAAATGTCATTATCTAGCACACATTCCAACGAACCCCATCTATTGCTCACTGAATATCAGTGCCGCTGTTCAAGTGTTTGCTTATGAGTGTTTGATGGCCGCGCAAATCACCTCAAAGCCAGAGAAATCCATTCGTAGTCAGTTAGCAAATACTGAACAGTTGGAAGGTTTTTACGAGCATATGTTTCAGGCATTACAAGATATAGAGTTTTTAGACCCTAATAAAAATGCACGTTTTATGCGTCGTATACGCCGTCTATTTAATCGTACGGAGTTGGATACGAAAGAGATTGATATTTTGCGCGGGATTTTAAGTGCAGCACAAAGAAAGGCGGGTAAAGAACCTGTTTATGGCAAAGCAATAGCGACCAAATAGGAGAGTCGGATGTTTGAAAAAATACGTTCAGATGTGCGTTGTGTTTTTGAAAGAGACCCCGCTGCCCGCAATACGTTTGAAGTCTTGACAACCTATCCTGGCTTGCATGCCATCTTATGGTATCGACTCACGCACTGGCTGTGGAATAAGGGGCTTAAATGGTTGGCGCGCGTTATTTCAATGCTTTCACGTTGGTTCACGGGTATTGAGATTCATCCGGCCGCTAAGATTGGTGAACGTTTTTTTATTGATCACGGTATGGGGGTGGTGATTGGTGAAACCGCTGAAATTGGTGATGACTGTACTTTATATCATGGTGTTACTTTGGGGGGGACCTCCTGGAAAAAAGGCAAGCGTCACCCTACCTTGGGCAATGGTGTTGTGGTCGGGGCGGGTGCAAAAGTTTTGGGGCCGATTGAAATTGGTGACAATGCACGAGTGGGATCTAATGCAGTTGTGGTTAAGTCCGTTTCGGCCGGTAAGACTGTCGTAGGTATTCCTGGTCGAGAAGTGGAACAGAAAGGCAAAGACTTTGAGACGCGTCGCGCAAAAATGGCTGAGAAGATTGGTTTTGATGCTTATGGCGTGGGTCAGGAGATGACTGATCCGGTAGAGAAAGCTATTTACAGTCTATTGGATCATATTCAAGTACAGGATGAAAAGTTAGAAAAAATGGCTCGGGCGTTAGTGAAAATAGGCGGGGAGTCGATTGAAATAGAGCTTCCTAAGCTGGATGATGTGGTTTTAGAGCCAGATGATCCTGTGCAGGCCGCGCACTTAAAACGCACTAAATAGCAGGTTATAGGATGTTTTAATGGGTGTGAAAATAACGATAATTCTTGAGTTGTTTACTAGGTTATTATAGAATCCCTCGCTTAATTGAATAACTTGTTAACTATTATCTTATTTAGGCTTATTTATGAAACTTACATCCAAAGGGCGTTATGCGGTCACAGCTATGCTAGATATCGCATTAAATCAAGAGAAAGGGGCAATTACCCTGTCTTTGATTTCAGAGCGTCAAGGTATCTCTCTTTCTTATCTGGAGCAGCTGTTTTCTAAATTGAAAAAAGCTGAGTTGGTCTCTAGTGCAAGAGGGCCTGGAGGAGGGTATCGTTTAAGTCGTGCTGCTGATGAGATTTCAATTAGTCAGATTATACATGCGGTTGACGAATCTGTTGACGCTCGAAAGTGTGCGGGCAGAGAGGATTGTCACGGTGGTGAACAGTGCTTGTCACACGAGTTGTGGAACGATTTAAGTGGTATGATTGACGGATATCTGAAAAGTATTACTTTGCAAAGCGTCATAAACAAAAAACAAAATGGCTCGAAAGAAATTTCATTTGGCTAAATTTAGCGTAAACGAGTAGTCACGTGTATGACTAAATACTTAAATTAATCAAAGTCGAATAAGATGGTAGATTTAAGTGTTTACGGATTGATTTAAGAGTTTTGAACTCAAGGAGGAAGTATGGCAGTCACACTCACTGAAGCGGCATCTAATCGCGTGAAAAAAATGATTGAAAAGCGTGGCCATGGCGTTGGTTTGAAAGTGTCGACTAAGGTTAGTGGTTGCGCGGGTTTTGCCTATGTGGTCGATTATGCGGATGAAATTGGTGAAACCGATACCGTATTTGAAAGTTTTGGTACTAAAGTGGTTGTCGATGCTAAAAGTCTTGAAAATATCGATGGAATGGAAATCGACTATGTTCAGGAGAGTCTTTTGAATGAAGGGTTTGATTTTAAAAATCCGAAAGTAAAAGATAGTTGTGGTTGCGGAGAATCCTTTACAGTTTAAACCTGATTGCCTTCTCGACCAGAAAAGAGCCCCGGAGTTTTCTCCGGGGCTTTTGTTTTTCTGCAGGTTGGTCGAATAGTTGTTAAAATATCCCGATTAAAAATTTTAAGGAATGTCAGTATGGAACGTACTTTCTCGATTATCAAACCTGATGCAGTTTCAAGGAACCTTATTGGCAAGATTACACAGCGTTTTGAAGATAACGGGCTGCGTATTATCGCCTCTAAAATAAAGCGTTTAACGCTTCAAGAAGCGGAAGAATTTTACGCTGAGCATAAAGGACGTGAGTTTTACGAGCCGCTTATAAAATATATGATTTCAGGGCCTGTCGTTGTCCAAGTGCTTGAAGGTGAAAATGCGATTCTGAAAAACCGTGAAGTGATGGGGGCGACAGACCCACAGAAAGCAGCAGAGGGGACTATTCGTGCTGATTTTGCACTTTCTGTGCGAGAGAATTCGGCGCATGGTTCAGACTCAGCAGAAAGTGCTGAGCGTGAAATCAATTACTTTTTTACGCCAAGCGAACTGTGTGACCGACCGTAATGACATTAGATACCCTTTCAAACTCGAATCCAATTATTCTATCAGAGCCTGAAACAGTCGAAGTTCAAAAAACTGACCTGTTAGGCATGGATCGTGAGGCAATGCAGGCTTATTTTACGCAGATTGGTGAAAAACCTTTCCGCGCAACACAAGTCATGAAATGGATTCATCAATTTGGTGTCAGTGATTTTGACGAAATGACTAATTTAAGCAAAGCGTTGCGTGAAAACTTGAAACGAGTTGCTCATGTGCGCACACCCAAAATTGTCACCGAGCAGCATTCCGCTGACGGCACCATTAAGTGGTTGTTAGAAGTCGATAATCATAATGCTGTTGAGGTTGTCTTTATTCCTGAGAAAAATCGTGGCACTCTCTGTATCTCATCCCAAGTTGGCTGCGCTTTAGAGTGTACTTTCTGTTCAACAGGGCAGCAGGGCTTTAACCGCAATTTGGAAAACTGGGAAATAATTGCTCAAGTATGGGTGGCCAACAAAGCATTAGGTTGTAAACCCAAAGAAGAACGCGTTATTTCTAATGTAGTGTTTATGGGGATGGGTGAACCACTGCTTAACGTAAAACATGTCTTTCCTGTTGCACGTATTTTGATGGATGACTATGCTTATGGTTTGTCTAAACGTCGTGTAACCATTAGTACGTCTGGGGTGGTTCCGGCAATCGATATGATTAAGTCAGAGCTTGATGTGAGTCTAGCAATATCGTTGCATGCCCCGAATAATGAATTACGAGATATCTTGGTGCCGATCAATAAAAAGTATCCGCTTGAAGTGTTGATGCCGAGTTTGTATCGTTATGTGGAAGGTGGGCACAGTAAAAAACATGTCACCATTGAATATGTGATGCTGGATAAAGTGAATGATCACATTGAACATGCACAACAGTTAATTAAAATATTGGGTGAATTACCTTGTAAGGTAAATCTGATACCCTTTAACCCTTTTCCAAATACCGAATATAAACGTTCCTCTAATAATGCAATTCACCGCTTCAGAGCAATTCTTGAAGAGGCTGGTTTGCAGGTTACTGTGCGTAAGACACGTGGTGAGGATATTGATGCAGCGTGTGGACAATTGGCTGGAAAAGTATCAGATCGAACTAAACGAACGCTACACAGAGTTGAATTTGATATAAAGTAATCATTAATTGATTTAGTTTATTAGCGCGGTAAGGAGTGGAAATGACAGACGACAAGACGGTGATTGAAACCCCATTAAATCAAAAGCTTATTGAGGCAAGAGAGGCCAAAGGGCTAAGTGAGGAAGATGTTTGCATAAAGTTAAAGTTATCTCATGCTCAGCTTAATAAGCTTGAAAGTGAGGCTTTGATTCCAGCAGAGTTGACCTTTTTTGAAAGAGGATATGTCCGGAACTATGCCGTATTGTTAGAGCTAGAACCCGCTGATTACGAATGTTTTTTTCCAGAAGGCAGTGTGTTAAACAATCAATTACACTCGGTAAAGCGCTATAGCGTTCCAGTAGGTAAACCACTTTGGGGTAGTTTCTTCGTAAAGATATTGCTTACTATTTCAATCATGGCTGCGGTCGGGTTTTTAATCATGTCTATCGTGCCAACTTTGATTCAACCTGAAAGTGTTGCACAAAATATGGATCGTCAGCTGGAAGTGCCTGAACAGATTGAATATATTGAGCTGCCTGAACAGATTGAATTACCGAAATAGCGTAAAACCACATGTTATAACCTTTTGTTATAGTCAATTGAAATTTATGAAATAGAGATCTTTGCTTCTGGCAGAGGTCTCATGAAGAGAAAAGAGTACAAAAAGAATATGTCAAAGCAAATAACCGCCATTCGTGGAATGAATGACATTTATGGCGAAGGAGTCGATGCATTCGATTACCTCGTAGCAACCGCAGAACAGACCTTAAAACAATATGGTTACCGTTCTATTCGACTACCGATTGTAGAGAAAACAGAGCTGTTTTCCCGCTCGATTGGTGAAGTCACTGATATAGTCGAAAAGGAAATGTACACTTTTGAAGATCGTAGTGGTGGAAGCCTCGCTTTGCGTCCAGAAGGGACAGCGGGCTGTGTTCGTGCAGTTATTCAGAATGGTTTAGCGCATAATCAAATTCAAAAGCTTTTCTATACTGGACCGATGTTTCGTTATGAACGTCCTCAAAAAGGTCGTTACCGTCAGTTTCACCAGTTTGGAGTGGAAGTGTTTGGTTTAGCCACAGCGGATATAGATGCAGAGTTGATTGTTTTAACAGCACGCTTATGGGAGAAGTTAGGACTAGAAAAGCTTGAGTTGCAAATCAACTCTTTAGGTAGCCAAGAGGCAAGAGTGGCCTACCGTGAAAAGTTGGTGGCTTATCTATCTGACTTTAAAGATCAGTTGGATGAAGATAGTGTAAGACGACTGGATACTAATCCATTACGTATTTTAGATACTAAGAATCCTGAGATGAAATCCATTGTAGAAGGGGCGCCTAAGTTATTAGCCCATCTGGATGATGAATCCAGTGCGCATTTTGAAAGTCTCAAGGCTCATTTAGATGACTTGGGCATAGCCTATGTGGTTAATCCTAATTTAGTACGCGGTCTGGATTATTATAATCGTAGCGTGTTTGAGTGGGTGACCACCGAATTAGGTGCACAAGGTACGGTCTGTGCCGGTGGACGTTATGATGGATTGGTTGAGCAGATTGGTGGCAAGCCAACCCCTGCCGTCGGTTTTGCGATGGGCATTGAGCGTTTAGCGGCTTTATTAATGGATGGTGATAAGGTGCCTACAATAGCCTCTCCAGATTTATATATTGTATTAGTGGGCGAAAATGTAGAGCGACCAGGCCTGGTCATTTCTGAAATGATTAGAGATGCTTTTCCAAACCTGAATGTACAGATGAACTGCGGCGGAGGGAGCTTTAAAAGCCAGTTTAAAAAAGCAGATAGATCGGGTGCAAGTTATGCCATCGTCTTAGGCGAACAAGAAATCACAGATAAGGTTGTGGCGCTTAAACCGCTGAGAGATAATTCTGAACAACAAACTGTATCTTGGGATGGCTTAACAGCACATTTGTCTATGTTGTTTCCGGCTTGAACTCTGAGTAAATACACCAATAATTTTTTAGATGTTTAGACATATTTTTTTAAATAATTTTTAGATAAAGGTTCTTAATTATGAGTCGTTACGAAACGGAAGATGAGCAACTTGAAGCGATTAAAGCTTGGTGGAAGAAAAATGGATCACAATTATTAACGGTTATATTGATTGGTGTATTGGCATTTTCTGGGTGGCGTTATTGGACCAATACTCAATGGGTTGAGTCGACCAATGCTTCTTCTTTATTTGAAGTATTACAAGGCAGTATGCAGCAAGATAAGTTTGGTGAAGTTTCTCGCGAAGCGCTTAAATTGATTCAAGAGCAGCCGGAAAGCCCATATGCGATTGGTGCAGCGATGTTGTATGCTAAATACAGCTTGGAAAAAGGTGAAGTTGAAGAGGCTATTAAGCATTTAACGTGGGTTTCAAATACAGCGGAGGATACTCAGTTACGTAACCTGGCTTTATTAAGAGTGGCTCGAATTCAAGCGGATAAAAAATCCTTTGCAGACGCAGAACAAAGCTTAACTACTTTGGCTCAAGCAAACTTAAATGGCGCAGAAAAGGCTAACTTTGACTATGTTTCCGGATTAGTTGCGTTAGCCCAATCTAAAGTAGATGTGGCACAGCAAGCGTTTCAAAATGTTGTGGCGAATGCTGATGCAGAAAAGAACCTAATGGGTTTAGCTCAAATTCAATTAGATGATTTATCTAAATAAATCCCAAACCCATTCATTGAAATTGAGTGTGTCAAATAAAGGTTGGTTCTAAGAATGAAAATGCGTTTTGCTTTTATAGGATTGCTAGCGATTATTTTAAGTGGTTGTTCTACATCGAAGGTGATGAAGGAACCAACGGTATTGGCACAGCTTGATTCGAATTATACGCTGTATAAAGATTGGCAAGTCAAAACTGAAACGATGCCTAACCGTGATTCGGAAGGCTTGTTCTTTTCAGAAGACGTTGATAATTTATATGTCGCCAATTCAACAGGTTATGTCGTTGCGCTTAAAAAAGAAAATACCAGTCGCTGGACCGATCAAGTGGTTTGGCAGACCAAATTTTCTACACCAATCGTATCGGGCCCTGCCATACACGGTGATAAGCTGATTATCGGTACGGCAAAAGGTCGGGTGATCGTACTATCAACGAAGGATGGTGGTATTTTATGGCAGACACAACTCTCGAGTGAAGTCATGAGTCATGCGGTAATCGCTGAGCAAAAGATCTTTACGCGTACCGTTGATGGTAAATTATATGCCTTGAATATCAATACCGGTGCGGTTGTCTGGGTGGCGGAACATCAGATGCCGAGTTTGTCATTACGCGGTGCACCGCCGGTCGTTTATGATGAAGGAAGCCTTTATGTCGGCTGGGAAAGTGGGTCGATTCAAGCATTTTCAGCCAAATCTGGTGGGCTTTTGTGGGAAACGCGTGTCGCGGTGCCTAAGGGGAGAACTGATCTAGAACGCATGGTAGATGTGCAATCAAGTTTAGTCATGAAACAGAATCGCTTGATTGCGATGGGTTTTCACGGCAAATTAGTTTCAATTAATCCCGCTAACGGCAACTTCTTTTTTGTTAAAGAAATTTCAGGTTATCGCGATTTTGCCGTTGATGATTCAACCATATATGTTGCAGATGACACTGATGTTATTTACGCCTTTGACCTTTTAAGTGGTTCACAGCTTTGGAAGCAAGAAGCCTTCAAAAGTCGTCTAGTCGGTGATTTGACTCTCTATGATGGCGAATTACTGGTGGTTGATGGTTGGGGTTATTTGCACTGGCTGAATAGTATTCAAGGAACAGAGTCTTCTCGCGTTAAACACAGTAATGAATATGGTGACGGTAATCGAATTTTACGCGTTAAGGTGGATGGTACGCAATTAACACTCTTGGATGATGAAGGTGTGATTACCCATTATCGCGTTAAGCCTTCAAACTTAGCTGAGTTTAAAGCAGATCACGCTGAACCATCTGAAGAAATGAACCCTTAAATAAGAAACCTTTACAGAACTTAATAGAGTTCGTAGAGGTTTCAATCAAACAATGAAAACAGGTAATAGATCCAATGAGTAAACCGGTTATCGCCATAGTTGGCAGACCTAATGTCGGAAAATCTACGCTATTCAATCGCGTAACACGTTCTCGTGATGCCATTGTAGCTGATTACCCTGGCTTGACCCGTGACCGCCAGTATGGGACAGGTCGGGTGGGTAGTCGTCCTTATATCATTGTTGATACCGGCGGTTTAAGTGGTGAAGTGGATGGTGTTGACCCGCTTATGGCGGGGCAAGTAACTTCTGCTTTAGAAGAAGCGGATGCAATTATTTTTTTAGTCGATGGTCGTCAGGGTATCGTGCCGGCAGATGAAAAAATTGCGAACTATGTGCGTCAGTTTGATAAACCCGTCCAAGTTGTAGTCAATAAGTCAGAAGGTCATGATCATGATGTGGCTACTTCGGACTTTTATCAACTTGGTTTAGGCAAGCCCTTAGCGATTTCTTCAGCACATGGTGATAATGTTGCGGCTTGTATGGACCAAATCCTGGCTGGTTTGCCGGAATCAGAAGCCTCTACTGAATCCGATTTAGACAGCCATCCTGGCATTCGTGTTGCCGTTATTGGTCGTCCTAATGTCGGGAAGTCAACTTTGATTAACCGCATGATTGGTGAAGAGCGTGTGGTGGCATTTGATATGCCAGGCACTACTCGAGACAGTATCTTTGTGCCGTTTGAGCGTGATGGTCAAGAATATACTTTGATTGATACTGCTGGCGTAAGACGTCGGAAAAACATCTCTGAGAAAATTGAAAAATTCAGTATTGTCAAAGCCATCGAAGCGATGAGTGATTCGCATGTTGTTATCTTGGTGATCGATGGTTCAGAAGGGCTGACTGATCAAGATTTAACTTTATTAGGATTGGCCATGGAATCTGGCCGAGGTTTAGTACTTGCCGTTAATAAATGGGATAACTTAACTGAAGACCAGCGCAAAAAAGTTAAGCACGAGTTAAGTTTTCGATTGTCGTTTGCAGAGTATGCTAAACAGCATTTGATTTCTGCATTGCACGGGACAGGCGTTGGTGATTTATTTAAAACGGTCAATGCAGTGCATATGGCGGCCTTTAAAAGAGTTTCAACCTCAGATTTAAACCGAGTATTAGAGCAGGCTGTTTTAGATCATCAGCCGCCGTTGATCTCTGGGCGTCGTGTTAAATTGCGTTATGCGCATTTGGGTGGGCTAAACCCTCCACGAGTCATTGTACATGGTAACCAGGTTGATAAACTACCTCAGGCGTACGTACGTTATTTAGAGAATGTATTCCGTAAAGCCTTTCAATGGGTAGGCACGCCCATTACGATTGAATTCAAAGCCACTGTTAACCCTTTTGAAGGTCGCAAGAGCACGCAGTTGCAGCGCAGGGGTAAAAACGATGCCTCTTCTGAGTTTAAAGCCAAGAAAAAAATTGCTAAGAAAACACAGAAGAAACGTAAATAATAATGTTGAAAAACTAGATGAATTTGACGGGTTATTCTCTTGATGAGAGTTGCTGACCCGTTCAATCTATCTTCGTTTTCCCTAAGCTCATCCAACCCGAATTAATATCACGATTGCCCCTAACTTTTTAAGAGAGCTAAGACAGTACCATGAGTTCAAAACCGACTAAACGTATTCGCGAAATCCCATACAACTACACCTCTTTTTCGGACAAAGAAATTGTCCTAAGATTTATTGGTGAGTCGTGCTGGGAGACAATTCAGTCTCTTCGTGAATCTCGTAATACCGGGCGCTCGGCACGGATGCTGTTTGAAGTGTTAGGGGATATGTGGGTCATTACGCGTAATCCATATATTCAAGGGGATTTAATTGAAAATCCTAAAAGACGTGATGCACTCGTACAAGCCCTTCAGCATCGTTTAAAAGAAGTTGAAAAGCGCTTAAATAACAATGAAGTTGCCGAGCAGCTTTTAGGTGCAGTGAAAGAGGCTGTTACTAAGTTTGCGGATTGGTTTCCTGAACAAGTTCGTCTTCGCGCCAAAGTCACCAAACGTCTTAAAAAAGTATGTCGCGAAGATAATATCGATTTTGATGGCTTAGCACGTGTTTCTCATGCAACCGATGCAACGGATTGGCGTGTTGAATTACCGTTGGTCGTTCTTATGCCCGATACTGAACAAGAAACCATTGAGATGGTCGAAGCGTGTATTGAACTAGGTTTAACTATTATTCCGCGAGGCGGAGGAACGGGTTATACAGGGGGTGCAATTCCATTGCATGCCGATACGGTTGTCATCAATACTGAGAAGCTTGAATATTTGGGATTAGTTGAACAGTTTGAACTGCCACAAATTGGTAAAGTTGCCACGGTTAAAGCAGGAGCCGGAGTGGTGACTCGCCGGGTCTCTGAGCAAGCTGAACGTGCAGGTTATGTCTTTGCGGTCGATCCAACCTCTCAAGATGCATCGACTATTGGCGGCAATATCTCAATGAATGCTGGTGGTAAAAAAGCGGTGTTATGGGGAACGACACTAGATAACTTAGCATCGTGGCGCATGGTTACTCCTGATGCAAAATGGTTAGAAGTTGAGCGTATTAACCATAATTTAGGTAAGTTACAGGATCAGCAGACGGTCTTGTTTGATATTCGACGTTTTGAAAAAGATGGTGTTACTCAAATCGGTGAGACTGAGCGTTTAGAGATTCCAGGCTCTGGGTTTAGACAAGCTGGCCTGGGTAAAGATGTTACTGATAAGTTTTTAAGTGGGTTGCCGGGTGTTCAAAAAGAGGGATGTGATGGTTTAATCACTTCTAGCCGTTTTATTGTGCACCGTATGCCAAGCCACACTCGTACTGTTTGCTTGGAGTTTTTCGGGACAGATCTAAGTCTTGCTGTGCCTGCCATTGTCGAAATTCTTGATTACGTTGAATCTAAGAAAAAAGAAGGCATTCTGATTGCCGGACTAGAGCACTTAGATGATCGTTATATTAAAGCGGTTAAATACAATACCAAAGCCAGTCGTAAAGAACTGCCTAAGATGCTGTTGTTGGCAGATATCTGTGGTGAGAACGGCTTTGAAGTTGCAAACACTTGCAGTGAAATTGTTGCGCTTGCCAATAAGCGAAATGCGGAAGGTTTCATTGCAGTCAGTGAAGAAGCTCGTAAACGTTTCTGGTTAGACCGTTCGCGTACAGCGGCGATTTCATCACATACCAATGCCTTCAAAATCAATGAAGATGTGGTTATTCCGTTGGATCGATTGAATGAATACAATATTGAAATTGAAAAAATCAATATTGAAATGTCGATTAAAAATAAGGTCGATATCCTCAATGCGTATATTGAATACTTTGAAGGCGATATTCCTGAATTTATTCAAGCAGATGATTTTGAAGATATCTCTGGCCCATCAAACTATTTCAGAGGTAAGGTAGAAGAGACTCTTGCGCATTTTAAAACGGTTAAAGCACGCTGGTTAGCAAAACTTGAACGACTAGAAAGTCCTGCAGTAGAGTGCTTGGATTTATTACCTGAAGAGTCTCATGCGAATGTTCGTCAAGGAGATACCTTAGCGAGTCTGTTTTTAAGACGTGAAACTATTTTATCGCACCGTACAGAAGTCAAAGAGTTTTTGGAAAAAACGTTCTTGGGGCATGATTTTGCAGCATTGCATAAACGCCTAGATAGCATTCATGCAGAAATTCGTACTGCGCGCTTGTTTGTCGCTTTACATATGCACGCCGGTGATGGAAATATTCATACAAATATTCCTGTGCATTCAGGTAACTATGAAATGGTTCATCTGGCGGAAGGGATTGTTGATCGTATTATGGAAATAGCCCATCGTTTAGGCGGTGTTATTTCTGGCGAGCATGGTATTGGTTTAACTAAGTTCCAGTATTTAGAAGCGTCTAAGATCGAAGCCTTTGTTAAGTATAAAGATAAAGTAGATCCTAATGGTCACTTTAATAGAGGTAAGTTGATGCCAGGTTCAAGCCTGGATAATGCTTACACGCCTTCTTTAAGTTTGGTCAATCAGGAAGCCATTCTTTTAGAAGCCAGCGAGCTTGATGAACTGAATAATGACATCAAAGATTGTTTGCGTTGCGGTAAGTGTAAACCAGTGTGTCAGACGCATATTCCACGCGCCAACTTACTTTATTCCCCCCGTAATAAAATTTTGGCAACAGGGCAGGTTATTGAGGCCTTCTTATATGAAGAGCAGACCCGTCGTGGCATTTCATTTAAACATTTTGAAGCCATGAATGATGTTGCTGATCATTGTACTACTTGTCATAAATGTGAAGCGCCTTGCCCGGTCAATATCGATTTTGGCGATGTGTCTATACGCATGCGAAATATTCTAACGAATATGGGACAGAAGCGTTTTTCATTGACGACTAAAATGGCACTATTATTCCTAAACACTAAGCAACCGTTTACCATTAAACTTTTAAGAAGAGTCATGATTGGTTGGAGTTCAGTTGGTATTACGCTGGCACATCGAGTTGCTAAGACCTTTGGCTTGTTGGGCCGTAAATCTGACCTTCCGGCTAAATCTAACAAAATAGCGCCGATTCAACAGCAAGTGATTAACTTTGTACGTAAGCCTTTGAATACAGGGCCAAACCAGCCGACTGTGCGTGCATTGTTAGGGTTGGAAGAAGCTAATATGGTGCCGATTATCAGTGATCCACAAAAGGTGAGTGAGGATTCGGATGCAGTGTTCTACTTTCCTGGTTGTGGTTCAGAAAGATTGTTTAGCGACATCGGGTTAGCAACCATTGCCATGTTGTCAGAATCAGGCGCGCAGACAGTTTTACCACCCGGTTATTTATGTTGTGGTTACCCTCAGACGGCCGCCGGTCAGGCAGAGAAAGGGGCTCAAATAACGGCTGAGAACCGTGCATTGCTCCATCGTGTCGCTAATACCCTTAACTATTTAGACATTAAAACGGTGATTGTCTCTTGTGGTACGTGTATGGATCAACTGCTTAAATATGAGTTTGGACGAATTTTTCCAGACTGCCGTTTGTTGGATATCCATGAGTATTTACAAGAAAAGGGTATGGCTTTAGATAATGCGACAGGGACTAAATATCTCTATCATGCGCCGTGTCATGACCCAATGAAAAAACAAGACGGTACCCAGGTTGCTAAAGATCTGTTGAAGACGGAGGAAGTCTTGTTATCAGATCGTTGTTGTAGTGAAGCGGGTACCTTGGCAACTTCCAGGCCAGATATTGCGACGCAATTACGTTTTAGAAAAACCATTGAACTACAGAATGGGATTGAAGAGCTGACGGGTAAAATTAAGGTCAAAAAGGGTGAAGTGAAATTATTGACGTCTTGCCCAGCTTGTCAACAAGGTTTGAATCGTTATGAAGGTGAGACTGGTTTGAAAACCGATTACATTGTGGTTGAGTTGGCTAAAAATAAACTCGGTGAGCAGTGGCAGAAAGATTTTGTCCAGCAACTTAAGTCAGGTGGCGTGGAGAAGGTTCTACTTTAGAATCAAGTGTAAAAACAGCACGTACAAAAAAGGCGCTTATTCATTAATAAGCGCCTTTTTTGTTTATGCGGTTCTGTGGATACATCACAGACCAAGTTTTTAAAGTGACCAAGCCTGGTCACTTTAAAAAGAGACTATTTAGCCGTTTGCGCCGCATAGAAAGCTGCTAAGGCTTTGATTTCTTCATCGGTTAAGCCTTTAACAAAAGCCGCCATCGTGGCGTCCTTACGGAAACCATCGCGGAAGTCTTTCAGTTGCTTTTCAAGGTAGCTTGCGTGCTGGCCTGCTAATTTTGGAAAGTTTGGTACCATGCTGTTTCCATCTGCACCATGACAACCGACACAAGTAGCAGATTTGGCAGGCGCTTCCATAGCATTCGCTGAAGCAGAAAATAAGAAACCAGCCGTGATGGTCGTCATTAATAATTTTTTCATAATCGTTCTCTTTAAATTTAAATATTTGAAAGGTTTATCCTGTTATTTAAAGCCATGTCTGCTAGTAAATCAAGTGACAAACTCAAAGAGTTGAATTGAGAGTATCTTAAAAGCGATAAATTGGAGGCAAAAAAAAACCGCCCGAAGGCGGTCTTTTCACTAAACTCTATAAATTATAGAGAAGAAGTGTAAGCAGCGATGTTAGCGATGTCTGCGTCAGAAAGACCAGCAGCCATTGGTGCCATCATAGAAGTCATAGGACCTACTTGCTCACCAGCTTTATACTTGTTTAACTTAGCAATGATATCTGCAGCAGCTTGACCTGCTAACTGAGGACCAACTCCGCCTTCACCAGCTGCACCGTGACAACCTACACATGTAGCGTAAGAAGCTTGACCAGCAGTTGCGTCACCAGCTTGAGCAGCTGCACCAAAAGAAACTAATCCAGCCGCAGCTAGAGCAATAATTGTATTTTTCATGATGTACTCTCCAAAGCACTATTTAAATGGTTCGGGTCTTTCAACCCTGGTGCCTATTACAGTCGAAAAGGCCTTCTGAGTCAAGATAGAAGACTTGAGCAACCCTTAATATTTGCTAGAAATATGCCTTAATGAGTAATAGGGGGTTTAAAGTATTGATGAAAATACGTTTTTGTCTGTAAAGAAACTGTCTTTCAGTATTAAATCAAGCCTGAATAGGCTGTTTTATATTAAGTTGACCACTTTTATTTTATTGTTTGTTAAGTGAATGTTGTGCTGTTTTTTCGGTAAAATTGCCTGCAATATAGAACTGAGTAAAGTTTGGCGTGGATTTAATCGACGTCAGCGACATAATATTAGTTGTTTTAGTGGCGACGGAGTCCATTGGATTTATAAGCTTTAAAACAAGAGGGAGTGATTTTGATTAGATTGTGGTTAGTTGTAATTGTTTTGACAGTGATAAGCTGGGTGGTTTTGAAATTAGCCCAAAAGTCTATTCACTTGGGTTGGGTCTTGCTCTTTTGGATCGTGGCCATTTTTGGCACAACCTTGTTGTTGTATGGTATTTCGGTATTATTGGCTGGCGTTTAAAATGAACGGCCATGTGTTTCCAAGTCAACTTTGTATGAAGCTATTATAGGTAGAGGGAGTAATGGTTGAGAGTGGCGCTAGAAAAGCCAACGTTCGCTTAATTTAATGTTCAGGTTCGCTTTTAAACTCTTCAAGCATACGCTGGAAGCTCAAGTAACGACTGTAGGCTATATCACCCGATTCAACTGCGTCTTTAATAGCACAATTGGGTTCTATGCTATGGGTACAGTTGTTGTATTTACAGTGTCCTAAGAAGGGAGCAAAGTCAGGGTAATAGCTTGCGAGTTCATTGACTGAACAAGCGGTTGGGCTAAACTGTCGAATGCCTGGAGAGTCGATGAGATTCCCCCCATCTTTTTGTGACTTATCCATGCTTGGCAGGTGATACAGAATACTATTGGTGGTGGTGTGTTTACCTAGTCCTGTAGCTTCTGAAAGCGTACCGACCCTAATTCCTAGATCCGGAATCAGTGCGTTAATTAGTGAAGATTTCCCCGCACCAGATGGTCCTACAAAAACACTATTTTTGCCATTCATAAAACTCTGCAAGTCGTGAAGGCCTGCCTGTGATGTGGCTGAGGCAGGGAGAATTTCAATTCCAAGCTTTGTATAGGGTTCCAATAATGCAGCAATCGTATCCCAGTCTTCATCGTCTTCTAATAGATCTACTTTATTGATGATAATGATGACGGGAATGTCTAGCTGGGCAGCCCCAACTAAATAGCGGTCAATCATATCAGGATGAATCCCTGGTAATACTGGCATAACGATACCGATAAAATCGATATTCGCCGCAATCATTCGGGTTTGGCCTCTAAAGCCAGGGCGACTAAATTCATGAGTGCGTGGTAAAACACTGACGACAACGCCTGTACCTGCCTCAATGTCGGTCTGCCAAATGACCCGGTCGCCGGCGACTAATTTACCTAAGTGTTGGCGAATGGCACATCTAAAATGTTCACCTGACTCTGCTTCGACCAAAACGCGTTTACCAAAACTGGTAATGACCAGGCCTGGTTGTTCAGCACCCAATAAATTTGTGTCAGCAGATTTTCCAGGCAGCACAATTGGCTTGTCAACGCCATCATTCTCCGAAGTCTGTTTTTGTCGTTTAGTGCTGACGCGGCGTGTTTGCTGGTCAGTAAGCTTGCGTTTAGCCATAAAGCGATTGGAACCCTATTATGTGATGATCTGATTTAATGTTGCAAATGGATCTAAGAAAACTTGAGCATATTCTTCCTATCCAATGAGCCTGATTAATCCAGTAAAGCGTTAATCTTAGCGGCCATAATCATATCGTTATTGGTCAGGCCTTTGGCATTATGCGTCGTTAGCGTGATTTTTGCACTGTTATAGTCAAAGCAGATTAGCGGATGATGATCTTCTTTATTCGCTAACCATGTGACCGCATTGACGAAGGCGATGGTTTGCTGATAGTTCTTAAAGTTAAACGTCTTTGATATATTTACATAATTAAGGGGTGCATCCCAACCACTAAGGTGGCTTAGATTACTTTCAATGGCTGGAATGATTAAAGGCTTAGCCCCTTTAGGCATATCTTCACAGCGTTGCTGAATCAGTTCTTGTGATAGAGTCGTTTTCGATGTCATCTCTATAATTCCTAGATTAGTTTGAAGGTGTGTTTTGTGAGGACTTTTCTAGTCGGTGTTCTTGCCGATTAACGTCTTTAAATGGTCAATACGAATTTTAGCGGGCGGATGGCTATCATGGTAAGCCGAAAAGCTCGGATCAGGCGTTAAGGTGCTGGCATTGTCTCGATACATTTTCAGTAAGGCTGAAATCAGATGTTCCGCACCGACATGTTCGGCGGCAAATGCATCGGCTTCAAATTCATGTTTACGACTTTTAAGTGCGCTGATAGGTCCCATGAAAAAGAAAATCGTTGGTACGGCAGTCATAAACAGGAGTAGTGCAATTGCCGGAGTTTGTGAACTCATCCCTAGGCCATTATAAAACTCTGGTAATTGAATTAACCAACCTAATAAGGCTAATCCTGCGAGGGTTAAGACGGTGCTTTCAATCAACTTTTGGCGAATGTGGCCATGTTTGAAATGTCCAAGTTCATGTGCTAAAACCGCTTCAACTTCTTCTGGGCTGAGTTTCTCTAATAAGGTATCGAAGAATACAATCCGTTTGTTTTTTCCCATGCCCGTGAAGTAGGCATTGCCGTGGCCTGAGCGCGAAGAGCCGTCCATCACAAAGATGCCGTTAGATTCAAATCCGGTACGTTCTAGCAATTTGCTAATGCGTAGTTTCATTGCTTCATCTTCTAATGGTGAGAATTTGTTGAAAATCGGTGCGATCCATTTTGGGTAAGCCCACATTAAAATAAACTGAAAGCTCATCCAAACAATCCAAGTATAAAACCACCAGGCCTGGTCAATATAACTCGTCATAATGCTGATGATCACCCAAATAAGGGGGATGCCCAATACTAACATTAAAGCCCATTGCTTTAATAAATCCGTTATAAATTTTAATGGGGTCGTTTTATTAAACCCAAATTCAGCTTCAATTTTAAAGGTGCTTATAATGGAAAAAGGCAGGTGTAATAAGGAGACAAACCATAGGGCAGAAAGCAAAAATGCTACATCTTGCCAAACTGGTTCTAATGCACTGGTTAGCCATAGGTTATAGATGTCTTGAAAGCCCCCGCCTAATGTCATAAATAATAGAATCGCTGCATCGTAAAATAACCCTAATCGACTCAGCTGTAATTTAGCGCGGCTATAGTCAGCGGCTTTTTGATGAGCTTCTAAGGTCACCACCTCACTAAACTCTTCAGGCACGCTTTGGCGATGCTTACCGATATGGAATTGGTTTTTGATATTAAGCCAAACTTCAATCAAGACGTTAAGAGTTAGGGCGAATAAGAATAAAGGGGTAATCCAGTTCATAGGGCTCTTTTTACAGTTTAGAGGGTGGGTTTTCTATTTTTAAAAGGGTTTTTTACGTTAATATAACGATATATTGTATGTGAAAAGAGCCCCTATTATGAAGTCTGATAAGAATTTAATTTGGATTGATTTAGAAATGACCGGATTGGATCCAAAAACCAATCAAATTATTGAAATCGCAACGGTGGTGACCGATAGTGAATTAAATGTATTGGCACAAGGTCCTGTTTTAGCGATTCAGACTGAAAAGTCACATCTGGATGCTATGGATGAGTGGTGTACCACGCATCACAGTAATTCTGGATTAACACAAAGAGTTCAGGAGAGTCGTGTGACGATGCGAGAAGCCGAACGCTTAACAATGGAGTTTTTAGTGCAATACGTGCCAGCGGGTAAATCACCCATGTGTGGTAACAGTATCTGTCAGGATCGTCGTTTTATGGTCGAACAAATGCCACAGTTGGAAGTGTTTTTCCATTATCGAAACCTGGATGTCAGTACTCTGAAAGAGCTTGCAAGACGTTGGGCACCCAAAGTTTATCAATCGCACAAAAAAAGTGGTGCACATTTGGCTTTAGCGGATATTTTAGAGTCCATTGATGAGTTACAACATTACCGCAAAAACTTATTTTTAGCAGACTTCAATTAAAGGTTAATTTGCAGGGGAATATTGATAACGGATTGTTTTATATAAAGTAGCTAAAACCTCTTTTGTTGGATGTATTTTGCCAAAAGGCTGTCTTGGACAGCCTTTTTTATGTGAGGGATATCGGAGAAAATTCGTTTTTAGAGGTAGCAGTAAGTATTTTGCCAGTCACTTAGTCTAAAGTTCAGGCTCATATAGCAACTTTATTCAAACAAAGCACGGCTTTGGCTTTATAACATGGGCAAAATTTTATATAATCCCACCTTTTCCGCGTGCAAACCACGTGGATGTATTAATGAACCTTAGTTAGTCTTTTCGGATCGTCTTTTTTGTCTATTTGTAATCAGATAAAAGTGGACTGTTTTTGAAAGGGTTTAACGTAATTAAAAGGACCAATGTTGTGGAAATGACTGGTGCTCAAATTCTTGTAAACTACCTAGAAGATGAGGGCGTAGAGCATATTTGGGGGTATCCTGGCGGAGCTGTTTTGCCAATTTATGATGCCCTTGATACTGACGCTAAAAATTTAAGCCATATTTTAGTCCGTCACGAACAGGCTGCAGTGCATGCTGCAGACGGTTATGCGCGCTCTACAGGAAAGCCAGGAGTGGTGCTTGTAACTTCGGGACCAGGGGCAACTAATGCTGTCACTGGTATTGCAACCGCTTATATGGATTCAATTCCGATGGTATGTATTACGGGTCAGGTGCCTACGGCACTGATCGGTTTAGATGCATTCCAAGAGATTGATACCACTGGGATTACAAGACCAATCGTCAAACACAACTTCTTGGTCAAGAATGTCGATGACCTTGCTATTACGCTCAAAAAAGCGTTTTATTTAGCAACAACTGGCCGACCTGGCCCGGTTGTGATCGACATTCCAAAAGATGTACAAACCGCCAAAAGCACGTATGCATTCCCACAAGAAGTTGAGATGCGCTCCTACTTGCCTGTAACTAAAGGCCATAGCGGACAGATTAAGAAAGCCGTTGAAATGATGCTTTCTGCTAAACGTCCTATTTTATATACTGGCGGAGGGGTCATTTTAGGTGACGCTTCAGCCGAGTTAACTGAGTTAACCCATAAATTAGGATTCCCGATTACCCAAACATTGATGGGACTGGGCGCTTTTCCAGCGTCAGATAAACAGTCTGTCGGCATGTTGGGTATGCACGGTACTTATGAAGCCAATTTATCAATGCATCATAGTGATTTGATTATTGCGATTGGTTCGCGTTTTGATGACCGTGTTACTGGGAATTTAGAAAAGTTCTGTCCGGATGCCAAAATTATTCACGTGGATATCGATCCAGCATCGATTTCTAAAAACGTGTTAGTTGATATTCCAATTGTCGGTCCGGTGAAGCAAGTTGTCACTGAGATGTTAGCCATTTTGGGTAAGACTAAATTAAAGTCAGATGAAAAGGCTTTGGCTGCTTGGTGGACTCAAATTGAAGAGTGGCGTGCTACTGAGTGTCTTCGCTATGACACTATGGGGGCAAAAATCAAGCCTCAAGCGGCTGTTGAAGCGGTTTGGAAAGCGACAAAGGGTGATGCATATGTTTCTTCCGATGTCGGTCAGCACCAAATGTTTGCGGCACAGTACTATCCATTTGATAAGCCGCGTCGTTGGTTGAACTCTGGTGGCTTAGGAACTATGGGCTTCGGTTTACCGGCAGCCATGGGTGCCGCATTGGCCTTTCCGGATGAAATTGTTGTCTGTGTAACCGGTGAAGGTTCTATTCAAATGAATATCCAAGAGCTGTCAACTTGTTTACAGTACGGATTTGCAATTAAGATTATCTGTTTGAACAACGGGTTCTTAGGCATGGTTCGTCAGTGGCAAGAGTTCTTCTATGAGCGCCGTTATTCAATGTCTTACATGGAGTCATTGCCAGATTTCGTTAAGCTTGCGGAATCTTATGGTCATGTCGGTGTACGCATTGACAATCCAAAAACAATGACCGCACAGCTGGAAGAAGTGTTCTCTGAGAAGTATAAAGATCGTTTGGTGTTTGTTGACATCATTACCGATCAACAAGAGAACGTCTATCCAATGATTCCTGCCGGTGCAGGTCTCAATGAAATGATTTTGGTATAGGAGAATAAGATGAAACATATTATTTCTATGCTAATGGAAAACGAAGCTGGTGCTTTATCGCGTGTTTCAGGGCTTTTCTCAGCACGTGGTTACAATATTCACGCGTTAACCGTTGCCCCAACTGAAGACGATTCATTATCACGTTTAACGTTGGTCACGAGCGGGACGGCTCAAGAAGTTGAGCAAATCGTTAAGCATCTTAATCGCTTAGTAGATGTGGTCAAAGTTCTGGATTTAACAGAAGGTTCACATATTGAGCGTGAACTGATGTTGATTAAGTTGTCAGCAACGGGTGATATGCGTGAAGAATATAAGCGTTTAGCAGATATTTTTCGTGGCGATATTATTGATGTCACAGCTTCTACCTATACGATTCAAATGGTCGGCCAGTCTAAAAAGTTAGATGCCTTCATTGATGCGTTAGATTCTGGGTTGATTATGGAAACAGTGCGCTCAGGAACCGTGGGTGTGATGCGTGGCGAGAAGTGCTTGCACATCTAGTCTACTAAATCGGTGTAATGCTTGACTAAAAATTGTCCGCCTTTAAAATAGCGGACAATCAAAATTCTAAAAATTAAATATTATTAACAACGAATATAAAATAGCTTTATATTCATACATTTAAAGGTTTTAACATGAACGTTTATTACGATAAAGATTGTAATCTATCTATCATCCAGGGCAAAAAAGTTGCCATCATTGGTTTTGGTTCTCAGGGTCACGCGCATGCAGCTAACCTAAAAGATTCTGGTGTAGATGTTACTGTTGGTCTACGTGCAGGTTCTTCTTCAATTGCAAAAGCTGAAGGTTACGGTCTTAAGACTGCTGACGTAGCGACTGCGGTTGCGGGTGCTGATGTTGTCATGATTCTTACACCAGATGAATTCCAGTCTGTTCTTTATAAAGAAGAGATTGAGCCTAACATCAAGCAAGGTGCTGTTTTAGCATTCGCTCACGGTTTCGCAATCATCTATAACCAAGTTGTTCCTCGTAAAGATTTAGATGTCATCATGGTTGCACCTAAAGCACCTGGTCACACAGTACGTTCAGAATTCGTACGTGGTGGTGGTGTTCCTGATCTTATCGCAATCCATCAAGATGCTTCTGGTAACGCGAAAGAAGTCGCTTTAGCTTACGCTTCTGGTGTCGGTGGTGGACGTACTGCAATCATCGAAACTACTTTCCGTGACGAGTGTGAAACTGATTTATTTGGTGAACAAGCGGTTCTTTGTGGTGGTGCGGTTGAGCTTGTTAAAGCTGGTTTCGATACTTTGGTTGAAGCTGGATATGCACCTGAAATGGCATACTTCGAGTGTTTACACGAACTTAAGTTAATTGTTGATTTGATGTTCGAAGGCGGAATCGCTGATATGAACTACTCAATCTCAAACAACGCTGAGTACGGTGAATATGTAACAGGTCCTCAGGTAATTAACGCTGAGTCTCGTGAAGCAATGCGTCAAGCATTGAAGAACATCCAGTCTGGTGAGTATGCTAAGCAGTTCATCCTAGAAGGTCAATCTGGTTACCCATCAATGACTGCTGCGCGTCGTAACAACGCAGAGCACGGAATTGAAGTAGTGGGTGGTAAGTTGCGTGCGATGATGCCTTGGATTGCAGCGAATAAAATCGTAGATCAAGACAAAAACTAATTTTTTAGCGGCTTGTTTGTTCAATTTCTGCGTTGCTGATTAACTCGTTTAGTAAACCTAAACTTCGTCAATCAGCGCCTTGACCTTGATCAAAACGCTCGTTAAAAATGGTTAGCATGAAACCCGTATTCTCATTTGAGATGCGGGTTTTTTATTGTCTGAAAAACATAAATTAAAAAGTGACCAGGCCTGGTGAAATACAAAACATTTTTTGTTTTTTAGAAGAATAAACCGCCTAAAAATGGGAGGTTTCTTGTACTCTATCTTAAGTGGTTACTTAAACAGAGACGTAGGTTAGGGTGCTTAACCACCACATAATTGCGATTGAGCCAAACGTCAAAATAAGCCCCCAAATAATCGCTCTAATTCCAGTCATAATAGACTCCTATTGTCTGCGGGTTAAAGAAGCATAATAATCCGCTAAAGCTTGGATTTCTGCATCAGTTAAATCGTGGGTGAATTGAGCCATGCCTTCATGAACATCATTCTGTCGATGTTTTGCTTTATAAGCTTGCATCGTCCGGACAAAATATTCAGGTACCTGTCCTGAAATAGCTGGTGTGATGTTTTTGCCTTCACCATGTGCACCATGACACGAAGCGCAAGGCACGATCATGCGAGATGCATCTCCCTTACGCACTAAACGGTCAATTTTAGCATCCACTGGCTTTGGCTCATTCCAAACGCTTGCAGGATTGCTGGCATAAAATGCTGCAACATCCGCAATTTGTTGGTTATCCAACGCTTGAGAGATTTTAACCATGATATTCGCTTGTTTAAACGTTTCCCAACGACGACCATCTTGATAATCCAACATCATTTTCATGGTGTATTCTGGCGTTTGCGCATTCAGCGATGCGTAGTTACGGGAAGAAGATTCTCCCTTCTCTCCATGACAAGCATTACACATCATTTGTTCATGTACTTCTTGACCACGAAGTGCGTCACCAGCAGGCATTGCCTTGATTTTATTTTCTAACGAAAAATTACTCCATGCACTTGCATGAGGTTTCTCGCCGTGACTGCCAGAAATCGCTGCCGTTGTGATAAGTGTGGCACTAATTAAAGCAGTCAGTAACAGTGTTTTTTTCAACATATTTTTTTCCTTGCTCAATTAAGAGAACACGTCCTTAACAAATTCACGTTGCCAGTTTTTCTGATAAATGGCTTCAAGAATAGGTTGTGCAGTTTTGTCCGTAATAGGGGATACACCTGCAGATTTACCTTTAGGCTGAATCAAGCCATCTCGAACTTCATAAACGGCGGCAATAGATACACCATAGTTCTCACCCGCTAGGCTATAACATACGTTTGAATAAATGGCTGTTCCAGGATGTTCGCCTTTAAGAGTGTCAGCAACAGCTTGTGCACAAACCTTGGCTTGTGAGTTGGCTGAAAATCCAGATTTCGGCATGGAATCTGCGATAGAGCTGTCACCTAATACATAGACTTCTTTGTGTAGTGAAGATTCCATCGTATTACGTTCGATTGGACACCAACCAGAAGCGTTAGTTAAACCAAGTTTCTGGACTAATACACCGGCACGCTGATTTGGAATGATGTTAATTAAGTCAGCTTTATAATCTTCGCCATCTGTTTCAACCGTCATATTCGCCGCGTCTAGACGAACAACACGACCACCATCTGAGCCGGAGACCCATTCGATTAGGGAGTTGTCAGACTTGTAGCCATACAGTCTTTCCCATGCTTTTTTGAAAGGCACATCTTTGGTAAAACGATCTTTAGGGTCAAGTACGATTAACTTAGCTGTCGGGTTATGTTTCTTAAAGTGCTCAGCAAAGAACGATGCTCTTTCATATGGCCCAGGAGGGCAGCGGAAGGGGTTTTGTGGCGGCGCAATAATCGCTGTCCCACCTTTTGGCATCGCTAATAGCTGCGCTCTTAATTTTAAAGTTTGAGGACCAGGTTTATAAGCATGTGGAAATTCACCCGCTGCTAATTCAGCATCATAGCCTTCATAGTCTTCAAATTTGAAGTCAATACCTGGTGAAACCACCAGCTTATCGTATGAAAAATGTTCACCTTTAGCCGTGCTAACCGTTTTTTTGTCAAAATCAGCACCAACGACCTTATCAATGACGACATTGACATTGTATTTGTTTTTGATGGTATCTAAGTTAAAAGTTAATTCATCTAAAGTATGCATGCCAGCAATGACATCATTGCTTCTTAAGCAAGTGATGTATTCTGCATCTTGCTCAATAATGGTTATTTTGACATCAGGATCAGCAAAACGTAGGTATTTAGCAAAGGTAGCGCCACCAATGCCGCCGCCAATGACAACAACGTGTGCGGCAGATTTAGCGAAGGCTTTGTTACTGGCACCAAAGATACCTGAAGCCGCAACCGCGGTTGCACCAAATATTTTTATTAAATCACGACGTGTGATTTTTTGATCAAAAGTCTTGTTTTCTAATTGACTCATTGCTGAACTCCTGTCGGATTCTGAGATGGAGCAGTATCTTGTGCTTTTAGGGACTCCGTCAAACTTGTGTTTTCCCACTGTTTAAGCGGTTGTTTTTCAAACCAAACCGCCATGGCATCGATTTCCGCATCGGTAAAGCCGCGAGCAACACGATCCATAATGATCGCGGGACGAGTACCTTCACGGTATGCAATCATCGCTTTAGTGAATTGCTCAATCGGCATGCCAGCAAGTGGCGGCATAGCTTCTAAAAACTCTTGACCATTGGTGCCGTGACAAGGCGCACATTGCCAAGCCATAGCCGCACCGGTTGCGATTGGGTTTTGACCTTCAGCAAATACATTTGAGATGGCAAAAGGCATTGCGAATAATGTCATTAATATCTGTTTTTTCATCATATTATCCTTTATTGCGCCCAAACATAGAAGCCGACCACAAAGAACTGAATGGTCCACAAAATCATAATCCAGATAACCGCGGTGCCCATTTTATCAACCGCAGGACTCGGAGTATAAACACCAACGGTTTGACCTGCTTGCCATGCAACGGTTAGAAAGTAGGTAAGGGTTGCGCCACCGACAATGGCAAAGGTTAAGAAGAATAGACCTGTTGAGTACCAATCCCAAACGATTTTATAATCCATGAAGTCATAATGGAAAAAGTCATTAAGAATGCCATAGCGCAACATCTCACGAGAAGTTGCGATGACTAACCCAATGACTAATGCCATTGGTAATGCCATATAACTACAGAACTTGGCTTCACCTTTTAGTTGAATTTGCGCCCAAACAGCATAGAGCAGTACCATTACACCCGCGATAATCCCCCAGAATGAGGTCGCGAAATCTCCAGCTGTTTCAGGAATGGTCATCATCCACGCAACATAGAGTAATGCAGAGATAACAGAGCCCACTTTAATCCAAGTTTTACCGATTTCTGCAGCCCAAGTTAAATAGACTTGATCGGTATCAGAACGGACTGATTTAAAGCGACGATAAGTCACTAACATCCCACCAGTAACCGGAATCGCCATGCTGATAAAGAATGCGAAACGCCACAAGTTGTACGCATGTAGAGTGCTACCAGAATAGTCCAGAACACCATTTTGCATATACCAAGATTTCCATAGTTCCGGGTGCAGCATCTGTGACGTTAAGCTGTGCATAATGAAACCAACGGTTAACATAAGCGCCAAACTAAGTAGCATTGACCAGCGTGCTTTTGGTTGTGCCGTTTTGTCTTTGTTTTTACCATTTTGAAAATAGTAAAAGTACATCGCCCAATAAGCGAAAATCAAAATAAAAATAAAGGCAATAACCCAGTAGGCAGAGAGAACGTTAGACGTGTACCAATTGGGGTCATAGACCACCTGGACAAAAAGCAAGGGAGCAACGCCAATAACGATGGCAACCGAGACGGATACTTTTGAAATCTCCAGCATTGCAGAGCCTAAACGACGCCATTTGTCATCGTTTTTATAAGCACCAAAGATGGTAATCAGGGAAGTTCCTAGCATTAACTGCACAAACAGTATATGCAAAGCAAAGGTTAAAACCCCTAAGGCAATAAAGATAAGAGGATAGGTTGGTACGCCTGCGGGGTTACGCAGGGCGTACATCATCTCAGTGACCTGAGCGACTTGAGAAACGTCCATTATTTGGTCTCCTGTGAAAGTTCAAGAACAGCAACTTTATCAGTCGTTTTTTGTTCGGCAAGCATTCTATTGCGATTATTTACTTCTTGCCTGATAGCCGCAGTAATAGCAGACTGACCGCCTTTATTGTTCATCACTAAATAAGCTGAGAGTGCTTCTACTTCCGAATCCAACATAGGCATTTTCGGCATGTAAGCGATGTTACCTGTGGTTAAAACCCCTTTAACATACTTTTCCATACGTGCCTGTGTCACCCCTTCAGGGAAGTAACGGTGCAGAGGGCGAATGCCGGTTTCACTTGGAGAGTGGCAGTTAGAGCAATAGGTCATGGCGATAAATTCGCCAGCTTGAATCATATTGGCATCATTGACCACTTGTAAGTGTTTAGGCGTGAATGGATGTGCTTTTAAAATCCCCACTCTTTCGATGGTCGGTAAATCAGACTTAATACCCATACCGGGTACATCACTACCAATCACTTGGTTAGAGTAAACATATTGACCAGCGACCCAAGGTTTACGCATCGACTCACGTGCGGTCTCTTCAGGCCATAGACCCGCCACCAAGAAAATAATCGCCATACCGCCAGCAAGGCCTTGAACTAAAAACTGCGGGCGAAGCATGGTGATAATGAAATAAGCTAACGTACCTGAAAGTACGGCAATGATACTTGGACCGAAATAGTCAGGTAGACGATTTTCCATCACTAATAAGGCTTGCGAAGGTACAGAGGTGATATACCACTGAAACAGTGCCGCACCAATCAGGCTGGAAACAATCCCTAACCAACCTAACTTACGTGTCATCTCTTTTTTGAATGCTGGATCCTTAATGGTCGCAACCACAATCCCGCCGACAATCGCGGTCATCGTAAACATGAACGCAATACGCATTCCCGTTTGGATAAAGGTATTGGTTCCGTAGAAACCATTTAAGTATCCACCTTCCTCAAACCAGACTTCTTTACCTGGTACCATCATGAAAGATAAAATTCCGACGATAATTATCATGGTTGCCAAAGAGGCTATACCGAAAATCACAGAAATCTTCATATGGGTTTTCTTATCGACTTTACCCACTAGATACACAATCATGTAGACACCGACCACTTCAATGACGAAGAAGACCCATTCGGTCGCCCACTTCCATACAAAGGAATGAATTAACGCACCAATGCCATTTGGACTGGCAACGGTGGTCGAGTACCAAATGCCGGGACCCGTAATCGAACCGGCAACATAGGTAAAGACCATTAGGAACAAACCGTATTTTTTAACGAAATCTAGTAGGTCGTCACGATCTTCTTTATAAGCACGGTGTGAGAGGTAAGCGAATAGCAATGCGGCACCAACAGAGGTGTGCGATGCGAGTACATGGAAGGTTGCAATCAATGCAATCACCCAGCCAGAACCAACAGTTGGTTCGTACCAGGTGGGGTAGAGGCTAATCAAATCCATATGAACTTCCTTTGTGTTGCTGTGATTAATGTGGGTATAAATAAAACTTGTGATGTTTGCTACAGTGGGTATTCTAAGGAGTTTAGCGAGGATTGGAATTCAAAAAAATTTATTAGTACGCATAAAATAAATGCAAATTAATAAATAAGGGTATAAGTCTATACCCTATAAGTAATTTAACCACAGAGTGTTGGGGGCTACCAGGCCTGGTAAGAATATAATTTTATATTTAGAGTGTTTAATGGGGGTTGAGGTTGAGCAGAATGGCCAGGGGCTGGCCATTTAAAGGGAGTAGGGGGGGGAGGATGTGTTAGAACTTGAAAGAATCGGTTTCACCGGCATTCATCAAAGGTGCTAAGTCTGTTTCAAACAGCGTTTCAACTTCCCATTCCTGATTGCTAATACGAGTCAGAACTTGTGCTGTCATCGCTGGAGAGTGTCCAGCAATCACGCCAAGACGACCACCTAGCTTTAACTTTTCTTTGTAGGCTTGCGGGATTTCAGCCACCGAACCGGTTAAGATAATCACATCATACTCTTGACCATCTTTCCAGTCAGAACTCGCATCACCCGTTTCAAAACTGATATTGTTAAAGTTCGCTAAACGGGTTTTTGCAGTCGCCTGGATATCTTCATGCAGTTCAACGCTAGTCACGTTTTTAGCAAGGTTGGCGATAAGCGCCGTAAAAAACCCACTACCAGTACCGATTTCTAAGACACTGTCTTCTGAATCAATATCTAAAGCTTGAAGTAATCGAGCTTCAACTCTTGGAAACATCATCGTTTGATCATGCCCAATAGGCAGTTCAATATCGCTGTACGCAAGGCCTTCATTGCCTTCTTCAACAAAAAGGTGACGAGGTACGTCCATGAATAGGTCAAGTATCTTTGGGTCAAGGACATCCCATGGGCGAATTTGTTGTTCTACCATGAAGAATCGAGCTTGATCTAAGTTCATATGATTGTCCTTTGCCTGTCTTTTAAGCGATTTCGGTTGTTTGTTTTTAGCTTCAACTTTGTAGGTCACGAGTCTATTTGATTCAGTTTTCTATTATGTGACCTGAAATTTTAACCAAAGGATTATATCCAAAAAAAGCCCTTTTATGAATGTTAATTCACGATGAAAGTGCTTTCTTGCGGATAAAGGCCCAAAAGTTCATGTTAATATCTGTGTCTATGAATAGATCACTACCCGCTACCTTACAGAGTCGAATTGCAATAGAGCATTATGCCGTTCTAAAAGAGTGCCATACTGCAACTCTACTGCCACGTCTGTTTTCTGATAGCACGCACCAGGCCTGGTCATGTTCTTATGGATATGATTATGCAGAGTTAAATTGCGTGCTTAAAGTATGTTCTGGTGAAAATGTACAAAATTCTCCGTTTTGGCAAGCGATGCAACAGCTATTTGCTTTCGACTTTGTCGCTAATATTGGTCGTTATGACGCTGTTTATCAGCAGGTTAAGGGTGCGACACCTTTAAAAATCCCACGGTTAATTGCCGCAGGCTCAGGTAGTGAAGTTAGTCAAAGTGGGTTTTTGTTAACCGAGTTTGTGAACGGCGGCGTTATAGAGTCAAGTAACGTTGATGCACGCCATGTTGAACAATTGGCCCACCACCTTGCTGGATTGCACCAAGAAACACAAAATTTTTTTGGTCCTTTATTCGCCCCGCAGTTGTCCGCAGATTTGTGGGGTGGCGCCTTGTCGGAAACCTTAACGGTTTTGGGTAGGGCGCAAAACATTGATTCAGTGATTTTGGATAAAGTGCTTATACAGGTAGCTAGTATAAGAGTTGAAGCTTTTCATCCTATTATGCCGGATTTGCGTTGGGATCAGTTTTTAGTGACGGACAGTGGTGAGTTGAGTTTAATTGATTTAGATGCGCTGGTTTGGGGCCCAAGAGAGCTTGAACTAGTGTTAATCGAATATCTGTTAGACCAATCGCAGTTGAATCTGTTTAAGGCTATTTACACGCAATCACACGTTATGCCTGATTTGAACTCGGTGCGGGATGTTTATCGATTGTTGTTGTTTGTTATGAATGTACTGGGAGAATCAGATTTAGAGAAGTGGATGGGGCACTCTGTCAGATTTTAATAACTCATCAGGTTGATGAGTTATTTTGCAGAGATATTGTATTGTCTATATTACACTGCATGAGCCTGGATTTGCAGAGCTCGCCAACTTTTATAGCCATAAATCGCCAATACCAGATAGACCATAAACATCACAATCGTGACGTAATAGCCTGTTTGAAAGTAGAGTGTAATCGCAGCCGCATTAATAACGATCCAATAAATCCAACTTTCTAATACTTTTCGAGCCATTAAGACAGTATTCATTACAGAAAATACCGTAACAGCAGCATCTAAATACGGCAGGCGATTCTCAGGCATGCTGGATAAATAGAGGCCAATCGTGCCTGTCAAAACGATTGCTGTGCTGATAAAAAGTGCATGAAATTTGAGTGGACGGCTCGATATTCTGAGATTCTTTTCAGTCGTTGCCTGTTTTTGCCAGAGGATAAAGCCATAAACGGCCATGCCCATATAGTAAGCGTTCAAAATCGCTTGCATAGGCAGTTGGCCTTCCCAGAACAAGACTGTGTAGATGACGGTACTCACAAGCGCTGCAGGCCAGCACCAAATAGATTCTTTGGCTGCTAGAACCACATAAAGAATCCCCAAGCTTGCCGCTAACCACTCCCAGCCTGATTGCGCCAATAGTGCATTAAAAACCGTGGAAATTAGGTTTTCTTCAGCAAGCATGAATATTCGCCTTCTCTCGGTCTGTGCCAATCAACTTGATCACAAAAACCGTTTCCGGAATCTGTTCCAAGACCTTGAGTATTTCCGAATCCAAAGTGTCCATTACATCGCGATAGTTACCATAAATATGGGTCGACATACTATTGCGCTGAATCGTTACGCTCGGATTTTGTGCTAGACGTTCAATAAAATCAATAATCGGTTGGCAGAACTCTTCTCTAAGAGGGTACATGCTGATTTCAACAGAAACTTTCATAAAAAATCCTTTCAAATGATGGATAAAAAAACAGGGCTAAAAAGCCCTGTTTAATTCAAAGTCGCTTAGTAGTCCCAAGCCACGGTTAGGCCGATGGTTCTAGGCTCACCTTTTTGGGTGTAGGTTGCGTCAGCATAACCCAAACTAGGATCTATTCCAAAATAGTAACCACGTACATCGTATTCGGTATCCATCAGGTTGCGAGACCACAAGGTAAAGGTCCAGTCGTTTCTCATATATTCTAGGCTGGCATTTACGAGATTGTAAGCGCTAGATTCAGCTTCGTGACTATTCGAGAAGTAGAACGCATCTTTACCTTCTATATTGGCGCTGGCAATCCAGTTAGCTGCAAAAGCGTATTCACCGCCAATAGAGTATTGATAATTAGGAGCATGTGCTTGCTCACGTCCATCTAAGCTAATTGTCTTGCTGGTGTCATTTGGATCAACATAAGTGTAGTCTGTAAAGGTTGAATTAAGCAGGCCTAAAGAAGAGGTCAGGCGCAATTCTGAGTTGAGCTTCCAATCCAGTTCGGCTTCTAGGCCGTAGTTTTCACCTTTCGCCGCGTTATCTAAATAGATGATGAAGTTTGGTCCACCAGCTTCTTGGGTTGAGCTATTGACTTGCTGGTCATTTCTTTGGGCATAGAAGAATGTTAAACGAGTCTTCAGTGCGTTGTTTAACATCGAAGAGTTTAAACCAGCTTCTAAATTCCATAGGTACTCGGTGTCAAAAGCGCGATTAGCTTGTGGAAGGCTTGAATCATCATTGATTCCGCCCGCTTTATAACCGCGGGACAGTGTCGCAAATCCAAGGTGTTCATCACTTATTTGATAACTCAGGCCTAGTTTCCCACCATAAAGAAGTTCATCAGTATCTTCATTTAAAGCGTATGAATTTTTGTATTCTGCGTCAAACTGTTCTGCACGAAGTCCAGCTATCAAGGTGGTCCTATCATCAAGGTGGTGGTCTAATTGACCATAGAGTGCTGTATTAGTGGTCTTGTATGAGCCTGACTCGGTGCCTGATGGATCGGTTACATAAGCGTAGTTTCGAACAAGTGATTCATCCTGATGTTGATAAAAGATTCCAGCAACCCAGTCAGTCGTATTGTTATAAATGCGCCCTTGTTCAGAAGAGAGGAATCGCATATCAATAGAGTGGTTTTTTCTTTCACGTAAGCGCTGATCCACGGCGCTATATGGGCCAAGGCCCGCTGCGAATTGACCAACATAAGACCAGTCATCATCATAGGTGTACTCCAAATCGGAATCAGAGTGTGTCAGGGTGGTTTCCATGGTTAACTTTGGGTTTATATCCCAGGTTGTTTTTAATGTCAGCGCGTCTGACTTTAAGGTATCTTTGCCAGGCTCGTCTGTGCTGGTGGTATAGTCATTATCAAAGTTAAATGCATCATAGCCATTGTCGATATCGATGTGTAGCGCTTTTAGGTCGACGGTCAAGTTGTCCGTGGCCAACCATTTTAAATGTGCTTTGGCAGTGATTTCGTCTTGATTTTGAGTGTCTTTACGGTCTAGATAAGTGTTTTCCATATAACCATCAGAGCCATGTTTATGAACGGAGATACGGCCAAGCAATTTGTTTTTGACTAAAGCGCCACCAACGGCTACACCTGTGGTACTGGTATTTAAATTACCTACTGTATGTTCTACGTGGGCTTCGGTATGATTAGTTGGTTCATTACTTTCTAAGTTAATCATTCCAGCCATCGCATTGGCCCCAAAACGGGTGCCTTGTGGCCCTCTAAGGATTTCAACCTGCTTGATGTCAAATAGCGTACCTGCCGCGCCGCTACGGCTATAGTCGATGCCATCAACGGTCAAACCTACTGAAGGGTTTAGCGGTGTTGAAAATTGACCGCGTTCACCAATGCCACGAATTTGGAAGTGATTCGTGCGAGAAGCTCCACCGGCCGAGTTAACGTTAGGCGCAAGATTCAATACATTCTCCAAATGCTGTGCTGAACGTTTTTGCATCTCTTCTGGCGGTATGACCGTTATACTACTGGTGGCTTCTTGAAGTTCGGCAGGCCTGAAATCGGCATTAACGGTAATGGTTTCAAGTTGTTCAGCGTAAACGGCTGTGCTCGTAAGGGCTGAAACGATGGCAAGTGTGATGGGTCTAAATTTCACGGAATTTCCTTTTAAAAGTTTTAAAAGGACAGGAATACAGAAAGCTAGTGCATTAAGATGTGGCGAATATATCTTTTGAATCAAACGCCAGGTAAAAATGTAACACAATGTATTTAGCCTGTCCCTACGCCAGTATTATCTGGATCAGGTTCATAGGGTTTTCAACGTGTTGAAATCTCAGGCTAAATTAAAGCCGCCCCTAGGCAGTTGTTATTTTGTTTATGTGTATATCAAAAAACCAAAGAATTCTATCGCATTTTTGTGTCAGAATTACGCTAATGTTATATTAATTTATTTGTAAATCTGTGTATTTACGAGTTAAAGCGAGAGGGTGGTATGTCTGAAGTGGTTTCTGGCAAGTCAAATGTGAGTAAGGTAATTTTAGAACGTTTACAAACATTGGAAGATTTGCCTCATTTCCCGGATGCACTTATGAAGTTAGAGCGCGTGTTGTCGACTGATAAAAATATCAAGGTTGAGGATATTGTTCAGTTAGTTGCTCAAGATCCTCGGCTCGTTGCGGGTTTAATTGGCGTGGTGAATACTGCGGCATATACGACTGGTAAGCATATCTCAGATTTGGCTGAAGCGATTAGTCGGGTTGGGCTCAAAGATGTACGTTTAATGGCACATGCTATTAATTTTAAAGAGTCTTTTAAACGTAAACCTCCCTTTAGTGGAGTGCACTTTCTAAAGCATGCCTTGGTCTCCGCCTTTATTGCGCAAACATTGGCAAAAAAATTGCATCTTAATGAAGGGGATGCTTTCTTGTGTGGGTTGATGCGTGATATTGGGATTTATCTTTTGGCTGTTGAGGATAGAGAGGGTTATTTAAGAGTCATTAAGTTGGCCAATTTTGACATTGCTAAGTTAATTGATGCTGAAGTAAAGGTTTTCGGTACACAGCACGCGATGATGAGTGCTCGACTTTTGCAGCAGTGGGAGTTTCCGCAAGAGATTATTATGGGGATTGCACACCACCATTCTCCTGAAAAAGCCCCGCCTGAGTTTCAATCTTATGCGTATTTAACGTATTTAGCGGAGCAAGCCGTTTTTAGACTGAGTATTGATAATGGCATCGCTGATTTGTCTGATGAAGATCAAGTAACGCCATCCCCCAGGCTTCTATCAGCATTGGCGTACTTTGGACTTACGCTTGAGTCTTATGATGAAATGATTCACTCAGCCCATGATGAAGTTGTGAAGGTGGGGCTTATCAATTAGTCGGTTTGAGGTAATATGCTCAAGAACCACCCGTTTAATTTAAGTGGCGATAATGCTTAAAAATATTTTAAATGAACCAAATTCTAAATTAGACCAGGCCTGGTCAAGTTGTAAATCTCTCAAGCTAGAAGTAATTCAAAGGTTAAAGTCTAATTATTTTCTTTAATCGTTTCAGCTTTAAATAAGAAAATGCTAAAATGGTTGGCTAAATTTTAACTTTGTACCTCAATCGTACATTCCAAGAGGATAATTATAGATGCCAATCATTACGTTACCTGACGGTTCAACCAAACAATTTGACGACGCTGTTTCTGTTATGCAAGTTGCAGAAAGCATTGGAGAGGGGCTTGCAAGAGCAACGGTTGCGGGACGAGTGAATGGTGTCTTGGTTGATGCGAGTGATCTAATCACAGCTGACGCTTCTGTCGAGCTTGTTACTATGCGGGATGAAGATGGCGTACACATCATGCGTCATTCATGTGCTCACTTGATGGGGCATGCGCTAAAGCAGATGTATCCTGATGTTAAAATGGCTATTGGGCCAGTCATCGAAAATGGTTTTTACTATGATATCGAAATGGAACACAAGGTTACGCCAGACGATTTAAAGCAGATCGAAAAACGTATGTTGGCTCTGGCTAAAACCAAATACCCTGTTGTTAAAAAAATGTTGTCACGTGAACAAGCCGTGGCCACCTTTGAAGCGCGTGGTGAAGACTATAAGTTAGAGCTTATCCGTGATCTGCCTAACGAGACGGAATTTGGTTTTTACTTCCATGAAGAATATGTCGATATGTGCGTTGGGCCACATTTACCCAACATGGGTTTTGTAAAAGCGCTTAAATTAACGCATATTGCAGGCGCTTACTGGCGTGGTAATTCTGAGAACACCATGTTACAACGCATCTACGGCGTTGCTTTCTCTGATAAGCAAGCGCTTAAAGACTACTTGCTGATGATGGAAGAAGCCGAGAAGCGTGATCACCGTAAATTAGGTAAGACGCTAGACTTATTCCATCTTGAAGATGTTTCGCCAGGTATGGCTTTCTGGCATCCGAAAGGCACCACTCTATACCGCGTGGTAGAAGAGTATATGCGTGGTCAGTTAGTGCAGAACGATTATGAAGAGATTCGTACGCCTTTGATTATGGATCGCTCTTTATGGGAGAAGTCAGGTCACTGGGATAAGTTTAAAGATAATATGTTCACCACCGAAACGGATAATCGTGATTATGCCGTTAAGCCGATGAACTGTCCTGGTCATATTCAGGTTTATAACCGTCAGCTACACAGTTACCGTGATTTACCGATTCGTATTGCCGAGTTTGGTACGGTCCACCGTAATGAACCGTCTGGTACCTTGCACGGTTTAATGCGTGTGCGTTCCTTCACGCAGGATGATGCGCATATCTTCTGTACGGAAGAGCAGATTAAAGCAGAAGTTCAGGCTTGTATTGACTTGGTTTTCGAAACCTATGCGGATTTTGGCTTTGATAATATCGCCGTTAAATTCTCAACCCGTCCAGAGCAGCGTGTTGGTGCGGATGAGGTCTGGGATATGGCCGAGGCTGCGCTAGAAGAAACTTTAAAGGATGCTAACCTAGATTATGTATTGCAACCTGGTGAAGGTGCATTCTACGGCCCTAAGATTGAGTTCCAGTTGAAAGACTGTATTGGGCGAGTTTGGCAGTGTGGAACAATTCAGTTAGACTTCTCAATGACACAAGCAGAACGTTTGAATGCTGTCTATATCGGTAAAGATAATGAGAAACATCATCCGGTTATGATTCATCGTGCTATTTTGGGTTCACTAGAGCGTTTTGTGGGAATTTTGATTGAGCATTACGAAGGTAAGTTCCCAACTTGGTTAGCACCGACTCAATGTGTAATTGCCTCAATTTCGGAAGTCCACAACGAATATGTGGCCGAAATGAGTAAAAATTTGAAAAAACATGGCTTTAGAGTCGAATCGGACTTGAGAAATGAGAAGGTTGGGTTTAAAATTCGCGAGCATACTATGCAACGTGTTCCATATATCTTAGTAGTTGGTGATCAAGAGATGGAAAATGGTACGGTTAATGTTCGTGCTCGTGGGGGTGAAAACCTAGG
Organism: uncultured Thiomicrorhabdus sp.; assembly: GCA_965603495.1. GTDB lineage: Bacteria > Pseudomonadota > Gammaproteobacteria > Thiomicrospirales > Thiomicrospiraceae > Thiomicrorhabdus. The sequence continues at coordinate 55,070 of CBFDDF010000003.1, read as the reverse complement.
AAGCTATACATTTTCACAGCTAGTGGATCTGTTTACGACAGATATTGGTAATTTAGGCAGAGTAAGCGCCTGAACCAGCCGTTAACGAACAGACAAAACAAAATTTTTAATAATTGGAGGATATTGCTATCGCAATTCGAAGAGGCCGTGGAAGACCACAGCAACCTGAAGCACCAAAAGATAGAATTAATAGTGCGATTACTTCGCCTGAAGTACGCCTAGTAGCTTCTGATGGTGAGCCTTTGGGTGTCGTAACCATTCAAGAAGCTTTTGATGCAGCTCAGGAAGCTGGTTTTGATTTGGTAGAAATTACCGCGAAAGCAAATCCACCAGTTTGCAAAATAATGGATTATGGTAAGTACCTTTACCAGCAGCAGAAAAAACAGCACGATGCTAAGAAAAATCAAAAGCAAGTGCAGTTAAAAGAAGTTAAGTTTCGCCCAGGAACTGAAGAGGGAGATTATCAGGTAAAACTACGCAACCTGGTAAAATTCCTAAATAATGGAGATCGCGTCAAGGTAACTATTTGGTTCCGTGGCCGCGAGATCACTCATAAGGAACTGGGATTGAAGATGTTGGAACGTATTCGGGATGAAATTCAAGAGGTTGCGACCGTTGAACAAATGCCGAAAATGGAAGGCCGTCAAATGCAAATGATGGTTGCCCCAACAAAGAAAAAGTAAGGTTTGATTTTAAACCTTGCTTAATACAACAGTCGGGACTCCTGCTTATGTAAATAAGTTGGGGTTACTGGTGCAGCTCCTTCAGTGCTGTTCGTTGTTCCGAAGTAGATTGTATTTTTACAGTCTTATTAAAAAACCAAGTGACCTTTTAAAAGGGATCACTTAAATGCGGAGTTTCAATTAAATGCCAAAGTTGAAAACAAACAGTAGTGCTAAAAAGCGCTTCTCAAAAACTGGCTCAGGTCGTTTCAAGTGTAAACAATCTCATCTTCGTCATATTTTGACTAAGAAATCGACTAAGCGTAAACGTCAACTTCGTTCTGGAAGTATGATTCACGATCACGATGTAGCGATGGTTCGCCGCATGTTACCGTTCGCTTAATTGGAGATTTAAGACATGGCAAGAGTTAAAAGAGGTGTCGTAGCACGCCGTAGACACAACAAAGTATTAAAGCAAGCGAAAGGTTATTACGGAGCTCGTAGTAAAGTTTTCCGCGTTGCTAAGCAAGCAGTTATCAAAGCTGGTCAGTATGCATACCGCGATCGTCGTACTAAGAAGCGTCAATTTAGACGTCTTTGGATTGCACGTATCAACGCTGCAGCTCGTATGAACGGAATGACTTATAGTCGTTTCATCAACGGTCTGAACCTAGCTCAGATTGCTGTTGACCGTAAGGTTTTAGCAGATATCGCTGTACATGATGCAGCCGCTTTTACCGTTTTCGCTGAAAAAGCTAAAGCAGCATTAGTGTAAAGAAATTGGACTAGGGTAACCTAGACCACTTCTTATTTAGGGGACTTCGGTCCCCTATTTTTTTATAGATTCCTGTTTTATTCAAAACAATCTTCTTAGCTTAAATAACGATTAAAGATTTCATTGATGATTAGCACCTGCTGATTTTGTCACGCTGTAGTGAAATGTTTAATATTTATTAATTCCTTTTTGGGACATTTAAAACATGCAAGAACAACTCCAAGCAATCATTTCAAAGGCGCAAGAGGCCGTTTCTGGCGTCACTGACTTAGCCAAATTAGATGACATTCGTGTTCAATACCTTGGTAAAAAAGGCGAACTGACCGATATGATGAAAATGTTGGGTAAATTATCAAATGAAGAGCGTCCGAAAGCGGGGCAAATCATTAATGAAGCCAAGCAGATGGTTCAAGGCATCTTAAATGCTAAGAAAAGAGAATTAGATGATGCTAAGTTAGCGAAACAGCTAGCGGAAGAGACCATCGACGTGACCTTGCCTGGTCGTGATGTCGACGTTGGTAGTTTGCATCCAGTTACGCGTACTCTCAACCGAATTGAAACCTTATTTTCAAAAGCCGGCTTTGATATTGAAACAGGGCCAGAAATCGAAGATGATTGGCATAACTTTGAAGCCTTAAACATTCCTGAAACACATCCAGCGCGTGCGATGCATGATACGTTCTACATCAATGAGAATACTGTTTTAAGAACCCATACTTCGGGTGTGCAGATCCGTACCATGGAAAACAAAAAACCGCCTTTACGCGTCATTGCGCCAGGCCGTGTTTATCGTTGTGACTCAGATCAGACGCATACACCAATGTTTCACCAAATCGAAGGTTTGATTGTTGAAAAGAATGCCAGTTTTGCGCAGCTACGTGCTTTGTTGATTGAATTTTTACGTCAGTTCTTTGAAGATGAAAATCTTGAAACGCGTTTTAGACCTTCGTATTTCCCGTTTACTGAGCCTTCAGCAGAAGTGGATATCGCTACTAATTTGTTTGGGGATGGTCGTTGGATAGAAGTACTTGGTTGTGGAATGGTGCATCCTAATGTATTGAGAAATGTTGGCATTGATCCAGATGAATATACTGGACTGGCTTTCGGACTGGGCGTAGAACGTTTAGCCATGTTGCGCTACAACGTGAAAGACTTGCGCCAGTTCTTTGAAAACGATTTACGTTTCCTACAACAGTTTAAATAAACCCAGCCTGATCAAATACGCTTACGAGACAAAGAATTATGAAATTTAGTGAAAATTGGTTAAGAGAGTGGACAAATCCTGCCTGGGATACAAACACTTTATCTGAAGAGTTAAGTTTAGCTGGCCTAGAAGTCGATGGTGCAGATGCCGTTGCGGGTCAATTTACCAATGTAGTGGTAGGGCATGTGCTTTCAATTGAAAAACATCCTGATGCTGACAAGTTGAATGTCACTCAGGTTGATGTCGGTGAAGCTGAGCCTATACAAATTGTTTGTGGCGCTAAAAATGTCGTCGTCGGCATGAAAGCCTGTTGCGCTAAAGTTGGTGCAGTTTTACCGGGTGACTTTAAGATTAAGAAAGCCAAATTACGTGGTGTGCCATCAAATGGTATGTTGTGTGGAGCAACCGAAATTGGTCTTGCTGACGATGGCGTTGATGGTCTATTCGTGCTTGATCAAGATGCACCGATTGGTCAAGACGTTCGTGAATATCTAGATTTAAACGATATGAGCATTGAAGTTGATTTAACCCCTAACCGTGCAGACTGTTTCAGTGTGCAGGGTATTGCACGTGATGTACGTGCGATTAGTGGTGTTGCCTTGACACAGCCGTTCGAAATTAAAGACATGTCGGGTGCTAGCGCTTGTCCACAAGTTGTTAAAGTTTCCGAAAGCCAGGCCTGTCCAAAATATTTAGGCTGTGTCGTTACCGATTTCAATACTCAAGCTAAAACGCCACGTTGGATGGTTCAAAAACTTGAACGCTCTGGGTTACGTCCATTGAGCCTTGTCGTTGATATCACCAACTACGTATTGATGGAATTGGGTCAACCAATGCACGCTTTTGATCTCGCTAAAATTCAAGGCGCTATTGAGGTTCGTTTAGCAAAAGCGGACGAAAAACTCACCACTTTGGATGATAAGCAATTAACGCTTAAAGAAGATACTTTAGTTATCGCTGATGATTCAGGTGCGATTGCCTTAGCCGGGATTATGGGCGGGTTATCTACTTCAGTCACCGATGATACCAATGCAATTTTCTTTGAATGTGCGCATTTCTCACGTTTAGCGATTACTGGTAAAGCGCGCAAATACGGTCTGCATACGGATTCGTCAATGCGTTTTGAACGTGGTGTTGATTCCATGATGCCAGAAAAAGCTTTAAACCGTGCATTACAACTGTTCACCGACATTGCTGGCGGAACGATTAGTGCCTTTAATCAAACACTCTCAGAAGCAGATTTGCCAAAGCCCGTTACGATTGAATTACGTCGTGCGACAGTAGGAAGTCGTTTAGGGGTCGAGATTGAAGATGCCAAAATTGTAGAGATTTTTGAGTTATTAGGCTTTGGCATAGCGGCTACGGATGCTGGCTGGATGATGACGGCTCCGAGTTATCGTTTTGATATGTCGATTGAGATGGATTTGATCGAAGAAGTCGGACGTATCTTCGGCTACAATAATCTGCCAGAAACGCCAGTGTTGGCGCCAATGACGCTGAATGAGTTGCCTGAAGATGTCCAGTCTTTAATGTCATTGAAAATAGCCTTAGTTCAACGTGGTTTTAATGAAGTGGTAACCTACAGTTTTGTTGAAGAAGCAAAACAGAAATTACTTGAACCTGAATTGCCATATGTACTTCTACAGAATCCTATTTCGGATGATATGAAAGCCATGCGTACCAGCTTGTTCCCAGGTTTGTTACAATGCGTCGCTTACAATCAAAATCGCCAACAACCACGCGTCCGAATCTTTGAAACAGGCCTAGTCTTCTATAAAAATGATTCCGATCCAACAGGGGCGACTCAAGTGCCTATGATGGGTGGCGTGATTGCTGGTCAAGTCGCCGCGACAGGTTGGGATGAGTTAGAACGCCCAGTAGATTTCTTCGACCTCAAAGGGGATGTAGAAACCTTGATTCGTATGAGTCATCAGCTTGCGAATATTCGTTTTGAAGCCACTAATCATCCCGCACTGCACCCTGGTCAATCTGCCCGTATTCTGAAAGATGGTAAAGAAGTCGGCGTCATGGGGCAGTTGCACCCTAGCTTGGTGAAAGCCATGGGTGTGAGTGGCAATGTTTATATGTTCCAGATTCGTCAAGATGCTTTGATGACCATGCAAGTGCCTGCTGCGCAAGCGGTCTCAAAATTTCCTGAAGTGCAGCGCGACTTGGCTTTTGTTGTCGATGAAAATTTATCGGCACAGTCATTAATTGCTGCGGTTGTTTCTGTAAAATCAGAAATTTTCAAAGCGGTTGATTTATTTGATATTTACCGAGGACAAGGGATTGATCCTTCTCAAAAGAGCATTGCATTGACATTGAAAATCCAGCATCAAGAACGTACGCTTCAAGATGAAGAAGTCGAATCTCTGGTCGAAGATATTTTAAAAGCAGCTAAAGAAGCTGTGAACGCAGAATTAAGATAAAAAAACGTAACACCACGTTAATACAGGAATAGGAAAGACAAATGACTTTAACAAAAGCAGATATAGCACAGAATTTATCTGATACCTTTGGTTTTAATAAAAGAGAGTCTAAAGAGCTTGTTGAGCAATTTTATGACGAGTTGAGTGAAGTTTTAGTGGCCGGAGAGCAGATTAAACTGTCTGGATTCGGTAACTTTGAACTACGCGATAAATCCCCACGCCCAGGACGTAATCCTCGAACAGGTGAAGATGTTCCCATTTCTGCAAGAAGAGTGGTAACATTTAAACCTGGACAAAAATTACGTGCGCAAATAGATAATTATGGCAAAGCCTAAGAATCAACCTAATACCACAACGCAGCTTGAAATAGAGTTGCCAGACAAAAAGTACTTCACTATTGGTGAAGTCGCTGAGCTTTGTCAGTTAAAATCGCATGTTTTGCGCTATTGGGAACAAGTATTTCCACAACTTGAACCCAGCAAACGTCGAGGTCGCCGTTATTATCAGAGAGTGGATCTAGAGTTGGTTTTAGAGATAAAGTCTTTATTACACGACCAAGGTTTTACCATCCCTGGTGCTAAAGCTAGACTTTCTAAAGGGTGTGTAGATCTGACTAGTAGCGCACTGTCAGAAGAGCAAAAAACAGCCATTGAACTGTTACAGACCATGCAAGGTGAATTGTTACAGTTTAAACAGTATATTAATGGCCGATTCTAGGCTGAAAGGCATTTAAAACAGTTTTATCTGAACTCATAACGGCGCTATAATAGGCGCCGTTATTCGTTTCAAAGCGAGTAAATAAAATCTATTCGGGGTGTAGCGCAGCTTGGTAGCGCACTTGACTGGGGGTCAAGTGGTCGCAGGTTCAAATCCTGTCACTCCGACCAAATTTTTCAGGTTTAATTCAGTAACGCCTTCTAGTACCAGCCTCTCTAGCGACACGTCTAATACAGATTAACCCTTAAAGATCAAAGTTAAGTTTTACCGAAATGTAAGACAGGGCGAAATTACTGACGACGTTTTTTCTGTTGTATTTCTAGAAGAATCATTTTCTTTAATCGTGAAGAAGCCAACGCATCATCATGGTTGATATTTGCTTGAATGAGTTCTTTCCAGGTTTTATGTAATTGCTTTTCTAATTCAGCATTATTCATAACTAAACTCCATTTAATATAATTATTGGTCATATTTTATTACTATTTTAGCTTTTAATCAAGTTTATGTATCTTTACGGGTAAATAATTGCCCTACATTTCATGTGGTTAGAGTGTTTTGTTGAGAAACGAAATCTGATTACGGACTCATTTGTGAGCTTGGTTTGTATCTATTTGAGTATAGGTTGGGAAGAGAATTACGAACGTTAGTGGCTTTAATTTTAGGTCAAGCTTGGCGGTGAGTAATGCAATGCCTTTTAAAGTATAGAGATAGAAGACTCAATATTATCTAAGGCGTGTACTATTTGAGCCTATGCGTTCTGAATCGTGTGTAACATCGGAGGGGAGTGCGTCTTTATATTGCGTTATACACGCGTTTTAAGGGGGTCGTAAGCGCTTGTGTTAGTGCATTACCATGGGTTTATTGTTCACTTAAATATAAACGCAGCTGACGGGCGCTTTTTCTTAAGAAACCATATTGGGTGACGAGTCCGGTGAGGAGTAGTAGGCTGATACCGCTGAGTAGACTGACAATCCATAAATTTAAATCTAAGCTAATGTCTATTTTTAATAAATAGTAACTAATTAATCCACTGGCAATTTGGGCAAAGGAAGCCGCTAAAATACCTGCTACTGCGCCCAATAACGCAAATTCAGTTAAGCCAATTTTAATGATCACTTTATTTTGTGCCCCTAGCGTACGGAGCAAAATCCAAGATTGAATACGACTCTGTTGGCTCGCCAATGTGGCGGTGAATAAAACGCCAATACTCGCTAATAAAGTAAAGAGGTAGAGCCCTGAAACGGCCCAGCTGGCTTGGTTCATAATGGCTTGTATCTGTAGCATGATTTGGCGGACGTCAATCAATAATACGCCGGGGGTTTGTTGGGCGAGTTGTTGGGTTAGTTGAGTTGCGATCCCAACTTGGTTTTGCAGGCCCGTATCAACGGCTTCAGCTAGATGAAAGTTACTGATGTATGAAAAGGCTAAGGGGCGTTCTGCAACAGGCTCCAGTATGAAAAAGAAATTCAGTTGAAAACTTTGCCATTCGACTTTACGAAAGCTCTCGACTTGATAATCATAATTTTGGCCGGCAAAGTTAAAACTCAGGGTATCGCCTAATTGAATATCATAGAGTTCGGCGATGCTGACTTCCACCGAGACGCTTGGCAGTTTGAGGCTGGCTTTAGGAATCTGCGCGGTTATTTGATTGTGCTTTGGAATCTCTGCTAATAAAGCAATATTGGCTTCACGTTCTAGCATTCTACGTGCACGATCACTGTTTTGTTCACTGGCGAGTAGGGGGGCTTGGTTAATGGCTGTCAAACGGCCACGTGCCATTGGTACCATTGGGGGAGTCAGTTGTTGTTTGCTCAATATCTGAATCACCTCAGCTTGTTGGTCAGGCTGAATATTCATCATAAAGATATTCGGCGTATTTTCTGGCAAGGAAGCCTGCCAATTTTGTAATAGGTCTTGGCGAACGAAGCTCATTAGCATTAACACAAACAACACCATGCCAACCGAGACTAATTGGATTTTCACCAGGCCTGGTTCTTTAAGTAGGTTAGAAAGAGCGATGTGCAACCAACCCCTACTATGAAGTTGGATTCTATGAATAGCTTTGAGTAATAAACTCGCAGACAACAGAAGTACTAAGCTGATAATGACCAGGCCTGGTAAGATCCAAAGCATCGATTCTAAATCAAACATCAAGCTGATAAGACCCAGTAATAAAGCAAAGCTCATCAACCAATGAATACTTTTTGGGTTACGCGGCACGGATTTTAAAATTTGCATAGGAGAGGTCTGCAAGGCCGTCTGGAAAGCTTGCCAAGCAAAACTCCACAATACTAAGATGCCACTTAAAAATCCCGTCAGCAGAGCCGTCCAAGGCGGCGTGATGACTAAAGGTTGAAAGTACTCGGCTAACATCGGTTGTAGCAAGACCGAAAGCACATAGCCCAATAAGACCCCAATCAAGCTGCTAAACAGTGCAATCCAAGTGAGTTGCAGGGCGAATAGACGTTGCATTTTGGTATTATGGGCGCCAAATGCACGCATTAACGCCATACTGCTTTCCCAGCGGGTTAGGTAAAAACGACTGGCAATCAAAATGGACATGCCGGCAATCAATACGGCAGACAGTGCAGAAAGGTCCAGAAACAACCAAGCTGTTTTTAGAGAATTACCCAAATCTTCCGAAGGCGCTTGTGCTGATAGAGTTTGCCAGTGTGGGTTGTTTTGCTGGCTGATGAGTTTGGAAAAGCCTGCTATCTTTTTGTCACTGCCCGCTACACTCAATTCATAGGTCACGCGACTGCCAGGGCCAATCAACTGGGTTTTTTGGAGCGTTGGCAGTGACACCAGAATCTGCGGCGCAAAACTCGACATGGGGTTGATGAGGGTGCTCGGCTGGATGCTCCCGGCAAGGCTGAGGTTTAAGCCCCCTAATGTCAGTTGGTTGCCTTTTGTAAGTTGTAATAAGGGAATGAGTTTAGGCTCTATCCAGGCCTGTTCAGTTTGCAGAGTTTGAAACGGCAGGTCGTTCGTCGCATGGATAGTACCTCTTAAAGGATAGCTTTCACTGATGCCCTTGAGTTGCACCAGTTGAAACAGTTGATTACTTAAGGCCATGGTCGTCAAAGTGGTGCTTTGTGCTGTTTTTAAGCCAGAATCAATGGCCAATTGTCGCCACTGTTGGTCAATGGGTCGGCTACTGCGAATCACAAAGTCAGCGCTTAAGGATTCAGAGGCTTTACGTAACATACTTTGCTGAACGGTATCACCGAGCTGTGTCACCAAGGTCACGGTGCTGCTGGCTAAAATGACGGCAATCATCAACCATAACCAGTCCCCTCGCTTCAGGCTTCTACCAAACCACTTTGAAGCCGTGATGGCATCCAACCAAAATGCTAACATTAGTGATTTTCCAGGTTTGGCAGTGGATAGGGGTTAAGTTGGCTATGTACCAATTGCACCACACGATCGCACTGTTGGGCAAATTGGAGGTCATGAGTGACTAATATCAGTGTGGTCTTTTGCTGACGATTCAGTTGAAATAGTAGGTCTTGAATCTGCTTAGCGGTTTCTTCATCTAGATTTCCGGTTGGTTCATCCGCAAATAGTATCTGGGGTTTAGTGACAAAAGCGCGAGCAATCGCGACGCGTTGTTGTTCACCACCAGAAAGTTCGGCAGGGCGATGTTGCGCACGATTGGATAAGCCGACCTGCTCTAATGCCTCCAAAGCCAGTTGTTTAGCATTGGGTACTTGAAACAACTCTAACGGCATTAAAATGTTTTCTAGCGCACTCATACTTGGCATCAACTGAAAGTTCTGGAAAATAAAACCGACCTGTTGCGCACGGATTTTTGCTCGTTCGTCTTCCGAAAGGCGCTCAATTGCTTGGCCAAACAATTCAATGGTACCCGAGGTGGGCGTATCCAATCCTGCCATCAATGCCAATAGGGTAGACTTACCAGAACCCGATCGACCTACAATGGCTAACGTTTCTTCTGACTGGACAGTCAACTGACAGGCTTTTAAGATAGCGAGTATCCCATCCTCTAAAGGAATTTGATAATGCACATTTTGCAAAGTAAGAATCGACGTTGGCAAGTGGGGATTGTTCATGTAATTTGGCTTTTCGGGTTAATGATGACAAGCATTTATCCTAGTCAAAGCATGGCCAATGCGCAAGACAATCCAGCAGAAACGGTGCAAGAAACAGCACAATCGACTTGGTTAATCTTTGGTGACAGTTTAAGTGCCGCTTATGGAATGGATGCCCAAGCCGGCTGGGTAGCTCTGTTGCAGCAAAAAATGCAGACCATCGCCCCGGCAGTCAGGGTGGTCAATGCCAGTATCAGTGGTGAAACCACTTCTGGCGGTAAGCAGCGTTTACCCGCTTTATTGAAACAACATGATCCACAAGTATTGGTGTTAGAGTTAGGGGCAAACGATGCGTTGCGGGGGCAGGATTTGAATAGAACCCAGCAGAATTTACAGTGGATGATTAACGCTTGTCGGCAAGCGAATGAGATGTGTCAGGTAGTTTTGTTAGGCGTGAGATTGCCGACCAATTATGGCCCCGCGTATGATGGGATGTTTCAAACCATGTATCAAAAGCTTGCGCAAGAAAACCAATTATTGTTTGATGCATTTTTTTTAGAAACGGTGGTAGAGGATCCAGATTTAGTGCAGTGGGATGGTTTGCATCCTAACCAATTAGCACAGCCGATTATTTTAAAAAGAGTCTGGCCATTGCTTGAAAAAACGCTGAGGCTAATAGAGTGAGTCCTTTGCACGAATTCATTGTCGGCTAAGCATGGAAAGAATATTTATGGGCGTGGCTCAATGTCTGTACAAAGGGTGTTTTGCGACGCTACCGGAAATCGGTTAACAAGTTTGAGTTTCGATACTCAATTCGACGAACTGGTTGGCCGTTTTGGCGGCTTTCTCAATCACGCTTAAATCATTGCGCTGTGCCTTTAAAGCCGCGTTTGGTTTGTCTAAGACGACTGCATAATGACTTAATTTATAGAATATTTGTTGAGATGACGTTGAAAGTTTTTTGCCGCTCTTCATTTCAGCAATGGTTAAATCAATCGCTTGATTCATGAACCACGCCAAGCCGCCGTAAGGAGATAAGTTGTGTACCTCATAGGCAACATCGATTGCTTTAAATAATGGACTTTCAATTAAACGCTTGGTTTCCTCTGGCGAAAGTTCCAAAGCATGGTTTGGAAGAGACGTTGATACACGGTGCAGTGCTGAGGCCATGTCTTTTTTTAAGAAATTAAACATATCTGTCATTACTTTCCATCAAACGGTGCGAATACATCCATTACGTCATTATACAGGGGTTTTGGCATAAAAATAGGTTTGGAGTGTTTTGTATAGGCAGTAATGCTTATAATCAAGGGGTTTAATCTTAAGATTTTGGTTTAAATTGAAGTTGAAGTTGGCAATCCAGGAAAAAAGGATAATAATCAATTAATTCCTCAACTAGTATCGCACGAGTAGCCACTTAAACTATGGAACCTATGGAATCTATGGAACAAAAATTACGTAATGCAGTCGCGGCTATTCGCGGACATAAGATTCCTGAACTGCCCAATGAAGTGCTCCTTTTAGAAAAAGAGATTAAGAGTAAATTTTGTAGCACGGCAACGGTTGCTGAAATTATTGAAATGAACACCACCTTATCCGGTGAAGTGTTGCGTATTGTCAACTCTCCAGTGATTAAAGTTAAAGAGCCCGTGTTGTCTATTCGAGATGCCGTCAATGTCATGGGCTTGGATAATATCTCTAATCTTGTGGTCTCGGCGGCTTTAAAAAATATGTTTGGCACTCAAGGCCTGTTTAAAGACATTATGGATCATAGTGTCGATGTCGCTTTTTGTATGGCGGATATCTCGGATTGGGTGGAAGGCATTTCTCGTGATGAGGCTTATATGTTGGGGCTTTTTCACAATGTGGGGGCTTTGATGTTGGCTGCCAAAGGCGAAGAAGTTTACGATCCGATATTTAGAAATTCAATGTCGCTTCCCCTTTCGAGTCTGGAGAGGGAACAGCAAAAATATGGTTCTAATCATGCAGTCATTGGCGTCTTAATCGCTAAAAAATGGCATCTACCCATTGATATGTTAAGCGCCATTATGTTGCATCATAATGCCCAATGTTCGCAGATTAAAAATGATCGTGTCAGAGCCATGGTGGCTATGCTTAAGATCTCTAATGCGATGGTTTCTGAGATTTCTTTAGGCGCCTATCGTGGCGAAGAGATGCTTGAGTATGAGCAGGATGGGATAGAAGAATTATTGATCCCTTCCAATGTGATTACCGAAATCAGAACCGCTCTAATGTCTTATAGCTTTAAAAGTTAACTTAGAGAACTTTGCTTGACCCATGACTCATGCAAAGCTCTCACATAGTTTTTAAAGGACATCTTTTAAATCCCCTAAAAGTCAAAACCCTCTAAACGGACAAACCAGTTCGTTTAGAGGGTCTTTTGAAACGCTATCATTGGTAATCAGTATGGAGACTACATCTGCTGAATAGCGGTTAAGGTTTTAAAGGTTTTAGTGGATGATTCCAAATATCTAACCTGTTCAATAATCGAGCTGGAGGTTGTGGAGATTTCTTCAACCAGTGCCGCATTCTGTTGGGTAGAATCATCAATTTCGTTCAGTGCCAAACTGACTTTTTGAATACCTTGCGTTTGTTTTTCAAGGCTTATCTGCATGCTGTCAATCATTTCGCTGACCTGTTCAATCGCCTCACTGTTTTTAACAAAGGCTTGTGTGGTCAAGTCGCTTAAACGTAATCCAGTTTGCACTTTCTCCATACTCGAGTCTGATACGACTCGAATATCTTTGGCAGCCTCTGCTGATTTTTGCGCTAACGAACGAACTTCTCCCGCAACTACCGCGAAGCCACGGCCAGCTTCACCTGCTCTAGCAGCTTCTACGGCAGCATTAAGGGCTAATAGATTCGTCTGAAAAGCAATGCCATCAATAAGGCTCGTCATATTTGAAATTTCGCTACTGGCAATGGCAAGGTCTTGTATTGCTTGATTCATTTCATTAACGACTTGTCGGCCTTCTTGAATCGTTTGCTTCACATTGTGGCTAACCTGGTTCATTTCCGTTGCTTGTTCTAGTGACTGAGAGACGCTTTGTGCCATAAGCTCCATGTTTTGCGCGGTGTGCTGGAGTGAGGCAGCCTGATTTTGAACACGTTGATTTAGGTCGAGGTTACCTGTACCAATCTCCTCAACGCCTCTCACTGTATCTACAGTAGCATTTTGTACCATTTGTAGCATCTGGCTCATACTGCTTGCCATGCCATCCAGGTTTGATTTTAAATCATGAAGCTTGCCATTAAATTTGGCTTCAGTTGTAAAGGCAAAATTACCTTCTTTATAGTTTTCTAGAATTTCGATATTGGTATTAATGGCAAATTCCAGGCTATCCAGTGAGCTATTTAAATACTGTTTCAACTGCATGTATTCACCTGGTAGATCTACCCTTATGCGTTGACTAAAATCTCCCAGACTCATGGCTTGCATGACTTTAATGACTGAGCTAATTGAGTCATCTTGCACGTGGATGGCTTTTTGCAAGTTTTGCATAACCGCTTGATAGTCGCCATGGAATTGTTCAAGGTGTATCTGTGATTGTAAATTTCCTTGTGCCAAATCGAGACTGACCGTGTCAATGGCGTGTAAGGTATTCGCAATGTTTTCCACGCTACTATTAAACTCTTGTTTTAGAGTGGCGAGTTCCCCTTGATAATGGCCATTCATTTTGGTCGATAGTTGGCCTTTGGCCAAGGCTTGGCTCACTTCAGTAATCTCATTGGTTGCGGCAACCACCGATCTAAGCAGACTCTGAATACTGTGGCCCATTTCGGTCAGTTCATTATTCCCGGACGGAATGGACCAGGTTTTATAGGTTCCATTGCGGGCAATGTTGTTGACTTGATTTTTCATTTTAGAAAGAGGGGCGGTAATGGACTTAATAAGGAGTGCATTTAAGACCAGTAGAACCAATAAAGCAAGCAGACTAGAGATGGCCATTTCATAGGTTTTAGAATCACTCAGCTGGCTTAGAGCATCAATTAACCCTAGGGTTTGCTGTTCAGTGTTGGTTGCGGCAGTCTGCAGTAATAGATTGGCGCGATTAGCCAATTCTGTGATGGTGCTGTTGTTTTGTTGGGTGGTTTGAATAGAATCCTTTAAGTCTGAAAAAGATTCAACATAGCCTTCCCATCCCGATGTCAGTTCTGAATAAAGATCTTGGTTTTCATAATCGGATTTAAAATGTTCTCCGAGTATTTCAAAGAGCTCATCAGCGGAATCCCCTAGGCCTTCTGCATCAAATGCGGCTTTATAAGATGGGTCATTGATTGAAATCATTTTAAGCAGGGCAAACTGGGAGGCGTCAAGTCGTTGTAATATCTCTTTTAAAAGTTCCTGGTGTTCAGGGTCTAAGCCTTCAATCAGAAGCAGCGACTTGGCGCTCGTCGCTATTTTTTTAGTACTGGGTTCAATGCCATAAATAAGGGTTTCTTGAATTTGATTTTTTAAGAAAACCGAAGAGTTAGCGGCTTTTTTGACATTCGTCAGCACAGTCTCCATTTCAATAGAAAAGTGATTGCCTTGAGTTTTAGTCCCGATATCTTTCAGGCTTTGATTGAGTACTTTTAAATCATCCATTTTCTGATTGAATGCCTGGCCCGTTTTGTCATTCAAGGTCAAGATGTAGTCATTCATTTTTTGTAAGGTATTGGCAAAGTATGTTTGGAATTCAGAAATTTTCTGAGTTTGAGATTTTTGAATTTGCGCCAAAGTCTCTGAACTGCCGCGAACCTCTATCAATGCCAGTCTCGCAGAATAAGCCACCGCCAGTAAAAAAGTAATACTGATTAATAGGTTTAGCCACAGACGTTTTTGAATGGATAATTTTTCTAGTAAACGAATCATCTTGCTCTCATATTGTATGAATTACCCGCCACATATTACGGCGCTTTTATGACAAAAATATGAAGGTTACAAGATGTTGTTGACTTGGTTAGTGTGGAGTGGTTACTTTTACTGACGGGGTTCGTAATCCGCTATACGTCCTCAGTTTTGGCTCAAGGTCGAATATAAAGTCACGAGAAAGTAGGGGCAGTACCGAAGGGTTCAAGGCTGGATTTAATTTATAAAGATGATTAAACGACCAGGCCTGGTCGTTTGTTTAGAGTCAGCGTGTGTTGTTAATGCTGGGTATTGATTAAGGCGATCTTCGAGGCTTCAGTCTCTTTCTGTACCAGATAAGTCTTTAAAGCCAATGACTTAGAGCGGATGTTGAACGTTAAACGTGCCACATCATCAAAGTGTTTCGCAAAATGTACCAGCATGCCTTCCTGTAGATAGTCAGGCAACTCTTGATAATCCTTGCGGTTATCTTCCGGCAATATCAATTCTTTAATACCAACCCTTTTGGCCGCAATGACCTTTTCTCTAATGCCGCCCACGGGTAACACCAGGCCTGTCAAACTGAGTTCGCCGGTCATCGCCAATGGGGTTTTAATGGATTCATCACGCGCTAAAGACAGTAACGAGGTCGCCATCGTCACACCAGCACTCGGGCCGTCTTTCGGAGTTGAACCATCCGGCACATGCAAATGCACAAAAGCTTTATCAAAGAATTCTGGATCGGCTTTATATTTATCTAGATTAGAAGAGATAAAGCTATAAGCGATGCCAGCAGATTCCTGCATGACTTCCCCTAGTTGACCCGATAACTTAAAACCACGATTTAAGGTATGCACGCGACTGGCTTCAATGGTTAAGGTGACACCCCCCATTGAGGTCCAGGCTAAGCCGGTGATTGTGCCAATTTGTTGATTAATTTTTTCATTCGCAAAACGCGGTTGCCCCAACATCTCTTCAAGCTCATTGACATGGATACGCGTCGATTTTATATCCGTCGTCACAAACTTAACGGCCAGTTTACGCACCAGTTTAGAGAGTTGCTTTTTCAAATTACGCACACCCGATTCACGGGCATAGCCTTCAATAACATGGCGAATCGCAGCGGGTGTGATTTGTACCTGTTCTTTGCTCAGTCCTGTGTCTTTTAACAGCGTTGGCCACAGGTGATGTTTGGCGATTTGAATCTTTTCTTCAGTGATATAACCCGACAAACGAATCACTTCCATACGATCTAGTAGAGGGCCTGGAATCGAATCTAACGTATTCGCGGTACATACAAATAAGGCTTTCGAGAGGTCAAAACGCACATCCATAAAGTGATCCATAAATTCATGGTTCTGCTCTGGATCTAACACTTCCAATAACGCAGACGCTGGGTCACCGTGGTAAGACGCACCAATCTTGTCGATTTCGTCCAACATTATTATTGGATTAGCGGTTTCACAATCTTTTAAAGCCTGTACGAACTTACCCGGCATCGCACCAATATAGGTACGACGATGGCCTTTAATTTCAGCCTCATCACGCATGCCACCAACCGAGAAGCGATAGAATTTACGGCCTAAGGATTCCGCAATCGAGCGACCAATCGAGGTTTTACCAACTCCTGGCGGGCCGACCAAACAGATAATAGAGCCGGAGACTTCGCCTTTTAAAGCGCCGACCGCCAAAAATTCCAAAATACGATCTTTAACATCTTCTAAACCATCATGACCTTTATCAAGCACTTTTTTAGCCCGTTTCAGGTCCAATTTATCGGTGCTATATTTCCCCCAAGGTAACTGCGTTAACCAATCCAACCAGTTGCGCGCCACATTGTATTCGGGAGATTGCGAGTCGAGCATTTTCAATTTACTCAGTTCTTCATCCGCTTTTTTCTGGGCTTCTGGTGACAGTGTCAGGGTTTTCATTCGTTCTAGAAAACGATCGGTATCTAAGGTCTGGTCATCTTTGACCATGCCCAGTTCTTCTTGAATCTCATGCAACTGTTGGCGTAAGAAAAACTCTCTTTGATGTTCTGAAAGGCTCTCTTCAACGCGTTCACGAATGCCAAATTGAATTTTAGTGATCTCAATTTCTTGTTTAAACAGCACCAAGACTTTTTCCATACGCTCAGCTAAATCGAGCGTTTCTAGAATGTCTTGTAGCTTACTGTTTTCCGCAGACGTCAGGCCAGCAGCAAAATCCGCCAGTTGAGAGGGTTCGCTGGCACTATAGCGGTTTAAGAAGTATTTCAACTCTTCGCTGTACAGCGGGTTTAAAGGCAGTAGCTCCTTAAAGGCATTCATAATGGCTAAACCATAGGCCTTAAATTCGATGTCAGAGCCTTCTTTAATGTCTTGTGGATAACTAACTTTCGCACGATAAGGCGCCGACTCGCTCACCCAGCTCTCAATTTGAAAACGCTTGATGCCTTCGGCAATCAATTGAATATAGTCTTCTTTCACTTTGGGATCATGGATTTTCACCAAAGTACCCATGTGGCTAAAGTCTTCAGGCGTAGCTTTTTCGTGCTCTTCACGGTCGACATACACCAGACCGATGTAGCGACATTTACCCGAGCGAATCGCCTCAAAGGTTTCGCTCCAGTTTTTCTTATTCAGTAAAACAGGCAGTTGCTGACCAGGAAAGAAAGGGCGCTCTTTAACCGGTAACAAGAAAATCTCAGTGGGCAAAATAACATCCGCTTTGTCAATATGACCAAAGATGCTACCAGGCTTACTGACTAAAAGTTGACCTTCTATGGCCGTATCCATTTGAATCAGTTGGTTGTTAAGGGCTTCTTTAATTTCACTCTTGATGCGATCCTGATCAACTTGGGCATCTAGTTCTGCAATCAGTTCATCAATCAGCTTAACATCCGCCTGATCGACCAACTCTATATCAGTCTCTTTTTCAGGCGCTGACAATTTGGCATCGGCCGTTTTAAGACCTGCTCCAGGCATTGTCTCATCTTGCACGGTTTCACTTGGTGACGTATTCTCGGTCACTTCAGGTAATTCTGCTAGCAGATCTTGTGGTTTATCAGTTGAATCAGTCATTAGGCAATTTTCATCATTATGGTTTGGTGATTGTTTGGTTTTGATCTCTTTTTTTCATCTAAAGAGAGTGGATAATACGGTATTATATGTGGTCTGAAGTAATCGTATTCAAGGGCAGATCATGCAAAATAGTGAAATTAAAATTGGCTTCGTCACCGTATCGGATAGAGCGAGCCGTGGTGAGTATGAAGATTTAGGCGGACCAGCCATGCAAGCATGGATGGCACTGGCTTTAACCAATGAATGGACAGCAGTGGCCAAGGTGATTGCCGATGAGCAAAGCCTGATTGAATTAACCCTCATTGAGATGGCGGATATCGATGGTTGCAGTTTGATTGTCACCACCGGTGGCACTGGCCCTGCTAAACGCGATGTCACGCCAGAAGCGACCGCACAGGTTTGCGATAAGATTTTAGACGGTTTTGCCGAGCAAATGCGCGCCGTCTCTTTACAATATGTGCCGACCGCGATTTTATCAAGGCAGATTGCCGGCACACGCGGTTCAACCTTAATCATCAATTTACCGGGTAAACCTTCGGCCATCAGCGAATGCCTGGAAGCGGTTTTTCCAGCCGTGCCATACTGCATTGATCTGATTGAAGGCGGTTATCTAGAAACCGATGAGAATTTTATCAAAGCATTCAGGCCTAAACACGCCATCAAAAAACAGCAAGGATAATTCGCATGACCAATCTTAGTTATCAGTATGAAGGCCTGGAGACCATTACGGATTTTGTTCGTTGGGGCGGTTCTATATTTACCAAAGCAGAATTGTTTTTTGGTCACGGTACCGACAATGCGTTTGATGAATCCAAGGTGTTGGTTTTTTATGCATTGAATTTACCGATGAATGTGCCTGAAAACTATTGGCTTTCCCGTCTGACCACGCAAGAAAAACAAGCGGTCACCGAGTTATTCAGACGTCGGATTGAAAATAGAAAGCCAGCTGCCTATCTAACGGGTGAAGCTTGGTTTGCGGGCATTCGTTTTAAGGTCAATGAATCGACTTTAGTGCCGCGTTCACCGATTGCCGAATTGATCAATCAAAAGTATGAGCCTTGGGTGAATCCTGAAACGGTCACCAATGTGTTGGATTTATGTACCGGTAGCGGGTGTATCGGCATTGCTTCACTGCAAGCGTTTCCACATGCCCAGGTCGATTTGGTCGACATCTCAACCGATGCCTTAGAAGTTGCGCAAGCCAATATAGAACTGTACGGTTTAGAGGATTTTGCCCAAGCCATTGAGTCAGACCTATTCTCAGCACTACAAGGCAAACAGTACGATTTGATTGTCTCTAATCCTCCGTATGTCGATGTGATTGAGATGGATGCTTTACCTGCCGAATTTCAGCAAGAGCCAAGGCTAGGACTGGAAGCGGGCGCGGATGGTTTAGATTTGGTACGCAAGATTTTAGCCGAAGCTCCTTTGTATCTCAAAGAAGATGGCGTGCTGATTGTCGAAGTTGGTGTCTCGCAATTTTATATGGAACAAGCTTACCCTGAGTTACCACTGTATTGGTTCGAATTTGAGCATGGTGGAGAAGGGGTGTTCGCCATTCATAAATCTGAATTAGAGTTGTTTCAAGACATTATTAATGAAAGAGTTTCGCCAGTCGCCTAGTTTCTAAATTAATAACCTAGACTGATTTAGCAACGCGCTGAATAAGCGCATTTTATTGACTGGCAAAGTTATTGCTTTAGTGCACTTTAATAAAAAAGTAATGTCGCACCAGAATTTAATCTCGGAGATTTGAATGAACAAGCCTGCTTTAACCCTACTGTCGCTTGCCCTTTGTTTATCGGGTTCGCTGGCTTTTGCCGCAGATCCTCAGCCAGTCAACAAACTGACGCATGAAGAAGCCCCCTTATTGGATTTAGGCGCAGAGTTAGGCAAAAAAATGCCAGAGATGAATGGTCATACGACGCCTAATGCCTCTACGATGGAAGCGAAGGCTAAGGCAGCGGCTAAGGATGTCCCCGCGATTCACTGGGGCTATAGTGGCCCAGGGGGACCAAATCACTGGGGAGACTTAGCGCCTGAAAATATAAGCTGTAAGGTAGGTAAAAACCAGTCGCCGATTGATCTACGCGATAAAGCCGCAGTTGGTACAACGGGTCTACCCCAACTAGATGTCATCTATCAGGATGTACCTTTAAAAGTAATCAATAATGGCCACACTGTGCAAGTCAATTACCCGCTCGGCAGTTACATCAAAGTCGGTGGCCATCGTTATGAGTTATTGCAGTTCCATTTTCATACCCCAAGCGAGCACAAGAAAGAGGGTTTCAACTACCCGATGGAAGTGCACTTGGTGCATAAGGATGGCGACGGTAATTTAGCCGTGATGGGCATTCTGTTTCAAGAAGGTGAAGAGAATGAAAGCTTGAATATCCTGTTGTCACGTCTGCCAAGAGATATCGGTAAACAACATATTCATAAAAATGTAAGTTTAAACCCCGTCGGCTTTATGCCAGGTAATACCGAGTTCTATAAATACAGCGGTTCGCTGACGACACCACCGTGTTCTGAAGGCGTTTATTGGATGGTTTTCAAGCAGCCGATTCAAGCCTCGGCCGAGCAAATTCAGCAGATGAATGAGTTGATGGGAGAGAACTCTCGACCATTTCAACCGACGAATGCCCGTGCAGTGTTAAAGTCTTGGGCTGATCAGTTACAAGAACCGCCTTTGTATGAGTTTTACTAAACTCAAACAAGCTTTTTAGAACACACCTTTAAACTCACCAGGCCTGGTGAGTTTTTTAAAGGCGTAATAGCGAATCGTTCACCCTCAGTTTGTTGAAGTTACCAGGCCAGGCATGTCCTGCGGCTTTACAAATCCACGTGAGCGCAGGGTCAGTTTAGAAATACCTTCTTTGCAAGTTACGTACTTGTCTGTACAATTAATAGCCATAAAATATCGAACTTTGGTCATAAAATGACTGCAATCGTTCTATAGGATTTTGATACAAATCACTCAAGTCGACTGCGTCAAAGCGCTGCCGCTTGGTTCGAAAATTAAATCTCATTAAGCTGATTTATCCTCAAATGGAGCGCCCATGAAACTTTCACTTTTACTATCCGCATCCCTTCTAATGTCGTTTTCTTTACTGGCACAAGCGGCGGACGGTGTCATTGCAGTCAAAAGTTCCTACACTGCCAAACAAACAATGGATCGATTTGAAGATCTGGCTAAGCAAAAAGGTCTTAAGGTGTTCGCTCGTATCGATCACGCGGCGGGCGCGGCTAAGGTTGGCAAAACACTTCGACCGACTGAGGTGCTTATCTTTGGCAATCCGAAAGGCGGCACGCCTTTTATGGGATGTGCACAGACGGTGGGCATCGATCTTCCACTGAAGGCGCTGGTTTGGCAAGACGTCTCGGGTCAGGTCTGGCTTGGCTACAATGATCCTGCGTACATCGCTAAACGCCATAATGTCGCTGAATGCCCAGTGGTCGACGGTTTAAGCAAGGCTTTGTCCGGGCTTTCTAGTAAAACGGTTGCACACTGATGTGATGGTTTCGGGTTCAATTGAGTTCAGCATAAATTGACCAGGCCTGGTCAATTCAATCCTCAGTGACTTTAAAGCGGAGCCGCTCAATAATTGAGGTTAGAGTGAATTCCTATTATTTCTGGCGCGGTATTCAGAGTTCATGTCGTTTTTCATGATAACGGGGGATGATCATTTTAATCATGATCAATGGAATGTTTTGGTTGGGCCGACAAAAGAGAGTGGTTCTGATTAAAAGACTGCTAAAAGGCTTCCTTTGTACACCACAACTCGTAATGTCAAAAAAAATTTGTTAGGGTAGGGCTACTTCCGTTCAAAGAGCTTATATATGTCCGTTTCAAAAACTGCTTTAAAATCAACTTTATTGCTGCCTGTCTTTATCCCCGCGATCGCGGTCATATTTTTAATCATTATTGGTACACTGAGTAACCCAGAACTGGCGGGCACGTTCTTTGCAAGCATCTTGGCCAGCATCACCCAAAACTTTGGCTGGTTCTATATGTTAGCGGTG
Organism: uncultured Thiomicrorhabdus sp.; assembly: GCA_965603495.1. Classification (GTDB taxonomy): domain Bacteria; phylum Pseudomonadota; class Gammaproteobacteria; order Thiomicrospirales; family Thiomicrospiraceae; genus Thiomicrorhabdus. The sequence goes on along the minus strand of CBFDDF010000003.1, from coordinate 33,294 downwards.
GCAATGTTTTTGGTGTTTATTGTCGGTATTGCGATTTCGCCGTGGGGTAAAATTAAACTTGGACCGGATCATGTCGAAGCCGAATATAGTTTTACGGCCTGGTTTGCGATGTTGTTTTCCGCAGGTTATGGTATTGCGCTATTGTTCTTTGGAGTCGCGGAACCGGTCTTACATTTTGCCTCTCCACCAGAAGGTCCCGCTGAAACGGTGGGCGCTGCCAAGGAAGCGATGCAAATTGCCTTTTTCCATTGGGGCTTTCATATTTGGGCTATTTACGGCCTGGTTGGGTTAACTTTAGCCTATTTTTCGTTTAGACATAACTTACCGCTTTCCATGCGTTCAACGCTCTACCCTTTAATTGGCGATCGGATTTATGGTCCCATTGGGCATAGTGTGGATACCTTTGCTATTTTGGGAACGGTCTTTGGACTTGCAACCACGCTTGGTTTATCGGTCACACAAATTAACGCGGGAATTCATTATCTTATTCCGTCGATTCCAATCGCCACCTCGGTACAAATTATTGCGATTGTTATTATTACCAGCCTGGCGATTCTCTCGGTTGTGGCAGGTATGGATAAAGGCATAAAACGGTTGTCTTTGCTCAATATTGGCTTAGCGATTGCCTTAATGCTCTTTGTGTTTATGGTGGGGCCGTCTATCTTTATCTTAGAGACCTTTTTACAGAATACCGGCAGTTATCTCAGCAATATCGTCGAGCGCACCTTTAACTTACAAGCCTATTCTTCAAGTGATTGGATTGGCCACTGGACGATATTTATCTTTGGTTGGACCATCGCCTGGGCACCCTTTGTAGGCTTGTTTATTGCCAAAATCAGCAAGGGGCGCACCATTCGCCAATTTGTCCTGGGCGTGATGCTAGTGCCCACCCTCTTTACCTTCTTTTGGTTTTCGGTGTTTGGAGATACCGCCTTACACTTAATAATGCAAGAGGGTTACCATGGCTTTATTCAGGCGGTTCAAGATAATAATGCCATCGCACTATTCCAGCTATTCGAGCACCTACCTCTCAGTGGCATTATGTCAACATTGGCGGTTATTTTAATCATAACCTTCTTTGTTACCTCGGCAGATTCAGGTGCCTTAGTCCTTGATTCACTAGCCTCTGGCGGCAACGCTAACACTCCTGTCTGGCAACGCATCTTCTGGGCGAGCTTGTTGGGTACAGTGGCTTCGGTTCTGCTCTTAGCTGGCGGACTCAAGGCCCTACAAACAGCATCTATTGTCAGCGCACTGCCTTTTGCAATTATTATGCTCATTGCCATGATAGGCATGTGGCGCGCACTGGTTCTTGAAAGCCATCGAGAAATGAGCTTACAAAGTGCTGTGCGCCACAGCGGTAAAGCCATGGAACTAGGCAGCCTCAATTGGAAAGACCGCCTAGCAAAACTGGTGGAATACCCTAATAAAGAGGATGTCTCAAATTTTATTAAAGACGTTGCTCATGAAAGCATGGAAACGGTTCAAACCGAACTCAAGCGTCGTGGTTGGGAGTCAGAGGTCTACATGGATGAGAATCCAGTTAGAACCCGTATAGAGGTGATTAAGTCGGAGCAAATGGCCTTTATTTATGAAGTCCGTTTATGTGAATACATTATTCCGGGATTTGCTTTCTCGGAACTTCCTCTCGAAACAGAGACAGACACAGAAACACGAGATGAAAATTATTACCGTGCGGAGGTCTTTTTAAGAGAAGGCGGAGAATCTTATGATGTGTATGGTTACGATCGCCACAATATGATTAGCGATATATTGAATCACTTTGAACACTACCTACACAAACTACACCATTCTGCCGAGTTATTACCTTGGGATATCGAGCAACATGAAAAACAACTGCAACCCAACCTGAATCTCAATAAAGAGCCTTAAAACAACCAGGCCTGGTCAGGCCATGATCAAAATACCCTTTGAAACCAAAAGGTCATATAAATAATCACTGATTGTAATGTGACTGCATTATTCTGTAACCATGCTGAAACGGCAATGGTATTCAAATAATGGCTTAACAGGAGTGGGTTATGAATTATGTACAGGGACGAGGGGTTATTTTTTTGCGGGTTGGATGAGTGTCAGTTAGTCAAAGGAATTATTTTTTTACCGTGAGTTTTGCGCGGAACAATGCTGTCCATAAGCCTACTTGGTTATGACTATGCGGTTATCATGAGCGATATTGCGTTGATGGTTGGTGTTGCTTATGCTGCGATGGTTTTTTTGAAGTTGAACAGAGATTAGAAAAAGGAAGGTATCCCTTTTCAGATGTACGATAAATCAAATTGCACAAGCATATTGAGCAACTATTTTTTACAACTAAAAAGGCCTCTACATTAGAGGCCTTTTTTTATGTCTTAATTGTTAGTCGATTCTTTTTGATCTTGTTGTAATAGTTCCTGAAACTTAGGGTTGTCTAGCAGCGAACTGAAGACAGGATCTTTAATCACATCTTCTGCCATGCCTTCCGCATCACTAATGGCTTTTTCGAGATTGAACAGTGCTTCGTTTGGTTGGTTGAGTAACGCATAGGCGCCCGCCAACTGATAAAAAGCGTGCTTGTTTTCGGGGTCAATGAGAAGCGCTTGATTACATAAGTTAATCGCCCATTGCGGTTCATCCATCTCCAAGACCAAATCTGCTTTATACGTCAGCGCTTCAGCATTTTTTGGATCCAATTCTAAAATCTGATCATAGATATGGAGACGATTACTGAGGATTTGTTCCTGCGCGGCTTTTAACCATAGGCTATGAATGTCTTGATGCTGTGAGAGACTTTTTTGCGCGCTGGTGATGCCCACAGACTTGCTATGCAGTTCTTCTTCGAGTTTTTCGAGTCGTGATTCGTATTGCGAGATGACTTTATTGACTTTATTATCTGCCAGGTTAAGTACCTTATCTTTGATTTCACGGATGGAGTTCCAACCGACTAAAAGTAACATCGAACTGATTCCGGCAATCAAATAGAAGAAATAGGTTACGGTATCGGTCGCATAACCTACGGCTCTGGTGGTTGCCGTGAGTTCGCGATTAACCACTTCTTTGGTCAGATCAACATGCAAGTCGTTCATGTCCACGCGCAATTGCTTAAGCTCATCTATCACGTAACGCTCTATGAAAGGGTTATACATGGGTTCGGTTAAGGTCTCTACGTCTTGAGTTTCCTTATCATGTAGCTGTATCGCGTAGCTGATTTGCGGTACCAAACAAAGAATCGTAAAAAGGATTAATGTTCGCATATGGCTTTCCCGTGGTTATGTATTTCTATTAAATTCAAATGTAGGGCTTTAATGGTTTTTTCATAATCTCTTTCATTCACAAAAAACTGCATTTCCACCTGGCGGGTATTCTGATGAATGGCTTCGATATTGATGTCATGGGTAAACAGCGTTTGCACCGATTTCGCCAATAACCCTTTGATACGCATATCACTGCCCATCACCGAAGCCAGCGAGACTCTACTGGTGTTGAGCGTTGCGGTCGGTAGTTGCTCTAGCAATTGCACGGCTAGACGTTTGGCTTTTTTGAGCGATGTATTTAAGAAAATGGTGATGGTGTTGGCGTTAAAGTCTTTAGTGATCACCTGACACTTTAAGCGTGCGGCCGTATCAATCAGAACTTTTTCATAAGTGCCTTGCTGGCCCATCATCTCTTGGTCAAACACTTCCAACGCAATCAAATGTTGCATGCCGGCGATGATTTCCACTTGTGGGGATTCGCTGACGTAGTCATCGGTGATGAGCGTGCCATGATGTTCTGGTTCAAAGGCGTTTTTGATACGCAGTGCGATTTTGGCCTGACGCAACCCTTTTGCAGCATGAGGATGAATCGCTTCCATACCGAGATTCGCTAGCTGGTCGGCAATGTCGTAGTTGGTCTTACCGATTGGAATCGCCTGCGTTTCACCGACCAATCTAGGGTCAGCGCTACTGAGGTGATATTCTTTATGGATGACCGCTTCGGTCGCATCACAAAGCACGGCAATTCGACTGAAGACCATTTCACTGTATCCACGGTCAAAAGTGTCCATCAGGTTTTCACTACAGTGTGCATAACCGGTGACAATCGCTAACTCTTTAGTAAAGTCGATGTCTTTCATGTTCTCTGTAATCACTTCATCCAAGGAATGCTTGGTGTCGGCCTGCCAACCTGTTAAATCTACAAAGCGGGTTTTGACGCCTTCATTTTGTAGCAGTTGGCTTAAGTTCCAGGCACTATGTGCCTCACCGATGCTAGCCAGAAGTTCACGTACGGTCAGTAAATGCTCTTCTAGTGAAAAATGGCCATGGCTACAGAGGTCTTGTAGGTGATTTAACAGCTCTTTGGTCTTGGCGATGCGCTCATTGATGAAGCCATTGGCTTTATCCAACTGCTGTGTATCCGAAAACAGGGTCTGGTTGATTTGATTGAGCTTCTGACCCAGTTTTTGAAAGGCGATTAACCAATCACTTTTACTGTCATTGTGTGCAAAGAGTCCAAACACGCCAGGCTGGCCGGTTTTCTTATGCTCTAACAGGTCATCGGTGATGCCACCATAGGCAGACACCACCAGAACGCGGTTGTAAGGGTTGTTTGAATAGAGAACGATATTATCTCTGACGACAGGGTAGTCACTCATTGAGGTGCCACCGATTTTTTCGATACTTAATTTTCTAGGGTGTGTATTTAACATGCTAGTTCGGGTATTTATCTCTGTTGTTTGGCGTTTACAGCTGACCAGGCCTGGTCAGTTGTAAATGCAAATAATCGATATTAATCGGGATTAGTCTGTTTCGGGTAACAGGTAGGAACCATCTTTATCATGGGTTTCACGACCAGTCACTGGCGGATTGAAGACGCAGACCATTCGCATGCCAACGCCTTTGTTGGCGCGTAAAATATGTTGGTCGTTGTCATTCAATGCATACACAGTACCTTCACGGATAGGGTGTACTTTACCGTTTTTCTGTTCGACGATTTCGCCTTGGCCTTCAATGCAATACACCGCCTCAAGATGGTTTTTATACCAAAGGTGAAGGTCTTCACCTTCTTTGATCAGCGTGTCGTGCAGTGAAAAGCCCATGCCATCTTTGGCCAATAATAAACGACGACTTCTCCATTGAGCAGAATCCACATCGTCATCGGTCCCCATCACATCATCATAGAGATTCTTAACAATCATTATGCAGTTCCCTTCTTTGCTGGAGGAGTATATGTTTTCAGGACTTTTACGATCGCATTTTCTAAAATGTCGAACCCTTCGTTAATCAACTCTTCGGTAATAACCAGCGGCCCCAAGAACTTAATGACATCGCTCTCCGCACCAGCTGTTTCGATGACTAAACCATCTTTGAACGCCTGTGAACAGATGGCCGAGGTGATAGAAGGATCTTTAAACTCAGTTCCCCAAATCATGCCAAGCCCGCGTATTTCACGAATATGTTCTGAAAAACGTAACGCTAGGTTCTGCATGCGCTGTTCAACCAGTTGCGCTTTGGCTTTGATTTCTTGTGAGAATTTGTCGTCAGCCCAATAGTTATCAATCGCCACAGTCGAAGCCACAAATGCCAGGTTGTTGCCGCGGAACGTTCCCGAATGTTCTCCAGGAGTCCATTTGTCGAGTTCAGGTTTAAGCAGTACCAATGACATTGGGTGGCCACCACCGATTGATTTCGATAAGGTGACGATATCTGGCTGGATGCCCGCTCTTTCAAAACTGAAGAAATCGCCTGAGCGGCCATTACCCACTTGGATGTCATCGACAATCATTAAGATATCAAAGTCATCACAGATTTGACGCAAGTCTTTTAACCACTCCGCACCGGCGACGTTAATACCCCCTTCGGCCTGAACCGTTTCTAAAACAATCGCCGCTGGTAGTTCCGTACCACTAGAGTCATCGCCTAGAATTTTTCGAAGATAGGCAATAGTATCGATTTTGTCGCCTAAATAATCATGAAAAGGTACTTGAGTGGTATAGCCCGGAACACCATAACTTTCATCATGATAATACTTGTTACCGGTAATGCTCAAAGAGCCCATCGACATGCCGTGAAATCCATTTGTAAATGACATGACTTGCTTACGGCCTTTGACTTTACGGGCAATTTTGAGAGCCGTTTCAATCGCATTGGTCCCAGTCGGTCCCACAAATTGCAGTTTGTAATCCAAATTACGTGGCTTGAGGATCTTGTATACGAAACTTTCCATGAAATCACGTTTGGCAACGGTTCCCATATCCAAAGCATGACCGATACCATCGTTTTGCAGATAGTTAATGATCGCGTCATTTATTAAAGGGTTGTTATGACCGTAGTTTAAAGCGCCGGCGCCGGCAAAAAAATCAATATAACGTTTGCCGGACTCATCCCAGATTTCCGCCATTTTAGATTTTGCGAAAATGGTTGGGAATGAACGGATATAGCCACGTACTTCTGATTCATATTTGTTAAAAATTTCGAAATTCATTGTGTGTTCCTTTATAGGTTTTCTTTTATAGAAAGATAAGGTATTAATTTTTGATTGTCCGCAGCTTTGAGAATATAAAGGTCTTCAGCCTCATGATTCTCCTCGCCAAAATGCGCTTCATTAATGAAGGGTGCAGTTTGCAGCATAAGTCCGTGCGTTTTCGCAAACGATTTAAACAGGCTTTGTGATGCCTTGTTAGACGGACTGATGGTGCAAGTGATTTCAGTCATAGCTGAATCGTTAGGCTGATTTTTTAGGAGCGCGAGTAACAGCGCCTTAGCCAAGCCACGGCCACGTTGGCTTTCAGCGACAGCAACCTGCCATACAAAAAGGGCTTGCGGTTTGTCAGGCTGAAAGTAAGCGGACAAGAAACCAATAATCTGTCCATTCTGTTCAGCGACGATACAGGTATCCGCAAAGTGCGAGGCCTGTAAAAAATACAGGTAGCTCGAATTCAAATCCAAAGGGGGAGAGGATTTAATCAACTGATAAATGGCATAGCCATCGGTCAGGATCGGTTTGCGAAAGCTAAGGTCGCTAGGGTTATTAGAGTCGTTATGCGTGTTTTCGATAATGTTCTCCATAATATGCAATGCTTTTAAAGTGGATAATTAAAAAGCTTAACCAATCGCAGCAATCAAAGGCTGGGTATAGCGAAAAATGGGTATTTTTAATTATAATAGGCGCTTTGAATTATGGCAAGCGGTAACCTATGCCAGTTCAGGTTGATTTGATGTGTCGATGGGTGCCACACGATTGATTCCTCAGGATAGTTCCTTTGGATTAGGCTCGACCAAAATTGGTCTAGATAAAGGGGGGCGTCTAAACGCGATAGATAGTGTATTAAATACAGCTGAAAAAAAGATAAACGAACCTGTTTGGTTTGTGGAATTTCCGGAATTATAACAAAAATATATTTATTTATCAAGGTGTTAGGTTTTTAGGAGCGAGTTATGGTCTAACGAATGCTCTATAAGTGTTTGTTTTGCCTAAGGGTTTTAAGGGACTGTGTTCAGCCTGTTTTTAGCGGTTACGCAGCATGAAAATCGATCGTTTTACTATCTAAGACACGTGTCATTCAATGAGGTTAGCCTCGATTGAATTCTAAATATAAACCTACCAGAGGCCTGGTTAATTCAAACTTCTGTTGCGGATTCAAAGTTGTAAAAACTGGTCTAATCAGTACAATCAGACCTCGTTTCACAAAGTCAGCCGTTTGGCCTTGGTTGAAAGTTTTAAATGTGATTAATTAAAGGTAAGCCGTTTTGCGTTTTATAAAGTATTTAGTGTTAATTCTAGTGGTTATTTTCTTCAAACTGATCGGCTTGGTCTTCAAGGGGACGCGTAAAACCGTCGATATTGGGGTGGATGCTTATAAATCGGTGAAGCATAGTGAGAGCTTTGATGAGGCTTATAAAAACTTTACCAGTAATCAATACAGTAAGGCGCGTTTAAGTATTCCTGAAGAAGTGATCGCGTTAATGGCTAAGATTGCCAAAAGTGATGGCAAGATCAGTGAACTTGAAATCGAGTTTATGAGCGACACCATTAAGTCGATGACCGGCGCGATGAAAAACGCAGGTTTGCCAGAAGTGATTTTGGCGGCTGCTAAGAAGAGGTTGTATGCTTTGGCCAATAAAGCTAAGCGGGATGAGAACCCACTCTCTTATTATTGTCAGACATTGAGTGAATCGGGACTGGAGATTAGAGCCGGCGCGTTGATGCAGATGATTAGCTTTGCTTCTTTGGATGGCTTGTCAGAAAAAACCTTAGCGATGCTTTTTGAAATTGGTCGCTTACTTACCTTTGGTGATGAGCAGATACAGCAGTTGATTGATCAAGTGAATGGTCGGGGTGGTTCTGCTTATTCAAATCCAAAAATGCAGGAGAATCCTTACGCAGTATTGGGTTGCTCGGAGTCGGATGACTTTACGACGATTAAGAAAGCCTATCGTAAAATGGTGAAAGAGAATCATCCTGATTTTATGCATGGCAAGGGGTTGGATGATGCTGAGATCAAAGCGGCGACAGAAAAAATGCAGGATATTAATGCCGCGTTTGAAGATGTTAAAAAACGTAAGGGTCAATAACCGCGGTCTGGTCGTGTTCTCTTTTCCCTAATGAACCCAAAAAATGGTGAAGTATCGTTATTCAGGATATAAAAAAAGCGCTACCAAAGTCATTTGGTAGCGCTTAATTAATTATCAAGTTTTTGACTATTTAAGATTTATTTTTGGAATTTGCGTAATCCCATAAATCCAATTAAGCCCATAAATAATCCAACCAGTGCTGGCATAATCATGCCATCAAATACACCCGCACTACCACCGCTAGAAGCTGTAGGAGTCGTTACTGGTGGAACATAAGGGTCTTCTCCTGTCACGTCCCCAGTAATCGCTTTAGCCGATATCGCATTTACAAGTCCATCAGAAGACTCTTCATTCCACACTGCATAGACAGTTAATCCATCAGGTGTTGGACGAAGCTGTGATTCAAAACGCGCCATATTGTTTGGGTTATCCACTCTTACAACAGGTTCAAAACTTGCACCTTTATCAAACGAACGTGTATAGAAAATATCCAAGTCCTGAGGATCTTCAATATGCGACGCCACATTGGTTTGAGTACCCCACGCAATCACAAATGCATTCGGATTATAGTTATCCGCTTCATTTGTCGAATAAGGTGTTTTCACAAATCTTGGCTCGCGAACATTCACTGGTTTAACAGTTACACCATTATCAGCAACCACTGATGGTAAGTTCGATAAGTTTTTCGGAGCACTCCAAGTATCTGTCGCGCCATCATAATGACGCAACCAGAAATCATAGTTATCTAAATTGGTATAAGTCGTCAATGCCCAATCCGTTGTATAGCTATAACCAATATACAAGTCATCTCCAACGATTGCACCACGGTGTGCTAAAGCATTTTCAATATTATTTGCTTCAGTTGTGTCCGCCAAGTTACCGCCTGTTTTTGTGTTACTACTCAAGTTTATGGCTGCTGTATTCGCAAGTGTTGAAGACACAGCATAATCTGAAGTTACACAGTTAGTAGAAACAGCAGGTTCCATATTAGTATGAGATACACCGTTTCTAAGTAAACGAGCAACGATATCAGATGGCCCACCTTGATCATACTTTCCTTCTTTCCAGAAGATACCCATCTGCAAACCACTTGCTCCAGGAGTTGCCTGTGGTACAAAACGTACTCGACGGGCATTTTCAGCAGGGTTGGAAATAACACAACCCGCTTGGTTCGCGGCACCCGCAGGATTGGTTGAGTATGGGAAATTGTGGTAACGAATATATTTACCCGTCTCAATTTCTTCTGAACCTTTAGTCTCTTCATAGGCCACAACAGTGGTGCTACCCACTAAGGCAGTATTTGCGCGTGTTGCAGAAGTTTGACCACTATCAACATCAGCGCCATCTACCAAATTCCCTGCTGAATCTTTCACGGTATGATGTCCACCAGAAAGGTTTGTAGTTGCGTTATCAGTTAAACGGGCTGGCGTTGCAAACCCTGTTGGTTTACCAGCAATAGGAATAGTATGCGCTTCATCTTCCCACTTAGTTGCTTCAAATGTTGTGGTTGTAAACCAAATATCCGTACCATGGGATGCCGTTGCTCCGGAAGCACCATCACCTGGACCGTCGGCATGACCAACCAGTAAACCTTGAGGATCTTCTTGCCAAGTAATGACCGATTTACCCATTGAGTTTACTTTACTTACATCTTGTTTAGCATCTCGAGAACCATCAGATAGTCGCGCAGGCGCTGTCCAATTTTTACCGCTATCAAAAGAGTACGCCGCATAAGTACAGCTAAAAGGAAGCTCCCTATTCACACGATCTATATAAGTAGCTGAGCGCTGATCACCACTGTCACAGAACTTATCCGTCCACGTAAGCATCAAGTTACCACCACCATTGGAAATGTTTGGCTTATCCGAATCACCATAATAAGGCTTACGTGTCGTACCATCAACTTCCGAACCATCCCAGTCCGTATTCATGCTGCTTAATAAAGCCGTATTAGAAATATTGACCGGCTCACTCCAGTTTGCTTCAATACCACAATCCACGGTCGCACTTGCACAGGTTCTAACAAAGATATCTCTTGCTGGACGTTCCGCATCACGCTTTAGGTCATAAATAATTTTACTGTCATCAACACCATCCCCAAAGGCACTAATTAACATTCCATTACCTAAGCGCACTAACTTGGCTTTAAAAGCCATGTCTAAATCTGGCGTTTGTTTATTAGATAATGATTCTGGAGTACCAAACTGCAACTGTGTGTTAGCCTGCGCTGTAGTTGGCGCTATTCCACTCAAGCCCATTGCTGTGGCCATCGCAACGATCAAATGTCTCTTTTGTAACTTCATCTTTCTACCTCTTCTATATTTAATAAATTTCGACAAAATAACACTTATCCTTCGAAATTAAGTTTTGAATCTCTCTTCACTTATTATCTTATATTAACTCTCTTACCGTGTAAGTCACCCGTGAGGGTTATTTGGATTAGAGAAAACGTAATCCAATTAAGAGTGTTTTTGTAAAAACTAACTCAATATATCGACATCAAAAGTCTGTTTACTTATTGTTTTTTATAGTCTTTTCAGAAATGTATGTAAAATAAAGGCGTGTTAAAATATACCAGTAATTCATGAATACCATAATATAAGTATGTTATTTTTTCACTGAAAAAAGACTCAAAACTTATCTCAAATCAAGCGTTTAAAAAGTAGTAAGATGCTAAGGCAAGATAATTGGGAGATTGGAGTGAACTTTGAACAAGCTGACCAGGCCTAGTAGCTTTCAAAAAAAGCCTTTTTTGTAAGTGCGTGATTGTTTGGTAAGACTAGTTGATTTAGCCTGGGTCCGCTTAGGTGGAGTCACTTGATTCTAATGTTAGGAGTAAATTATTATGTATAAAGGGAGCTGTTTGTGCGGTCAGGTTCAGTTTGAAATCAGCGGTAAAGTTGAAGATATTGTCTGTTGTCATTGCTCGCAATGCAGAAGAGCGCAGGGAAGTGCGTTTGCCACCAATGCGAATGTGAACAGCGCGGAATTTAGGTTTACCCAAGGTGAGGGCCTACTCACCAAATATAAGAACAATGAAGAGGGCGATAAATATTTTTGCGGTCGGTGTGGTTCGCCCATTATGGCTAAATTCCATGCAACCCCTGATAAAGTAAGAATACGTCTTGGCACCATCACTGACGATATTGTGGAACGCCCCACAGCGCATATCTTTGCCAGCTCAAAAGCCAATTGGGAAGAGATTTGTGGTGACTTACCGCAATATGAAGAACGGGGTTAAGCTTCTCTCCTAAGTCCTTTTCTATACAGACGTTTTAAACGCGGCTGCTGAGTCTTAAAAATTATCGTTGGCGATAAGTTACCTCGAACTGACCAGACCTGGTAAACGCATAACTGAAATGTGCTTTATCGGGCTTTTGGGTTTTAGGGCTGATAGGTTTAATATGGTTCAAACTTGATCCAGCGCATGGAAATGCCAGGCTCTCTGAGCCTAGATGGTGATACACTTAAAACGCATTAGATACGTATTAGAATCCTATAAGATGTTATGATTTCATTCCTCTATAACAAGGTAAGTTGCTGAGTATGGAAGTAGGCTTGTTCATCATTTTCTGGTATGGCATTTTGCATGCGTTTGGTCCCGATCATTTGACGGTGATTGCGGACTTTTCGATTGGCAAAAATGTCAAAAAAACAGCGATGATTACGCTTTTGTTTGCGCTCGGGCATGGCCTTACCTTATTTATCTTCGCCAGTATTTTACAAAGTTTTCCAGCCATTGAAGCCTTGACCGATTATGGCGATGTCATTTCGGCAAGTGTCATTATCCTGATGGGCTGCTATCTGCTCTATATTGTCCTCACGGATCGCATCTTATTGAACCAGCATCCTCACAATGGCAAACCTCATATTCATATCAGTTTTTCGCGCAAACACAGTCACCGCTTCAATGAGATGATGCCGGTTTTAAGTTTAGGTGTTTTGATGGGCATTGGCGGAGTCCGTGGCATGCTGGTGACTTTAGGCTTGGTGAATCATCAAGAGGTGACTTTAAGTTTGGTCGCGGTGTTTGCGCTGGGCGTAATGGTGGTTTTTCTGTGCTTTGGATTGTTTATTCTCTATTTGAATCGCTATCTGCTCAATTCACTCACGACTATAAAACGCGTTTTTGGCCTATTAGGTTTAACTTCCATTGCTGTAGGCGGCTTTATATTATGGGGTTAATCGAGAGTAGTGCTAATGCAATTTAAGAATAGTGTTAATGTAATTTAGATTTAAAGGAAAAACAGATGTGTGAAGATTGTGGCTGTTCCATTATCAATACCGTGCCCGATTTAGCGCCAAATACGGCGGTGAATTTTCAGCATTTTAAGCAAAGCCCTGTGCATGACAATCCACAGCTGAATGATGCGAAAACCATCGATGTCATTGGCAAAATTTTACAGAAAAATGATCATGAAGCAGAACATAATCGGGCTCATTTTGATAAAGCCAAGGTGTTAGCGATTAATCTGATGAGCAGCCCGGGCAGCGGTAAAACCAGCTTGCTGGAAAGTATCGCTGATTTGGCGAATTCTCCATTTCAGTTTGGCGTGATTGAAGGTGACCTACAAACCTCGCTTGATGCCGATCGCATTAAAGCTAAGGGCATTCCCGCTTTTCAAATTCAAACCGGTTCCGCCTGCCATTTAGATGCCTTTATGGTGCACAAAGGCTTGCATGCCATGCCGTTGGCTGAGATGGATGTCTGTTTTATTGAGAATGTCGGCAACTTGGTTTGCCCAGCAAGTTACGATGTCGGCAGTCATCTGAATGTGGTATTAGTCTCCGTGCCCGAGGGCGATGACAAGGTTGAAAAGTATCCGGTGATGTTCCATAAAGCTGATTTGGTGTTAATCACTAAAACGGATTTATTGCCGCATTTTGATTTTGATATCGAAGCCGCCAAGAGTATGGCCAGAAGATTGAAACCGAATGTCGATATTTTAGAGGTATCCACCAAGGATGCTGCCTCTGTTCAGCGTGTCGTCGACTGGATTGAGTTTAAACGTAAAATGCGCACTTAAAATAAGTGTGCAATATTTAAGGCTTAAATAAAGATGTGTCTATCCATTCCTTCAAAAATCACTCATATTGAGGCTGCCAATATTGCCACCGTGGATACTATGGGAGTGCAACGTCAGGTGAGTTTAGACCTAATGGCAGAGCCAGTGTCTATTGGAGATTATGTGCTGATTCATATCGGTTTTGCCATGACCAAAATGGATGAATCCGCGGCTTTAGAAAGCTTACAACTCTATCAGGAGATGGTCGATTTAATGGATGCCGAATCGTCTCTGGCACAAGGTGTACAAGATGCATAAGATGATAAGCCCTAAAATATGACGCAGCTTAAACTACAAGATCTCTATCAAGGCTTCCGCAATCCGCAGACGATCCAAGCGCTTGCTTTACAGATTCAGCAAAAGGCAACCCAGCTGAGTCAGCCCCTGCGCATTATGGAAGTCTGTGGCGGACATACCCACACCATTATGAAATATGGCCTTAACCAACTGTTACCAGACAATATTGAGTTTATTCATGGCCCTGGTTGCCCTGTGTGCATTATGCCCAAAGAGCGCATTGATCAGGCGATTAGCCTGGCGCAGATGGACAATACGATTTTGCTGACCCTCGGGGATATGATTCGGGTGCCGGGTTCTAAAAGCAATTTGGCTCGAGAACGCGCCAAAGGCTTTGATATTCGGGCATTGTATTCTCCTGTGGATGTATTACAGATCGCTCAAGAAAACCCGGACAAAAAAGTCATTTTCTTTGCGATTGGCTTTGAAACCACCACGCCGATGACGGTGGCGGTTATTGAAAAAGCCGTGGCACTTGGCCTGGATAATCTCTATTTTCATATTAATCATGTATTGGTGCCGCCAGCCGTTGAGGCCATTTTGAGTGATGCCTTGTGCCAGATTAACGCCTTGATTGGGCCGTCACATGTCAGCGTCATCAGTGGGGCGAAAATTTATCAGCCGTTGGTCGATCAATATCAGTTGCCGATTGTGGTCAGTGGTTTCGAACCGGTCGATGTCATGCAGAGCATTTTGATGATTATCCAACAGGTCATCGCGCAACAAACGATTGGGCAAAAAGTCACGGTGGAAATTCAGTACTCTCGGGCCGTGACTTGGGACGGCAATCAAAAAGCCCAGAAATTAATCAATAATTATCTAGAGCCTAGAAGCCATTTCCGCTGGCGTGGTCTGGGCGATATCCCGTTAAGTGGCTTACAGCTGAAAGCCGAATATGCCGCGATAGATGCTGAAAAAGTCTTTGCCGACCAACTCACGAATGAACCGATCGATGATCATAAACTGTGTATTTGTGGGGATATTTTGAAAGGCCTGGCGAAACCACAGGACTGTAAAGTGTTTGGCCGTGGCTGTGATCCAAGCCATCCTTTAGGCAGTTGCATGGTCTCTAGCGAAGGCGCTTGTAATGCCTATTATCGGTATGCTGAAGTCTCGCTGCCGAAAAGCAGCAAACCTTCCATAGAGAAGTCAGCTAAGTTGGCTAAGTCAGAGATGATCAGCGCATGAAAATCATCGAACTGAGTCATGGCGGTGGCGGGGCAGAAACGCAACAACTTATCAAGCAGCTGTTTTATAAATATTTCGGTAATGAGATTTTATTGAAAGCCGAAGATGCAGCTGTATTAGCGGTGGAAGGTCAAATGGCCTTCACCACCGATAGCTTTACCGTCAGTCCGCTTTTTTTTAAAGGCGGGGATATCGGTAAATTGGCCGTGGTCGGCACGGTGAATGACCTAGCGATGGTGGGGGCAGAGCCCTTGTATTTGAGTTGTGCCTTTATGATTGAAGAAGGCTTGCCATTCAAATCACTGGAAAAAATTGTGCAAAGCATGGCCAAGGAATTGCAGAGTTGTGGGGCGAAAATCGTTTGTGGCGATACCAAGGTGGTTCCTAGAGGGGCTGTGGATCAATTATTCATCAATACCTCAGGTATTGGCCAGATAAAGCCTTTACCAAATGCGATACCTTCCGCACATAATTTACAGGTCGGCGATGCCATTATTGTGTCGCGCGACATTGGTCGGCATGGCGCAGTGATTCTAGCGGCGCGTGAAAGTATCAATCTGCAAAGCGATTTACAGAGTGACTGTACGATTTTATGGCCGGCTGTCAAAGCATTGATTGAGGTAGGAATTGAGTGTCATGCTCTACGTGATGCCACCCGCGGTGGCCTGGCGGCTTTGCTGAACGAGTGGGCGGAAACTTCACAGGTGTGTCTTGAAATAGAAGAAGATAAAATTCCTTTGTGTGAACCGGTGCAAGGGTTGTGTGAACTGTTAGGCTTTGATGCCTATGACTTTGCCAATGAAGGCACCTTTGCCATTAGCTTACCAGTCGAGCAAGTTGCAACAGCCTTGCAAGTGTTACAGCAGTTTGAGTTTTGTGCAGATGCTGCTGAAATCGGCAGAGTCAGTGACTTTCAACCAGGCCTGGTCGTTTTACAAACCCCTTGGGGCAGCCAACGTGTTTTAGAGTTGCCTAAAGGCGAGCTCTTACCTAGAATTTGCTAGGTCTTTTGAGATGAATAACCATGCATGAATATTCCATTGTTCAAGCCTTAATCGAGCAGTGTGAAAGCCAAGCTCAACAGCACAATGCTACCGAAATTAGTAAGGTGGTGATTAAAATTGGCATGCTCAGTGGGGTAGAGCCTTATCTGTTGGAGGTGGCTTTTGCAACCTTCAAAGAGACCAGTTCAGTTTGCCGGACCGCCGAATTAGAGATGCAGATTCAAGCGGTCGAGATTTTATGCCGAAGCTGTGGGCAAGCCAGTACCTTAACCGAACATAATTATGTTTGTCCAAAGTGCCAAAGTGCGGCGGTTTCTATTACCGATGGTGAAGAGATGTTTCTAATGCAGCTGGAAATGGCGTAGTATTTAATCAGGCGATTTTAATTTTGTTAGAAAGTCAGTTTTGATGAGGAAGTTGTCATGCGAATAGTGATTATTGGGGGTGGCATTGCCGCCGACTATTTAGCCAATACCATCTTGGAAAAGGATTCGAGTGTTGAGGTGCTCATTCTTTCTAAAGAAGCCTACGCGCCTTATGACCGCATACACCTGTGTGATTTGGTGGAAGGTTCAGCTGATCTGCAAGATATCACCCTCGATTTGAATCCTCAGGCAATCGTCAAGCTCAATCAAGAAGTGATCAGTATCAATCGCCAAAGTAAGCAGATCATCACCGTTGATCAGCAATATGCTTATGATTATCTTATTATCGCCAGTGGTTCGCAGCCGAAAACCCTGTTTGATATCAGCGAAATTGAGAATGCCGTGACTTTCCGCAGTGCGGATGACAGCTTTAAGATTGCCAAAAACCTGCAAGACAGAAATATTGTGATTGTCGGTGCAGGCCCGATTGGCCTAGAGTTGTTAGACACATTGATGCGCATGCCTGCACCCAAGCATATCTATCTGATTGTTTGGGATGAACAGCTTTATTCGGCCGATTTAGATCCGTCCAGTGTGGCTTTGATTCAAAAGACCTTTGAAGCCGATCCACGCATTACCATCTCCTTTAATGATCAGGTAATCGATAAGCGCATCGAAAATGGTCATATCACACTGCTCGATACCCACAAACATAGCATTGAAAATCCGTTTTTGGTATTTGGCATTGGCATCAAACCAAATGTCGATTTTGCCAGAGAATCACTAGAGTGTGACCGTGGCATTTTGGTCGACAGAACCATGCGCACTTCTGACCTGTTCATCTATGCGGTGGGCGAAGCGGCGCAGATTGATGAAAGCGGTTTCAGTGCCGGGCATGCCAAAGAGTGTCGTCTGCAAGCTGATATTGCAGTGAGCAATATTTTAAAAGTTGAGCAAATGACTTTTCAGCGCGAAGTGGCGATTGATGGTTTAAAGGTCGGTTCCTTTCAGTTTACCGATGTCTCTTCGCCCCTTTACGATATCCACGACGAGCATAATGAAGTGGTGTTACTGCGCTCACAGGCAGAGCATCGCATTGATCAATATATTCTCAATAACGAAAAATTGATGCGTTTTATCGGCGTGAACTCCAATGTTGATGCCTTGTATCTTAAGCAGTTGATTATTGAGAATGAAAATATTGATGCATCATACCTATACAACAACCGCCATGAAAATAAGCGTGGCCGTTTGGTCTGTAGTTGTGTCGGGGCTTATCAAAAAGATCTGACAGATTTGATTGAGGCCAATGCCGTCACCAGCTTTGCCGAACTGAAAGAGTACAGTATGGCAGGGCGTGTCTGTGGACGCTGTAAAAAAGATGTCGCGAATCTGATTACTTCTGCCCACGTCGATATAGCAGAAGTGCAACGCAAAAAAGCCGCCAAGGCAGAAGCGCTCAAGCAACAAAAGCTGGATAGAGCCAAACAACGCATTGGTAAATTTAATCGCCTGCATCCCAGCAATCAAATTGGTACGGAAAACTTTGAAGAAGCCTTGAAGTCATTTGATAAGGTGAATGAATTTAATGGCTGGGTCTCCATGATGACCTTAAACCTGCAGTTGCCACCGGAGTTTGATGAATTGGTGTTTCGTGGCGTGCAGCACCTGAATAAAATCCCTGTCATTTGGTTAGAGCTCGCCGACTGTAGTGGTAATTCCGAAGCCTTTATTAAGACCGTCAATCCTTCAATTGATGAACTCATTTTGAAGTTTATTTCTCTCGATTATCATGAGTTGCTGATGGCCGCTTCTGGCCCGCAATCAGAGAACTTACTCGACCAACTGATTGAAGAAGACCAAGGTGAATATATACTGATTGTGGAGGGTGCGGTGCCTTTAGGCTTGGGCGGAAATTTCTTACGCATTGGCCCTAAAGGCGAAACTGGTGAAGCCCTACTTAAACGCGTCGCCAAAAATGCCGCCGCCATCTTAGCTGTGGGTTCATGCGCTTTAGATGGTGGAGTTGTAGCGGCTGCGCCAAATCCGACCGGAGCGGTTGGCGTTGCTGAAGCGCTTGGACGTAATGACATTATCAATCTGCCTGGCTGCCCTGTGAACCCCATAAATGTGGTCGGTACCTTATTGCATTACATGATGTTTGCAGAGATGCCCGAGCTCGGTGAAAACAATAAACCACTATGGGCTTATGCGCCGCGGGTGCATGACAATTGCGAACGTCGTGGTCATTATGATGCCGGTGAGTTTGTCAGAGAGTGGGGTGATGAAGGTGCGAAAAAAGGTTGGTGTCTGTATGAGATGGGCTGCAAAGGCCCTTATGCCGATATGAACTGCGCCCAAATGAAATTCAATGAAGGCACTTCTTGGCCGGTGCAAGTGGGGCATGGCTGTATCGCTTGCGGTAAAGGCAAGGTGGCTTTTGATGAATACGCCAATAACCGCAAAATCATTCAACTGCCAAATTCATCAAAAATCTAATCACAAACCCGTAACAGAGACATGGAATATGACACAAACCATCGCGCCTAAAGACAGCAAAAAACAAAAAATCGTCATTGACCCGGTCACGCGGATTGAAGGTCACTTGCGGGTGGAGATTGAAGTCGATGAAAATAATGTGGTCACAGAAGCCTGGGCTTCCGGGCAGTTGTTCCGCGGCATCGAAACCATACTCAAAGGCCGTGATCCGCGTGATACCGGTTTGATTGCCCAGCGTATTTGTGGAGTCTGCACCAATTCGCATTATCGTGCCTCTATCTCCGCGGTGGAACATGCCTATGAAATCGTGCCACCGAGAAACGCCGAAATCGTCCGTAACTTAGTCTCGTTGGCGCTGTTTGTGCAAGATCATCTGGTGCATTATTACCATCTGCATTCGCTGGATTATGTCGATGTGGTCAGTGCGCTATCCGCTGATTGCGAACAGGCCAGCAAGATTGCTCATCAATGGCATAAGCGTCCTTACAACTGTTCTCAGGGGGATTTGGAAGCGGTTAAAGAAAAGCTCAGTAGCTTTGTGAATGCTGGGCGTTTGGGTCTGTTTGCCAATGGTTACTGGGGGCATGCCGCTTATAAGTTGTCGCCGGAAGAAAATCTGATTCACATGAATCACTACCTGGAAGCTTTACGCATTCAACGTGAAGTCAGTAAAGCAATTGCCATTTTTGGTGGCAAAACCCCGCATCCGCAAAACCTAGTGGTCGGCGGCGTGACCAGTGTCATGGATATGTTGAATCCACAGCGTTTAAATGATTACTTGTTCATTATCAAAGACACTCAGGAATTCTTGAAACGCGCCTATCTGCCAGACACGAAAATGGTGGTAGCTGCTTATAAAGACAGTATTAAAGCGGGCTTTGGCCGTGGCAGTGGTAACTTCATGAGTTCAGGTGGTTACGCTTTGAGTGACCATCAGCCGTTGTTTGCCAGTGGCGTTACCTGGGGACACAATTTCGATGAGGTCGCCGAGTTTGATGCCAGCCATATCACTGAAGAAGCTTCGCGTTCCTGGTATGCCGATGAAAAACCGACCAGTCCCTATGATGAAACCACCGAACCGTTTTATACCGACTTGAATGATGATGGTACTTTGAAAACAGAAGGGAAATACAGCTGGATTAAAGCGCCTCGTTATCAAGGGCAACCGATGGAAGTTGGGCCAGCGGCACGGATGATTATCGGTTATCAACAAAACGCCAAATTCATTAAACCTTATGTGCAACATTTTATGGATGATACCGGCCTGGAACTCATCGATTTCTCGAGTACGGTCGGGCGTAATGCGGCACGCGCCATCGAAGCGGAAGTGACTTGTGATGCCATCTTCGGGTTTGTCAGTGAACTGATTGAAAATATCAAATATTATGATGAAGAGACCTGGACCAAATATGACTTTGAAAGTTTGCCAACCACCACCAAAGGCTGTGCCATATTGGAAGTTCCACGCGGCACCTTAAGCCACTTTATCCGTATTGACGAGGCCAAAGTGGCAAACTATCAAGCGGTGGTGCCCACGACTTGGAATGCCTCGCCTAAAGATGGTTTAGGTCAGCGTGGCCCTTATGAAGAAGCCATTGTCGGTTTACAGTTGGCCGATCCGCAGCAGCCACTGGAAGTCTTACGCGCAGTACACTCTTTTGATCCTTGTTTGGCCTGTGCGGTGCATGTAATCGATGTGCAGGGCAGAACCTTGGCAGAGCATCGTGTGCATCCGCTTGGCAGTTTATAAGTGACTGAAGCCAATAATATTCAAGAAACCACACCGAGCATTGCCGTTATCGGTATTGGCAATATTCTGTTTAACGATGAAGGTCTAGGCATCTATGCCACACAATTTCTCAAACAGAATTATGCCTTCACTCCGCAGATAGAGCTGATTGATGGCGGTACTTTGGGCATGAATATGATTCACTATTATCAGAGTTATGACCGCGTTTTGCTATTGGATACGATTAGCGTGGATGAGAAATCACCTGCAGGCACGGTTTATAATTTGGATGCTAAAGTGTTGCAAGGTTTGGGGAGCTGCCGTAAAACCGCACATGAAATTGAGGTGTTACAAACGTTAGAGCTGGGTGCTTTGGCAGGCGATATGGCGGAGATTCAGATCATTGCCATGGTGCCCGAAGAGATGGACAGTGTTATTATGGCGCTGACCGATACGGTGCAACAGGCCATGCCCTTATTTATCCAAACCATTATTGAGGAGTTGCAAAAATGGGGCGTACAAGCTTCTCCCCAACGGCAGAGAACTTCGCTAGAGTCTATTATCAATCAGTATAATCAGCAACAGGCAGCGTCCTGTGGCTAATCGGTTTTTGAGTTGTGAGTATTATTAGCACTGAATTGAATTTAGATCAGCAGCATGTTTGCTTGCAAGTCTTTGGACGAGTGCAAGGGGTGGGCTTTCGACCTTTTGCCTATCAGTTGGCAACCAAGCTAAACTTAAAGGGTACGGTCTGCAATACCGCCAATGGCGTGACTATTCATCTGCTAGGGTTCGCTGAGAACCTAGTCTCTTTTCAACAGCAGCTCAGCAGTCAAAAACCCATCCATGCGTCGATTCAATCCATAAGCAAACAAACTTTACCAATCACTAATTATGATGGTTTTCAGATTATTGAAAGCCGGATCGATTCGCAAGTGAATCAGACGAATCAGATTCCTCCCGATATCGCCACCTGCCAAACCTGTTTAGCGGAATTTAATGATTCCGATAATCGGCGTTATTTAGATCCTTTTATCAACTGTTCGGATTGCGGGCCACGCTTTACGATTATGCGACAGCTGCCCTATGATCGCCAACATTCGACCATGCAGGTCTTTGAATTGTGCGATTTATGTCGCCGTGAATATACCAATCCTTTAGATCGACGTTACCATACCCAGGGCATTTGCTGTCCGCAGTGCGGCCCTAAAATCCGGTTGTATAGTGCCAATCAGGAATTGCTTTCGAAAGACAGTGATGCGATTCAACAAGTTACTGAGTGTTTAAAACAAGCAGGCCTGGTGGCTTTTAAAGGGGTGGGTGGCTTTCATATTCTGTGTGATGCGACCAATGATTTGGCAGTGGCTAAGTTACGCTTAAGAAAACATCGGAGCCGTAAACCGTTGGCGGTTTTGTGTAAAGACCTCGCCATGGCGCAGGGCTGGGCAGATTTAACCCAACATGAAGAAACTTTACTGACATCCTATGCGCAACCGATTGTATTGGTCAAGAAGCGAAACTCACAAGCGCAAACTGAATTAAGTGATTTGGTGGCGCCAGACACCAACCGTTTGGGGTTGATGTTGGCCTATACGCCGTTGCAACATCTACTGTTCCAGTTTTTCGAACAACCGCTAATCGCCACCAGCGCCAACCTTTCAGGTGAACCGATTCTTTTTCAAACGGAAGAACTGTTCGCTAAACTCTGCCGTCCCGGTTTTGAAGTGGTCGATTTGATATTGGATTTTGATAGAGAGATATTCAATCCGTGCGATGATAGTGTGGTACAAAGTATTGAAAGCAAACAACAAACCTTACGTTTAGCGAGAGGGCTTGCACCACTTTATGGGGCTTTGCCAGATCCGGTTGTTAGAGCCTGTTTGGCCGTTGGCGCTCAGCAGAAGAGCAGCATCGCTTTTGCCCAAGATTCGCAGTGGTGTTTATTGCCTTATATCGGTGATTTGCATTCACTGGCTTCGTTACAACGTTTTCAACAAACCATTCAGCGCATAAGCGAGCTTACGTCATTTGAGCCAGAGGAATTAGTGTGTGATCTGCATCCTAACTATGCCAGTAGCGTATGGGCGGAAAAAGAAGCGGTGCACCAAGCGATGCTTTTAGGCAGAGTACAACATCACTATGCACATGTTCTAGCCTGTATGGCCGAGTTTAATCTGAACCAGCAGGTGTTGGCGTTCAGTTGGGATGGTAGCGGTTTAGGTGATGACGGTACTTTGTGGGGGGGCGAGTTATTATTGGCAGATGTCTCCAGTTACCAACGAGTACTTTGTCTAAAACCCTTTAAACTGTTGGGAGGCGACTTGGCTAATCAGCAACCACGACGTATCGCTTTATCTCTATTGTTTGAAGAGATGTCATTAGCCGAAGTATTGGGTTTGGACTCGCCTACGGTACAAGCGTTTACCCAATCAGAAATTGAACAACTCCATCAAATGTATCAACAAAACCTAAACAGTCCGTTGAGCAGTTCTATGGGTAGATTGTTTGATACGGTGGCGAGTCTGTTAGGTTTACTTCAAACTCTGGATTACGAAGGGCAGAGTGGTTTGTTATTGGAAGCACTCTATGATGACCAGGTTGTGACTGCCTATGAATTTTCCATCATCAATGGTCGGATTGACATACAGCCGATGCTTTATCAGTTGTTGCGCCAGCAGCAACAGCAGGTTGAACCATCGGTGATGGTGAGTCAGTTTTTTAATATGTTGGTGAACTTAATTGAACAGCTTGCCAATCAATATGCTCATTTAGCCGTAGTGCTAACCGGCGGCGTTTTTCAAAATAAAGTCTTATTAAACTTAATCTCTCAGCGTTTTGAAAACAGAGCGCAAAAACTTTACTTTCAACAGAAAACCCCCATAAATGACGGTGCTATTGCATTAGGGCAGCTATGGTGGTCACTGCATGCAGCATCTGTTTTGCAAGGCTCGCTTGAAATAAAGTGACCAGGCCTGGTAGATATTGTTTGAGTTATTTAATACTCAAAGAATTGAGAATACTTTGCTTTCATTAGTTTTCTTAATTGTTAAGGTTATACTTAATATTTGTTTTTTATCTTTTTGTGAATTTAGGATTAGTGATGTCAGAAAGTGAAGAGTTTCAGTCTTTAACTCCCATAAATAATGCAGATAAAGCAGGGCATTATTCGAGAGCGATTACTTATGCAATTAAGCATTCTAAAATAACCAATATTGCACTTACTGGTCCCTATGGTTCTGGAAAGAGCAGTATTATTGAAACTTATATTGAAAATAATAAAGAAAGTATTAAATCTATAAGTGTTTCACTAGCTGAGTTTGGTAGTCAGATTAATGAATCATCAATTCCCCCTGGCAAGGTTGATTCATTTAATAACGAACAATTACCAAAAATTGAAAAAAGCATCCTTCAACAAGTATTTTATCAACGCCCTTCAAGTGAGTTGCCATATTCGCGATTTAAAAGAATCAAACACTATACGGACGATATGCTAAATGAGATTGCCGTAATTTTTTTGGGACTGCTTCTTATATTGTTATTTATTTTTAACATATCATCTATAGATGATGTTTCCAAAGCACTTTCGTTTTATTTTCATGACTCTAAAGAATACTATCTGAATTATATTTTTGGATTTATTCCATTAACGCTTTGTACCGTTTATTTTGTAATCAGGAGTTTTGTTAGTGTTTTTTCAAAAAAAGACATATCTACTTTAAAACTCCAGTCAATCGGTGAAATTAAATTAGAAGACAAAAATGAATCTATTTTGAATCATTATTTAGATGAAATAGTTTACTTTTTTGAGAGAACTAAGGTGGATGTGGTGTTTTTTGAAGACCTCGACAGATTTGAAAATATTCAAGTTTCTATTTTTTCAAAATTAAGAGAGCTCAATCATTTATTAAACAAAAATGTTTCTATTACTCAGCCTGTTAATTTTGTCTATGCATTAAAAGACGATATGTTTGACAATAGTGAGATGCGTACAAAATTTTTTGATTTTATTATCCCTGTGATTCCTTATGTAAATCAATCAAACTCTGCACAAATGTTAAAGCAAGGGCTTTTTGAAAAATACCCATCATTCGAGTCTAAAATCTCGCCAGAGTTCATAAAACGCATTTCGCATTATGTATCTGATATGCGAACAATTATTAATATTAAAAATGAATTTCATTTGTATTATAGAAATTTACAAGAGCCGCTTAAAAGTCATAAAAACATTCTGACACCAGAAAAACTCTTAGGTTTCATCGTATATAAAAATGTTTATCCTAAAGATTTTGCGGAGCTAAACAAAGGTAAGGGCATTGTTATTGATGCGCTTATGGTTAAAAATAAAGTTGTTTTAGATTTAATTAAGTTAAAACGCGGTGAAGTTGAAACTATCAATGCAAAAATAGATCAAAGTTTTGATGAACGACTCAATAATATTAAGGAGTTAAGGTTAATCACGTTATCCGAAATAGCTACTCAATTTGGTCCGACGGCTAATGGAATTACCGCTGATAAAACATATTTATTTAAAGATTTGATAGAGCATGATGGTTTTGAAGATTTGATTTTTCAGAATCAATATCACCTCTGTAGCTTTAGGAGTAATGGTCAGGTATATGAAAATTTCACTAAAATTAATATCTCATCAGAGCCGATTAAATTAATTCGTGAAAAATTTCATTCTAGGTTGGCAAAGTTAGAGCATACAACAAATAGAAGAGAATTAAAGAAAGAGAGACGTTCTATAGAGTCAGAAATAGAAAATATTCGTTCTATGACGATTCAAGATTTATTAGAGGAATACCCTGAAGAACATGCCAATGTATTTAAAACTAAACTTAACAAGAATGGGAGTTTAGAAGAAAAGACTAATGAGTATGAATTGCTCAAGTTTTTGATTTCGGGTGGGTATATTGATGAAAATTATAATTTCTTTTTAACCTATCATCATGAAGGGGGAATGACTTTAAGGGATTTACAGTTTGTCCATGATGTGAAAAATGAAAAGTCTAACGACATAACATACGGATTGAATGAAAAAGAGAATGTTTATGAGGAGTTAAGTGGCAAATATATTCAAAGTAAATATGTCCTTAATATTGATTTAATAGACTATATGTTAAAACGAACGGATGTTAAATCCCCATCGTCTGGTTTTTATAGGTTAATCAAATCGCTTGCTATAAATGAAGAAACAGCCTTGATCGAATTTGTCTCTGAATTTGTCGAGGTCTCAAGCTTAAGAAATGAGTTTATTCAAAATATATGTTTGTTATGGAGTGAATTTTGGGAATCTATCGAAAACTCAAAAATTGAGTTAAGCAAAAAAGACGACTTATTAGTACTCATTCTTGAAAATGCCTCAATAGAAGATATTCTAGCTTTGAATGCTACTGGAAGTTTGCTTGCGAGTATTGAAAATAGGAAATACTTTTTAACTTTAGCAGACAAAATAAAAAGTAAATCAAAGTTATTTGATGTCTTGAACGAACTTGAGATTAAGTTTCAATGCCTTGATCCAGTTAAGGATTCGGCTGAAAAGGTTGTTTTAGAATCGATTTATCATCACAATAATTATGCGCTCACGTTAGAAATGATTTACTTAATTTGTTCTAATTTTTGTTCAGGTACCTTTAAAAAACAAGATTTGGAGACAAAACAACTATCGACAATTTTTAAGTCGGAATGTAGTCATTTAAAACACAGAATTGAAGATGAATGGCATGCTTATATTGATGAGGTGTATTTAAGATTAGAGCAGCAACAAGAGCCTGAAGAATTCCTTATTCAATTATTGAAGAAACCACAGGAAGAAATTACCGATGACTATATTGAGTTACTTATTGAAAAACAAGAAATTCAATTTGAAGATGTTTCTACTCTGCCTAAGAAGTTTTTCCCATTTTTACTTTTAAAAGAAAAAGTAAAACCATCATGGAGTAACGTTCTGGATATTTTTGGGGATGAAGAGGTAATCGACGGTTATTTGTTCACCTTTTTAAATGACTTAGATAATTCAAAAAAATTATCTAAACAAAAGCTTTCACCAGCCTTGAAAAACGAAGACCTTGTTAAAAAATTAACTTTTGAAATTGTTAAAAACAATGAGCTTGAAGACCTAGTTTATGAAAATCTTTTAGATTCAGTTTATTGGCCACATATTAAAATGGACGTTTCAGGATTAAGTTCACAAAAAGTACGTTTATTAATCAATAAAAGAAAATTAAGTTTTACTACAGAAAACTATCAAGCAATAGCTGAAAATCACCCTAATATTAAAAATCAATTTATTAGAGACAATTTTGATAAGTTTATTGAAAATTATTATGAACTTGAAGTGAACGGACTGAGTGGTGAAGAGCTAACGCACATTCTTTCAACAAGTTATTTTTCACTTACAGAAAAAATAGCGCTTATTAATGTAGAAAGTTCATATTTAACGGAGAGCCTAGCGGAGCATTTCAATGAATTAGTTTATACGCTTTGTGATAATTCAGATAACTTACAGGTAGATAGTGCGTTGTTAAAGTCAGTTCTTTCTGATGATGAGTTAAATCAAGACGATAAGGTTACAATTTTGAATACCCAGTTAAGCTACCTTCAGAAGCTAGAGATTCTTGAATTGTTGGAATTGTTAGGAGGACGTTACCGTAAGTTAGTTGTAAATAAAAATGGAAAGCAGGTTTTTGAAAATTTACAGAAGAACAATATTCTTTTAAACAAACTACATGAAATTGATGTTATTTCAGTACCTAAGCTGATAAATGGAAAGTTAGAAGTATATTGTAAATCAAAATGATATAAATCAAGTTTATAGCCCTGTAAAAACAGAACTGAAATAAAGTGACCAGGCCTGGTAGGGTTTAAATGAGATCAATCTAAATTAAGACTGACCTGTCGTGCCTGCCATCATTTAACGTGGCTTCATGTTGTTTTCAGACTATATTGTTGTTTTTTTTACAGGCTTTCGGTATTGTTGGGGGAGTTAAATGATTGATTCAATTTATTGATTTTAGGTTTTGTGCGAAACCGCAAATATTCCATGGATGAAAAATGAACCATTATGGGTATTGGCAAGCTATGTATTAGGAGTTTTTGCTTTGGTTCGCACAAGCTTTTCCACTGAAAGTTAGGAGGTTTTATGAAGTTTCGTTTTAAGAGTGTATCTAAGTCGGCATTATCTGCTTTAATTCTTTCCATGGGGGTGGCTGTATCCGCTTCGGTATTGGCAGAAGCTCCCACGCCAAGTGCTAATACTATGCCACATAGCCAGCAGCCGCCACAACAGCTGAATCCTGAGCAACAAGCGATGTTAACAGAGCTGAAGATTCTTCAACAAGAGTTGCAAGCTACGCAACGCACTTTACAAGGTATCCAACAACAGGCGTTTGAAAAAAATCCGTCATTCGTGAAGCAGCGTCAAAAACTGCAAGCCACAGTATTTAAGAACATGTCTACTAAGGACTATAACGCAGCGAAGGAAGTGCAAGATTTGCAATCTATTGCAAGCAAGTATCAAGACGGTAAAATTAAACCGACTCAAGCAGAAGTGTTGAGCTTTCGCCAACGTGACCAGGATTTCCAGCAACGCCAGCAAAAGGCTTTCCAGAATCCTGAAGTGCAAAAAATGTCTCTGTCGCTGAAAAAGGATGTTGAAGCGAAGATGATGGCCATCGACCCAAAAACAAAAGATTTAATGGCTCAGATGGAAACCAAATCGAAAAAGTTTATGGAACTGCGTCAGAAAATGGCGACTATGTAATCCTGTGACTTGATCGGTCTGCTACAGGCCAACTCAAACACTTTCAGCGATACAATTCTCTAGAAGTGTTTGAGTGTTAAGAAGACCTTAAATCCTCCCTTACAAAGGTACAGAGTAGTATTCTTGCCTTCTCCTGCTAAATATCTCTTTCAGTGATTAAAACCTAATTGCTTCACTTTTTCATAAACATTTTCAGCTTGCATTTATTGAATGGCTTTTTTCTGGCATTGCTATCAATCCGGGTCTGGCATCCATTTGCTTAACGCTTGGTTTGTGATTTCTTAAAATCTACTATATGGATAAAGTCTAAGTATTTATGGACGCCTACGAGATAAATCAGACATTTTTTGGGAAGCTATTTTCAAAGATGGATAGATTTATATCATCAGAAAACAATAAGGCGAATGTTGTCGCCATAGCAGGGTCATGTCCCATGTTAGTGAGCAATTTCCGTAAACCGATATAATCATAATATAGCGCTAAGTAATTTTGACATAGGGGGGAAGAGAGTTCAATATCAATTAGGTAGTTGAGGTGATGAGTGATATTAAACGTATTACAAATACATTTTTGGCGGAGTCTAAGGGACTTTGAGATTGCTTAGTTCACAGCTTGTGAATATAAAGATAACAGGCTATTACTATTTTGAATGCTATCAAATATTGTCCACAAATTTTCTATCTGATAATGCATGTTTACTTGAAGATATTTCAGGAAAGTATCATCTCCAGCTTAATGAAATTTATTTTAGGCAAGCTTGAAGAAGTCAGCCTTTTAGGTGATTTCGTTGTTTTGAATTTACAAAGCAATCAATAAGGAGTTTCAAATGAAAAATTTTATGAAAACAATGCTGATCTCTTCGATCGTTAGCATGGTCAGTCTTTCGCCTGTCTTAGCAGATGAATCCGCTATGCCTTATCAGCAAAAAATGATGTCAGGCTCTGGCCCAGGTTACGGTATGGGACCTGGCTACGGCATGGGGTATGGCCACGGTATGGGACCTGGTTACGGTATGGGACCTGGTTACGGCATGGGATATGGCCACGGTATGGGACCTGGTTACGGTATGGGACCTGGCTACGGCATGGGGTATGGCCGTGGTATGGGTTCTGGTTACGGTATGGGTCCTGGCTACGGCATAGGGCCTGGCCACGGTATGGGACCTGGTTACGGTATGGGACCTGGTTACGGTATGGGACCTGGTTACGGTATGGGGTATGGCCGTGGTATGGGTCCTGGTTACGGCATGGGGCCTGGTTACGGCATGGGGCATGGCATGATGTCCGGTTATGGTAGGAGGGGTGTTTACGCCATGGGTATGCTCGACCTGAATGACGCACAAATTAAACAGTTTGAGAAAATTCAGACCGAAACCATGAAAAACCAGCGTGCGCTGATGCGCCAAATATGGCAAGAGCAGGAGAATATGGAGGATTTATCGAATGCGGATAAACGCGATCCAGTCGTCATCGGTAAAGCCTACGGTAGAATTTCTGAACTTCATCAACAGGCTCTGGAGGGACGTGTAAACATGGAAAATAAAATGGAAAGCCTCCTGAACGAAGAACAGAAAAAACAGCTGCGTCGTGGGTTTCCCCGAGGCATGATGGGCGACTAAGTCTTAGTGTACAACGAGTTCCAATCAACCTAAAATTTCTCTCAATCAGATGGGTCTTCTACCAATGTAGTGGGCTCATCACGCTTTCAAACAAGCCTCTTTATAATTCCTCATATAGTGATAAAGTTTCTTAAGGTAAACCTTTTTAACCGAACTTAAAATTAGGGTGTGCAGACAGGCTAGATTTGTAGTGCGGGAGTCATTTGGGTGACGGTTTGAGAGTTAAACTCGTCTTAAAACTAAAGTGACCAGGCCTGGTCACTTTATAATGGCCGAACTTTTATTTTACCTATTTATCCGTATACTCAAAGTTGTAAAAGAGGTGGTTTGTATCCCATTTTTCATACAGAAATTTAATCGTTTTTATTGAAATTTCACTGAGGAACGCTAAGGAGAGTAAGAATGGAAATTAATGCTTTACCTAAATACGATATGAGTGACAATCCTACAAACTGTTGTCCTAGATTTAATCCAGAAGGATGGGATGAACAAGCGCTCCATTTTAAAGATAAGCTGTTCGTTAAAGCCAAGACCAGAAGTATTTTTCATATTCCTATCAATATGGGGGCGGTGTATCCAAAAACATTTCATGCGATAGAAAATGCAAATGCACATGATGAAAATAATTTTATTGTCTTATCATATGACCCGAGTCCATGGACGGGAGAACATTATTTCTCAGTCACTAAGGAAGTTCCTGGTCAGGAAATGGTGTATATGACGGGAGATTATTTAACGAAAGTTTTTGAGGGCCCCTATAAAGACGCGCCCAAATGGGAAAAAGAAATGGATGCGTTTGTGAGAAGTAAAGGCAAACAAGTGAATAAAACCTATTTTTTCTATACAACATGCCCGAAGTGCGCTAAATTTTACGGTAAAAATTACATGGTCGCTGTGTCGGAAATTGAATGAAGTCAAACAT
This sequence comes from uncultured Thiomicrorhabdus sp., assembly GCA_965603495.1. Classification (GTDB taxonomy): domain Bacteria; phylum Pseudomonadota; class Gammaproteobacteria; order Thiomicrospirales; family Thiomicrospiraceae; genus Thiomicrorhabdus. Next base: position 2,295 of record CBFDDF010000003.1, on the reverse strand, counting down.
AACTAGGCATTCAATATCCTTCGTCTGAAGGTGATATAGTTTAATGATAAGGTTATATTTTACACTGAAACAATTGGCCAGGATTTTAGAAATCAACTTAGTATATGACTTCAATATGAATAACAAGAGGCTTCACTTTAGCCATTGTTGGCATATACTTAGGTGAAAAATATAATAACTCATTCAAACTCGATTTTGTTTGCGCAGAGCTGCTTAATTCTCATGTTAGATCTTCAATAGGGTGATGGTATGGATTTGAATATACTCAAGCAACGAGCGAAAGCGTTTGATTACCTTTTTGATGCAGTGGTGGTCACTGATATTCAAGGGATTATTACCGACTGGAACAAAGGTTCTGAAGCGCTGTATGGCTACAGTAAAGAAGAAGCGATTGGACAGACGGTGAGCATGTTGCATGTTCCTGAGGACATTGACCATATCACGGCCGAAGTCATTGCTTCGGTTGAAAAAATGGGGAAATGGTCTGGAGAGGTTCGAATGCTACACAAAGACGGTGATATTGGCTGGATTGAATCGATGTGCGTTCCCATTTTGGATGAAGAAAATCAGATGGTCGGTGCCTTGGGCATTAACCGCGATATTACCGAACGAAAAGAAGAAGAGGAACGTCTGCAGAACCTTGCGCATTATGATCAATTGACGGAAATTCCGAATCGTTATTTATTGCTTGACCGACTGGAGCATTTAATCGCCCAGTGCGAAAGAAACAAAAGCGAGTTTACACTGCTGTATATGGACTTGGATAGGTTCAAAATCATCAACGATACCAAAGGTCACGCCTTTGGCGACCAACTTCTGAAAGAGGTAGCTTCACGTCTTACCTTATTGATTCGCCAGTCAGACACGTTTGCCAGGATTGGCGGAGATGAGTTTGTATTTCTACTGGAAAATACATCTGAAAAAAATGACATAGCGGCGATGGCAGAAATGATTCTTAAAGAACTCGAAAGAGTTTTTTTAATTAATGATGAAGAGATTAAAGTCAGTTGTAGTCTTGGGATTGCGACTTACCCTGAGGATGGTTCGACTATGGATGGCTTGCTTGCAACGGGCGATGCGGCGATGTACAAAGCCAAGCAGGGTGGTCGTGGCACCTATCAGTTTTAAAGGTAGTTTAAAGTGTCGTTATCCAGAAAACTGGTAACGACAGAAGTGCTTTAGAAGCGATAGACTGTATTTTTTAGTGACGCCTCTTAGCAATAAACACACCCCCCCTGATATCTGTTTAGTAACCGATGTTTTCATGGTGTGCTTGTGGAATGTCTTCCGCACCTGGAAGCAAATACCACATTAAGTAATCGACTACCATCGGCACAACCACGGTATGGTGGTTTTCAGTTGCTTGCAGTTGCTGGCGCAGCGCTTGTTTTATCTCCGGACGATTTGAAGTATCCATAATGATATCAATGTGCGAGCCGAATTTTTGGAGCGCGTCTTCAAAGTCAGGAAAGTTTGGAATACCGCGCACGAGTGCATCTTCAAGTAAAGGATTATCCACATTTGGCTCGCTGATACCGATAATCTCGACATGCTCTGGATTCATATTGGTGAATTGCTCATAAAATTTGCCACCAATACGGCCTAGACCGACCATCACTATGGTTATTTTTCTCATACATCCTTCTCCTTAAATTATGCTTATAATGGATTTATTATTACTTATGTGAAATGGTTTTCATGAATGATTATAGGGATATTTATAGAGATAATTCGATGAAAGTTTTTATATCTGCCCGAGCAAAATTGATATGGAAAAAAGATTCTTATCTAGGAAGTTTGCAATACTATTTTAAATAGCCTGACACAAATTGACCAGGCCTGGTCAGTTTAGAAATGGCAGCTTTTCTTTTACGTATTTATCTGTAAAATTAATGGCACCAAAGTATCCAAAAAATTAAAAAAATAATGATTAAATCACTTAAAAAAAGGAACGTAACATGAAAGATGAAACCGTAAAATCTTACAAAGATAAAAGCGTGTGGATGCGTGGCTTGTATATGCTGATATTCATGGTCTTATTGGGCGTCGCGAAGTTTGTTTCGTTTGTCGTGATACTGGTTCAGTTTTTAACGGTACTGTTTACCGCAGAAACCAATGAAAAATTGGTTAAATTTGGTAAAAGCTTAAGCCTATACCAATATGAAATTATGCTGTTCTTAACTTACAACAGTGAAGTACATCCTTATCCCATGGGAGAATGGCCTGAAGCAACAGAAGTAGCTGAAACTGCTGAAACTGCTGAAACTGCTGAAACTGCTGAAACTGCTGAAACTG
>CBFDDF010000002.1:0-263553 GCA_965603495.1 uncultured Thiomicrorhabdus sp. | reverse complement strand
GCGCCCGCCTGTCACGTGGGAGGCCGAGAGTTCAAGTCTCTTCAGGACCGCCATATCTAAAGGCGACATATAGTTAATTCTATATGTCGCCTTTTTCATTTCTAGACCCGCTACTTTTTTATACGAGTATGTTAAGAAACCTATAATAATCCTAGTTAACGAAGTTTATGAACATAGCTATTTAATCCGCTAAGTTTAGGTGGTCTTATCCCTAAATTATCCTGTTTAGATTACTTAATTAGATTTTTATGCGGGGAGAGGGGATGGATAACGCTTGTCGATAACGCCATCCTTGGTGTGCTTATGCTTATGCTTATGCTAATGCTTTGTGGGGAGTGGACTTAAAAAATCCAAGTGTATCCATCATGCTGTCAGTATCATTCTGCATTTGACTTGCAGCAGCAGAGGTCTGCTCAGATAAAGCTGCATTTTGTTGGGTGATGCCATCAATTTGTGAAATCGCAATATTAATTTGGCCTATTCCTGTTTTTTCTTCTCGGCTACTGGTTGTTATTTGATCAACGATCTCTGTGATTGCAATAATTGAAGTATTGATAGAGAACAGCATCTCGCCAGATTGACCTACTTGCTGTTCCCCAGTCTTAACTTGACTGACGCTGGCTTCGATAATGTTCTTTATGTTGCTAGCGGCATCTGCTGATTTTTGCGCCAAGTTTCTCACCTCACTGGCAACCACGGCAAATCCTCGTCCATGTTCTCCAGCCCTTGCAGCTTCAACGGCCGCATTCAGTGCAAGTAAATTGGTTTGAAATGCAATACTGTCGATTAGAGTGATAATCTCAGCGATTTGCTCACTGGATGCGGTGATTTTACTCATTGATTGACGTGCTTTTTCTACAATCTCCATACCCGATTGCGATTGTTCTTTCATTTTGTGAACTAACTCATCGGCATGGACGGTAGAGTCGGTATGCTCACTGACGGTTGCTGTAATCTGTTCAAGCGCTGCAGCAGTTTCTTCTATGCTGGCTGCTTGCTCTTGGGTGCGAGCCGAAAGGTCCATGCTAGCAGTGCCTACTTCCAATACCGCTTGTTGGACGCTTTCTGCTGATAGCAGTATAAGGGCTACAATCCGGTTAAGTTCTTTAGCTGACGTATTAATGGCGCTTTTCAGGTCATCAAAGTCCCCCAGGTAATCGCCAGAGATGGATTTGGATAAATCACCCGATGCTTGAGCTTGTACCACTGTTTTCACTTCTGTTATGGCTTCTTCAACCGTGCTTACAGTTGCGTTAATATATTGTTTCAGGGTATGAAGTTCACCGGGTAAGTCGGCTTGAATTCTGGAGTGCAGGTGGCCTTGGCTGATTTGCTCCATAACGGCGTTGGTTTCAGTAACAAACGCTTTAAGGCTCTCGACCGTGTGATTGGTTGAGTCGGCAGCTTGTTTAAATTCACCCTTTAGGTCGACAGTAATGTGCTCGTCAAAATCCCCCTGGGAAATGCAGTGGTTGACTCGATTTAACTCACTAAAGGTGGATTCAAGTTGATGAGCAGAATCATTGATGCAGTTTTTTAAGGCCAAAAACTCACCGACTAATACACTGTCTATCCGTCCAGTAAATTGACCTTCAGATACTTGGGACATGATACGCTTTATATCCATAAAGGCTTGTGACTGAGTGTTTAACATACTATCGAAGGATTGGGCAATTTTACCGATTTCGTCTTTAGATTGAATGCCAGAGTGGATGCTAAAATCACCCTGGCTGTTAACTTGCTCAATGCATTGGGTTAGATGTTTGATAGGCGCGGCAATTTTACGGGCAAGCAATACCACTATCAGTACAGAGAGTGCTAGCGCTAATAGCGTATTGATTTCAACTGCAGTAATCAATGCCTCTGCATTTGCATATGCCATATCAATATTCTCATTGGCAATTTCCCAGCTTTCGTCTTGCAGTTTATGGCTTAACTGCTCTAGATGGTGCGTGGTTTGTGATAAATCTTCGTCAATTAGGCTTCGGACCGAAAGTAGGTCTGCTTTAAGTCGCTTGGTGTCATCGTAAAAGTGGCCAATCGCTGTGTGCATATCAGACACTAATGCCAATACACTTGGCGAGAGGTCGTGTTCAGCAATGGTCGATATACTGTCTTTTAAGGCTTTCAACTCTTTATAAATAAGCTGATAGTCTTCTTCATGCAGTTTTTCAACATAAAGCAATAGCTTAACTTCGGCTGTTTGGACATGTTCGATCGCTGTAGCAGCTAATAATGCGGTTTCTGAACCAGAGGTTTTCTTTAATTGGTGTAGGTCGTGCGTAATGGCCTTGACTTGCTTGTCAGTAATGTCATGCAGGAGGTGCACACTTTCTTGACTCTTAGGAATGAGTTTCTGTAAAACAGTTTCATAATAATGCTTGTGGGCGTCGTTAAGTTTGCCGACTTGCTCTTTCTGAAGTTCGGTGAGTGGAAAGTCGTACATTTTCTTGATGGTCGTACTATTTATTTTCTCGAGTGCTGTTAATTCTTTGATGGTGGATTCTGAGTGCTGCAGTAAAAATTTAAGGACTGCTAATTCTGCCGATTTACTATTTTCTAGAATATTGCTAGCTAGATTGGCCGATGGAATGGATGACTTCTTAACGCTATTGACCTCTTTTTCTATGAGGTGCGCATCAGTCAAGGTAACTGCGGCTGTGAATATCATAAAGACAAACATGACTAAGGGCGCTATTAAAAGCTTCTTGGTTATGCTTAGGTTTGAAATAAATCCTGAGAATTTTTTACTTTTAGCCATGATTTCACCTGTTTATCGACAGACAAAGCGTGTCATCTGTTTTGTTTTAATTGAGCACTGAAATAACCTTGTTATATCTGGTTGTTTTGTAGTGGATTTTAATTTAGATTTGAATATAGCAAAAAAAGGGCCTAAAAGTAATAGGGTATTTTTTGGGGAGGGATAAAAAATAAGAGAGGATCTGAGGAGGGGGGGCTCAAGACCTATACGGTCTTGAGTTAAAGATAGTGGTGCTTTAGGTTGAAGCGGTAATGTTGTAACCACCATCCACATAAGTGATCTCACCGGTAATCCCTGAGGCTAAATCAGAGCATAGGAAAGCAGCGGTATTGCCTACTTCTTCAATCGTTACGTTGCGACGAAGCGGGGTAGAAGCAGCTGCTTTATCAAGCATGCTTCTGAAGTCTTTAATGCCTGCTGCCGCTAAAGTGCGGATAGGGCCTGCAGATACGGCATTCACGCGAATTCCGTCTTGACCTAAGTCAGCCGCTAAATAGCGAACAGTTGCTTCCAAAGACGCTTTGGCGATTCCCATCACGTTATAGTTAGGTACTGCGCGTTCTGCTCCTAAATAAGAAACCGTGATAACAGAGCCATTTTTGGCCTTAAGCATTTCATAAGCTGCTTTAGTACAAGCCGTTAAGCTATAGGCACTGATGTCGTGTGCAATGCTGAAGCCTTCACGGGTAGAGGCATCAATCATGCGGCCTTCTAATTCCGCTCGTGGTGCAAAAGCCACTGAGTGAACTAAGGTATCCAAGCCATCTGTCCAAGTCTGCGCTAATTCTGCCATCACGCTGTTGATTTCATCATCATTGGCAACGTCCAAAGGTAAAACAATTGAAGAGCCAAGTTCTTCGGCAATTTTCTCTACACGGCCTTTCAATTTTTCATTTTGATAGGTTAGGGCGATTTCAGCACCTTGTGCGTGCATTTGCTTTGCAATTCCGTAAGCAATAGATTTATTGTTTGCGACACCGATGACTAAAACTTTCTTTCCGGTTAGGAATCCCATGTTGTTCTCCAATCTTATTGAGTCTTATAATTACGTCAATTTAGTTTAAAAATCACGTATGATGAGTGTTAAATTTTATGAGCATTATAACGCTAAATACGCAGTTATAAAGGCTGTAATTTGTAAAATCAACTTAGATTAATTAGATTAGAGTGTATCTTTGTCGACCAAGGCTTTTATCTTCTTTTAGAGTGTGTAAACGCATAGTGAATCTACTTTTGTTATTTCAGAAACGTCTCCTTAATCAGTCTATTGGCTTCTGTCGCCCTTTATTCGGCATTTTGGCCATTACTTTTTATGCATCAAGTTGTGCTGCGGCAGCTTGGAATAATCCTTATAGTGACGATCAAGCCAGTTCTCAGACGCTGTTTAGCTCTTTTAGCGAGTCGCCCAAGCATTTAGATCCGGTGGTTTCTTATAGTTCTAACGAGTGGGCAATTTTAAGCCAGGTGTACGAACCACCGCTTCAATATCATTATCTAAAGCGCCCTTATACTTTAGAGCCTTTAACCCTCGCTAAGATGCCTGAAACCACTTATTTTGATGCCAAAGGAAAAGCGGTAGCAGAAGCGCATCCTGATATTGCCTTTACTGAGTATCTCTTTACCCTAAAATCAGGTATCCAATTTCAGCCACACCCGGCATTTGTTAAAGATAATCTTGGACAGTTTAAATATCATCATCTTGATTCTGGGGCTTTATCAAAGATTGACACGTTGCATGATTTTAAGCAAAAAACTACTCGAGAACTGATCTCTGCTGATTATGTTTATGCTTTTAAACGTATGGCTTTAAGACAAAATCACTCTCCGATACTCGATTCCATGGCGCGGTATATTGAAGGCTTAGCGGTCTTTTCTGAGACGGTTTCTAACGCCTATCAAATGGAACTTTCTGCTAATGACAAAACGACCAAAACCCATTTCTTCGACTTAAATAAATTTGATATTAGTGGCGTTCAAGTTGTTGATAAATATCGTTATAAAATAAGAGTAAAGGGTCGTTATTCGCAATTTCTATACTGGTTAAGTATGAATTTCTTTGCACCGATTCCGTGGGAAGCTGAGGCTTTTTATAAACAATCAGGCCTGGTCGAAAAGAACTTAACATTGGATACTTCTCCTGTCGGTACGGGACCTTATCAACTGGTTGAGAATAATCCTAATAAACGTATGCGGTTACTCGCTAACCCTAATTATCACAAAGATTATTATCCGGTCGATGGCTTGGCAGAAGGTGCAGATTCCGCTCTATTGAATGATGCTGGCAAGCAATTACCTTTTATCCAAGAAGTGGTTTATTCGCTTGAAAAAGAGAGTGTGCCTTTATGGAATAAGTTTTTGCAGGGCTATTATGATGCTTCAGGCGTTAGCTCTGATAGTTTTGATCAAGCGGTCTCGGTCTCTAATTCTGGCTCGATGAGCCTAACGCCAGAGATGCGGGATAAGGGCATTCAGTTTTTAAATATGATTCAGCCTAGTATTCTGTATTTTGGCTTTAATATGGTAGATCCTGTGGTGGGTGGCTATTCTAAAAAACAACGTAAGTTACGCCAAGCATTGAGTATTGCGATTAATTTTGAAGAATATATTTCGATCTTTCTCAATGGTCGAGGCGTTTCCGCGCAAAGTCCGATACCGCCAGGTATTTTTGGATATCAAGAAGGTCAAGCTGGCACTAATACAGTTTTGTTTAATTGGATAGATAATCGGTTACAACGTAAGTCTATAGAGGTCGCTAAACAACTGCTTACTGAAGCGGGTTATCCCAATGGTCGAATGCCAGATGGGTCGCCTTTAACCTTACATTACGATACGGCAGCGACGGGGCCGGACAGTCAATCGATGTTGAATTGGTATCGTAAACAGTTTGCCAAGCTCGGCATCGAATTGGTGATTCGTGCAACGGACTATAATCGCTTTCAAGATAAAGTACGAGGCGCTAAAGTACAGATGTTCTCTTGGGGTTGGAATGCCGATTATCCCGACCCTGAGAATTTCCTGTTTTTACTCTATGGGGGCAATGCGGTCATCAATACCAATGGTTCCGGGATTAATAGCGCCAACTACGATAATCCAAAATTCAATAAGCTGTTTTTAAAAATGAAAACCATGAGTAATGGTCCCGAACGCCTGGCGATCATTCAGAAAATGACTTTATTGCTGCAAAAAGATGCGCCTTGGGTATGGGGGTATCATCCAAAATCGTTGTCACTTTATCACAGCTGGTTACACAATGTTTGGCCGAACTCTTTAGCCAATAACACCATTAAATATAGACGTATTGAAGCGCAAGAACGTGTGTTAAAACAATCAGCATGGAATCAACCAGTAGTTTGGCCATTTATAATCGTGTTTATTATTGTTGTTGGCAGTATCTATCCTTTACGTCAGGCTTATCGTCGTCGCCAAAGCGCTGCCATTAATACGGACGCAAGAAACATGCAAAGTGAGGGCGTATAGATGTTTGCATACATCATCAGAAGACTGCTGTTCGCATTGCCGATTTTAATTGGCGTGAACTTTATAACCTTTGCACTGTTTTTCATGGTGAATACACCGGATGATATGGCGCGTGCCCAATTGGGTGCTAAGCAAACCACGCCGGAAATGATTCAGTCATGGAAAGTGGATCATGGTTACGATAAACCGTTGTTCTTTAATTTTAATGCACCAGGCCTGGCGAAAGTTCAAGAAACCCTGTTTGTGCAAGAATCCATGAAGTTGTTTGTCTTTGATTTTGGTCAGTCTGACTCAGGTAGACAGATTACCGCGGATATTTATGAACGTATGTGGCCAAGCCTCGCCATTGCTTTACCGACGTTTATCATCGGTTTAGTCACTAATATCGCCTTGGCTCTGTTGATTGTTTTGTTCAGAGGCTCAGCCTTGGATACCGCCACGATGATGGTGGCGGTGGCGATAATGTCCATCTCAGGTCTGTTTTATATTATTGCCGGACAAGTTTTGTTCAGTAAGGTTTGGCATTGGGTGCCCATTTCGGGTTACACAGAAGGTTGGGAGGGCTTTAAGTTTTTAATCTTACCAATCTTTATCGGGGTGTTTTCGGGGATTGGTGCGGGCATGCGTTGGTATCGCAGTATCTTTTTAGAAGAGATGAACAAAGACTATATTCGTACCGCACGCGCCAAAGGCTTATCTGATATTAAAGTCTTGTTTGGTCACGTGCTCCAGAATGGCATGTTGCCGATTCTAACGGGTGTGGTCGTGGTGATTCCGACACTCTTTATGGGCAGCTTGATTATGGAATCTTTTTTTGGCATACCAGGCTTGGGCAGTTATACGCTGGATGCGATTAACGCCCAAGATTTTGGCATCGTTAAAGCCATGGTGTTTTTAGGATCGGTTTTATATATTATCGGCCTGATTCTCACGGATATCTCTTATACGCTATTTGATCCTCGGGTGAAATTATCATGAGTTTTGTATGGTTGTGGACCGATTTAATGGTTTGGACATTGCTGTTTGTCATTTTGGCAGGAATTCGTTCTATCAAAAAATCCGAGCAGGCCAGAAAACAATGGCGACGTATTTTCGAGTCGCGAGTTGCCATGGCGTCGACGGTAATCTTAGTTTTCTATTTTGTATTTGCGTTATTGGGATCAGTACATGTACAGCTGACTTCTAATGGGGATGACGTTTCTGAAAAACGACACGGGGTCTATAGTGTATTAGATCTTTCCTTGATGCATTTAATCGAACAATCTGAACGTACCTATTCAGCGCCATTTGCCACTCATGAATACAGTACTTCACTCAATTTTGATGAGAATGGTAATGTCTCCCAAAGTTATTTAGCTCTGAAACATGGTGGACAGCACTTAGCGACGAATAAAGCTTCTGTTACTGATATCACTATGGATGTTTTGGATAAAACCGGCTTGCCATTACTGGTCACGCTTGGGATTATGGCGCTGTTATTAATGATTCATGGGGTTTTTAGATTTCAGGCCTTCGCGCTTCGGGATATTAACGAAAAAGCCAATGATTTGCCTTGGAAAACGGCCTATGTCAGCTTGTTTAGCTTGCTGTTTCTATTTATCTGGTTTTATTACTTAAGCCACTTTTATCATGTGTTGGGTACCGATAAAGTCGGCCAAGATGTTTTGTTACAATCCATTAAAAGCATCCGTACGGGCGTATTGATTGGGCTTTTAACCACCTTAGTCATGTTGCCTTTGGCACTGATATTAGGCATTAGTGCTGGTTACTTTAAAGGCTGGGTAGATGATGTGATTCAGTATCTCTACACCACGCTAAATTCGATTCCTGGGGTATTGTTGATTGCCGCCGCGGTGCTCGTGATGCAAGTCATTATCACCAATAATAGTGACTGGTTTGGCAGTACTGAAGAGCGTGCTGATTTACGTCTGCTGTTTTTAATCTTCATTTTAGGCTTAACCAGTTGGACGGGATTATGTCGCTTATTACGTGCTGAAACTCTTAAAATAAGCCAAGTAGAATATGTTTCTGCCGCCAAAGCCTTTGGGTTAGGGCCTTTTAAGATTATTAAAAACCATATATTGCCGAACCTAATGCATTTGGTGTTAATTGCCTTAGTTTTAGATTTTAGTGGCTTAGTGCTAGCAGAAGCGGTACTGTCTTATGTCGGCGTTGGGGTCGATCCAACCACCGCAAGTTGGGGTAATATGATTAACCAAGCACGATTAGAAATGGCCAGAGAGCCGATGGTTTGGTGGTCACTGTTCTCGGCATTTGTCTTTATGTTTACCTTGGTATTAGCGGCGAATTTATTCTCAGATAGAGTACAGACAGTTTTAGACCCGAGGCGGGTTAATTAATGAGTTCAGAAACGTATTATGTTTTTGGCATGTAAGAGAGTTTTAAATGAAACCTAAGAGAATTATGTTGGTAAGACATGGCCAGTCGCAAGGTAATGAAGATGCATTAAACTATGAAACGATTCCTGATTATGCGCTTAATTTAACTGAACTGGGGCAAGCTCAAGCGGTGCAAGCCGGCCAGGAGATTCTTGAGAGAATTGGTTCTGAAACGGTTCAGGCTTATATTTCACCTTATTACAGAACTCGGCAGACTTATGAGGGTATTGCATCAGTCCTAAAGGGCGTTATAAAGGGATGTCATGAGGATCCGCGGATAAGAGAGCAGGATTGGGGACATTTGCGCCATCCAGATGACAGTCGTTTATTAAGAGTTGAACGAAATCAATACAGTCTGTTTTATTATAGAATGAAAGACGGTGAATCAGGCGCGGATGTATATGATCGCGTAAGCGTATTTTTTGAGACCATGTATCGAGATTTTAATAAAGAAAATTTTCCCGAGAATGTATTAATTGTCACACACGGTATGACACTTAGAATCTTTTTGATGCGCTGGTTGCACTGGACAGTTGAAGAGTATGAGGCGCTAGACAATCCTGGTAATTGCCAAGTGATTGTTATGGAACAAGATGAACGGGGTAAATACCAGCTTATTGAACCTTTAAAATTACGATAAGACGAAATTGAGACTATGACACATCACAGCAACCCTGTTTTAACCATTAAAAACCTAAGTATTGCGGTCAATGACTCGCCTTTAATCCATAATATTAGCTTCTCGATTGAATCGGGTGAGATTTTTGCATTGGTCGGTGAATCTGGCAGTGGTAAGTCATTGACATCACTCGCGATTATGCGACTGTTGCCTGAAGCACTGCAGGTCACGGGTGGAGAAATTTCACTTAATCAAACAGAGCTATTTACTTTACCTGAATATCAAATGCAGAAAATTCGCGGCAAACAAGTAGCGATGATTTTTCAAGAACCGATGACCTCTTTAAATCCGGTTATGAAGGTGGGTGAGCAGGTCGCAGAAGTGTTACGCATACACTTAAAGCTACGCGGCAAACAAGCACGCCAAAAAGTCGTGTCTTTATTTGAAGAAGTCGGCATTCCAGAAGCGAATGAACGTTATGACTGGTATCCTCATCAGCTTTCAGGTGGGCAGATGCAGCGCGTCATGATTGCCATGGCGTTGGCTTGCGAACCGGATCTGTTGATTGCCGATGAACCGACCACGGCTTTAGATGTCACCATTCAGGCACAAGTCTTAGAGTTGCTGAAAAGTATTCGCGATAAACGAGGCCTGTCTATTCTGTTTATCACGCATGATATGGGTGTCGTTAATGAAATGGCCGATCGGGTTGCCGTTATGAAACAAGGTGAGATTGTCGAACAGGCGGATAAAGAGCACTTTTTCAGCAATCCACAACACCCATATACTCAACAGTTACTGGCAGATGCCATTCCTAAGCAATCCTTTAAACCGATTCTTGACACCAATGCATTGCTGCAAATCAATGATTTAAAAGTACATTTTCCCATTAAAAAAGGCTTGTTTCAACGTACCGTTGGCCAAGTTAAAGCCGTGGATGGAGTCACTTTAACCATCAAAAAAGGCCAAACATTAGCGCTAGTGGGTGAGTCCGGTAGTGGAAAAAGTACGATTGGTCAGGCAATCTTAAAATTGGTCAACAGCACTTCTGGATCGGTTAATTTCACCAGTCCTGGCGAGAATGAGTCGAATATCGAAAGCCTGGTCGACTTTACCGCTTTAACCGAAAAACAGATGAAACCGTTTAGAAAGAAAGTGCAGGTTATTTTCCAAGACCCTTTTTCAGCGCTGAATCCGCGTATGACCATTAGTGAAATCATTCGTGAAGGCATGGACAGTCTGCAAGTCGGCTCTCGTGATAAAAAAGACCAAGATGCACGCATTGAACAGTTGCTGGAGCAGGTTGGCTTATTAGCAGAGCACAAGTATCGCTTTCCGCATGAGTTCTCGGGTGGTCAACGCCAAAGAATCGGCATTGCCCGCGCTTTAGCGGTCGAGCCAGAATTGATTATCTGTGATGAACCTACTAGTGCTTTAGATGTCACAGTGCGTGCGCAGGTATTGAATCTACTTGAAGACTTGCAGCAAAAATATCAACTGTCTTTTCTGTTTATTACCCACGACTTATCAATTATTCCCGCGATCGCACATGAAGTCGCGGTCATGAAAGAAGGGCGTATTGTCGAGCAAGGCAGTGTCGAGCAAGTCATGCGTTTTCCAAAACATGAGTATACCCAAGCATTGTTAAATTCTGCGCCCAAATTATTAAAGCAAGCCATGCTTTAAGGTTAAATATCATTCCATCAAAGATCGTCTTTATTTTCAGTTAAAACTGAATTCGCAAATAAGAAGTTACCAGGCCTGGTAACTTTAAAAAGGAAGTTTAAATGTTTGGTTTTATCACTAGAAATATGTTGACCGGCTTAATCACCATTCTGCCCGTTGTTTTAACCTTTTATCTGCTGTATTGGTTGGCGATTACGGCAGAATCCTTGCTCGGCGGTTTGTTGGCATACGTTCTGCCGAATGCCTTGTACTGGCCGGGCATGGGCGTCATTGCAGGTTTGGTGGCGTTGTTTTTCATCGGTGCCTTGATGCACGCTTATGTGGTGCGTGTGCTGTTTGAAAAGTTAGAGAAGTTATTTTCTCATATGCCCATTATCAAACCCATCTACAGTGCGTTCCGAGATTTCTTGGATTACTTCAAACCCAAAAAAGACCAAGAGTTTGAGCAAGTGGTGTCGGTACAAATCAATGACAATATGAAAGTCATCGGCTTTATCACCGAGCACGAAATGCATAAGTTACCGCAAGGCTTTAATGATGACGACAGCGTCTTGGTGTATTTTCCTTTGAGTTATATGATCGGCGGTTATGCCGTACTGGTGCCAAAAGACTCAGTTACCGTCGTCGATATGAGCATGGAAGATGCGATGCGATTTACCCTTACAGCGGGGATGACAGGTGCGGGTGCTAAAAACCATAAGCAGTGAAAATTCAATAAAGCCTATAAACCCATTTTAAAAGCCAGCAGGCCAGGTGTTAACGCATTTCAGCCTGCAATTTAGTTTGTTTTGAGCGAAGTCTTTTAGGAATTAGTTTTGCTGATTTAGATCGCTTTATCTCATCCCTGATTCGTGCAAAGGCCTCAAAGAGCAGGTATACTTCTTTTTAATTTTTTTAACCCTTATTTAACGAGAATAGCATTATGACAATTAAACGAATCGGACACCGTTATAGCGATACTAAAACTGGCGTAACCTTAGATGTATGGTTTCCACGTTCTAACAAAGAGATAGCCCGTAACTGTTTGGCTTTGCAAGCTGGTTTGATTAAAAGTGATTTTGTCACGGTTGAAATTGCTTCGGTTGATGATGCGCCAAAATCTGCTGAAGAGGCTTATCTTCGTCTTCACTTGTTGTCTGAATGTGCGGTTAAACCAAATGAGATCAACTTAGATGGTGTGTTTGGTTTGTTAAGCAATGTGGCTTGGACAAGTGCTGGCCCTGTTTTGCCAACAGACGTTGAAAACTTACGTGAGGCGATTGCGGGTGAAGTACACCAGTTTAACGTGACATGTATTGATAAGTTCCCTCGTATGACGGATTACGTGATTCCTGAAGGGGTTCGTATTGGTAATGCTGACCGCGTAAGACTAGGTGCTCATTTAGCGTCTGGTACAACGATTATGCATGAAGGTTTTGTGAACTTTAATGCCGGTACATTAGGTAACTCAATGGTAGAAGGCCGTATCAGTGCAAGTGTTGTTGTAGGTGAAAACAGCGATATTGGTGGCGGTGCATCTATTATGGGCACGCTTTCTGGTGGTGGTAAGCAAGTTATTTCAATGGGGAAAAGAAACCTATTGGGCGCCAATGCCGGGCTGGGTATTTCTCTAGGCGACGATTGTATTGTTGAATCGGGACTTTACCTAACGGCCGGCACAAAAGTGAAAATGCCGGATGGTTCTATCGTTTCTGCACGTGACTTGTCTGGCCAGTCTAAGTTGTTATTTAGACGCCACAGTCAAACAGGCGCTGTTGAAGCAATCGTAACGGACGGTACTTTGTGGAGTGGTTTAAACAGCGCACTGCATAGTAACGATTAATCGCGATTAATTGTGAGTTGAGTGCTTGTCTAAACGGTCCACTTAACTCAAAATGTCTCTTAATTACTCAGTCGTTCTGGCTGAGTAATGCTTCTCCTTGTAAGCGCTTATACTTTCTGAATCTCTTAGCTTATACGAATTATGTAATTTGTTGATCGCAGCCGTCTATTGTAAAAACGTTAGTTTTTAATCGGTTTATTTCTCGGGGGGATTACAGTCATTGGTATAATTTATTTTTGAATACTTTTTAAGGTTAGGGGAGTTTTGATGGCGAAGGTCTTAGGCTTTGATCATGTCAGTATTATTGTGAAAGATGCTAAGGCGTCTCTTGAGTTTTATCAGCAGCTATTGGATGTTACGTTATTAGATCGACCTGATTTAGGATTTCCTGGGTATTGGGTCGATTTACACGCCGGGCAAAGTTTGCATATTATGCAGTTGGATAGTCCTAATGCGGATACGGTTCGCCCTTTACATGGTGGCAGAGATTATCATTTTGCATTAAGAGTCGATTCAATCGCCGGCTATGCTGAAAAGTTAGAAGCTTTGGGGGTCATCTACACCGCCAGTAGATCAGGCAGAAAAGCCTTGTTTGTTAAGGATTTAGATAATAACGCATTTGAATTATTTGAATATCATGGTACTTAAAAAGAAGACGTTAGAGAATCCTAACCTGATTGTTGTAATAGCTTTTACACCGATTAAAATGTTTAAAGTCGACTCACTTTAACTCACTGATGAGAGGTTTTAAACTTACCAGGCCTGGTCAATTGTAACGTTCAGCCAACCGGAAGATTGTCTGAACGCATTAAAATCAGCCCAAATCCTTATTCAATCATATCCAGCAAGGTTTCGATAAACGCTTGTTTTTGGGCCTTGTCAGAAATCGCTCTATTCTGAGTGTCACTTATTAAAAATACATCTTCTGCTTTCTCACCAACCGTATGGATTTTGGCATCGTGTAAGCGAATGTTACAGGTTTTTAAGCTACAGCCGATTTTGGATAATAGGCCGGGGATATCTTTAGTATTGATACTGAGTTCCGTCATGTGACTGCTAATTTTATTGAAGTTAATCTCAGTAGGCGTTTCAAAACAACGAACTCTACGCGCCTCACGAGGTAGATTGACATCTTCAATATTAATATCCGGTAGGGACAATTGTTCGCGAATTTTTTGCAGAACTTCGGCGTGTCGACTTTCTTCGACAAAAGAGTGGGTTTCACGGCTTAAGAAATAGAAAATAACCAAAGTCATTTGCGCGGTCGTACTGTAAACGCGGGCTTCAACAATATCAACATTGAGTTTATCTAGTGTTAAGGTGATATGCGCAAAGAGATAATCTCTATCAGGCATATAAATCATTAATTCCGAAGCACCCAATTGTGTCTGGTTTTTTAGGAATAGGTGAGTTTTGTCCAGGTCAACATTGTAGAGTTTTTTGGTAATTCTCGCGACATCTTGTGAATTTTGACGACTGAAAAAATCACTTTTAGCCACGCTATTCCAAAAGTTTTTGTAATCGGTCGAGCTGATGCCTCTTTTAGAGAGCATCTCTTTAGCTTGTTCCTGGGTTTTAAGGGCTTTTTTGCTCTTGTTTTTAGGGACACCAATCGATAAATCGAGCGCATTTGAAGTTTGGTTGTAGAGCTCTAAAAACAGCGAGTTTTTCCAATCATTCCAGACATTGTCCGAGGTTGCACAAACATCTGCAACGGTCAGTAGGTATAAATAATCTAAGTGTTCTTGATCTCCCATTAAATTCGCGAAATAGGTAATCACTTCGGGGTCACTTAGGTCTTTGCGTTGAGCGATGCCTGAAAAGTCGAGATGGCGACGCACTAGCCAGGCGATCATCTCGCCATCTTTCTTAGAAAGATTGTGGTGTTTGGCAAAAGTGAGTGCATCTTCAGCGCCAAGCACTTCATGCGAGCCACCACGGCCTTTCGCGATATCGTGAAATAGGCCCGCTAAAAATAGAAGTTCAGGTTTACATAATTGGTTGGCGATTTCATGCGCCGTTGGAAATTCATAAGTATAGGCATCGACGAAAAATCGACGCAGATTACGAATGGTGAGCATGGTATGCTCATCGACAGTGTAAGCATGAAAAATATTAAACTGCATCAACCCCGTTATTTTTTGGAAGACTGGCAGGTAGGCGCCTAAAAAACCATAACTATGCATGCGTTTGACTGCGGCATTAACGCCTTTAGGCTGACGGAAGATTTCCATGAACAGTGCTTTGTTAATCGGGTCATTACGGAAGTCATCATCTATCAAATAAAGGTGTTCACGGATTGCGCGAATGGCATTAGAACGTAGGCCTTTGACATTAGGCAGGCTTTCTAAAACGATAAACGCTTCTAGCAGTGTGGTTGGGTTTTTTTGAAAGATTCTAGGGTGCTTAATGTCGAGATATTGATTAACCAATTGGAAGCGACTGTTGATTGAAACAATTTCCGGCGCTAGGTCATGAAACAACACTTCTTGAAAGTGTTGCAATAAAATTTCATTGAGTTTTACCACGGTTTGCACGTTACGGTAATAACTACTCATAAATTGCTCAACCGCCATTTTTTCATCGGTATCGGTATAACCAAAAGATTCAGCAATCGATTGTTGATTGTCAAATTGCAAGCGGTCTTCACGGCGTTTTTTGAGGTGCTGTAAGGCAAAGCGGGTACGGTTAAGAAATTTGTAAGCGGCTTCTAACTCTAAATATTCTTCTGTGCTGAGAAAATTTCTTTGCACCAATTCATTGATAGAATTTGCATTAAAATGGCGTTTTGCGACCCAATAGATTGTTTGTATATCTCTTAAACCGCCAGGACTTTCCTTTATGTTAGGTTCAAGTTGATAAACCGTATCATTAAAGCGTTTATGACGGTTGTTCTGTTCGTCCACTTTACCTTGGAAAAAAGCCTTACTCTCCCAGAAACCAGGTCGGTTCCAGATGTTTTGTAAGCGTTCAAATGCGTGGTAATCACCGGTAATCCAACGAGATTCTAAAATATTGGTAGCGGTAGTGATATCTTCAAGCCCTGCAGTGATGCAGTCATCTATCGTGCGCACAGAGGAACCAACATCAAAACCTAAGTCCCATAACAAGGTGATGAACTTGGAAAAATCCTCTTTATGCTCCTCTAATGATTCACATAGAATCAATAGATCAATATCAGAGTAGGGATGTAGCTTCCCTCGTCCATAGCCGCCAACCGCTATTAATGTAGCGGCATTTTCCGGAATATAGGCAGTCCAGATTTTTTTGATAAATTGATCAATAAATGAAGATCGTTCGGTAATGAGCTCTGAGACAGCGCCGCCATCTTCATACTTTTTAAACTGATAGTCTAAAAACTGTTTGAGCGCTCCTCGACCAAGCTTTAACATCTCTAGATGAGGAATACTGTCATCTAGTAATGCGACAGAGAATTGAGGAGGATAAGTTGAATCAACTTTTTGTTCAGTGCTCATTATGTAAACTCATTTTGTTTAGTTATTTTGAAATAGCTGTGTGGTGGATGTGGTCTAACAATAACGGATATTTCAATCTATATATATAGGTATTTTATTTCGGTAGTATGGGTTGTTCATCGGTTCTTAAAGTGAAGATTTCATAACCCGTTTCAGTGACGACTAAAGTATGTTCCCACTGTGCAGAAAGCTTACGGTCTTTAGTGACGACAGTCCAGTTATCGCCTAGCACTTTAACGCCTGATTTGCCCAAGTTAATCATAGGCTCAATGGTGAAAACCATGCCAGGTTTGAGCACGATTTGTTTAAGTTCTGGAGAGGCATAATGCAGTACTTGAGGTTCTTCATGAAAATCAGCACCAATGCCGTGACCGCAATACTCCTTAACCACTGAATAATTATTTGACTCAGCGTGGATTTGAATTGCCAATGCAACATCATAGAGTGTGGCATCAGGCTTAACTTGCTCAATTCCTAACCATAAACATTCATGTGCGACTTGGCATAAACGACTCGCAAATGGTTTAACATCCCCTATTTCAAACATACGGCTAGTATCACCGTGGTAACCATCTTTAATAACAGTAACATCAATGTTTACAATATCCCCTGACTTAAGTTTCTTATCATTATCAGGGATGCCGTGACAAACGACTTGGTTGATTGAGATGCAGCTTGAGGCTGGAAAACCGTGGTAGTTGAGGGTCGCAGGAATCGTGCCTTGTTCATTTATCATATAGTCATGCATGATTTGGTTCAGTTCACCGGTGCTGACACCGACAACAACATGAGGGGCAATCATTTCTAGTACATCGGCGGCCAATTTACCAGCGACACGCATTTTTTGAATTTCTTCAGGAGTTTTTATCTTTATTGACATGGTTTCATTATCTTTTACTGAAAATTGAGGTTTTTGCCCAATTAAAATTGTGAATAAGGCGTGGTTATGGTATAAATGCCGCGCCTTTCTGTTGAGAGGAATTTTAACAAAAAATCCGCACGTTTACCGACACATAAAACGGGGTGCTGAAAATAGATTGCTTAAATCGACTTTTTGGTTCGTTTTATGGGGTGAACGGAGGCTTAACCCCAAAATTGGAGAAAATCATGGCAAAAGTTACCATGCGTCAAATGCTAGAAGCCGGTGTACATTTCGGTCACCAAACTCGTTACTGGAACCCTAAGATGGCTGAGTACATCTTCGGAGCACGTAATAAAATCCATATCGTTAACCTAGAAAAAACATTGCCTATGTTTAACGATGCGTTAAATATGGTCGGTAAGATTGCTGCCAATAAAGGAAGCGTTCTTTTTGTAGGCACTAAAAAGGCAGCACGTGAGCTTGTGGCTCAAGAAGCTAAGCGTTGTGGTATGCCTTATGTTGATTACCGTTGGTTAGGTGGTATGTTGACTAACTTCAAAACAATCAAACAGTCTATTAAGCGTTTGAAAGAACTTGAAGTTATGGAAAAAGATGGTACTTTCGATAAAATCTCAAAAAGAGAAGCTCTAACTTTAACGCGTCAGAAAGCGAAGTTAGAATTGTCTTTAGGTGGTATTAAAGATATGCGTGCTATGCCTGATGCGATTTTTATCGTCGATACGGGTAATGAAAAAATTGCTATCCAAGAAGCACAAAACCTAAATATTCCTGTTATCGGTGTAGTTGATACTAATAATGACCCACGTGGTATTGATTATGTTATCCCTGGTAACGATGATGCGATTCGTGCAATCACATTATATCTATCTGCTGCTGCTGATGCAGTAATCGACGGTAAAGCGACTATTACAACTGCGGTTGCTGGTGATGATTTCGTAGAAGCTGAAGAAAAAGCTGCTAAGTAATTGACCAGGCCTGGTGGAAACCAGGCATGTTTTGCAATAGATTGAGAATAAGGAATAAAAAATGGCTATTACAGCATCTATGGTTAAAGAACTGCGTGAGCTTACTGGCGCAGGGATGATGGACTGCAAAAAGGCGTTGTCTGAAGTAGACGGCGACTTAGAAGCGGCAATTGAATTTCTTCGTAAGAAGGGTATGGCTGGTGCTGATAAAAAAGCTAGTCGTGTTGCAGCGGAAGGTACGATTGCAATCGCCGTTTCTGATGATCAGAAAACAGCGATGATTGCCGAAGTGAACTGTGAGACTGATTTTGTTGGTATGGGTGACGAATTCAAAGCATTCGCAAATGAAATCGCAGCACTTGCTTTAACAAACGATACAACTGATATTGAAGCCATTATGAATCTTGAGATGGCTTCAGGTAAGACTGTTGATACGATTCGTCGTGAAATGGTTGCACGTATCGGTGAGAACATGGGGCTACGTTTGGTTCAAAAGATGGAATCAAACGGTTTGATTGGTCAGTATCAGCATGGTGCTAAAATTGGTGTTGTGGTTGCGCTTGATGGCGGAGATGATGCCTTGGCTCGTGATATCGCTATGCATGTTGCAGCGAGCAATCCAGCGGCAATTTCTGCTGATGAAGTTGATCAAGAGTTACTAGCAAAAGAGCGTGCTTTCCAAATTGAGCAAGCTAAAGAGTCTGGTAAGCCGATGGAAATCATTGAGAAAATGATTGAAGGTCGTATGCGTAAGTATCTTTCTGATATTACGTTAGTAGGTCAAGCATTTGTTAAGAATCCTGACGTGACCGTTCAACAACTTTTAAAAGAAAATAACGCAACAGTTACTTCTTTTATCCGTTTAGAAGTCGGTGCAGGGATTGAGATTGAAGAAACTAACTTTGCTGACGAAGTTGCACTAGCGGCTAAAGCAGTAACGGGTTAATTTCCAATTGTCTGATTAAGCCATAGTGTAGCCTAACTTTTAAGTTAGGCTCGCTGTGGCTTTTTTGTAAGTTTAATTCAGGTTTTTAGAAAGTTTTTTGTCATGGTTTTACCTCTATTGCAAAGCGCTTTTAAAAAAATGTTTTAAAGAATATTTAAAGAAACGTTTTAAGAGATATCATGTAATAAAATATAAGGATGAGTAGCGATGGCACTTAAATATAAACGAATTCTTTTGAAATTTAGTGGTGAAGCCCTAATGGGGTCAGGCGATTTTGGTTTGGATGCAGCAACTTTAAAGGCTGTAGTTTCTCAAGTAAAAGAGTTGCGTGATTTAGGTGTTGAGGTCGGTATTGTTGTCGGCGGTGGAAATATTTTCCGTGGTGCGCAGATTCAAGGCTCAGGTATTCAGCGAACAACTGGTGACCATATGGGGATGATGGCAACTGTTATTAATGCATTGGCTTTACGTGATGTGATTGAAAGCATGGGGATGAAGTCACAAGTGTTGTCAGCAATGTCAATTGAAGGCGTTTCAAGTGGTTTTAATGCCAATAGCGTTAAGAAACAGTTAGCGGATGGTGAAGTATTGGTCTTTGCTGCGGGCACGGGCAGTCCTTTCTTTACTACAGATACCGCTGCCGCTCTCCGGGGCATTGAAATTGATGCAGAAATTGTGCTTAAAGCGACAAAGGTAGACGGTATCTATAGCGCAGATCCAGTTAAGGATCCAAGTGCAACGCGTTTCCAAACGTTGACTTATGATGAAGTCATACAAAAGAATTTACAGGTCATGGATATGACTGCTTTCGTATTATGTCGTGACCATTCGATGCCGATTCGGGTATTCGATATGTTTAAAGATAATGCGGTCATTAGAATTGTTCAGGGTGAAGATGAAGGCACCTTGGTGAGCTCAGGAGAATAGAAATGTTGAATGAAATTTATACCGATGCACAGGTAAGAATGCAAAAATCCTTTGAAAATTTAGAGGCTAACTTCGCTAAAATTCGTACCGGGCGTGCTCATCCAAGTATCTTAGATTCTATTATGGTTGATTATTATGGTTCACTCGTACCAATCAGTCAGGTGGCAAATATTAACTTGGAAGATTCACGTACATTGACTGTGCAGCCTTGGGAGCAGCCGATGGTCGCTAAGGTTGAAAAAGCGATTATGACTTCTGATTTGGGTATTAATCCAGCGACTACGGGTAATCTTATCCGCATTCCTATGCCAGCATTGACAGAAGAACGCCGTAAAGATTTTATTAAAATCGCCCGTAGCGAAGCTGAAAATAGTCGTGTTGCTATTCGTAACATCCGTCGTGATGCCAACGGTGATGTTAAGTCTTTATTAAAAGATAAAGAAATCACTGAGGATGAAGCGCGTAATTCAGAAGAGCAAATCCAAAAGTTTACAGACAGTATTATTAAAAAAGTAGACGCTGCTTTAGCAGAAAAAGAAGCTAGCTTATTAGAATTCTAATAGCGCCTTATTGTCCGAGACCGAGTGCTCAACTTTAGATCGCTATTTTCAAGCAATTACGGCATAATTGACGGGTTTTATCTTATAAGGCCTCAGTTTAAATGTTGCTGATAGGCTCTTAAATAAAACGGTTCAAGCGGATTTAGCCCATTGGGTGAATATCTTCTTGAGCCGTTTTTCGTTCTAGGTTCTCTCTAACCTAGATCCAAATTTGAATAGGTTTAGCTCTGTCGGTATCAAAATATTTCAACAGCGCTTTACACAGACTCATTAAAGGTTTGTTTTGACACAAGAAATTCTTCAAACAAATATGCCACAACATGTCGCCATTATTATGGATGGCAATGGACGTTGGGCAAAAAAACGCTTCTTACCTCGTTTTGTAGGTCATCAAAAAGGCCTGAATTCAGTTAAGCGCCTTGTTGCACACTGTTCAAATGTGGGTGTTAAGGCGTTAACGTTATTCGCTTTTAGTACTGAAAATTGGCGACGTCCTCAAGACGAAGTTAATAAATTGATGGGGTTGTTTTTAAAAGCGCTTCAGAAAGAGGTCACTAAACTGAATGAGAACAATGTCAAACTACTCATTGTGGGTGATCGAAGTGGTTTCAGTGAAGAGTTACAAGCCCATATAATATTGGCAGAGTCACTCACCGAAAAAAATACCGGACTGGTTCTAACGATTGCGGCCAATTATGGCGGCCGCTGGGATATTGTGCAAGCTGTGCAGCAGTGGCAATTAGCGCATCCTGATAGCAATGTTGCAGAGATGACCGAGTCAGATATCAGTGATTTCATTTCGCTACACGATCAACCAGATGTGGATCTATTAATTCGTACTGGCGGTGAGCAGCGTATTAGTAATTTCTTGATTTGGCAAATGGCTTATGCAGAATTTTATTTTACCGATGAACTTTGGCCAGAATTCAATGAGTCGAGCTTTGATAAAGCGGTTGGCTCTTTTGCACATCGTGAACGTCGTTTTGGTAAAACCAGTGAACAGGTGGCTAAATAATGTTGAAACAAAGAGTAATTACCGCAGTCATATTGGCTTTATTAGCCAGCTTGGCACTTTTTAAAGCAACAGCTGAAGTCTGGCAGTGGTGCATAATAGGTGTGGGGTTTATTGCCGCTTGGGAGTGGGCCGGTTTTGCAGAATTTAAGCAGACTTGGCAGAAGGCTGTTTTTGCAGTTCTCACGAGTGTGATTGGTTTTGTGAGTCTTGAAATTCTTGCAGTGCAGCATATTGTTGTATTGACTATCTTAGAGAGTTTGTTGTTGATTTTTGTGGTGGCTCGTTACCAACGCTCACAAGGGCAAGTGGGCTCTGGTTCAATTGGATTCATATTGCTTGCCGGTGTTTTGTCAGTTGTCTTATTTACTACCGTTATGGTTCGTTTTAGAGCAGAATTTTCTGCGGACATCTTACTGATGAGCCTATTTGTTATTTGGGCAGTCGATACCGGGGCCTATTTTAGCGGCAAGCGTTTTGGCAAGACTAAGTTGGCGGTACATGTCAGTCCTGGAAAAACTTGGGAAGGTGTTTGGGGTGGAACGATACTTGCGTTTGTCATTGCGCTGACGGGGCTTTGGTTGATTTCAGCACAGTTGAATTTATCGATTATTTTGTTTGCAGCTATATTAGCTTTGATTGCGATGTTTTCTGTATTGGGTGATTTATTTGAAAGTGTACTTAAGCGCCAAGTTCATTTAAAAGACAGTGGGCGCATTTTGCCTGGCCATGGTGGAGTGTTGGACCGGATAGATAGTTTGTTGATCGCAATCCCTATGCTTTATCTGGCGTGGCACTTCGGGAGCCTTGTTTAAATGACCCTTCTCTGGTCTATCCTTGGTTTTATCCTGGTCATGGGGATTGTTGTCAGTCTGCATGAGTGGGGTCATTACCAAGTTGCCAAGTGGTTTAATATTAAAGTGCTTACCTTTTCAATCGGCTTTGGCAAAACCTTATACCAAAAGCAGGGTAAAGAAACTTGTTTTCAAATAGGCCTGTTTCCACTGGGTGGTTTCGTTAAGTTTGTCGATGAGCGGGAAGGTCCAGTTGCTGAAGAAGATCTACACAGAGCCTTCAATCGCCAGAATGTTTATAAACGCTTCGCCGTGGTTGCCGCGGGGCCAGCTGTCAATCTACTGTTAGCTTGGTTTGTCTTTACTTTAATGTATATGATTGGTGTGACCGGATTAAAGCCAGTCTTTAATCAGATAACCCCTCAGAGTCCGCTTGCACAGTCTGTACCCGCTTCAGTCTCTTTTAATGACCAGGCCTGGTCAGTTCTGGAAGTTGATAACCAGTCCGTTGCTAGTTGGCAAATGGTTCATCAGTCTATTTTAGGTGCTCTTGTTAAGCAAAAACCAGTGGTGAGCATGACGATTGAGAATCTAACTTCTCAAGAAAATGTCCTTCTGAATGGGATCTCCTTGTCAGGATTGGACTTAAATGCCCCTAAACAAAACTGGTTGAGAGTCTTGGGCTTTGAATCTTTTGATATTTTATTGCCAGTCGTGGTTGGTAAAGTGGTTGTTGGCGGACCTGCAGATCAAGCTGGGTTAAAGGCTAAAGATTTTATCCAGTCGGTTGATGGGCTGCTGGTTACTGAATGGCTTGAGTTCGTTAAAGTAGTTCAGGCGCATCCCAACGAACCGGTTAAGGTTGTATATTTACGCAATGGGGTTGAGTTTATAACGACAGTATTGCTTGAGCAGACTGTTTTGAAAGACGGTCAGGTCATCGGTAAAATGGGCGTTGGTGTCGACGTTTCCGAAGAGTTGATAGCGCGTTACAGTTCGACGGTTCAGTATGGTTTTAGTGAGGCGCTTATTCAGGGGTATCAACGTAGTATTGATTTGTTTGAAATGAGTCTGATTATGATGCAGAGAATGTTTTTTGGTGACGTAAGCTTAGAAAACTTGTCTGGCCCCCTAAGCATCGCTCAGTTTTCAGGAAAAGCCCTTCAAACAGGCATTATTTCATTTTTGAGTTTGTTAGGATTGATTAGCTTGAGTATCGGTTTATTAAATTTATTGCCTATTCCTGTATTGGATGGAGGGCATTTGTTATATTACCTGGTCGAAATGGTTAAGGGCTCTCCGGTGAGTGAGCAAATTATGGCAGTGGGTCAGACAATTGGATTGGTTTTAATTGTTGGATTGATGTTTGTCGCTTTATTTAATGATGTAGTAAGAATGTCTCATGGTTGATACGAAATTGAAAAAAATTAAAAGAGCTGTTTTATCAAGCGCAGTAGCTAGTTTGATGTTATTACCTGGTTTAGCCCAGGCCTTTATAGTGGAAAAAATTGAAGTTGAGGGTGCGAACCGAATTGGTTTCGAGACCATCAATAGTTACCTGTCCATTTCTAAAGGTAAATTTTTAGATAGCCGTTTGACGCAAGAAAGTATTCAGCGACTTTATAAAACCGGATTTTTTAAGGATGTGGCTTTGTACCAAAAAGACAATGGCGTCTTGGTCGTTAAGGTCGTCGAGCGTCCTTCCATCTTTGAAGTAGAGATTGAAGGTAATCAGTTGATTGAAACTGAGGTGCTAAACGATGCATTAGATGGGCTGGGTATTAAAAAAGGTCGTATATATAACCAGATCGAGTTAGACAGAATCATTGTAGATTTAAAACGTCGATATCAGAATCAAGGCTACTATGCTGCTGAAGTAGAAATTATCAGCGAAGATCTTTTGCGCAATCGTGTCGCTTTAAAAATCAAAATTGTTGAAGGTGAACCAGCCAGCATCGGCCGCATTAGTTTAGTCGGCAATAAAATTTATTCTGATGAGCGTCTAAAGTCAAGAATGGAGATGTCTGAAGGGGATGCATACTCAAAACCTAAGTTACAAGCCGATATCGAGACGCTAAAATCTTACTATATGGATCGAGGGTATGCTGAATTTGAAGTGCGTTCTTCACAAGTCAGTTTATCGGCGGATAAAACGCAGGTATTCACCACCATTAACATTACTGAAGGTCCACAATATACCATTGCTGAGATTCACCTGAGCGGAGAATTGATTCTTGAAGAAGCAGAAGTTAAACAACTGTTGAACTTTAAAGAAACTGATGTGTTCTCTAGAAGTGCTGTCATTGAAGCTGTCAACACGGTTCGTGATCGTTTGAGTGAAGAAGGTTATGCGTTTGCTGAAATCACGCCTGAAACAGACTTAGATAAAAAGTCTGCGACCATTGTTCTTAACTTTAAATTCGAGCCTAAAAACCGAGTTTATATTCGTCGAGTGGTACTAGAGGGTAATACCCGTACTCGTGATTATGTTATTCGCCGCGAAATGCGCCAACTTGAAAGTGCGCCTTATTCATTAAAGCAGGTTCGTCAATCCAAGTCACGCTTGAGCCGCCTCGGGTTCTTCAAAACCTCAGATATTGAAACCAAGCGTGTTAGTGCTGATGAAGTTGATTTGGTTGTTAAGGTAGAAGAACAAGCAACCGGTTCTTTTACTGCCGGCGTTGGTTATTCCCAGCTGGATGGAGTCAGTTTTAACTTAGGCGTAGCGGAACGAAACTTTATTGGAAGCGGTAATAAATTAGATTTGAGTTTAGCGACCAGTGCCTCTAGAAAAACCGCTGATATTGGTATTACCAATCCTTATTTTACCGATGATGGTGTCAGTTTAGGTGGAGGCTTCTATCTAAGTGAAATCAATGCCGATGAATTAAATATTGCTGACTATACAACTAATAATCTGGGGATTAGAGCATCTTTAGGTTATCCGCTCAGTGAATATGATTCATTGAATTATGGGTTAAAGCTTGATTCTCAAGAATTAGTTTGTTCAGACACTTTTGTTGTCTGCAATGACCATGTAAATTTCTATGGTAAAGACACGACCTCAGCGATTTTTAGTATGGGCTGGAATTACAACTCAACGAACTCCTTCTACTTTCCTTCAAAAGGACAAAAAGCCCGTTTGTCGATGGAGACGGTGGTTCCTGGGACTTCTGATGTCTCTTACTATAAAGTCTATGCTGATGAGACTTGGTATTATCCGCTTACTAAAAACTTGAGTTTTAAGCTTAAGGGAGCTTTGGCTTATGGGGATGGTTTTGGTGATGTGGAACAACTACCATTCTATGAGCGCTTCTATGCAGGTGGGATTGGTTCCGTGCGCGGATTTGAACCTAACTCATTGGGTGGGAATTATGATTTGACGTTGGATGGAAGCGATCGACCGAAGGGGGGGGATGTAAAAATCGCCACCACGGCTGCGATTCTACTACCAGTGCCTTTTATAGAGGATTCAAGTAATATTCGCATTAGTCTGTTTATAGATGCCGGGAATGTGTTTACTGGTGTTGATAGTGTTGAAGTGGGTGAATTACGTTCAGCGGCGGGTGTTGGCGTATCTTGGATAACACCTGTCGGACCATTAAGCTTTAGTTTCGCGCAGCCAATTGGCTACACCTCAACAGATAAAACTCAGAGCTTCCAGTTTAGTCTTGGTGCTGGATTCTAAGGCTTAGTAAAAATGAATAACCAGGGGTTCTACCCCATAGTCTTTTTTTAGGGTACAATCCTGAAAAGTTATTTTTATAATAATGAATAGAAAACTCAAGAATAATATGGATGATTTTGATGCAAAAACTTTTTAAGATTTATTTGTCAGTTGCAATGCTGGTTTTAGCGATGAATGCTTGGGCTGAAACACCTGTTAAATTGGGTGTTGTCAATGTCGCATTACTTTTAGAGAAAGCACCTCAAGCAAAAACGGCAGATGCACAGCTTAAGAAAGAATTTGCGCCACAACAAGCAGAATTAAAAGGTTTAGCTGGCAAATTGGAAAAGCAGCAGTCTAATTATCAAAAAAATAAAGCGGTCATGAGTGATACTCAAAAGATAACTAAAGAACGCGAAATAGGCATGTTAACCAGAGAGATTCAGCGTCGCCGTAATGATGTTCAAGAGTTACTGAATTTACGTCGTAATGAAGAGTTAGCCAAGCTACAGAGTATTGTCAATGATGCGATTAAAGCCATTGGTATTAAACAAAGCTTTGACCTGATTTTGTATGAAGGTATTGCTTATACTAATAACCGGATTGATATCACCGAAGATGTTCTTAAGCATCTTCAAGGCGTCAGTGATAAACAACGATCAGAATTTAATAAATAGTTCGAGTAGCCACTGTGCAATTAAGTTATATCGTAAATCAACTTGAATCTTTAGGGGTGCAAGTTGATTTAGTGGGTTCTGGGCAGACTGAAATTCAGCAGGTTGCTGGGCTAGATCATCATGCAGAATCTATCCATATCTCATTTTTAAATGACAAGAAATACATTCAATCCCTGCAGGATACTCAGGCAGGTGCTGTGATTTTAAGTGCACTCTATAGTGAAAGCTGTCCGGTGGCGCACTTAATTGTCGATAATCCTTATTATGTCTATGCGTTAGTCGCACAATTACTTAACCCAAAAACCGTTGAGATAGGTATTCATTGTGATGCAACTGTGGATAGTACCGCTACGCTTGAGGATCGTGTTTGTGTTAAAGCTCAAGTGACTATCCATGCTGGTGTTAAGGTAGGTCAAAATACCTTGATTGAAAGTGGTGCGGTCATTGAAGACAATGTACAGATTGGTGCCCGTTGTCGAATCGGCTCTAATGTAGTTATTTGCCATGACTGCGTGATAGGTGACGATGTCATCATCGAAGCTGGTGCTGTTATAGGTGGTGATGGCTTCGGTTGGGCCAATGACCAAGGGCGCTGGACTAAGATTCCTCAAATTGGTCGAGTGATTATTGGCAACCATGTTTCTATTGGTAATAATGTCTGTATTGATCGAGGTGCGATAGAGGACACGGTCATTTCTGATAACTGCATTATTGATAATCTAGTACACATTGCACATAACGTTAAAATTGGTGAAGGGTCCGCTATTGCAGGTCAAGTTGGTTTTGCCGGTAGTACTTCCTTAGGTGCGCATTGTACAGTAGCAGGTCAAGTTGGTTTTGCCGGACATTTAAATATTGCCGATAATATACATTTTTTGGCAAAGGCCGGTGTGACGCATAATTTAGATCAACCTGGGGCTTATGCCGGGTTTCCTGCGATTCCTGTTTCAGATTGGCAAAAAAATAGTGTGAGAGCACGTAATTTAGACAAAATGTCTAAACAGCTAAAACAACTGCAAAAGCAGTTAGATGAACTTACAAAATAATAAGATAAATGACCAGAAGTTTTAATATTTCTTCAGAAGGTCATATTAAGTAACATTTGAATTGGGTTGAATACACATGATGGAAGTTAAAGATATTTTTGATTATTTACCGCACCGCTATCCTTTTTTATTAGTGGATAGAGTGACTGAGTTTGAATCAGGGAAAATGCTCAAAGGTTTTAAAAACGTAACTTTCAACGAGCCACAATTTACTGGGCATTTCCCGGGAAATCCAATTATGCCGGGCGTAATGATTATAGAAGCGATGGCGCAATGTACAGGTATCTTGGCTTTCCGTAGTCAAGGTGAAAAGCCTGATGGTAGCTCATTGTACTATTTGGCGGCAGTCGATAATTGTCGTTTCAGACAACCAGCAGTACCAGGAGACCGACTAGACTTTGAAGTCATTGTTTTGGGCAATAAGCGCGGTATTTGGAAGTTTGCCTGTACAACTAAGATAGATGGCAAAGTGATTGCTTCTGCTGATCTAATGTGTGCAGAAAGAAAGGTATAACGTATTGATTCATTCAACAGCCATTATTGATCCTAAGGCTAATATTGCATCGGATGTTAAAATTGGTGCTTATTGTGTCATAGAGGGTGAGGTGACCATAGGAGCGGGCTGCACGTTGGCATCGCATGTCATCGTTCAGGGGCCGACGTTGATTGGTGAAAACAATCATTTTTTTCAGTTTGGCTCCATTGGTGCAGCCCCGCAAGACAAAAAGTATGCAGGTGAACCAACGCTCTTAATTATTGGTGATAACAATACTTTTAGAGAAAATGTCACTATTAATCGTGGCACGACTCAAGATATTGGTAAAACTGTCATTGGTGATGACAACTGGGTGATGGCAGGTGTGCATATTGCCCACGATTGTATTATTGGTAATCATTGTATTTTAGCGAATGCAACGGCGCTTGCTGGTCATGTCACTGTCCACGACTGGGCTATTCTTGGGGGGTACACTTTGGTTCACCAATTTTGCCGGATTGGAGAGCATAGTTTTTGCGGAATGGGCAGTGTTATCAATCAAGATGTACCTAACTTTGTTGTCGTTTCTGGCAACTTAGCCAGTCCAAGAGGAATCAATCTCGAAGGTCTTAAACGCCGTAATTTCAGCAAAGAGCAGCTTAATCTCATTAAAAAAGCCTATCGAATTTTGTACCGTACAGGCAATCGTCTTGAGCAAGCGTTACATGATCTTGAGCAAATGACTGATGATTTAGGTACGTTAGATTCTTTGAATCAATTTCTTAAAAATTCGGAACGCGGTATTGTCAGGTAAGGTTATTGTACATTCTCAGGCCAAACTGACTATTGCAATGGTCGCGGGTGAGGCCTCGGGTGATACACTTGGCTCTGATCTGATTTTAAGTTTACAAGCACGTTACCCCAATGCTAGATTTGTCGGTATTGGGGGTCCTAAAATGCTGTCTTTAGGCTTTGAAAGCTGGTTTCCGATGGAAAAGCTATCGGTAATGGGTTTTTTTGAAGTCCTTAAACATCTTTTTGAACTGCTAAAGATTCGTAAATCTCTCATTCAACAACTACTCGCTCTTAAACCTGATGTCTTTATTGGGATTGATGCACCAGATTTTAACTTTAAAGTTGAATCTGAGCTTAAAAAGCAAAATATCACCACCGTCCATTATGTCGGTCCTTCGGTGTGGGCTTGGCGCTTGAACCGTCTTGAAAAAGTCCGGCTTGCTGTTGACGGTGTGTTGGTTCTGTTTCCCTTTGAGCCAGAGTATTACCATCGATATCAGATCCCTGTGAAGTTCGTAGGACATCCGTTAGCAAATCAATTCCCTGCAAGCCCCAATACACAACAAGCCAGAGAAAAGCTTGGTTTAGGTGGCTACGATCCCATTACGGCCATTTTACCTGGTTCACGTATGAGTGAAATAGAGCGAATGGCGGATATTTATGTGCAAGCCGCGAAGATACTCTCTCGTATTTACCCGCATATGCGTTACGTTATTCCTTGCGTACATGATAAGGCTCGCCAGCGGATTCAACAGGCGGTTGATCAATTTGGAGCAAGTTCTTCTATTCTGTTGGTCGATGGGCAATCTCGTTTGGTTTTGGAGGCATGTGATCAAGCTTTAGTGACTTCAGGCACGGCAACTCTTGAGGCTGCTTTGATGAAAAAACCTTTGGTATTGGCGATTCAAGTGCATCCACTTTCTTATTGGATTATGAAACGATTAGCGACAACGCAATGGATTGGATTACCGAATATCTTAGCAAACCAATCACTCGTCTCAGAACTGATTCAAAAGGATGCAACGCCTGAAAAAATAGCGCTTCAGATGGGACGTTTGATTGTTGACACTGAGCTTCGACAAAAACAAATCTCAGCTTTTGAACTTCAATATAATGCTCTGAAGCAAAATGCCTCAGAGTTGGCAAGCGATGCGATTACTGAATGGGCAGGCTTGAATGGAAAGTAAAGTGCAAGCTGACTTATTTACCGAAGTACTCAGTCCTGAGTTTATGTCTTTAACAGGAGAGACTGTTGGCGTTGATGAAGTCGGGCGAGGACCATTAATTGGCGATGTCGTTGCTGCTGCCGTGATTTTACCTACAGGCTGTGTATTGCCGCTTAAAGACTCAAAAAAATTGTCTGAAGCCAAGCGTACACAATTAGCGATATTGATTAAAGAGCAGGCCGTAGCTTACGCAATTGCAGTTGCGTCGCCTGAAGAGATTGATGAAATTAACATTTTACAGGCCACAATGTTGGCCATGCAGCGTGCAGTCCAAAAAGTACAAGCCAGTGGTGCTAAAATTTCATACCTCTATGTAGACGGCAATCGTTGCCCCCAATTGAGTTGTGCTTGTCAGTCGGTGATTAAGGGGGATGACAAAATCAAAGAAATCAGTGCTGCTTCCATCTTAGCTAAGGTCTATAGAGATCAGCAGATGTTAGATTTACATGAAATTTATCCACAATATGGCTTTAATCAGCATAAAGGCTACCCTACGGTCAAGCATTTGGCTGCAATTAAAGAGTTTGGCATGATTACTGGTTATAGAAAGACCTTTAAACCCATCAAGCAATTGATAGAAGCAGATTGAAATTTTTAATTGACCAGGCCTGGTCAATTAAGTTCATTCGGATAAATCTTTCTTAAATGATTTATTTTGAGTTAAAATCAAGAGCATTTATAGAATCCTTCAGGGTTTTGGACAATATTTAGATAACAGTTAAGGCGATATCTATGAGCACAACTTTAGAACAGGCTGAAAAAACCGCACAGTTAAGTAAAAATAATCAAATGAGCTTGATGATCTTTCAAGTTCAGTTTCCAAAAGAAGAGGTTCAACCTCCTTATTATGGAATGAATGTATTTAAAGTTCGCGAAGTTCTAGAGGGTCGTTCCTATAAAGTTGCGCCTATGCCTGATACAAACCCTCTTATTGAAGGGATGGTTGAGTTGCGCGGTGTATATCTGCCGGTAATTGATCTACCTAAGTGGATGGGGTTTGATATGTCAGATGAAGAGCGTGAAAAGTCGATTATCATCGTCTCTGATTTTAGCCATAATTTTATTGGCTTACGCGTTTCTTATATCCATGGCGTTGAAGAAAAGAATTGGTCAGATATTCATCCTGCCGGTAACTATAATGTCGACGTTAACTCCAATCAAATTGTAAACCACACCTATCTAGAAAATAGTGAAACCTTGTGTTTCATTCTTGATATTGAAAAGCTATTGATTGAAGCGATGCCAACAGTTGCTGAAAAGATTTTTGCCTCTGCTAAAGATGTTCAAAAGGACGGATTAGTCTTTAGCGATGAGATTTATGCAAAAACAATCTTATTTGCAGAAGACAGTAAAGCTATTCAGAAATACATGGGCATGGTATTTAGCCAACTTAATTTGAAGTATAAGGGCTTTGATGATGGTCGGCAGTTACTTGATTATATTAGTGGCCTTGAATCACTTGAAGATATTTCCATGGTATTCACTGATTTAGAGATGCCTGTCGCTTCAGGTCATACGGTTATTCAAGAGTTACGTGCCAATAGTAGGACTAAAAAAATGCCGATTATTGTGCATACTTCCATGACGAGTGATAATAACAGTCGTGAAGTATTAAGCATGGGAGCTGATTATTTTATTGGCAAGGTTGATACGGATTTGATTGTTAAGACAATTCAGAAGGTTGAAAAGGAAATGTTAGGACTTTGAGTGAGTTGGTTAAAAAGATCACTTTAACAGGGTTCTATAGAATTTCACCCATAAAAAAGGCGCCTGATCAGGGCGCCTTTTTTGTTACTGCTACAAGTCTAAATTAACGCTGACGCGCTTTGAATTTAGGATTCGTTTTACAGATAACATAAACTTTTCCACGACGCTTAACGATTTGACAATCTTTATGGCGTGTTTTAGCTGATTTTAATGATGATAAGATTTTCATAGGATATATCCATTTTATAGGGCCGAATATTCAAAACCAATTCGACTTAAGTTCAAATTTGAAGTGGCGGATTATAAAGGTTTCCAAATCCACTGTCTAGCCAAGATTGTTAAAAAGTCGCCTGTTTAAGCATATTTAGTGATTTTTAAGTTTAATGTGAGGTTCTGGTACAGGATATTGTGTTTCATTCACGTATAATGCCTTCAAGTATTTTTCTCAACGGATCTCCTTTTTATCATGCCAGAAAGCATCTCAACTCCTAAAACCAGTAAAACCTCTCTTTTAACCGTTGATGATGTGATGGGGGGAGCAGGTGCGCTTTCTGAATTAGTCGATGGTTACCAGCCAAGACAGCCACAAATTGAAATGGCTTATGAAATTGAACGGCTGATTGAGCGAGAAGGCACTTTGTTAGCTGAGGCCGGCACCGGTACAGGAAAAACCTTTGCCTATTTAGTACCAGCTTTATTATCAGGTAAAATGGTGATTGTTTCGACTGCAACTAAAACATTGCAAGAACAATTAGTCCAAAAAGATCTTCCCATTCTTTTTAAAGCCTGTGGCATTAAAGGTAAGGCAAGAATTCTAAAGGGGCGTGATAACTATGTTTGCCCGCAGCGCCTTGAAATTACTGAAACAGCGGAGCAGCACAGTCGAGAAGATTGGAAAAAATTAGCTTTAATTCATGAGTGGGTACAAGGCAAAAGCCTTTTGGGCGATAGAGCTGAGTTAAATGAAGTGGCTGAAGATGACCCGATATGGAAAAAAGTCTGTGCACGTTTAGAGTTTTGTCAGGCTGCGGACTGTAATGTAGATTCAGGTTGCTTTTATCCTAAAGTCAAGCAGCAAGCCACTGAAGCGCAGGTTTTAGTTGTAAACCATCATCTATTTTGTGCCGATCTCTCTTTGCGTGAGCAAGGCTTTGGAGAATTGCTACCCAACGCGGAAGTTTATATCTTCGATGAGGCGCACCAATTACCAGACATTGCCGCACAGTTTTTAGGTTTTTCCATCACTCGAAGTCAGTTAGATGAATTGATCAGAGATGTTAAACAGGCACAGAAAATCGAGTCGCCAGAGTCTAAATCGATTTCTGATCAAGCCAACCACTTGGCAGAGCAACTTAAATTACTCAATGAATCGCTCGGTAAGTGGGAAAAACGTTGGACTTGGGAGCAGCTCGAATCTGAAAAAGCCTTTCATTTGGTGATGAAACGCTTCTTGGACAGTTTGTCTTTTTTGGTCGAAAATTTAAAAGCGGTGGCTGAACGCGGTAAGCAAATTACCGCCGTTTATAAAAGAGCCAAGGACTTTGAGTCACAATTTAAAGATTGGTTGAATAGTAAATCCGAGAACAAAATACGTTGGATAGAATCGTCTCAAGCGCGTTTTAAATTTAACTTAACGCCATTGAGTGTTGCTGACCCATTTAGTCGTCAAAGAGAGTTGATAGGGGGTACCTGGTTATTTACCTCTGCGACCTTAAGTGTACGCAATAATTTTGGTTATTTTGCTAATCGGTTAGGATTGGGGGAGGCGCAAACGAGTCATTGGGAAAGTCCCTTTGATTATCAGACACAAGCTGTGGTTTATCACCCGATTGGATTACCCGAGCCCCGAAGTGAAGACTATATTAAGGTCTGTTTACGTGCCGCGTGGCCACTCTTAAAAGCCAGTGAAGGCTGTGCTTTTATGTTGTTCACCAGTCATCGAGCCATGCAAGAAGCTCGAGCGATTATGGAAAGTCACTGGGAGGGCACTTTATTAGTACAAGGCGACTTGCCGAAATTAACGCTTTTGGAGCGTTTTAAAACGTCAGATAAAGCGGTGTTGCTGGGTACTAGTAGTTTCTGGGAAGGTGTCGATGTGAAAGGTGATGCTTTAAAATTAGTGATGATTGATCGTATTCCATTTGCCCCGCCAGATGATCCAATTGTCCAGGCACGAGAAGCTTATTTAAAAGAAAAAGGTTTGAATGGGTTTGCGCATTTCCAACTTCCGGAAGCGGTGATGGCAATGAAGCAAGGCTCAGGCCGCCTGATTCGCGATGTAACCGATAAGGGGGTTTTGATGCTCTGTGATCCACGGTTATCTTCGAAAAGCTATGGCAAGACCATTCGGGATAGTTTGCCAGATTTTCCATGGGTTTATGATGCTGAATCGGCCATTGAGAAGCTTAAATAAGATTAATATCATTAGGTTATAAAGATTTTATAAATTAATTATAAAGTAGGGTCTACTTTATAATCAATTACATGTAATATGCGAATTCAAGTGGGATAAAGAATGTCAAAAACAATTTTAGCGGTAGAAACTTCTACTGCAGCCTGCTCGGTGGCTCTACTTTATCAAGGGCGGGTTTTTAAACGCTATGAAGTTTTACCACAGAAGCATGCACTTCGCTTGCTAGAGATGGTTGATGAAGTAATGACTGAATCAGCCTTAAGGGGGTCGTCTTTAGATTTATTAGCTTATGGAGAAGGGCCTGGTGCGTTCACAGGGGTTCGAATCTCTGCTGGTGTTATCCAGGGCTTAGCGCTCGGTTGGGATAAGCCTGTGGTGAATATTTCTTCATTGGAAGCGATGGCGGAAGGCGTCTTGTCCACCAAAAAACAGGAATATCCTATCGAAGCGCAAGATAGCATAGCTTGGTGCGCTATTATGGATGCCCGTATGAAAGAAGTTTATATACAATCCGGTGTTTATGATTTGCAGACAGGGTTGCTAAATGCCGGTTCGATAGAGTTACTCTCTCCTGAGGTTGCGAGCATTCGTATTGCTGAGTTAGGAGGAGAGTGTGTTGGCTTAGGGGATATTCAGCAAGAGTACCCTGGCCTGGTAGAATTGTTTTTGGATTGGACTCACACTTTACCGTCTGCCGATTCGGTGGCTAGGTTAGCTCAGCAGTCTCAATCGCCAGCAAGTAGGCTTCAAGAGAAAGTACCTGTTCCGATTTATCTTCGAAATCACGTTGCAGATACCATTGAAGAAAGAAAGCTTAAACAGGGTGCCAAATGATGAGAGGATGGAGTCGCTTTCATCAACTCTAATTGTGCTTTTAGGCGACGGCCTGAACTCATCAATTTGTAGCGGTTATGAGCATTAAAATTCTAATCGCTTAAAAAGTAAGCAGTATCAGAGAAGCTTAAGACTTTACTAGCTTTTTTTAGGTTAAACTTTTATTACACACAAATTTATCCACACCTTTTGTGTATAAGATAAATAATAAATAAGTGAAATTAGGAGTAAGGTTATGGCCGTTTACCAACACATTTTGATCGCGATTGATTTTTCTGAAAGCAGTGTTAAAGCCTTAAAGAAAGCACAGCAGTTAGCGGCTGAATCAAAGGCGAGAATTGAGCTTATTCATGTAGTTGATATTCCGATTTATCCTGTGTTAGAAGATGCAGCCGTCATGGGGCTACCAGGTATTTGGGATGATGAGCAGGCAAGGAGTTTAATGTCTCTCTCAGAAGAAAAACTCAAGAAATTGGCTGATGATTACCAAATTAAAGATTACAAAACGGTTGAAGGTATTCCTAGTTCAGAGATTACAGCCATTGCAACGGTCAATAGTGCGGACTTGATTGTCATGGGGTTTCATGGGCTGTCAGGATTGAGAAGATTAATTGGCTCAACCACTCATTCAGTTATTAATAATGCGCCATGCGATGTGTTGGCCATTAAGCTGGATAAGTAGAGTTTTTTAATTTAAAAAATAAGTACTAACATAATGATATTGTTGAGTTATGTTAAGTAATAAGTTTTGTCAGTAGGATGGGGAAATTGAATAGTCAGCCAGTCATTACACTTTTTTTTAAAACAATACTTGTCATGAGTTTGTGTGTAACAAGTGGAGCCTTTGCTGATTCGTTTCGGATTGGTGAAACCATTTTTGTTGCCTATCCATCGGGCAATATCAAAGACGATGCTTTTATTGTTGGTAAGGTGGCCGGTATTAATGAGAAGGGGGATTATCAAATTTCAGTGATTGAGTTTGTAGAAGGTCATGATTATGGTCTTTCATGTGTTCCGATGGTCAAAAAGCAAAGCAAACAAGATATCGTTTCAGAGTATGGGTTGGGTTGGAACTTGTGGCAGGACACTACAACGTTAGAAAAAGAGAAATTAGACTATTTAGTTTCTCAGAAAGATGTCATGAAGCTGGGAGTCGGTAAGCATCTGTTTGTTGAGCGAAATAACCTGTATATCGTTTTTGGGCGCTGGAAGTCTGACGCGCCCATGTTGACGCTCGATCGCTTAATCAGGGCTGAAAAAGAAGCAATAGAAAATCAAATGCAAGACATGCTTCCTGCATTGGCGTTGGTGAAATTGCATCGTTCCAGTTTTTATGGAGACTATGGCCGTCCAATGATGCCATTTGAGAGTATTAAGCCTTTAAGTAATCTATTGTCAGTCATCTTGGAGGCCTTCGAAAAAGAACCTAGCTTGGAAGCAATGTGGAAGTCGCGTAATAGAGATTGGAAGAAAATTTCAGAGAATATGCGGGTTTACTTTTTAATTGAAGCGATTGATAAAATTGTCGCAGATGCTAAGGCTCAGCAGTATGCGGAAGGCGTTGAGCAAGCAGGTGAGCTAGCCTTAAACACGCTGAAGTCTCGTCTATCTCTTTTAAAAAGAAGCGAAAGATAAAAGAGGGTGTGACAAACCAGAAAATTCAATCGAATAATGGTATAGGTTGGCGACGGAATGAAGGTTAGAATTTAGCGTGTAAAGGCAATGACCAGCGAGATAATTCATTAATCTCGCTGGTCAGCTCACTTAAGCAATTGTTATAGACTTTATTTTGAGTGATGATAATAAGTTTCGTTAAGATAATCGGCTAGTTGTTCAAC
Source organism: uncultured Thiomicrorhabdus sp. (assembly GCA_965603495.1). Taxonomy (GTDB): domain Bacteria; phylum Pseudomonadota; class Gammaproteobacteria; order Thiomicrospirales; family Thiomicrospiraceae; genus Thiomicrorhabdus. The sequence continues at coordinate 226,548 of CBFDDF010000002.1, read as the reverse complement.
CTCATCTTCAAACATCCCAATATTTAGGTTGTCATTACAGAATTGCACAGTTTTAACCAACTTAGGAAAACTATCTGTTGTTTTTGGGTTATAGGGCTTGGCGGTATGACAGCTCATACAATTACCTGATTCGTGAAGCTCCGCACCTGGATGTACTTCAGCGAATGCAAATTGCGAAGTAAGTAATAAAGTGCCAGCTAAAAATAGTGTCAATTTTTTCATGGTGTCTCCTTAATAAATAGAGTATTTTGCGAGAATTACTTATGCATTTTACTGGTTTTATTGGAAAATCTTAATCAAAAATCATATTGCTTTTGTAGAGTAAATTTATATAAGCAGTTACTAATATTAATACAAGGTGTTTTAAAGCATGAGTGAGTTAACGTATATCAAAGGTAAGGATGCCTGTTTAGAAGCTTCTATTACTAATATGCAATCCATTTTACAGGCAGCGGGTTTTGATATCGTTGAAGCATCCTGGTTAAATCCTGTCGCCAATGTTTACTCATTACACATCCATGACGCGCGTTGTCCTGGTTTGTTCACGAATGGCAAGGGCACTAGTCGCAAAGCAACCTTAGCGAGCGCCTTGGGTGAATATTTAGAGCGTCTTGCAACAAATTACTTTTTCTCTGATTACTGGTTGGAGACAGAGGTTGATCAGGCTAAAAATAGCTGGCTGTATTACCCTGATGAAAAACAATTTTCAGAATTAGAAGTTCGTGACACTTTATCACCTGAACTATGGTCATTCTATGATGCTGCAGATGAGCTTGAATTTGTTGATTTATTGAGCCTTAATGACAGTCAAAATGTGGCCCGTTCGGTACGAATGAAAAATGTTCATACTGAAGAAAATGTTTATTTCCCCATGAATCTTTTTAGTAATTTATACGCCAGTAATGGTCTTTCTGCAGGTAATACAGCCACAGAAGCGCAGGTTCAAGGTTTATCGGAAATCTTTGAACGATGGGTGAAAAATAAAATCATGCGTGAAAATATCTGTCTACCCGAAGTTCCGGATGCGGTTGTGCAAAGCTATCCTGAAATTGTCAAAATGATAGAGGGCTTAAAGCAAGAGGGCATTGCGGTTTCAATTAGAGATGCGTCTTTGGGCGGAGAATTTCCTGTCATCAGTGTTGTTTTGTTTGAACAGAGTTCAGGGCATTGTTTCGCGTCTTTTGGCGCACATCCAATGTTTGAAGTTGCCTTAGAGCGCACTTTGACAGAATCATTACAAGGTCGACAGTTAGGTCATTTAGATGGCTTTCAGACCCCTGTGTTTGATGAGTTTGTTGTCGCGGAAGATGAAAATATTGAGAACCACTTCATTGATTCGAGTGGTCTTATTCATGCACATTTCATCTCTGACAACACGGATTTTGATTTTGTACACTGGGATTTTTCTGGCTCTACTGAAGCTCAATGGTCTCAGTTGTGTGACAAGGTTCAAGCGCAGGGCTGCTCAGTGTATGTGGCAAACTATGATCATTATGGTTTTGAGGCGTGCCGAATTGTGGTGCCGGGTATGTCAGAAATCTATCCAACGGATGAGTTAATTGAAAGCAACCAGAATACCGGTCGATTATTGCGTGAGCAGTTACTGGCTTTACCTGATACATTGGATTACATCGGCCTAGTCAATTTAATTGATGATTTAGGTCTGAGTGATCACCAGGGGGTTGCGTCTTTGGTTGGTTTAATGCCAGATCCTAAAAGCTTTTGGGCTGAATTAAAAATTATTGAATTGAAGTTCTGGTGTTACTTGGCTGCGAAGGCTCATGAGGAGGCGTTAGAAACCCTTGAGGATGCCTTGTATTTCGTGTCTCCTACTAATGCGTGGCTTGTGGCATATAGAGCATTAAAGTTCGCGTTAGAAATGACTGCTGAGGATGCTAAAAACAACTATTCAATGGTATGTTTATTTGGGGGAGAGGTAACTGACCAGGCCTGGTCAAATATAGAAGGGTCTGAAATTTTATGGGGTCAGCCATTAGGTCTGGAGATTTTTAAATCAAGTCAAAGGCATCAGGCGTTATTAGAAATCTATCAGCAGACTCAAGCAGTGAAGCGCAAAGCCTTTGCTTAGTAAGTAGAGAGGCTTTCTTTAGAATTCTTTATTAAAAAAGCGCTTAATGGTTTCCAGTAAGCGCTTTTTTACTTATTATGACTTGAATTCGAATTTAATTAAAAATCATAGATCAAGGTAAGAAGCGTTTGGGTATCTGTTTCTTTTGCCCCAGCAGCTGGGCTATCATTGTGTCGATACTTGTAACTTGCTTTAAGGTTCATGCGATCAGCTACTTTAACTTTAAATCCGGTGTTGCTTTCAATTGTGGTTTGCTCATTACCTGTTAAGTAGGTAATGTCTTGTGAGAATGCCACTTGAGCGTTGATCTGATGCGTTAAATCTAGCTTTAAGCGTACAGCCGTTTGATTCTTGTCATCTCCAACAACTTCATCGGTATAAGTGGTTGTCTGTTGGGCTAAACCTGCTTCACCAATCAACTTGGTGGCTTCATTTCTGAAAAGTTGTTTACCTAAACCTAATGAAAGGGTCGTATCTAGTTCAATGCCCGAAAAACGATTTTTTTCGAATTTCCCGCCGACAAAGCTGTAATAGTTACGTTCCGGATTGTAATAACGGTTGTGCTGAAGATCGATTAAATAGCGCTCTTCAGTTTGCTCGTTGTTTTCAGACTTGTAATTGGTTTCAAATATAGACTTTATTTCATAGTTGGCTTGATTATAGTTAAGTTTCAGTGCAGCAAAGAGTGTTGTGCTCGTGGTGTTTCCGCTACTATCCGTAAAGCCAAGCTCCCCAGATCCGTTAAGCCCTAAAGCAGGTTCTGCTGCCAGGCTGGAGAATGAAGCTAGCGAAATGCTGAGGGTGGTTAATGCTTTAAGTAGGGTATTTACTTGCATGGAAATTTCCTTTGTTTTAAATTAGGTTGTAATGGAGTCTCTCATTGGTAAAGTTCATAAACAGCGTTGAACGATACGAATTAAATGCTCGATGGAATAGAGTTGAACGTGATGCCGACGAATAATGCTATCGCTAATCAGTAAAGACAAGGTGCTAGTCAGGATTCAAAGCAATTCATAATTGCGGGGGATTTTACGATAGTTTTAGTAAATAACAAGGATAGTAACTGAATTCACTATTGGTCTTTATTTGGTTAAATGATTACGGGGCCGTTCAGTAAAGGCCTTGTTTAATAAATTTATAGCGAAAAAAGATGCCATTTTGTACACAACAAACACAAGTTTGCTAAAATAGACCTAATTTGTCACTCAATCCAATGGAAGACGGAAGTAGAATGAAACTTGATTTTTTAGATTTTGAACAACCAATTGCGGAACTAGAAGCCAAAATTGATGAGTTACGTCATTTAGATGGCGGAGATATGAATCTTTTGCAGGAAATTGCATCACTTGAAGAGAAACGCAAGAATCTAACCGAGTCGACTTTTAAAAAGCTAACCGATGTTCAAATTGCAAAAGTATCCCGCCATCCACAGCGCCCTTATGCTTTAGACTATATTTCGGAGGTCTTTACGGACTTTAAAGAGTTACATGGTGATAGAGCCTTTGCAGATGATGAAGCCATTGTTGCAGGTTTAGCACGTCTAGATGGTCAGCCAGTAATGGTGATTACTCAAGAAAAAGGCCGAGATACTAAAGAAAAGATTCGTCGTAATTTTGGTATGCCGCGACCAGAAGGCTATCGTAAAGCTTTGCGTTTAATGAAAATGGCAGAGCGTTTTGGTTTACCTGTCGTTACTTTTATTGATACTCCAGGCGCTTACCCAGGAATCAATGCAGAGGAGCGTGGTCAGAGTGAAGCAATTGCTAGAAATCTGATTGAGATGGCTGAGCTAAAAGTGCCTATTATCTGTACTGTTATAGGAGAAGGCGGTTCTGGTGGCGCTTTAGCCATCGGTGTGGGTGATGTGACGATGATTATGCAATATGGTACTTATTCCGTTATTTCTCCTGAAGGTTGCGCATCTATTTTATGGAAGAATGCTGCAAATGCGGCTGATGCGGCCGAAGCGTTGGGAATCACAGCAACACGCTTGAAAACCCTTGGTTTGGTGGATGAAATTATTCCAGAACCATTGGGCGGTGCGCACAGAGACCATAAACTAGCCGCATCTAATTTAAAGAAATCGCTGATTTCTCAGGTAAACCGTCTTAAAGATATTCCTGTTGAAGCGTTGGTAGAAACACGTTATCAACGTTATATGGATTACGGAAATTTCGAACTTTCTTAATCAATCTTTTCTTTTCATAATCTCTGCTCTAAAGGCTGATTGTTTGAGTCTTTATGCAGCGGCGGGTACGGGGTTTCTTACTCGAATGATTCATGAGCCTCTTATCGTTAGTCCTATTCAATGACTTCTACCTCAATTCACTTGCCAGATGACTTAAACTGTTTTACAGATGCGCTTAGGGGCTTTCTGACTTCAGTAAACCCTCAGACGACTGTTGGTGTGGCGTTTAGTGGTGGCCTTGATTCCACTGTTTTATTACACTTACTGTCCCAGCATGAATTGGCTATGCCAATAAAAAATCGCCTTTATGCACATTATGTTGATCATGGCTTGCAGGCAATTTCTTTGGATTGGAAGTCGCATTGTCAGAGGGTCTGCGAGTCGTTCCAGGTGCCATTCGAATCAAGTGTCATCGAAATTCAAGAAACGCAAAGAAAAGGTATTGAGGCTGTAGCAAGAAAGCTTCGCTATCATACTCTATCGGCAAGATTACCTTCTACTGATGACATTCTGGTGACGGGGCATCATCAGCGCGATCAGGCTGAAACAGTACTGCTAAATCTGGTGAGGGGGGCTGGTGTTGCTGGTCTGTCAGCGATGCCTTATCAAAAAGAAATTCGCTTAGCGTCGGGTAAAGTTAGGCATGTTCGTCCTTTGCTCGCTATTCCATATGAAAAGCTGGTGGCATATGCCAATTATTTTCAACTAAGCTGGGTAGAAGATCCATCCAATAGCTCGCTCGATTTTAAGCGAAATGTGATACGCCATGAGATTTTACCTGTTCTGCAAGCGCACTGGCCAAATGTAGAGGTTACTATTGCTCGGAGCGCTCAGAATATGTCTGAAGCTCTGCTGTTGTTAGATCGTATGGCAAGTCGTTGTTTAGAGTCACATAAGTCATCAAGTTATTATCTAGATTTGAGTCTATTTCATGATTTGGATTGGTTAGAGCAAAAAAATATTATCCGTTATTGGTTTTCCAGGACATCATCACAGCCACTTGCTTTAAAGCATTACGAATGGATTCTCTCGGTATTATTAGTCAAAGGCATTAGCCGTAAAAATGCCTTCTCTTACCATTTGTCTCAGGGCGAATTGGCATTCTATCAAGGCAGGCTTTACTATTTACCTAAGCAATCTAAGCCTTTCACAAGTTCTCTAGGTGAGTTTTTACGTGCAGTGGAACTCTATAAAGAAAATAATGTAGAAGGTTCTGGTAAGTCATTAGATAGCTCACAGGTGACACTAGCTTATGCTTTAACTATAAGTGAAGAATTGCTGTCTAAAAGTCATTTAATTGAAGTTAGAAGCCTTTCTCAAGATGATGATTTAAAAAGAAATAAACTTAAAAGTTTTTTTCAAGCGAATTCAATACCGGTGTGGGAAAGAAAAGTTTGGCCGGTATTAGTCTTGCAAGGCGAGTTGGTCGGAGTCTTGGGCTGTTATAACTGTTTGATTTCTACGTCAGAATCTCGGGCAGGTTCCTATCAAGCAGTGCCTGCAGAAGTAAAAATCGAAGTTCCTGAAGCGCTGGTTTGGCAGCTAATGGGCTTGGTCGTTGATAGTTGTTAATAGTTGTTAATAGTTGTTAATAGTTGTTAATAGGGCGATTTTTTAGCCTGTTTCGGTACCGCTCAGTTTTCAGTCATTCAGTTTAAAGTTGTTGGTCTATTTGCGTCTGTAATAAGACTGTTTTGCTAATAAATTACATTGCTGAGAGGCGGGTTTTAGACTATAATCTCCTCCCATTCTGATTACTCGAAATCCTCGATTTCTAACCTTTCAATAAAGTGTGATAAATGACTAAATTTATTTTTGTAACAGGTGGCGTAGTATCCTCTCTTGGGAAAGGAATTGCGGCTGCTTCTTTGGGTGCTCTGCTAGAGGCTAGAGGCCTTAAGGTCAGTATGCTTAAAATGGATCCGTATATTAACGTCGATCCAGGGACTATGAGTCCGCTTCAGCATGGTGAAGTGTTTGTGACAGATGATGGCGCTGAAACCGATTTGGACTTAGGTCATTATGAGCGTTTTGTACAACGTCATTTTAGTCGTCTAAACAGTTTCTCAGCTGGTCAAGTCTATGAAAGCGTCATTCGGAATGAACGTCGCGGCGATTATCTAGGCGGCACAGTTCAAATCATTCCGCATATCACCGATGAGATTAAAAGTCGTATTCTAAGCGCTGCCACTGGCTTTGACGTGGTCATGGTTGAAGTTGGTGGGACAGTTGGGGATATCGAGTCTTTACCTTTCTTAGAAGCGATTCGCCAATTAAGCTTAGAAGTTGGGCGTGATCGTTCTCTGTTTATGCACCTAACCTTATTGCCTTATATTGCCGTCGCTGGAGAAGTTAAAACCAAACCAACACAGCACTCGGTTAAAGAGTTACGTTCGATTGGTATTCAGCCAGATATTTTAATTTGTCGCTCTGAAATTGCCTTGCAAGAGAGTGAAAAGCGTAAAATTTCTCTGTTTACGAATGTTGAAGAGAAAGCGGTTATCAATTCTTTAGATGCTGATACGATTTATTCAGTCCCACGCATGTTGCATGAGCAAGGTCTGGATGATTTGGTGGTTAAACGCCTTAATATCGAATGTACTGATATTGATTTAAGTGATTGGGATGCCGTTGTTAAGGCACAACTCAATCCTGAAAAAACGGTCGAGATTGCGATGGTCGGTAAGTATGTTGATTTAACAGAAGCTTACAAATCGTTGATTGAATCCCTTATTCATGCTGGAATTCATACTAATACTCGCGTGAATATCGATTACATAGATTCTGAATGTTTAGAAACATCAGGTCTAGGTGCCATTGAAAATAAAGATGCTATTTTAGTGCCAGGTGGCTTCGGTGAACGTGGTGTTGAAGGTAAGATTGCCGCTATTCAGTACGCCCGTGAAAATAAAATCCCTTACTTAGGAATCTGTTTAGGTATGCAAATGGCGGTGGTTGAATATGCTCGTCATGTAGCAGGTCTAACAGGTGCACATAGTAGTGAGCTTAACCCAAATACACCGTATCCTGTCGTCGCTTTGATTACGGAGTGGACGGATGAAAATGGTCTCAAAGTTGAGCGGGATGAAACTGCTGACTTAGGTGGTACTATGCGTTTAGGTGGACAAAACTGCGTTTTAACTGAAGACTCCAAAATTAGAGCCGCGTATGGTAAAAGTGTTATTCGCGAACGCCATAGACACCGTTATGAAGTCAATAATGGATATGTTGCCAGATTGGAAGCCGCTGGCTTAATTTTCTCTGGTCACTCTGAAGATGGTAGTTTGGTTGAGACCATTGAAATTGCAGGTCACCCTTGGTTTGTAGCTTGCCAGTTTCATCCTGAATTTACATCGACGCCGCGTAAGGGGCACCCTCTGTTTACCGCGTTTGTTGAAGCTGCAAACCGTCACAAAAAACATTAAGGAACGGATATAAAATGAAATTATGTGGTTTTAATGTTGGAATTGATCAACCGTTATTTTTAATAGCGGGCCCATGCGTAATCGAGTCAGAGCAGATGGCGCTCGACACTGCTGGTCAATTAAAAGAGATGACGGCTGCATTAGGCATTCCTTTTATCTATAAGTCCTCATATGACAAAGCCAACCGTTCTTCAACGGCGAGCTTTAGAGGGCTTGGGGTTGAAGAAGGTTTGCGTATTCTGCAGAAAGTAAAAGATGAAATTGGCGTGCCTGTTTTAACGGATGTCCATGAAGACTCACCTTTAGATGAAGTTGCTTCGGTTGTTGATGTCATGCAAACCCCAGCATTTTTAGTCCGTCAAACTAACTTTATTCAAAACGTCTGTCGTCAAGGCATTCCTGTAAATATCAAAAAAGGGCAGTTCCAAGCACCTTGGGATATGGACCAAGTGGTTGCCAAAGCACGTGAAGTCGGTAATGAAAATATCATGGTTTGTGACCGTGGTACCTCTTTCGGCTATAACACGCTTGTTTCAGATATGCGTGGATTGGCTTCAATGCGTAGCACGGGTTGTCCCGTGGTATTTGATGCAACGCATTCCGTACAGCAACCTGGAGGGAATGGCACAACATCTGGCGGTCAGCGTGAAATGGTCCCGGTTTTAGCGCGTGCAGCGATTGCAGCAGGGATTTCAGGTATCTTTATGGAAACCCACCCTAATCCTGATAAAGCATTGAGTGACGGTCCAAATATGTGGCCATTAGGTAACCTAAAACCTTTACTGGAAACCATGAAAGCTTTAGATGACGTGGTTAAACAGTACGGTTTTATTGAAGATACCTTAAGAGATTAAATGCAGTGAGTGACTTTTAGTGTCACTGCATTGTCATAATCTGATAGTAAGATAGACAGAGTTTAAAAATTTTAGCAATATAAGTTTAATAGGAAATCAAAAATGTCATCATTAATTAAAGATATTAAAGCACGTGAAGTAATCGATTCTCGTGGCAATCCAACTGTTGAAGCAGATGTAATCCTTGAAGATGGTTCTTTTGGACGTGGTATTTCTCCATCAGGGGCTTCTACAGGTTCTCGTGAAGCAATCGAATTACGTGATGGTGATAAGTCTCGCTATGGCGGCAAGGGTGTTTTAACAGCGGTTAACAATATCAAAAATGACATTAAAACAGCTTTAATCGGTCAAGATGCAACGAATCAAGCTGCAATCGATCAAATCATGATCGACCTTGATGGTACTCATAACAAGGCTCGTTTAGGTGCGAACGCAATCCTAGCGGTGTCTATTGCAACAGCTCAAGCAGCTGCGGCATCAAAAGGTTTGCCTTTATTTGCCTACCTTAAGACGGATAATTACCAAATGCCAGTGCCTATGATGAATATCATCAATGGTGGTGAACATGCTGATAACTCAGTAGACTTTCAAGAGTTCATGATTGTTCCTGTTGGCGCGCCAACCATTTCTGAAGCGATTCGTTACGGTTCTGAAATCTTCCATGAACTTAAGTCAGTATTAAGTAAGAAGGGTTATAACACGGCAGTTGGTGATGAAGGTGGTTTTGCACCAGATCTTAAGTCGAACGAAGAAGCCATTACAGTGATTCTTGAAGCGATTGAAAATGCAGGTTATGTTGCTGGTAAAGACATTATGATTGCAATGGATGCTGCATCCTCTGAGCTTTATAAAGATGGTATGTACTACCTAGGTTCTGAAGACAAAAAGTTAACGTCTAAAGAGATGGTTGATCTATTATCTAGCTGGGTTGATAAATACCCAATTATCTCAATTGAAGACGGTTTAGACGAGTCTGATTGGGATGGTTTCAAATACCAAACTGAAAAAGATGGCCACCGTCTACAGATCGTTGGCGATGATTTGTTTGTTACAAACCCTAAAATTCTGAAAGAAGGAATTGATAAGAAGATTGCTAACTCTATTTTAATCAAAATCAACCAAATCGGTACTTTGACAGAGACCTTCGAAGCGATTCGTATGGCGAAAGAAGCGGGTTACACGGCCGTTATTTCTCACCGCTCTGGTGAAACAGAAGATACGGTTATCGCGGATATTGCGGTTGCAACTGGTGCAGGTCAAATCAAAACTGGTTCACTTTCTCGTACAGACCGTATTGCTAAATACAATCAATTGATCCGTATCGAAGAAGCACTTGGTGCAGATGCGGTCTATCCAGGAATGGACGCTTTCTATAACTTGAAAAAGTAAACTCAAAAGAAGATGATCAAAAGGAAAGCTCAGTGAAAAAGATTTATCTTGGATTAGCTTTTCTCATTCTGATTTTACAAGCTCGCTTATTGTCCTCTGAAGGGGGGCTTGGCGAGCTTTTTGCGTTACAGGAACAGTTGAAAACACTAGAGATTTCACTTGAAGAACAACGTTTGGTGAATGCTCAGCTTGTACAGCAAGTGAAAGATTTACAGTCTGACACGGCTTCAATTGAAACCATCGCGAGGCAAACACTTGGAATGGTCAAGCAGGATGAGGTGTTTATTAATGTGATTGAACTTAAATCAGCAAAGCAGGATGATGTTTCTGGTGAAATGTCTAATCTACCAGGCCTGGTAGGTTCTCAATAGCCTTTAATTTGTTCAAATGCACCTGAAATTTCAGGCTGTTAAACATTTACTTCATCTGTCTGAAGTCACGTTCTTTTTTTCATAAAAAAGATTATTGTGCCTTTAGGAAAACATTCACGGCACCTGTCCCGCCATTTCTGACTGGAGCACTACTAAAAGCGATAACAGCTTTTAATGTTTTCAATTCTTGATTCACTAGGTTTTTAAGCGCAGGATACTCATCCCTGGAATTATAGCCTTTGCCATGTATTATGCGGATGTAGCGTTGTTTAAGGTGATAAGCCTCGCTGATAAATTCATGCATGACTGTTCTAGCATCATCAAGAGTCAGTCCATGAAGATCGAGTTCAGAAGAGACCTGAAAATCGCCTTTTTTCAATTTGGAAAGCTCTTGTAAACGGATGCCTTTTTGATGATAGAACAGACTTTCAAAGGCCCCAACAGGGTCAGAGAGACCATCGTTCTGTCGCGTTTCTATTGATCCATAATGGCGTTGTTCGTGTTGTTTTTTTCTCAACTTCTGTAAAGTCGACAGAGTCTTTTGCTGTAGCTTTTTTGGGCTGTATTGTGCTGTGGTGTTGCCTTTTTTTAAAGGGGCAACATCCGTCACGGCCGAGAGAAATGTGGATTTATCTTCTTCTGTCATCTTTGAGACTATATAATTCTTCAAGCTTTTATGTAAATTTAAATTTTAACGCCTATATAGCTATATAAGTAAGCGTCAAAGTCCGCCAAAGGTTCTATTCTACATGATGAAAATATTACTCTCCAATGATGATGGTTATTTTGCGCCAGGAATTCAACAGTTATTTGAAACACTTCAACAAGAAGTTCAGTTTCAGAGTTTAGTCATTATGGCACCAGAACGTAACCGAAGTGCTGCGAGTAACTCCTTAACGTTACTTGAGCCTCTGAGATTGCATTCTCATACCGTGGCTAACAGTTCACCAAACTGCCAGGTTTACAGTGTCAATGGTACGCCGACTGACTGTGTCCATCTAGGGGTGAATGGTGGGCTGGGTTATCAGCCGGATATTGTGCTTTCAGGAATCAATGCTGGTGCGAATATGGGGGATGATGTCATTTACTCTGGTACAGTTGCAGCCGCTACAGAGGGGCGTTTTTTAGGTAAGCCCTCTATCGCGATTTCACTCTGTGGAGATCAGAACTTTGCAACCGCTGCACATGTTTTGGTTAATTTTTTAAAACAGATGCCAAATATGACTTTAAGTAGCGATACGATTATCAATATTAATGTTCCTGATATTCCTTTAGAGGCTTTAAAGGGTGTGAAGGTGACCCGCTTAGGGAAACGTCATGTTTCTGAACCCGTCGTTAAGCAGAATGACCCGCGGGGTTTGCCTATTTACTGGATAGGCCCAGCAGGTAGTGCCTCTGATGCAGGGGAAGGCACAGACTTCCATGCCGTAGAATCAGGCTATGCCTCTATCACACCGCTTAAAATTGATTTAACCCATTATGAAATGATGAATCAGTTATCTGACTGGGCTGAGAACTATTAGAATTTTATGAAAATGTCCATTGGAAACCATTCTCTATGACTGTCATTCACCAAAAAGAAACCCAATTAATTTACCCGAATGCTGCCTTTGAGCAGTATCAAGGGGTTGGGATGACCTCTCAGCGTACTCGCAACCGCCTGATTACACGCTTAATTGAGCTCGGAGTGACAGATCAAACTGTTTTGGAGGTTATGCGAGTCGTCCCTAGGCATCTGTTTTTGGATGAGGCAATGTCCAGTCGCTCATATGAAGATACCGCGTTACCGATTGGTTATGGACAAACGATTTCTCAGCCTTGGGTTGTCGGAAAAATGACTCAGTGGTTATTTGCAAACGTTGCACAGCAACCTATTAAAACTGTGCTTGAAATTGGCACGGGGTCGGGTTATCAAACGGCCATTCTGGCTCTGCTTGCAAATGAGATTTTTACAGTTGAGCGAATAGCCCCACTGTCTGAGCGTGCACAAGGAGTCTTGTCTCGACTTGCATTAGATAATATTCAATATGAAATCAGTGATGGTCACTGGGGATGGCCAAACGATCAGCCTCAGGGGGCTTTCAGTCGCTCACAAGCCCCACAGTTTGATGCCATTATCTCCGCAGCATCGCCAGCAGAATTACCCCAAGAGCTACTTCAACAATTAAAGGTCGGCGGTCGTTTAGTGATGCCACTGGGTGAAGAGAAGCAGCTACTTTTTGGATTTGAAAAAACCACAGAAGGCATCCGTAAAACCTGCTTAGGTGAAGTGATGTTTGTTCCGATGAAACAAGGAATTGAAAATTGAAGTTATTTACAAGCCTCTACGATAAAGCTTTAAATTGGGCGAGACATCCTAAAGCAACTTGGTACTTAAGTGGGATGAGTTTTGCAGAATCTTCATTTTTTCCGATTCCACCCGATGTGATGTTGATGCCAATGAGTTTGGCGACCCCTCAAAAAGCCTTTTATTACGCTTGGCTGACGACGATTTTTTCATTATTGGGTGGGCTGTTGGGTTATGCCATTGGTTATTGGGCAATTGATTTGGTGTTGCCGTTGATCGAATCCATTGGTTACAGCCATAGAATGGAACAAGTCCAACAATTTTTTGCAGAGTATGGGGTTTGGATTATCTTTATCGCTGGATTTAGTCCAGTCCCTTATAAGTTATTTACCATTACCGCAGGCGCAACGAGTATGGCATTATTGCCATTTATGGTCGCGTCTTTAATCGGTCGCGGTGCGCGGTTTTATTTGGTAGCGGGGCTAATGAAGTGGGGCGGTGCGAAAATGGAAGCTTCAATTCGTAAATGGGTTGACTGGTTGGGTTGGGGCTTTGTGCTTTTATTGGTACTCTACCTTTTGAGTAAATATTAAGCGTACGAATGGATGTTGTGGGTCTCTCGGGGCCCACAATTCTTGCTAAAAACCTAAACAAGTTAAATCTAATAAATTGAGTAAGTGTTGAAGGAATCTATGAGTTTTTTGTCTGTGTTAATTTCATTGGTGAATGTTCGCGTTTTTAACGCCTGTGGAGTAATCCTTGTAGGATCGTTTTTGAGTGGTTGTAGTTCCCCTTTGAAGTACGATGCAAGAAGTGGTTTAACAAATGCTTCACCAAGTGTTCATTCATCTGAGAAACGCTCGTCTCAATGTAAGCCTTACTATAAAGTAGTTTCTGGCGATACCTTAAGTGATATCGCCGTGCAGTGCCAAGTCAGCATGCAAGCCTTGGCCAAAGCCAATGACTTGCTCCCGCCTTACTTTATTTATGTTAAACAAGAATTGACAATGCCCATTGGGGATGCGGTAATTGCCCAGCCCCAGAAGAAAGTTAAGCAAAATAGCCAACCACGATATGTTTCTGGCAGTCCTCTATCAACCACCGCAACTGCAGCAAGCCGTTCCGTGAGTACTTCGAAAAAATCGGCCAGTCAGAAAAAGTCTATAGTGAGGTCTAAATCTTCTAAATGGCAATGGCCCATGCATTCAAAACTTGACCATCGCTTTATTCGGGATTCAGCAGGCTTGTCGGTGTTAGAGGTTTACGGTTTACCCGGACAAGCAGTGGCAACCGTTGCGCCAGGAAATGTCGTGTATGCAGGTAATGGCATTATCAACTATGGTTGGATGGTCGTCATAAAACATGATGATGATTATATGTCGATCTATGCACATAACAGCGCTTTGTTGGTTAAGGAAGGGGATAGAGTGGAGCGAGGTCAGCAGATAGCTCTCATGGGCGCTACCGGTAATACTGCAAAACCTAAACTCTATTTAGAAGCGAGATATCAAGGTCGAAAAATCGACATTCGTAAAGTCCTGAAGAAGTAATTCATTACAAAGTAAAAACGTTAAGGTAAATCCTTAAACATTCATGTTGGAATGTCTTAAGCTATCAGTATCAGATAATGAGGATGGCTTAATAGGATGGTAATTTAGGCTGACATTACCAGAGCGAGCACAACATCTCTGTCTTCGGTTGTCAGAACATTATAAGTTCGACAAGCCGCATCATTCGCCATGACTTCCAATCCAACGCCTTTCGATGCGCAATAAGCAAATAGCTTGGGTTCTGGAAATACTTGTTTGTCACCGGTCCCTAAAATAATCACCTCTGATTTTGTTGCTAGCAGCAGATCAAGAAGGTCAGTATTCAGGTTTTCTATGGCGTCGCACGGCCATTCACTTTCAGTCGTAAACTGAGTAATAAAACAACTTTCCGTAAACGTTAAATTATTTACTTTGACTAGGCCTGGTTCATAATGTTTGACAGCAAATACGTTCGAATCTCGGTGTTCTGTAAACTTCATTAAAGATTATCCTTATGTAGGCTTGTATCTTAACAAAGAGCCTGGCCTTAAATGTAAATTAATCGCGCTATTAAAGCGGTTTTTAGCCGCTTTTTCAATTGACGAAAAAAAATGATGCTGTATCATTATTCCTTTAATAAAATCCCCTTATGTCTGTGTTGCCAAACAGCGAATCGGTTTAGAGTTCGACTTAGGTAACACTGTAAAATTATTGAAGGCTACCCATCGTGTCAGACGATTTTCAAAGAATAAACAGACTTCCTCCTTATGTGTTTAACATTGTTGGAGAGTTAAAAGCAGAAGCCCGCCGCAGAGGGGAAGATATCATTGATTTTGGGATGGGAAATCCGGATCAAGATACACCTAAACACATCGTCGACAAGCTGATTGAGGTCGTTCAACGTGAAGGAACCCACCGTTATTCAGTCTCTCAGGGTATTCCACGTTTACGCAAAGCAATCTGTAACTGGTATAAAACCAAATTTGATGTTGAGCTCGATTATGAAACTGAAGCGGTTGTAACCATCGGTTCTAAAGAAGGTTTAGCGCATCTCGCCATGGCAACGGTTGACAAGGGGGATACCGTTTTAGTGCCTAATCCAGCTTATCCAATCCATCCTTTTGGATTTGTGATTGCCGGTGCCGATGTACGCCACGTGAAGATGACACCGGATGTTGATTTCTTTGAAGAGCTTGAAAAAGCGATTAAAGAATCATGGCCTAAACCAAAAATGTTAATTTTAAACTTTCCTGGCAATCCAACGACTCAAACTGTTGAGTTAGAGTTTTTTGAAAGAGTCATTGCCATCGCTAAAGAGCACAATATTTGGGTTATTCATGATTTAGCCTATGCTGATATCGTGTTTGATGGTTATGTCGCCCCATCTATTATGCAAGTGGAAGGTGCTAAAGACATCGCGGTTGAGTTTTATACCTTATCTAAAAGTTACAATATGCCTGGTTGGCGTGTTGGCTTTATGGTGGGTAATCCGACCTTAGTCAATGCCCTTAAACGCATTAAGTCATACTTAGATTACGGTACTTTTACACCGATTCAGGTCGCCGCAATTGCCGCTTTAGAAGGTCCGCAAGAGTGTGTGCAAGAAATCTGTGATATGTATAAGGTCCGTCGAGATGTACTTTGTGATGGCTTGAATTCTATTGGCTGGCCTGTTGTGCCGCCGAAGGCCACTATGTTTCTTTGGGCTCCCATCCCTGAAGAATATAAGGCGATGGGTTCAATTGAATTTTCTAAGAAATTGTTAACCGATGCGAAAGTTGCGGTTTCACCCGGTGTTGGATTTGGTGATTACGGTGATGACCATGTGCGTTTTGGCTTAATCGAAAACGAACATCGTACTCGTCAGGCGATACGTGGTATTCGTGACATGTTTAGAAAAGATGGCTTAATCAAACAAGATTAAACAAAATTATAATTTGCTACCAAACTATTTGGTAGTGAGTAGACGTTAGGGAATACCAAATGAAAACAGTGAAAATCGGCTTATTAGGATTAGGAACTGTTGGTGGTGGTACTGTAGATATCATCAACAATACCATGCCAGAAATTCAGCGCCGTTTAGGTCAAAACATTGAAATCGCGATTATTGCCATGCGTGATTTAAATCGTTCACGTTCTGCTGATACTACAGGCATTCAATTGACCGATAACCCTGCAGAAGTAGTCAATCATCCCGATGTGGATATTGTGGTTGAGTTAATGGGAGGCACAAGTTTAGCGAAGAAACTGATCGAGACGGCTATTCAGAATGGTAAGCATGTCGTGACGGCCAATAAAGCATTGATTGCTGAACACGGTAACAGCTTGTTTGCTTTGGCTAAAAAACATAATGTAATTGTTAATTATGAAGCCGCTGTTGCGGGTGGAATTCCGGTCATTAAAGCCGTGCGTGAAGGTCTCTCAGCCAATAAGATCGAATGGCTTGCTGGTATCATTAATGGTACGGGTAACTACATACTGACCGAAATGAAAAAGCCAGGTGCTGATTTTGCCAAGGTACTTAAAGTCGCTCAAGAATTAGGTTATGCGGAGGCGGATCCAACCTTTGATGTTGAAGGTATTGATGCCGCGCACAAGCTCACTATTCTAGCGTCCATTGCCTTTGGCATCGAACTGCAGTTCGACAAAGTTTACACTGAAGGTATCAGCAAAGTTTCTGCAGATGATATTCGTTTTGCCGAACAGTTAGGTTATGAGATCAAACACTTGGGGATGGCAAGTCGACTTGAAAATGGTTACTCATTGCGCGTTCATCCTGCGATGGTGCCAAAGACCGTATTGATGGCCAATGTCAGCGGTGTCATGAATGCAGTGATGGCCTATGGTGATCATGTGGGTCCAACCATGTATTACGGCCCAGGTGCTGGTGCCGGGCCAACGGCTAGTTCAGTGGTTGCGGATATTATTGATGTCATTCGTTGGAAAGATCAGCCGCAAGCTGATCAAGTTCCGGCGTTAGGTTTTGCTGCCGATCAATTACAGTCAGCGCCAGTTGTTTCGATTGAAGAGATTGAAACCAGTTATTACATCCGTTGTTTTGTTGAAGATCATGCGGGTGTATTGGTTAAAATCACGACAATCTTAGCAGACTCCAATATCAATATTGAGCATCTGTATCAAGAACCTTCCACTCAAAAACCGAGTGATGCAACCTTGGTGATGATTACTAATAAGGTTAAAGAATCGAAACTAAATTTAGCCTTAGCAGCCTTATCTCAGTTACAAGAAATGGATGATGAGATTATGCGTATTCGTATTGAAACGCTTGGTTAACGTTCTAAAAAACAGTCAGCAAAGTCTTTTTTGCAGAACAACAAAAGTCGGGCTTGCCCGACTTTTTTATGGTTGGAGATATGTGATTGGAGAGAACTGTGAAACACACCGAATCCGTTAAAAGAGCCAAAGCAGATAACACAATGCCTGCCGTTACTTTATGGGTGCCTGACTTATTAAATCCGCTTAGAATTAAAGAGGCGTCTGATGCCTTAAGTACCTTAAAATTACCAGCTTTACAGACTTTATTAGCTAAGGCCGATCGATTTGCAGCCAAATCTCAGCCTCTGGATGAACAGGCCAGTTACCTTTTTCATCAACCCAAAGCACTCGCTAAAGCCGCCATTATGGCTTCTGTAGAGTTTGAGGATTATGACCCAGGCGTCTTTTGGTTACGAGTTGATCCAGTGCAGATGATTGCCGATAGAGACTCGTTAGTATTGATTCCGGGAGCTGACTTAGGTATTACCGAAGCCGAATCTAAAGCCTTACTGGAAGCCTTTAATGAACATTTTGCACAGGATCAAGTCGTGCTCGAGTACGCCACTGCAATGGCTTGGTACCTGAGAATTAAGCAACCGGTCGATATTAAAACGCATTCGATTGAATCGGTGGCTTATCAGCCAGTGAATGAACGCTATCCTTCCGGTAATGCGGCGAGTTATTGGCGTCAGCTACTCAATGAAACCCAAATGTTGTTCTATACGCATCCAGTCAATGAAAGTCGTAGAGAGCAGGGCTACCCTGAAATTAACAGCGTTTGGGTTTGGGGTGAAGGCATTTTAGATCACTCTGCTGTCGTTGAGCGTAAAGATGCCATGATTTGGTCTGAAGAACTCTATTTAAAGGGGTTAGCCAAAGTTTCAAAAGCACAACAAATGCCTTCACCCCAAAGTTACCAGGCCTGGTTGAATACACAAGCGGTTTTAGAACCCTCGAACTCTAACATAAAGCATCATTTGATTCGACTGGATGGCTTAAGCGATTCATTAGGCTTAATGCAACAGTCCGATTGGCTATCAGCGTTGCAAACCCTAGAAGCCGATTGGTTGGTGCCTTTACAACAAGCGCTTAAAAATCAACAGATAGGCTCTTTATTGCTCGATTTTGGTAATCATTATCGCTACCATCTCAAGCCAGGTCATTTACGACGTTTCTGGCGTCTTAAAAAATCACTATCACAATTGTGACGTGGGGATAATTCAATCAATTGAAGACTAAAAGAGCATAATATTTCTGTATAATTTGCAGATTATTTAGATACATCAAACTTTTTAACAGACAGGTTCACCATGAATTTTATTGAAACGCGCGGCAATGATGGCCAAAAACCCACTTCGATTACTTTTTCACAAGCAATCCTAAGTCCGATGTCCTCTTTTGGTGGGGTTTATTCACCAGAGCGTTTGCCGCAATTTGATGAAGGATTTTTTACAAGCCATGTGAATTCTGGCTATAAAAAACTCGCTAAAGATGTTTTGGCCCTCTTTGAAGTGGATATTGCTGAATCAGTGATTGATGATGCCCTGAGTCTATATGACAATTTTGATGATCCAAGCAATCCTGTTCCGGTGGTTAAGGTTTATGATGACTTATATGTCAGTGAGCTTTATCACGGCCCAACACGTGCCTTTAAGGACATGGCGTTACAGCCGTTTGGTAAGGTTTTATCTGCCGTTGCTCAAGAGCGTAATGAAAAATATTTAATTCTTGCCGCTACCAGCGGAGATACGGGGCCAGCCGCATTAGAAACCTTTAAAAACCGTGACAACGTGCAAGTGGTTTGTTTGTATCCAGACGGCGGCACTTCGGATGTGCAACGTCTACAGATGGTCACTGAAGATGCTAAAAACTTAAAAGTGATTGGTATTCATGGCGATTTTGATGATGCACAAAGTGCGCTCAAGCATTTGTTAACCTCTGAGGCTTTTGCTAAAACCTTACAAGAAAAAGATATTTCTTTATCTGCTGCAAATTCGGTCAATTTCGGACGTATTATTTTCCAGACGATTTATCACATCTACAGCTATTTAGAGTTGGTTCGTCAGCAAGCGATTGCTATGGGCGATCAAGTCTATCTAAATGTACCTAGCGGAAACTTTGGTAATGCATTAGGTGGCTACTACGCTTATAAAATGGGCTTGCCGGTTAAACAGATTCATATTGCATCGAATAATAACAATGTTTTAACTAAATTCATTACTACGGGTAAATATGACTTACGTAATGTTTCGGTCATTCCAACCACATCACCGGCAATGGATATTCTTAAGTCATCCAATATTGAACGTATCTTGTTTGATCTTTTGGGTGCTGAAAGAACCAAAGAGCTGATGTTGCAATTAGACAATGATAAATTTTATGAGTTAAGTGCGGCTGAATTAGCAAAAGTGCAAACGATTTTTGCGGCAGACTTTTGTACTGATCAAGAAGGTCTGGATTATATTAAACAGGCGTTTGAGGTAGGTTACTTAATGTGTCCGCACACCGCGACCTGTTTTAAAGCTTATGACACCTGTAGAGCAGATAAGTCGATTAAAACCATCGCTTATTCAACGGCAGAGTGGACTAAGTTCTCTCCAGTGATTGCCAGCACCTTAACAGGAAAAGTCGTTAAACATGACCGTGAAGCATTAGCAATTATTGCCGAGAAAGCTAATGTGAAGATTCCTTCACAAATTTCTGACTTGTTCTCTAAAGAGATAGCTCAGAAAACCGTGATTGATAAACAGGATATTGAGAAAGAGATTTTAAGCTTCTTAAATGCTTAAATCCCCGATTTTTAGATCCTATTATTGAGTGATATTGGCATTTTAAAACAACCAGGCCTGGTCAAAGTTAATCTGACCAGGCTTGGTTATTTTGTTTCTGGGGTCTTCAAAAGCGCTTTAATATTCACACTGGTTTTGCCCGCGAAACCATTTCATTAAATGCGCTGAGCAGTTACTATTCTTAATTGTAATGAGGTTCTGCCATAGTAGGTGTTCAAACTAGGTTGATAAACACACTCAATTAAATCGCCTTTTGAAAAAGGGTCTAAATCCAAGTCAGATTCTTTAGCATTGAAGTAAATTGCCGTAATCCGCTTATTATCATCGGTGACTAACTTGAATGAAATATGTGTTTTGGCTTGACCCACGGCTTTGACTTCACTAACCGTAAAACGACCAGAAAACAAAGGTTTAGGCCATTCTCTACCATAAGGTTCTAATGCTTTTAATTCCTCAATTAGGGCAGGTGTTAGTTGCCAACCTTGTAAGGGACCATCGGTTTCAATTATCGGGGTAGGGGCTTCATCGCCTAACTGGTCTTTAATCGCTTGTTCAAACAGCTCAGTAAACACCTCAAAATTTTCAACAGGAATCATGCAACCTGCTGCACCAGCATGACCACCCATTGAGACAAACAGACCGGCATGTTGTTCTGACATCCATTGAAAAGCATCTCTTAAATCAATGCTCGGAACAATGCCGCGACCACTGCCAGCGATAAAGCCATCTTCCAAATCGGTCATCGCAATGGTTGGTAAGCCATATTGTTCGCCAATACGTGAAGCAATAATCCCTTGAATGCCGGCATTACCTTGCATTCTAACCGTCATGGTATATTTTTCAGGATGATACAAAGATTCGGCAATTTGTTTAGCTTGTTGCAGCATGCCTTCTTGCTGGGCACGGCGATTAACGTTGTCTGAATCCAGTTGATCGAGATAGACTTGGGCTTGTTGTGCAGTCGGTGCTGTTAAGAAATGAAATGCAGTGGTGACATCACTCACACGGCTGGCGGCATTGATGCGTGTCGCGACTTGAAATCCTAGAAACTCTGCATCATAAGGCTGCCCTTGATTATCATTCAAAAGCCGCATCGCCTGCCAAGCAGGGGATTGAAATTGATTAATAAACTGTAAACCAGATTGAACGATAGCGCGGTTATTGGGGCTTTTAAGGCTGACACTGTCGGCAACGGTCCCTAGAGCCACATTTAAAGCTAGGGCTTTTAAAGAGACACTATCAGCTGGCAAATGGCCGGCATCGATAAGGGCTTGTCTGACTTGAGACATGACAATAAAGATGACATAACAACCGGCAACGGTTTTATCATACTCACAGCCCGCTTGTTGGGGATTGACGGTGATGGTGGCACTTTTCGGCGGCCCTTCAAGTGGCATTTGATGGTGGTCGGTTACGCAAACCTTGACGCCGGATGCCTTTAAACGGGCAATTCTAAGTTCATCACTAGAGCCTTGGTCAGCCGATATGACTAAGGCGATGGGTTTAGGAATATCTAAAATTCGTTCAACAACTTCATCCGTAATGCCGTAACCTGACTTACGCTCACCGATAATGTGCACAACGCGTGATTCAGGTACACCAAAATAGTTTACCAATGCGGTTTTAGCAACCCACGCTGAGGTCACGCCATCGGTATCATAATCGGTGGCCAAAACAATCACGCCATCCTCTTGAATCGCTTGTGCGATAAGGCGGGCTGCTGCTTCTGAGTTTTTTAAAGCGCGAGGATGTTGGATGTGTTTTAATTTAGGAAAAACAATTTTCTCTAAATCTGTTGTATCATCGGTTCGATTTGCGACCAGTTGGGCTTGCAAATCAGATAAACCTAGTGATTTTGCCGCTTCATAAACGGTTGGATTTACAGGGCGTTGTACTATTTTCGGTGTTTTTATCATCAAGGGATTTTAACAGAATGCAATCCGTTATATGCGTATATCTACATGGCTTTTTAAGCAGTGCAAACAGTCAGAAGGGGCGTTGGCTTGTCCAACAAGTTCAAACGGAAAACAGTCCAACACAGCAAGCTTCAGAACCGTTATCAAATCCCATTTTCAAAGAAATCATTACGCTGACGTACCCAATTTCTAGCCCTGTTGAGAGTGTTCAAAAAATAGAAACCTTGTTACAAGACCTGTTGACCCAAAAACAACAACCCATTGTTCTTATGGGATCCTCTATGGGAGGCTACTACGCGCAGTTTTTAGGACAGAAGTATAAGTTAACCTATATTATGATTAACCCCGCTTTAAATCCCAAGTCGATTTTTATGCAGAACTTAGGTGCGAGCAGTAACCCGAATACGGGCGAGAAATTCATTATTGATGAAGTCTATATTCAACAGTTAGAGTGTTTTGATTGTGCTGTTTTAGATAACACAATTCCATCGATGTTGTTATTGGATGAAGGCGATGAGGTGATAGATTTACCTTTCGCGTTAGGAAAATATCAAGCAGAATCGAGTACCGTATCTGTTGTACATATTTTTAAAGAGGGGGATCATGCCTTTCAGCATTTGGAGGAAGCTTGGCCGATGATTAAGGCTTTTGTTAAAAACGTCAAAAAGACTTAACAGTAGATTTCAAAAGAGGTTAGGTTCTTGGACGTAATTGCTTGGTTTAAGTGCTTAAGCCCAATCTTCAAAAAGTTTTCCGAGGAGAGCGTCTTCGGTTTTTAAGACCTTGGCAAGCCCTTGAATTTGAGTTGCAATTTGTTGGTTATCAATCAGGCTCGCTTCTAAGCTAGTTGATGATGTCTGAGCTTGGCTTTGCTGCGGGTTGACTGGCTGAATGATTCTTTGAGTATTGTCCGCAAGTCTTTGAAATCCTGACTGAATGCCTTGTGTCGCTATTTGAGAAGCAGAGTTCGCTGAGATATCCATTAAACCTGTCCTGCTTTATCTTCTTTGTTGACCTCAAAAGGGTCGTTAATATCGATGATGTACTCAATAAAAACATTGCCTAATTTAGTACTGCCTTCTCGATCTACTTTTATAGTGACCTTATCATCTTGCCAAGTATAAGCCGAGTATTTGAGACTACCTCCCCAACCTTTCCTAGTCACAGAGGTCGGTTGACCGACTTCTTTAATTAACTGTAGCGCAATGTCTTTGGTTTTGATTTCATTGTTTGGATGGGCACTCTCTTGAGAATAAGGGCGATACAAGCGCTTGACTGAGGTAATCTTCCCCGCGTGGTTGTAGCGGAACTGCACATAATAACTGTCACGAAGATTGGACCAAGGGAAAAACTTATCAATATTACGTTGTTTAACGGTGGTTTTGGCTTGCAAAAATCCGCCAATATCCCAGAGGTGACTACGCACAGTGTTTAAATCAGCCTTAATTAAATCAAGGCCTAAAAAATCCACTTCACTAACTGGCTTTATAGGCATCTCAGCAGCTTGGACTGCAAAATTTGGGGCTATCAGAATGAAACTTGAAAGCGTTAGGCGAGTAACGAGTCGCATCAGTATGGATGGCAGTATTGATAAATACGCCAGTTTAACTAATTTAACAGATAATTTTAGATAGGGAGTCTGCGAGTTCATTGAGTGATAACGCCTTAATTACTTGCTTGATACCAAAGTTATTTGGGGAGAAAGCCCGTTTGAAAATTTGGTAAAAAGATTTCTTAATTAATCTATCGGCAGATTTAGAAATTCTTGAATCATTTCAGTCGGAAAAAACTCGCGAAGTAATTTGGCATTTAATTTTAGGCTACTTTGAGTCGACTTGGCCGGTTGAGCTAATGTAGGTGGTTCAATAACCCTTAACTGATGCTGCATGACACTAATATCAGCATCGGAAAGGTTGTCATTTAACTGTCGGCGGATTTGGATTGCCTGTGTGGCCGTTTCTGCTGAGGATTCAATATAAATCAGATAAGAGGGACAACCCAGTTCTTCTGCTAATTTTGTAAAAGGCTGTTGATGGTTCTTTGTTAAGAAGGTTGCATCGACAATGACATTCTTTCCTTGAGAAAGGATATCTCGACTTTGATTCAAAAGTGCTTGATAGGTTTTTTGACTCATTGAAGGCGCATACAATTCTGCTTTTTCACTCTCAGAAACACGATGAAGTGGTGTTATGCCATACAGTTGTTTACGAGTTCTATCTGAACTAATGACAATGGCATCTATCAGTGTTAATAAGGCATTCGCAAGATGACTTTTGCCAGAGCCTGAGACGCCTTGCAAGAGAATGAGTTTAGGTTTTGAGTTGTGTTGTGTATAGCCATTAGCGAGCGTGACGTAATCAGTGGTCTTCTGCATTAATAATTGATGATCTAGGCTGTTGGGTGGCAGTTGAGCAGCCCTTAATGCAGTTATTTTTGCACGGACTAATGCGCGATACGCTTGATAGAAAGACAGTAATTTCAATGCCCTAAAGTCATTTGTTCGACTTAAATAGAGGGATAAAATCATTCTATTGAGTTGCGGTTTTTTTCTAAAATCTAAATCAATTAACAAAAACGCCAGGTCGCTAATGACATCAATCCAACGAAAGTTTTCATTAAATTCAATGCCATCAAATAACACAGGTTGACCCTTGATCAGCGTGATATTGTCGATGTGTAGGTCACCATGGCAGGCTCTTACATAACCATCCCGTTTTCGTTGTTTAATGAAATCTTGTAATTCATCAAACTGCTGCAAAGTCCATTCGTGCAATTGGTCTAAGGGTTGTTTGTGGGTATTGCCCAAAGCCTCATAGAGGGTTGGAAAATTATCTAGCATGGGTTGTAGGATAGTTTCAGGCTCGCCCAATAAACTATTGGATTCCACAATCTCTGCGTTAAGATGGAAATCTGAAATTTGAAATGCCAGTGCTTCAATTTGTGGGTGGCTTAAATCGTGGTTTTGTAGCAGTCTACCCAGTACCTGATTCGGATCAAATTGATTCATCTTAACTAAATAGTCGATTGGAGCGGAATTTGCCTTAGCAGGCTCAAGTGTTACTTGGTTGTTTTCATCTAAATAAATCGCAATAACATCCAGATACAGTTGCGGAGCGTAGCGTTTATTAAGTTTAAGTTCAAGCTCACAGAATTTTTTTCGCTTTTCGATGCTGCTGAAGTCTAAAAAGCCGAAATCGACATTTTTCTTGAGTTTATAGGCATAAGGACCTGTTAGAAAAACAATTGAGATGTGGGTTTCTATAGTCGTAATGACTTCAACTGGGTGAGCGTAACTTTGTGGTAAGCACAGTGCATTAATGAGTTCGTCGGCAGTCAAATCTAATCAAGCCTTCTACTTAGTGGGTGGGTCTTGAGACACAGGAAAAAGTGCTAAACAGCGAGTGGGATTGGGGTAGTTAGTTGTGTGGCAAGAAAGGGATGCTAAAATCAGGTGTTTAAATCATACCTGATTTTAATGGTCTTTCTGAATAACTAAAACGCATAAAATAAACTACATAAAGCGATTGCGTCCATGTTGCTAAGCTAAGCCTTAGCAAAAACCGCTTTTAGGATTTCTATTTAAGCAATACCTTGTTTTTCACGAATTTCTTGCTTGCGTTTCATTTCAACAGTCAAGGTTGCAGTAGGGCGGGCTTCCATTCTAGCTAAGCCAATTTCGTCACCACTCATTCTGCAGTAACCGAAGTCACCACTTTGGATGTCATTTAAAGATTTATCAATCTTATCGATGAGTTTACGTTCACGATCACGGGTACGAAGCACTAAAGCAAATTCTTCTTCTTGAGAAGCGCGATCGCTTGGGTCAGCAGGCGTATCAGAGTCCTTTTGCAGGTGAGAAACCGTACTGCTTGCTTCTTCGATTAACTGAGTCTTCCACGTGTTTAACTTCTGTTTGAAGTGCTCCAGCATCGCAGGGCTCATATACTCTTCGTCTTTAGAAGGCTTATAGGCCGGGTAGTTTTCAATAAAATCCATTGTTTCTTCCATGTTATCTCTCCTAGTACATATTCGACGCATTCTAAATCATGTACACGCTCTACAATTATTATTTTAACTCAAATTATGACGTTTTTTTTATTTGTTCTTTTGAAAAATCTAATGCTTGGACAAGTGTTTTTTTGTTTAAAGCATCCCCCTTTTATATCAGTTTTAATTAGCGACAACAAGGAGTTTTTATCTAATCGGGGTAAAAAAACATACGCCTATATTGGGCAAAAAACTATTTTTGTCTTGAAATTCATCTGCATATCAAGCAAAATCCTTTCCCAGTTTAATCTTCAAAACAAAGAGAGAAATTAGATGACGATATTACAAGCACTTTTATTTGATGTGGATGGCACATTAGCGGATACAGAGCGCGACGGACATCGTCCTGCATTTAACATGGCTTTTGAAGCAGCAGGATTAGACTGGAATTGGGATGAAGCGCTATATGGTGAACTATTAGCTGTAACTGGTGGTAAAGAGCGTATCCGTTATTACCTAGAAAAGTTTAATACGGACTTTATCAAGCCTGATGATTATGATGGTTTTGTCGTGGGTCTACATAAATCGAAAACAGATTTCTATACGCATCTCATGGCTGAAGGTAAAATCCCTTTGCGTTCAGGTGTTGAACGCCTAATTGCTGAAGCAAGAGCAGAAGGTATGCGTATGGCGGTTGTGACGACCACTACGCCAGAGAATGTCACGGCTCTATTGGTCAATACATTGGGGCCAGATTCAGAAAGTTGGTTTGAAGTCATTGCTGCGGGTGATATTGTTCCAGCGAAAAAGCCAGCCCCTGATATCTACATTTGGGCTTTGGAGCAAATGAACCTGACGGCTGAGGATGCGATTGCGTTTGAAGACTCCTTCAATGGCTTTAAGTCTTCTGCGGGTGCGGATCTTAAAACCATTATTACGATTAATGAATACACTAAAGAAGACGATTTTACGGGTGCCGAGTTGGTCTTGAACCAAATGGGTGAAGCGAATGATCCGTTCAAAGTGTTGGCTGGCGACGTGCAAGGCCATACTTATTTGGATTTAGCATTAGTCAGAAAGATACACGCTGCTTAATTCAGCGATGTGATTTTGTTACAGCAGATCTAAAAGTTCAAACTTAAAAGCCCGTAAACTGACCAGGCCTGGTTGGTTTGCGGGCTTTTTTATAACCTGGTTTTAAACAATCTTTATGCAATAAGCATTGCTAGACAACCATTTTTAACTGGATTTTAAAACAAGCGCAGGGCTTGTAAAGTCAACGCCATCCCAACCAAATTCCATAAAGTTACGAATATTCTGATGGTCTTCATTTTCAGGGTGTTTGAGGACATCTTCAGTATAAAAACTACCGAAAGCATTCAATGTCGCTTGTTTTGATAGGTCGTTAAGTTGACCGAAAGCAAAAATTTTACAAGAACCATTATTGGTGTTTTCAGCGTTAACCGTTTGGCCGTTCTTGAAAAGCGTTGGCGTAAAATCATATTCATTTTCAATCGTTTGTATGACGCTACTAAAGTCAACTGGACCTTGGTTAAGTTGCTCAATGAGCTGGGGTGTCGTATAAGTATCGACCATGATGACTCTCTCGTTTAGTTAGTTAAAATTTAAGCTTGGGATATTATTAAGCATTATGGTTCTATTAAGCGGGTAACACCAAAGGCCGCTTCAAGTGAGGCTGGTCTCGCCATTTCATAACCTAGTTTACTGCTTCCATTGTTTTTAAAGCGCTCGCTTCTAAGTGCCATCCACAGTTCGTTGTGGACGCCACCGCCCACCGTGTATATCTGTTTGAGTTGGCTACACCCTAAGGATTGAAGTTTTTCATATGCCAGTTGTTCAATCCAAATCAGGCCGTGAATCAACCCCAAAAAGTAATGTTGATGGACTATTGAGGGAGCAGATATATCAAGCGATTGTTTAGGCTTTGCGGGCATTGTAGGCTGTAAACTAGAATCTGCAATAGGGAACCGCTCTCCCGGTTTTGTTAAGGGATAGTATGCGGTTTGTTCAAGAGTGGTTAATTTGAGTTGAGATCTTTGGATGGCATGCATTAAAGCGTGCATTTCGGGCAGAGTATAATCTGCTGTCAGAACGGCGCCTCCGGCATTGGACGCGCCGCCCACTAACCAGTTGCTTTTTAACTTGTGACTATAGACACCAAAATTATGATCAAAAATAGGGGTTTCCGCAATGACTTTAATGGCCAGGGTTGATCCTAAAGAAATGACCGCATCACCGGGTTGGCAGGCGCCTGAAGCTAAGAACCCTGCAATACTATCGGTTGTTCCAGCATGTAAAACAGCCTCTGCTGAAAAACCATAGCGACCCGCAATCTCTGGATGTAAAGATCCAAGTTTCGTACCTGGCACCACAACTTCAGGCAGCGTTACTTGTGTTGATTGTTGACTTAAAAGGGCTTTAATCCAGTTTGGCCAGGCCTGGTTAATTGAATCATAACCCAGTTTTAGGGCATTATTTTCATCTGTTGTCTTGATGGCGCCACTCAAGTAATGATTAAGGTAATCAATTTGATGGCATATGTGTAGTGTGGCACTAGTTCGAATTAAATCACTATCGGCGATTAGGTTTTCTGCAAGGTTCTGCTCGTATCTCTCTAATAATAAAAGAACTTTTGCTAAAGTGCTTGAAGCACCTGTCGCCGTACTTTTTGGATTAAACCCTTGTTGCTGGGTAATCTGTTGAGATTGCAGTATTGCTTGTTGGTCGTTATACATCAAGGCTTCGGAGAGGGCTGTTCCAGCTTCGTCACAAATCAATACCGTTGACGAGGTGGCATCCAGCACCACGTCCGTAATGCTCGCTAGATCGAAATTATCAGCCATTTTTATAAGCAATTGATTGAGCGCTTCAATCCAGAGTGTTGGGTTTTGCGTCGAACTTTTTTGGCTGACATCGATGATAGGGGGCTCTAGAGGCACCGATTCGCTGTAAAGTAACTTCTCTCGATAAAGGTTATCTGCTGTTGTAGATGATAGACCCAATTTGTGTTTTGCAACAATAGCTCCTCTTATGCCTGAAGTGCCGATGTCAATACCAAGCACAATGATAGGCCCTTGGTCACTATCTAAAATATCTGGGGGGATGTCCTGATTGTAAGGTTTGGTATTTTCAATGTTCAATGCAGGCATAATTAGAATCGCTTTAGAAGTTCTGGAGAAGGATTTGGTTTATGGGTTTCTAATGAATTTAATAGCATAATTATAAAAGAATTGGCATGTTATTTTTTTAAAAAAACAATACCATTTAAACTCAAATAGAGTGGAAATGGCGCCAGGATAAAAGGTACAATCTGTTTATCTTTTTTTAACCCTTTTCGTATGAATTTGATTCTGTTTATTAAATAATAAATGATCAATCCATTCATGTTTCGGAGCGATTATAAATGAACGAGTTACAGCAAGTTTTACTTGTATTTGCAGTGGTAGTGATTGCTGGACTGTACTTTTTAAGTCGTAGGCGCCAAGTAGCTACTAAAGAAAAAGCAGAGTCTCAGCCCACATCAAGCCGATCACAAGTCGCGCAAGATTCTAAAAGTTCAACCTCTGAATCATCGAATTCAACTGTTTCTCAACAACAAGCCTCTAAAGCTCTGAACGAGCTGGGTGAAGCTCATATTCCGGTTTCTAAAGTAACGCAAGATCGTTTCACTAGAGCAGATGAGCTTGAGATCAATGATAATTCAAATGCTGACGTTAATCACAACCAAGTAAGTTTTTCTTTTGGTGATGATTTTGATCTTCCTGAGGCTCCGTCTCAACTCGCTACAGAAAACAGTTTTGAAAAAGTCAATGAGCAGGAAATTACACCGATAACAGCAACCATTGACGAAGTTACCATGGAGCATCATATTTATGTTGATGAAACTGTAGCGGGCATCAATGAAAAGGGTGGCAAACATCATGTCTTGGTGGTTGAAGATCCTGGTATGAACTTAGAAGACGATCATTTCGTTCCGCCTGACCGTGAGAAACCTTCGTTCGGAGTCCCTAAGGAAGAATTAGGGAAATCTCCAGGGATTGCATCAGGTGAAAAGCAGGATTATGAAATATTCGTTATTTTGGTGATGAGCACAGGCCAAGAGTTTTCAATGGTTCAGCTAAATCATGCTCTATTAGGGGTTGGTTTGAACTTTTCTGGACAAGCAATCTATGTCAAAAAAGACAATATGGGGAATGAAATAATTAAAGTAGCAAACCTTCTGGAGCCAGGGATTTTCCCAAGTGATGATTTAGAAAGTTATGCAACACCTGGTGTGGCGATGATTCTTGAATTACCGTCCACGGTTCGCGCACCGGCGGCCATGCATGATTTAATTATGATGGCTCGTAAGGTGTCTCAGCGTTTAGAAGGCAGGCTTTACAATATGGAGCGCCAGCTCTTAAAAGAGTCTGACTTACAGTCTATGCGTGATGCCGCCGTTGAATATGAGTCTGAGCCACTTTAAAGTGGCTTTGAGAGTAGGATTTTAGTTAGATTTTCACTAACTGTTGTTTAACGTTTACGATTAAAAACGCCATGGTAGCGGGTAATAAACTCGCGGTCATTTTGGTTTTCTGTTTAGTTTGTTTTCCTTACTGTTTATTACAAAAAAAGCCCTTAATTGATGTCGATTGAATCCATTTCCAATACTTTAGAAGACCTTAAGAAAACACTGGCAAGACATAACTATGCCTATTATGTTTTAGATAAACCGGATATCAGTGATGCGCAATATGATGAGCTGTACCAACAACTGCTACAAATTGAAAAAGACTACCCAGAATTAATTACTGCAGACTCCCCATCACAGCGTGTAGGAGATCAACCCTTAGGGCACTTTCAATCGGTCAAACATGCCGTCCCCATGTATTCGTTAGAGAATGCCTTTAATCAAGATGATTTAATGGACTTTGACCGTAAGGTCAGAGATAAATTATTTACGGCTTCAGCGAATGAAGGCCTGGTCGCTTATGCTGCAGAGCCGAAAATGGATGGTCTAGCAATTAATATTCGCTATGAAGCCGGTAAGCTAGTGCAAGCAGCTACTCGTGGTGATGGTACGGTAGGGGAAGATGTTACCCATAATATTCGTACGATTCGTTCGATACCGCTCGAGCTTTTGGGTACAGGCTGGCCTGAAGTATTGGAAGTGCGCGGTGAAATATTTATGTCTAAAACCGTCTTTAATCATCTCAATGAGATTAGCCTTCAGAAAGGTGAGAAGCCGTTTGCCAACCCACGAAATGCTGCGGCTGGAACGCTACGCCAACTTGATCCCAAAGTAGTCGCACAAAGACAGTTAAGCTTATACCTCTATGGTTGGGGTGAAATCAGTGCGGATTGGTCTTTACCGCCACTGTATCATCAAGCCATTGACCAATTTAGAAGCTGGGGTTTGCCGACCAACCCAAATGCCGAAGTGGTTTTGGGTGCCGAAGGCATGTCTGAATATTATGCTAAACTACAGTCGCAACGTATTGATTTACCGTATGAAATTGATGGTATAGTCTACAAAGTTGATAGTTTAGCGAATCACGGAAAGCTTGGTTTTACCGCCAAGGCGCCCCGTTGGGCAATTGCCAGAAAATTTCCAGCTGAAGAGGTGTGGACGGAACTACTTGATATAGAAAACCAGGTAGGCCGCACAGGGGCTTTAACGCCAGTCGCGCGCTTACAGCCAGTGAGTGTCGGCGGGGTGATGGTTGCCAATGCAACTTTACACAACCTGGATGAGATTGAGCGTAAAGATATTCGCATTGGTGATACCGTCATTGTACGTCGAGCTGGAGATGTGATTCCAGAAGTAGTCGGCCCTGTTTTGAGCAAGCGTGGTGATACTGTACGCCAATTTAGCATGCCAACCCATTGTCCTGAATGTGATTCAGCAGTCATTAAAGAACATGATAAAGCTGTGTACCGTTGTACTGGTGGCCTATTTTGCCCAGCCCAACGTAAACGTGCTTTACAGCATTTTGTCTCTCGTAAAGCGCTTGATATTCAAGGGCTAGGCGATAAACTCATTAATCAACTGGCGGATTTAAATATGGTACGCCACCCTGATGATCTATTTTCCCTGACGATTGAGAGTCTGACTGGTCTTGATCGTATGGCTGAGAAGTCCGCTCACAAGGTCATTAGCGCCATTGAGTTGGCTAAAGAAACTACCTTGGCACGCTTTATTTTCGCCTTGGGCATTCCGGAAGTGGGTGAAGTAACGGCTAAACACCTTGCTAATCACTTTATAACCTTAGACAATATCCAGTCAGCAGACAAAGACGCCTTACTTGATGTTCCGGATGTGGGCGAAATCGTTGCCGAGAATATCGTTGCCTTTTTTCAGCAGCCACATAACCAAGAAGTCATTAACGGCTTAATCGCTGCCGGGATGCACTGGCCAACGCCACAAACGCCTCAAGTGACAGCAGATTCACCTTTTGCGGGCAAAGTAGTGGTTTTAACAGGTAGCTTAACGGAGATCTCAAGAGAAGATGCCAAGCAAATTCTTGAAGCGCTCGGTGCCAAGGTAACAGGCAGTGTCTCTGCGAAAACAGATTATGTCATTGCCGGCGAAAAAGCCGGTTCTAAACTTACAAAAGCCGAATCTTTAGGGATTCCGGTATTATCAGAACAAGAATGGATTGAAATGTCGGGAGTGACAAATGGTTAGACCTCGTAATGTAAATAGAGTCAAAAAAGAACATGAAGTCCGCGACTGGGAGCAAGAAGAGTTTGAAAGTCGTACTCAAATAAAAAATGCTGCGCAAGCGGTGACTGATTTAGGCGATAGAGTTGCGGCATTGACTGATAATGAAATTAAGAAATTTCAGTTTCCTGAAAAATTCACTGAAGCCATTTTTCTTTATAAATCGATGGGGCAAGGCCCGGCTTTAAAACGCCAGAAGCTTTTCATCGGCAAGATGTTGCGTCAAGATGAACCATTGCTGATTCTAATTAAGGAAAAGCTGGCTGTAGCAGAAGGTAAAATCAAACAGCAAAACGCACACTTTCATAAGTTAGAGCAGTGGCGAGACCGTATGATTGAGGGTGGCGATGATGTCTTGAGTGAGTTTATGACGCATTACAGCCAGGCAGACAGACAGCAATTGCGTCAATGGATTCGTAATGCACAGAAGGAGCTGGAGCAGGGCAAACCCGCTAAATCAGCCAAAGAGTTGTTTAAGTATTTGAAAGCCTTAGAGTGGTAAAGTAAGGTGTATCCATAGGTTTTAATACCGTCTTTCACGATAACCTTATTACCTATTTCAGAATGACCAGGCCTGGTCATTCTTTATTTAAATGGCTTTTCTAGCCTTAAATCGCCATTCAAATAAAACCAATCCCAAGATCACGATTCCTGTACCAAACCAAAGGCTTAAGCTAAGCTCTTCATCATTCAAATAATGTCCAATCAGCAGTGCGAACACCGGTGTTATTACTGGAATTAAGGCGACTTTCATCGCATCTACATGGCGAACCAAATAAAAATACAGCAAAAACCCAATCACTGAACCTACTGTAGCGGCATAAAGGATGGCAGCACTTTCACGTGCTTGCAGTTCAGGCCAAGTCAAAAGCGCTGTTGGGTCTATGATTAAATGACCAATGACCGTCACCCATAAAGCGCCAATAACGACATGTAACGCAGGCAAGCTAGAACCACAACGCTTGACCAGTACGGAACCTGTAGAGTGAAATACCACCGAAATTAAAGCCACGAGAATGGCGATGATTTGGAGCCCGGCCAGTTTGGATTCTAAATTCGGAGCAAAAATAACCCATAGCCCAAATAGACTTAAGAAAATGGCGATGATTTTACGGGAAGTTAATCGGTAGTCGGGTAGCAAAAAATGGGCAATAATACCTGTCATGACAGGTGTCATGGCAAAGACAATCGCAATCCAGCCAGAAGGTAAGTATTGTGCAGACCAGTACATTAAGGTCATGCCGCCAAAGATTGGTAAAGCGGCCATTGCATAGATTTTTAAGGCTTCAAAGTCTAATCTGAAAGCGGGCTGTTTAGATTTTCGCCACCACAGCAAAGGCAGAATAATGAATGCGCCTAATAATGTGCGAGCAGCGACTCCGAAAAACCAATCGCTTTCACCGCTCCAGACAATAGCTAAAGGGGTTGTTGTCCAAATCAGGATAACTAGAATGTAGGCAAAAACAATGGCCATGCAATTCCCTGCAAAATAAAGGATGTGTC
This sequence comes from uncultured Thiomicrorhabdus sp., assembly GCA_965603495.1. Taxonomy (GTDB): domain Bacteria; phylum Pseudomonadota; class Gammaproteobacteria; order Thiomicrospirales; family Thiomicrospiraceae; genus Thiomicrorhabdus. The sequence continues at coordinate 192,221 of CBFDDF010000002.1, read as the reverse complement.
GGTTGAGCTTGAATTCAGGAGATTAGCTTAACTGCTCGTAAACGGTTAGCTAATAAATGCAATGATGTTCAATAATGCCTAGGTAAGCTTGAATATCCCTTGCTGGCGGTCTTTTTGAACTTGTGTCGCATTGAAAAGTTGACCATTCATACAAATATAAACGCCGGCAGGTGCCAATTGTACCGCCATAAGTGCGGCCCCCATATTGAAGCTAGCATCTGAGTGTTGCAACATAAAAGGTCGCATCGCGCCAGTTAAAACAATGGTTTTATTCGACGACTTATTATTAATGGCTTCCTTTAACAAAGATAGAGCCGTTTCCACCATGGTGTCGGTACCATGCGTTATCACAATCTTCTGGCTTTTTGAATTTGAACAGGCCTGGTTAATTAGCGCTCGATCAAGCTCAGCCATCTCCAAACTGTCTTTCTGCATTAGTACTTGAATATCTATTTCTAGCGTACTATTCGCCTCTTGTAAGAGCTGTGGCAGGTGCGTTGCAGGGAAGTTAAGCTCACCGGTAGTGGTTTGATATTGTTTATCAATCGTCCCACCGGTTATGAACAGTTGGATAGGTTGTGTGGATGGCATTGTCATGAGATTCCGTTAAGGTACGATTGAGATGGGGTTCTTAAATACCCCTTAAAAGGCTCGATCTACGGCTGCCTAAGAATACCGGTGACAATACCGAGAATTTCAATATCAGCATTTTTTAAAATAATTGGCTGCATATCTGGATTTGCTGGCTGAAGACGGACGCCTGTTTTTTCAATATAAAGTTTTTTCATGGTGACTTCTTCATTATTGATGCGAACCACGACGGATTCCCCATTTTCAGCAGAAGAGCGACGTTCGATAATGACAATATCGCCATCTTCAATATTCTCGTCGATCATCGAGTTGCCTTTAACACGCAAAGCAAAAGTCTCTTTTTTGACCATAGTCGCTGGGACAGAAATTGTGTCGTAATCCATTTCTATCTGGATAGGTTCACCCGCAGATGTCCAACCCAATAAGGGTATTTGCACAAATTCGGCATTAACCATTTCTAATGGATCAGCGGTTTGCAATTGCATTTTTTGATGACGCTTCGGGATTAAATAAGCAACGTTTGACATAGTTAAAACCTTATTGAGTGGTTAGACTTAATTTATAGAGTGTGACTATTTTTCAGTTTCTGGAACCGGTAGCACCTGTTTAAAAGGTTTTACCTCAACTTTAGCATAAACACCGGCCGCAATATAAGGATCTGCATCTGCCCATTCTTGCGCTTGTTCTAAAGATTTAAAATCGGCGACAATTAAGCTACCAGTGAAGCCTGCTGCACCGGGTTCAATACTGTCTATTGCAGGGTTAGGACCTGCTAAAACTAAACGATTTCCAGCGTGAAGATCCTTTAAACGCGCCACATGGGCTGGACGTGCTTTCTCCCTTAATGGCAGGCTGTTAGGTACATCATAGGCAAAAATTGAATATAACATTTGGATTCCTCTTGGTTTCTAACTCAGAAGTAACTATTTACGAACGTTTACTGTCTTCATTATCCATTTGATTTGGGGTTATTGTATCGATGATATCCGGATCATTACCATCCAAAAGCAATTCGGCTTCAGCTTCGGAATCTGATTCTTGCATATAGCGACTGATATATAGTCCTTGAATAACGATAAAGACCAAAGTCATGCCCATTAGACCAAATAGTTTAAAGTTCACCCAGGTATCGGTGTCATAGTTAAATGCGACATAAAGGTTAACAGTACCCGAAAGGATAAAGAAGAAAATCCATAACCAGCTTAAGCGTCCCCAAATGAGTTCTGGTAGGCTAATCGCCTGAGCCATCATGCGTTGTATAATAGGTTTTTGACCAATGTAATGGCTACCTAAAAATGCCAGTGCAAATCCCCAGTTGACGATAGTAGGTTTCCACTTGATGAAATCTTCATCTTGTAAGAAGAGCGTAAGACCTCCTAATACTAGAATCAGCACTAAGGTAATGATATGCATCTTTTCAACGCGCTTATGCTTCATATAGAAGTAGAGCACTTGAGCAATTGAAGCCACAATAATAACCACGGTGGCAGTATAGATGTCATACATCTTGTAGGCGATAAAGAAGAGAACAACGGGAAATAGATCAAATAGTAATTTCATTAGGATTCTTATAGTCTGCATTTTGTGTTAATTTACACGATTCTATATGGGTTTGACCCCGATTAAAAGAAATGGATAAAAAAATAGAATATGAAAGTTGATTTTCACTGCCATACCACCGCCTCTGATGGCGCACTAACACCCTCAGAAATCATCGATTTAGCGGTGCAATTTAATGTGGAGTGCTTGGCAATCACCGATCATGATACGACTGCCGGTTATGAAGCGGCGTTAGAGTATGCCGAGCAGCAAGGTGTTCAATTGATTGCTGGTGTTGAAGCTTCTTGTAGTTGGCGTGGTCATACAATTCATATTGTGGGCTTAGACTTTGATGTACAACATTCCGCTTTCCAAACAGGTCTGGCTGAGATTCGGAAAATGCGCTGGAATAGAGCGAATCAAATGATAGAAAAACTAGACCAACGCCATAACTTTAATCTATCTGATTTAGGGAGCAAGATTCGTCAACGAGTAGGTAAGGGTATTGTAGGTCGCGGTCATTTTGCCCAGTTATTCATTGAGGAAGGTTTAGTAAGTAACTCACCACAAGCCTTTGATAAATATCTTAAAAGGGGTCGGATAGGTTATATTAAAAGTGATTGGCCTGAGTTAGAGACGGTTGTTGGTTGGATTAGAGAAGCAGGTGGTGTGGCCGTTATTGCGCACCCTAAAGTCTATAAATTTACCAGCCGTAAGCTCAATATGTTGATTGAAGACTTCAAAGCAGCAGGCGGCCAAGGGATTGAGGTGGTCAATCAATCTAGACCCTCTTCTGAAATTATTGGCATGGCCGATAGAGCCAATGCACATGGCCTGCATGCCTCTTTAGGCTCTGATTTTCATCGTCCAGAACACACTTGGCGTGGGTTAGGGTGGTTGGCACCACTTCCAGAAAAAGCCAGTCCTATTTGGGAATTATTCTCAACCCCTATCAAAGGGCTTAAAACCTCATTATAAGCGCTTGTAAACTCTGAAATTGTCCTTATAAAACAGGTATAATTTTACATAGCCATAAGACCCCATTAATATCTAAGCCTTTTCAGGGACTTCTTTGAAGCAAACACCTTGTTGGAAGAGGCTATAGATCTAATCTTATGGTTTACCCATGACAAAAGAATTAGGAAGCCAAGTGGCCAAAGTATTACCAAAAAGCTGTTTTTATATCAGCGTACATGAAGAGAATCCTCAAAGCCGCTTGTTAGAGCAAGTGGTTGATATTCTGAATAAAGGCGGTGTTATCGCTTATCCAACAGAGTCAGGTTATGCATTAGGTTGTCTGTTGGACAGCAAGAAAGGTGTGGATGTCATTCGTGGTATTCGTCGTTTGGATGAACAACATGAACTTACTTTGATGTGCCGTGATTTGAGTAACTTGTCTGAGTATGCAAAAGTGGGGAATACTCAGTATCGATATTTAAAAAGCCACTTACCTGGTCCTTATACCTTTATTTTACCCGCGAGCAAGGAAGTGCCTAAACGCTTGCAGACCCCAAAACGTAAAACCATTGGCCTTCGCGTCACCCCGAATACGGTGACCAATGCCTTATTGGCCTATTTTGATAAGCCTTTAATCACCGCGTCATTGATTTTACCGGGTCAAGAACACCCGATGACCGATGGTTGGTCGATTCAAGAAGAGCTGGGACATACTTTAGATGCGGTTTTAGATGGCGGCTACAGTGGTTTTGAACCAACAACGGTTATTGATTTCACAGATGAAGAGCCGGTTTTGATTCGTCAAGGGCAGGGAGTCTTTTTAGAATGATGGGATTTGACGAATTAACCTTAATCCAAAAAATTGCAGTTTGGTCAATGCCAGTCATTTTTGCTATCACCTTACATGAGGTGGCGCATGGCTGGGCAGCTTCTAAGTTCGGCGATCAAACCGCTCGGATGTTAGGGCGTTTAACGTTAAATCCATTGAAGCATATTGATCCGATTGGCACGGTTGTCGTGCCGATTGTTCTGCTGGTCATGGGAGGATTTGTTTTTGGCTGGGCCAAAGCAGTCCCCGTCGATACCCGAAATTTTAAAAACCCAGGTCGAGATATGGCTTGGGTGGCTGTCGCTGGTCCTGCTGCCAACTTATTAATGGCGATTGCATGGGCTGTGATTGCCAAAATTGGCTTTATGCTTCAAATGAGTACGCCAGAAGTCGGTCAATTTATGGTCTATACCGGTATCGCTGGTGTGAGTATTAATCTTATATTATTAGTTTTGAACCTACTGCCGATTCCACCGTTGGATGGCAGTCGAGTTTTATCGGCTTTTTTATCCAAAAAACTGGCATGGCAGTACAATCGCATTGAACCTTTTGGTTTTATGCTGCTTGTAGGGCTAATGGTATTAGGCATGTTAAGCCCATTACTGATTGGTCCTTACACCTTCTTTAAAACGGCTATCTTTACGCTAGTCGGTATTTAAACCACCACGATGTGACATCGTTACACATAAAAAGAGAAACACATGACAACCCCTGAGCAAACTGAAAAGCGCACTGAAAAGCCAACGCCAAAACCAGGTGAGAAACTGCAGAAAATCTTAGCGCGAGCTGGCTTCGGTTCAAGACGTTCTGTAGAACCTTTGATTGAAGAAGGTTCGGTGAAAGTAAATGGCCGTGTCGCGAAGTTAGGCGATAGAGCGGATGCAGCGAATGATCGCATTCAAGTGAAGGATCAATTAATCAAAGAGTCTCGCCTGGAAAAACAACCGACTCAAGTCATTCTCTATAACAAGCCAGAAGGCCGTGTTTGTAGTCGTGAAGATGATAAGGGAAGAGAGACCATCTATACGCAACTGCCACGAATTTTTAATGGACGTTGGATTAGTATTGGGCGTTTAGATTTGAATACCAGTGGTCTGCTGATTTTGACCAATAATGGCGAGTTAGCCAACCGTATGATGCACCCATCCTATGAGATGGAACGCGAATACACCGTCCGTGTATTTGGGGATGTTAAAGAAGAAACCCTTAAACTAATGATGAAGGGCGTACAGTTAGAAGAAGGCTTAATCGCTAAATTCACCCGTATTCAAAAGTTGCAAACTCAGGATGAAGGTCAAAATAACTGGTATCGCGTGACCTTAAAACAAGGTCGTTACCGTGAAGTGCGTCGTTTATGGGAGTCGCAAGGTCATCCTGTTAGTCGTCTACACCGAGTTCGTTATGGCAGCTTCACCATTCCAAAAAGTCTGCGTAAAGGTAAGACAGAGGAATTAAGTTGGAAACAAGTTAACCAACTATTGAAGTCCGTTGATATGCCGGAAGAAGCACGTCCGGATATGCGCCACAATCAAGGTAGCGTACGTACTACGGTAAAACAAGCAACCGCTGTCAATAAGCAGTTAAACCGCAAGCAAAAAACGATTCACGATCTAAGTGATGGAACTTTCAAAAGAAGACGTTAAGCTTACTGCTAGTGTTTGCTTTAGAGTTGAGCGTTTAAATCAGGAATTTGTTGGATGCTTAAACAGCTCAAATGGATTTAAAACAGTTTGACCAGGCCTGGTTACTTCTCCAGACTAGTTGAATTAATAATATGGATTAATCCATTCTATTTTTTTAACAAAGACAATCTCACATGCGTCATGGCCAGTATCTGAACGACTGGTTGAGGTTTTCCACTTCCAGCTACTCGCACTTTTCACATCGACCAAAAAACCTTCAATAGAGATTAAATCGCCATTTTTCACTAACTTCAGATCCTCTGCAATCGCATCGGATGCTGGAATCATATGCATATTGCCACTATTGAGCACGATTTCTTGTTTGCTAATGGGGAGTGAATCCGTTTTCCACCTATACCAGCGATCCTCTTGCCAAATATCGATTTGTTCTAAGACGCTTTCATCCGACATAGGACCCCAGCCCAGCGCAAAATCAACTGGCGACAGTCTTGCTTCATAATCAAAATAATAACGTTCCGCTGAGATCACTTTTGCCGTAATGCTAAAGCTTGCTCTAGGCGTTAAGGTATAGCCCTGAAATTTAAAAGACCTAAGTGAAGTGGCTTCCTGGTAAGGTTGACCACTTGCAAAAACACCAGGACCTAACCTAGGAGCATCCGGGATGTAATAGAAGTGTCGCCAAGCAATCAGTAGTAGAACGAGTAAAATTATTTTCTTCATGGTGTTGAGTCTACCACTGAACCTTATTTAATAAAGTTGTATTAATGTCATTTAATTATCGAGATTATGTCACTGTCTTAAACGGCTAAGCTGATATTTATGTCACATCAAAATGGTGAGCCCAGTTTTTTAGACTTCGTCTAATAATGAGGTGGAGGCACTTCGTCTTCTTGATTTTTAACCCCGCCTTGTCCCGACTCCAGGCGAATGGTTTTTAGGTATTCTGATAACAGAGCGATTTGATTTTGCAGCTTTTGAATATCTTGCTGCTGTTGCACAATGGTTTTTTCCATGGCTTCAATATTGTCTTCTTGAAAAGCTTGATTTATTTCAAGGGTTTGCACTTGCATATTCAACATGGAAAGCGCTTCTGATGGCTCTAGTATAGATTCGTTTGCATTCATTTTATGATAACCATTTAGCAGTGTTCTCTGTAGGATTTTCCGTCTCAATTAGGCTGACACGATCGGTTTCGGAAGCTGTTAAGATTAAGGTACAAGTTCTCAGTTCATCTCTTCTGAAGTAATGGCATTCCCAGGTATTATTCAATTGACTGCGTTTAAGGCGTTGTAGTACTTGTTGTTGGTTACTGACCTTAACACCATTGATCGCAATCAACTCATCGCCCGCAGATAAACCTGCCTGGTATGCGGGTCTATCATTCCAAACATGCGTAATCTTGACGGTTTGCTGAAGGCTATCCGTGATGTTGGCGCCCAGTTGAAGATCAAGCGTCTCAGTTGACTCACTGTTCACACCCCCTAGATCGGTTAAGTCATTAGGCTGGCGCAATTTAAACTCTATACCAACCGCTTTGAATAAAGATTCAAAAGGCAGATCTTCTCTGCCGTACAAATAACGGGTGAAGAAATCTGTTAAATCAATGCCAGAAATCTCAGAACAGAGCGCTTCAATTTGGCCTTCTTTTAGTCCTATGGCGTTTTTTCCAAAGTATTGCCACAAATGCAGCAAAATCGTATCCAGTGATTTTTTGCCTTTAGTCTGCTGGCGAATCGTTAAGTCTAAGCCTAAAGCAATCAGACTGCCTTTGGTGTAGTAACTGATAATTGCATTTGGTGCATTTTCATCTTGCTGGTAAAACTTAGTCCAAGTCAGCAAACTTGACTCGGCCACGGATTGCTGGAAACGACCAGGCATACGATATACGCGGGTCATTTGCTGGGCTAATAGTTTGAGGTAGGTTTGATTATCTACCAGGCCTGCTCGGTTTAGAATAAGCCCATCGTAATAGGAGGTTATGCCTTCAAACCACCATAATTGATTGGTATAAACGGGTTCACTTAAATCTGCTTTCAGGTAAATTTCTGGCTGAATACGCTTAACGTTCCAGGTATGAAAATATTCATGACTACAGAGCTCTAAAAACTGTAAGTAACCGTCGGTGGATTTTTCCATTCCTTTATAAGGCAGGTCATCACGACTGCACATCAAAGCGGTTGAATTTCGATGCTCTAAACCGCCATAGTCACTGCCCGTCACCATCACTTGAAATAGGTAATCTTGCATCGGAGCCGGAGCACCAAATAGTTTAATCTCATATTCACAGATTTTAATGAGATCGGCTGTTAGGCGATCTTCATCCAAGTCAAAAATTCCGGTTAACACCATCTTGTGGGGAACGCCACAAGCTTCAAAATCAATTTCAGTGTAGGTACCCAGTTCAAAAGGGTGGTCTATTAACGAATCGTAGTTCGTTGCTTGATAGGTTCCAAAACCGAATTTATTGACTTTCTGGGACGGTAATCCCGTGGCAATTTTCCAATGGTTGGCTGTGGTAAATGCCGTGCCAAGCACTTCTAATGAACAAGGTTTTTCACGCTGTCCATCCACCGCTAAAAAGACAGAAGTGCCGTTAAAGAAGGCGTGACTTTCATCAAAATGAGCACCTCGTACCGATAGATCCCAGGCATATACTTGATAACTTAAGGTGACTGGTTGACCATTACTCGCAAACTGCCAGGTCGACTTATCAATTGACGATAGCTCAATAGGCAAGTTTTTGGCATTCATGGCTTTTAAATCAATCAGATGTTTCGAAAAGTCACGAATCAAATAGCTACCTGGAATCCAGTTGGGTAGACTGACTTGCTGAAAGGGCTGAATAGGGGCCTCAATAGTCAAAGTGACTTCAAATAAATGCCCCTTTGGATCTTTGGGCGTAATACTGTACAGGATTGCTGAATGGGAAAGAGTCATGATCACTTAACTTGTCTATTGGAATGCTTGAATTATAGTGTGTTTTGTTCTTCAAACACAGAATACTTTTGGCTTGATTATACGAAGATCAGCAACCAAAAAGCCCCACTTAAGGGGCTTTGAAATGAGAAGCAACCATTAGAAAAATAAGAAGCTTATTTTTCTGAAATTGGGGCTGTTGGAGTCACTGGTTGCGGGGATGGAGGTGCAACGCAAAGCTTCTTATTCTTAATAGCCATAATGGTTTTGATTGTAAGATGTAATACCAGGGCCGACAGAACCGATAAAAAGAACCCGGCTAAGTAAACGTAAATATCAAACTTTAAGTGCTGATACATAATGAAACTCGCCATGGTAATCGCGCCTAATGGGAAGGTATAGGCCCACCATGATAGGGCAAAAGGCACACGCAAAAAACGCCGAGTTTGACTCAGCAACAGGATTGTCAAGAACAAGGCTATGTAATATAAAACACGTGCAAAATCATCAACTCCTTGGTTTCCTGTCAGGGTCATATAGGAGATAAAGCCAACCGCAGGTGGCGCAATCAAAATAAAGAGCGTGGGCTCAAGCATTTTTACCAACGGTGGATGGAAAAACAGGCGGTACATAACAATGCTGTTGAGTATCAACCAGAAGATTAAACCAATGCTAAAGAAAAACCAGCCAAGCTCAACATGAGAAAAAGCGGGCGCACCTAATGGGATAAGAATATTACCGACGACTGGTATAAACCAAGCGGGGTTCATGTGGGTGACTTGCCATTTTTCGTGATGAATCCAGTTGTTCATAATATACAGTAATAAACCAAACTGGATCATCGCCCCCAAATGCCACAGCACACTCGCCATTTCAGGCATGGAAGTTTTATAAAGTATACTGAGTAACACCAGGCTGATGCTAAAGGTTGGAAAAAAGTGTAAGGCAATTGGGTGGTTTAAATCTTGACGAACGGCTTCTGGATATTTAAACGCTTTCGTTAAGTAGGTCAGGGTGATCAGTATGAAAAACAGCGTTGTTAACAACGTTAAAACCTGATAAAACAACGCACTAACCCCTAAAATCTCATGTGCTTTGGTGAAACCTAAAGTCAGCCCACTATATCCCATGATGGCGCCAAAAAGACTAATGGGAAAATAGGGGAGTCTTGCAGTTTGAGTCGTATCCATACGATGACCTTTTACTTTTCAAAATTAACTACAGAGTTTCAATTACAAAAAACATTATACGACAGACCTTGTAGAAAAGAGATAAAGGTCTTTTTTAAAAGACTCGTAATTGTGCTTGTGATTCAAACCTGACTGAATCCACACAAAAAAACCATTAGGACGTAAAACTTTTTATAATGAGCGTATTTACCAACTTTAAATCGGGCTCTTATGCGCATTAACTACCTACCTTCCATTCTCTATTTTGGCATGCCAATGGGGCTAATCGGTACGGGCTTGAATGCGCAGCATCTTGCAGTGCTGTTGGGTTTGCACAATGATATTGCATCGTGGATTTTATTTTACGGCTGGATTAGTTTAGCGATTGTCGGTAGTCACTATATCAAACACCTGTTTGGAGAGGTACGTACAGCAATGCAGCAAGAGTGGCAAGACCCTTTTAAGCGTAACTTTTTTCCTGCAATTACCTTGACACTCCTATTATTGTTATTAAGTTTAAAGCCTTACTTTGATGCTCTAGAGGTTGACCAGGCCTGGTTATCTTCCGGGTACTTTACAATCGTTACATTTCATACCATTCTTAATATCAAACTCATTAATAACTGGTTGTTTAGTGATGATTTATACCTAAGACACCACAAGCCCACCTGGTTTGTTTTACTATCAGGTAACTTTATGGTGATTATTTCAGGTGTACATCTGGTCGATTTACAGCGCTTTCCAGTTTGGAATGAAGTCTTATGGCTGTTCTTTTCAATGGGTCTATTTTTATGGCTGGTCTTTACGGTCAGTCTTTTCTATCGATTGTTGTTCACTAGTCCGCTACAAGTCACCATGCGCCCAAGCCTATTCATTTTTTTAGCGCCGCCATCACTAGGGGTCATTGCTTCTCTATTGTTAACACAGGACATGACCGTTAGCCAGTCACTCGCATCGGAGTCTTTATCCGTTAGCCCTTTAACGTGGGTTTTGTATGGTTTTGCTACTTTGATGTTGTTGTTATGGGTGACCCTAGTACGTTTTTTCTATCAAAGCGGACTTTCTATGGCGGGCTGGGCCTATATTTATCCAATGGCCGCTTATGGATTGGCGACTCAATATATGGCCATGCAATTAAATAGTTCATTACTGGTCATTGGCAGTGTGTCCGTCTTTATCTTTGTATTGATATTGATCAGTCTATTGACAGTTTGGTTAATCAAGCAAAGTTTGCAAAAAGTCATTGAATAATCCTGTTAATCATCACTAATTTTCAACTAAGAAACCTCTTCACAGTTTATAATACGGCCTTTATCCTACTTATTAATTGAATGGTGTCCCCTGTGATTCGTACTCGTTTTGCCCCTAGCCCAACTGGCTATCTCCATATTGGTGGTGTTAGAACTGCTCTTTATTCTTGGTTATATGCCAAAAAACTAGGCGGGGAGTTCACGTTACGTATTGAAGATACCGATTTAGAACGGTCTACAGAAGAGTCTGTTAATGCCATTCTAGAAGGCATGAGTTGGCTAGGTTTAGATTACGATCAAGGACCTATTTATCAGACACATCGTTTTGAACGCTATAAGGAAGTCATTCAAGACCTATTCAAGAAGAATTTAGCCTATTACTGCTACGCGACACCCGAAGAGTTGGATGTAATGCGTGAAGCGCAAAAAACTGCTGGCGAAAAACCTCGTTATGATGGTCGTTACCGTGATTTTACTGGTGAGCCACCGGCAGGTATTAATCCGGTTATCCGCTTTAAAAACCCGATTGACGGTGTCGTCGTGATTGATGATTTGGTAAAAGGCCAAGTGACGGTTGCTAATAAAGAGTTAGACGATTTGGTGCTTGCCCGTTCTGATGGTACGCCGACCTATAATTTGACGGTCGTTGTCGATGATTGGGATATGGGAATGACCCAAGTCATTCGCGGAGACGACCACCTGAATAACACGCCACGCCAAATCAATCTTTATAAGGCTATTGGTGCAGAAGTCCCTAAATTTGCACATATCCCAATGGTGTTAGGCGAAGACGGTAGTCGACTATCAAAACGCCACGGAGCTGTCAGTGTCTTACAGTATAAAGAAGAGGGGTTCTTGCCCGAGGCGTTGTTGAACTATCTAGTGCGACTGGGTTGGTCACACGGCGATCAAGAAATTTTCACGATGGATGAGATGATTGAGTATTTTGATTTGAATAACGTCAATAGCTCACCCTCTACTTTTGACCATACCAAACTAACGTGGGTTAATGAACAACATATTAAAGTTGCTAGCCCAGAACACCTTGCGCGTTATGTAGCGCCTTTTATAGCACAACTGGGTTGTGATTTATCACAAGGCCCTGAGTTAGTTGAAGTTGCTAATCTATTGAGAGACCGTGCTAAGACTTTAGTTGAGATGGCAGCAGGCGCTGTGTACTTCTATCAGGATTTTGAAGCGTTTGAAGCGGGCGCTGCGAAAAAACACCTCCGACCAGTCACTGAAGAAGCGCTGAGAATGCTACTGGAAAAACTTGAAAACCTAACGGAATGGAAAGCAGAAGCGATTCACGCAGAAATTGATGCCACAGCAGAAGCACTAGAATTGGGGATGGGTAAAGTAGGGATGCCACTGCGTGTTGCAGTAACAGGCGGCGGACAATCGCCTGCGATTGACGCGACGGCTGAGTTAATTGGTAAACCACGTTGTATTGCCCGTATCAATCTAGCCTTAGACTATATTGAAGCGAGAAAATCTGCACAATAAGAAAACAACAGGATACTTGTCAAAACATAGGTTTTGACAAGCTGTTCAGCGAGAAAGGGGGTTGCCAGTTATTTGATTGGTTTCCCCCTTTTTTTAGTCTTTTTTTATTAAAAGCAAGTAATTTTAGTGGTTTTTTAGGTGTCACAAAGAGTTTGATGGACGGGCTTAAACCAAAAATCAATCGCTTAGCGATGTTTAAAGAAGTTTTACAAAAAAGTCACTTCTTTTTGTAAATTAAGGCTTGACGATAAGAGTCAACTCTATATAATACGCCACATCAGCTCGAGGGGCTATAGCTCAGCTGGGAGAGCGCAACACTGGCAGTGTTGAGGTCAGCGGTTCGATCCCGCTTAGCTCCACCAAGTTTGATAACTGTAGTCTCAGTGAAGACCCTCTAGGCCGGGTTGCTAAGTAGCTGATACAACTATTGATTTTTAATGATATGTTTACATAGATTTAAAATCACATTATGTGCGTCCTGTTCGTCTAGTGGCCTAGGACACCGCCCTTTCACGGCGGTAACAGGGGTTCGACTCCCCTACGGGACGCCACAATTTGCGGGAATAGCTCAGCGGTAGAGCACAACCTTGCCAAGGTTGGGGTCGCGAGTTCGATCCTCGTTTCCCGCTCCATATTTAAGTGGGTTGAAAAGAGTACACTAGGCCGTACGTTGACTTTCAATCGACTGTTTGTTGAGATACAAACACCGTAAAACCGGTTGTTTATTCAACCAGTTTTACAAATCAGCAAGCTAAAAAACAGCTTAGAAATAAGCCGGATTTTAGCAACTAGCTTAGTCTGATTTATATCTAGTTCAAGGCAGTAGCAGGGCGCATGCGAAAGCATGTAACCGACAACCAATGCAGAAATAGAAATAAAGCAGAAAAAGAAAGTGCTAACAAAATGTCCCGTTCGTCTAGAGGCCTAGGACACCGCCCTTTCACGGCGGTAACAGGGGTTCGACTCCCCTACGGGACGCCACATTCTAAAACCCGCAACAAGTATCTTGTTGCGGGTTTTTTTATGCCTGCGATAAAGTGAAAAGCCATTTCACCAGGCCTGGTCAAACTGTCTATAAGATTCTCTAGGATTAAGGCATGAGAAGGCTAAGACCATTCGAGGTAGTTGAAAAAAGGAGCGGGGAGCTGTCAGTCTATTCTGTGTGAATAGAAACCGACTCAATGTTTTGAATCATTTCTAAATGATCAAGCAAGTCGCCTAACTTTATTTTTAAGTCGAGCTCTAGTGTTAAGTCCATTTCCACTGAACGTTCTTCGCTGTCCGTTTTGGTTTGCGAAGAGATCAGGTTAATATCTAATCCAGTTAAGGTTGCCATGACATCACGTAACAATCCTTTTCTGTCAAAAGCAACAATATGTAAATCGGCTTGATAAGTAGGGGATTCTGCACTTTCCTTATTCCATGAAACCTCAATCAAGCGTTGTAATTCTTCATGTGACATATTGAGAATGTTTGCACAATCACTTTTATGAATGGTGATACCTCGGCCTCTAGTGACATAACCGACAATATCATCTCCAGACTGCGGCTCACAGCAAGGCGCTAAATTCGTTTTAAGATGTACTGCACCGACAACATATGCGACATTCTCATTTGTAGTGCTAACCTCATCACCTGCATTGAACCCAAAGGACTTCTGTCCGCCATGCGATTGTTGCTTTGGCTTGAGGAAGCGTTGTAGTGCATTGGCAATTTGGCGCTCATTTAACCGCCCCTTACCAATATCCTCATAAAACAGTTCACTGTCTTCATACTTAAAACGTTTAATAACATCAGGCATTTTAATAGAGTAGGCGTGTAAGCGTTTGATTTCACGATTAAAAACCATCTCTCCCGCAACAATGTTTTCAGCGCGGTTTTGTTTGTTAAACCAGCCTCTCACTTTATTGCGAGCACTGCTACTGGTAAGGTAGCCTAAATTTGGATTCAGCCAATTACGGTTAGGGTGTCCATTCTTAATGGTTAAGACTTCAACTTTATCGCCAGTGTTTAAGGCTGTGCTTAGGGTTTTAATACGCCCGTTTATTTTCGCGCCACGGCAGCGATGCCCCAATTCTGTGTGGATGTTATAGGCGAAATCAAGCGGAGTCGCACCTTGCCTTAAAGTAATAATGTCGTTAGAAGGGGTCATAACAAAAATATGCTGACTTTGAAGTTCGGTGCTAATCTCTTTAAAAATTTCTGGATCATCAGTATTTTCAAGCATTTGGCGAACATTGGAAATGCTGCGTTCTAATTTCTCATCAAAACCTTTACCACCTTCTTTATAGCGCCAATGGGCAGCTATCCCATACTCTGAGTTATAGTGCATTTCTGGGGTTCTGATTTGAATCTCAACCGTTTTACCTTCAGGGCCAATAATGACAGTGTGTATTGATTGGTAACCATTATCTTTTGGGGTTGCAATATAATCATCAAATTCTTTTTTGACGTAACTCCATCGGCTGTGGATTGCCCCGAGCACTTCATAACAATCCTTAACAGAATCGACGTAAATCCGTACCGCTCTTAAGTCATAGAGCTCTTCAATTGGGAGCTCCTTGCGTTGCATTTTCTTCCAAATACTATAGATGTGCTTGGGTCTTCCTGAAATTTTTGCTTTAATGCCATGATCTTCAAGTAAATTATTCAAAGTAGACATCACATTTTCAATATAAACTTCTCGTTCGTTGCGTTTCATCTTTAACTGAGAAGCGATTTCTTTATAGGCTTCAGGGTGCAGAAATCGAAAGGATAGGTCTTCAAGCTCCCACTTTAATTGGGCTATTCCTAAACGATTGGCAAGCGGAGAAAAAATTAGTTGAGTTTCGGCAGCAATTTGATGGCGTACTTGCTCATCTTCGAATTTCAAATGGCGTAAACGGGCTACGCGATAAGCAAGCTTGACAATCATAATGCGAATATCAGAAGTCATCGCAAGTAACATTTGACGTAGACGTTCATTTTGAACGTCATCTGATTGTCTTACAATATCAAATTCTTTAAACTGGTTAAGTTTACGGATACCAGAGACTAAGTCTGCGGTAGCTCGACCAAAACGCTCTTCAATCATGCCATCGGTATAAATACTTTCCAGGTTCCCATCACTGACCAGGGATGCAATTAAGGTTTCTACATCAATATTTATCTTTGCCAGAATTTGTGCCACATCTACACTACGAACCACGCTGACTTCAGGCAAGCCTTGTGCTTCAATCGCCATAGAACATGCCAACTCACAGCGATCCAACTGTTCTGGTGATAAGCTTTCTGTTTTGAAGATAAGTGAAAAAAGATCTCGAGCTGTCTGCATCAATATTAAGTCATCTAGTATTCAATAAAAGTAAATAGAGTCCGTATTCTAGCTAATTTAAGACGTTATACCTATCTAATTAAGATATTGTTGATAATTCTTAGGAGCATTAATGATTAAATTCCGGGGGGTATCCATAAATAATGAAGTGATATGAATTGCCTTTATTTTAGGTATTAGATTTGAGGGGTTAAATAAAGGTCACATATAAGCATTGTTGCTATTGGTTGGCTTGTATTTATTGATTCAATTTATTTGCTTGTCTGTTGATGCTTTTATGGAGTGGAAATTAAGGGTGACGGGGACTAATTACATTATGAGGCAAGGTACCATGATGGGGGATTTATCACATGATTACCCTATAAACCCACGAAACTCTAGTTTGTACCACTACTATTCATCTACACGGGTTCGGCAGTTACAGCCAATAAGTGAGCATTTAGACCAAGCCAAAGAAAATTTTGATGGTATCGATAAGAGTGTTATCAATGATAACTTAAAGAGGTTAATAGAAATTATTGAATCTGATAGGATTTCAGAGTCTTTAAATCGTTTTGATGGTTGGCATCTGGCGTTTAGAAGAAGTCAAAACCAACGTTGGATTTTTATTAAGTCCTTATTCCCGATTTCTTTAGCGATTACTTCGACTGTGTTTCTGAAGTAGGCTTGTTGACAATTTTGTTGTGTTGCAATATAACTGACTAGCTTGCTCATAAAAGGTTGAGTGTAGCCCCTTGCTGAGTTTACTCAGCACCCTTAAAGTCTAAGTAATCTTAGCCCCTTAGTTCTGATCAGAACCAGCCAGCTTGATAGCTGGCTTTTTGATTTTTTGGGTGAGCTGAGTTAATTCTTCTGACACCTGAGCTCTTCAATAATTTGCGAGAAAAAGTTTCTTTTTCGAGATAATATTTAAAACTCGAAACTAGTAAAGTCAATAAAAAGTTTACAAAACGAAACTTAATATCTGTTAAGTTGTTTTATAGGAGTTATTTGACTTGTTTAATGGGTGCTGGCATGTAGTCTTTAGCATAAAAAACAGTGGATTGTGGGGCTAATAAAAAACCCGAGAAAGCGGGTTTTCAGTAAAGAGAGTCTACACCCAGTTTTTATCAATAGCGTATTTTTTGCCATCTTGAGTTAAAAATACAGAAGCTCCTGATTGCTTTACAAATCCATTCTTAATAAGCTCTCCAATGGCATAAAGTGCTCTTGTTTTATTTAGTTGGCTTTGTTGTTCTAGAAGGTTTACTAAACTTAGTTTAGTAATGTTTAAACCACTGATAGCCATGGCTTTTAAAACTGTTGATTCGTTATCATTTAAGTCTGACTCATCGTAAACGACTTTTTCAGATAGAAGATCATTGTCTTGGATTATATCTGCAACCTTATTACCAAGCTCGGTAAGTTCAAAAATGTTATTGTGCTCATGGATTAAATCCAGTCTGGCTAAAGTTCGAAGAGATTTATGTATATAATCAGTACCTGAGCTGTATATTTGACTTAAAAGAACTTTCAGGCTATCAAACTCCTGAAATCCATTTTGCTTAATTGCTGAAATTATGTCGGTGTCTACTGGCCTCAGTGCTTCTATTATGAGGTCTGGATCTTCAATTTTATTTTCCCCAGTGAATAATTTACTTTCTTTTGATTTTTCTTGCTCTAAAACTTTTTGCATATCCTGTAGAGAAAGTTGAAGATTTTCAATCTCCTCGTCCTTGTCTCTAACCATATTGTCAAAACGGGCCTTTAACTCGAAAAAATCTTTCTTAAGTTTTTGGTGAGTTTCTTGTGTGACTAGTGCCTTTTTTTCCAGCTTGAGTTTTTCGTTATTCAGTTCAATCTGCTGTGCTTTCCAAAAAGTGTATATCCATTTCGCAGGTTTTGGATAGAAAATGATAATGACTAATGCTGACAATAATGGGAATAATACAAGCTGGCTTGAATGCACTAAAAACGTCCAAAGAGGGTGGTCTATTGTATTAACTTGGAAAATCGTGCCTTCAATGTATTTAATTTTTTCATCTACTTTCCAATCTGAAAAAACCGTCAATATAGTTTTATAGTTCCAAAATCCCCATGAAATCATAAACGCACCAAACAGAGGACTGGTTGTGCGCTCATACATGTGTGCTTTAAAAGATTGAGTTAAGTTTTCAAGCATAGTGTTTACTCCAAAGTTTACGCCATTTGTATGTCTAAATGTTTACCAAGGGCATCTATTTCCTTTTAAATACTTTCCATTTTAGAGCCATATTTAAAGTCAAGTAATCGGCTTAAGTGCGGTTGAGCCATGCCTGGGCAACAGACTTCGCTCTAAAGGTTTTAGACTCTCTGTGTATTACTTTGCCATTTCCTTTAAAAGTTAAACGTGCGTCATATACAATAGGTCTATCTGCTTTTTTTACCCTTACCAATCGATGCCATAGTGCCAGTAAAATTTCATTGGCACTATATTGGCATGGCATAGCCAAAAATAGCAATAAAAAGCTAAAAACAACTAAAAATAAGACATAACAAAACCAATGACAAGATCACTACAAGCCTTTGATAAAACTAACAATACCATACAAAACAAGCACTTAAACAGCGCCAACCAGTTCTCGGTTGCGCCCATGCTTGATTGGGCATAAAAATACAACTATATTTATTAATATCAATAGCTTACGAGCTACTTACAAGGACTGGTGGTACTGTGGTGGCACTAAACAACCCTTTTTAGGGGTCTTTTCAGCATAAAAATCAACTATTTAGTTGGTACAAGCTGGCCCAACAAAACGATGTCGATTACTTTAAAGAGTTACTTTAATATGCTACAAATTCCAGAGCTAGAGATTGATGTGGAAAAACCTTTTGCTAATGATTATTTAGAACGAAAGGGTGCAATACTGAAGCTATCTGGTCTAGTCGTTAAAATTGATGAGCCTTTGACATTGGCAGTAAATGCAAGATGGGGGAGTGGGAAGTCAACGTTCATAAAAATGTGGCAGGCACACCTTAGAAAAGAAGGAGTCCATGCCTTGCACCTGAATTCTTGGGAAACGGATTTTTCACAAGACCCGCTTATCCCGATACTTGATGTTATGGCTAAATACCTGAAAGATCAGAAAACATGGGAAGGGGATAAGCAATTAATTGAAGACTTTACCTCTTTCGCCAAAGTGTATGTTAAACATGCTGCTGTATTTGGAGCTAAGTTTGCAACTTTAGGCGCATTTGAAGGAGATGAGCTTGCACAAGCTGCTGCTGAGACAGCTGGAAATATAGTTAGTGATGCGTTCGATAGCTTTAATCAAGCAAAGGACGCGGTTGAAAAGATTAGCACTACTTTGCAGAGGCTTGTCGCTGATAAAGGAAAGAATATTGTTATTTTCATTGATGAACTGGATCGTTGCCGTCCAACTTATGCGATTGAACTGCTTGAAAGAGTTAAACACTTGTTTCAGGCTAAGAGGGTAGTATTTGTAATCTCTTTGGATAAAGAACAGCTCAGTCATAGTGTTAAATCTGTTTATGGGTCAGAGTTTGACTCTGAAAACTATTTGGACAGGTTTTTTGATGTCACATTTGATTTACCTGATGTGGAAGCTACAGCATATACAAAATATTTAGCGTCAGTTGATACGTTTGAAAGTGAAAAAGAAAATGAATTGTTTAGCTTATTACTATCATTAGTTGACTTATCTTTAAGGCAGGTTAATCGACTTATATACAGACTTAAACTTAGCAAGACATTCATAACCGAAAATGATGGTAGTGATTTCTTTTTGGCAGTAATGGTGTTTTCATTCTTAAGAAATTGTCATCCTAAGGCATATGTAGATTATTTTAAGAGTAACCAAGCAATTGATCAAACAAACGTTTCCCTATTTTCGGGCCGTGATATCAACTTCAGACAGTGTACTGTCATTGCGATTTTAGTTAGGGGGTGGTATGCGTCGCATAGACTTCAATCACAAAAAAAAGCACCTTATTTGGACCAGCTTTTTTCAGCTGCAACACAGTATAATAATAAAGGCGGTCGTCACAATTCCAGAGAGCATTATGCCTCTGAGACAATTAAACTTGTCCACTCTTTGGAACTAGGAAACCCAGACGAGCCAATAGGAGATCGTGTCATTGATATTGTTGAATTTACGGATTCTGTTGTTAAACAAGAAGAAAATATAATGCCTTGAGAATTCTCATTCTTTGAGGTAGGCGTCAATGAATTTTCATTGGCACTAATAGGTCTCTTTTAACTTAAATTTATGGGCGAAACTCTATGTATGATGACGTCATTTATTGTATCAAGGATGCTGTATCAATAGCAGCACCAGTAATCGCTTTGTTTCTTGCTTGGAAAGGATTATCCACCTGGCGAGCACAGTTAAAGGGTTCTTATGAATATGACCTTGCCAAACGTATAATGCTGACAACATATCTGGTTCAAGAAGAGATTAAGAGTGTACGAAAGCCAATTTTAAAATTTTCCCAAGAAGAATTGGATGAAAAAGGTAGGTTTACAGTTTATGTTGATATTTATGAAGCAAGGCTTGAGATTTTGGCCAAAAAGATTGCTGAGTTAAATGCAATACGACTTGAGATAAAGGTCGTATATGGACAGGAAGCATTTAACCTTTTTTCAGAATTGTACGGTGACATCGGAAAATTGAGGGGATCAATTTTGATTTGCTTAAGGTCTTTAATGGATGATTCAGACCCTAGAAAACCAATATATCCTCAAGAGTTAATCGACAGTAGTTATGATATTGCAGACTACGCTTCAGATGATGATGAGTTTAGTTTGAAAGTAGCCCTATCTGTAAAGAACATAGAAGACTTTTTTAAAGATAAGCTACATAAATAACTGTTAACGCCATTCTCTTTAAATGTAATGTGCGCCTCGGATACTCTCCTAAAAAAAGATACAGCGCTTTAAGAATTATCTGCTTTTTTAGTCATGAAACAACAAGTAATCGTTATGTAAGTACCACTGGATTTGAGTGGTACTATAGTGGTACCGAGTGCTACTAAAAGCTTAAAATAGCGATAAAAATCTAAAAATAACCATAAATAAGACAGAACGAACCGCATGCAAAAACCACTACAAGCCTTTGATAAAACTAACAATACCATACAAAACAAGCACTTAAACAGCGCCAACCAGTTCTCGGTTGCGCCCATGCTTGATTGGACGAATCGTCACTGCCGCTACTTTCATCGTCAGCTCAGTCAAAATGCTTGGCTGTACTCTGAAATGGTCACGACCGGTGCCATTATTTATGGTAATAATTTAGAACGCTTTTTAGGGCATGATGAATCTGAAATCCCTGTTG
This sequence comes from uncultured Thiomicrorhabdus sp., assembly GCA_965603495.1. GTDB lineage: Bacteria > Pseudomonadota > Gammaproteobacteria > Thiomicrospirales > Thiomicrospiraceae > Thiomicrorhabdus. The sequence goes on along the minus strand of CBFDDF010000002.1, from coordinate 171,193 downwards.
TTTTACAACTAGGCGGTAGTGGTGCTAAGGATATGGCCACCTGCGCCAAGCTCGGAGAAGAGTGGGGTTATTCGGAAATCAATTTAAATATCGGTTGTCCAAGTGATCGCGTGCAAAATAATATGATTGGTGCCTGTTTAATGGCGCACCCTGAATTGGTTGCCGAAAATGTGGCGGCGATGAAAGCGGTCGTAGATATACCGGTCACGGTTAAGACTCGTATCGGCATTGATGACCAAGAAGAATTCGAAACACTTCATCAGTTTATCGATGGCTTAGTGGAAGCAGGGGTGGATGGTGTCATTATTCATGCTCGAAAAGCTTGGCTACAAGGACTTTCTCCTAAACAGAATCGTGACGTACCTCCTTTGAACTATGCTTGGGTTCATCAAATTAAGGCAGAGTTCCCTCAGCTTTCAGTTGCTATCAACGGGGGTATCAAAACCCTTGAACAAGGGCAGATACACCTACAGGATTATGAAGATTTACCCGCTGTTGATGGTCTAATGTTGGGCCGTTCAGCTTATGAGCAACCTTATCTGTTAGCGGAAGTTGATCAGCAGCTCTACGGCAGTAAACATAATATTATTTCGCGTGAGCAAGCTTTAGAGAGTATGAAGCCCTACATAGAAAACCACCTCTCTAATGACGGTAAGTTAAACCAGGTCTCTCGTCATATGCTGGGCCTGTTTCACGGACTACCAGGCGGCCGAATTTGGCGACGTTATCTTTCTGAACATGCTTTTAAAGCAGGCGCAGGTATTGAGGTAGTTGAACAAGCTTACCGATTAGTCGTAGATGAAATCCAAAGAATGGAAGACCAAAAGTGATTTTTTTAGACGTACCATTTCGAGAGAAAGACCAAGCTAAAGCGCTAGGAGCGCGCTGGGATGGTGTGAGCAAAAAGTGGTATGTCCCCCAAGAACTCTCTGAACAATTAGAACCCTTTCAAAAATGGCTTAATAATGTAACTACATCCAATGCAAAGCAGGTTTTAAATCACGATCTTCAGCAGACCCTGAAACAAACACAGCACCATATTTATAGTGAAAATATGCCTCTGCCTGCAGCTACTCAAGATGCCGAAAATCCCAAAAAGATTGAAAAGGGCGCTTTACTTTCTACTGTATTACGTCAAGTTCAACAAGCCCTGCGCCAAAGCTTTCCCGGTGCGACTTGGGTGGTTGCTGAAATTGCCAATCTGAATAATAGTCGTGGACATATCTATCTTGAGTTGACAGAAAATAATGCCCAAGGACAATCCATTGCCAGTTGCCGTGCGATGATCTGGCAAAGCCAGGCGCAAAGATTGTTACAGCGTTTTGAAACTGAAACAGGCAGTCCATTTACCATCGGTCAAAAAGTATTACTCTTAACTGAAATAAGTTTTCACGAACAATACGGTTTTTCGATGGTCGTTCAAGATATTGATCCAAGCTATACGCTTGGAGAGCTTGAGCTGAACCTCAGTAATATTCGAAAACAGTTGATAACCGATGGAATCTATCAACAGAATAAGCAGCTTACACTCCCAAGCGATTTCTTTAGAGTAGCGGTCATAGCACCACCCAAAGCAGCAGGTTTAGGAGATTTTCGGGCTGATGCTGATAATCTTCAAGCTGCTGGACTTTGTGATTTTAAATATTTCTACAGTGCTTTTCAGGGCGAATCGGTTGAAAATGAAATGCTGGCCGCCATTGAAGCGATTCACGCCTTACATCATAGCCAACCATTTGATGCCCTTGTCATTATTCGTGGAGGCGGAGCAAAGCTTGATCTAAATATGCTCAATTTATACTCCGTAGCCAAGCAGTTATGTATGGCTCAACTTCCCGTATTAACAGGAATAGGTCATGAGCGTGACTCAACGATATTGGATGAGATTTCTAATCATCATTTTGATACCCCTAGCAAAGTCATCGCATTTATCCGTCATGAAATATTCCAAAAGGCTCAACAAGCTAAATCAGATTGGCAAAAAATAGAGCACTCTAGCCGTTTAATGATTCAATACTTAGAACAGGATTTATCTAAGTTAAATCAAGAGATTACCCATAACAGCCAAGGAACTATCTATCGCTGGAAGCAAGCTATGGAGCCGCTCCAATTTCAAATTCAACGATTGAGTGAAAATCGCATTCAGTCTGCATTGGTCAGTATTAATGAGCTGAGGCAATCCATTGATGTTCAGCTTAAAAACAGTCTAAAGGCGATTAAGGCTGAACTTGATACTTACCAACAAACAACTGAAAAAGAGTCTAAAAGGGTGCTTGAATCCAAGCATCAGCAAATCATTCAATGGATTGCACTGGTATTGAGTTCAGGCCCTAAAACGCAGTTGAATCGTGGCTTCAATATTGCCAAGGATCCTGCAACAGGGAAACCAGTCACCACTGCACGCCAGGCATTGAAAACCAAATCCATTCAATTGGAATTCGTCGATGGTAAGGTGTTGGCAGAAATTGACCAGGCTAAAGGCATACTAAAAGAATGATCAGACTTTTCGTAGCTTATGATATCTAAAGTTACTTTAAGTGCATAAAAAAACAGTAAACAGAATTAATCTCAAATGTATAAGAGGGCGCCTATATGAGCCAAAAATCCGAAAGTTTTAAAGAAAATTATCAAAAACTACAGCAAATAGCACAAAAACTATCAGATACTTCAGAAGTTGATATTGATGAGCTCGTGCCGATGGTTGATGAAGCTACCAGAGCTTATCAGCTGTGTAAGTCAAGAATTGAAGCGGTTGAAACAGCACTTAATAACCGCCTTGATTCCGAAAAACCAAATTCAGTGGAGCAAGTAGATGCCTAAAGCGACTATTTATCATAATCCTCGATGCTCTAAAAGTAGAAGCAGTTTGTCTATACTTCAAGAAAAGGGCTTCGAAATTGAAGAAATACGCTATTTAGACACGCCAGCTTCTAAAGAAACACTAGCTGAGTTGTGTCAAATGATGAATCTGAAGCCACGTGATATCATTCGCAGTGGTGAAGCCTTATTCAAAGAACTTGGCTTCAATCAAGACGATAAAAAGACCGATGATGAATGGCTTGATATCTTAGTCAGTAATCCGCAATTGATTGAACGTCCGATTATTAGAATAGGCGATAAAGCCATCATGGGACGACCACCAGAAAGTGTGTTGAAAATCTGTCCATGAGAAATATAAGGCATTCATGAGCTGCATTGTTTGAACATCGTGATTTTAAATAGCAGCTGCTCGATTCCTATCCACATATGCTTTATAGAACAATTCTCTTCCTACTAGCTATGTTGCAAAGCAAAAGTCATCTCGCCATGATTTATCATGATGCAAGCTTCGGGCTTGTCCTATTTTACAGTTGACCAGGCCTGGTCAAAATACTTCCATCTTTCCTTAATCATTCTGAATGGCGTATATAGCCAAGTTTCATTTTAGAAGCTAACCATCATTCAACAAGCCTCGCGAACAATTATTTCATAGCGCACTATAATTTCATCAATCTCTCATATTTAAAAAGTAGGGCATGATTATCAAGCAACGTTATTCTGCATAAATACCAATTTAACATAATATATATTATACGAAGTCATGACATTAAGATTTCGAGAGGGGTTGCCTATTATCTAAATCAAAATATAGGATATATTCCTTTATAATCAACAGCCTAACCAACATACTGCAAAAAACAACTTAGCGACACTTACCGCTATGAAGTTAAACTATATTGAAAACCGCTTATCAAACATTAGGGTTAGAACTCAATGACAAGCGAAAAACCCAAAATTAGAACTGGTACCTATAAAGTTACAAAAGGCGAATATCAAAGTGCCGAACTCATTGTCACCAAGGTAGAATCTCCAGAAGAAAGTGAGTTTGTCTATTTAACCATCTACAATCCCGATTCAGATGAAAGCCATAAAATTGAGTTAGGGTAATGGCCAAAGAAGATGGCCTGGAATGGGATTCGGCTATTCCAAATGAGATTAAAGATAAAATTGATGAACGTTAAAATAAAGCTGCAGAGCTTTAAATTAGAGAAATGCACTGTGCCTAACGTCTAAATAAGCTTTTACAGGCATAAAAAAAGCCACATAAGATTAATGTGGCTTCGCTATATATTGACTCTTTTCAAGACTTCATTCTAAGTTGAAGCGTATATTTTCAAATATAGGTCATTAAACAAATAAAATTCTAAATAGCGCCCTATTTCTGGCCTTCCTCTATACACCAGGCCCCATCAAAACATCGATAAATGGTATGATCGAAATAAGTGCCAATAATATTGGAACCCATGCTTTTTCTTCTTTCTTGCTTAGGCCGACAACCCCTGCAACAATGGCAATAGGCGCCGCAGCCCAGGCAATCGGTGGAAATACAAAGCTAAATAATATGGCCACAACTCCAGCAACCATACCCAATGTCGATGCATTACCTGGCTTATAAGTACGTGTATTACGCATATCAGTCGGTTCAGAGCTTGATGACTGCATCCTGCCGATAATGGCGTTAATATCCGAATCATTCAGTTCCGGTTGAGCAACCTCAAGATCTGTCATCCCAAGGCTGATTTTCTTATTTTTATAAAGTGCCTTCACCAGATCATCCCAGTGAGCATCATTGGGTAATTGCTCAATGATTGCATGTGCATCTTCTTTAATCGACATAGACTTCTCTCTCTTGTGAAATTTTGAATAACTGCTTCCAAAACCAACTAAAACGGTGATTTGTACTTAAAAGCCTTAACTAAAGGGCTCTCAGAGTCGTGAATTAACACCTTTCTATGTGCTTTTAGATTACCTTTATTATATTTTTAGATTATTATATCTATAAAATTTTGTTTTACGAATCCAAATTACCGTTTAAGCAAACTTACCATTTATTAGGAGTTGTATCTAGCATGGCACTAATGCCCGGATTACAGATTAACATTGGTCAGCAACTAAAATTGACGCCACAATTACAGCAGTCAATTAAGATTTTGCAGTACTCCGCTTTGGAAGTTCAACAAACTATTGAAGCAACCCTTGAAACCAATTTCATGCTTGAAGTGGACGAAGAACTTACACAAGAAGACGACCTACCCCCAGAGCAATCGAAAGATTCTGCTGATGATAAAAACACACCCTCCGAAGGTTCGGCTGAAGAGCAACCTCTTGATATCAATGATGCAGATACGATATCCAATGAGTTAGATATCGATTGTAACTGGGATGAGGTTTATTCTGATCATACGTCCACTTCAAGCTCACCGTCTTCTTCTGATGAGTACGTCGGGGCAGAAACTTACACCGCCTCCGAAAGATCCTTACATGATCATCTTCATTGGCAATCTGACATCTACCCTTGGGATGATGCTCAACAGGTTTTAGCTTCTTATCTGATTGATGATATAAATGATGAAGGGTATTTAACTACCGATCTTGGTGAGTTACTTGAGGAAATAAATCTTAATGAAGAGTCAGATTACACGCTGGATGATTTAACGGCCGTACTTGGCATTATTCAACAATTTGAGCCTACTGGTGTCGGCGCCCGCAACGTTCAAGAGTCCCTTTTATTACAACTGGCCAACCTTCCGAACAACCCTTTTGTGGTGACGGCTGCTCAATTGATTACTGACAACTTTGACTGGCTGTCTTTTCATGATAATAAACGCATCAAGAAACTCTACGGGCTAGATGATGACCAATTAACCCAACTCTTTAAATTAATTCAGTCCTTGAATCCTCGACCTGGCCGGGATTTTTCATCGACCCAATCTGAAATAATTATTCCTGACTTACGTATCAAACGAACGAATCAAGGTTGGTTAGTGGAGTTGAATGCGAATGCATTTCCTCGTTTAGCCGTTAACTCGACTTACATTGACCTGGCGAACAAACTTGACAATAGTGAGCAGTCTAAAAAAATTAAAGAGCAATTAATTGAGGCTAAAGGCCTAATTAAAAGCATACACAGTCGTGGCGAAACCTTATTGCGTGTAGGTCGATTTATTGTCGAAAAGCAACACCGCTTCTTTGAGGAGGGTGAACAAGCAATGCAGCCGCTAGTACTTCGAGAAGTTGCAGAAAATCTTGAGTTACATGAATCTACCATCTCTAGAGCGACTAGCCAAAAATACATGCAAACGCCACGTGGCACCTATGAGTTAAAATATTTCTTCTCAACTGGTGTAAGCCAATACGGTAGCGCTGATCAATCAGCAACGGCTATTAAGGCGCATATCAAAGGCTTGATTGATCAGGAAGACTCTAAAAAGCCCTTGAGTGACAACAAACTCATGGCGCTTTTAGAGGAAAAAGAGATTGCCGTAGCACGCAGAACTATCGCGAAATATCGTGAAGCTTTGAATATCCCCTCTTCTAGTGAGCGTAAAAAACGTAATCAATTCAAGATGTAGAATTGATTGACAGCCTTATTACTCTTATAATGCGTGCAATATTAATTAAATAGAATTTAACCAGGGTTACTGTCGATATGAACCGAACAAATGTTGAACAAATACAAGAAGCTGCTCAGCAGCAATGGGAACATCACGCTCAAGTTAAAGAGTACATGTCTGCTGTTAACCCTTCAATGCCTAAAATCGATGTAGTTGACTATCCAAGCAGTCTGCACCAGGGTGGCGATACACGTATTATTCCATTTGATTTATCAGCGACCTTAGAGACGGCATATCCTGCCACCTCTCCAAACTTAATGGCTAACTACATACATATTAAAGACGGTGATATCTTAAAAACAGATGTTTCAGCCACTTCACAGATGTTTTATGTCATTCGTGGCAGCGGTCAAACACAGATGGAAAATGGCACGATTAAATGGAAACAAGGGGATTTATTTACCTTGCCAGCCGTGCCTGATGCTTTACATTCTGCTAGTTCTGATACCGCTATCTACTGGGTACATGATGCACCACTATTGAAATATTTAGGGGTGGAAGCAACTGTTCAGCGTTTTGAGCCAGTGTTATATACCCATGAACGTTTAACTAAAGAATTGAATGATATACGTGAAATAGCTGCTGGCAGAAATCGCACAGGTTTTTTACTTGCACATCCAAACTTTCCTCAAACGATGACGTTAACCCATACTTTATGGGCACTTTATAACGTATTACCTGCCGGTGTTGTGCAAAAAGCCCATCGTCATAATTCTATTGCATTGGATTTCTGCGTCTCAGCAGGCCCAGATACTTACACAATGATAGGTAAAGATGTAGATGAAAACGGTGATATCATTAATCCAATTAAAGCGATGTGGACACCGGGTTCAGCGTTTATAACACCGCCAGGCTGGTGGCACTCTCACCATAATGATTCTGGAGAAGATGCCGTTGTATTACCGATACAGGACGCGGGCCTTATCATGAATATGCAAGTGTTGGATTTCCAGCTCATTAGTTAATAACGGATTGATTTCATCTCGTTACTGAAAGTGGAGTTTTATGCAAAATACAGATTATCGAATCGTAGTTATTGAAGACGATCCAATTCAATTAGAAAGCCTAGTTACTGCGTTGCAACAACAGGGATTTATGGTTGATTCTTTTGATAATCGCCAAAGTGCAGAAGAGAGCTTCGCCGCTGGCCTACCTAATTTAGTGATTTCAGATATTATTCTTGGATCAGAGGTCGATGGAGGATTTGATTTAGCCAAACACCTACTCGGCTACAACCAACCTATTCCAATTATTTTTCTTTCTGAAAGACAGTCTGAATTTGACATCTATACTGGCCATGCTTTGGGCGCGATTGATTACTTACCAAAACCAATTAGTTTAAATATGCTAATTGTTAAGGTTAAAAATCTATTACGTATTACCGGCAATACCAGCACGAGCAATGCAGATGAAGAAGCTTCAAAAATCCCCCATTTAGTTTTGGTTCAGGATCAATTCAAGGCTTATTGGTTTGAAAAACCATTAGATTTAACGGCCACTGAATTTGAAATGCTTAAACAGTTTGCCGTCGCCGGCGAATCCAGTGTTGTCTCGTATGATGCTTTGCAAGCTTCAACACAGGGCGTTGTTGAGCGTAATACGATTAACACGCATATTTGCCGTATTCGAAATGCTTTCAAAAAAATTACACCTGACTTTAACTCGATTCACAATGAATATGGTCGTGGCTATAGTTGGCAGAAAGATTCTTAACTTTTTTTCAAGTTTAGTTTTAAAATCCATTTATTAAAACTGTTACATTTTAAAATTCGCTAGATCATTCACCTCAGGGAGATGTTAACTTTTGTCACTCAACATTAAGCTCATCGGTCTGAGGCTTTCCATTCGAACAAGATTTTTTGTCTTGTTGTTACTCTTAACGATTCTTCCCTTTTTAGCCTATCGATTTGCGATTGATTTACATCGTATCATGCTTAATAACCAAGCGATTGTTCAACAACAAACCGTTGAAAATTTGGCACTCATTTTAGAAAATCGAACGGACTTATGGGCGTTACAAATTCAATCAGGGACACCTACTCGTCTTTCTCACTTAAATTTAGCGAACTCTGTACTTTGGGTAGTCAACGAACGAGGCCTAACCACCTATGTAGTGGGTCAACTTCCACAAGAAAGTAGTCAGGAAAAAACGGATTTATTTACCGCTGTAGGTAAAAACCTTATTAAAACGCTCGCCACTTTTCTACCCTACTCTCTACCTTATCCCTACCCTCAAAGTGAAATGCCGGAACGCAACCTCATTAACCAATCACTAAAGGGCTCAACCATTCAGCAATATCGGATGGATAAAAGCCAACAGCCAGTTTCGCTAATGTCTGCCACACCCTTAATGGTTAAAGAGCAAATTATTGGGGCATTGATACTTGAACAACGCATGGAAACCCTATTCAGCCAGAGCCTGAATTATTTTTATCGACTGATTGGAATTGGGGCTACTATTTTCCTCATCGTCATTATTGGTGCAATTATCCATACTGCAGCATTATCGAATAGAATCATAAGATTAGATAATGATGTTAAGAAAACCTTTAATGCTCAAGGGCGCTTAACGGAGTTGATTTTCCCTGATAAAACCAATCGATTTTATCAAGATGAACTCTCCGACTTAAGGCATCATATCCATGAAATGCTCAAGCAGTTAGGCGCTTATGAACGTTACCTAAAGCAACTGCCAAAGACATTACGTCATGAATTACACAATCCCTTAAACCGCCTAGCAATGTCCTTAAGTCTCCTAGAGAAAGAGACTCAACATACACAACTGGACTATGCCCAGCATGCAGTGGCGCAGCTAAAACAGATTATCGCCTCTCTCTCAGAAGCGACCAGTATAGAAGATAGTCTTAACCTTCAAGCCCCTGAAGCATTTCCGATTGGCGAGATGCTCAATCACTATATGAAAAATAATATTGACCTACACCCTGATTGGGATTTGAAATTTGAGAATAGAATTCCTAAAAATATTCAGATTTTAGGTGATGGGTTTATGCTCGAACAGATGCTGGATAAGTTATTAAGTAATGCCAAAGATTTTTCAGATGGCAAGATGCCCATTACCGTACAAGCTCAACTCAACAATCAAAAAGTTAAGATTACAGTTGAGAATTCAGGCCAACATTTGCCAGCAGGTCATGAGCAGCAAATTTTTGATGGCATGACCTCTATTCGACATCTTAATCGAGATGAACAGGCGCATTTAGGCCTGGGGTTATACATTGTCAAACTCATTACAGACTTTCACCGAGGCAACGCCTATGCTGAAAACTTTAATGTGTATCAAGGTAGGAAGCTACAAGGGGTTAGATTCATTATCGAACTCCCAGTGCTTAAGCCTGAGAGTTGATCTAGTCTGAAAATGATTGAGGGGTTTAACCTTTGTTGTGGCGGATGGCAGAAGCTTATTTGACTCTAGCAGTAATGTCTTTTATTTTGCGTACCCATGGAGAGATACCAAATTCCATTTTATATTCTTTAGCAAATTGGTCTGCGGCTTTTCGATCTGCAAAAGAACCCGTAATCAACACATAATTCATCGTGTCATTTCTAGTTTGAGGGATGATTTTAACGTTTTTCAAGCCTTTTTTACTTACGATTTTTTCTACTGATTTTTGATCAGGCATGCTCGCCAACTGCAAAGTGTAATGTAAAGCTGGCTCATTCATTAACCACTTTACATCTGACGTATAATTTTCAATCGGTGCCTTGGTTTGAACCGGGTTTGAAGGCGACTTAGGCGTAGGGATTGTTTGAACTAACTGAACCAAGGGTTGCTGAATGATGGGAGATTTTGTTTCAGATACCGTTGGCTCAGAAATCTTCATTGGTTGAACTAGAGCATTGGTTTTAGATGAGTTGGCTTGACTCGCATCACTTACGGTAGGTAAGACTTTATTACCTTGCGACAAGTAATTTAGAATAGTTTGCAATTTAGCATCTATTTTCTGTTCAAGTTTATTTAACTTTTGATCTAAAACAGCTTCAGTGACTACTTTATTGAGATTTCCGCGCTCGACAGAAATGTCTGCGTCAGCCGATTCAGCGGCTAGTTGAACATTGTCAGGTTTCTGGCTGGAGTCAGTAGATGGTAATTTTAGGGAAGAAATGGGTTGTTTTAACGGGGTTTGCAATGCTAAAACTTGAGCTTCTAAGGTAAATACTTTATCTTCTAATGAGATAAATAACTCTGCCTTACCGCCCGTCGAAAGTGATTTTTGCAAGGCTTCCATATCTAATTGCAATTGATTCATCTTTTCAGCATTGAGCTCATTAGATTCTAAGACAGTTTGTAGTTCTTTATGAATACTGGTGTAAGCAATATAGAGCACGCCGAGCAAGGTGAGCAAAAGTGATAACATGATAATCACACCAAAAAATGAGGTTTTATCTTTGGAGGGTTTTGTCATTTGTGCTGCATAATTTGATCTATTTTCATTTTTGCTCATATCTTGCTTTTCCCTTACTGGTTCTGATGTAGGCATGACCTCTTCGGCAGCTTTTAACCAATCTTGTAAAGAGTGTCCTTCGCCTGAGTGAGTCTTTGAATATGAAATATTTTGAGCTTTACTCTCAATTTCTTCTAGTATTTTGGCTCTTTCTGATTCAAGTTCTGAGATTGTTAATGACATATTTTTTTAGACAAACCCTAAGTCAAAATTAAAATTTATTGTAAAATGCTTTAGGTTAAAAAGATACTGAAAATATGACTCTTTGGAGAGATAAACATGCCTGATATGGAAAGCGTTGGTTCTGCCTTACTGATTACCTTTGGACTGCTCGCAACTTCCATTATTGTTGTCGGTTTGGCAATGTGGTGGTTATATCGTTTTTTTAAAAATAAAGAGGATTAAAAGACATTTGTGCAAAGGGATTAGGCTAATGATGACTTGTCCCTTCTAAGCTTTATATACAGTCCGTTAATTTAGATTATTGATGGATATCAGTTTAATCGGTTTGCTATTCTCTATCGAAGATTCCTCGCTTCAGAAGCTGACCGCTAGTTAATCTTTAAACTGTCCATCCACATAACACCAGTGCCTATTAACATCCCGATTGAAAAAACTTCTTTCTTGTAACGCAACTTGATCAAATCCAATTTGATAAACTGCTGTAAACGTTACCCAGCCTTGTTGATCTTTTAAACGGCCTTTTTTAGAGCCCTTAATGGTTAAAGACTTCCAGGATAAGCCATTTTCAAATTCAAGTTGACCAGGCCTGGTCGAAATTGCCCAGGTTTCTAGTAAGTAGCTTTTTAAATGCAAAGCATAAGCGCTATAACGTGACCTCATAAGCTGCTCAGCCGTTTCAGGATAACTTTGGTAGTCATGAAAACGCAAACAGCAATCGACATAGTGATGATTGGAACCACAAAGGCAGAGTGTGTTCTCGATGTCGTTATTTGAATTGGACATGATAAATTCTCTGTAATCGCATTGATAATAATATTGCGGCCAAAAATAAACCTAAAACAATTCCCAACCAAAATCCTTGCACGCCCATCGGCTCAATGAACCAATCCTTAAAAGCCAAAACGTAACCGACTCCAAGTCCGATTCCCCAGTAAGTAATAAAGGTTACCAGCATCGTCACTTTCGTGTCATGAAAGCCTCTCAGGGCCCCTGCTGCTGTAACTTGTATCGCATCAAAAACCTGATAAATTGCAGCAAACACCAGCAAGGATGTCGCGATTAAGACGACTGAATGGTCATCCGTATAAAGTCCGACGATTTCAAACCTCAGGAAGTAGCTGATTAGAGCCAATATGACACCAATGAGTATGGCAATACTAAAACCAATAATTAAACTTAGGCGTACTTGTTGTCGGTCTTGTGTTCCGAAACCATGACCTACCCTAACCGTTAATGCCATTGCCAAGCTTAATGGCACCATAAATGCCATGGAGGTGAAACTCAGCGCTATTTGGTTACTAGCAATGACTTCAGCCCCTAGAGAAGCAATAAACAGCACAATCATACTAAATAGACTGACTTCAAATAATAGCGCTAAGGTATTGGGAATGCCCAGTGCTAAAACAGGCTTAATACCGGCATGCCAGCTAGGGCGTAATAAGTGAGCTGTTTGAAGTGGAGGTCGTAAAAAAGGTCGTGTTAAATTAGATTTAAAGACGTAAAGAAGGCCTATTAGAAGCATGGACCACATCACTATGGTACTTGCAATACCACAGCCAGCTGCGCCTAGCGGTTCAATCGGCCCCCAGCCATATATAAATATGGCATTCAATGGAATGTTTATAAACAGCGCAAAAAAACTAATCCACATGGTTGGCAAAGTCGTACCTAAGCCTTCCCAAAAAAAACGCAATGCCTGATAAAGAGCAACCGCTGGTAAGCCAAAAGCGATATAAAAGAGGTAGTCTTGAGTAAGTTGATAAATTGAATCACTTAAGCTTAATAGGTTTAATACCCAATCAAGGTTCATCAGTATCCACAAACTCAAAAGACCTAGAGGCAATGCGAGCCAAAGACCTTGGTAGAAAAACTGAGTGATTTTTAGAGACTGTTTTTGACCATTGGCCTTAGCCACCAAAGGCGTAATCGCAAGTAAAATACCAGTTGAAAACATAAAAACCGGCAGCATAATATTAGTTCCTAAACCAATCGCTGCCAAATCATTGGTACCTACCCAGCCTGACATTAGGGTATCCACCACGCCTAAACCCGTTAAAGCCCATTGCGCTAATAAAATAGGCATCGCCAGTTGTAAGAGACGTGACGATTCGAGTTTAATCCCAAAAAAAGGGTTATTCTTCATCGGGTTATGCAATGCTCTTGATCATCATTTAAGATCACCTGCGTCCTTATCAACGGGTTTAGAGCGGTCTTTTTCAGCCTGATCATCCTTAGTCCAGTACTCAGAACCGTGCTTCTCTTCCAGTGCCTGAATGCTCTCAGCTTCAATTTGATCTTGTAAAACATCCGCCTCTGGTTCTGCAGCGATGATGAATTGAGGGAATAAAATAATAATCAATATTTTGCAGGTCCAGTAAATGGTTGCATAAACCACAACCCCCATCATGAGCACTAAAGGCAGACCAAAGACCAAATCGACAATCAAAGCTTCACCACTAATGACTTTTCCAACCAGTGATTTTTCAACAAAACTGAAGTACAGCCAACCTATCACGCCTAATAGACTTAATAAGATGACATAGCGATTTAGATTAGGGTGAATATGAGCATTTCTAAATAAACAAAACATAATTTTTCTCTGAATAGGGTTTTACACGACTTGAACTAAGGACTCATAGTGTGTGACGTATAAAGCGTTAATATTAATCGATAGACCGTATTGTCAGCTTGACTTGTTAACTTGTGTTTTAACGACACTTCATTGCAAGTTTTTGAAAAAATAACCACTGTAGTGCAATGTAAGTACTGGCCACGTTTAGATCAGCCTCTAATAACATCTGTTTCGCCTTGCTGAAAGGCAATTTCACCACTTTAATGTCCTCATGATCACTCGCTAGACCGGCATATTCTGTCACGTCACTCGCACAAATATCCGCCGCATATAAATGCAGAATTTCATCACAGCCACCGGGACTGGGATAAAATTGACAAATATATTCCAAATCAGAAACCTCAATTCCAGCTTCTTCGTGCGCCTCTCTTATCGCAGCATCAATCGCGGTTTCGCCAAAATCAATCATGCCTGCGACCGGTTCAAGCAACCAGGCCTGGTCAGTTTGATTAAGTTGACGTGCGTGCTCTAAAGCGCCAGGACGACACTGTTCAACCAAAACAACCTGTTCGGATATGGAATCATAGAGTAAGACCACCACCGCTTGGCCTCGACAAAATAACTCTCTGTGAATTTGTGGCGACCAACCACCTTGATATAAAGTGTGTTTGAATTTCAAAGTCTGAACTTTAAAAAAACCTTGAAAGACGACCTTAACCGATTGAAGTTCAAAGGTTTTCTCTTGACCATGCAGGGCGTTTACAGAAGATTTTAATGACATAAGAATCTCTACTGTATTTCAATCATGGGTACGCGTTGAGTAATGCCACAAAGGAGTTCATAACTAATCGTTCCCGCCCATTGCGCAACTTCAGCAACTGGCAAACCCTCACCCCAAAGAATGGCTGTACTGCCAATTTCAAATAAATCAGAATAATCGGTCATATCAACAGTAATCATATCCATAGAAACTCGCCCAACCAGTGGAACACGGTAGCCCTTAATTAAAACGGGGGTTCCTGAAGGCGCATGGCGAGGATAACCATCTCCATAACCGATGGCAATCACCGCAATGGTAGTATCACGAGAAGCTTTCCAACTATTACCATAACCCACGGAATCTCCAGCTTTAACCTGCTTGATAGCAATGACCTTAGATTCTAGCTGCATGACAGGTTGCAAATCTATTGAAGCATCTGGTTGCCCTGCGCCATAGAGCCATATACCCGGACGAATCCAATCGTAAGTATTGGTGGAGTAGTGTTGTAAACCCGCAGAGTTGAGTAGACTTTTAGGAAAGTCACAACCAGCAGTGACCTGCTCGAAAGTGTTGATTTGTTGATGGGTAAAGTCTCGTGCGACTGATTCATCTTCATCAGCAGATGCCAGGTGCGACATCAAGTGCAAGTGGTAGGTGTTTGGACTGGCTTCAAGTCTTTGAATAATAACATCGACTTCATTTGGCTCAAAACCTAAGCGGTGCATGCCTGTATCTATTTTGATCCATACATTAATGCCGAATGGGGCTTCAAAATTCAGCAACCAATTGAGCTGATAATGGGAGTGCACCACTAAATCAAGGTGATTTTGAATGACTAAAGGCAACTCCGCTTCAGAAAACAGGCCTTCTAACAAAAGGATACGGTGTAAAAACCCTTTTTGACGTAGTATTAACGCTTCATCAATTGAAGCCACACCAAAACCATCTGCACTATTCAACTGCTGTGCAACACGACTGATGCCATGCCCATAACCATTGGCTTTAATGACGGCAAGCACCTTACTATTCGGCGCACACTTTTTAGCTAAAGCTAGGTTATGCCTTAACGCGGGTAAATTGAGATAAGCTTTAGCGGGACGATAGAACATTTACAATAAGGTTCCAATCACAAGGTTACAGACCTGAAAATAATTCGACAAGTCTAACACTTAATAATGCCCTTCGGTAACTGCAAAAGCCGCATGATTTTCAAAACGAGTATATTCACCAATAAAGGTTAAGCGTACTGTGCCCAAAGAACCGTTACGGTGTTTACCAATAATAATTTCAGCCGTACCTTTGTCTTCAGTTTCTGGATTGTAGACCTCATCGCGATAAATGAAGACGATAATATCTGCATCCTGTTCAATCGCTCCTGATTCACGTAAATCCGACATAATGGGACGTTTATTTGGACGTTGCTCTAAACTTCGGTTTAACTGAGAGAGTGCAATTACCGGAATGTTAAGCTCCTTCGCTAACGCCTTAAGACCACGTGATATTTCTGAGATTTCATTGACACGATTTTCAGCATTCGCTGAACCACGCATTAACTGTATATAATCGATAACAATGAGACCCAAGCCCGTCACCTTAGTTTCAGGTTCAGCATGCCCTGCTTCAAGCGCTTCTTTTAACTGCTGTTCACGTACATCTTTATCAATTCTCCGAGCACGGGCTCTTAATTCTGTAATCATCAGAGCAGGAGTATCATCAATAAACACTTTGGCTTGAGATAAAAGATTGATGGCTTTATTAAGTTTTGGCCAATCATCTTGAGCTAACTTTCCTGTACGCATTCGACCCGCGTCAATGCGACCTATGGAACTAATCATACGCATTGCAAGAGATTCACCAGGCATCTCCATACTGAAGACAGCTACGGGCGTATTATTTTTAGTTGCTATATTTTCTGCAAGGTTCATTGAGAAAGTGGTTTTACCCATTGAAGGTCGACCGGCAACGATAATTAAATCCGCTTTTTGCAAGCCCGCGGTAATTTCATCAAATTCCGTTAAGTGCGTTTCTTGCCCAGTGATGGTACCTTCAGAATTAAACAATTCATCTATTTTATTGATGGCTGCTTCTAGTAAGACATCCATAGACTTGTACTGGCGCTCTTTGCCCTCACCGTGTTCTGCAATAGAGTTAATCTTAGCTTCAGCAATATCCAGAATTTCTCGAACATCACGACCCTGAGGAAAGTAAGCGGTTTCAGAAACTTCATTACTAGCCTGAATCAAGCCTCTCAAAATACCTTTATCTCTGACTAATTGCGCGTAATACAAGATATTAGCTGAACCTGGCGTGTTTTTGACTAGCTCAGCTAGGTAAGTTCGCTCACCTGCAAGTTCGAGCTGACCTACTGAATCGAGATACGCTACACAAGCGACTAAATCAAAAGGTTTGTTATTGCGACTCAAAGCCGTCAAAGCAGAATAAATAGCTTGGTGCTGTTTAGTATAGAAGTCATTTTCATTGACGACAGCACTTACGTCATCGTAGACACCGTTAGACAGCATCAACCCACCTAAGACGGATTGTTCTGCTTCAATGGAATGCGGGGGTACTTTAAATAACTCTTCTGATTTAACTAACTTGGCGGATTTGTGATTCATAGACTAACAGTATATTTTTAACTCAAAAATGAAAAGTCATTATACCGTCAAGCATGCTTAGATGACTTTAAATATTCTAGTCATTTTAATTAAAATTCATCAGGCATTTAAATGAAGAATGTTAGGAGTGTTATATACGGAAGAAAGGGGGTTTTATAAATCTAATGTTTGATTTTTAAACAAAAAAAAGCGAGGTCATTCTAAGAATGAACCTCGCTTTTTAAACAATCTAGAGAAGATTACTCTGTAATTGCTTTGATCTCAACTGTAATTGAAGCAACCACATCAGAATGTAGTTGAATATCAATTTCATAAGTACCAATATGACGCAATACACCTTCAGGCATACGGACATCACGGCGCTCAATTTCGAAACCAGAAGCCTTAAGGGCATCAGCGATATCTTGAGTACCAACAGAACCGAATAATTTACCTTCGTCTCCACAAGTTGCTTCAATAGTGATCACTTGACCGTTTAAGTTTTCGTAAACACCTTGTGCTACGGCTAATTCAGCAGCTGCCGCTTTCTCAAGCTCAGCGCGGATTTCAGCAAATGCTGCAACGTTTTCTTTAGTTGCTGCTTTTGCTTTACCTTGTGGAATCAAAAAGTTACGAGCATAACCAGACTTAACTGATACTTCATCGCCTAAAGACCCTAGGTTTTGTACTTTTTCAAGCAGAATAACATTCATAGCTTAAACCTCTATAATTCTTCTTTTTCCCAACGGTTTCGAAAGTCTACCCAAGTATCTACTAAACCGATGGTTGCTAATATCAACATCGTTTGAGGAAATAAAAATAACAGAATATAAAGCCCAACCAACCAAGCGGTATGTAACTGCTTAATTGAGACAGTTTGATGTGCAATGGCAATGCCCTGAAACATCAAACCGACAATAACAATGCCGGATAAATCATAAACCAAGCCAGCTGACTGACCTGAAACCAAACCTAAGACGGCAAGTAAAATTGCCATATAAGCGGTTGATTTAGGAAGCTTTAATTGATAAAAATCAATCTTAAACTGTCCTGGGTTATATAACTCACTTTGCCACCAGCGTCCCACCGTTAAGATTGAGAACCAGAGTATCACGGCAAAAACCGCTAATAACATGGTTACCATCTTCACCATTTCAGCCACTACATCCGGTTGATAAGCAACCTCTGCAGCCTCTAAAATTGGAACAGCATGGAGATTAAATAAAGCTAACCACCATTCATCTGGATTAGGAATCATTAGATGAAATCCAATCATTCCTAAACCGGTCATTATCATTGCTGCTTGGAGTGCTGAAGCTAATGAATTCGTTTGTCGTAAGACAACACTCATTAACCACACGGGTAACATATACTCTAAAACTGAAATGATTGCAGGCCAATAAACCCCAGAAACCACAACTGTCATTAATACATGACTCATAACACCCCAAACTAGGGTTTTAAAACCTTCTGTAACCGAAATCTTCAAGGTTACCAAGGCAATGATTGCACCAACAAAAATACCAAGTGGTGCAACCCATACACTGAGAGCAGCAAACAGACAAACTGCAATGATTGCCTGTAAAGGCCCTTTCATGGAGTATTTGGCTATTGCTAACATTCAGTACCTGTTAAGTTTAACTAATCTTCAAATTTCTATTTATGTTGATCAGTATATGGCAATAAAGCAATATAACGCGCACGTTTGATTGCAGTAGCCAATTGACGCTGATACCTAGCGCTTGTTCCTGTAATACGGCTAGGAACAATTTTTCCTGTTTCCGTAATATAGGCTCTTAAAGTATCTAGGTCTTTATAGTCAATTTGTTTTACGCCATCAGCCGTAAAACGACAAAATTTCTTTCTTCCAAATCCTCTAGACATTCTGCTCTCCTTGTCCGCGGGAATCATTTGAGCGAGTGTCTGGACGTGCATCTTGACGTGTATCACGACGCTTATCAAACTTCTCATCTTTCTTGGCAAGCATTACTGAAGGCTCAGTAATAGCTGTTTTTTGCTTAACAATGATGCTACGTAAAATCGCATCGTTGTAAAAGAAAGCATTCTCTAATTCATCAAGTGCTTCTTGGTTACATTCGATATTCATCATAATGTAATGTGCTTTGTGTACCTTATTGATAAGGTACGCAAGTTGACGGCGACCCCAGTCTTCTAAACGGTGAATTGAACCACCAGACTGTTCGATAAGGGCGCGGTAACGCTCTAGCATTGCAGGAACCTGTTCAGATTGATCAGGGTGCACTAGAAATACGACTTCATAATGACGCATTCATTCTCTCCTTATGGATAATTAAAAGTTTCCTGATACCCTCGTAAGAGTACAGTGAAACAAGGATTTTTCAGACACACGGCCTGAAAGGCGCGAATTATAAACGATATTAACCAGGCTTACAAGGACTTAACTAAAAACATACCCCCCCGCCAGGTTAATTCAGGCTACGGTTAATATCCATAAGTACTTGAACAGGAGATTTGGACTGGGTAATTGGTCGGCCAACCACCAAGTAACTGGCACCGGAATCCATAGCCTGTTTCGGCGTCATAATTCTTTTTTGGTCATTCACAGCACTGCCTGCTGGACGAATTCCTGGGGTTACTAAACAAAAGTCAGGCCCCAAGCTTCTGCGTAACAATTGTACCTCTTGTGCCGAGCAAACCACACCATCTAGACCAGAAGACTGAGCCAACTTAGCCAATCTAAGCACATTATCCTCAGGCGAACCCTGTAGACCAACTTCAGCCAAATCTGAACGCTCCATACTGGTTAACACAGTCACAGCAATCAATATTGGACGCTTCTCAAACTCATCCAGAGCCACTCTTGCAGCCTGCATCATTTTACGACCGCCGAGCGCATGAACATTTACCATCCAAACCCCTAGACGAGCAGCTGCCTGTACCGCTTTAGCGACCGTATTCGGTATGTCGTGGTATTTAAGATCTAAAAACACATCAAAACCATTATCGATTAAGCTCGCAACAAGCTCAGGTCCAGCTACAGCAAAAAGCTCTTTACCTACTTTTAGACGGCAAATCTCTGGCTCTAACATTTTAACGAAATTTAACGCTGATTGAGCATCTGCAAAATCTAACGCCACCAAAACTTTCGGATCGTGCACTTGGCTTTGTAAAGGGGTATTATTTAAATTATTTTGACTCATAAAAAACTCTATTTCTCTATTTTTAACAATGCATTATCAGATTCTTTTAATGCTCTACTTGATACAATTTGTTCTTTTTTTAATTGCACGATCTGATCAGATTGCTTCTGGTTTAATTTAGTCTGTGTGCGTAAGCGCCATTTAAGTTGCGCAACCTGAACTAAAATAACAGCAGCACCCAGTACAACCCCCAGAATCAGCATGACGGCCAAAACAAGACTCAAAGGCAAGGTCGGCCTAATTAAGAAGAGATCTAAAGTGACAGGCGTTGGATTAAGAGCACCTAATACCATCCCTATCGAAAGGATAATGAAAGTGACTATAAATGAGATTAGCTTAAACATGACGAAACCTCTATAAACGATGAATAGAGGGATTATAGAGGAATAAAAAAAAAGGGGCTACTTATGTAGCCCCCTTTTTTGGGATTAAACTAGAATATCCGTGGTCTCTTTAGAAGAGTCAACTCGCTCTCTTAAAGATTTACCTGGTTTAAAGTGCGGAACGCGCTTATCAGATAATTCGACCGTTTCCCCTGTTTTAGGGTTACGACCAACTCTAGCCTTTCGATGATGAAGACTAAAACTACCAAAGCCACGAATCTCAATTCGCTCACCTTGGGAGAGTGTGTCTATCATAGAATCCACAATTTGATTCACTGCAATCTCAACATCCTTTTGGGAGAATTGAGTTTGTTTTCTTGCAATGAGTTCGATGATTTCTGACTTGGTCATTTGATCATTCTCTTAATAATCTCTAGCAAAAGAGAGTGTTAATTAACACTAATGCGATCGCACTAGTAAGATCAAAGAGTGACTCATGCATTAAATGATGAGTCACCAGCAAATAACAGAGTGTTATTTGCCTTCAGATTACATTTTATCTTTGAAAAGATCACCAAATGTAGTGCCAGCAGTTGCTGTAGTTTGCTGCTCAGAGTAACCCTTAAGCGCTTCAGCTTCTTCGTGCGCTTCTTTCGCTTTCATAGAAAGTGAAAGTGAACGGTTTTTACGGTCGATGTTTGTAACTTTAGCAGTAACAGTATCACCTTCCTTAAGAACGCTTGTTGCATCACGAGTGTCTTCAACTAGCTCTGAAGCACGAAGGTAACCTTCAATTTCAGGACCTAAATCGATAACCGCTCCACGCTCATCAACTGACTTAACAACACCGGTAACATCGCTACCCTTGCCGTTGTCTGCAACGAACTGACTGAATGGGTCTTGCTCTAACTGCTTAAGACCTAAAGAGATTCGCTCACGATCAGGATCAATAGAAAGAATAACTGTTTCTAGCTCATCACCTTTCTTGAAGTCACGAATGGCTTCTTCACCAGTTTGCTTCCAAGAAATATCCGTTAGATGAACAAGACCATCAATACCACCGTCTAGACCGATAAAGATACCGAAGTCAGTGATAGATTTGATAACACCAGAAATCTTATCGCCTTTAGCGTGAATCGCTGAGAAACCTTCCCAAGGATTAACGGCACATTGCTTAATAGACAATGAGATACGACGACGCTCTTGGTCAACATCAAGGATCTTAACGTTAACTTCTTGACCTAGGTGAACAACTTTAGATGGGTGGATGTTACGGTTAGTCCAATCCAACTCTGAAGTGTGAACAAGCCCTTCAATTCCATCTTCGATCTCAATGAAAGCACCGTAGTCAGTAATGTTTGCAACTTTACCAGCAACCTGCGCACCCATTGGGTAACGAGCAATCATGTCAGCCCAAGGATCTTCTTCAAGCTGCTTAAGCCCTAGAGATACACGGCTACGCTCTTTGTCGAACTTAAGAACTTTAACGTCAATCTCATCGCCAACATTGACGATTTCAGAAGGATGGTTAACACGACGCCAAGCCATATCAGTAATGTGTAGAAGACCATCAACACCACCAAGATCGATGAAAGCACCATAATCTGTAAGATTTTTAACGATACCTTTAAGGACTGAACCTTCTTCCATGTTGGCAAGAATTGCTTCACGCTCAGCTGAACTTTCAATTTCGATAACTGCACGACGAGAGACAACAACGTTGTTACGCTTACGATCAAGCTTAACAAGTTTCAACTCTACTTCTTTCCCTTCAAGGAAACCGAAGTCGCGGATTGGGCGAATATCCACAAGCGAACCAGGTAAGAAACCACGAACACCTTCAACATCAACCGTAAGACCACCTTTAACCTTACCAGTCACAAGACCGATAACAACTTCACCTTCTTCCATTGCTGTCTCAAGGCGATCCCAAGTCTTAGCACGCTTCGCTTTTTCACGCGATAAACGAGTTTCACCTAGACCATCTTCCAATGATTCAAGGTAAACTTCAACTTCGTCACCAACAGCGACTTCTAGGTCACCATTTGCGTCTAGGAATTGAAATCTAGGGATAGTTGATTCAGACTTCATGCCTGCATCAACAAGTACGGATTCTTTATCAATACCGATTACAGTACCGATAATTAAAGCACCGATGTTAAATTTTTCTTGGAAGGATTCTTCAAATAGTTCAGCGAAAGATAATTCACTCATGGATATAGCTACCATTTTTTTCATACCGTCTTCTAATGGCTGATGGGAGTATTAATCAGTCAACGGGTCAGTTAGTTAAATGTCGGCATCCCAATTGCCAACAAAATACAAATCCCCCACCTTAAAATAAGGCAAGGGATTTAAAAAGCTTTAGTAATCAATTGGATATGACATGCAATTGATTGATTTAGGTTTGATTAAACTACTTCATCAAACCCTTATCCCACAACAAAGATTCTACTTTTTTACAGACATCTTCAATGTTTAAATTCGAGGTATCGACGATGATTGCGTCATCTGCTGGCTTTAGCGGCGCAGTCTTACGATTCAAATCCCGCTCATCTCGTTCTTCTATGTCTCGAGTTATCTGGTGAATGTTAGCACTAACTCCTTGGTTTTTCAACTGCTTAACACGTCTTTCCGCTCTAATTTCTGCCGATGCGGTTAAATAAAGTTTTAAATCTGCATTTGGAAAAACTACCGTTCCCATGTCACGACCATCCGCGACCAGGCCTGGTAACTCTGCAAATGCCTTTTGCCTTGCCATTAGTGCAGCACGAACCTCAGGAATGACGGCAACCGTTGACGCCACACCAGCCACTTCTTCGGTACGTACTCTAGAGGTCACATCCTCACCTTCGTACAGAATACTGGTCGCCACAAACTCAACCGGCAAACTCTCAGCCAAAACTACCAGGCCTGGTACATCATCTAAAGCCAGTTGATTTTTGACGGCACCAAATGCCAAGGCACGATATATCGCACCACTGTCTAACAAATGAAAGCCTGTCTTACAGGTTAAATATTGTGCAAGCGTACCTTTGCCAACACCGCTTGGACCATCAATAGTAATCACAGGAACAGTTAACTGAGTCATTTTTAAGATTCCTTAACCGCTTCAACCTGCATACCGACTTGATTAATTAACTCAAGAAAGGTTGGGAATGAAGTATTTACATTGGCGCAATCATCAATCACGATCTCAGAGACCGCATTTAAGCCTGCAATCGTCATTGCCATAGAAATTCTGTGGTCATGATGGCTTTGAATATCTGTTGATTGCTTTGATTGAACACCGCCATTAATCACCATACCATCCGCTGTCGGTAAAGCATCGACACCAACGGCTTGCAAGGCATCCGCCATCACTTGAATACGATCTGATTCCTTAACACGTAGCTCTTCAGCCCCCGTCAAAACCGTTTGCCCATCTGCGCTCGCCGCAACCACAAACAAAACAGGAAACTCATCAATCGCCAAGGCCACTAATTCTTCAGGAATGTTAATCCCTTTCAGGGGTGCATAACGTACATGAACATCCGCGACTGGCTCACCACCGACTTCATGTGCATTTTCGAGCGTAATATCGGCCCCCATTAACTGTAGGATATTCACAATACCAACACGGGTTGGGTTCATCCCAACATGCTCAATGACCAAATCTGAACCTTTAGAGACAGCCGCAGCCGCCATAAAGAATGCTGCTGATGAAATATCTGATGGCACATCAATATGACGCCCTGTTAATTTACCACCACCCACTAGGCAAGCTTTCATCTGCTGGCTATCAATTTTTTCTGAAACAACTTCATAACCAAAACCATTCAGCATACGCTCGGTGTGATCTCGCGTTGGTGCAGGCTCCAAAGCGCAAGTTTTACCTTTAGCATACAGACCCGCCAATAAGACACAAGACTTAACCTGAGCACTAGCCATCGGTAAAACATAATCAATCGCCGTTAGCGATCCATCACCCGTACCGGTGATTTTTAAAGGAGGCATACCGCCTTCCGCTGTCTCTATTTGAGCACCCATTGCACGCAACGGATCCGTAACACGCTTCATAGGGCGCTTTGACAAAGAAGCATCACCGATTAATACACAATCAAAATCCTGGCCGGCCAAAATACCTGCCATCAAGCGCATCGCTGTGCCAGAGTTCCCCATATCCAAAGGCTTATTAGGCTGTTGAAGCCCTTTTAAACCAACACCTTGAATAGTGACATTCCCATTATCAGGCCCTTCGATCTGTACACCCATCTCCTGAAAGGCTTTTAAAGTCGCTAAACTATCATCGCCTTCCAAAAAGCCCGTCACGGTCGTGGTGCCCTCAGAGATAGCCCCCAACATAATACTTCTATGTGAAATAGATTTGTCACCAGGGACTCGAATACGACCTTGAATAGTGCCGCCGGGTTGAACTTTGAATTTTACGTTTGCCATATTTCGGATTCTTTTTTTTGTCATTCTTTAAATAATTCAGTTGCTATTGTAGTCAATATTTAAAATCAGTTCTTAAACAATACCGATTTTAAAAAGCCATGTAAACCACATAAAATCACTACCCTATATGTCTGTCACGAGCACTCTTCGCATCTTCAAACAGCTTGAATAAGCGCTCACCATCTTTTTCTTCAACCAACGCAGTTAACGCCGCAAGCGATTGTTGATAGTTCTTTAACCACTTAACAATCGCAGTTGAATTGGTTAATGCAATATCACGCCACATGGTTGCATCACTTGAAGCGATACGCGTGAAATCTCTAAATCCACCAGCCGTATAAGGGAATACATTCCCCAATTCAGCATGCTCATCCAGCATATCTACCAGTGAAAACGCCAATAAATGCGGTAGGTGACTGGTGGCCGCGAAGATATCATCATGCTGTTCAGCCGTCATGACTTCAACATTGGCACCCAGTGCTTGCCATAACTCAGTGACCAGTTGAATGGCATCGGCATTGGTATGCTCGGCGGGCGTCAAAATCACACGATGATTAATATAAAGTGCTGGATCTGCCGCAGTTACACCGCTTTTCTCTTTGCCTGCAATAGGATGACCTGGCACAAAAAACTCAGGTAATTGACCAAAGACTTTAATTGCCGAAGTTATTACACTGCTCTTAGCACTGCCAGCATCTGTAATAATGGCGCCCCGCTTGACATAAGGTTTCATCTCCTCAAGCACCGCCTCCATAACGCCTAAAGGCACAGCCAACATAATCAAATCACTGTCAACGACCGCCGCCTGCATATCGGTACTGTATTCATCAATTACGCCAAGTTCGATGGCTTTGCGTAAACTAGATTCATTTTGACCAAACCCCATAACGGTCTTGACCAGGCCTGCTTGTTTTAATCCCTTAGCAAAAGAACCGCCGATTAAACCTACGCCGATAATGGTGATCTTATTGAGTGGTTTCAACTTACAAATCCTTGGAAATCGATGACAATACCGACTTAAGCGCATCGATAAAATGCTGATTTTCAACTTGAGTTCCAATTGAAACCCGAAGAAACTGCTTTAAACCATAATTAGCAACTGGGCGCACAATCACCCCCTCTTCCAGTAATTTCTGATTCACATCAAGTGCATTTTCACCTAAATCAATACATAGAAAATTACCAGCAGAAGGAATTGAATCAATCCCCAAGGTCGACAAAGCACCCATAATTTGGCGCATACCTTGTTGATTTAGTAAAATTACTTTTTCAACAAAGGCCTGATCAGCCAATGCCGAAACAGCCGCGACCTGCGCATAATGATTAACATTAAATGGCGCTCTTAATTGATTGATATATTGAATTATTTCCTTACACCCAGCCATGTAACCCACGCGCAAAGAAGCCAGGCCATAAGCCTTCGAGAAAGTCCTAGAAACCAATAAATTAGAGTAGATTGCCAGGTAGTCAATGCCATTGGCATATTCTTCACCACTGAGTTGCGCCTGAGCATACTCAATATAAGCTTCATCTAACACCACAATCACTTTTTTAGGTACTTTACTAATAAACGCTTCCCACTCTTTTCGGTTGAAAACCGTACCTGTTGGGTTATTAGGGTTCGCAAGATAAATCACTTTAGTTTTATCTGTAATGGCGGCTAACATTGCTTGTAAGTCATGCCCCCACCCTTTCGAAGGCACTTCAATGCCCGTCGCACCGACCACTTGAGCTGAAATAGGATAGACCGCAAAAGCATACTGAGAATAGAGTATCTCATCACCCGGCCCTGCAAAAACACGTGCCACCAACTCCAACAACTCATTAGAGCCATTACCAATCGCTAACTGATCAGGCGAGATTGATAAAAACTTGGCTAATGTCGCCTTTAAAGTATAAGCACTACCATCCGGATAGCGTGCTATCTCTTTGAGTTCATGCTGAATGGCAGCCAAAACACGTGGACTGGCACCTAAAGGATTTTCATTGGAAGCCAATTTAGAAATATAGGTTAAGCCCAATTCACGTTGCAACTCGCTAACAGGCTTACCGGGAATATAAGGATGAATACCAAGAATTTGTGGCTGAACCACGTCACAATAAGCTACATTTACTTCATTCATAATTTTGTCAGTTTACCTTGTACCAAAGGGAGGTCCATTTTCATTTCACAACAGCATAATCTAGAGTGCTTAGAGCGGCGAAACAGGGAAAGATCCTAATAATTTAAAGAACGCCGACTTGGACTTAACTTCTTCGAGGGCTTGTTTCAGATTTTCATCCTGCTGATGCCCCAAGACATCAATAAAAAACTGGTAATCCCAAGTAGTATCCGTTGATGGACGAGAGATAATACGTGTCATATTAATCCCGCGACTGCTAAAACAGGACAATATATCTAACAAAGCACCGGATTGGTTTTTCATTGAGACAATCATAGCGGTTTTATCTTCACCACTCGACTGCGTAGCTTCACGCCCCATCACCCAAAACTTAGTGGTATTGTCAGACTGATCTTCGATATGAGATTCGAGAATATTCAATTGATAAAGTTGTGCGGCCTGCTCAGAAGCAATTGCAGCGATACTGGAATCAGTCTGTGCCATTTTGGCAGCCAAAGCATTAGAAGAAACCGCCTCAATCTCCGCCCATGGTAAGTTATTTTTAATCCACTGTTCACACTGCCCTAAGGCTTGTTGATGGGCGACAATTTTATGAATATTTTCAAGCGCTTCTGACTTTGATAATAAACAGTGATGAATCTCAAGCGCGACTTCACCGGAAACTTTCAAACTCGTGGTCAATAACGCATTCTGAGTGCTTTTAACAACGCCTTCAGAAGAGTTTTCAACCGGTACCATGCCGTAACTTGCCTCGCCTTTTTCAACCGATTCAAACACTTCTTCAATGGTCGATACTGCGATAGGATGTGCCGATGAACCAAACTGTTTAATAACACTGGCATGAGAATAACTGCCTTCAGGCCCTAAATAAGCCACAGTGGTTGGCTGCTCAAGCGCCAAGCAAGCAGACATAATTTCTCTAAAGAGTTTCGCCATCTCTTCATCAGGTAATAAACTGGTATTACGTGCCTTGACAGCACGCAATACTTGCGCTTCTCTCTCAGGGCGATAAAACACCGCATCGACATTACCGCCTTGGGTTTTAATGTCGGCCACTTTTTGGGCACACGCAGCTCTTTGACCAATCAAATCTTGGATTTTAGCATCGATTGCATCAATTTGATTTCTAATCTCTGTCAATTGCATCTGTTCTGTCGTCATTCAAGTGCCTGTATGATTATCTATTCTTAATTTTATTCATTAAACAAGGTAGTCCGCTATAGCGCGGATTAAGCGTGTGCTTTCGCAAATTGCTCCATAAAGGCAATCAGTGCATCCACCCCTTCTTCAGGCATTGCATTGTAAATACTTGCACGCATCCCACCAAAAGCCTTATGTCCCTTCAAACTCAACAAGCCAGCTGCGTTAGAGGCTTCAATAAATTCAGCCTCTAAGTCTTTGTTTGTTAGGTAAAAAGTAACATTCATCCATGAGCGCTGTGAAACTTTAATGGTATTGTAATAAAACGCTGACTGATCAATATAATCGTAGAGCTTTTGAGCTTTACGTTGATTAACCAACGCAATCGCATCAACGCCACCATTATTTTTAAGCCAATCAAACACCAGGCCTGCTAAATACCAAGCATAGGTGGCAGGGGTATTAAACATTGATTCATTATTTGCATAGGTCGCCCAGT
Source organism: uncultured Thiomicrorhabdus sp. (assembly GCA_965603495.1). Taxonomy (GTDB): domain Bacteria; phylum Pseudomonadota; class Gammaproteobacteria; order Thiomicrospirales; family Thiomicrospiraceae; genus Thiomicrorhabdus. The sequence goes on along the minus strand of CBFDDF010000002.1, from coordinate 142,483 downwards.
TTAATAAAGTCGGCGTGATTTCACGTGCATGACCAATTAAATCATCGCGAATAATCATAATCGATAAACCAGCAGGTCCAATATTCTTTTGTGCACCAGCATAGATGACGGCATAACGACTGACATCAATAGAACGACACATGATATTAGAAGACATATCTGCAATCACAGGCTTACCTTGGGCAAAAACATGCTCAAGTTGATCTTCTTGAAACTCCAAACCGGTAATGGTTTCATTGGCGCACAGGTGAATATATTTAGCATCTTCACTAAACGACCACTCTGCCACATCAGGAATTTCAGTTGGATTAGCACAATCGCCACCAACGACGACATTGACATTAACGTAGCGTGAAGCCTCTTTAATCGCCTTATCAGACCAAACGCCCGTATTGAAATAATCAACGGTGTCGCCCTCAGCTGTTAAATTGAGGGGAATCGCTGAAAACTGCATTGAAGCCCCACCATGCAGAAACAACACCTTATAGTTGTCTGGAATGGCCATAACTTCTCGTAAATCAGCTTCGATTTGATGAGCGACTGACATGTATTCTTTACTGCGATGGCTCATTTCCATCACCGACATGCCAGTATGATTCCAATCTAGAAACTCTGCTGATGCTTTACGCATGACCGCTTCAGGTAACATTGCTGGACCTGCACTAAAATTAAATGCTCTTGCCATGCTAATTTAATTCCTTATTATTTAAGGTAAAAAGACGTTTTAAACTTAGGTTTTAACATTAAAAAAATTAAGTTTTAAACCAGACTCTAAAACGGCTAAAAGGCCCAATGCTAAAAAGCATTGAGCCTTTGATTAATGATTATTTTATGTTTATTCTGAATCGTTACTTTCAGTCGCGTCATCGCTTTCAACGATATTACCTTCAATCTGAACATCAGTAACAACGCCTTCAATAACAGAATCTTCATCTTCTAATAAAACTTCATCCTCAACATCGACTACCGCTAGACCAACAACTAACTCGCCTTTACCGACGTTAATCAACTTGACCCCTTGCGTGTTACGACCCACGACTGAAACTTCTGAGACGCGTGCTCGTACCAAAGTCGCTTTATTGGTAATTAACACCATCTCTTGCTCAGGGACAACTGAAACCGCTGCCACAACTGAACCATTACGTTCAGACGTTTTAATGGAAATAACCCCTTGACCACCACGATTAATCGTTGAGTAATCTTCTACAGGCGTACATTTTCCATAACCATGTTCAGTGGCCGTCAAAATCAAAGTATTCGGTTTAGCAACTTGCATACTAATGACTTTAGCACCGTCCGCTAACTTCATTCCACGAACACCACGAGCAGTACGCCCCATGACACGAACATCTGATTCTTTAAAGCGAATCGCTTTACCGATATTGCTGAACAACATAATTTCTTGTTCGCCATCTGTTAAAGCAGTTCCGACTAATTCATCATCATCCAGTAAATCAACAGCAATGATACCGTTAGCACGTGGACGAGAGAAATCTTTCAGCGCAACACGCTTTACAACCGAGTTACGGGTTGCCATAAAGACAATGCGATCATCAAAGTCACCGACTGGTAGGACAGAAGTAATATGCTCTCCCTCTTCCAATGGAAGGATATTCACGATTGGCTTACCACGACTACCACGACTGGCAAGCGGTAACTGCCAAGTTTTCTGCCAGTAAAGCTTACCTTTGTTCGAGAAGCACAACAGCATATCATGCGTACTCGCGACAAATAGTTGACCAACTTCATCTTCTTCTTTCATGGCCGTTGCCGATTTACCGCGACCACCACGTTTTTGCGCACGATAATCACTTAATGGCTGTGTTTTGATATAACCATCTTCAGATAAAGTCACGATACGATCTTCAACCGCAATTAAATCTTCAGCATCTAAATCTTGATAGCTGTAATCAATCACCGTACGACGTGCATCACCAAAGCTTTCAACAATTTCATTCAACTCTTCTCTAACCACTTCTGTCAAACGATCAGGATTTCTCAAGATATTTAAGAATTCAGTAATTTTTTCGATAAGACCTTTGTACTCTTCAATGATTTTATCTTGCTCTAAACCAGTCAAACGATGCAAACGCATCTCAAGGATAGATTGTGCTTGAACCGGAGATAACTTATAAATATCGCCATCTGCGCCAAAACCTGCAGGCAAATCTTCAGGACGAATATCCTTCAGCTCAACACGACCTAGCAACTCGACAACCTTACCAACTGGCCACTGTCTTTCAAGCATGCGTTCTTTAGCAACTGCTGGACTTGGAGAGGCTTTGATCAGTTCGATCATCTCATCGATATTGTTTAAAGCAATCGCCAAACCTTCTAAGGTATGGGCTTTTTCACGCGCTTTACGCAGTTCGAAAATAGTACGACGAGTGACTACTTCACGACGATGTTTCACAAACGCAGTGATAATTTCTTTTAGGTTTAATAATTTAGGCTGACCGTCAATCAATGCAACCATATTGACACCAAACACGGTCTGCATTGCAGTCTGCTTGTATAGGTTGTTGATCATGATTTCTGGCACTTCACCGCGACGCAGTTCAATCACTACACGCATACCATCTTTATCGGACTCGTCACGTAAGGCGGTAATACCATCAATTTTCTTTTCTTTAACCAACTCAGCAATACGCTCAATCAAACGGGCTTTGTTAACTTGGTATGGCAACTCATCAATAATGACTTTTGATTTACCGCTCTTATCCGTCTCAATAGACGTTTTTGCACGAATCTTAACGCGACCACGGCCGGTTTCGTAAGCTTCACGAATACCGGTCGCACCATTGATAATGCCGTAAGTAGGGAAATCGGGACCAGGAATGTGTTCCATCAAACCGTCAAGATCGATATCAGGATTATCAATCAACGCTAAACATGCGCTAACGGTTTCAGTTAAGTTATGTGGCGGAATATTCGTCGCCATACCGACCGCGATTCCAGAAGAACCGTTGACTAATAGGTTAGGAATTCTGGTTGGCATGACCACTGGCTCTGATTCAGAGCCATCGTAGTTTTCTGCGAAGTTAACCGTTTCTTTGTCTAAATCCGCTAGCAAATGATGGGCAATCTTTGACATTCTGATTTCGGTATAACGCATTGCCGCAGGAGAATCACCATCGACCGACCCGAAGTTACCTTGTCCATCTACCAACATGTAACGTAATGAGAATGGCTGAGCCATACGAACAATCGTGTCGTAAACCGCCGTGTCACCATGCGGGTGGTATTTACCGATTACATCCCCGACAATACGGGCAGATTTTTTGTAAGGTTTGTTAAAGTCATTACTTAAGACATTCATTGCATAAAGAACGCGGCGATGAACCGGCTTTAAGCCATCTCTTACATCAGGAAGCGCTCGTCCTACAATTACGCTCATGGCATAACTTAAGTAGGATTGTTCCATTTCATCTTCTAACGCAATGGGAATAATTTCACGTGCAAATTCAGACATCGATAATCCAATCATTTAGTTAACTACATTAAAGCCCATATTATACTCACATAACCACCTTAAAGCGATAGTTATAACGACCCTTTCCTGGTATCGATAATTATTTTTTAAGCCGCTAGGGGGCTTTATTTTAGCTTAGAGTGCTTTGAGTAAATTAAAAAACCGTTAAAGCCCATAAATTAGGTATAATTTTTTGACTTTCTAGCCTCCTTTAGAGGGGGTAGCGAATCCTAAGCGAATAAAAGTGAATCCTGATGAGTGTATCAACTTCTCCAGAAAACCCAATAAACCCAAAAAACACGGCAAAATCATCCAATGCAGACCAGGCAGAGTTAGATAACTTTAACCGTCTTTCTAATACTTGGTGGGATACCGAAGGTGAATTTGGCGCTTTACACAAAATCAATCCTTTTAGAGTTGAGTTTATTCGACGCTTTCAACCGATTGAAAATCAATCGGTTGTCGATATTGGTTGCGGCGGCGGCATACTCTCTGAGTCTTTGGCTATTGCGGGTGCAAAGGTGACTGGCATTGATTTAGCCCAAGAAGTATTGGCCGTCGCGAAACTACATGGTTTAGATTCGGGTGTAAAGGTAGATTACCAGTTGATTGCTGCAGAGCAGTACGCTGAGTTACACCCTGAAAAGCACGATATAGTCACTTGCATGGAGATGCTAGAGCACGTACCTGATCCACAAGCGATTATTCAAGCGGCTGCAGATTGCGTTAAACCAGGTGGCTGGGTATTCTTTTCGACACTTAACCGTAACTATAAGTCCTATCTATTGGCCATTTTTGCAGCTGAACAAGTTTTGAATCTAGTGCCAAAAGGCACGCATACTCATGAAAAGTTTATAACACCTGCTGAAATGGATGCTATGGCGAGACATGCTGGCTTGTATTTAAGAGACAGCGCCGGCATTGACTTCAACCCTTTAATCGATCAATACGGTTTAAGTGATAACCTCGATGTGAATTATCTTTTAGCTTATCAAAAATCCGTTTAGGATAACGCTCACAACACAATATTTAAACGAGTGATATGTACCACTTCGCTCTACACTTTTTAGACTTATCTACCTCTAGGAACACCTTACTACAATGTCTACCACCACACCCATTGAATGCATCCTGTTTGATTTAGACGGCACCCTGCTAGATACCTCGTATGATTTTGCTTATGCACTCAATCAAACTTGTCGAGATTTCAACCAACCGCCTTTACGCTATCAAACCATTAGAAAGGTGGTCTCGCAAGGTGGCTTGGCCATGACACAACTGGCTTTCCCTCTACTGGAAGGTGAAGCGCTTGAAGAACGCAGACAACACTTTTTAAACGTGTATTTTGAAAATATCGACAACCAAACTCAGATTTTTCCAGGACTCAACTCTGGTTTGCTGACCTTGGCACAACAAAATATTCCATGGGGTATTGTCACCAATAAACCAGGCTGGTTGACTGAAAAGTTATTGCTTAAATTAAAATTCCCCAGTAAGCCATCAAGCGTTATCAGTGGCGACACCCTTGCGGTGCGCAAACCTGATCCAGCGCCTTTACTGCTGGCCGCCAAAGAGTGTCATGTTTCGCCAGAAAAATGCCTATATATTGGGGATCATGCAAGAGATATTGAAGCTGGTAATAATGCAGGAATGAAAACAGCGTCGGCTCTGTTTGGTTATTTACCGGATTTGCCTGAAAGCATCTCTGAAAAACCTTGGCCAGCTGATTTCCATTTTGAAACCCCTTTTGAAATCAGCCAGTTCTTCAAAACGCTGAAAACACTATAAGCCCTATATCGACACCATCTAATTCCAGCTCAAAAACCAAACAAAGAGATCTTTATGCAAACTTATTTAATTACAGGTGCCGCGCAAGGCTTAGGTAAAGCCTTAACTAGACAGTTAGTCGAAAAAGGCCATCAAGTCATTCTGCTTGATAAAGAACTCAAAGCCCTTAATGCACTGTATGACGAGCTCAACTCAGAATTAGTAGCGCTTTATCCTATGGATTTATTGGGTGCAAATATCGATCATTACCAAGCACTCCAGGACACCATCACGGCAGAATATGGTCAATTGAATGGCGTCATTCTCAATGCCGCTATTTTGCCCGCCTTCACGCCGCTAGAGCAATTTGATTACATGCAGTGGTATGAGGTGTTACACACCAACCTCAATGCCAACTTCCACTTGATTCAAAACACACTCGGACTGTTGAAAAAGACTGACAATGGTAAACTTCTAGCCGTATTAGATCAAAACATCGACCTGCATCCCGCTTATTACGGTGCTTATGGTGTGGCTAAGGCAGGTTTAGAGCAACTGATGATAACGGTCGCGGCAGAACATAAAAACACGGATTTAGAGGTCTACAATGCAAAACTAGAAACCTTTGCCACAGAATCCAGAGGTCGGTTATTCCCTGGTGAAAACCCATTAGACCTGCCTTCTGCCGAGTGCATAGCGAAGCGAATCTTAGCCAGCCTATTAGAAGACAAAACACATCCAACTATCCAGTGTCTATAAAAGCGTTCAGTATTAATCGTTTTAACCTAATTTAGATCAAGGCTACCAGATACTGTTTGATTACAAGCCTTAGTTTTCTTGGCATCGATTTACCCTATTCCTCAAGACCCTTGCATTCAGCTTGTTCACAGAAAAAGGGCTCTGAAGCCCCTGTTGTTTGTGTACAGGTCGCTTATAAAGTTTGTTGTTCTAGTTATAGTCATTAACGATAGAGTTGAACTTAAAACGATGTATCCAGTTTAATCGGAGATTCAAAGCCTTTGGGCTTTACAGCCAACACCGAACAATCTATCTGCTCAATTATGTTCTCCGCCGTATTGCCAATGATCATGCCTGAAACCCCTGTTCTGGCAATCGTGCCCATTACCAGTAGATCGTTGCCATGATTTTTCAACAGTTGTGCAATGGCTATTTCAGGTTCGCCTTTAGGCAGGTAGGTTTGCAGTTCCAAGCCAGGCAGCCTATAGGCTTGTACCTCTCTTTCAAGCGCATTTTTGTGAAACTGCTGCTCCCGTTCGTTAAATAAAAATAGATCTTTTTCAGACCATTCGGTGTTCCAATGATAGATTAGATTTTCCGCTTCGGATTGCCAGGCGTGCACCACCTCTAGCGACGCGCCCTGCGGTTGAAGCAGCTTAACCGCCCAATCCATAATACGCGTATTGAGGCGGTCTTCTTCCAAGGGTTGTTCGTTTTCAATATCGACATCAATACTGGCGATGATTTTGGCAAACGGCAACTTGCTTTGGGGCTTGTGTAGCAACAAGGCGCAAGGACATTTGCGCAAAAGGTGCATATCATGACTCCCAAACAGGGAGAGACCACTCCTTTCACTCGAATTGTCTACTAACTTAATAACCAGGTCAGCATCGATTTTTAGCACCTGCTGAATAATTTTGTAGAAAAACTTACCAAATACCACTTCCACAGTAAAATTGACGGCAGCCTCTTGAGCTTGTTGTTGCAAAGGTTGTAATTGCACCAGTTGGATTTTTTTCTGCCGCTCCATGAGAGCATTGGGCTCGGCATTGTTTAACCAAGCGGCCAGGCCTGGTGATATTTCTGGCAAAACACGTAGCACCTTTAAGTGCGCCTGATGCTGCTTAGCCAGTTGCAAAGCCCAGGAAAACAACTCTTGTTCCTCAATAGAGTTTTCCTGCGAAACAAACAGAATAGTTTGAATAGATTGCATATTCAATTCGCCTTTATTGAAGGGGTATTTAAAATGCGCTCAACAGCTTGCAAAGCAGCATCGTGAAAAGGAATTAGAACCAGATCGGCACCAAGGTTTTGAAAATAATCACTGTCAGATTGATTATGTCCAGCTAAAGCAACTTTACCAGGATAGTGCGCCTCTTTAAGGGATTTTAATAATACCAGGCTAATATGATGATCTCTTAAAGTACCGATAACCCATCTGGCTTCCATAAGGGGCAAACTAGCAATAAACTCTGGGTCTCCGGCATCACCATAACGAGTAGGAACACCATGCATAACACTATTTTCTACTAATTGAGGGTTGAAATCCACTGCCAGCACATTCAGCCCACGCTCTTGTAAGGTCTGCGCCATCAGCATACCGAAACGTCCAAGACCAAATACGATGACATCGGTAGATTTAGCCAAAGGCTGCTGATCCATCGCTAATTCTCGGTAAGGTTTGTGACGTTCAAATACAGTCAAAAAGGGTGCGAGTTTTTCGTACAAAGGTTGAGAGTAGAGAATCATATAGGAGGAAGCTGAAATGGTAATTAGACCGACCAAAGTGATTAAACCCACTGTTTCCTGATTAATATGCCCTAGACTAAAGCCCAAGGCCGCCAGAACAAGTGAAAACTCACTAATCTGCGCTACGGTCAGACCAGCTAAAAAGCCAGTGCGCTTACGATAGCCCATATAACCCATAATAACCATCACAATAAATGGATTACCTAAAAGTACAAACAGCGAAAGAATCAAAGCTGGTTCGACTTGTGAACCCAAAATACTCATATTTAGACTAGCGCCTAAACTGATGAAAAAGAACAGCAATAGAAAGTCACGCAGACTCACCAGTCTGGCAGCTATCAGCTCACGATAATGCGTAGAGGCCAAAGAAATACCCGCTAAAAACGCACCTACCTCTTGACTAAAGCCTAAAACATAACCCACCGATGCACCCATTACAGCCCAAGCAATGGCAAATAAAATCAATAATTCAGACGAGTAAGCTAAGTTCCGCAATAAACCTGGAATAACGTAACGCATTAACAACGCGACAACTAGCAGCATTAAGATCCCTTTGATCATCACCATCAAAGCATCAAACCCTAAGTTACTTGCCTCCTCTGCTTGCCCCAATGCGGTCAGACCAATCATGACCAAAACAACAACAATGTCTTGCACAATCAAGAAACCAACGGCAATACGACCATGCAATGAATCAAGCTCGGCTTTATCGGAGAGAAGTTTAACGATAATAATCGTACTGGAAAAAGTCAGCGCCACTGACACATAAATTGCCCCAACAACCGAGAGCCCTAGTGCCAAACCAATTAAAAATCCGATTAAGGAAGTGAAAATAACCTGACCAAATCCCGTAAAAAGTGCCACAGGGCCCAATGTACGGATAATATGAAAATCCAGTTTAAGACCCACCACAAACAGCAGGACTGCAATGCCTAAATGAGATAATAGCTCAATCTGTTCGTAATTAGCAATAAGGCTAAAGCCAGCTGGACCTGCTAAAACGCCCACGGCAATAAAGGCGACAATCAAGGGCTGGCGTAACTTAACAGCAATAAAGCCTAATACCGCGGCTATTCCCAGTAGCATACTAAACTCGAAAAATGCACTCTCAAACATGGCACGCTCCTAGCAAAAAAACAAAGTAATAATCCGGATAATTGAGTTCAAAGTATAATTAAATACTCCTCGAAAGCAACAAGTCTCAACGTCTTATAAAGCTAACAACTGACCAGGCCTGGTAGGTTTGGAATATTAATGAAATTAGAGCCATAATCAGAATGCCTTTTAAACAAAACGTTGATGTTTATCTTTATAATTAAACATTCCTAAATAACAGAGTTTTATCTTATGATTTTATACGGCATTCCAAATTGCGACACAGTTCGCAAAGCACGTAAGTTTTTAGAAACCAACAATATTCAATACACATTCCACGACTTTAGAAAAGACGGATTGGCACTTGAAACCATTCAACATTGGTTAGCAAGTCAACCGATTGAAGTATTGGTCAACAAGCGCAGTACAGGTTGGAAGCAAATAACCGATGAACAAAAAGCCCAATTAATGTCTGGCGCAAATTTATCTATTCTTACAGAACTACCGACATTGATTAAACGGCCTATTTTAGAGACCAATACTCAGCTAATGGTTGGTTTTAAAGCTGCTGAGTATGAAACTTTAGTCTAATTTATCATAATTTAGACTAAAGCCTTACAAGGCCTTCTCAAACCTAGCATAAACGCCTAGAATAACTCTTTCACAGACTTAACAGAGTACGACACTGCCATGACCGAAACTATTCAACTTGCTCAACAACTCATCCAAATTGATTCAGTCACCCCTGATGACAAGGGCTGTCAGAAAATAATTGCGGACTATTTGAACCCGCTTGGCTTTGAGATAGAAAACATGCGTTTTGGTGACGTTGATAATCTATGGGCACGAAAAGGCACGGCAAGTCCTTGTTTAGTGTTCGCAGGCCATACCGATGTTGTGCCAACAGGACCTGAATCAGAATGGACTTATCCGCCCTTTTCGGCACACATTGAAGGCGATATCATGTTTGGTCGTGGTACAGCGGATATGAAAAGTAGTATTGCTTGCTTTATGGCAGCTAGTAAACGTTTTGTAGAAACACATCCTGAGCATAAAGGCTCTATCGCCTTTTTGATTACCAGTGATGAAGAAGGTCCTGCTTTAGATGGCACGATTAAAGTTATTAAAACCTTGGAAAATAGAAATGAGAAGTTTGAATACTGCTTGGTCGGTGAGCCTTCGAGTAGCCATAAATTAGCCGACTCTATTAAAAATGGTCGTCGTGGCTCTCTCAGTGGCCGCTTAACGATTAAAGGCATTCAAGGGCATATTGCCTACCCTGAACTGGCTGATAATCCAATCCATAACTTTGCACCAGCATTAGAGCAGCTGGTACAGGTTCATTGGGATCATGGCAATGAATACTTTCCGCCGACCTCTTTCCAGGTGTCCAATATCAATAGTGGCACGGGGGCAACCAATATTATTCCCGGTAAAACAGAAGTATTGTTTAACTTCCGTTTCTCAACAGAGCATACACCAGAGTCTTTACAAGAAAGCGTACATGCAATTTTAGACCACCATAATTTGGACTATGATCTAGAGTGGAATCTTTCTGGCCTGCCGTTTATCACGCCATCGAATGGCGCTCTTATTAAAGCTGTAAAACAAGCTTCGCACGCCATACTGGGCTATGAGCCAAAACTCTCTACCGGTGGTGGCACTTCTGATGGACGCTTTATTGCTCCGACAGGTGCGCAGGTAATTGAATTGGGTCCTCTCAATGCCACAATTCATAAAATTGATGAACAAGTCAGCGTTAGTGATTTGAATAAATTAACTGAAATTTACTACCAAACACTGGTTAACTTGCTTGGTAAATAGGCTCAAGACTAGCCATCCAGAATGAGCGATTAAAGATGATGATTGAAACGGACTTACCTGATTACATTCAATATTTACTCATCGCGGTGCAGTTGTTTGCCGTCGGTTTGTTTATCTATCTAGTCTGGCCCTATATTCGCCAGGAGAAGTGGCGGGAGAAGTTCATTGAGAACAAAACGGCGCGTTCTATCATGATCGTTTTTGTACTGATTTTTATATTCCTTTACGGCATAGGAGCGGTGTTTGATATTTTCTTCCCCATTGAGCGTTTAGACCAAATCAGATAAGCTCTTTCTGCATTTTTTTCGTGACGGCTACAAAGATAATACCTTGCTGAAAACCGAGTTCATACTCGGTTTTTTATATCAACCTTTCCTTATATTTATCCTAGTTTTTCTACTATGAGACGCGTAAGATATAACCAACTTTATTTTAGGGTTCTTTCTACGACGATATTGAGATTAAGTGTTTTTTAAAGCTCGCATCTCATTCATTGTATTTAAGCACTCATTCACGCGCACAGGGAAGCAGCATGCCGACAGCAAAATTAATCGCCGATACCATATTAGGACAAGACTTAACCTCAGAAGAATGTGAAGTACTCGCTAAAGCCGTTACCCATAGAACTTTACAGAAAGGTGAAATCCTGTTTGACGAAGGCAGCACCGACGAAACCCTGTATATTTTGGTTTCAGGCAAACTTGAAGTACTTAAAATGATTGGTTCTAATACGTCTATTTCGATTGACACTTTAAAGCAAGGTTCAATGACTGGTGAATTAAGCTTTATTGATGGACATGCGCATACCATGCGTTTAATCGCCAAGATGGAATGCCATCTATTAATGTTAGAAAAGGATGATTTTGAGGGGTTAGTTGAGAAACATCCTCTACTAACCTACCATGTAATGCGTTCAATCTTACGCTACTCACATACCCTACAACGTAAAATGAATGATAAATATCTTGAGATGCACCGTTTGGTACAAAATCAATACACCGCGACCTATTGATTCTTAGTAAGGCTCGGTGAGCACCTGTCAATCCAGACTATTCAGACATAAAAAAGGAGGCCATCAGCCTCCTTTTTTATGTCTCCATTCACCCAAAACCGCTAAACTTTACGGCTTGCATTCCACACATAGATGGCATAAACCATCAATGCAATCGCGATCATCACCATGACATTATCAACCGCTACCAAATTAGAGGCAAAAACCACCATCACCGCCACGGGCGCAATCCATTTAAGAACAAATAAAAATAACTTCATCCAATTCGATGATAACTCAATTTGATCACCTCTTTCTTTTGGGTCCATCGTCCAAGCAACAAATATGGTCATTAGCAAGCCGCCTAGCGGCAACATAATATTCGTCGTGATAAAATCGATAGATTCAAAGAATGTACGTTCACCTAAAAAGTGAACATCTTGCCACTCATTAAACGACAAGACGGTTCCTAACCCCACAAACCAAATAATAAAACCTAAAATCCAGGCGGCTTGTGTTCTTTTAATGCCCCAGTTTTGATCAAACCAACTTACGACAGGCTCTATTAAAGAAATAGCTGAACTCAATGCCGCCATCACCACCAAAGCAAAGAACAGCGTCCCAAAAAACCACCCTGCCGTCATTTGGCCAAATGCGATAGGCAAGGTTTGAAACAATAGACCTGGACCAGAAGCGGCCTCTAAACCATTGGCAAACACAATTGAGAAAATAACCAGGCCTGCTAATAATGCAACGGCTGTATCTGCAAACGCAATCCAAAGACTAGCCTTCACAATTGAATACTCTTTGGATAGATAAGAGCCATACACCATCATGGTCCCTAAGCCGATACTTAAAGTGAAAAATGCATGACCCATTGCGGTTAAGACCGACGTCCATGTCAGCTTAGAGAAATCGGTGGAGAATAAAAAATCAAAACTCTGTCCAAAACCGCCAGTGGTCGTTGCATAGCCGAGTAACACCAATAGAATTAATAACAATCCTGGCATCAGAAAACTGATTGCTTTTTCTAAACCACTTTTCACACCTTTAGAGACAATCACGATAGTCACTATTGTCACGACAGTATGCCAGAATATTAATTCATAAGGATTCGCCAACAAACCATCAAAATGCACACCCACCTCAACAGCCGTTATGCTATCAAAAGTCCCAGATAAACTTTGAAAGAAGTAGGCAAACGCCCAACCTGCAATCACGGTATAGAAAGACAAAATCAACGCCCCTGCCAATACCCCGTTAAAACCTAACAGCACCCAGAGTTTGCTTGCACCATTTTCACGGGCTAAATTCGCCATACCTTGTATTGGATTGGCTTTTCCCGAACGCCCTAAAGCAATCTCTGACAGCAATACAGGCAAACCAATTAACAATATGCATGCTAAGTACACCAATACAAAAGCCCCACCGCCATTTTCGCCAGTTATATAGGGAAACTTCCAGATATTGCCTAATCCAACGGCAGAACCAACCGCGGCCATAATAAAAACAGATTGTGAAGACCACGAATCTTTAGAAAGTTTTAGTTGGCTCATCCATCTTCCTTTATAATAAAAAATCTAAATTTAATTATACACAAGACACCTATGCACATTCAGGCCAACTATTCCTTACTCCCTCACAATACCTTCAATATTGACGTCAAAACCCAATATTATGTTGAGATAAATCGACAAAGTGACATTTTGATTTTACGAACCGATGTAAAGCTGGCCTCCTTACCCTGGCGTATCATAGGAGATGGCAGTAACTTACTGTTTACCCATGACATGGAAGGTGTCACTATTCGCTGTAGTTTTAAGCAGATGAAAATCGTTAAGGAAGACGTCGACACTGTCTGGCTCTCCGTGGGTGCAGGCGTTCAATGGCATGACTTAGTCAGTTATACCGTTGAAAATAATTGGTGGGGGCTAGAAAACTTAGCCTTGATTCCCGGCACGGTTGGCGCAGCACCTGTCCAAAATATTGGGGCTTATGGTTCAGAAGCCAGGGACAGTATTACACGGGTACAATCTTTGAATGTATACAATGGTCAACGCACTGAGTTCAGAAACTCAGAGTGTAACTTTGGCTATCGAACCAGCATTTTTAAACAGGAATACATCAATAAACTATTGGTGCATAGAGTCACTTTTCGACTTCTAAAATCACATGCTGGCAATCCCAATTTAGTCTATGCCCCTTTAAGAAAGGCGCTTGAAGACATCCCCAAAAAAGAATTGACTCCGAAAATGGTTTTTGATGCCGTTGTGAGGGTTCGGCAAGCTAAAATACCTGACCCAAAACACCAGGGTAACGCGGGTAGCTTCTTTAAAAATCCAGTGATTGACGCAGAGTATTTTGATGAGTTACTAGGCAGGTATCCTGATATTCCTAACCATAAAATGTTAGATGGAAGTTTTAAAATTCCCGCCGCCTGGTTAATTGAACAATGCGACTGGAAAGGAAAATCATACGGCCAAGCTGGCGTTTCTGATAAACATGCCTTGGTGCTTGTTAACCGTGGCAAAGCCACCGGAAGTGAGATCCAAGAACTTTCACAACTGGTTCAAGATGATGTTAACCATAAGTTTGGTCTTTATTTAGAACCGGAAGTCATTATTCTATAGCAGAATCGCTCACAAAAAAAGGCCTGTCAGAATCATCTGACAGGCCTTTTTTAATACCATTATTCTAAAATAATATTTGGTCAATAACCCGCTTACTTTTTATCTGAACTGACTTGCTGAGCGGCAATCAATTCATCTAATGCCCCTGAGTGTGGTATCGAGCTTTCAATATGTAAAGTCCGCGTCGGAAAGGCCATTTCAGCGCCATGCGTTTGCACAATATCACTCACCTTCAATAACACATCCTCTTTAATTTCATGAAATCGTATCCAATCAGTCGTTTTGGTAAAGGTATAAATAAAGAAATCCAGTGACGAAGCGCCAAACTGATTAAAGTTCACGATTAATGTCTGATCGTTATCAATATCAGAGTGGCTTCTTAACATGGCTTTAACCGCAATGATAATTTCCCGCATTTTATGGACATCCGCATAACGAATTCCCATTGTTTCTTTAATGCGACGATTCGTCATTCTTGAAGGATTTTCAATCGAAATATTGGCAAAAATGCCATTAGGGATATACAACGGGCGTTTATCGAAAGTACGCACGGTCGTCATACGCCAACCTATTTTCTCAACCGTTCCTTCAATATCCTTATCAGGGGAACGAATCCACTCACCGACCGTAAAGGGCTTATCCATATAGAGCATGAGCCCACCAAATACATTTCCTAAAAGATCTTTAGCCGCAAAACCAATCGCAATACCACCTACACCACCAAAGGCCATAAGCCCTGTTAGACTGACTCCAAACGCACTTAAGAAAAATAAAACCGTCAGTATAAACGCCAGTAACTTAATAATCTTAGCCAGGGCTTCAACAGTCACTTCATCTAAACGTTCATCTTCTCTCGCAAACTCCTTTAAATGCAACTCTAGACGCTGTACTAAACGAATTACGAACCAAGCAAAAGACAGCGTCAAAATAGTCGATTTGAAATCATTGATATATTCTACCAGTTCAACATAGACGCCCACTTGCGTAATCAAGGTCGTTAACGCCAGCACCGTACCCGTTACCCAAATAAAGAACGAAGTCGGCGACTTTGCAGCATCCATAAAGCTGTGAGACCAAATACGCCCTTTCTTCTCAAGCTGGACACAAGCAACACTTAACACTCGGCGCTGTATGACATCAATAATCGCGGTCACCGTTAAAATGGTCACCACCCATAAAATCCAGGCATGACCGCCAAAAAGCGTGACTAAATAATTCCAGTATTCAGTAACTAACCCCATTAAATTAACTCCTGCTGATCATTTGTTTGATTCAATTGGTTGACGACGGTCACGGCAGCTTGCCATAAGGGATCATATTGTAATTTTTGGTAGTCGAATTTACCGTGCGCATGCAAACGAATCAGACGTGCATGTGACAAGGCATTGGCATGCCAATTGACCTTACTCAGAACTTCATCCGCAGCCATAGGGTCATTACACACCAGGACTAGGTCACACCCCGCTTGCAGTGCCTTTAAAACTCGCTGAGGTGCACTCCCAAATTCCGTGGCGGCTTTCATACTCATATCATCACTGATAATCGCCCCCTCAAAATGACACTGTTTACGTAATACCACTTGCAACCAAACCTCAGAGAATCCTGCGGGTAATGAGTCCATATGCGGATAAATAACATGTGCTGGCATAACCGCATCCAAACCATTTTCAATCAAACGTAAAAAGGGTTGCATATCATGCTGCTGAATTTCGGCGAATTGTCTTTCATCAACCGCAACCTCAAGATGCGTATCAGCCTCTATAAAACCATGGCCTGGAAAATGTTTAGCAACAGAAGCCATGCCCGCTTTACGCATGCCTAACATCAAATGGAATGACAAATTGCCCACTGCAATCGGGTTACTATGAAACGCACGATCACCAATGACTTTACTGCCACCGTAATCCAAGTCAACGACCGGAGCAAAGCTAAAATCAATGCCAACCGACAGTAGTTCGGCTGCCAGTAACCAACCTATTTTTTCGGCAACAGCATAACTGTGCTTTTGGTCTTTTTCATAAAGCTCACCTAACACTCGCATCGGCGGAATATGGGTAAACCCTTCCCGAAAACGTTGCACACGCCCCCCTTCATGATCTACTCCAATCAGCAGTTTTGGGTGACGTAAGTCATGAATCGATTTGGTCAATTTCTGAATCTGCTCTATCGATTTAAAGTTTCTACTGAAAAGGATCACACCTGCGACCAATGGATCCATCAAACGCTCGACATCCACAGGTTGAAGATGCGTGCCTTCAATATCGACCATTACCGAACCTAAAGACATCGCCTGACCATCTATTCTTTGCATTTCAATTCCTTAACTTTCCAGACAACGCTAAAAGCACTCTAGCGTCATGTTTTAATGACCGTATCATAACAAAAACCAACGATTTACCAAGCCTACGGGAGATTTTATATACCTAAAAAAATTAACTTCAATGCAATTTTAATATAATTGTCATATTAAGACCGTATCCTGCTTGTGATTAACGCAATCGTACGTATACATGCACATAGGAATGGCACATTCCATAATTTGTAATAGGGATTTTTAATATGGCTAAATTGATTGGCATTGCCACACACCAGGCATCTAAGGGCGCCATCACGACACACCTTCAGATAGAGATTAGTACCGAGGCAGGTCTAGAAAATGACTATCAAGGGCAAAAACGTCAGCAGACCCAAGTGACACTACTGTCCAAAAAAAGTTGGGATCAGGCTTGTGCAGAAGCTTTAGCAACACGGGATTGGACGGAGAGACGTGCCAACTTACTAATTGATGACATTGATTTCAATGAAGCAATGATTGGTCAACAAGTTCAGATTGGCGGCGCGCTGCTAGAAATCACTCGTGAAACCGATCCTTGTCAGCGTATGGATGACCTTCATCCAGGGTTGAAAGCCGCCTTAGCACCTGAGTGGCGTGGCGGAGCACGTTGCATGGTATTGAGACCAGGTATGATTAAAATTGGCGACCAGGCTCACTTATTAAAAAGGGTATAAGTTAAAATGAGCTCTGTAAACTGACCAGGCCTGGTCAAACTAAAACAGATGAAATCTAGACTCACTAAATCCCATCTGAATTCTTCATTAAACCCCTCTTAACGATTCGATTGACGTGACCGTACGTCCAAATAATCACGCCATTGATCACCAATCAAGTTGACCGCCAAGACCACCAACATTAAAGCAATTCCAGGAGCTAACACTAAGTGTGGCGCAACCAATAGGTAACGCGTGCCCTCTTTAATCATACTGCCCCATGAAGCATCGGGTGGTTGAACGCCTAACCCTAGAAAAGACAGTCCCGCTTCTGAAATCACCGCACCTGCCACACCAAAGGTGGCTTCAACCCCTAAAGGTGCCAAAATGAGCGGTAAGACATGGCGCCATAATATCCACGGCATCGGCACAGCGAGCGAACGTGCCGCCAAAATATGTTCACGGTGGCGTAAACTTAAGGTTTGCGCTCTAGCTAAACGAGCATACCCCACCCAACCGACCACCACTAAGGCAAACACTACATTTTCGATACCAGGCCCCAGAATCGCTGCTAAAGCGATTGCCAGTAGCAAACCTGGAAAGGCTAAAAAGACATCAATGACTTTGGTGATAATGCGATCCGTCCAACCGCCCATATAACCACTATAGATACCAATTGTAGTGCCTATAATCGCAGAAAAGAACACCACGCCCATTGCGACAAACAACGAAGTTTGTGCACCTAAAATAAGACGTTCGAGCACTGGTCGACCCAACTCGTCTGAACCTAACCACGCCTGGTCATTTGGTCCAGTCAAAAATTGAGACAAAATCACTTCATTGGCACTCTCGCCAATGATAAAACCTAAAATAGCCATTAACAGCCAGACGACGACAATGCTATAACTTAAATAACGTAACATTAATCAAACATCCAATTCATCACCTTAATAACCATTCTAGTTTGCCACTCTTATGCGTGGATCTAACCAAGCATAAGCCAATTCTGTTAATCCATTAATCGTAATATACGCCACGCTGATCACTAAGATACAGCCTTGCACCACAGGATAATCGCGGCGCTGAATGGATTCTACTAAGAGTTGACCCAGGCCTGGCCAATCAAACACCACTTCGGTAATAACCGCGCCGCCTAATAAAGTCCCTAGCTGTAACCCTAAGATTGTAACCACTGGCAATAAGGCATTCATCAACGCATGTTTACCGTAAACCAATCGCCCAGGTAACCCTTTAGCTTGTGCAGTACGTATGTAGTCTTCATGCAACACCTCTAACAACGAGGCTCTTAACATACGCGCTAAAATAGCGGCTAATGCAGTCCCTAGGGTAATGGCTGGTAATATCCATGAAAACGGCTGCTCAGCCCCACTAACGGGTAACCAAGCCAACCATAAAGAGAAGAAAAGGATCAACATTGGCCCTAACCAAAAATTAGGAATGGACACGCCTACCAGTGAAACCGTCATCGAAAGATGATCCGGCCACTTGCCCGCTCTTAAAGCGGCCCAAAGCCCTAACGGAAAAGCGATTAAGACCGCGACCAACAACGCCATGACGGCTAACTGTAAAGTCATTGGAAAACGTTCCGCAATCAGTTCAGATACGGGTTGCTGAAAAAATAACGACTGGCCTAAATCAAACTGTATTAAGCCAGAGATAAACTTCCAATACTGAGTCCAGATTGGCAGATGTAAGCCTAACTGTTCACGCAATACCGTTTCGTCAGCAGGACTGGCCCAATCTCCCAGCATGACGGCAACGGGGTCTCCTGGGACTAAATGGATTAAAAAGAACACCAATGTGCCGACAATCCAAGAGACAAACAGTACTGAGCCCAATAAACGGAAGAAATAACTAATCACAAAATGGCCTCATACTGCAGCGTACTCACTTTTTTAATGTTTACGATAATCATGGCGTAATCATGACCTCTGTACCCGACTCTATCAAATCAAACAACTCAATTAAATCGTGATTACGCATACGGATACAGCCATGAGATAAGGGTCTGCCCATCGGCTCACTATCCGGCGTGCCATGAATATAGATATAACGTTGCATACTGTCTACATTGCCAAGTCGATTGACACCTACCTCTTTACCAGAGAGCCATAGAATACGGCTGAGAATCCAATCTCGTTGTGGGTAGCTAACCGCCAAATTCTCATCATAAATCTCACCGGTGGCTCGTCGCCCAACAAAAACCGTATTAATAGGGGCATTGTGGCCAATCTTAGCCCGTACCTGATGTAATCCTAATGGGGTCTTGCCTGAATTCTTCTCACACCCAATTCCATTCAATCCGCTACTGACTGAGTAACAGCGCGTTTGGACAGCATTATTCTGTTCATTGGAAATGACCGTCAACGTCTGATGCGATATGGAAATAAAAATAGAGTAAGACACTATAACCTGCTGCAATACATATAAATAATGGGGGCTATTCTAACGTTGATTAGTTTGACTAGGAAAAGCTTTCAGTACTATTTTTAATATAAATGCGTGTAAACAAGCCTTCTGCAAAACCCAGCCGACAATGAAAATTTCATCCAAGACAAATAGTGCCGTTTCAAACCCGGCTCTATTTCTATTAGATTTGTTTTTGTACCTGCAACAATCCATCCAAACGACCATCCGCATAGAGTGCATAACCACTCATATTAGAGCGCATCACCGAATACTGATCCTCATACCAAAGTGGTATGGTGGCCAGCGTATCTTGTAAATGACGCTGTAAGTTTTGATAAAGCAGAGCTTGCTGTTCTAACGACTGAGTTTGTCCAGCCTCTCGAATTAACTGATCTGCCGTCGCGTCTCGATAGCGCCCTCGGTTGGCACCACTCGGAGGAATGGCGTTGGAGTCAAATGCATATTGAAAAATATCCGGACTCTTCACACCTACCCACGCCAAGCTATATAATTGAAAACGACCCTTTTTGATATCGCTGTAAAAGGTACCCCAATCATAGCTTTGGATATTCAGATGAATACCGATTTCTCTGAGTTGTGACTGGTAAATAGTCGCCAAACGAATCCGCGTTGGATCGTTAGAAGTTTTATAACTTAACTCAATAATCGGTTGATTATTCGAGTCTTTTCTAACCAGGCCTGGTGGAATGACCACTTGCTTTAACAAGGCCTTGGCTTTCTCAGGCTGGTAATCATAACCGTGAATATCCTTCACGCCACTCCAATGTTCAGGCACCAATAAGCCACCCGCTAAACGTGCTCGCCCGGCAAACATGGCATCAATAATTGCCTGACGATCTATGCCATAAGCCAACGCTTGCCGCATAGCCGGTTGTGCCAGCAATTCATCTTCGAAATTAAAACCAATATAGCCAAAGTTAGTGCCACTATGCCATTCGACCTTAAGACCATCTTGCTTGCTACAGTAGTTGACTAACTCCGGCGACAGGTCATTTTGAATAATATCCAGTTCGCCCTTTTGGAGCTTTAACACTCGAACCGTGGCATCTTTAACCGGTACAAAAACAAGTTCTGACAAATCAGATAAACGTTGCAACACCAACTTCTGCTCGGATAAAGAGATAAAGCGGCAAGCCCCCGAACCAATCGGTGCTTCATGAAAAACATGATCTTGATCAATCAAGTCTTTCGGAAGAATACCAATCACCAAACGGCCAACAAACAAGGCATCTGCTTTATCGAGAATGAAATCAACTTGTTGTTCATTCACCGCGCTGATCTCTTTAATGCCTTTCAACGAACCACGATGTGCGGAGCCTAAGTCCGGATTCAGTACACTTTGGTAAGTCGCCACTACATCTTCCGCCGTCAATTTCTTACCATGATGAAATGGCAAAGAATCATTCAGCGTAAAACGGTAGTGGATATCGGAGAGTTGTTGCCAGTTGGCCAAATCCGGAATCGCTTGGAAACTTTCGTCAAAATCAATTAGCTGACGGTAAATCAGACGATTAACGCGACTGGACAAGGCATCAGTGGCTTTACGAGGATCTAACATCCGTGGACGAGAAGTAATGCCCACCCGAATAGAACTTTGATTATACGAATTCTGACAAGCCGAGAGGCCGAAAAAACTCAGGCCTGGTAAAGTCACCAGGCCTGCTTGAATAAAAGCACGTCGTTTCAAATCAAACTCCTTAAAAACCACATGCGATGCTTTTGATAGGTTGAGTCATTAAACTAAGCTTTTGGCTTTGCCACGATAACCGGCTCTTGCAATAATTTATCGAACACCATTAAATCATCGGTTGTTAAATCACCTAAGCTTGATTCTAAACGTAGATTATTCAGCACTTGATTGTGAATTGCTGCGACTAAGTTTTTACGCGCTGCATATTGATTAGAGCGTGCAGTAAGAACTTCAAGCAAACTTTTTAAACCCACTTGATAGCCTTCTTGTGCCGCCTCTAGGAAGGCATCATTAGACTTAACGGCTTCACGTAGCGCTGAGATTAAAGATTCACCCGCTTCAAGCGTACGTGCTTGAATTCTGACATTTAGACGAGCTTGCTCTTGGCTATCTCTCAAGGCTTGTTTGGCAGCGGTTACTTGATAACGCGCCGCACTCACTTGTGAATCGGTGCCTCCGCCAGAATACAATGGCATTGAGACCGTAACCCCAACAGAGGTCTTTTGGGCATCTCTATTAAAAGTAGTCGCGGTGCTAAAGTCAGAATAAGCTGAATCCGTATATTTCGCCTGGAAATTAACGGTAGGCCAATAACCGCCCTTTTTAACTTCGATTTCTTGTTCTGCAGTAAGCACTTGAGAAGCCGCTTGTTTTACCGCTAAGTTTTGTGCCTCTACTCTGGCTTCCAACTCAAGCGTATTACGGTCTGCTTTTGGTAAAGCAACCTGCATCGATAGACCTTTCAAACTTGTAATCGACTTACCTGTAAACTTCGATAGTTCCTCTAGACTGATGTCTAGACTATTCTCGCCCGTAATACGATCCGATTTTGATAAATCATAACTCGACTTAGCTTGCAATACATCAACACGACTGGCCAGACCAACTTCTGAAGAAGCTTTAGCACGTTCCAACTGTGTTTTATCAGCTTTTTCCTTCGCTTTAAAAAGCTGTAGATCTTGCTGCGCTAATAGAACATTAAAGTACGCTTCTGTGACTCGTAGGATTAGGTCTTGTTCAGCAGATTGCACAACATATTTGGAGGTTTCCAAGCTCTGTTTAACTTGCTCATAACCAGCCAAAGTTTCATGCTGATAAAGTGATTGGTTCAAGGTTAAGGACAAATCGCGAGAAGTCACATCGCTGTAATCATTACTGCTATCGTTCACAAAATAACTACCATCGGCCTGAATTTGTGGCAATAAATACGATTTAGCCGTTTTTAAACCCTGCAGATCTGCTTGGTACTGCGCACGTGCTTGTGATAATTTAGCGTCATGCAGTGAAGCCATTTGATAAACATCCATCAACCCTGCTGTTGCAGAAGCCTGTACGCTATTAACACTCGCCAAACATAAAACACTGCTTGAAACCACAAGCCCTAAACGGGACAAAGAACCATTAAACTTTTTCATCTACACTCCATAAACTAAAGGGAACCTTACTCAGGCTAACATTATAATATCGCGATATATTAGTCACTTCCTTACCAGACCAACTTGGTATTTCAATTTTTTCATCTTCTGAGTCCATTTCGACCTCAGCAACCACTAACCCAAGGTTAGCACCGAGAAATTCATCAATCTCCCAGGTATGCTGTCCGACTTTCACCAGGTAACGAATTTTTTCAATCACAGGCCCCGCAGCCAGAGTTTGCAAGATTTTATGACCGTCTTCTAACGGAATTTCGTACTCATACTCATCTCTACTTAACCCGATTTCCAGGCTCTTGATGTTCATGTTGGCTTTTTCGCCTTCAATACGCACACGCACAGAACTCTTCGCACTGTCTTCTGAAATATCATTCAAATATCCCTGTGCGAAATGTGTTTGCTTAAAGGCTAAGCCTTTCCAATCATCATTCTTCACTAAAAACTTTCTTTCAATCTCTCTTGCCATGCTAATTACCCGTAAACCCCTGTTGAAAGATAACGATCTCCTCGATCACAAATAATGGTCACAACCACTGCATTTTCGACTTCATTGGCTACTTGCAAAGCGGCCGCAACAGCACCACCTGAGGAAACGCCACCAAAAATACCTTCGACTTTGGCTAATTGACGCATTGTCTCTTCGGCACGTGATTGATTCATATCAATAGTACGATCAACCCGAGTGGATTCATAAATTTTAGGCATATATTCTGCCGGCCAACGTCGAATCCCAGGAATCGCTGCGCCCTCTTCGGGCTGCACACCGACAATTTGAATTTGTGAATTCTGTTCTTTCAAAAACATGGAGGTACCCATAATAGTACCGGTCGTCCCCATAGCACTTACAAAGTGGGTAACCGTGCCTTCAGTATCCCGCCAAATTTCTGGCCCGGTTGAATAATAGTGCGAGAGCGGATTATCCGGATTAGCAAACTGATCTAGCACAAACCCTTCGCCCTCAGCCTTCATTCTATCTGCCAAGTCACGAGCGCCTTCCATGCCCTGTTCTTTACTGACTTCAATGAGTTCGGCTCCATAGGCCGCCATAGATGCTTTACGTTCCATACTCATATTATTTGGCATCACCAGCTTCATTTTATAGCCCATCATAGAAGCAGCCATTGCTAAAGCAATGCCTGTATTGCCACTGGTCGCTTCAATCAAGGTATCACCTGGCTTAATATCTCCGCGTAACTCTGCTTGCTGAATCATATACAAAGCGGGTCTATCTTTAACAGAGCCCGCAGGATTATTACCTTCCAACTTGACCAGCACCACACTATTCGTCGCCGGATTAACCAGGCGTTGCAGTAGCACCAATGGTGTATTACCAACAAAATCCATTAGGGTTTTAAATTGCATAAGAGTCCTTTTCGAATTCAATGGATATTTCTATCAATATCCAGAATTTGGGGTAATTGCTTCATTTAAGTAAGAAGATTAACCCCAAAATAGCCCTGCGGCAATCAGCATAGGCGTTAAAAGATTTATTATGACATTCATCCCTAAAGCGGGCATTAATTTATCGACATTTTCACCTGATTGCAAAACGATTTTAGTCATAGGTAGCCCAAGTAAAATTCCTAATAAGCCCAGCCAGACTAATTCTGGAAGCTTGAAAATTATGCTTGTGACAAATAACGAGATGAATGCTAAGAGTACAAAACTCACAAAAATCAACAACCCACGCTTAAGTCCGACTTTCATAAGAATATTAAAGCGCCCCACCGTTCTGTCAGCTTGCAGATCGGGCACTTGATTTAAAAGTAATAAATTATTCACTAAAAAAAATGGCACCAAAGAAAGTGCTAGCGCCAAAGCTGAGAAAGCGCCCGTCCAAACGAAATAAGTACCCAGCACCATCAAAGGTCCAAATGCCAATCCCGGCGCAATCAGACAAACCCAAGGCAAATTCGTAATTTTTGAAGTGTAGGTTAATATCACCAACAGCCCAACTAACCCTAGAGGCAAAAGCGCCCAGCCTTTTAGAAAGATAAAATACCCTCCTAACAGCACTAACAACCCCAAAATGCCAATCAGTGTTTTGAATACTAAAGGCGCCGCTTGCGGGTTATTCGGCAAAGCACCACTGCCGCCGCTAAAAGGCGTTCGTAAAGTCACTCTGTCTAACCCTGAATGAAAGTCCTGATACTCATTCAACATATTTACAGCAGCATGTGATAACACGGCACCCAAAGTAATCAAAATAAAGAGCGACATTGACCAGCCTGCTCCCTCATAGAGCGCGATAGCCGAACCTAATAGAACAACCGAAAAACTCAACAGTAAAAACGGAGGACGACTCGTTAACAATAGGGTTTTTATCATCTTATGATTTATCGTCCTTTTTTCATGACTGGCATAAGTAATGCTTAGTCTAAAAGCATTATTAGCCGTCTGCTAACACCTGCTTTTTTAAACATAGCTGGGCAGACCTAGGCTTAATTTCCTTTAACTTAGTATAAGAATCAACTACTATAAGGAAATATCGGCACATGCCATTAGTAATACTTATTACCAATATTAACCACAAAGTATACTATAACGGGTAAAAGAGAAGTTCATAAAAACGCTCTATACGTAGTTTGTTTGCAATTCAAAGAGGAATATCCAATGCTAGCCAATTTATCACTAAGAGCCAAAGTGGTGTCCATTACCACACTGATTGGTTTAATTGTTTCGATCATTGTCGGAGGCATCATCTATCAAACTTCTGTTGCACCAGTAAAAGGTAAGATAGAGAGTAAAATGATTAAAGATTTGACCACTTATATTGAGTCGCAAATCGATTTGAAAATACAAGGTAGTATTATTGGCTCTACTGCAATTTCTATGCAAAAGGAGGTTTCATCCGCCTTAGAGGTTGAAGAACGAGAAACGCTTTTACCTATTTTTGCAGGCATTAAGGACAGCTACCGCAATCAAACCAATTATAAAAACATAGCCACCCAATTAATTACTGCAGATGGCCGTGCCCTCGTTAAATCTTGGGATTTAGACAGTTATGGACAAGATTTATCAAACAACCCGATGATTAAGCAGGCTATAAAAGACAAGCAGGCTTCTGGTTCACTGGCTTTGGGTGCTCGAGGCGTATCCGTTATTGGTATTTCACCCGTGATGAATAATGGCGAATTCATGGGAATGATCACCATGATTCAAGGACTTGCTTCAGTTCGCAAAAACTTTACCAAACAAGAGAATGGTGAATGGATTTTATTGATTGATAAACGTTATGTTGCCGATAAATATGGCAGCATGCCGATTATCGAGGGCAACATAGCCTTTGATAAAAATTACTTGTTAGCAAATAATAGATGGTTTAAAAAAGAAGTCATCGATTTTGCTAAACCTGGATTTCAACCGATTGATGGTGACCAAAATAAAATCTATCTTCACAACGGTAAAGTATTTATTGATATCCCTGCCCATGATGAAGAAAATAAAATCATGGGACGCCACTTATTCATTCTTGATCAAGCCGTTCACGATGACCCTATAGAACAGGCAATGAATACTGCGTGGATTTCTCTTGCCGGCATCCTCAGCGGCGTTCTGTTATTAATTATTATTATCGTTATCGTCATGAGTAAAATGGTCATTACCCCTTTACAAAATGTACAGAAAGTCACCGCCAATATTCTTAATACCGGTAACTTCTCTCTGCGTATGGACGTTAATTCAAACGATGAAGTGGGTCAAACCGCTAAAGCAATTAATGAGTTATTAACGCAAATTGGCTTAGCTTTACAAGAAGCCAACGGTACTGTTAAAGCGATTTCTGAGGGTGACTTCAGTCAACGCATCAGTGGCGACTATCAAGGTGATTTAGAGCTTCTAAAATCAGGTATCAACCAAAGCACAGATAATATTGCCAGCGTTATGAATGAACTTGCTAAAGTCATGAAAGCCATGAAGGATGGCGTTTATGATATTGAGATTAAGAGCAACAATGCCTCTGGTCGTTATGCAACCATGATTCTCGATGCGCAACAAGCCATGACTGAAACTAACCAGGTCATTACTGAAATAAACCAAGTCATGATGGATATGCAACGAGGTGTCTTCCAGACGCGTGTGGAAATTGAAGCACAAGGTGAATTAAACACCCTTAAGCAGCGTATCAACGAATCGATGATTGCTTTAGACAATGCCATTACCGACATCACGCACGTTGTCACCGCTCAAAGCGAAGGTGATTTAACGCAAAATATTTCGAATGAGTATCAAGGCGACTTATTACAACTGAAAAATGCTATTAACCAATCCATTGAAAAGCTGGCATTCACGGTTTCCCAGGCGGTACAGTCTGCGAATATTGTTCAATCAGAAGCACTTGGATTATCTAAAGATGCGATACACCTAAGTGCTCAAGTACAGCAACAGGCAGCCGCTATTGAGGAAACCTCTGCCACGATGGAAGAGATGAATTCAGCGGTACAAAACAACACTGAAAATGCCAAGCTAGCTTCGCAAGTCGTTGAAAAAGTACAAACTGAAGCGTTGCAAGCGGGTAGCGTCATGAAGCGTACTATCGAGGCTATGGACAGCATTCAAACCTCGAGTCATCAAATTGCAAGTATTGTCAGTTTGATTGATGGTATTGCCTTCCAAACTAATCTATTGGCATTAAACGCGGCAGTCGAAGCAGCGCGTGCTGGTGAGCATGGTCGCGGATTCGCAGTGGTTGCCGGAGAAGTTAGAAACCTGGCACAGAAATCAGCAGATGCTGCTAAAGACATTAAGAAACTGATTGACTCTAGTGTTCAAAGAATTGATCAAGGAACGCAACTTGCGGGTGAATCTGGCGCGGTTATTAATGAAATCACCACATCGATTGACCAAGTGACTCAAATGATCCATCACATCACTACAGCCTCTACAGAGCAAGCGGAAGGTGTACATCAAGTTCACCTTGCAATCAGTGATATTGATGCAACCACCCAAGAGAATGCTGCACTTGTTGAAAGAACTTCTTCCGTAGCGGACAACATGAATCAGCAAGCAACGGCATTAAGCAAAAACATGGCATTCTTTAGAACCAATCATTCAGTGACAGCGGTAGCTTCGCCTACTAGTCCTGCATTGAATCGTCCTCAGGCACCAGTGGCTAGTAAAGTTGTGGCACCAGAGGCTAGTAAAGCTACGGCACCAGCCAAAGTAACCATAGTTCAAACTAGCGTGGCGAAACCTGCGCCAGCCGCCGCTAAAGCGTCTGAACCTCATAACAGTGATGAGTGGTCGGATTTTTAACGCAAGACTTCCTCCCTACTTTCAGTAGCTAAATAAAAAAGGCCATCAATTCTAATTGATGGCCTTTTTTTTATGCATACTTAATTTTAACTACTACTGTTTTCCGCTTCTATTTTAAGTATTGCTCTAGGCGAACTTCCCATCCCTTTAGCCAACGAACCTCATTTCGTTCAGCCGGCGCTAACTTAACACGTAACCGTAGGCGTTTTTTCGCCGCCATTACAAATTGCTCTAAATATTCATTTTGTGAACTTTCTTCTGAAATATCCATTGCCCTCAACACTGAAGCCAATCCCCAGGACTCTTCCTGATACTGCTCTTTTTGATTAAGACCAATGCCTTTGAAGTTGAAATAATCAATGACCGCAAACAGGCCTTTTTTAAAACTCATCATTTTATTTAAGCGTTGCTGAATAATTGCTTGCTGATCCAAGGTATGTGATTGGGTTTCACTCAACCAGCGATTTTGAAAGGCCAAAACAATAAACTGGGCTTGTTGAGATTGCGTGGCTAACAGCCAGTTTCTAAGTTGTTGCAATTCATTATTTGACCAGGCCTGGTCAAATGCTTTTTTAGAAGACCAAGGTGCAACAAATTCAGCTTGTGTAGATAAATCCTCTAACCAATTAGGTGGTCTCTGAGTTTTAGAGACAAATTGAACCATCGCTGGAAAAGTCTCGGTAAACATTTGATCAGCACCGCTTTCTGCAAGCTTAGGATGCCAAATAAAATGGCCTATACCAAAAGATGGAAAAGTTTCGCCTTTACCCCAATAGGTTAAATATTTAGGTTTTCCAGCACATTCATTTTGATAAATTCGTTGTCCAATCCACTGATAATCCGCTTGTGTTAATAACCTTAACTCAGCAAATGACTCATAAATTAGAGGAGATGAAGGGGCATAAGAATCTGACTTTACCACGGGGCTCATAACCAAGCCCAGCACTAAAATCAAGGGGGTGGGTTTTAAACATAAACGGCCAAACAGCTCTGGAGAATGCATTAAATTCTAATCAAGCAGTTTAGTCGCTAAGAAGCCATCCATATGCTTCATCATGCCTTTATACATCATAGATAACTCAGGTACGACAGAAGCTTTTACGAAATCCAACGCTAACAAGTTTTCAGACCATTTAGCCAGTTTTGGCGTGTTCTCTAATAAATCAATGCCGGTATGCTGTTTAATAAAACTCAAGCGCATCAACATCGGCGCATATGCCGCATCAATCATATTAAAGATTTCACCATTGAAGTAAGTTTGCCCAGAATGCACCGCTTCAAGTTGCGCTAATTTCTGTAAAACAATCGCTTTCTTCTCATTAACAACGGACTCGTCTTTAGAAGTAACCATTGGATGCATGGCAAACAAAACATCACTTCCAAAACTAATCCAAGCACGGTTTTTAGCTTTAATTAAAGCGTCTTCTGGCTGAAGGCTTGGTGGCGTAATTTCATCGACATACTCTTGAATCACAGAGGATTCAAATAGCACCTCATCACCTACTTTTAAAACCGGCACTTGACCTAAAGGTGAGATGGCTTTGAACCATTCTGGCGGATTAGATAGGTCAATATAAGTGATATCAAAATCGACGTTTTTTTTCTTTAAAACAATCACTGCACGTTGTACAAATGGGCAAAGTTTAAAGCTAATAAGTTCCAGTTTATTCGACATGATTAAGCCTTTGTTAAGTATTTTAATAAGTAATACGCATCATACATTTTAGCCCCCCTTTTTAGAACCCCTAGGCTTAACTTAGCTAATTTTAGCCTGGCCTAAAGATGAGCGCCAAAAACCAAAAAGCCCAATGACTCATCGACTGAATCATTAGGCTTCATTGGGATTACTAGGAACTAAAAAAATTAGGCGAACTTAAATCTTATCCTCTTGAACCAACTTTTCGAACTTCTGATAAAGAGATTCTTTATCTTCCACTCGATCTGGATCCGTGATAATGCAATCGATTGGACAGACACTGATACAGGTTGGGCTGTCATAAAACCCCACACATTCGGTGCATAAATCTGGATCTATTTCATATATTTTATCGCCCAAATAAATCGCTTTATTAGGGCATTCAGGCTCACACATATCGCAATTGATACAGCCTTTAAGGATTTTCAAAGCCATAAATGACTACCTAGAGACCTTAGCTGATGCGCGGTTAATTAGATCTTTAGCATCCTGCTCATCTTTCACCTTGCGCGCTGCTGAATCACGCTTAACATCTCCACCCCATGACTCA
Organism: uncultured Thiomicrorhabdus sp.; assembly: GCA_965603495.1. Classification (GTDB taxonomy): domain Bacteria; phylum Pseudomonadota; class Gammaproteobacteria; order Thiomicrospirales; family Thiomicrospiraceae; genus Thiomicrorhabdus. Next base: position 112,156 of record CBFDDF010000002.1, on the reverse strand, counting down.
TTACGCATCACCAAACAGAACTTAAGAATGTCTTCAGAAACGTCTTTAAATGGATTTGGAATACGCACAACCCACCCAGAGCCTAACGCACACTCTACTGGTTCATCATGATGGTTACGTAAGGTAGGCAATACCATTGACACATTACCCACTGGACTCATAATTTCCAGCGAATCACCAACACAGAATTTGTTTTTAACATCGACTTCTAAATAGCTTTCGCCATCTTTTTCACCGACACAAGTCACTTCCCCGACAAAACGCTGACGGTCAGACTTAGACACACCATACTCATAGTTCTGATATTCAGAATGCACGTGGCGACGCAAGAAACCTTCGGTATAACCGCGACTCGCCAGGCTCTCTAAATCCGTCATTAGGCTGGTATCAAAAGGCTTGCCCGCTAAAGCATCATCAATCGCTTTACGGTAAACCTGTGCAGTACGCGCCACATAGTAATGAGACTTGGTACGGCCTTCGATTTTCAAAGAGTGCACACCAATTGAAACCATCTCTGGAATCAACTCAACGGCTCGCAAATCTTTTGAGTTCATAATGTAGGTACCATGCTCATCTTCAAAGGCCGGCATAAATTCACCTGGACGCCCTTCTTCTTCAAGCAGCATCATCTTTTCAGTGGTTTCACCTTGACCCAAAGTAGGCGCGTGACTTTCGACAGCTTGCTCAACATCTGGATTTACATAAGAATCGACACGAGGCACATTGGTTTCAATGGTTAAATCAGTAATGTTATCGATATTGGCAATTTCAATTTTTGGTACACCGACAGCATCGCCAGTCACATCTTCTTTGGCTTCATAGGTGTTGTAGTTCCAACGACACGCATTGGTACAGGTACCTTGGTTAGCATCACGTTTATTGATGTAACCTGACAATAAACAACGCCCTGAATAAGCGATACATAAGGCTCCGTGTACAAAGACTTCCAATTCCATCTCTGGAACCTTTTCGTGAATTTCACGGATTTCTTGCATAGAAAGCTCACGTGAAAGCACCACACGACGTACGCCATTGTTGTACCAAAACTTAACGGTCGCCCAGTTAACCGCATTCGATTGCACAGAAAGGTGAATCTCTTGCTCTGGATATTTCTCATGCACCATGGCAATCAATCCAGGATCAGACATGATCAAGGCATCGGGCTTCATGGCAATCACCGGCCCAATGTCTTTCATATAGGTATTCACTTTAGAGTTGTGTGCGGCAATGTTGCTCACCACATAAAACTTCTTACCTAATGCATGCGCGCGGTCGATCCCTTTTTTCAAATTCTCTTCATCAAACTCATTATTACGTACTCGTAAGCTATAACGCGGTTGCCCTGCATAGACCGCATCTGCACCATAAGCAAAGGCATACTCCATGTTTTTAAGCGTGCCCGCAGGCGATAATAGTTCTGACGTAGCCGTCTTGTTGAGGTTGTCTGCTTTCAAGGCAAATCTCCTAATAATGAGTTATAAAATCTAGCCGGGTATTCTACAACAGATTGGATAATTTTTCTTGCCATAACAACCGCTTATCTTCAAGAGTGATCGCAGCATAGGCTGGACTGGTGGACGGCAGAGTGATGAAGACCAAGTCTTTCGGTAGGTTTTGTTTTTTAAGCACTTCTTTTTTAAACAATTTTTCTGCCGCCTGGCCATTAAATGCGATGGTTTTTAACGATGGAAACGCTTGCAAAAGGGATTCAAAATCATTGGCACGGGGTTGCTGTATGGCGCTGTCCAAACTACCAGGTCGATGGCAACTTTGCAGTACATCCCATAAAAGAATGCCTTTATCCTCACAAGCCTGTCTCTTATCTTCGTCAGACATCAGGCTTCTTGAAACCAGAGATTCAATAATCGGCCAAAATGCATTACGCGGATGCGCATAATAAAAGGCTTGATCTATAGAGACCACACTGGGCATCGTGCCTAAAATCATTATTTTCGGAGATTGTGGAATAATCGGATTAAACCCAACACAAGTTGTCATATCAAACAGTTTTCCTACTTACCAAAAGGTGATTTCTAACAAACTAGCGAACCAGTATAAAATAGTTATCACCCCTAAGTGATACCCAATAGCTTTTCAACACCACTATCCTCGTAGAAGATGGAAACGAGTTATTCGTTCTTAACCGTCAAAACTTACAACAAACAACCATAAAAAACATTAATAACTCATTAAAATTAAAGAGTATTTGGAATGGTCATTACATGCTAGTATTTCAATAATAAACTATAAATAATTGTCTTTTATTAACCGTTATTGAACCTTTAATTCCACAATCACAAGGTCTTTATGCAAACCATTTTACAGAAAACCTATTTATGGCTATTCGTCGGTAACATCGCCTTTAAAGACCACAATGAGTATCGCAAACTTTGTGTAGTCAATATGTTGCTATTAATAACCAGCATAACACTGCTCAGTTTCTCTCTATTGAATGCCCTTTCTTTTAACAACACTCTTGTTGCCAGTATCGATTTTCTGGCCGGATTTCTAGCGTTATATGCCTACATTGATTTAAAATTCAGTCAAAATATAGATAAATCAATCAACATTGGTGTCGTGACTCTGTTTATTTTTTTTCTGGGTTTATCCTACATTCATCAAAACAAAGACTTCATTTTAATCTGGACAATCTTCTTTCCAATCTTCGTAATGACCTTAAAAGGCCATAAACAAGGAGTTTTAATCACTCTGGTGTTTTACAGCATATTGTTTTTTATCACTTACCAAGGGATTGGTATATGGCAAGATGGTGCTTGGAGTTTTGAGAGTTTTATACGTTTTACCGTCGCCTCACTGGTACTCACCTATATCCTTTATGTAAAAGAATCTGCATTAAATCTACTTATTCAAAAAGAGCACTCCGCCTTAAATGAGCTTAAACGACTTTCCATTACCGATTCTCTAACAGGGCTCTTTAATCGTCGCTATATTAATAAAAAGCTCGAATTTGAAATTAGCCAAGCAAAACAAAACAAAACCCCACTTTCTCTAGCGATTTTAGATATCGATAACTTTAAAAAAATCAATGATCAATACGGTCATAATCATGGCGATTATGTTTTACAGGAAGTCTCGGACTTACTTAGATTACATCTACCACAAGAAGAATTTCTAGCTCGCTGGGGCGGCGAAGAGTTTTTAATTATCTTTCCGAATCAATCCATTGAAGCTGCTATGCAACTATGTGATGATATAAGAGAGAAAATCATCCATCATGAATGCGACACCCCTATTGATATTACCGTTAGTTTCGGTGTAGCTGAATATCAATTAGGCTGCGAACATAACTCATTTATTGCCCGAGCTGACAGTGCTTTATATCAGTCCAAAAAATCCGGCCGCAATCAAGTTTCTCAATACACAGAGGGATCACATGCTCAAACACTGTTGTTTGATGAGGAACACAGGTAATCGACCTTCGCACCACAAAATTCGCTGATTAGATAGAGAGTTTAAGTCGTTTCAAAAGGAATTTATCATATGAACAGTTCAACAGAAGCTTTTGAATTTATTAAATTTTTTAATCAAGTTGGCATGGAGGACATTCCGATTGTAGGTGGTAAAAATGCCTCACTCGGAGAGATGTACCAAGCACTTACGCCACAAGGAATTTTAGTGCCCAATGGCTTTGCGATTACCGCCCAGGCTTATAGAGCGATGCTGACAGAGAACAACCTTTGGGATGATTTACATCAAATCCTTGATTCGCTAGATGAAAGTGACATGGCGGATTTGGCCAATCGAGGCAACCAAGCCAGAGCCCTGGTTTTTAATGCCCCCTTTCCCAAACAGTTAGAAACAGAAATTCTACAAGCCTATGCTTTACTCAAAGCCGAGTTTAGGGATGAAATCAGCTTAGCCATCCGCAGCTCAGCCACCGCTGAGGATTTAGCGACAGCAAGCTTTGCAGGTCAACAAGATACCTATCTCAATGTAACCGGTGAACAAGCCCTTTTAAATGCCTGTAAACGTTGCTTTGCCAGCCTTTTTACCGATCGAGCGATTCATTATCGAATCGACAATGGCTTTGATCACTTCAGTGTCGGTCTATCCATTGGTATACAGAAAATGGTACGTTCAGATTTAGCGGCTTCGGGCGTCATGTTCTCGATCGACACGGAAACCGGCTTTAAAGATGCCGCTTTTATTACCGGCGCTTATGGTTTAGGGGAAAACGTCGTGCAAGGCGCCGTTGAGCCTGATGAATTCTACGTGCACAAACCCACCTTTGAGTTAGGTTATCGTTGTATTCTAAAACGTCACTTGGGGCGTAAAAAAATCAAGATGGTTTATGCGACGGACACCACCAAAAGCCCGGTTTTAAATATACCAACCCCACTCAAAGATCAGTCTCTGTTCTGCATTACCGATGAAGAAGCTTTACAGTTAGCCGACTACACTATTCGCATTGAAAAATATTACTCAGAACACGCTGGATATCACAAACCGATGGATATCGAATGGGCCAAAGATGGGATAGACGGCAAGCTATATATTGTGCAAGCCAGACCCGAAACGGTTACCTCGCAGGCCAGCAGTACCACGCTTAAAACCTATGAAATTGAAGTCCCAGAATCCACTGAGATTTTGATAGAAGGTCGCTCGGTCGGTCAAAAGGTAGCTCAAGGGCAAATTCACGTCATTGAAAACGCCAATAACATTGATCAGTTTAAAGCAGGCGAAATCCTTGTGTCTGACATTACCACGCCAGACTGGGAACCCATTATGAAACTCGCCTCAGCGATTGTCACGAATCGTGGTGGGCGAACTTGCCATGCCGCGATTATTGCGCGTGAGCTTGGTATACCCGCGATTGTCGGCTGTGGACATGCCACCGAGCTTTTACAGCACAATCCCTATGTTACCGTGTCTTGTGCGCAGGGTGAGATTGGCACTGTCTATTCTGGTAAAATCCCCTATCGAGTCATTGAGACCGATTTAAGTCATTTAGAAGCTCCGAAGACCGAGATGATGCTCAACTTAGCGAATCCCGACCTCGCCTTTCAAACCAGTTTTTTACCCAATCAAGGTATTGGCCTGGCTCGAATGGAGTTTATTATCAATCAATCCATTCAAGCACACCCTTTAGCTTTACTCCACCCGCAACGTGTCAAAGATCCCATTCAGAAAAGCCGTATTCTTGAACTGATTAAAAACCACAAATCTGGAGCAGATTTTTTTATTCAAAAACTCTCTGAAGGCATTGGTACTTTAACGGCGGCCTTTTACCCCAAACCCGTTGTCATAAGACTCTCTGATTTTAAATCCAATGAATATGCCAGTTTATTAGGCGGACAGCAATTTGAGCCCAAAGAAGAGAATCCCATGATTGGTTTTCGAGGGGCTTCACGTTATAGCTCAAAATTATTTGAGCCGGCTTTTGAACTTGAATGTCTCGCGATTAAAAGAGTGCGTGAACACATGGGCTTAAACAATTTAATTATTATGGTGCCTTTTGTAAGACGCGTTGATGAAGCCAAACAGGTCATTAATACCCTTGCTAAATATGGTCTACGCCGCGGTGAGAATAATTTGAAGCTGTATATGATGTGTGAAATTCCCAATAACGTTTTAGAGATTGACAACTTTGCGCCCTACTTTGACGGCATCTCAATTGGCACCAATGATTTAACGCAATTGGTACTGGGTGTCGACAGAGATTCCGAACTGGTCGCTTATGATTACGATGAACGTGATAATGGCGTTAAGAAGATGATTCAATGGGCGATTGAAGGTGCCAAAAGAAATGGCTTACACAGTGGTGTTTGCGGACAAGCGCCTTCAGATTACCCTGATATGGCGCAGTTTTTCGTGCAATTAGGCGTTGATTCACTTAGCCTTAACCCCGATAGTTTACTCAAGACCAGCCAAATCGTGTTAGATTTTGAAAAATCGATGTCAACAGCGACTCATTAAATTCGTTATGGTTAAATAAATTACCCATCCCCCGTCTCAGCCGGGGAATGGCGCTTCTAAATTAGAATAACTTAAGTCGATGAACGCTTACACCCCATCAAGACTTCCGCCGACATTTTCTGAAACAGATTAACTTAACCAGGCCTGGTCAAATATTCCTATTTATTCAGCAATGTTATTGAAACATCCTATTTTAATCTCTGGAACATGGTGTTTATATTTTCCGATAAATTCTATTCACTCATAATCTCCATTGCCCACCACTCTATAAACCTTAACGGCCATTACCATAATTAAAGTATGGGTATGCTACAATGCGCCACCAAAACAACATTAGATGGACAGAGACATGACAAAAATGCGCCAATTTCTCTCAACTTCATGGCTGTCATTTATATTTTTTATTTTTCTGGGTTTTATATCTCAGGTTAATGCTAATGCTGATTTTAAATCACAAAATACAAGCCACACACAGCTTACACAAGAAAACTTGCACCTAACAATTGGAGTACTCTCTTACAGACCAGAAGCCTCGACCGAACTCCAATGGCAACCGTTAGTGGATTACCTCAATCAATCTTTATCCAATGTCCAACTTAGTCTAGAGGTGTTTACATTCCCTGAATTGCAAAGAGCGATTGAAAATAAAACCTTTGATTTTTTGCTCACTAATTCGGCGAATTATGTACAACTCACGCATAGATATGGACTATCTGCACCATTGGCAAGCTTAATTAATGACTCAAATGGCTCCTCCCTATTTGGTTTTGGTGGAGCAATTATCGTCCATAAAGACAATTCATCCATCCATAAACTCATCGACTTAAAGGGTAAACGTATAGCCACACCCAGCTTTCAATCTTTTGGTGGTTATATGATGCAAGCCTATGAGCTTCAACAAGCTGGGCTTAAGATCAAGAAGGATCTACAGTTTCTAGAAACGGGGATGCCACACGATACAGCAATTACCGCTCTATTAAACAAACAGGTTGATGCGGCATTCGTTCGCACAGGGGTTTTAGAGTCTTTACGTAAAAAATTCCCCTTGGAATTTAATCAGTTGCAAGTCATTAATCCATCTTCCGAACCATTTCCTTTTATGCTGTCAACTAAGCTTTACCCTGAATGGCCTTTTGCTGCTCTTCCCCACACAAATACCATTATCGCGGGTCAAATAGCGGGTTTACTATTAACACTAGAACATGACAGTCTAACCACCCAAAAAATCGGAATCCACGGCTTTAGTATTCCAGCAGATTATGAGCCCATAAGAGAAGTGTTACGTTCTTTAAGAGTCTACCCATACGAAGCGATTCCAGAATTTACTTTTCAAGATATTTGGACGCAATATTCGTCAGAAATCATTGGAATTTCATTGGTGGTTTTCATTTTCATACTGCTCAGCATTAATCTGATGTCAACCAACAAGCGACTAAAATCACACCAACAAAAACTTGAAGAGCAAACCACTTCATTAGCCATTGCAGCCGTTGCCTTTAATACAGAGCAAGCCATCTTGATTACCACGCCAGATGAAAAAATCATTCGTGTAAATCAAGCGTTTTCAGACATTACAGGCTATCAGCCCAATGACGTGATTGGCAATACCCCTAGAATGTTCAAGTCCGGGCATCACCCTATTGAATTTTACAACCAAATTTGGAAAACGCTTCAAAAAGAAGGTTTTTGGCAGGGAGAAGTATGGAATCGACGTAAGTCAGGTGAGATTTATCCAGTGGGTCAATCGATTAAAACCATCACCTCTGAACACGGTAAAATCAGCCACTATCTATCCACTTTTACAGATATCACTCTACATAAAGAAAATGAAAATAAAATTCTAAAGCTTGCATTTTATGACCCATTGACACAGTTAGCGAATCGTCGCTTATTAAAAGATCATTTAATGCAAATCATGGCGACCAGTCAACATGATAATTTTTATTTTGCGATGATTTTTATCGACCTAGACAACTTTAAAACCTTAAATGATACGTTAGGCCATCACTATGGCGACCTGTTGTTACAGCTGTTGGCTAAACGTTTAACTGCTTGTGTTCGTGAGGGCGATACAATTTCTCGCCCAGGAGGAGATGAATTTATTCTGCTTCTGCCCAATATTTCGACTCAGCATCAAATGGCAATCTACCAATCACAAGATATTGCACAAAAAATATTAAGTGAAATCGCTAAACCCTATGATTTAAATGGCACCCAGTACACCATCAGTGCAAGCTTAGGGATTACTATTTGCAATGGCCACCAAAGAACTGCAGAAGAGTTAATGAGGCACTCGGATTTAGCCATGTATCAATCCAAAAACTCTGGTAAAAACACCATTACTTTTTTTGACCCCGAGATGCAAGCAGCCGTTGAACAGCGTAGCGCCCTTGAAAAGGATCTACGCATAGCGATTACAGAACAACAGTTTAAACTCTTTTATCAACCCAAACTTTCCTCTAGCGGTAGCTTAATCGGTTATGAAGCACTGATTAGGTGGCAACATCCTGAGAAAGGCTTAATCGCTCCCAATGATTTCATCCCGGTTGCAGAAGAAACCGGATTGATTTTGGATATTGGTCAGTGGGTACTTGAAAGCGCTTGCCATCAGCTTAAGCTGTGGTCAAATAACAGCAAGACGCAAGCCTTAACCATTGCCATTAATGTCAGTGAACGCCAGTTAAAACAAGATAACTTTGTGGCACAAACTTTACGAAGTATTGACCAATATGGTATTAACGTAGAGCAGCTTGAAATTGAAATAACAGAAAGTCAGCTAATGGAAAATATTGCCGACAGTGTCCAGAAAATGAAAGTCCTACAAGAAAACGGCATTGCATTTTCACTGGATGATTTTGGAACTGGCTATTCCTCGTTGGTCTATTTAAAGTCCCTGCCGATTACCACCCTAAAAATCGACCAATCCTTTGTCAGAGATATGCTCGATAATTCCGAAAGTAGTGCCATTGTACAAACTATTATTTCATTAGCGCAAACACTAGGGTTAAAACTGGTTGCAGAAGGTGTTGAAACTGAAGAACAGAAAACGTTCTTAATTGATGCGGGGTGTCATTATTTACAGGGCTATCTACTCGGTAGGCCAATACCAATCGAAGAAATAACCTTCTCCTAAAAAAAGTATATATTCAATGTGGTTGAGTGAATCTTATGGAGCGAATTAAACGCGCCCTGAACGCTATACTAATAATAGCTGTAGACAGAAAGATGATTAGACTTAAGCTGTCCAACAACAGCGCAAAGCCTAATTATTTTAAGTTCAATAAGATCAGAGACTAACCTAATTCAATATACGACGTTTCCTGATCGACAAATTCCTCAACAGGACGAGCCCATAGGTCATACTCATCTGCTGCGATTATCTCTACCGTGACAAATTGACCAGGCTGTAGATGGAAACCGTCTTCAATGAACACTAGACCATCAATCTCAGGGGCATCCGCTGGTGAACGAGCAATCGCACCCTGATCGTCAATTTCATCAACCAAGACCTGCATCACTTTACCGACTTTGGCTTGCATTTTAGCGGTACTAATGACTTGCTGAGTTTGCATAAAACGATCATAACGTTCTTGCTTAATCTCATCCGGAATCGCTTCCGCAATCTCATTAGCAACCGCTCCGGTCACCGGAGAGTACTGGAAACAACCTACACGATCTAACTGTGCTTCTTCTAAGAAATCTAACAGGTCTTGAAACTCTTCCTCGGTTTCTCCTGGAAAACCAACAATGAACGTCGAACGAATCGTCAAATCAGGCACTGCTTCACGCCATTTTTTAATACGCTCTAGTGTTTTCTCGACATTACCAGGGCGTTTCATGGCTTTTAAAACGCGCGCATTGGCATGTTGTAAAGGCATATCCAAGTAAGGCAATATTTTACCTTCTGCCATTAAAGGAATAACTTCTTCGACATTCGGATATGGGTAAACATAATGCAAACGTACCCAGAACTCACCTACGCCCCCTAGTTCGCCTAAAGCTTCAGACAAACCCGTCATAGACGTTTTGGTCGGACGACCTTCTGCAAATTCAGTTTTATATTTAACATCTACGCCGTAAGCCGCCGTATCTTGCGACACCACCAATAACTCTTTAACACCAGCTTCTTTTAGACGCTTGGCTTCATTAAGTACATCAGAGACTGGGCGACTCACTAAATCGCCACGCATAGAAGGGATAATGCAGAAGGTACAACGGTGGTTACAGCCTTCTGATATCTTTAGGTAGGCGTAATGTTTAGGCGTCAGTTTAATGCCTTGTGGCGGCACTAAATCAACAAATGGATTATGTGCAGGCGGTGCAATGACCTTATGCACGGCTGAAACCACTTCTTCATAAGCCGCTGGCCCTGACACCGCTAATACCTTAGGGTGTACCGCAGTAATTTCTTCTGCTCTTGCGCCTAAACACCCCGTGACGATGACCTTGCCATTCTCGGCCAATGCTTCACCAATGGTATCTAAAGACTCTTGAACCGCACTATCAATAAACCCACAGGTATTGACGATGACCGTATCCGCATCAGTATAACTATTGGTTAACTGATACCCTTCGGTTCTAAGTTGTGTCAGGATGCGTTCAGTATCCACTGTAGCTTTTGGACAGCCTAAGCTGATGACACCGACCGTGGGTTGTTCTATAGACATGATGTTTCTCTCGTTCATTTTAATTGCGTGTATTTTAACTGATTCCCTGTTACAGACACAGAAATTCCTGTTTAAGGTATTTTGGGTATCTCAACGACCCAGAAATAAAGACCTCTACTCAGCCTATCAATATCTCCTAACTTTAAATTCCAAGACTTTCATTACGAAACATAATACGAAACATTATCATTAAGGTTGACATAACTAAAAACGCCGATTATCATAAACGCCAATCATTATCATTTAGATTAACTTTTAAGACAAAACTGGTGGACCCCATTATGAATAAGACAAAATTATTAACAGCAACCCTTCTTAGTGCATTAACAAGCCTACCTACCGCTCAAGCTGGAGAAAACCTTTTGGGATACACCAGTGGCGCGGAACCTTTACCGAAAGGCGCTTTAGAGTTCTACCAGATATTCACGCACCGTAGTGACAAAGGCCAAGGAACATATACTGCCATCGACAGCACTACGGAACTTGAATATGGTTTCAGCAACCGTTTTTCCGGTTCAGCGGCGTTGATCGGTCATAGTGTTGATACCAATGGCTTGATTATTGGTGGCTATCTGCCTGAAGAAAAGAGCCTTGGACTGACACTCTCCGGGATCGAAGCACAACTTAAATACAGTTTTTTAACCCCTGCCCTGAATGATATTGGCCTTTCAGCTTCTTTCGGTATCGAGTACGACACTATTGACAAGCACTCAGGTCAAGATAAAGACACCCTATCGGCTAATCTAGGGCTTCAATTACAAAAGTATTTCATGGATGGCCAGCTAGTTTGGCTTGGAAATGCCGATTTGGAGACGACTCACGCGACACGTGATCCGATTGAAGGCATCAATGACGAGGAAGAATGGCCAACCAAACCTGAAATGGAGCTAGGTATTGGCATCAGCACAGGATTGTCTTATCGCTTTGCGCCTAATTGGTCCGTTGGTGCAGAAGCCATTTACGAGACGGAATATGAAACCGAAGTCGGTCAAGAACGCTGGTCGCTGTTTGCCGGCCCTTCACTTCATTACGGGAGTAAGCACTTCTGGTCTACTCTAACGGTACTTGGACAGTTGTCAGGTGGTGGAGAGACCTACGACAATCAGTCGGACACTAACCTGCACCTGATTGAAAAAACCAAACAGGAAGTCAAATTTAAAGTGGGATATAACTTCTAACTACCTTACTTATGAATGAAGACCTTTTTATTTAAAGGGGTCTTTAAACATTCCGAATTGTTCAATAGAGCTCAGAAGAATCCATTATGAAATCAATATTTCCTCTTTTTATGTTGCCTGTGGCAGCCATCACTTGTCCTGCTTATGGCATTCAATACCTCAGTGTTGAACAAGCCCAAAAAGCCTTATACCCAAGTGCCAACCAGTTTACCGAAAACTTTCTGGCACTTAATGAAACCCAGCGTGACGCCATTGAATCGATCAGCGACATTCGTCAACGCTGGAAAACCCAAAAAGCCTGGAAAGCTTATGAAAATGGCGTTTTCCAAGGCTGGTTTATTGTCGATAAAGTCATTGGTAAACATGAATTCATTACCTATGCCACCGCCCTATCCCCTTCAGGAGAAGTCATCGGCATCGAAATTATGGATTATCGCGAAACCTATGGTGGAGAGGTCAACGAAGCTGACTGGCGGAAAAACTTTATCGGGGCTAATAAACAGAGCCCGTTGGCGCTTGAAGAGGATATCCCCAACATTAGCGGTGCGACACTCTCCTGTCGTAATGTTACCAATGGCGTAAAGCGTTTACTGGCTTTATATGAAGTGATGTTAAAACCATCAATAAAACCATGAAACAAACCAATATTGTAAAACGCATGAAACCGCTTTTAGGCACCTATGTCGAAATTGGCTTTATGGATAATGACCGCCAGACGGATGTCTTTAACACCGCCTTTTCCTGTATTGAAAACGTTCAAACCCAAATGAGTTTTCACAATCCTCAAAGTGCGTTATCACACTTAAATCACTCGCAAGGTGAATGGGTTGAGTTACCCAAAGAAAGCATTGAAGTGCTGCATTATGCTAAACAACTGTTTGTTGAAACCGCTGGCCTGTTCAACTGCACGCTCGGCGGTCATTTGGTTCAAAACAATAAACTCCCTAACCATTTTAACGATCCGTTTATTCCGGTTGGGTCTGGACATGATATTGAAATTTTTCAGAACAAAGCACGTTTACTGAACCCAGTCATCATCACCTTAGATGGCATTGCAAAAGGCTATGCCGTTGATCAAGCCATCGAATCACTCATTAAAACGGGTATCTCTGCTGGATGGGTGAATGCGGGGGGCGATATTCGGGTTTTTGGCGATTTCAAAATGCCTATCCATCAACGCCAGGAACAGACGCTGTCGCCTTTGATAGAACTCAGTAACCAAGCCTTAGCCACCTCTGAAGTCAGCCAGGAAAACCCAACATATTTACCAGGATACATTATTGATAATCTGGGTAAACAACCAAATGACTGCATTATCAGTGTCATCGCGGCAGAAGCATGGCTAGCAGATGCGCTGACTAAAGTATTGGCACTAACGACTGAAGATCAGCGCCAGGCATTAGCTCAACGTTTTTCGGCAACTTATATAACAACCACAGCAGACAAGACTGCAACCCATTAATCTTTAGACAATAGAATTAACACGGATTTTTATGAACGGTTACCCAAAATTTTTTTTACCCTTTCTTATGAATACCACCATCGGCTTATTTGTCAGTGGCGTTTTATTAATCCCCGCTTTCCTGCTGTTTAGACTGCAATCGGAGTCTGATTGGTTAATGGATCTAGCCATTTCTAGCGGTGATGTCAGGGAATGGACAACGGTGATTCATGCCATTTTTGGTTGGCTTATGTTATGGCTGTTAGGCACTCTATGGTCACTGCATATGCGGTCGCACTGGCGCCGCAACGAGAACCGTAAAAATGGTGTTCTGTTTGCTGTTTACTGGGCACTCATAATACTCAGTAGTTTAGGGATTTACTATTTTGGCAATGAACAACTCTCACAATACAGTAGCACGTTACATGTAGTACTCGGAGTCATGATGCCGATTGGCTTGTTCCTTCATCGAAGCAAAGGTAAAAAAAGTGTTTCACAAAGCTGACGACAGGCTTATCTGTTTTATAAATTAAAAAGTCGAATTATTCTACGTAAAGTAAGGTGCAACCCACGTTATTCGCTTGCTTTACATTTAACCCTATCACTCAATTATGAAATATTTAAAAAGGCTTAATGCAAACTTACCAGGCCTGGTAGGTTTGCTTGCTTGATTGATTAAGGCTTTTCAAAAAGCCTTGAATATTAGTCCCACATCATTTCCATAAATTTAAGGAAATCGCCGTGACTAAATGATCCCCCTCAATCGGAGTCAGTTTGAAATTAAAGCCTTTTGCCAATTTGAGCATGGCCTTATTTTCATTCAAAACTTCACCTTCCATCGTTTTTAAACCCTTCGATTTAGCGTGATTAATCAAGCTGCCTAATAACAGTTCACCCAGTCCTTGGTGTTGAAAGTCATCTCTAACCACAATCGCCATCTCACAAGAGTGACCATCCGGATTAGTCGTGTAACGTGCCACGGCAATTTCTATGGTTTGTGAATTTTCATCCTCAGTGATCACCACAAAAGCCATTTCACGATCATAATCAATCTGTGTGAAACGTGACAGCATTGCCGGCGTCAGTGTTTGTAGATTCCCCATAAAGCGCAAATAACGGCTACGTTCGGATAGGTTATTAACAAAATCAACCTCCATCTTGGCATCTTCAGGGCGAATTGGACGAACAATCACCGCCAAGCCCGTTTTAGTTTGCACTTTTTGAATCAATTCAGCCGGATAAGGATGAATAGCCATATGTTGATAAGGGGTTTGATGCCCTTCGAGGTCTTTAACCCGAATACGGGCATCCACGGCCATGACGCCATGCTCATCTGCCAACAGTGGATTAATGTCCAGTTCAATAATTTCAGGCAGCTGTGAAACCATATCTGATACCCGTAACATAACCTCAATAATCGCCGATACTTGCACGGCAGGTTGTCCACGGAAAACACCCAACATTTTGGAAACTTTCGTTCTGGTTATCATTCGCTTGGCAATGAACGCATTCAACGGTGGCAGCCCTATCGAGAGATCTTTGAGCACTTCAACCATCGTGCCACCACTACCGAAGGTAATCGCGGGACCAAAAACAGGATCGCGTATGGCACCAATAATCAGCTCTCGTGCAGAAGTGGATTGGTACATCGGTTCAATGGTGACGCCTAAAATATCAGCCTCTGGCTCAGCATCTTTAATGCGTGCCATCATTTGCTTAAACTCATCTCGTACAGCTTGACCCGTGTGAATATTTAACTTCACGCCCCCCACATCCGACTTATGCGTGAGGTTTGGTGAATTAACCTTAATACAAACGGGGAAACCTAGAGACTCTGCCGCCACCATGGCTTGATTGGCATTAGCCGCTTCAATTGCCTGGGTCATCGGAATACCAAAGGCATGCATCACAGCACGGGTTTCAGTCGTGCTCAAAAAATCGCGTTGTTCTTCAATGGCCGTACTGATAATCAAACGCGCACCTGCTGCATCGGCTCGCGTACAGTGCTGATCGCCTGCTGCCGGGGCTTGCATTAATAGTTGTTGGTTTTGATGGTATGCCGCTAAAAACGCAAAAGCCTCTACCGCATTTTCCGGTGTCGTGAAAGTAGGGATTTTATGATGACTAAAGTAGTTACGGCCCTCTAGAACCAAATGTTCGCCTAACCAAGCGGTAAAGATGGGTTTGCAGTGTGGGGTCTTTTGTACAAACTCGGTGACGGCTTTGGCAATCGCGGTGGGATCGGTCATCGCCTGTGGCGTTAACAGCACAAGAATACAATCAAACTGATCATCTGCCTGACAGATTTCTAATGACTGTCTATAACGCTCACCAGTCGCGTCGCCTAAAATATCGATGGGATTACTATGTGACCAGTGTTTTGGTAAACAGGCATTTAAAGCTTCGATACTTTTCGAACTCGGTTGTGGCATTCTAAGCCCTAATTCCGCCGCACGATCGGTTGCCATCACGCCTGGACCACCGCCATTAGTCAAAATGGCGAGTCGATTGTTTTTAATTTTTATATTGTCTGATAATGTTTTAGCCGCCGCGAACAGCTGTGAAATCGAGAGAACTCGAATCGCCCCAGCACGCTCGATGGCCGAGTCAAAAACATCATCACCACCGACAATGGCACCCGTGTGTGACATCGCCGCCAAGTTACCTTCCGGCATACGACCAGACTTTAAAAGAATCACGGGTTTCATACGCGCTGCGGCTTTTAAACCACTCATAAAACGACGCGCATCTGCCACACCTTCAATATATAAAAGGATGCTGTGCGTCTCAACATCAGAAGCAAGGTAGTCGAGGATTTCACCAAAATCAATATCCGCCGCATCGCCCGTTGACGCGACCAGCGAAAAACCGACGTCATTGGCTTCTGCCCAATCCAAGACGGCGGTACACAAGGCACCCGATTGAGAGACTAAAGCCAAATTGCCCGCAGAGGCCTGGTTTTTACTAAAAGTGGCATTCAAACCAATTGTCGGGCGTAAAATCCCGAGACAATTGGGCCCTAACAAACGCATGCCATAACTACGAGCAATGGCAGTAATCTTCTGTTGCAGTCGCTTACCGACTTCATCTTCAAAGCCCGCAGAGAGAATAACCGCATTGGAAACCCCCTTCTCTCCACACGCCTGTATGATAGACAAAATGGACGGCATCGGCGTCGCAATCACCGCTAACTCAGGAATCTCCGGCAGATCGGCAATATTTTTATAACAAGCTTGATTTTGCACCGTATCATGTTTAGGATTAATGGGATAGAGCGCACCTTGATAACCGGCTTTAAGCAAGTTTTGCAGCGCATTCGCGCCTACAGATTCAGAGCGATCACTGGCGCCAAACACGGCAACACTTTGCGGATTAAAAAGCTTTGATAAATAATGTGGTCCCATCTGATCCCCTTCACTGGAGAATAATTTAATGAATCTTTATATTACCCATTCTTCATGTCGATTGCATGACAATGGACCAGGTCACCCTGAAATAGCACAGCGTATTAGTCGAATTCAAGATCAATTGATTAGTAACCAGTTATTTGAGTGGATTCCGCAGATGGAATCGCGTGCAGCCAGTGATGCTGAACTGCTACTCTGTCATGCCGCTTCACACTTGGAACACATTAAATCTAAACTACCCAAAGAAGGCATTACGTGTATTGATGATGATACTTGCTTAAGTCCTGGCAGCCTCATCGCCGCCAGGCATGCAGTCGGTGCGGTTTTAGATGCGGTTGATGCAGTAGAATCCGGCAAAGCCCAAAAGGTTTTTTGTAATGTACGGCCACCAGGACACCATGCAGAATACGATCATGCCATGGGTTTTTGTCTGTTTAATAATATTGCCATTGGCACGGCTTACGCATTTGAGAGATATGGCTATGAACGTATCGCTATACTCGACTTTGATGTGCATCATGGCAATGGTACCGAAAGCTATGCCCGTCGTGAACCCCGCCTATGGTTTGCGTCCAGTTTTGAAGACGACATTTATCCTTTTAGTGAACCCAAGTCTGACATCCCCAATATGCTGAAAATGCCAATGACAAAAGGCGGCGATAGTGAGCAGTTTCAAGCACTATGGCGCGAGCAAGCCTTCCCGGCTTTAAAAGCCTTTAAGCCACAATTAATCCTGATTTCAGCAGGATTTGATGGCCATACTTTAGACCCTATGGCGCATATTCGGCTGCATGAAAAGGATTATTTCTGGATTACCCAAGAGATTAATGCTATTGCCAAAGAGTTTGCTCAAGGCAAGGTTATTTCGGTATTAGAAGGTGGATACGATCTTGAAGCCTTAAGCCTCTCGGCGCGTGAACACATTAAGGCCCTATTCGAACTTCATTTGTAACGAAACAGAGTGGCATTAGAGCCTAACAATACCAACCATATACCCTTACTGTTGCGACACGGTTTTACAACGGTAGATATCAAAACTCATCTGCCCCTCAATCAACTCAGAGTTTGCCACAATGGTATCGCCCTGCATTTTGATGGCTTCATTTTGAGCCAACTTGATCAACTCCTTTTTCATGGCCTCATCATCGCGGTGATAAAAGCCAACCTTATGTAGCGTAGTGGTCGAACTGCTACCTAATTTTACACAGTGAGTCACCTCATCGCTTTGTAAAACCGCCACCTTCTCCGCGCCTTCGATAGGGTTTATCCAACTACATGCCGACATCGATATCAGCACAATTCCCAATAATCCTATTCTCAACATACCCATTCCCTTTATTAAACGCTTACTAGCGTGATAAGTTTTCCAAATTCAATGTCACTTTATACTGCAAAACCTTCTACAATTAGTCAAGCATAGCGCAATAAATTGTAAAAGAGGCCAGCCTGCCCATTCATTGAAAGACCAGGCCTGGTAACTTATTTAAATATACTCTTTAGACGAATATAAAGACACATTATGAACCCTATTAAACCTTTTGCAGAATCCAGTGAACAGAACAAACAAGTCATACTGGCCATTATCCAACCGCTGTTCTCAAAGCTTAAGCGCATTTTAGAAATCGCCAGTGGTACGGGCCAACATGCCGTCTACTTTTCACAGGCTATGCCGGGTCTGAATTGGCAACCTTCGGACTTGAAAAGCGCACTTCCCGGTATACAGAGTTGGGTTAATGAAAGCAGCCTTGAAAACCTGAATCAACCCCTTGCGCTCGACGTTTCTTCAACAAACTGGCCTCAGCAAACCTTTGATGCAATTTTCAGTGCCAATAGCTTGCATATAATGAGCAAACAGCATGTTGAAGACTTTTTCTCTAATGTGAGCCGTGTCTTGGATGAAAACGGGCTTATCACTATCTATGGACCGTTTAACTACCACGGCCAATTTACCAGTGAAAGTAACCAACACTTTGACGGTTGGCTAAAGTCTCGCAACCCTGACAGCGGTATTAAAGAGTTTGAGTGGTGTAATGAACTCGCCGAAAGCGCAGGATTCAAATTGATTGAGGATCATGAAATGCCACAAAATAACCGCATTCTGGTCTGGCAGAAAACGGCTTAAACTCTATGAACTCAAATCAACTCTGTCTGCACACCATCGGCATCATCCACAGTCCCTTTAAAGAGAAATTTGGCGTACCTCGCCAACCAGGACTGGTCGAAGGCAATATCGGTCAGATTGAACTACTGGCTCCATGGAATAGAGAAGAGGCTCTGCAAGGTCTGGAAGGCTTCAGTCATATTTGGGCGCTCTTTATTTTCCATCAAGCCATAAAGGCCGATGAAGATTGGCGACCTACTGTACGCCCTCCCAGAGAAGGTGCGAAACGCCAGGGCGTTTTTGCCACGCGCTCGCCTTACCGACCTAATCCGATTGGCATGTCCGTACTGGGCTATCATGGCTGGGAGAAAAAAAATGGCAAACTCTATTTAAATGTTTCTGACTTGGATTTGATTGATGGCACGCCAATTATCGATATCAAGCCTTACCTGCCATACGCCGATAGCTTGCCGGATGCCCTAGGAGGGTTTGCGCACACCGCACCTGAGAACAGCGATACCGAAGTCATATTCACCTCCACCGCGACCGAGCAAATTCTGCAGGTGGTAACAGAGTATCCGTTATTGACTCAACTGATCACCAGTACACTCCAACATAACCCAAGACCAGTCCACTTTGGCAATATCAATAAACGTAAAACCTTTGGTCTTAAGCTGTATGAGTTTAATGTCAAATGGCAATTGGAAAACAGTTGCATCACCGTCTTATCACTTGAATCGATATCTTAAAATTCGACTCTAAGCCTCTTTAATAAAACAAGGTGCTGGCGTTAAGCGCACTGCAGATAAAAAACCTAAATTTTGTAAATTAGCCCAATCACCTCAGGACGTATTAGGCCCCATTAAAACAGCTCTTTCGAGCCGTTTCCAAGTATTTATTAAGACTTCGTTAAGACTTTGTTAAGGTTTTGTTAAAGCTTGTATATATTTAATAAAAATCACAGGAAAACAGGCTCTATTGCGCTTTTATTTAGCTATAATCATCGAATAATTTTTCAAGAAAGATATATAACAAAATGCATGCAAACCACCTGAATGCTAGTCGCATTCTCTACCTGTCACAAATGACCCTCTCTGCAGTCATTGCCCATATGGTATTTGCCTTTTTACTCGCAACCCTTCTTATTCTATCGGGTATAGAAGAAGACCTAGTACTTTCATGGTTAGCAATCGTTTACGGCATTCTAGGTATTCGCTACTATTCTGCAAAACAAACCATCAAGCACGACCGACTCTCTTTTAAACCTGATGATGTTTTTGTTAGGACCCAGATTCGCAGCCAAGCGGTTATCCTTTTTGCCTTAAGCATCGCTTGGTCGCTTTCCTTTACTTTTCTGTTTATGGTCGAGATTCCAGAGCATCAATCCGGCTATCACATGATTGCCGCTATTTTCACTGTCGGTTTAATTGCGGGTGGCATCATCTCTCTTGGCACTGTCCGTCCTGTTCTGTTTGCTTTCACTATCCCAATGACGGCGACAGTGGCATATTTATTCTTCAATCAAGGGGATGTATTTCACGTGATGTCCGCCACTGCAACGATTGCCGGCATTTCATTCCTAATGATTTCCAGTATTTTATTTAGCCGACATTTTGATAAGAGCGTTCAGCAAACTCAAGAAATTAAAGATAATGAATTTGAAATCATTACCCGTTTAGCGAAAGCGTCTGAATTTAGAGATGAGGAGACAGGAAATCACATTCTAAGAATGAGTTATAACTGTTATTTACTGTCATTGGAGTGCGGTTTTGATAAAAAGCGCGCTGAGCTCATGCTTTATGCAAGCTCACTACATGACGTTGGAAAAATAGGCATTTCTGATTCGATTCTGCTCAAACCTGGCAAGTTCACTGCAGAAGAAAGACTGATGATGAATAAACATCCTCTGATTGGCGCTAAGATCTTAAGCAACTCTAATTCAAAACTCATTAAGCTCGCCAGAACCATTGCCGTATATCATCATGAGAAAGTAGATGGTACAGGTTATCCACATGGCCTCAAAGGCGACAATATCCCGATTGAAGCGCGTATTGCGGCTATCTGTGATGTCTATGATGCGTTAACCTCAGTACGCCCGTATAAAAAAGCTTGGTCAAATGAAGAAGCGTTGGCGTTTATTATTGAAAACGCAGGTAGCCACTTTGACGCAGAACTCGTGCAAAAATTCCAAAATATTTACCCACAAATACTCGAATATGCACAAACTCATTCTGACTGTTAATCGCAATTTACAAACACTTATTCATACTTTGAAAGTCTTATCCTTTTAAGAGCATACCAGCTAGCAGGCCTGGTCGATTGCCACTAGAATACGCGTATTCCTTAAAACTTATAAATGAACGACAAGAAAGCAATATGACCACTCCCCTCTACAAAATCTGCAACCTCGGCAATGGCGCTCTATTCGTCATGCCAAAACCATCTAGCGAAAGACTCTACGATGATCTTGCCTATTATAAAGCTCAGGGCGTCAGCAAAGTCATCAGCCTACTACATGCTCAAGAAATTGAAAAGCTAGGCATGATGATGGAAGCGTATGCTTGTGAAGCCAACGGCTTAAAGTTCGAAAACTTTCCTATCACAGATATGAGCGTACCCGATACCGCCCGCCTTCTTGGGCTGCAACAGCGCTTAAAACAAGAAATTGCCAACGGCGAGTCTATTGCAATTCATTGTCATGGCGGTCGTGGTCGCGCAGGGATTGTGGCGATTACATTGATGGTCGAACATGGATTTGACGCTGATACAGCGATTGAAATGGCCTCAAACGCACGCGGTGATCGTATGCCCGTAAATGATCTACAAACCGCTTTTGTTAAAGCCTACCAGCCAGCATAGTGTTTTAAATATCTACCAGGCCTGGTCATTATGTCAGATAGGTATTCTCAGACACAAAAAAACCGCTTAAAAGCGGTTTTTATCTAAAGCCTAACGAACGTATAACGCACCAGGATTTACATACCCTTTAAAGTAGGTGATTCTTTTTAGAATGGGGTATTTTTCTTTTGCCAGTAATCATTGGCATAATTAAAGCTATTCCTGTGAGCTTCTGAGTTATCAAAACAGCGACAACATGAATCACAACACTGGCCTGCAAAACATGTGCAGAGTATTCATGAAATAGTTGTACCCAACCTTCCCCCCAAAACATGTCTAAACCTCGCATCCAGCCACTTAAAGCGGTTAGAAACAACATAAACAATAAAAATATAATCATCATTCCGCCAAGCGGATTATGACCACCTGTATAAGATGTTTTATTTGGAAATTGTTGAATATACTGTTTAACACTGGCTTTTGACGGCCAAAAACTTTTGAAACGAGCCGTTGGAGTTCCGATAAAACCCCAAACCACTCGTAGCAAAACAAGCAATGCTATGGCATAACCAATCCAATTATGAAGATCTTCGCCGCCTTCGATGAGCCAATAATCTAATAGAAAAAGAATCGCTATCGACCAGTGAAAAAATCGAATAAATTTATCCCAAACAACAAAACTATTCATTCCAGACATAAGCAGTTAGTCATCAATCTCTTTTTTAACGATTTCACCTGTTACAGGATTGAAATAGACCTCGACTTTGACAAACTTGTCTTTTGCATCATTCAAACCCCAGCCGTAAATTTCATAACATTGTCCATCTGTCTGAAACTTTTTGATTGCAAATCCATATTCATTGACGATTTTCTTTTGCATATCGAGAACATGCATCCACTTCTCTTTAGGCTGTTTAGGACATTTTGCACCTGCAACAGCAGAACCAGCAAAACTAGCAATAATAAGTGTAAAAAGTGCTTTTTTAAACATACCAAATAACTCCTTTATACATCAGACCAACGTCTGAGTAAGTTGTGATAAACGCCTGTCAGGCGAAGTAAATCAGAATCTTCTTTCGGTTTTTCGACCGACAAAGACTGAATAGATTGATCTAGGTCATACAACATAGTTCGGGCTTGCTCTTCTTTGACCAGGCTCTGCATCCAAAAGAAAGAAGAGATGCGTGCACCTTTGGTAACGGGGGTAACATTATGCAGACTACTTGACGGATAAAGCACCATATCTCCTGCATTAAGCTTGACGTGTTGTGCTCCATATTGATCTTCAATGACCAATTCGCCACCCTCGTACTCTTCAGGTTCTGATAAAAATAAGGTAGCGGACAAATCGCTTCTAATCATAATGTTCGTTCCAGGAACTTGCATGATAGCGCTGTCAACATGCTCACCGTAATAACCGCCATCTTGATAGCTATTAAATTTAGGTGGATAAATCTTATTTGGCAACGCCGCAGAGATAAATTGAGCGTTATTCCCTAATTTAGTGAGAATATGATTGCCTAGTGAAATGGCGATTTCAGAAGACTCATTAATTTGTAAATTACGCTTAACAGAGCCTGACAAGGTTCCCGCAGTACTGAGGCCATCCTCCCATTCTGAACTGTTTCCTAAATGTTGACGGAACTGTACAACTTCATCTTGAGTTAAAACTTGTTCAATAACAGAAATCATCTCTTCTCCTTATTTCTAGTGCATTCTTTAAAATTTTTAACATTCATCTTGGCTTCAATTCCGATTAAACCTTATTCATAAAGTGCATCTTGATTGATACTGTCGATGGTTGGACAACCAGCCATAGCCATGCAGACTTCTAACTCTTCTTGTAATAATTTAAGAAGATGTGCCACACCTAAAGCTCCAGATACCGAAAGGGCATACACCTGCAAGCGCCCAATCAATACCGCATTTGCACCTAACGCTAAGGCTTTAAAAATATCTTGACCAGAACGAATTCCGCCATCGAATAACAATGGATAGTTTTCGCCCACCGCTTTTCTTATCAATGGCAGCATATCAAGACTGGCTGGCGAGCCGTCTAGGCCACGCCCACCATGATTGGACACCACCATTCCGGCAATTCCCATCTCTTTTAGACGGCTGGCGTCATGCGGATGCATTACCCCTTTGACTATAATCGGTAAAGTGGTTTGTTGCTGTAGCCACTGTAAATCTTGCCACTGAGGTGCTTCGGCCATAATTCCCTGAAAAACAATACTCTCATCTGCATTTAAGACCGATTGCTCAGGTGCAGAAAAAGTTTGTAAATTAACCGCGAAAACCTCTTCCGGCATAACAAATCCCGCTTTTTTAGCCTGAATACTGGCGACTTGAATGGTTGCATCCAAGGTAACAACCAAAGCTGAATAACCCGCGATTTCGACTCGTTTCACCAGTTCTAAGGTCTCTTCAGGTCTATTTTGAAAATACAACTGAAACCACTTGGTTTGCTGTGTTTGTGCAGCTACATCTTCCAAAGTTTGGCTTGCAAGCGTACTTAAAATCAGTGGCGTATTCATCGCATGTGCGGCTTGCGCCGTTTCAAGCTCTCCTTGAGGGTGAACCAATTTTTGATAGGCTACTGGAGCCAATAAAATAGGAGAGCGCAACGAATGACCCAATAATGTCACCTGAGTCGATCCTTGTGCACAATCCTGTAAAATTCGGGGCAAGACCTGCCTTTTTTTAAAGCTTTTAAGATTCTCTAATAAAGTCAGATCTTGACCGCTACCACCTGAAATGTAGGCATAGGTAGCGGGTTTTATATATTTTCTAGATAGCGCCTCATAATCCTGAGCACAAAATATCTCATTAGAGATCATATTCAATGTAGGGGTCATCGGTTCTATCATATTTTTCTTCATCTTTAGTTTGAAACCTACTTAAATCAAATGTGCGCTAAAGCATTTACAGAGGATTTAAGTGGCTTGTTTCATTTTTACTTAAAACTCATAATCAACGGTTAATTGAACATTGCGTTTATCACCTAAGTAGGCAAAAGAACCACTTCTATAAGCTGCTAAGAAATAGGTTTCGTCGGTTATATTGCCGATATTTAAACGGGTTGATAGTTTAGGCGTAACGTCGTAACTCGCAAACACATCATATACCGTATAGGATGGTACTTTAACTCTGTATTCCCCTGTTGAACTATCATATCCGGCTGCGGTATCAGGTTGTCCTGCATAACTTTCGCTTGAATACGTCATGCTTCCACCAAAAGCAAACTTAGGCGTTGATTGATAACGCAGTTGCACAAATGCAGATTCATCCGCAAAGTTACTCAATGTTTTACCAACATTATCCGCGGTGGCTGACTCAAGCACTTTAGCCTCCATTAACGTTAAAGCCGCCTGAGCAGAAAGTTTATCTGTTAAGTTACCGCTCAATCCCAATTCAATCCCCTTAACCTCATTTTTACCCGTATTGAATGTACCCTCTGAGTCATAGTTTGCGCCTTCCATTACGTCAGACTTAGTGATTTGAAAAATTGCTGCCGTAGCTAATAATTTTTCATTAAATAAATTCCATTTGGTTCCTAACTCAAAACTCTCAGTGGATTCTGGTTTTGCACCAGCCACTTCATCGTTATACACTACTAAACCACCGTAGCCACTGTTGGTACCTACATCGGACTCACCACCGTTGATATTTGCCGCCGTGCTATAACTGGCATAGATATTACCTTCTTCGGTGATTTTATACACCCCACCTAAGTGCCCGTTCCATAGATCATCAGCATAACTGTATTTAGTAAGTTCACCACTCCGAGCTCTAACCTCATTAGAGTAGTCGAAATGATCTAATCTAATCCCTGCAAAGAGCGATAAATCATCCGTTAACTCGACCGTATCCATTGCAGACAGCGAGGTGGTTTTGATATTATAATCCGAGTCATAATTGCCTTTGGTGATACTACGTCCCATTAAACCATTTAAATTGGCGACGGTATTACCATTGACATCAGACGCACAATAACCAGGCTGTGCACCGCCTCTTCCCGAAACAATACAGTTAGTTGCTCCGGTATTATTGATGTCATATACACCGTTCTTAACTCGCATATTTGAAAACTCTACCCCAAATACCATCTCGTTTTTAAAGCCGCCAATTTCCTGTTCAATATAGGTGTTTAACTGATTTACAAAGTAAGAAACATCTTGCCAACCTTGATGAGTACTAAGTGATTGAGTATCATATTCACCATTCGGATCCGTTGCATCGGTAGTCGTACCGCGCACCCCAGTGGCCACATAACCGTTATTTGTCGTGCCGTAGCGCGAGGCATTTTCAATACGTACAGAATCATTAACTTTATATTTCACACGAACTGTTGCCGTATCGACGGTTGATTCCAAGAAGTCTTGATCTTGCAAGTAAACGGGAATATCGCCATGCGGTTCATTGTTTTGAATATAGCCGCCTAAATCTGGCTTATCATCGGCCTCTAAGTGATAAACATCCGCAGTAATCTGTAGCTTATCACTTGGTTTATACACACCAGAAACAGCGAAACCTTGACGATTTCTTTCAGCAGGCGAACGATCAGGAACACTTTCGGAGTGATCTAAAAGGTTTAAACGTACCGCAAATTCATCATTAATCTTCTGATTTGTATCAATTTCATAACGTCGATAATCATCTGTACCGACTCCTCCTTTTAACTTTGTAAAATCGTATTCCGTACTGGCTTGTTTCGTGACACTATTAATAGCACCACCTGTAGAACCTCTACCTGCAAAGGTTGAGCTTGGCCCTTTCGTCACCTCCACTTGTTCCGTGGCAAAACTTTCACGAATCGTCATTCCCGGATCTTTTAAGCCATCAACAAACACATCACTTCGAGCTTCATGCCCGCGTATAATATAACGGTCACCAAATGCATTGCCGTTTTCCCCCGTACCTAAGGTGATACCCGGTTGAGCTTGTAAAATTTCACGTAGATCGGTTTTACCTGACTCTTCAATTTGGGTTTTGGTCAAAACAGTGATTGTTTGTGGTGTTTCTGCCAATGGCTTTACATGACGACTATCACCAGAAAACTTAGCTTTATATGGCGCTCCCGGTTCAGCATAAGGGTTGGTATCAATGGTGCGTTCTTCAATTTGTAACGTATCTAAATTAATAACGTCGTCTTGGGCAAACGCACCCGTTGTCAAAATTGACGTAATACTTAACGCTAACACACTTTTACCGTGTGGCTTTTTCATCGATTTAATTGCTCGTAAACTCTTAGGTTTAAGCAGCTTGCTTTTTACTTGATTCGTCATATTTCATCCTTAAATTTTATAACTTGTTTGTAATTAATGAGTACTCAACGGGTATCGCTATCGTCAGTGAGTCTCGACTGAACGATTCAGGTATTTCTGGTAATGGATTTGCCTTTTTAAGCATCGCTAATGCAGCTTTATCCAGCTTGGTATTACCAGAAGATGTTTTAATTTTGGCTTGGATTATTTGACCATTTCGGGTAAAGGTAAACTGCACCTCAACCGTACCTTGTTGTTTGGCTTTTTTTAGTTCAACAGGGTATTCTTTGTGCTGATTTAGCCAGTTCGTCAATTCTGCAAAATAGCTTTTTATATCGCCTTTTTTACTACCAGTACGGCGGTCATTTTTTGTACCTGTCGCCTTATTGGTTTGCGGTAATGTTTTAGCCTTCTGTGTTGTAGCTTGTTCTGCCTTTAGCTCAGCACTTTGTTGTTCTAATATTGCAGGCTCAATCTCCCGATTATCCGTAGTGGTTTCTGCCATTGACACCGCTTGCTTAGGGTTAATTTCATTTGCAACTTCAATGGTCTTTTCTACTGTATTTGATCGTTTGGTCATCTTTGGAACAGCTTTATACACAACACTTTTTTCATTTTTTTTCAGTGTGGCCCTCTTAACCTCTTTTTTAACGACAGATTGCTTTTGAATAGGCTTCCCTTTTGGTTTTTTGACAACTTCTTTCTTAGCCTGTTTCTCAATCGGTTTTTCAACCGCCTTTTCTACAGCTTTAGGCTTAGGCGGATATAAGATTTTTTGGTAACTGCCTTGCATACCTAAGCCTACTTGAATACCCCCTTTACCTTTATCTTCAGCGACGTCCTGCACAGCGCCTGACGGCATCGAATAAAGCGTATAGAACACCGCTAAATGCATAAATAATGCTCCGAAAAAAGCGATAATAAACGTTCGTGACATTATTCAAAACCCTTTAATTGGCTATACAACAATATGTTTTTCACACCTTGCTCACGTAGTTTTTGCAGTACCGGATGCAGTGTTTTTGCAGTGGTATTTTGATCGGCTTTAATAATCACTTTCTCCAATTGATTTCCACCTACCACTGCTAAATCAGCCAGCTCAATAACTTCACCGTTCAATAAAATCATTTGCTTTGAATTAATTTGTACAACCCAACTTTCTCTATTTAAAGGTGTCTCACTAGAGCTTATCGGCGGCTCGATAGTTTCCACATCATGCGCACTGATTTGCCCGGCAACCATAAAAAATATGAGCAATAGAAATACGATATTGATTAACGGAATCAAACTATCTTCCGGATCTGGACGACGACGTTCAGAAAGCTTCAAACCCATCATTCATTAGCTCCCATCTGATCAGTTTTACGGTAAGGATCACCAAGAGAAACCTCTGCCATTCCAATCTGACGTAATTTTTCAATAACCGAAATAATTTGCTGTAATCTCACGTTTGGTTCTGGCAAGAGCAACACTGGGCGCTTAATGTCGATTTCATCCCATGAGTCGAGCGTTAAGTCCGAATATGAAATGGCCTCACTTTCTTGATGTAGTGGATACAACTGACCAGAGGACTCAAGCACAATAAATTGTGGCAAGGTCGGCATTGAGGTCTGAAATTTGCTGATTGGGCTATCTATTTGGATGGTTTTCCATTGTTCAAAACTTGATGTCAGCATAAAAAACATCAACATAATGAATACCACGTCAATCAAGGCTGTTAAGCCTATTTTTCGTCTTCTAGGAATGTACGAAGCTGAAAATTCCATCAGTTACTTCCTGAATCCGCGTGTTTTTGCTGATCATTTTTCTCAGCAAAGTAGAAAAATATTCTGGCTAAATCATCTTGCATGGATTGAGTTTGTCTTTCGACTTTGCGTTCAAAATAGCTATGTACCATCGAAACTGGAATGGCTACCGCCAAACCGATCGCTGTCGTTAAAAGAGCTTGCCAAATACCACCCGATAAAATAGCCGGATTCACATTTGTACCTGCCGCCTCCATGGCCTGAAAAGCTTCAATCATTCCAAGAACGGTTCCAAAGAGACCTAATAAAGGGGCAATCGTGGCAATCACTTCTAAAGGTCTTAAATAGGCATCAAGTTGCATAATTTTTTTACGGGCACAGCGAGCCAACTCTTGTTTGATGTCATTGACAGACATTGATTTGTTATCAAACAACTGTAACGCCTGTTTTATAAGCTTAATTCTTGGGTTAACTTGATTGTCAGCCAATATTGAAGCCTGACGAATCTCCGAGTTTTCTATATAAACCATAATCTGTTCTGGCCTGACCAATTTAGGGCGAATTCGAAAAAACTGCCATGCTTTCAACAAAGCAAGAGTCGTCGCAAACACCGAAAACACCATCAAGATAAGAACCACTGGGCCCCCAAAATTCATAAACGCTAAAAAACTCTCAGACATAACTTTCAACCCTTGTTAATACAAATGCTATTGATAATGATTCGTATTCTAGTTAATGGTAATGCAAAAAGCAATCATTATTAAACAACAATGATTATCATTAATAATTATGGATCATAAAAAGAGTAATTAATTCGCTCTAATACCTAAAGATCATCTACAGATATTTAAAGGAATTACTAAGAAAAGTCGTGGTATTGCAACCAAACAACTATGATATGAGCGTACCTGCTACAGACCGCCCTCTGGGACTGCAACAGCGCTTAAAACTAGAGACTGCCAACGGCTAGTCTATTCCGATTCATTGTCATGGCGATCGTGCTAGCACTGGAATTGTGGCTACTACATGGATGGTCGAACATGGATTTGATGCTGATACAGCGATTGAAGTGGCGTCAAACGCACGGGGGTGTTCCTATGCCGGTAAAAGACCTACAAACCCGCTTTTTTAAAGTCTACCAGCCTGCATAGCGTTTTGAATATCTACCAGGCCTGGTCATTATGAAAGTAAGGCATTCTCAGATACAAAAAAACCGCTTAAAAGCGGTTTTTGTTTAAAGCTTAACTAACGGTCAACTCACCAGGCTTTATAGGCTAAGAACTTGCCATTCATGGTGACGACCACTCGATCTCCCGCTGGATTATCTTCCTTGTCGATATGCATTGAAAAATCAATGGCACTCATAATGCCATCGCCAAATTTCTCATGAATCAACTCTTTCATTGTCGGACCATAGACACCGACAATTTCATAAAGGCGATAGATTAAAGGGTCCGTTGGCACTGCTTTTTCCCATGTTTTATGCGGACACATTTGCAATGCAGTGGACACAGCTGAGTCCAACCCTAAAAAGGCACACAGTGCATCGGCCGTCTCTGGCTGTAAACTATTCATCCCCAAGCAGGCTGAAGTGGTAAACACTTCGCTTAATCCTGTCGCCGTGGCAATCTCACTCCATCCCACTTGTTTCTCTGCTTTAGCTAGAATAATGGTTTCGGTCATTTCAATTTTAGTCATCATGTCATTCTCTCCTTAATGGATTACAAGCTATTCGAAAGTATTAAAATATCGCGAGTTCGTTAAGTGAATATGTCCGTTCTTCTTCACGGCAAAACTATCACTTGTTATGGTTTTCTCTTTATTTGGTTTCACTCCTCTGTTTACTTTGTTAGTGGTTATTATTTAGCTAATAAATAAATAATGATGACCAATAAACTGAACGAGACCCCTTTCCAAAACAACAGAGGATTGCGCTCAATTAACGGTGGCTGTGTCTTATTTAAAAAAGCACTGTTTGGATGGCGTAAATCGTAAATAAATTCCGATATTTCAGCATAACGTTTAGTCGGATTAGGATGTACCGCTCTTTTGATAGCATCATCCACCCATGCTGGAATAGCCCGTTCATCATCCAGCACGGTTTGATAGCGCAAGTTTCTTTGTGCCGCTTTGGTCGTCGACTTGGCCACTTGCGTACCGTAAGGCAACTTACCGGACAGCATTTGATAAGTGATGACCCCTAATGAAAATAGATCGGATTGGGTCGTGCCGGCCTCCCCTAGAAAGTATTCAGGCGCAGTAAACTGTGCGGTACCTAGGTTATCCTCGCGATGAAAAGGACTCTCAACTTCCATCAATCCTGCTACCCGTGTGGCACCAAAATCAATGATTTTTACCGTGCCACTTTGGTCAATCATAATGTTATTGGGACGTAAATCCTGGTGTAACATCTCTTGTCGATGAAAGGCGCGTAAACCTTTTGCTAATTGCTCGACAATTCCGCGCACGGTTTCAATATCTGGCGTCGGATTATCAATTATCCATTGCGCTAGGGTTTGACCTTCAATGTATTCGGTCACAATATATAAAAAATTGCGTTTTCTCGTCTGCAAGCAGGGCTTTAATACATTCTCATGACTAATGCGCCGTGCAATCCACTCTTCCATTAAAAACCGTTCGAGATAAGCGGTATCGTCGCGTAAATCGACCGATGGCGTTTTAATAATCACCTGGGTGTTAGTTTCCATATCTCGGGCTAAATACACATGACTGCGATTTGTAATATGTACTTCTCTGATGATTTCGTAGCCGTCAAATTCCATTCTCGCACTCAACTTGGGTGCAAACGGTAATACTGTAAGCTGTTGGTGAATTTCACTTTCATCATATTGCGGTAACTGCTCAACCTTAACAATTTGTAACGTTAAATTATCCGTACTACCTCGTTGGTAAGCTTCATCTAAAATCAATTTAGCCGCATGATCCAAATCCTGTGGATGTTGATGAATCGTTTCCACAATAAACTTGTCCATGACAAACTCATAGATACCATCAGTGGCAAGTACAAAAATATCCCCCTCCTCTAAAGGAAGCTTTTGATAGTCTATTTCCAATTGTTCATTCACACCTAAGGCTCGACTCAGATAACTTTTTTCTTTCGATACCCACATTCGATGATCTTCGGTGAGCTGTTCAAGATGATTACCCTGCAAGCGATAGACACGACTATCTCCAGCATGAAAAATATGCGCTGTAGTTGATTTGAGAATGAGGGCACTGAACGTGCAGACATAGCCTTTATCTTTATCGTAACGATACTGACTTTTTCGGGTTTGATTGTATAACCATGAGTTGGTCGCGAGCAACACACTTTGCGCAGCCGTTTTGACCGACCAGGACTCCGAGGTGCAATAATAGTCCTCTAAAAAGCCTTTCACCGCCGTTTCACTGGCAATTTGGCTCACTTGACTGCTACTGATACCATCGGCCAAAGCGATGACAATGCCTTTTGAGCTGAGTAAAGGATCTTGAGGAATCGTCACTCCATGAAAATCCTGATTCAGTGCTTTACGGCCTTTGTCAGTTTTCTGTCCGATGGAAACTGTTAATTTACTTGTCATATTCATCCCAATAAAAAAGTCTCTGCACTAGCTTAGTACAGAGACTCTATTTATCCACTAAAAGTTATTTGACCCACTATTAATTTTTAGCACGCTCAGCACTGGTTTTAACATGCGTATAGTACAGTGGGATACCTACAAATAAGAACCCACCCACTAAATTACCTAAAGCTGTTGGCAATTCATTCCAAAGAAGGTAATCAGATACTGCAAAGTCACCGCCCATAATCATAGAGAAAGGGAATAAGAACATATTAACGATTGAGTGCTCAAAGCCCATGAAGAAGAACAACATGACCGGCATCCACATCGCAAGAATCTTACCAGTAGCAGAAGTCGAAACCATTGCACCCACAACGCCCATTGATACCATCCAGTTACACAGCATACCGCGCATAAACACAGTCAACCAACCTTCTAATCCATGCTCTTTATAGCCGATTGTTCTAGCTTCACCGATGCTCGCCACTTTAGCGCCAATGACACCGGGATCGATACTGTAACCATAGGTTAAGACAAACGACATGATAAAAGCGACGGTTAAGGCGCCCATGAGATTCCCCAGGAAGACTAAGCCCCAATTTCTCAACATTCCATTAAAAGTCACGCCCGGTCTTTTATCTAAAAGCGCCAAAGGCACCAACATAAATACACCCGTTAACAAGTCAAATTTCATTAAGTACAACATAATGAAACCAACAGGAAAAAGCATTGCGCCGACTAAAGGTGAACCCGTCTTCATGGCAACCGTAATGGCAAATATGGCGGCGAGTCCTAAAATGGCACCCGCCATAATCGCTCTGATAAGTGTATCTTTCGTGGACATGAAAACCTTAGATTCACCCGAATCTACCATTTTGGTCACAAACTCACTGGGTTCTAAATATGACATATTGTTTACCTCTAATTTCTATCAATAAATAAATTAAACTTTACTTAAGCCAGATTAGACCTTGGCGCTACTAAATCTTGCTCATTCATTCTCAAGTCATTAATTTAAAGTACAGCGTCTTTTAAGGATCTTGCTTTAAGCGAAGGATTCGGTAAAAGCAAAAAAAAACGCCCACAAATCTGGCAACAATCCGTGTTTCCAGATTTTGTGAGCGTCATCACTCCAAACTAATTGCAGACTATAAAGAAATAAACACTCCAATAAGTTTTATCCATTTATTATCAATAACATACCCATACATCCCGCCTTTTAACTGAAGACTTAATTAGGGTAAGCGCACCATAAAAACAGAATGGCGCACCAAATATACTCACACGGATTAACTATTACAAATAAACAAAGTGAGACTAGGATACCGTGAGCGGATATTGCACTATTAACAGAGACAGCGTCATACAAAAGACATTTGAGAGTTGCGAATGTAAGTGGAGATCACTTAATGTTAGAACATAGGTGGGGTGGTGTAGATACGGTAATGTCAGTCGTTTAAAAAAACCAGCTCACTGTGGCGGAAGCAAAGCGGAAAACATTTTCTGGCTGTTCTTTGTAGACCTGCCCAATTGCATTACCACTTAAAGTTACTGCAATATCCTCATAAGAGACCCCTACTCCATACTGTAGCATCGGCACCCAGCGATACCGTTCAAAATAAGTTTTATCATGGCTCAAGACTCTGCCATCCAATAAGGCGCTATAAACCAAATTACTTAAACCAATACTCCCAAAGTAAAAATAGCCAAAGCCCTTGGTGTTAGGCTGAACATGATTAATTTGGTTATTCATTAACACTGGATGACTATGTACTGAGCGAATCACACCTAAACCGGCATAGACCTCTGTAATAGGACTTCCAAGCTTTATCCAAGCCGTCTTATAAAATTGCCAATCATCCACTAAAAACCAATCGGTACTCACATCCAAACCTATCTGAAAGGTGGCTTGATTCGGCAACGCATAAAGGGATTCTTTTACAGCACCATTACCAATCAACTGATGCAGTTCATTTTGCATTGGCTTTCCAGGACTATCAGGGCCTAGCCATCCAAAAACAAACCCCAGCCCAATTGACTGCCCTTTTCTTTTGTAAAAACGCCGTAAATCAACATGCGTCCAAGCCTCATTTAAGATATGCGTAACTTTATTGGCGCCATTCAATTTGGTCAGTGTATAAGCCTCGACAGACACTTCAACTTGGTCAAATGCTAAAGTCATGTCTAAGTCGTTAATCAGATGTTGTACGGGAGAGACCAAAGAATTATTGATGGCCAAATGATCTTCAGTGAATTTAAACTTAAACCCACCGGTATACTGTCTATCGGTACCAAAAATAACATCATTATCAATATGTACTGTCAGAACGCTATCAGCCTGTACCGGCTGAATCATTGCCAACAAGACTAAAATAATCACTCGAGCAGAAGAAAACCATATTTTTGCATCAAAGACCACACAGAAAGAGCCGAACCCAATTAACGACTGAAGGCTATCAGCTTAATACAATTCAAACCAATAGTCACAAAACAATCACATAAACTTACCAGGCCTGGTAAGCCTCAAAACCCTTAAAAACATACCTCTTAAAACATAAAATAACCGATACGCCTTTTCTTATAACCATCGTGATTGAACTTAATGAAGCATGTTTTTAACCGTGCCGACTATTTGAGTACCTGTAATCTATCCCCCTCGTTATTGAGTGTCGAATTCAACGTGCCTTGTCATTTTAACTTCTATCTTTGCAATCTCTGCAACAGTGTTTTCCATTAGGACAGCTATATCTCTATGGAGTGCGCGTGTTAATATTGATTTCAGTTAGAACAAAGAAGTACCACACCTCATTTCTCACCAAATCAGCTTTCAAAGCTGACAGAATTTATTCATTTTAGGAGACGTCATGGAACATCTTTACCCGCATTTATTTTCGCCCGTTAAGCTAGGTGCAATTCAACTGCCTAACCGCATCATTATGGCCCCCTTGACGCGTGCAAGAACCGAAGTGGATCACATCCCAACCGACTTAATGGCCGAATATTATGCTCAACGCGCAAGTGGCGGCTTAATCATTGCAGAAGCCACTATGGCGATGGAAGGTTGTAGCGCTTTCTGGAAAGAACCTGGTATCTATTCAGACGCGCAGATTGCGGGCTGGAAAAAGGTCACCGATGCCGTGCATGCTAAGGGTGGACGTATTGTTTTACAAATTTGGCACGGCGGCCGAGCCTGTCATCCTGCGCTTAATAATGGCAAAGTACCTGTTTCAGCCAGCGCCATTGCCATTGATGACAAAGTACACACCCCAGAAGGTGAACTGCCCTACACCGTGCCGCACGCTTTAACCTTAGAAGAGATTCCTGCGATTATCGCAGGCTTTAAGCAAGCCGCGATTAACGCCAAAGCAGCGGGATTCGATGGCGTAGAAGTACATGGTGCCAATGGTTATTTATTAGACCAATTCCTGCGCGATGGCAGTAATAAACGTACAGACAGTTACGGTGGCTCCATTGAAAACCGTGCGCGTTTATTATTAGAAGTGCTCTCTACGGTTTGTGAAGTTTGGGGCAGTGATCGAGTTGGTCTACGCATCTCACTGGTCAACAGCTATAACAGTGCTTTAGACAGCGACCCTGTCGCCTTAACAAAATGGTTAAGTGAAAAACTCAATGATTATAAATTAGCCTATTTACATGTGATGCGCAGCGACTTCTTTGGTATTCAAAAGGCAGATATATTATCGGCTGCAGAGCAATTTTACCAAGGTAACATTATCGGCAATATGGGCTACGATGCTGCAGAAGCTGAAGATGCGATTGCCAAAGGTGATTTAGAAGGCGTCGCATTTGGCGTCAGCTACTTGGCCAACCCTGATTTACCAGAACGTTTAAAAGCCGGCGCGGAACTCAACCAACCTAATTCAGATACTTTCTACACACCGGGTCCCGAGGGTTACACCGACTATCCGTTTATGAAGAAGTAACTCTCCAAGATTTATTTTGTAAATCTAACCAATAAAAAACCCGCTTTATGCGGGTTTTTTATTGGGTTAATATTTACCAGGCCTGGTCAAATTCATTTAATTTTACGTTGGGTCTAAGGCACATAGTTACTTAATATGCTTATCGCAATGCCTTTGTATATTTAACCCATCGTAGAAGATGAAGTAACTCTGTTTCGTCCATTTCGTTTGCTTTCAAATAACATGCTATCAGATGCATTCAATAAACGATCAGGATTAAAACCATTAACCGGTATTTGTGCACTGACCCCTAAACTTACCGTTACAGATTGATTAACACCTTTAATGTCTATTTGGTCATTCATGACATTGTCACGAATGCTTTCCGCGATGACCAGCCCTGTATCTAGCGCCGTGTTATGAAGCACAATCGCAAACTCCTCACCACCGTATCTAAACAAAGAATCTTCTGGTCGAATCTGAGCCTTAATATTATCAGCTACCCTAGCCAATACAGCATCTCCAATTTGATGCCCGAAAGTATCATTAAAGTTTTTAAACTTATCAATATCACACATAATTAAACAAATCGGCTGTTGATCAATTTTATGTTCAGACCAAGCTTTGTTCAGTGCTTTATCAAATGAACGCCTGTTTAATACCCCTGTTAAAAAATCCGTACTAGAAGATTCTTCTAATCTTAGGTTTGCTTCCTGCATGTTAGCAATTAAAAATTCATTATTTAATTTTTGGATGATGCTTTTCTTATGCATCCTATGAAGGCGGCTTGCTTGACCATACAACATCACTCCAAAGACCATGAGAATGAGGCTAATAACCATTGACTCAAAAGTAAATTGCATTAAGTGATATGCAAGGTGACTTCCAATATAGGGGACAACAGAAAGATAAAAGGCAGGAATAAAAAATGCTGAATACATCGCGGCACTTGCAGCCAATGACATCACCATTAAACTTAACGCAAGTGATTCAAATGGCAAGGTATTAAAATCCAAGAAACCTACTGTCACGGCCCATAAAACACCACTCATCAGAGATGTACTGAGCGCCATATTCCTCATCCATAGCTTATCTCTTTGCGCACTAGAAGCTTTTAACCAAGTCCTAATAAATGAAAATCGGACAAGCATATTCGCTAACAAGACTCCCAACCAAACGAAAAGCAAAGTGGAATCAACTTTACCAAATAAAATTGCAGCCACTAATAAACCAAATACAGTATGAATAAAGACTGTCCCATACGCGTGCGAATACAACTTATGCGTCAGTAAGTGTTCAACTTTTTTGTCTGAGTACTTAAATTCAGCGATCACTTGTGCATTCACTTGGTTGTTTTTCCTTTAATCAAAAGCATTAATTTTACACGTGAATTCAGAACCCTAGATACCGCCAAGCTGAGTAGTAATCTATAAGTTGATATTTTTTAAATGCTTACCTATAAAAGAGGACGCTAGCATTTTCATTTATTTGTTTAAAAAAACAGATACAGTATACGTAAACCTCCACATAAAGAAGTAATTTTCTATCACTTTACTTATATAACTTAAAATAAATATACAAATCACAAATAAAAAAACAACCTAAAGCAGGTTCTTTAATTTCAAAGACCTACCAGGCCTGGCTATTGGCTCTAAATTCAATCAGTTTTGATGCGTTTGCATGCCTTCTTACTCTGCCCGCAAACTTCCAAAAACTTTCACCACACTTGTGACTTTATTCCATCAATATCTGTCTTATCTTAAGTAGCTTAAAACTATTATTTCTGAGTTAACATTAGATAACTCTTTATTTAGACACTCCAATTTGCAGGGTATTTTGATGATTCGAAAATTTGATCTTGAAATCGTTGATTATAAAAAAGTTTCTAGCATTCAAAATGCTTGGAATACTCAAGACTACACAGCCCTTTTAGAATTAATGGAAAATGACGATGTCGCAGGCATGTCGGATTCTGATATAAAAGAAATGTGTATGATGGCACTTAGCGATCTAGAAGCCGAAGAAGCGGCAACTGTCGTTTTAACTTATCTATTAAACGGTGCTATAACAGCAGGCAAAATTAGCCAAATAGCGAATCAAATGCCTGACGACAGACTATGGGAAGAATTCGCGGACCCACTCTTTCATGAAAGACTTTTTAATGCATACGGTTTATTAAGAGAAGCTTTTAACGGGCGTTTTGTCAAACCAACAGGTATCATCATGCGACTCGTTATCAAATCAGAAAATGAACTTGCCCGCCAACAACTCGAAAAGTCGCCTAAAGCGACTCTTATTCGCATCCTTTCTAAGGGACTAGATGACTCTTCTCTGATAAACCGTCTATATGAGGCGCAAATTGCGGGAGAGAACTTTAAAGAAGCTGAAGGCATTATATGGAAAATGACTCCACTCTCAAACACTGGGCTACAGACTGAATATGAAATCATCAGCTCACAACTTTGGCTAGAAGACCTTGCAGATATCTCAAACTTTAAAGCCTCTATCCCAGCTGATTTATTGGAAGACTAGCGGGTTTAGCATAATAGCGCCTGCACGCTAACAAAACATTATCTCGGCTTGTTTCTTTAGAGCTGTCGTTAATCTCATCATAAATAACAGTAACGACAGTAAACGGCGTTTATTCAAGATCGTTCAGATACAAAAAAACCGCTCAAAAGCGGGTTCTAAAATTTAAAAGGCCTACGAGGCCTGCTAAGTTTATAAAAATTATTTTTTTTAAGCCTGTGATTATTCCTTTCGCCACTCTAGTGCAAAACACAAAGTTACTGACAAAAGAGAGTACGCCTTAAATATTAAGTGACTTCACCGAGCTCTGACGTGATGATTTTACATCCTCGCTATAAAACACAAAGGGCAGCTTATACTCCTTAGCATAATACATGGCCATATCTGCGCGTTGCATTAACTTACTACTGCTGTTTGCATCTTGCGGATAACGTGCGATTCCGATACTTATACCAACATCCACTTCATGACCATCCACAATAAAAACTTGATTCATCAGCTCCGTAATTTTCTGGGCAACTGATTCGGCCACTTTTATATCACTAACAGAATACAGCAACATTGCAAACTCATCACCGCCAAGGCGTGCAACAGTATCCGCGCTACGTAATGCTTTATTCAGGCGCTCTGCAACGTCCTGCAACAAGCAGTCACCAGCATGATGTCCAAACGTATCATTGACAACTTTAAAACGATTCAAATCCATCATCATCAGAATAAATTCTCCCTGCGCATCATCTCGTTTGGCAAATTGAATGGTTTGATTCAAGCGATCAAAGAACAAATTACGATTGGGGATACCGGTTAAATCATCGGTAAATACCATAACTTCCATTTCATAGTAAAGCCGATGTAACTCTGTACTCATTTCGTTTAAGTTGCAGGCCAACTCTTCCAGCTCAGTCGTTCCATGGATAATTATTTTCTCTTTCAGGTAATTATTATCTTTTCGAATTAGATTCAGGTGCTTGGTAATTTTCGATAGCGGCTTTATTATCATGCTATTTAGCAGACCCAAAGCGATAAACACAGCCAGACCTGTAATTAACAGTGCCGCCATGATAATCATGTAACGTGTCTGGTCGAGCTGATTTCTTAAAGCCGTCACATCTGAAATGAAACGGAATTCTGCAACAGGTTCCGAGTTGCCTGCATACAGAATATAGCTCACCGTCAATGACTCTTTTATGACCTCTGCAGCTGACCAACCTTTAGAACGATACATGCTTTTACCATTAGGGCTATAAATAGATAATGGAATCCCCAGGCCTGTCTCCGCATCAGCAAGCGATTTCACCGGGTCTACGACAATGGAGAGATAGCCATTCACTCTCAACCCCCCTAATGGCGTCACCACAACCAATCTTAATCCATCATTAAATGCACAGAGCTGACTGATCGTTTGCAAACGATCAGCACCCTTACGTTGCGCAATCATTTCAAAAAAACCGGGACACTCATCAGCATCGCGTGGATTGCCTTCTGTTGAAGTCCAGCGTAGCTTCATGTTCTTATCATAGATACGAAGTTTTTTAAGATCCAGTAGGCCTAGCGTGACATAACCGCGGTGAAAATGTTCATTCAGAGCACTCACAATTTTCTGTTCATCTCGCTCCTCGAAAAGCTTTCTGGGCTGCAAATCCTGGCGAATCGACAGCCCCATTTCTATTGAATCATCACGAACCTTATGCCAGCGGTGATGTACCTCCAGGTCTGCCAATTCTTTAAATGTAACGGCCCTATTTTCCAAGCTGAACTTGGTGTAAATTTCTCCAGCGACAAGCGAAAATGCTACAACTAATAGTCCCATCAGGCAGATGGTAACGACAAGGCTATTGCGCATTGTTATCTTCATTCGAAGTTAATCCAAGACATAAGGAAAAGAGCGATCCATCCAGTCTTCAAACCCTGCACGATACCAATACAAGTCTTTATAACCACACTCTCGAGCAATCGTTATAGCTACAGCGCTGCGGCCACAAAGTACACCATTGCAATAGAAAGCGAGCGGGGTATTTTTTGAAGGGATAATCTGATTCAAACTCAGACAATTGGTATTTGTATCCGGTAGGCTAACCGAGGTTTCAATATACCCTTTATGTCGGTCGCCAGGGATGCGAGAGTCAAGCAATACAAGATCAGGTTTTTCCGTAACCAATCCAATTAATTCTGCGGCGGAAATACGCTGGGTTCCTTCTATATGCTCAGGTGTCTTTTTAGCCGTTTCTGCAAGCGCATTACCAGTAACGACTCCACAAATGCAAAAGCATATAAAAATGTGCTGTATCTTAATACGTTGCAAAATAATTGTTCGATCACCTTTTCTTAAATTTATATTAGGCATTTATTATACGAATATAAGCTTAGTTAGAGCCATGCATCGAATGTACATTAATCATTAAAAAAATACAACAAATGTATTTACCTCGGCTTTTAGATGACATCAAATCAATGATTGTGCCTTCTGTCATCTCTGCCGAAAACACAAGGTTTCTGGAAAACAGTA
The DNA here is from genome assembly GCA_965603495.1 of uncultured Thiomicrorhabdus sp. Taxonomy (GTDB): domain Bacteria; phylum Pseudomonadota; class Gammaproteobacteria; order Thiomicrospirales; family Thiomicrospiraceae; genus Thiomicrorhabdus. The sequence goes on along the minus strand of CBFDDF010000002.1, from coordinate 71,054 downwards.
TCTTCTTACTCAGACTCTGAACCCTTTACTTTAAAGGCAATACCACGGTCATCTCCTTGCCACCATACTCATGCACAGAATCATAAGCACGAACAGTTACCGACTTGATGTATTTGGGAATCCCCACATCTGAAAGAGTGCGTGTAAACGGTTGTTCATTCACATGCGGATGATAAAGAATTCGAGTCGCTAACACCTTGCCGTGGGTATCTAAAATGTCCCACTTGTTGGCATAATGCTTCCACCCGCTGTCTTTATGAAAGACCGTTACATTGAAATCATAAAGATAATCACCTGTTTTCTGCACTGAAACCCCCATAATGTCTGCCTCACCAGCCAAGCTAACAGCGCCAAAAAAACATAGAAAACTTACGCCTAAAACTTTAATCACTTTGTAAATGAATGGCTGTGTAGTTTGAACGTTAAACGTTTGTTGAGAAACCATGGTTTTTCCTTATCAAATTTAAAGCCGCCGTTTGAAAAAGTGTCGAATCCCAATAGAATAAACCTATTTCAATACAATCTAAATTAATCATTTCCTCAAAAAATTTAACAACCTAGTCGATTAATTTAAATGGTTATTGAGAAACCTTTACAAGAACTTATGCGCCCTAATAGAAAGTTCGTAACTTGCATATAAAAGTTGGATTATTTCATTCCACTAAATTGACTGTCAATTTTAATAAATACCAGGGATGACTTTTGATGTTCTCTTCTGATATTCCATATACTCAGCACCAATTGATTTAGCTAATGTTTTCTCTTCAAAGTAAATACCTACTAACACATAAACAGACATCCCCGTGCTAAACACCAAATGACTCAATGTCATGACAGGCGTTGCCCAAAAAGCAATCAGCGTCCCGAGCATCATTGGATGGCGAACCCAATGATAGAATAATCGCTCTGTAAATTTCACTGATGTATAAGACTTTTTAACAAAATAAAGCCAGGTCTGCCGCAAACCAAATAAATCAAAATGATCTGTCAAAAAAGTAGACAACGTAGCTACTATCCAGCCTAAAGCAAATAAACCCCAAATTACATTCTGCCAAAATGGATTGTTCACTTCCCATATAACGCCTTCCATCGTTTGCCAACCATACATGACAATAGCCAATACAATCGCAGATAACAAAACATAAGTGCTTCTTTCTATCTGGTGAGGAACAATCTTAACAATGGCTTCTTTAAACCAGCTGCGAGCCATTACACTGTGTTGAATGCCCCACAGTATGATTAAGCAGATATTAATGATTAAAGCCGTGCTGACATCACCCGCAATCCCAGAAGAAACTGTCTTAGGTACCCCAAAATCGCCTATGAAAGCAATTAAATAAATCATAATCGCTAAAAATGACAAATAACTTAACACACCGTACAACATAACCAATCCACGCATCTTCAACTCCATTGTGGCTTTCACTTCATCAAGTATAAGAAAGTAAAAATCTAGTATTATTCAACTACATTATTTGATTTTTTAATGAGCGACACTCATAAATTTAAACCACCAGGCTTGGTGGTTTTTAAATGGTTTTTAAATTCGTAAAACAATTTAAACAGTTGAAGAAGCACTTATTTGACTATAGCTTTCTTTTAGGCCGATATAGAGCTCATCCCCCGAGAAGTCAGTCATTGTTGCGATGATTTCAAACATCACCACATTATCTTCTTTACCATTCCACTCTTTAATATAAAGACCTTCTTTATAACCGTGATCTTGTCTAAATTTGTTCAGGACGTTTTTCGCCATATAGATTTGATACATCTGGTCAAAACTTAAATCCGCAACTTTGCAGGCATTGAAAAAACTCTCCGCTAAACGTAAAAGATATTCCTCAGAATGCTCAGCAGATTCCAATGCCGTTCTCATCATGGTTTCATGCACAGTAACCTGCTCGATGACGGTCATATCACGACTGTTAATATTTGACTGCTCATTGTTTAAAGCCAACGCTTTATCTAACAGACCTGCCGCCTTTGAAAGCTCAAACTGCTCTAACGCCAAACTTAACAGAAAGTGCCAAATATCGACCAACTCAACCCGCACATTCTCAATGTCCGTGACTGCATCAACACTCTTCCAATGCTTCCAAGGATAACTATCAATTAACTCCGCCGATTCCATCACAATACAGCGCTTCCAATTAATGACTTTACCCAATTGCGTCAGACCAGATCGCCAATTAGTGCCATTGGTCATCTCATTTAAGGTGTTTTGCATGCTAAGCATTTCATGAATGGCATTCGTTGATGATTGATTTTTCATAAGATTTCTCGTTAACGATTGATTGGGAATGTCTATCAAACTTAAACAGAATATTAAACAGAATAAATAATTGAAGTTTTTAAGTTACCAGGCCTGGTCACTTTAAGAAAGCACTTTACTGATTTTTATAACTGAGGCATTAAAACTAACTGAGCTTGCCCTTTTCCACTTAAATTTATTATTTACAACGGTCTGGACAAAGGTATGAACAAAGGTAATTTCTATTTTGTTGAGGACTAACTAGCGTCTCTCTTTTCGGCGGCATCCTCAAGCTGCTTACGGTTAACCCAATCAGTTAAACGGCTTCGATCCGCTTCAAGAATACTTTCAAATTCCAGTGCGAGAGAATGACCTTGAGATCCAAATTTAGGGGGCAATATTTTAACGATTTTACAACGTGTGACAATAGGCTTTATGTCTGGGCTCGGCTGAATAAACACATCCACCTTATCATTTTCACCTGGGGCTTCATTCACATCAAATGCCATACCGCCCGCACTGATATTCACCATCGTAACCGGCGCATCATTTGATTTAGGCATGGAATCAATCGCATAAGAAACACGCTTATTGATGACGGATAATGCCTTAGCCATCAGACTGCTCTTTTGACCAATAAAATCAATGATTTCATTGGCTTCATCTTCCAATGCTTTAAGCGTCTTGATTGCACTGTTTTCAATAAAACTGGCATCAGAATCCGTTGGAGCAGGTATTTCTTCAGCTTCCTGCGCAGATAGAATCTGATAACAAAAAGGGATTTTCACATTTATACGGAAAAAATTTCTATTTTCTTGAGTCACTATAACCAATCTCAATTATTTGAACGATTTACAAACCTAATGACATTAGGCTGAGCAAACTCAATGCCAAATATCCACCCGCTCAACACGTTGATTCTCTATTTCCGCTATCGCATCGATGTTTTACCTAATTAGGTGACAGAAATAATACCAGGTTTGATAACCCTCAAGACAATAAAAAGCCGCATACGGGCTTTTAAAACGACCAGGCCTGGTGAATTTCAACCCTTTTTAAAACCAACCACCTCATCAACGCCTTTAAAATGGGGGTCATTAACAAAAGCTAACATCATGATTTGTAAATACTATTGGCAAATAGTGGGGAAATTACTTATAACTAAAGGTGGTTATCAACTGTTTAATTATCAGAGGAGATAATGACATGTCTGAAAGTAAATGCCCGTTTCACCATTCCATGCACGAAGGCACCTCAAATAGAGACTGGTGGCCCAACCAGTTACCATTGAATATCCTCCGCCAGCACACTTCCAAGTCCAACCCAATGGACAGAAATTTCAACTATGCTCATGCGTTCAAATCCCTAGACCTACAAGCGATCAAGCATGATCTCTATCAACTCATGACCGACTCTCAGGAGTGGTGGCCTGCCGATTATGGTCATTATGGCCCTTTCTTTATTCGCATGGCCTGGCACAGCGCCGGTACTTACCGTATGGGAGATGGACGTGGTGGCGCAGGCAGCGGTAGCCAACGTTTTGCGCCACTGAACAGCTGGCCGGATAATGTCAACCTAGACAAGGCACGCAGACTTCTTTGGCCCATTAAACAGAAATATGGCAACAAAATTTCCTGGGCCGACCTGATGATTCTGACTGGCAATGTTGCGCTTGAATCCATGGGGTTTAAAACGTTTGGTTTTGCCGGCGGCCGTGAAGACATTTGGGAGCCAGAAGAAGACATCTACTGGGGAACTGAAAAAACCTGGCTGGATGACAAGCGTTATAGCGGTAAGCGTGATCTAGAAGACCCATTAGCCGCGGTACAAATGGGCTTGATTTATGTTAACCCTGAAGGCCCCAATGGCGAACCTGATCCCATCGGTTCTGGTCAAGATGTGCGCGAAACTTTCGCACGTATGGCCATGAACGATGAAGAAACGGTCGCCCTAACCTGTGGTGGTCACACATTTGGTAAATGTCACGGTGCTGGCGATGCCGCACAGGTTGGCCCAGAACCAGAAGCCGCAAGCATTGCACAACAAGGCCTTGGCTGGACAAGCAGCTATGGCCGCGGTAAAGCAGGCGATACCATCAGTAGCGGTATCGAAGGTGCTTGGACACCCACGCCTACAAAATGGGACAACAGCTATCTGGATATGCTGTTCGGCAATGAGTGGGAGCTGACCAAAAGCCCTGCAGGCGCTTGGCAATGGACGCCAAAAGAAGCCACTAAAAATAACCAAGCACCTGCCGCTGACGATCCATCAAAGCGTGTTCCGATTATTATGACCACCGCCGACATGTCGATGCGAATGGACCCAATCTATGCCCCGATCGCTAAGCATTTCCAAGAAAATCCAGAGGTGTTTGCCGATGCCTTCGCACGTGCCTGGTTCAAACTCACTCACCGAGATATGGGACCACGTGCACGTTACCTTGGCAAAGAAGTCCCTGCGGAAGTATTGATTTGGCAAGATCCCATTCCAGAAGTGAATCATGCATTAATCAATAATGGTCACATTGCCGCGCTCAAAACAAAACTGCTCAATTCTGGACTGTCGGTGTCTGAAATGGTTTCAACTGCTTGGGCATCCGCCTCCACTTTCCGAGGTTCTGATATGCGGGGTGGGGCCAATGGCGCGCGCATTCGTCTCGCACCGCAGAAAGACTGGGAGGTCAATCAACCTGTACAACTGACCAAAGTGCTGCATACACTTGAAGGTATTCAAAGCGATTTCCAAAATGGCGGCAAACAGGTATCGTTGGCGGATTTAATTGTGCTGGCAGGCTGTGTAGGCGTTGAACAAGCCGCAAAAAATGCGGGGTATGACGTGAGGGTTCCATTTACACCGGGACGTATGGATGCCTCTCAAGCACAAACCGATGTAGAGTCTTTTGACGTTTTGGAGCCCATCGCGGATGGATTCCGTAACTATCAGAAAACGCAATATACGGTTTCTGCTGAAGAATTATTGGTTGATAAAGCACAACTGCTCACCCTCACCGCACCAGAAATGACGGTATTGGTCGGTGGTATGCGTGTTATGGAGACCAACTTTTCGCAAACCCAACAGGGTGTCTTTACGAATCGCCCCGGCGCTTTAACCAATGACTTTTTTGTCAACCTGTTGGATATGAGTACTGAATGGAAAGCGACTTCAGATGAAGAAACTTTATTTGAAGGCCGGGATCGAATGACTGGCAAAGTGATATGGACAGCGACTCGAGTTGATCTCACCTTTGGTTCAAATTCCGAATTACGAGCCTTAGCAGAAGTCTATGCCTGTGCAGATGCGCAAGACAAGTTCGTTGAGGACTTTGTTGCCACCTGGAACAAAGTCATGAACCTAGATCGCTTTGACTTAAAGGTTGTCCCAAGCTAAACGTTACCAACCTCAAAGACCACAAAAAAAAGGACAGTGTTTTAACAAACTGTCCTTTTTTCATTTCATGAACCATTAAGAACAACCGCTAAAAACGACCAGGCCTGGTCAGATTGCTTTGATTTTACTTAGACCCTAATTATTTTGAACCAGTTATTCAAACTTAGACTTTCATAAAATATTCAAAAATCATCTAATATGTCTGGCTTGATTTCTAGCGGGTCTACCCTTTTCATTAACGTGTAGTTAGACACAGGGTGCTCGCAAATAGCGCACTGATTTTTTGGCAATTCGGTCAGCGTTGAGCCGCAGATCTGACAGACATGATAATCCACGGGGTCACCTTCGATGGCATCAACTAGAAAGCTGAACCAAAACTTTTTAGTGCCCTTCTGCATCTTTGTAATCAACTCTCGGTGTTGCTTTTCGGATTTCCAAGCATAATCGATATATTGCATGGCTCGCTTATGATTCTCCGGAGAGATCTTTTTCAAGATGGCAGGGTATTCATGATCAATCTCTTGCGCCTCGACTTCCACCGCATTTTTTAGATTTTGTCGTGTATCCAGTACTTTAATATCAGTCAACACCTTCGCCCTGGACTTTTCACCAAGCGCCTCCAGAAGGTTTTTGAAATTATTGGCATGTACCCCCTCGGATGCCGCCAGAGAGCGAAACAGATGTGCGATATTAGGATAACCATCAGCGCGAGCCTGCTCTGCATAGGCCTCATAGGTATGTAGCGCTGTGATTTCATCCTGATGGCGCTCATGCAAGGCCTCAATCGTAAACGGATAGGCATCCGCGCCTGCTGCCACAGCGGTATTGAACTGAGAGAAAAAAGAGAGCAAAAAACAACTGCACAGCCAACGTACAGAATAATTCAGTTTATTATGGTTATTCATTTGATTCAGGCCTGTCGTAAGTTGTTTCGATGTATGGAACATTCCACACTAAACACGCATTCATATTATCAAAAACCAGATGAACACACTTGATATCGATCACTATCTCTGTCAATAAACCATGAAAAAGGCGATTTTTTTGTAACCTACCAGGCCTGGTCAGAATTATTTAATTTTACGCCGATCCCAATTCTGATTGATCGTAAAGCCTTAAATACATATGGGTACTTAATCCATGAAATTTAAGCTATAATCCTACAAAAAACTAAACACATAAGTACAATTAATTATGCATAAAGAAATACATGTAGATGGTAAAAAACTCATTAGCGAGCTCGAATCATTACTAGATGAAATTCATCGCTATTCCGATACCATCAATCAATACGTTATTACCTCTTCTTCTGATCTACAAGGCACCATTACGAGCGTCAGCCAAGCCTTCTGTAATATTTCTGGTTATGATGAACATGAATTAATTGGTCAAAACCACAACCTGCTACGCCACCCAGATATGCCTGCAGAACTCTACAAAGATCTATGGAAAACGATTCAATCCGGTAGAACTTGGGAAGGCGAAGTTAAAAACAAAAAGAAAAATGGGGATGCTTACTGGGTTAATGTTCACATAGACCCAATTATAGATGAGACTGACGAAATAACAGGCTATCTTGCTGTTAGACAGGATATTACAGATCATAAGCACATTGAAACCCTCACCATTACCGATGAGCTTACAGGCGCTCTCAATAGACGTTACTATAATCAAGTTCTCCAACCTGAGATTGATCGCGCCAAACGCGATGGCCAATACCTGTGTTTTTTAATGATGGATGCTGACAATTTCAAAAAATACAATGACACTTATGGACATCCAGCCGGCGATGAAGCCCTTAAACGTATTGTCTCTTCTACCAAATCTATTTTTAAACGCGCAGGGGATTACGTTTTTAGATTGGGTGGTGAGGAGTTTGCCGTACTTTTTAGAGCAGAGGATCAAGACAAAGCTTACCTAGTAAGTGAACAATGTAGACAAGCCATATTTGACTGTAATATAGAACATTCTGGAAACCCGCCATACCAAAGACTCACTTTATCAATGGGGCTTATGATCTTAGAACCAAACCAGTCCTATATTATTGAAGAAATATACAAATATGCAGATGAAGCGCTATATAGGGCAAAACAGAATGGTCGTAACCGCGTTGAAGTCCACAATACAGACGAAGAGGTAGAGCTTTTCTAATCTAATTGAACTTACCTTATATCTCTAAAGCGATGACTCAAACTCTGTAAAAAAACCCGCTGAAAACCGGGCTCTTTTTGATTTGACCAGGCCTGGTCAATTGCCTAATTTTACTCTACCCTCTTATTTCTAATCAGGGCGCTTCTTTCTTTGCCTTCCAGTCCTCCAACTTCAGAATAACCGGTTCTCTGCCATTCTCTCTAAACCAAGAATCAATGGCATAGCGTTGCTTGGTTTGTTTATCCTTAATGACGGCTGTCCAATGGATATCAAAGATGAAAGGACTGCGCTCCACTCTCTCTTCTACTTGATGCCATTTGATCCAGCCTTTATCTTCAAAGAGCCTAATGTAGGCTGTTGTATTTATAGATTCGTCTATACAGTCCATTTGACCAGCTTCACCTGTGCCTGAATTTCTGGCTTTATCATTCGAAGTTCCCACCGCTTTTCCTGTGAGCTGTTCCATCAGGGCGATGGCTTTGGCAATGATTAGACGTTCTTCTTGAGATGTTCGAGCCTTGGCGTCGAACAGTCTAGTGATCCTATCCCATTCTGAGCCTATTAGCGCTACTTGGCTCACACGCTTGCAACTGTAATCGTAGCAAACAGCTATTTCGTTTTGTTTATTCGATTCTTCGCTTAGCACCCAGCCCGGATATAGACAGATAAGCAATATAAAATAAGTTCTAACTTGCATGTTTCTCCTACAAGAAATCTGGGGCAAAATAATCGATAATCATTAAGGTAAGCGTAAAATTAGAATCAATCATCATACACAAAATGTACGTAATAAAGCCAACAAAAAAACCCGCTAAAAAGCGGGTTTCTTAATATTCGAAACAACCAGGCCTGTTCAACTAAAATGACGGCTAGTTTAACTCATCATCCTTCCAAAATTTGGTGCCTTTGACGGTCGCTTGTAACGCCAAACCGCTTTCGGTGAGCTGGTAGATTGTCATATTATCTACCGTTAATTCACCGCCAACCGCGGCACCCTTTTCACCCGCTTTAGCCGCCGCATCTGCCTGGCCACCAAATGCCCAACCATGAGTGATAAATCGATTCATCGCCGCTTCCGTGTGAAAAACAAAGACAATACGAAAATCCTTAGCACCCAAACCCAAACCAACACCGACTTCACCCATTTTCATATAAGTATGTTTGCCGCTAGCGTTGTTCTTTACGACACCGTAACCACCTCCAAAACTGGCAATTAACAAATTGACATTAGCATTACTAAACACAGCATAGCCAGGCGCTTTAGCAATCTGCGACTTTACATCGGATTTCTGCTTATAGAGTTTCTGTAGAGTCTCATTTTTCATCGCCAAAATCGATTGACGCTGCTCCCCTACAGAACTACCACCTGTAGTAGCACACCCTGTTAAAAACAAACTAGACATCATTATGAGGGAAACAATTAAGCGGTTCATATCACTGACTCCAAAGAAGGAAAAAGGTAAAGAGAAGAAATCTCTTAAAAAAATATCTTACATTATTTTTATTCAAGAAAACATGCCTATAAAGCATTGGTCTTAACCAATAAAAAAACCCGCTAAAAAGCGGGTTAGTTTTGATTTGACCAGGCCTGGTAACTTTGAAATAAAAGGGAAGCGTCCCCTTTTTTTTACACCTTATCCAGCCTTAAAAATAAAGTCTGGATAGGTGAATAAAGTTGCTTTACCCAATCTTTTTAAAGAATGACAACACTTTTCTAGAGAGTTTAAGTTGTTCTTCTGCTTCCAAAACGATAGGGATAGTGTGTAAAATCGAATCAGGATTTAAACTCATTGAACTAACACCCTGCTCTACTAAAAACGCTGCAAATTCTGGATAATCTGACGGAGCCTGCCCACAAATACCAATCGGTTTATTGTTACGCTTAGCGCCTTCAATAGCCATCTTCACCATTTTCTTGACAGCTGCATTTCGTTCATCGAACTCAAAAGCGACCTTATGAGAATCGCGATCAACGCCTAGAACAAGCTGGGTTAAATCATTGGTACCGATTGAGAAACCATCAAAGTATTCTGAAAATTCATCAATCAGCAGAACATTACTTGGCAACTCAACCATCATATAGACTTGCAAACCGTTTTGACCCCGTATTAGGTCATTTTTGGCTAAGTTTTCCATAACAAGTTTCGCTTCTTCTACCGTACGGCAAAATGGAATCATAATAACCACATTATCGAATCCAAGCGTCTCCCTAACCCGTTTGACAGCTTCACACTCAAGGGCAAAACTGGCTTTATATTCAGGATCGTTATATCGAGCCGCTCCCCTAAAACCGAGCATAGGGTTCTCTTCCTTCTCTTCAAACACGTCCCCACCAATTAAGGTTGCGTACTCGTTCGTTTTAAAGTCAGACAGTCTTAAAACAACCTCTTTAGGGTAAAAACCTGCAGCAATGCCCGCAATACCTTCCGAAAGCTTATCAATGAAAAATTCACGACCACTTTCGTACCCTGCCGTAATATCAGTAATCAGATTCTGGGTACGTGTATCCGTTACTTTTTCTGGATTAAGAAGCGCCTGAGGGTGAATTTTAATACTATTACTAATAATAAATTCCATACGTGCTAACCCCACACCATCATTGGGTATTTGATTGACTATGAATGCTTGTTCAGGGTTAGCCAAGTTCATCTTCACTTTGGTTTTCGGCATCTTTAAATGCCCAATATCAACCTCATTTTCTGTGAATTCAAGCGCCTTGGCATAAACGCGACCTTCATCTCCCTCAACACAAGAAACGGTTAAGGTCGCACCGTTTTCAATCAAGTCCGTCGCACGCTCAGTTCCGACCACGGCAGGAATACCAAGTTCACGAGCAATAATGGCGGCATGGCAGGTACGTCCTCCTCGATTGGTGACTAAAGCGGATGCTTTTTTCATAATCGGCTCCCAATCCGGTGTCGTCATATCAGCAACCAATACCTCGCCCTCCTTAAACTCATGCAGAAATTCTGCAGATTCAATGAGCCTCGCTTTACCGCTGGCAACACGACTCCCCACCGCACGACCTCTAACCAAAGGTTCTGGACGATTTTCCTCTAACGTATATTGTTTTAAAAATCCGCCCTGTTTTTGAGAAACGACGGTTTCTGGACGTGCTTGTACAACAAATATCTGGCCTGTTTCACCGTCTTTAGCCCACTCGATATCCATCGGGCGATTTACTTTCGCAAGTTCACTGTAGTAATCTTCAATTTTGATCGCATACTCTGCTAGCTTCATCACATCTTCATCAGAGATACAAAATGACTGCTGCTGCTCTAATGGTGTTGGAACGTTCTCGATTGATTCAATGCTTGTAGGGTCAGTTGCATAAATCATTTTGAGCTTTTTAGACCCTAAGTGACGTCTTAATACACTGCGGTAGCCTTTTTTGAACGTTGGTTTATGCACATAGAATTCATCAGGTTCAATCGCGCCTTGCACAACATTTTCACCTAAACCATAAGCCGCCGTGACCAACACAACATCCTCAAATCCACTTTCGGTATCAACCGTGAACAGCACACCAGAAGAGGCTAAATCAGAACGCACCATAAGCTGAACACCCACAGATAAAGACACTTCAAAGTGATCAAAGCCTTGTTCAACACGATAGTGAATAGCACGATCATTAAACAAACTTGCAAAACACTGCTTACAAGCATCAATGTATTCTTCGAGACCCGAAATATTTAAATACGAATCTTGCTGTCCTGCAAAACTCGCTGTCGGCAAATCCTCTGCCGTGGCTGAACTTCTTATCGCTAAAGAAAAGTGGTTACCTAGAGGCTGAGTAAGTGTTTCATAAGCCTGTACCATTTCGTTATAAAGGGATTCTGGTAACGTTGATTTGTAAATTAACGCTCTAACTTCTGCACCACACTTTTGCAGGTCTTGTGTATTTTCAACATCAAGTGGGTCAAGGATAGCGTGCAATCGCTCTAACAGATTATTCTGTTTAAGAATTTCATTATAGGATTCTGATGTAATCGCAAACCCATTTGGCACAGGTACGCCCTGAGGAACCAAACTCTGATACATTTCTCCCAATGAGGCATTTTTACCGCCAACAAGTTGAATATCATCCATACCTATTTCTGAAAAAAAACGGATATACGAACTAGTAGAAAACTGTAATTCTGACAACATGACTCTCACCAACTTTAGTAACAAAATTTCGAAAATCCAGATTACACTTTTTTTGAAAATACGAGAGTGTTTGAATATTACGTTTTGTTATGCAGGTTATAACGATTCGTACACAACACCAAATTAAACTTTAAAAACAATAAGTTAAGAGAATCATGAGTCATGTTATATTCATTATAATTAAAGCGGAAATACGTATATGTAATAACTTAAAATCAGCGTTTTTTACTATTTTTGATACCAAAATAGGTGAAAAGGAGTCTGTTTTTTAGATAAAAAAGCCATTTTAATCCATAAAAATAAAGAGGTTGATTGCTTTTTTAGAGCTAAAAAAACCTGCATAAAGCAGGTTTTTATTTTTGACAACCTACCAGGTCTGGTCAAATCAAAAAGCACTAAAGTTCCTGAAATAAGAACAGATAAGTCAACGTAGAAAACTTCCCCTTCTGTAAGCAATCGTCATTGAACTTAGTGAAGGGCGCGTTTAAACATTCCCTGTGTCTGAGCGTTAGCGAGTTTAGGGAATGTCAGCGGACAAACTTAGTGAAATAGAGGGCGTCAGCAGGGTGCCCTTTTGTGGTTACTATTTTGGGCAAGCAAAATAGTAACGGGAAGCCGAACAAGGGAATTAAATAAGGATAATTGAGATAAACAGGCTTCTCAACAAGACATGAAAATTAACCTATCAAAGCTACCAGGCCTGGTAACTTTGAAATAAAAGAACAGCGTCCTCTTTTCCATCAATAAAAAAACCCGCTAAAGAGCGAGTTAGTTTTGATTTGACCAGGCCTGGTCAGAATTGTTTAATTCAACGCTGACCCAATTATGTGACCCTAGTGATGCAAGGCATCATGAAAACGAAACCTTGATTTAGTGCGCTGCATTCTGTTTTTTCTCAATCGATTTGATGTTGATTAACATTGCGATGGAGATCACTAATGCAACCACAAAGAACCCGGAAAATACATACAAGGTATCAGCATAAGAACCCGTTGCGTCTTTGACCATCGAAATAATAAGCGGCCCCACCAAACCCGCTGCAGCCCAGGCTGTCAGGATATAGCCATGAATCGCACCAAGCTCTTTGGTTCCAAAGATATCTCCGATATACGCTGGTATTGACGCAAATCCGCCGCCATAACAAGACATAATGAAATATAAAATAAATTGAAAAATGATAATTTCAGTAATCGATGGCAACACGTAAAACGCGACTGCTTGTGTCGCAAAGAAAATGATATAGACAATCGGTCTCGTTAAATAATCAGATAACGAGGCCCAGAAAATTCTGCCTGCGCCATTGAAAATCCCCATTAAACCAACGGCTGCCGCGGCTGCAATGGCAGATAGTCCAAGCACCTCTTGTAACAGTGGAGAAGCCACACCAATAATCGCAATACCGCACGTTACGTTAATAAATAGCATTAACCATAAACCGTAGAATCTAGGTGTTTTGACAGCTTCATCACGTCCAAGCATGGCAAGGTCTTGTTTGATTGTCTTATGACCAGCTTCAACCTTTTTCTTGAATCCTTCAGGTAAATAGCCCTCTTCTGGTTTTTGTAAATAAAGTGCCGAAGCGAACATGATGACAAAATAAGTCGCACCCAAAATGATGAACGTTGAAGATAACCCAATTGAAGAGATTAACACTTTAATGGTTGGCCCCCATATGGCGGATGCAAACCCAAACCCCATAATCGCTAAACCGGTCGCCAACCCTCTTTTATCGGGGAACCATTTTACCAATGTGGAAACTGGCGCAATATATCCAATGCCCAGTCCGCATCCCCCTACGACTCCGTAAAAGAAGTATAAAAGTAATTTGGATTCCATCAAGATGGCAAGACCAGATCCTGCGGTACCTATACCAAATAACACCGCAGCAATAATAGCCGCTACTTTTGGACCATTTCTCTCAACGAATTTACCCATTAAGGCCGCGGATAAACCTAAGAAGAAAATCGCGATACTAAATGCGATAGTGACATCGGTTAAAGTCCAATTCATCTCTTCTTTAATCGGGTTAACGTATACACTCCACGCGTATACAGAACCGATACAAATATGCACCCCGACTGCTGCCAAGGCCATAAGCCATCTATTTTTTTGCATATAAAATCCCTTCAAAAATTTATCGCGCGTTATACCGAAATTAAGCTAAGCCAATATCGTTGAAAATCGGCAGCATGTCTATAGATGACGCCCGTTTTAAAACTAAAAATACTTACACCCCTATAAAAATTACAATCAGGCAACATTTCACACACGATGAATAATTGAGGTCAGACTGAAGCTCCCCCTTTTCCACCAATAAAAAACCCGCATAAAGCGGGCTTATTAAAACGACCAGGCCTGGTCAAATTAATGGTACTTTCAGCCAATCTTTAAGAAAGAAAAGGGTAGCGTCCTATTTTTTCGGATCCAATTATTCTGAATAATTCTCACGGTAAACTTATCCACAAAAAAGGACTCTGCTCCCTTTTATCTGAAGGAGTTGTTATGTGTTTCCGCTTAAACTCATCAATTTGATGTATTACAATCAGATCGGCACAACCTTATTTGCACACGGCCCCTTCTGACCTTGCCCCACCTCATATTCTACTTTCTGCCCTTCATCGAGTGTTGCGTAACCGCCACCGCTCTGTATTTCAGAATGGTGTACGAACAGGTCTTTACCTCCATCATCTGGAGTGATAAAGCCAAAACCTTTGCTTGCGTCGAACCACTTTACTGTGCCTGTACTCATTTCACTTCTTCCTATCTTGATTAGAATTTAATTAATATTAATGGTTTTTTATTTATATATTTAACCCAAATTAATATGGATAAATGCTGATTTCACTTTCTTCACATAACTATAATTTGGCATCCTAACCTAGTTAGACTACGTATATTAAACATTCATAACAATGCCGTTTTATGCCTTTATCTAGTACAAAAACCAAGCTAACCTGATGTTATTATTTAGTTAATTGCTTTCATAAAGTTATTTAGGAGGCATGCAGAATGACCAATAAACCTCGTTTTTTGGACTTAGTGCGTGAACGTATTATAGTTAAGTATTATCATACACCATGTAGGAATAGTTACGCATCACAAATTAACCGCTTTATTTTGTTTCACAATGAACGCCACGCTAAGGATATGAGCAAGACTGAGATGGCGCTTTTTCTCATCCATTGAGCGGTTGATAGATCGGTCACGGCTTCTACTCAAAATCAAGCTTTGGCGGCTTTGATTTTTATGTGTCGCGAAGTGCTGCAAGCTGAACCTAGGGAGGTTCAGAATGTCATGCAAAAAAGGGCTCTGCCCCTTTTATCCAAGGCACAAAAAACCCGCTGAAGAGCGGGTTCTTTTAGATTTGACCAGGCCTGGTCAGATTACTTGAATTTTACTCTGACCCCAATTATTTAAAGGGTAGCGTCCCCTTTTCTTCAATAATTGAACCTACTCAATCATCAAACCTACTTAATCATTAAATCGATTATTTCTTTAACTTGCGGCTCATCCCATTCAATAGCCGCATTCACCGAATAACGCAACTTACCCTGTGCATCAATAATAAAAGAACTCGGAAAAGCAAAAATCTCATATTGGTTCGCGACCTTTCCGTCCAGATCAATTAACACAGGAAAATCTACCTGTACTTTTTTGAAGAAAGCAGTAATGGTTTCTGGGCTTTCTTTAAAGTTCACCGAGACAATTTCAAATTTATCGCTATCAAACGATTCTGCCAGACGGTTCATCGAAGGAATTTCTTTGACACAAGGCGCACACCAACTTGCCCAGAAATTCAGTAAAATCACCTTACCGAGTTTGTCTGTTAAATGAATCGCCTTACCGGAAATATCGGTTAATTCAAAGTTAGCGGCAGCTCTATTCGCTATTTGAACCAAACCTTTCAAGCTGACGGTCGCTTTTTTTGCCACCCATTGCTCTACAGGCTTAAAGCGAGTTTGTACTGGAACCTGACCGGCTTTTAACCAGATCTCAAACAGATCGGCAATCGACTCTGCGGCTTGTTTTTCCAAATCGCTGCCATCATCCTTAACAAAGTACCAATCCCGGGCATTGGCTACCGCAGCGATTGCCACTTGGCTGTGATTTGCTTCCAGCGCATTAATAATGTCAGGCAATTTCCACTTAAAAGCGCCCTCGGTTGGCTGTATAACGGTAATAGGCAAACTGCTTGCTGACACAATTGGAAACAGTTCAGGCACATCGCCGGCTTTTTTAGGCGCATCAAACAAGTTAGGGAAAAAACTCATCACCTGTTTAAGGTTGCCAATGCCCTTTTCGGGTTTATTTTCAAGCTGCCATAAGCGAGCACCGCGTAACAACGGTAAACTCATTCGCCCCGAACTGACCGCGACAAAAGGTCTATCTAGTTTATTGGCGTGCTCTAATACCGCAGCAACACCCTCGCCAGTCAAACCACGAACATTGGTGGGTGTGCGTTCAATAAAATAAGAGTCCAGCAGATCGACCTGCCAAAATTCATAGCCAGTATCATTAAATTTGGTAATGATCTGCTTAAACGGCTGACGGCTCGCATAACCCTCGGTAAACCAAATCACTAACGGCCGATTAGATTCACTGAATGTCGAGGGATAAACATTAACCGCCACCTCCTCTCCCGATTTAACAGACAGGGAAAAAGAGTCACTCGCATAAACAGGAAAAGCACCTATAACAAGACTGACAAAGCAAAACCAGATACGCATCAACAAAGCCTTTTTAACATCAAGCAGCAACCATCTTATATTTATAAAGAGAGAGTTGAAAGTGTAATTTTACACTCAGAAAATCACACTATCCCAAATCGTTTCATCACCCAATAAAAAACCCGCTTAACAAAACTGTTAAGCGGGTTCTTTTTGATTTGACCCTGCGCTCACATGATTTTGTAAAGCCGCAGGACATGCCAGGCCTGGTAACATTAATTTAATTTTACTCTGACCCCAATAATTTGAGGATTTTTTAGAGTTTGAAATAAAAGGGTAGCGTCCCCCCTTTTCAAAATCAGAAGGCCCACACGACTTAACTATAAAAGGCTTCAACAGTTCCTTTCAGCTTAATCAAAAGCGGTTGTCCTCTACGGTCCAACGCTTTAGGAGAAGCGACTTTTACCCAACCTTCACTGATGCAATATTCCTCGACATCGGTACGCTCTTTTCCGTTCAACAGAATACCAATGTCGTGCTCAAAAATTTCTGCCACATGATGTGGGCTACTGGGATTACCCGAAAGACGATCCGGCAAAGCTGGAAGTGATTTAGTATCGCTCATGTTAGTGACCTGAATTAAATAAAAAGTACGTCATTGTAGACAATATAAACTTGATGCTCAAGAAATGAAATAGCCGTTTAAAAGCATTGTTTAATGATTTGTGAATTTCGGCTAACTTATTAGTCGCTCCTAAGATCTCCAAATCATGACGGCTTCCAGGATAAAGAGGTTTACCCCCTTTTCTCCGGGTCTATTTAATTTTACTGTGATCCCAATTATTGTCTACGTCTCCGAGCTGGTTTACCTCGACGTCGGGGATTAGGTTGAGGCTTAGAATCTGGCTCAAAACTTCCGTACTCGTTATCATCAAACTCGCTTTTTGGAGCCTTCTCAGTAGGCATAAAGCCACGGAGAATCTTACGCTCAAACTTAAACCCAATGACCTCCTCAATAGACTTTAACTGTTTATATTCATCCTCACTGACCAATGAAACCGCCAAACCAAAGGTGCCAGCACGACCCGTACGACCAATGCGATGCACATAGTCTTCTGCCACATAAGGCAAATCAAAGTTAACCACGCAAGGCAGTTGACTAACATCAAGACCGCGAGCGGCAATATCAGTGGCGACCAATGCCACAACACGACCACTTCTAAAATCCTCTAAGGCAAGGGTACGTGCGTACTGAGTTCTATTTGCATGGATTGATGCCGCACTAATGCCAGCGCTTTCCAGTTCGCTTACCAAACTATCCGCCCCTTTCTTGGTACGACTAAAGACCAAAACTTGATGCCATTTATTCCTTTTAATCAGGTCAATCAATAGCTCGCTCTTACGCGCTTTATCAACAGGATGAATGACCTGCTTAATCGTAGCGGCCGTACTGTTTGCGGCAGCCACTTCAATCAAAAGTGGGTTATTGAACATCCCTTTCGCAAGTGACTTGACGGCTTCAGAAAACGTCGCTGAAAACATCAAGGTTTGACGTTTGTCAGGCAGCAACATTTGGATACGACGGATATCGTCGATAAACCCCATATCCAACATGCGATCAGCCTCATCCAAGACCAATATCTCAAGCTGATCAAAGTTAATCGCTCCTTGACCATAAAGATCAAGCAAACGACCAGGCGTAGCAACCAACACATCCACCCCTTCTTGCAGCGCGGCTATCTGCGGCTCAATCCTCACACCCCCAAACACCGCGGCAGAGCGCATATTCATATGGCGGCTATAGTTCTGAACACTCTCGGTAACCTGAGCAGCAAGCTCGCGGGTCGGTGTAATCACTAACGCACGCACATGCAGCGCCTGAGGACTCGCACCACCAGACAAAAGCTGCACCATAGGCAGCGTAAAGCTAGCCGTTTTGCCCGTACCAGTATGTGCCGCCGCCATCACATCACGCCCACTAAGCACCGCAGGAATCGCTTGAAGCTGTATCGCTGTTGGCGTTGTATAACCTTGTTCGACAACAGCTTTCAACAGCTCATCACACAAGCATAAAGAGGCAAATGACATAAAAAACATTCCTTGGATTGATTAATGGAAAATGGATCGGAAAACGTGCGCGAAGTAAGATTTTTTCTAAGGTATGGGGATTAAAGGCGATTAAAGGGGTCAGCCCCCTTTTATTGCACATTGCATGAACGAATGCTAAGGCTTTTTAGCAAGGAAAATAATATGCCGACTCCCTTTACCAGGCCTCGCTCTTACCATTTTTTCGGTCACTTTGAACCCGGCTTTTTTGAGTTGAATAATGAACATCGAATCGGGCGCTGCAGACCACACTGCAAGCACCCCTTTAGGGCGTAGACTGTTATATAAGGCACTTAAGCCAGCGGAAGAATAAAGCCAATTGTTATCATTATTCGTAATGCCTTCTGGACCATTATCAACATCGAGTAAAATGGCGTCAAAATCTGGCTTCTGTTGTTTGATTAATTCGGCGATATCGCCTAATAGTACATGGCTGCGTTCATCTTCTAACGGTTTGCCTGCACATTCACCTAACGGGCCGCGGTTCCATTCAACCACTTCTGGAATAAGTTCTGCCACAGTAACCCTTGAACTAGCCGTCACGCACTCCAACGCGGTCGCCAAGGTATAGCCCATACCCAAACCGCCCACTAAAACGTCTGCACTCTCTTTGTTTTTAATATGCGCACAGCCAAGCTTAGCCAACTCCTGCTCGGAGTTATAAACCCGGCTATTCATCAATACTCCGCGTGAACCAGAAAGCTTTATAGTAAATTCATCTTCACGCTGTAATAAAACCAACTCACCGCCGTTGTTGGGAATAATCGCTGTCGCGAGTTTATTTAATTGCTTCATATTATCTCGTAGTGGTTGTGTGTGTTTTTACAAAAAATATTAGAACAGAAAACAGGTAGAAAGTATTCACCCTACTCCTAATCAATGATGATAACGACAGGAAATAATCGTCATTTAAAGAGGTCAGAGTGAAGTTCCCTTTTCCATCAATAAAAAACCCGCTAAAGAGCGGGTTCTTTTTGATTTGATCCTACGCTCACATGGTTTTTTAAAGCCGCAGGACATGCCCTGCGCTCACATGATCTTATAAAGCCGCAGGACATGCCAGGCCTGGTCAGATTGCTTTGATTTTACTCTGCCCCCCAGTTACTCTCATTAAAAGCTTATTTTCTTAACGGATCAAGAAGCTGCTTTAAACCATTGTGATCTAACTCCTGCATTAGAGCCAATAACTGCCCTAAATTACCAGATGGAAAGCCCTCACGCGCAAACCAATTAAGGTAATTTCCTGGCAAATCAGCAATAATTCTACCCTTGTATTTTCCGTAAGGCATAGTGACTGTCACTAGTTTTTTTAAGTTTTCTGGATTCATAAGTTAAAGTATAGAGATAAGTATTTATTAAGCATTTTGACCTTTGGTATACAGATGCATCTTTCAGTAGAGTTTAAGGGTAGCGTACCCAAATATGTTTTTCTAAAATTAAAGGAAAATTAAAGGGGACGCTACCCTTTTACAGGCCGCCCTACAGGTTTAAACTTTAGATTACGATTCGTTTTTTTCTCTAAGCCTTCAATAAAACCTTCTCCTCCACACGGAAGACCTTTATCAATGTTTCTTCTCAGAACAATCATGTGCTCTTCCGAGTTTTCTTTTTGTAAATAACTTTTCCAATCTCTTTGCCCAGCCGGGCTGTAGGATTCAGAAATATTAGATAAAAGAACAGACTCGGTTATTCCCATATGGGCTGAAGCACTAGACCAAAGATAATCTTCTGGATTATCAACTATTTTGGCTCTAACTGGGTTTTGCTCTACATAACGAACGGCCGAATGAGTATAAGCCTCATCTAAAGCTGAAGAGAAAAAACGACCTTGCCACAAGTGCCCTTTCCAATGATGTTTTTTATTAATGTACTGCGCATAACGCATATGAAGGGGCTTAAGAACTTTTTGCAAGCCATCTTCAGTTGATGGCTTCAAAATTAAATGAATATGGTTTGTCATTAAACAATATGCCCAAACTTCAACTTCGTGTTTAACACAGTAATCATGTAACAAATCAAGATAGAACTCTCGATCTAAATCACAAAAGAAAACATCTTCACGACGATTACCTCGCTGGGTAATGTGAAACGGAATATCAGATAAAACAACTCGGGCTAATCTAGGCATGATTTAATAGTAGCAGAATTCAAAATAAAAGGGTAGCGTCCCCTTTTCCTTATGATTGAATGGGCATATAACACCGCTGTATGGGGCATTTTTCAAAAAAAGGGGTCTGACCCCTTTTCTCGACCCCTTTAATCCTTGATAACAGATAAAGAAGATTTTACTAAGATAATTAGAATTATAATCATAAAGTAAAGTTATGCATTTCCATCAATAAAAAACCCGATGAAGAGCGGTTTTTTTGATTTGACCAGGCCTGGTTACAATTATTTAATTGCACTCTGACCCCCTTTTACATTTTTGAACGACTAATAATTAATCAACAAGCGGGTAAACGAAATCATTTAATATTTTCAAATACTCTTTGCTATTATCACCACCCACACCATAGAGAATTGATGGCAGAGAATTATGGTCTGATTTCTTCCTCATTGGAGGCATGCTTGGCTGAGACAAGTACCCTCGACCATCAAAAGATAGAAGACCGCCTGGTACTGACATTAAATGGTAGAAATACGTTCTTTCTCTAAAAGTCATTGTGTGACTATTGTAGGCAAATCTAGCAAAATCAAAGCGGCAACCTTGGTTTTTAGAATAGTTCGATCCAATAATCATATCTAGACCTGATAGATCAATATCTAAAGGGAAGTAAAACGACCTTGTTTCAATCTCTTGCGAATTTATAAAAATGCTCATGAAAAAAGAATCATCTAGTACACCAAGTTCAAAAGCAATATAGACATAATTATCAAAACAATTCAAATGATTTTCAGCTAACTTAACTTGATAAACTTTTAAGTCTGTTGATCTAATTTCAAAATATAAATTATTAGAATTATCAAGAAAAACAGCCAATCGATCACCAAGTTCGTTTCTTGCAGAGTCTAAAATATAGTTCTTAGCAAATTGTTGACTCCTATCAAGTTTAACAAGTAAGTGGATAGAACAACCTTTAATACCTTCCGCCCCTCCCTGAAATGTAGAGTAGGTTCTTTCTAGTTGCTCCAATATTTTTGAATATGTGATGATATCTATTCGATCTTTATATCGATTAGCCAATTTGTGTAGTTTCATGGTATCGACATTTTTATCAAGACCAAAAATTATTGACTGTGGAATATCTTCTTGAATCTTAATTCCAAATAACTCTTCAACCCTTTTCCTGTTTTTTGGGTTACGGGTAAAATACTCGTTATAAGTAATCGTTTGTGAAATATAACTAGTTAGCTCTGCAGTGAACCTTTCTCTATATTGGTTAGAATCAATAACTGGCTTCTTATCAACAGGGGTTTTTAATTCAAAGATTTCATAGATGCCTTTATTGTTCTTAACAATAAAATCTGGCTCAGGTTTTAAAGAACTATACTCATCTCTTGGTAGAGTTTTTTTAGCCTCTTTTGTAAAGGCATAAAATTCTGTATATCCAAGCGATTCAAAAATAATTGGATTTTCTTCAAAACACTTTTGGTAAGCAGCCTCTTTTGCTATACCATTTTTTATTAAATTTTCTAATGCTAATATTGCATTAAATAATTCAATCTTTCTTTCCCTTGTGGTTGTCATAAAAAAATCTCTAAAAAGAATAATGGGGGTCAGAGTAAAATCAAAACCACTCTAAAACTAATCCCATCTTACACGACCTAGATACGTAATAAAAACCCGCTAAAAAGCGGGTTTCTTCATATGCGAAACAACCAGGCCTGGTCATTTCTAAAAACAGATGGTTAGCTTAATTATAATGCTGAATTCAAGACACAAAAAAACCGCCAAAAGGCGGTTTCTTCAGATTAAGAATAGAGTTAGTTGGGAGATAAAACTCGTCAAATCAAGGCGGTGAAATGTGAGCATACAAGTGTATGTGATCATTTCCCAACGCAGAGTTGGCGGGTTTTAGCCCCAAATAAACTACTTTTTCTTTTTTGGTGGCATTAGGTCCGTTATCGTGCCTTCCGCCATCTCTGCCGCGAAACAAAGTGTTTCACTCAGCGTAGGATGCGGATGAATGGTCAAGGCTAAATCTTGCATATCAGCCCCCATCTCAATCGCCAACATCGCTTCGGCAATCAACTCACCGGCATTAGGCCCGACAATACCGCAACCAAGTAGTCTATGCGTTTTCGCACAGAACATGGCTTTGGTAAGTCCTTCGTCACGTCCTAGACTTAAGCTACGTCCAGAAGCAGCCCATGGGAATGCGCCCTTCTCGTACTCAATACCTTCGGCCTTAAGTTCGTCTTCGGTTTTACCTGCCCAAGCAACCTCAGGGTCGGTGTAGGCCACTGACGGAATGCTCATTGGCGTAAACGCGCTTGGCATACCGCTAATGACTTCAGCCGCGACTTTACCTTCGTGAACCGCTTTATGCGCCAACATTGGTTGACCGACAATGTCACCGATGGCGTAGATATTACCGACATTGGTTTCTTGGCGCTCATTGACTTCAATGAAGCCCCAATCGTTGACGGCAACACCGGCTTTTTCAGCATCAATCAGTTTACCGTTGGCCGCACGACCCACCGCGACTAAAACGCGATCGAAAGTATCGGTTTCAGGACAGTCTTTACCTTCAAAGGTTACCACTAAACCTTCTGTCTTAGCTTCAACGTTGGTGACTTTCGATTTAAGGAAAACATTTTCATACTGTTTTTTGATTTTCTTCAACAGTGGCTTAGAGATGTCTTTATCGGCACCCGGAATAATGGTGTCGCCAAGCTCAACCACGGTAATGCTTGAACCTAAAGAGTCATAAACCTGCGCCATTTCCAGACCGATAATACCGCCACCGATGACCAATAGACGTTTAGGAATCTCTTCAAGTGCCAAAGCACTTGTAGAGTCCATCACGCGTGGGTCTTCATGTGGAATAAATGGTAATTTAACAACACGAGAACCGGCTGCGATAATCGCTTTTTCAAACGCAATCGTTTTCTTAGTACCATCACTCGACTCAACAATCACTGTGTTTGCACAGCTGAATTTACCGTAACCGGTAACGACTTCTACTTGACGTGCTTTGGCCAGGCCTGATAGACCGCCGGTTAATTTATTGATGACACCGTCTTTAAATTCACGAATCTTATCAATATCGATTTGCGGCTCGGCAAAGGTAATACCGTGTGCGCCCATCTCTTTGGTTTCATTCAGAACCACAGACATGTGCAATAAGGCTTTAGACGGAATACAACCGACGTTTAAACAGACACCACCGATAGAGCTGTAACGCTCAACCATAACCACTTTCTTGCCTAAATCCGCAGCACGGAAGGCTGCAGTGTAACCACCCGGGCCTGACCCTAAAACCAGAACTTCACACTGAACATCTGCATCAGGCAAATTTGCTATGGCAACCACTTTTGGCGCTTCTGCAACAGGCGCTTCTGCAGTAACGGCAACCGAAGTTTCAACATTGGCTGCAACAGACTCAGCATTGGCGATTTCAATCGTACCAATAATGGAACCTTCTTTAACCTTGTCGCCCACTTCGGCAGTGAAAGAGACGATCTTACCTGCGAAAGGCGATGGAATTTCCATGGTCGCTTTGTCAGACTCTAAGGTCAACAAAGAGTCATCTTCAACCACTTCGTCACCGGCCGCAACCAATACTTCAATCACGTCTACTTCTGCGAAGTCACCAATATCTGGAACAATAATATCTACAATTTGAGTCATATTAATCCCCTACTACAAAATCAGCTGACGTAAGTCAGATAGATAGTTGCCAACGGTGGTCGTGAAACGAACGCCTTCAGCACCATCCAGTGCACGGTGATCGTAAGAGACGCTGAAAGGCATCACCAAACGTGGAATGAATTCTGAACCGTTCCATACTGGCTGCATTTTGGCTTTAGACAAGCCCATAATCGCGACTTCTGGTGCATTAACGATTGGCGTAAACTGCGTGCCACCGATGCCCCCTAAGCTAGAAATCGTGAAAGTACCACCCGACATATCGGCTGGCCCAAGCTTACCATCGCGCGCTTTAGCAGAGATTTCCATTAGATCGCGAGAAAGCTCATAGATGCCTTTCTTATCAACGTCTTTGACAACGGGAACCATCAAACCATTCGGCGTATCGACTGCGATGCCGATATTGTAGTAGTGCTTTTTGATAATCGACTGACCGTCTGGCGATAATGAAGCATTGACGCTTGGGAACTCTTGCAACGCTTTAACAACGGCTTTCATAACGAAAACCAATGGCGTTAGCTTGATCCCTTGCTTTTCAGCAGCGGCTTTTTGATCCTTACGGAACTGATCCATTTCGGTAATATCAGACTCATCAAACTGAGTGACATGCGGAACATTCAACCAGCTGGCGTGCAGGAACTTACCTGAAATCTTTTTGATACGACCCAACTCTTCAGTCGTCGTTTCACCAAACTTGCTGAAATCAATGACTGGGACTGGCGGAATGCCTGCCCCACCCGTTGCTGTTTGACCTGGGGCAGATGACTGACCTGACATAACGGCTTTAATGGCCGCTTCGATATCGGTCTGCTGAATACGGCCTTTAGGCCCTGTTCCTGAAACCTTATCAATCTCAACACCCAATTTACGAGCAAAAGCACGCACGGAAGGTGATGCATGTGATGTCGCACCCATGGTTTGAGAATTGATTGGTTTAGAAGCTGCGGCTAATGCCACCGGAGAACTGGTTGAGACTGGCGCAGGTTGCGCCACTTCTGCAACGGCAGCTGCGGCAACTGGTGCAGCTACTTGAGCCGGTGCTGAAGCAGGCGCTTCAACCACTGGTGCAGTTACGTCACCCGAAGCTTCGATATCAAAGACGTAATCGCCTTCTTTAACATCGTCGCCTACGGCAACGTTAATTTTGGTGACTTTACCAGCGACTGGAGAAGGAATCTCCATTGTGGCTTTATCTGACTCTAAGGTTAATAGAGAGTCATCGATAGCGACTATGTCGCCTACTGAAACTAAGACCTCAATGACTTCGACTGTATCAAAATCACCGATATCAGGAATATTAATTTGCTGTGTAGCCATAATATATTCTTCCTAAAAAATTCTGTATAAACTATTTAAACGCATAAAAAAGCCGCTCTAAAGAGAGCGGCTTTAAAAGGATTAGGCGTGTACCGGATAAGTTTTTTCGCTATCAATGCCATATTTTTCAATGGCTTGAGCGACAACTTCCGCTTTAATCTTGCCCGCATCAGCCAATGACTTAAGCGCTGAGACAACAACATATTCAGCGTTGACTTCAAAGAATGCTCGTAACTGCTCACGCGTATCAGAACGACCAAAACCGTCGGTTCCTAATACATAGTATGCACCTGGCACGTATTGACGAATACGCTCTGCATAATCGCGCATGTAATCGGTTGCGGCAATGAACGGCCCTTCTGCACCAGAAAGCATTTCAGTGGCGAAAGAGACTTTAGGTGTAGCAGTTGGGTGCATTGTGTTCCAACGCGTTGTTTCGATACCGTCACGACGTAACAAGTTGAAACTTGGTACACCCCAGATATCAGCAGAAACATTCCACTCTTTCTCTAACATTTCAGCAGCAGCGATGACTTCACGGAAAATCGTTCCAGAACCCATTAGCTGTACTTTGTTTTTATGCTTAGCAGTAGACGTCTTAAATTTGTACAAACCTTTTAGAATATGTTCTTCAGAACCTTCAGGCATCGCAGGATGACTATAGTTTTCATTCATCGCAGTGATGTAGTAGAAGACATCTTCTTTCTCATTAAACATACGTTTAATACCATCACGAATGATGACGGCCATTTCGAATGCAAACGTTGGGTCGTAAGTCATACAATTAGGAATGTGATCATACTGAATTAAGTTATGACCATCTTGATGCTGAAGACCTTCACCTTCAAGCGTGGTACGACCAGCGGTACCGCCGATTAGGAAGCCACGTGCACGCGAATCACCCGCTGCCCATGCTAAATCCCCAACACGTTGGAAACCAAACATTGAGTAGTAGATATAGAATGGAATCATGCTCACGCCGTAGTTAGCATAAGCGGTAGAAGCGGCAACCCAGTTAGACATCGCACCGGCTTCATTGATACCCTCTTCAAAAACTTGTCCTTCTGAAGATTCTTTGTACCACATCAATTGGTCGGTATCCATTGGCTCATATAACTGGCCAGCTGGATCATAAATACCGACCTGACGGAATAGACCTTCCATACCAAAGGTACGGGCTTCATCTGGAATGATTGGCACGATACGAGGCCCTAGAACCTTATCGCGCAACAAGATAGAGATAATACGTACAAAAGCCATAGTCGTCGACATTTCGCGCTCGCCAGTACCATCGGTTAGCATTTTGAAAATTGACAATTCAGGCACAGGTAACGGTTCAGCGTTATCTTGACGAGATGGCAATGCGCCCCCTAAGGCTTCACGACGCTCTCTCATATACTGCATAACATCAGAATCTTCTTCTGGTACGTAGAATGGTACTTGCTTCGCTAGATCCTCATCAGAAAATGGAATTGCGAAACGATCACGGAAATACTTATACCCTTCGTAATCTAATTTTTTCTGCTGGTGTGCCGTGTTACGAGACTCACCATAAGGCCCCATGCCGTAACCTTTAACCGTCTTGGCAAGGATAACCGTTGGTTGACCAACCGTCTCTTCGGCGCGCTTGTAGGCGTTATAAACCTTACGTGGAGAGTGTCCACCACGGGTTAGTTTGAAGATTTGGTCATCGGTCATATCGGCAACTAGAGCCGCTGTTTCTGGGTACTTACCAAAGAAGTGTTCACGAACGAATGCACCATCTTTGGCTTTATAAGCCTGATATTCACCATCGACGACTTCGCCCATGCGCTCAATCAATTTACCAGAAACATCTTTTTGCAAAAGACGATCCCAACCAGAACCCCAAATAACTTTGGTAACGGCCCAACCTGCTCCACGGAACACACCTTCAAGTTCTTGAATGATGCTGTCGTTACCACGAACCGGTCCATCTAAACGCTGTAAGTTACAGTTAATGACGAAAACCAAGTTATCCAGTTTTTCGCGCTTCGCTAACTGTAACGCACCACGTGATTCCGGCTCGTCCATCTCACCATCCCCAAGGAATGCCCAGACTTTACGACCCGTCGTTTTCGCTAAACCACGTGCATGCATATATTTCATGAAACGGGCTTGGTAGATCGCCATCAATGGCCCAAGTCCCATAGAAACGGTTGGGAACTGCCAGTAATCACTCATTAACCACGGATGCGGATAAGAAGATAAACCGTTACCACCGACTTCTTGACGATAGTTTCTCAGTTGCTCTTCATTCAAACGCCCTTCCATAAAAGAACGTGCGTACATTCCAGGTGCAGTATGCCCCTGGAAGAAAATCATATCTGCGCCAAGCTCATGCTTAGGCCCTTTAAAGAAGTGGTTCATTCCGACTTCATATAAAGTACAACTAGAAGCATAAGAGGCGATGTGTCCACCGACACTGGTGTTTTTATTGGCACCAGAAACAATTGCCATCGCATTCCAACGTAAAATAGAGCGCATTTTCTGCTCTAGACCCACGTTTCCTGGGTAATTCGCTTGTTCTTCTTCAGCAATGGTGTTGCAGTACGGCGTATTCGCTGAATAAGGAATATCAATTCCGTGGACACGTGCTTTTTCAATCAGTGTGGCGATAATGTGTTGTGCTTTATCAGATCCTTCAAAAGAGACGATGGCTTCTAATGCATCTAGCCATTCTTGGGTACCTTGTGGATCTTGGTCGATAAACTGTTCGCTCATTAAAGAGTTCCTTATATAAAGTTGGATCAATATTCCTTTAGGACTGGGTATGCCTAAAGTAAGCCAGAAACGATAGGTCTTATCATTTCTGCCAACAAATCTTCATTTTGAATGACTGCTACTTAGTCATTCAAAACGTTTCGCTTTTTAGGGAATAGCGCAAATGATTATCCTCAGTGTTTTTTAAACACTAAGAATCCACCACCCCTAAAAAGGCAAATAAAGTCGTAGAATAATAACATGTTTTACTTAAAAAAACCCTTGAAAGCATTGCCACGGAATTCCTGATAAATTAGATGAAACGTAAGTCATTGAATCAAAAAATAAAACGCCAGACCAAGGGGGTTTAGCAGTCAAGTAGGCTTCAACCTAATCCGTGTTTTATAGTGCCTTTCCAAGGCTATATTATGCGAATACGCTCATTATATTAGAAGCTAATAGCACAGATTTCTTTGCGTCATAAGGCAGAGCAATAGCTTATAAAATGCCACATCCCTCTCTTTAAAACAAAAAAATACCGCTTAACACGAAGATTAAGCGGTATTTTTCAATTTTATCGAGGTCAAATCCACCTACTTAAAACGCTAAGGGAGATGCTTATTGAACCAGAACTTTTCCAGCATGCTTTCCAACTCCGTTAAGGCTTGGTGGTAGACACCCTGCTTAAAGCTGACAACCTCTTGAACAGGGCGCCAATACTCGACCCAGTCCCAGCCTTCAAACTCAGGAGTATCATGCAGATTCAGATTTATCTGACTCTCCTCACTCTCAAGCCCTAACATAAACCAAATTTGCTTCTGTCCGACACAGATCGGGTGACTATAATGACGAATTAAATGTTTAGGTAAATCGTA
The DNA here is from genome assembly GCA_965603495.1 of uncultured Thiomicrorhabdus sp. Classification (GTDB taxonomy): domain Bacteria; phylum Pseudomonadota; class Gammaproteobacteria; order Thiomicrospirales; family Thiomicrospiraceae; genus Thiomicrorhabdus. Next base: position 41,618 of record CBFDDF010000002.1, on the reverse strand, counting down.
ACTTATCCAATCTTCTGTTCGACCGAGTATACGAACATCCGAAGGGTCTAACCCGACCTCTTCTTTTAACTCTCTAAAAACGGCTTGCTGTGGCGTTTCATTTTCACGAATCCCACCCTGCGGAAACTGCCACGCATCCTGTTGAATTCGCTTCCCCCAGAACAGCTTGCCTTCTTTGTTAACGATAATAATACCGACGTTGGGCCGATAGCCTTCTGAATCGATCATGGGAGCCTTAAATACTTTAAATGTTAATTATTCGTTAATAGTGCCTAAAATTGAGGCATTTTTCAATCCAAATTTTAAGCTTTTTACATAAACGGTTGTTATAACACCCTTTTTTAAAAAACAATCTTGTCGAATTCACTGGTTTAGTTTAGGATGTGGCCAAAATTAAAAATGGAAAATATTATGGCTCTTGCAATTTTTGACCTCGATAATACGTTAATCGGTGGCGATAGCGACTACTTATGGGGTGAATTTTTAGTTCAAAATAAGTATGTTGATGCGACTGAATTTGCGGCGCAAAATAAACAGTTTTATGAAGATTACAAAACGGGCAATTTAGACATTATGGCCTACCAACGGTTTGCCCTTAAACCCCTAAGTGAACATAATATGGAGACCCTAAATGAATGGCATGCACAATTCATGCAAACCTTCATTGAGCCCATTATCTTGCCCAAAGGGCTTGCATTGGTAAATGAGCATAAGAGTAAAGGGGATCGTGTGATCATTATCACTGCGACCAATACTTTTATTACCCGACGTATCGGTCTTCGTTATGGCATTGCCGAGTTGCTCGGTACCAATGGTGAGATTGTGAATAAGCGTTATACTGGTGAAGTTGAAGGGATACCGACTTTTCAAGCGGGTAAAGTAACTCGATTAAACGAATGGCTTAGACGTGAAAATGAAAGCCTAGAGGGCAGTTTCTTTTATTCTGACTCCTTTAATGACCTGCCTTTACTCGAAATCGTTGAAAATCCCGTTATTGTCGATGGCGATGAAAAATTGCTTGGAATCGCGAAAACGCGTGGCTGGCCATCGATTAGCTTGCGATAACATAATGTTTGAGCGCATTTAGCGGTCTTATTTAAAATACCTATAATACAAAGTGACCAGGCCTGGTCGTTTCAATTTCAGCAATGGATTTAGTGCCTCTTCGGGCAATAAAAAAGCCGCTAGAAACATTCCTTAGCGGCTTTTTTTTGTCATCGAAAACTGTCAGATTAAAAGCTTATAGCGCCATCTCTTCTTTAATTTGCTCAACCCAGTCATTAATACGATCGTCAGTCATTTCCGGCTGTTGATCTTCATCAATTCCTAAACCTACAAAAAACTCACCATCTTCTGTCAGGGCTTTAGACTCATCAAATTCAAAACCATCCGTTGACGTGTAACCAGCAGGCGTAGCGCCTCCTTCCACTGCAATGTCATGCATCAAGCCCATTGCATCTAAAAAGTATTCGGAATAATCGGCTTGATCACCTAGACCAAAACAAGCCACCGTTTTACCTGTGAAATCAATCCCTTTGAAGTCTTCCCAGAAATCATCCCAGCTACTTTGTAATTCGCCGTAATACCAAGTTGGCTGCCCTAAAACAATCTTGTCATATTTTGCAAAATCATCCGCGCTGGCGGTAGCGATATCATACATATCTACAATATCCGCTCCAATTTTATCCTTAATAACATCTGCAACACGTTCGGTATTACCTGTATCCGTTCCGTAGAATAGGCCAACTTTACTCATTTTTTTAAACCTTTTAAATCTGATGATGAATCTTGTAAAATATGACTTGGTACTTGAATTTAGCAAACCAAGGCTATAAGTATTTATTAATATTAACGGCAAAAGATAATAGCACAACTACTTTATCGCGGAATTCACTAATTTTTATACTAAAACATGAAAAATACTAATCCACCAATTGACTGCTTTCAGTGCAAACACTTTTTCGTAACTTGGGATGCCAAAAACCCTCGAGGCTGTAAAGCATTTGGTTTCAAAACACCAAAACTGCCTAGCATTGTTGTTTTTGAGAACTCTGGTGAAGAATGTTTAAAATTCACGGCCAAAGCAAATAAGCAAAATCCCAGCAAAAAAACGGGTTGGATTGCTTAAAACGTACACTCAGCCTCCCTTATTAATCAAAAAGTCATCTTTAAGCGTTATCACTTACCCGAATTCACACCCTTAAAAGAAGCAACCAAATCTGGTGACGCCCTATTATCACTCAATAGCGCTTCGTTTTGGTGAGAATCGCCCGAAATTGTCCGCCACCCTCTTCGCGACAAAACTACGTATAAACTGCGTTAGCTCATTGATAAATATAACATATACCTCCATGGAATGGCCTTTGCTTTACGCCTGTTAAAAACACATCCATTTGAGACCATGATGACACAGCAGAATAACCAGGCAAACGAATATAATGAACATACAAGACACTTACCCAAAGTAAAAGAATATATTAATGAGCTCGAGCATCAAGACTTGTGGTGGACGACTGTGGCTATGGTAGGGAAAATTAATAATGAGAATATCGACCCTCAATTATTAGAGTCTATTATTGAGACCCAACAAGAGTTTCAAGACCTTAGAGATATCATGATCAAAGAATTGATTGGGCGTTATCTTAATCAAACCAATAGTGAAATCTCACTTAAAGCCCAAACAACCATAGACATCTTAATTAGAAATTTATTTGAAAGAACCGCCGATGTAGGGTTTTTAGCGACCGATGATGATTTGGTGGACTTCATGTCAAATGATGAGTCAAGCCAACAAGACAAAGCCTTTATCCAACAGCGACTTGAAGAGTATGTTGCCAAGTACAGCGTTTATGATGACGTCTTACTCGTCAGCCCTACCGGGGATATCAAAGCTAAGCTTGATCCCACCAATCCTGTAACGCACAGTAATGACCCCCTCATTTCTAAAGCGTTAACCACCCAAGAAGAGTATGTTGAAGTCTACGGCTATTCAGATCTATTCCCCAACAAACCCGCTAGCTTAATTTATGCAAAAAAAATGGTGAAAGAACTCCCTAGCGGACAGCTTGAAGATGTCGGAGTGCTATGCTTAAGCTTTAACTTTACTGATGAAATGGAGGGGGTTTTTAACACGCTCAATGCTGAAAACAATTTCGGCATCATGCTACTGAATGACTCAGGAAAAATATTGGCTTCAAACTCCCCGCAACAGCACCCCATTGGTAGACAAATCGTCAACCCGAAGGGATTCGAAACCCCCTTAAAATCTGCAAACAACATGCACTTCGCGACCAAAACCACGGGCTACCAGGGTTATTTTGGGTTACCGTGGTATGGTTATATTGATGTTAAAAATGAAGTTGCATTTAATCTTAATAAGAACAAAAAAGACCTTGGGGTTAGCATCCTAAAAGATTCACCGCTGTACCTAAAAGAACTCGAGGAAGTCAATACCAAGGTTAGTACCTTACTACTGATCGTTATCATGAATGGTAAAATCATGTCTTTAAAAAGGGATGTGAAATCATTCTTACCGATATTGGATAGCTTCCATAAAATCAGCACCGACATTCAAAATATATTCTCGAGTTTTATTGACCACATTCACCAGGTCTTACTGGATACCATTCAGGGAAAAGTCGCTTTTAGTGCTGTTTTGGCGGTAGAAGTTATGGATCGAAATCTATATGAACGCGCCAATGACTGCCGATGGTGGGCACTTAACAGTAGCTTTCGCCAAATCTTATCTAAACAGCAAAAGACTAAAGCAATCACAATCCAAGAGTCTCAAAAATTGACAGAAACCCTCGCTTATATTAATAGTCTCTACACGGTTTATACCAACATCATACTCTACGACCAAAACGGAACAATTCTAGCGGTTTCGAATCAAGCTGAACAACACCTTATTGGCTCAACAATACCTCGTCCAAGCGATACCTCACGCTGTTTAGGCCTAAATAATACGCAAGACTATACCGTGTCAGAGTTCCATACGACAGAGCTCTATGCGAATGAGCACACCTACCTCTATCACGCAGCAATTAAAGACTGGGAGAATATCAATACCAACGTTGGTGGCATTGCTTTGATTTTTGACTCCAAGCCTGAGTTTCAAGCCATGTTAGATGAGACAGAACCTAAATACATCAACCCATTACTCAGCAACAACACATTCAGTGTTTTTCTTGATAGAAGCGGACACATCATTTCATCTACTAGCTCTAAGCTACCTACAGGAAGCAAACTAAGCCTACCAAACGAGGTACTCACAGCAGAAAACGGTCAAAATGACGCCATTTATTGGGAGTGGCAAGGAAAACCTTATTTAGCGGGGTACAAAGTGAGCGAAGGCTATCGAGAGTACAAAAATGGTGATGGCTATGACAATGACGTTATCGCTCTAGTCTGTACAGGCATATAAGCACAGAGGTTTGTAGTAGACCCAATAAATTACAATCTGTAAACTTGATTATACGACCAACAAAGCCCTCTCCGAACTTTACCGATATTGAGATCCTAGTTAACAACTAAACGTTTTTATCTAATAACCGATTCAGAGAATCCCATTGAAAATAAGGGCCTGGATCGGTTTTACGACCAGGGGCTATCTCATTATGACCAACGACTTGATGTGCTTTTAAACTTGGGTATGCGACCCACAGTGATTTAATGAGTTGTGCTAGAGCAGTATATTGATGAGCGGTATAACACGTCTCATCCGTACCCTCCATTTCAATCCCAATCGAAAAATCATTACAACGACCCCGACCCTCAAACTCAGACAAACCAGCATGCCAGGCTCTTTCATGAAACGGTACATACTGAATAATTTCACCATCACGCCGAATTAGGGCGTGCGCCGAAACCTTCAACTCTTTAATCTTCTCAAAATAGGGATCTACCTTGGGATCGAGTTGATTGGTAAAAAGTTGGCTAATAGCCTCTCCACCGAACTGATTGGGCGGTAAGCTAATACCATGTACAACAATCAACTCGGGTAGAGCACCCTCGCCTCGGGCATCAAAATTAGGACTGGCAATAAAATTAACGCCTTGAGCAACACCTGAATTTTCTTCAATCTTGAGAAGTGTTTCCGCTTGGCGCATCACTGTCTGCGCAGCATATGAGTTGTCATTCAATTTCTGCATAAATATTTTGCTTTATTTTTGATTTCATAGGGGGTCAACAGGGCTTATTCGCCTCAACTTTAATGGGAATATTATACGTCAATAAGCGTGTCTTTAATTCGGTATAATACTTTGAATTAAGTTAAAAACAGATACAAAGTTTTATAAACCATGAATGATATAAACTATTTTGAAAACCTGGAAAACACCATTTCAATTGCACTTGAAGAGGACATTAAATCTGGCGACTTAACCGCTGGCCTAATTCCAGAAGAGACCCAAGCAGAAGCCAACATTATCTGCCGTGAAAAAGCGGTTCTCTGCGGACGACCTTGGTTTGATGAGGTCTTTCGACAAGTTGATCCAGAAATTAAAATCGAGTGGATTTGCGAAGAAGGAGAACGCGTGGAAGCTGACCAATGTTTATGCATTATCAGAGGTTCAGCCAGAAATATTTTAACGGCTGAAAGAACGGCTCTTAATTTCCTACAGACCTTGTCTGCCACCGCCACAGTAACGGCTCAGTATGTGGCACAATTACAAGGCTCTCGCACCCAACTTTTGGATACCCGTAAAACGATTCCAGGCTTACGTCTAGGACAAAAGTATGCGGTCGCTTGCGGTGGCGGCACAAACCATCGCATTGGTTTATTTGATGCTATCTTAATAAAAGAAAACCACATTATGGCAGCTGGCGGTATTCTACAGGCCGTCAGTACAGCCAAACAAATGCACCCCGACACGACTATTGAAGTCGAAACCGAGAACCTAAATGAAGTGCAACAAGCTTTAGAGGCGGGTGCGGATATCATTATGCTCGATAACTTCACTTTAGAGATGATGTCTCAGGCAGTAACGCTCGTCAACCGTAAAGCCAAGCTCGAAGTCTCTGGTAATGTCGAGCTTCAACACCTGGCACAGCTTATTCAAACTCAAGTTGATTTTATCTCTACGGGTGCCATTACAAAACACATCCAAGCGATTGATCTTTCAATGCGCTTTAGCATGTCAACCGAATCAATGGCAAGTTAATCATGGGAGAACACCTTCTACTGCATATCGTTTTACTGCTCGGCATTGCGGTGGTCACTGTGTCGGTTTCTAGACGCATGCACTTTCCGCCGATTCTCGGTTATATCATCGTCGGGATTATCGTCGGTCCGAGTGGTTTTGCATGGATTCAAAATGAGGAGAGCATCTCATTATTAGCTGAATTTGGTATTGTCTTTTTACTGTTTGCGATTGGTTTAGAATTTTCGCTATCGCAAATGATCGCAATGCGTAAGCAAGTATTTGGACTGGGGACGGCTCAAGTACTGACCACAGGAAGTGTGGTCTATTTGATTGGTTGGTTAGCAGGCTTAGATACCAATACCAACATAGTCATCGCGGGTGCCTTCGCACTCTCTTCTACAGCAATCGTCATTAAACAACTGACTGAGCAGTCTGAGATTCAATCTCGACATGGCCGTGCAACCGTCGGTATTTTAATCTTTCAAGATATCATGGCCATCCCTTTACTGATCTTAATTCCCGCATTAGCAATGAGCCAAGGGGGTGAAAATGCGCTTGCGATTACGCTCGGAATTTCATTCCTGAAAGGTATTTTAGTCGTTGTTATCATACATCTGATCGGTCGCTATCTGCTACGCCCTCTTTTTCATGAAGTTGCCTCTGCTAAGTCACAAGAACTGTTCACTCTAACGGTTCTCACAGTTGCATTAGGCGCGGCCGCCTTTACTGAAGAGATGGGACTTTCAATGACACTCGGCGCATTTTTGGCTGGCATGATGCTCAGTGAAACTGAATATCGCCATCAAATAGAGTCTGATATTCGTCCGTTTCAGGATATCTTACTCGGTCTGTTTTTTGTCACAGTGGGGATGCTTATTTCACTTGACGTGCTCATAAAACACTTCTGGCTAGTGATGCTGATTACCTTGGCAATTTTTGTTATTAAAGGCATCATCATCTACTTTGTTTCTCGCCTATTTGGTAAGACACCAGGCGTTTCAGCGCGAATTTCGATCTCCCTTTCACAGGTAGGTGAGTTTGGATTGGTCTTGATGACCTTGGCTTTCACCTATAATTTACTACCAGTGGAAACCGGCAATATCCTCCTAACTGCAGCTGTATTGAGCATGTCGATGGCACCGTTTTTAGTTAAATTCAACGGCAAAATCGCCAAAGCATTACATAAAACAAGCTACCAAGAAAACCATAGTGAAATTGAACAGACTATCGCCACCAACAATCAGTTAATGTCTAATCACGTCATCTTATGTGGATTTGGGCGTGTTGGCCAAACAGTTAGTCGATTTTTGCACAACTCAAACGAACCTTTTGTCGGTTTGGATATGGATATCAGGCGTGTTAACGAAGCGCGTGCTGCAGGAGAAAGCGTTTATTATGGGGATGCATCCAAGCAAACCATTCTGCATGCTGCTGCCATCGAGCGCGCTAAAATCGTAATTATCACGTTCAGTGATTTTCATGCAACCATCAAGATTCTCAAAGCGATTAGACAGCATTATCCTGACATTCCGATACTGGTAAGAACCTTGGATGATCAACACCTCAACGAACTGACTGCCGCTGGCGCGAATGAAGTCGTACCCGACACTTTCGAGTCGAGCATTATGTTAGCCTCTCACCTCCTGTTGATGATTGGCAAGCCCCCTAGAAAAGTCCTAAAACAGACGCGTGAGGCACGTAAGGATCGTTATCGTCTATTAGAAAACTTCTATCCCGGTGAAGACAATAACCAACGCAAGCAACATCAGATTATGAAGAACATCATTCATACCATTATCCTGGATGAATCTGCCTATGCGGTCGGCAAACAACTGAAAGAAATTCCGGTAGATGATCTCAATATTCAAGTTGAAGCCATTAAACGTGGCAATGTCAGAGGGGAACACCCGACGGGAGATACCCTACTGAAAGAGCTCGATCATGTGGTGATCAGCGGGCTACCTGAAGATATTGAAAAAGCAGACAACTACTTTAAAACCGGCAAGTTATCGTAAAGTTTTTCGACATGCTAAAAAACAAACAGCAATATCAGCTTTTTTTATTAGGTTCTATCCATATCAAACAAGCCATTCTACCCGTCTTGCCAGAGCGTCTATAAGAGAAAAAATCCTCGGTTTGTTCAAAAGAACACAAATCCCCACCAGATACTTGAGAAACGCCTAATCCATTTAATTCCTTTTTAACCAGGCCTGGTAAGTCTGCCAGATACTTTTCTGGAACAGACTCCGGTGAAGTTCCCGACAGTGGTTTAGCGTGGAAATAGCCGGCATTAACCTCGTCTTGATTCACAAAGAGATCATAAACATCTTGGCCAACTTCAAAGTGCTGCACGCTGATTGCTGGCCCAACCCAGGCCATCAGCTTCTCGGGGCTACGCTGAATTTCAGCAGGAAAGCTTTGAATGGTTTTGCTCACAATTCCTTTCGCCAAGCCTTTCCAACCCGCGTGTATTGCAGAAACAATCGTGCCCGCTTGATTGGTGATTAAAATAGGCAAGCAATCTGCCGTCATCACGACTGAGACCAGGCCTGGGCATTGTGTCCAAGAAGCATCTGCAATAGGAGGTGTATGTAGCAGCGCATGCGGAACTTGAGTATTAAGGTCGGGTTGACGAAGCTGTACTGCAATGTCAGTGTGTTGCTGATCTAACCAGACAGGTTCTGATGGTAGACAGGCCTGGTCAAAAAGTTGCTGACGATTGGCAAGAACATCCTGCAAGGCATCGCCCACATGCGTGGCGAGATTAAAGGAATTAAAGGGAGCTTTGCTAATACCACCCTGGCGAGTGGTATAAATAGATTTAATATTGCGAGGCACTGGCCAGTCAGGTCTGATAAACATATTGATGATTTTTTATCCTACACTGGCTAATGCTTAAATTTTTGAATTAATCAGGAATGTCTTCATCGGTTACATAAGCGACTTCGACGCCGTAATCATAATCAAAGCCATCATCGCCTTTCATTCTAGACTCATAGACTTCAACATCTTCACGTAATACATCAATCAACTCAAACAAGTCGTCTGGCATTTCAGCCTTCCATTTCATTTTTTTGCCTGTCACCGGATGCGTAAAACTTAAAGCACCGGCATGTAACGCTTGGCGCTTAAAACCACGTAAAAAGGTAACGAACTCTTCAATCATTTTTTTAGGGATTTTAAAGCGTTTACCGTAAGCCTGGTCGCCGACTAATGGAAAGCCTAAAGAGGCCATATGCACACGAATTTGATGAGTTCGACCGGTTTCAAGTTTAACGCGAATACGCGTATACTCTCTAAAGCGCTCTAAGACACGGTAATGTGAAACCGCCTCTTTCCCACCAAAGGATCTGATGGCCATTTTAGTTCTATCTTTAGGGCTACGACCAATTGGCGCATCGACTGTACCGCCTACTTTCATTTGCCCAACAACCACGGCATCATAGATACGTTCAACATCATGGCGTTGTAGCTGATCTACTAAATTGGTTTGCGCAGGAATGGTTTTAGCGACGACCATCAATCCAGAAGTATCTTTATCCAATCGGTGAACAATCCCTGCGCGGGGAACGTCACGCAGCTTTGGATTATAGTGAAGCAATGCATTCATCAAAGTCCCATCAGGATTACCTGCGCCAGGATGCACGACTAAACCGACTGGTTTATTAATGATCATCACCGCATCATCTTCATAGACAATATCCAATGGAATATCTTGCGCGATGGCATTCAAATCGGTGTTGATTTCAACAACCAGTTCAACCGCTTCACCACCTAAAACTGGCTGTTTAGGCTTGGTCCAGGGCTGACCATCCACCATCACATTACCATCTTTAATCCACTGCTGAATTCGACTCCGAGAATACTCAGGAAAAAGAGGCACAATTGCAATATCTAAACGCTCACCAAGGGCACTATGGGGAATCGTTGCTGTTAATAGTTCTTTATTCAATTTATGACCTTGCTCTCTTTTACGCTGACCGATTATTAAATGGCGAAAATGCGCATTTTATATAATGGAGAGGTGATTTGATAATATTTAAGTATGATACAATCAGTATCAATTTTATTAACGCCTATTGTACCTAAAAATATGAAAAAAACGCTGCTATCCACTCTGTTACTTGCAACCTTTGCATTACAAGGCTGTTCCACACTCTCTAATTTGATTGAAAAACCAGATTCTGAAAAGTCTGTTGACGAATTTTATGAGGCTGCCACTGAAGCTTTTCAAGAAGGTCAATGGGATACGGCGATTCAAAGCTATGAAAAGCTTAAGTCTTTTTATCCTTATGGCGACTACGCTGAGCAAACCTATACCGAATTGGCATACGCCTATTATCGTTATGATGAGCCAGAATCCGCTATCCGTGAATTAGAGGAGTTTATTCGCCTCTATCCCAAACACCCTGAGATTGCCTATGCTTACTATCTAAAAGCGTTGGCTGCAGATTCAGTTAATCGTAGTTGGCTAGATAAGTTTATCACCGACCCGGCTTCACGTGACAGCAAGTCAACCTTAAGAGCTTATCGCTATTACAGTGATCTACTTAATCAGTTCCCGGAAAGTCGTTATGCTGCAACAGCCAGTAAGCGTCTAATTGTATTACGCAATCAAATGGCACGTCATGAACTTCAGGTTGCACAGTTCTACTTCAATAAACAAGCCTATTTGGCGGCGGCTAATCGCGCTAAATACATTATTGAAAATTACCCTAGAGCCGCTGTGACATTAGAGTCACTAGCCATGTTAGAGCAGGCCTATGAAAAACTTGGAATGACTGAAAACCTGGCCGATGTTAAACGCGTTTATGAATTGAATCGTGATATCAACGTGACCGATGTCATGCCAGCACAAGAAGGTAGCATACCAAAGGATAAACCCCAAAATAAATCAGAAGATAAAAGTTGGTGGTCTAATGTCAGCGACAGTGCCGGCAGTTTATTTGACTAAGCATTAAATGCCTATCACCTAACATAAAAAAGCCTCGCATTTAGACGAGGCTTTTTTATGGGGTATTTTAATCATCTATGTGTCTCGAGTAATAAATTTTCTCAAATTGATAAACGAGACTGAATCATTTAGCAAGAGAGAACCAATCAGTACCCTCCTGATACTCTTTTGAAATAGAACTCTTACCTCACCCTACTCGGCATAAAGACTCGTAATAGGATAACGGCGATCTCGTCCGAATGCGCGATGGGTAATTTTAATCCCTGGTGCCGCTTGACGGCGTTTATATTCATTTCGGTTGATCATATTAATAACACGGCGTACATCATACTCAGGATAGCCCATATCAACGATTTGCGCAGGCGTCTTATCTTGGTTGACGAAAGCATCAATAATGGTGTCCAACACCTCGTATTCCGGCAAAGAGTCTTGATCTACTTGATCAGGACGTAACTCAGCAGAAGGTGCACGGGTAATAACACGCTCAGGAATCACTAAAGATAAGCTGTTACGGTATTCTGCCAAGCGATAAACTAGGGTTTTAGGCACATCTTTTAATGGCGAGAATCCACCGACCATATCACCATATAAAGTTGAATACCCTACTGCGACTTCACTTTTATTACTGGTCGCCAATACCATTTTTCCGGTTTTATTGGAGATGGCCATCAGAATCGTGCCACGAATACGCGCTTGTAAATTCTCTTCGGTTAAATCGGCTTCCAGACCAGAAAAGGTGTCAGCTAATGCAGATTCTAAGGCGACATAACTGGCTTCAATCGGAATGGATTGATAATTAACCCCCATAATTTCCGCTTGTTTCGCAGCATCCTCTTTACTAATTTCTGCAGTATAGCGGAACGGCATCATCACAGCTTCGACATTCTCTGCGCCAAGCGCATCAACGGCAATAGCAAGGGTTAAAGCGGAATCGATTCCACCTGATAAACCTAATAAAACGCCTGGAAAACCATTTTTGTGAACATAGTCTTTAACGCCCATAATCAATGCCTGATAAATACGCGCCTCATCTTCAAATAAATCGGCCTTATCACCAGTAAGCATTACCACTGAATCCACTTGTTTAATGAGCTGTACGGGCGACAAACAGGCTTTGAATTCAGGACTTTGCACACAGACTTCACCATCCGCACTGATCGCAAAGGATCCACCATCAAACACCAGTTCATCCTGACCACCGACTTGATTGACATAAATAATCGGTTTTTTAATTTCATCTACACGACGCAATACGGTATCTAAACGATCCTGATGTTTTTCCGCTGAAAAAGGCGAAGCATTCAAGCTAAGAATAACATCTGCCCCCGCCTCTTTTGCTTGAGTACTCGGTGAAATCTTCCATATATCTTCACAAATCAGCAGACCGAAACGAATACCGTTGAATTCCATCACACAAGGCTGATTACCGACACTGAAATAACGTTGCTCATCAAATACACTGTAGTTCGGTAAATGTTGCTTCATATAACTGGCCTGAATGATGCCACCTTCTATCCAAGCCGCCATATTAAAGCGTTCACCCAACTCATCCATCATCGGATAACCAATCACACAAACCACGCCTAACACTTGTTCACCAATTCTAGATAACGCTTGATGAATTTGTGGGTAGAGACCGTCTCTGAGCAACAAATCCTCTGGCGGATAACCGGTAATTGTCATCTCAGGAAAGACGACAATATCCGCTGAATGGCGTTTTTTTGCCTGATGAGCCGCATCAATGATACGCTGTACATTACCGGAAATGTCGCCGACAATCGGGTCAATCTGAGCCATAACGACTGTTACGTTCTGTGTCATATAGAAGTCATCTCTATTGGGTGCGTTTCACAAACCAATCCATTTAATTCTATGGATTGATTGTTTTTTATAATTTGAAATAGATGCTTTAAATGAACTTAAACGGAAAGCGCTTTCAGCATCGCATCACCCAGTTCGGCTGGAGAACGTACAATCGTAACGTTGGCAGATTCTAAAGCGGCAAACTTAGCTTCCGCAGTCCCTTTGCCGCCACTCACAATCGCTCCGGCATGCCCCATACGCTTACCAGCAGGTGCCGTAACGCCAGCGATATATGCAACCACTGGTTTAGTCACATTGGTTTTAATGAATTCGGCGGCGTCTTCTTCAGCTTGTCCGCCAATCTCGCCCACCATGATAATACCTTCGGTTAGCGGATCTGCCTGGAACAACCTTAAGCAATCGATGAAGTTCATACCCTGAATCGGATCACCACCGATACCCACACAAGTCGACTGACCTAACCCATTTTGGGTGGTTTGATGAACCGCTTCATAAGTTAAGGTTCCAGAACGAGAAACAACCCCAATTTTTCCAGGCAGATGGATGTGTCCAGGCATAATGCCGATTTTACAACCTGTGCCATTATCACCAGGCGTAATCAAACCAGGACAGTTAGGTCCAATCAGATACGCATCTGACTTTTCCAAAACGGCACGTACTTTTAACATGTCCGCAACAGGAATGCCTTCGGTAATGCAGGTAATGACTTTAATACCGGCAGCGATGGCCTCAATAATAGAGTCTGCTGCAAAAGCTGGTGGTACATAAATCATTGACGCTTCTGCACCCGCTAACTCAACCGCTTCTTTAACGGTATTAAAAACAGGAAGACCTAAATGGGTTTGACCGCCTTTACCGGGCGTAACCCCACCGACCATATTTGTACCGTAAGCAATCGCTTGCTCTGAATGGAATGAGCCTTGCTTTCCCGTAAATCCTTGGCAAATTACTTTGGTGTTGTTATCAATTAAAATGCTCATTCTGTTATTTCCTTGCTGCTTCGACGACTTTAGAAGCCGCATCTGCCAATCCATCTGCTGTAATAATACTTAAACCACTTTTTGCGAGTATTTCACGTCCTAATTCCACATTGGTGCCTTCTAAGCGAACGACCACAGGAATCGTTAAACCGACTTCTTGAACTGCCTGGATAATCCCTTCTGCGATGAGATCACAACGGACAATACCACCAAAAATATTAACGAGAATAGACTTCACTTCTGACGAAGATAAAATCAACTTAAACGCTTCAGAAACACGTTCCGGGGTTGCTCCCCCACCCACATCTAAAAAGTTAGCCGGCTCACCACCGTTGAGTTTGATTAAATCCATCGTCGCCATCGCCAAACCTGCTCCATTGACCATGCAACCGATATCACCGTCCAAAGCGATATAGTTCAATTCATGTTCAGAGGCTTTTGCTTCACGCTCATCTTCTTGCGTGAAGTCACGTAATTCGACCAGGCCTGGTTGCCTGTAAAGTGCATTTGAATCGATATTGACCTTCGCATCCAAAGCAATTAAATCATTGTCTGCAGTACGCACCAACGGATTGATTTCAAGCTGTGAAACATCCTTATCCAAGGTCAATTGATAAAACTGTTTCATCAACTGGCCCAACTGTTTAAAGGCAGTACCTGTCAGGCCTAACGCAAAACCGATTTCACGACACTGATAAGGCATCACACCCACTGTCGGATCAATATGCACGGATAATATTTTTTCAGGCGTGGCTTCCGCCACGGCTTCAATATCCATTCCGCCAGCGGCAGAAATCACAAAAGTATGGGTACGTGTGACACGATCAACTACTAAACTCAGATAAAGCTCTTCTTCAATCGCAAGCGTTTCTTCGATTAACAAGCTGTTAATTGGCAGCTTTTTACCCGCAGTTTGAATGGTTGCTAAGGCACTGCCTAGTAACTCAGCAGAAATTTGATGTGCTTCTTCACGACTCGTCACCAATTTTACGCCACCCGCTTTACCACGTGCGCCCGCATGAATTTGAGCCTTAACGACCCAACCATTACTGTCGATGGAATCCAATGCGTCATCAAGTTGATCGAGCTTAGTGATCAAGCGACCTTTGGGAATGCCGATGCCGTATTCGGCAAAAAGGGCTTTAGACTGATATTCATGTAAATTCATGTAAAGAAACGTCTCCAACGTCCACTGCTTAAAATATTTTTAATCGATTTAACTCGACTTTCAGCAGGATTTTTTTAAGATAATTTAAAAGATAAAAATTGCTTTTATTGTATGATTTTTAGACAATGATTGCATTAACAATTCCGAACCATTCCTCGCGAGAACCCCATGAGAGCCATTGTCTTTTTACTATTTGTTGTTTTAGTCTTCTTTATAATTCGGTTCACACTGAATCGAGTCATCCAAATTCGTGAACAAAATAAAAAACTAGCAGAGGATGCGACTGAAACCGCAGAGGGAAAAACGGCTGAAGCGATGGTACGTTGCGCGCATTGTGGTGTACACCTACCGCAATCTGATGCTTATTACGACGGTAAAGATACTTTTTGCAGTGAAGGCCACATGCACCAATTCCATGAAGAAAAACGCGCTAACTCGACGGAAGATTAAGCAACTTTATTAAAAACTTAGGCGCTCTAAACAGCTCTTATGAGTGGATTGCCTTAATGGTTGCCGTGAACACGATTGTCGCATCCGCTAATGGATGATTAAAATCAATCACCACTGAATCACCATCGACTTCATGTACCGTCCCTGGAATCTCTTCTCCCATGGGGGTATTAAAGCCAATCACATGCCCTGGATTCAAGTCGATATCTGCTGAAAAATCACTGCGTGCCATGGTTTGCAAATTATTGGGGTCAGACAAACCAAAGGCGCGTTCAGCCCCCAGAGTAAACTTAGCCGTCGTCCCCAACTCCAAACCCACCAACATCTCTTCAATACGATTCAAAAAAGTACCATCGCCGATTGTAAATCTAAGCGTTTCACCTTCTGGCGTCTCTTCTACAATGGTTTTATCCACTAACGCTAATTGGAACTCGATTTCAATATCGCTGTTCTCTTGGACAATAGGCAGAGGACTTTGTGTTGCCATGATGTTTTCCTTATTTCTTCTATCTATAAGACTGACTTAAATTATGAAATTTTACACATTGAGTTTTTACTACTTGCTTTTGGCTCTTGATTTTGCGACTGGTCGAGAAGGGCTTCGTTTAACTTCCTTGGGAGGAGAAAGGCTTTCAACCACTCTATTACGTCCGGCTCTCTTGGCTTTATATAAACCTTCATCTGCAAATTTCAAAACAGCTTCCGGTATCTTGTAGTTTTTATCATTTTCAGCAACGCCAATACTAATCTTAACTTGGGTTTGCACGGGCTTGCCTTTCACAACAAATTCCAAACTCTCTCCTGCGATTGCAGCGCGTAGGCGCTCAAGCTCAGGCAATGATTCTGCCGTGGTTTTTCCCGCGAATACTAAAGCAAACTCCTCTCCCCCATATCGATAAGCTCTTCCACCTGAAACCGTATCAAGAATAGAGGCCACCATGCGCAAGACTTCATCCCCCACATCATGCCCATAGGTGTCATTAAAACTTTTGAAGTGATCGATATCGACCATTGCGATGCTGTATTTTCGGCCTAAACCTAAAAACGCTTCATAAAGCGCACGGCGCCCCAGAATACCGGTTAACTCATCGGTATAAGCAATATGATGGGAATCAAAAATAACGGAGAGGATAATAATGGCCGCAGAAATCATCGAAAACCAGGCTAATATTCCCGGCTGAAAAAACGTATTTAGGCCATAAGCCATCAACAGCAAGACAACCACAACCGCATGATATAGAACCTTAAAACGGTGATAACGCAATTTAAAAGAGAGTACAAAACCAGCCAGTAAAAACATTAAACCGCTCGCAAACGGTAACTGTACTAACTGAGACCCCTCGATAATTCGCAAACTTAAAGGCTCAACCCATTGTAGAGACAAATCCGTCATTAACCAATAAACGGCAACCGCTTGTACGACAAAAACCGAAAACACAGCCAAATCAAAGCGTTTATTGTAAACCCCTTTTTCAGGCAATAAAATCCACAACAATAAATTCAGCGGCAGCAGAAAAGCCAGAATAGGGAACAATACCGCGGTCGCTAAATTCATCTCAGAAGGTGCTGCAAAATAAGTCAATAACGCATTAAGTAGTCCAATCGACATCAACACCAGAAAAGGCTGAATCCGGTTCAACCATAAACTAATAAAAACGCCAATTGCCACGACTATATAAAGTGAATAGCTCAATAATGAGTGCCAAGCAGCTGGCCAAAGCGCTATCTGCGTCGATTGCCAAATAGCAAACACGACGATACTAAACAACCAAATATAATGCTTTATCACCATAAACTAAAACCTTCTCTTATTTGTTTCTTAATGTATATGCTTTAAATTCAAATACAAAAAAGCCACATTGTCCATAATGTGGCTTTTTTAGATTATCGACCTTAATCAAGTCTGATATTAAAATCCATTGTGCTGAACTTTACGTTTTGCCAAACAACGTAAACGGTTCGTAAGGCACCTCTTCACATTTAATCCGCCACTCTAAGATATAACCACATGAGTTTCCGCCGACACATTGTTCATGTGTATAAGCAAACTCACCTGCTTTCTTAGCCTGACGAGACTGGTAAGTATAGCCTTTAGGACAAGCTTCTCTGGCCTTAGCGCGCATGGCAAGACTGTCAAAACTGGTTACTGGCTCATAGAATAGTTCTGATAACTTAAAGTTCTCTTCATCTATTTCCTCAACCTGAACATGTCCCGTCACAGATTGTAGCTTATCCCCTAAACTGACAACCCCTTGAGCAATCGCATCCACACTACCCGTTACAGTAGAACATCCTGCCAACAGCGTTAAACTGATTGCTAACAATGATGTTTTAACAGATGTTTGCATGAAGGACTCTTTGAATTTAACCATCTTCATTGTTACTTTTCGCTCTACTTTAAGAATGAAAGAATCATATCAAAATTCAACCACCCGCAGGTGATTTTATTGCATCAAGACCGACACTGAATCAGTCAATGAGATAAGCTACCATGACTACTTTGAAGACTGTCCTGGAATGACCTCTTCCTTAACGCCAATTTCGGCAATCACGAAACATAAATTCGTATGAACCTTTTTGCCGTCAATCAAGATGGAAGTCCCATCGGTATCTTCAGGGTTAATTCTCACATCGCCCTGATAAACCTTAATCAACTTACCCGTCATGCAACTATATAATTCAACGGTTCTATCCAAACCGACCCAATCAGATTGCAGGTTTTTTGCACTGTTTGCCACCTTGTCGCACCCTGTCAAAAGGCTTGCGCTTAACAGTATACTCAGTGATACCCATATCATTCGTTGCATTTTTTTCTTCCTATAATATTCTAATGAACGTCCAGACTGTATAAAGCCGCTCTATTGCTTCGGGATGCCATTCTCATCAACGTTAGGCTCCGAAGGGTTTTTCGCGCTCTCTTTGATATCTTTCCAGGCTTCAGTATAGGTTTCTTTATCGCCGAGCTTTTTGATATCATCTATAGGTTCTTCGCTAGACTCTTTCACCTCTTCCTTAACCTCTTTCGCTTCATCCGTAATGGAGCTCCATACAGAACTAGCTGTTTCCTTAGTATCATCCCAAGCATCACTCCACCAGCCTGCCTGAGCATTCAAAGAGACAGAACTGATTAAAAGCGCACCAAAGGTAATTAATATTTGTTTTTTCATAACGTTTATCCTATTTTATTATTTAACGCGCACTTACTTAGCGGTATACATTACTTTAAGAATTTTGAATATATTTATTAATATAGACATTACCATATCATTCCAAGTGCAACGGCTTTTTGTTTTCAACTTACTTAATAAAATAGTTACCGGAATAGTTACCAGGCCTGGTAGAAGCCATTTAAAATAGACCTTATTCAAATCCATACAAATTTAAACTGAGCACCATGTCTTCGAAAACGCCCAACAAAACACTTTTAATCATTGGCTATGTCTGGCCTGAGCCTAATTCCTCTGCTGCCGGCACTCGCATGATGCAGTTGATACAGCTTTTTCAAAGACAAGGCTGGCTCATTACTTTTGCCAGTCCCTCCAATCTTGGAGAGCATAGAACAGATTTATCAGTTTTAGGGATTAATGAACAATTGATTGAATTGAATAATGAAAGCTTTGACCTGTTTATTCAACAACTTCAACCAGGCCTGGTCATTTTTGATCGCTTCATGATGGAAGAACAATTTGGTTGGCGTATTGAGAAACAAGCACCTCAAGCAATTCGAATCCTCAATACAGAAGACTTACATAGCCTGAGAGCAGTTCGTCAACAGATGATTAAGGATTATCTGAATACCCAACCTGAAATGACTGATCTACAAAAGGTTCCGTTACACAATACACAGGTACTTTTTGAGAGGATGGCCGCTTCGGACCTCGCCAAACGAGAGATTGCCTCCATCTTTCGCTGTGATGTAACCTTGATGATCTCCGAATTTGAGATGGCGTTGCTACAACAACAATTTCAAGTCCCTACTCGACAATTAATCTATCTGCCGTTTTTATATGAGAACCTACCGACAAGGCCATTGAAAACACTCGAAAAACGCCAAAATTTCATTGCCATTGGTAATTTTAGACATGAACCTAATTGGGATGCCGTGCTATGGCTAAAACAAGAAATATGGCCACAAATTCGTCAACAACTCCCTAAAGCTGAGCTGCATATTTATGGTGCATATCCACCCAAGAAAGCCACTCAATTACACAATCCTCAACAAGGATTTAAAGTCATGGGGTGGGCTGAAAATGCATTTGACGTCCTCTCTCAAGCCAGAGTTTGTTTAGCCTCTTTACGTTTCGGAGCAGGCATTAAAGGCAAGCTTGCTGAAGCAATGCTTTGTGGAACTCCCAATGTCACGACTTCCATCGGCAGTGAATCTATGCAAATGGAAAACTCAAAAGCCTGGGGTGGTCTCATTGCCAACCAATCTCATGAGTTTGCAGAACAAGCTGTAAGGCTATACCAGGATTCTGTATTATGGCAAAAGGCTCAAAAACAAGGTTATAAAATAGTCACCGATCGCTATTTGCAAACCCCAGAAAGGCCACAACCCTTGTTAGACAAAATCAATGAATTAACGACAGATCTAGTCGCGCACCGAACGGCTAATTTTATCGGCGCGATGCTAAACCACCATCACCACAAAAGCACGCAATATATGGCACAATGGATAGAAGTTAAAAACAGGCTAGAATAACGTCAATTGTCACTCAAGCAGATGCGGATCTAAATACAGTATGAATAAAACAACAGAAAAACCGGAATTAACCATCGAAGCTCAAGAAAGAGTTCACCCAAAAGATCCTTTACACGGCATCTCTTTAAAGGAGATTGTGACAAGCCTTGAAAAACATTATGGCTGGGACAAACTCGCCACATTAATCCCCATCAACTGTTTTAAAAGTGATCCAAGTATTAAATCAAGCCTGACCTTCTTGAGAAAAACCCCCTGGGCAAGAACCAAAGTAGAAGAGCTCTACATAAAATCTAGTCAAAACTGGGGGAAATACAAAAAAAACCAAGCCTCTGACGAGCCTCCTGTAGCAACCTCTTAATAAACGAGCCTCACTTTAGATTATGGCACCCATCAATTGTATGGATATTTAGATATCTCAGCCCTCCAAACGCAAAATGGGCTCTAAAGAAATCCCTTAAGACCGCTTTAGAACCCATATTGATAGAGAACAATCAGCTTATTTTAAAGTAACGACATACTCTGCAATTGCTTTCATGTCATCAGCCGTCAGACTAGCAGCCATAGGCGCCATCATACCTGTCATAGGTCCCATCTGCTCACCGGCTTTATACTTCTCAAGCTTGGCGATAATATCTTCAGGCGTTTGATTATTTAAACGCGGACCAAGACCACCCTCAGCTTTTGCACCATGACAACCGACACAAGTCGCATAGGCTTTTTCACCACTTGGAGCAGCCACCACTTCTGTAGCCGCTTCCACTTTTTCCTCAACTACGGCAACAGCTGCAGGCGCAGGCTGAAGTGCTACTTTAGGCGCTTCAACAACTGCAGGTTGCTTAACATCCATCGTATTTTGTTGAGCAGAAACCGTTTCAGCAGGTTGAGCTTCTTCCGTATCACCGGAACAACCAGCACTTAATACAACAGCACTGCTTAATAGCGCGTAAGAAACTAAGCGAGAAACCTTTGTGTTTAAAACTTTTTGCATTTCATTATCCTCTAATTTTGACCATTTGATTACCTGATAAAAACAATCCATAAAACACCCGGAATATCGTCAACAAGCCAAAAGCCTTACGAACACTCTAAATGAGTACTTTACGTAACGACAGTGTATAAAGGTTTAAGAAACTTCTCAAGGCAAACCCTGTATTAAATTAAAATATTAGCAGATCAACGTTTAAGCTATTTCTCATTAATCACGAACTTACTGTATACCGACAGTGACAAGATGATTAAAGAGACGCCAACAATCAGATAAAGCGCATAAATCATTTGAGTTGGATCATCTAATGCAATTTTAAAGACAACCATCAGCGCTTCGATGGATAGTGCAATAATAATCGCCGTCAAAAACTTAAGCAGTAATCTACTTTCGTCTTTCTTATCTGAATAGGCTTTAAAGAACACTTCACGCTCTAATAAGGTTTTAGCTAGATCAAAAATTGCCAATCCCATTGTCAGGGCAATAATCGGCTTGAACACACTTTCTAAACTGTAGTTTGCTGGTGCAAAGAGCTCATTAACCAAATATTCATAAAAGGCATAGCCAATCGACATCAATGAGAAGAACATAAGTGAAACACCAATGGCTAAATAGAAGTATTTAGTCACACGGTTAAACAGAGGATGACGTTCAAGAAAACCAAACCTCGTTAATAAAATAGTGATATTAAAATCAAAGAAAAAGTATTGATCGTCACTGGAGTACATTAACGTGACGCAGGGTTCACCCGTGGCAGAACTCGTATAAGGGGTCGTAATCGCGACACTCTCATCCTTAGTTTCAACTTTTGAGATTAGATAGGTTCTATTTTTACCTATTGAGCTTTCATCAATGGAGTCTCTTTTGATATTTGGGGAGATTTGATTAAAAGACTTATCTGCGACATAAACCAGCTCTAAGCTAGAAAAAATAGAGAAAAACTGCTGCATTTCTTCCAATTCGTAATGCATGATATGACCATTATTTCGAATGGTTTCAATTAAAAACTTCTCTATTTCCGACTTATTCTGGTTATAAAGGGTAATCATCTCTTGCATAAAAACTCCTCCTTATTGAGAGACTATTTTGGCGTTTAAAACTTAAGAACAAGTCATTTAGCCCAACCCTTTAAAAAAGAAAACGCCAAATATAGTCAAAAAAAATCAGTGCTCTACCTTCCTCTGCTTTTCATATAAGAAGCGAAGCACTTCTGAACGGTAATGGTTATACGTTGGATCATCTGCCAAAGCCAAACGATCTCTTGGGTGTGGTAAGTCCACTTTTAAAATTTCACCGATTGTTGCATTTGGCCCATTGGTCATCATGACAATTCGATCTGATAACAATACGGCTTCATCGACATCATGGGTAATCATAATGACCGTGTTATTTAACTCCTTCTGTATCTCCATTAAAGAGTCTTGTAAATGCGCCCGAGTCAATGCATCCAGCGCTCCAAATGGCTCATCCATGAGCATGATTTTTGGCTGCATTGCTAAAGCCCTGGCAATCCCTACACGCTGTTTCATGCCGCCTGAAATTTCATCGGGACGTTTATCCATCGCATGATCCATATGGACGAGTTTTAAGTTGTACTCAATCCACTCTTTTTTCTCAGCGGCCGTTTTTGTCTTTTTAAAGACCTGATCAACCGCCAGTTCGACGTTTTCATAAGCGCTCAACCACGGTAATAAAGAGTGGTTCTGGAAAACGACCGCTCTCTCTGGACCTGGTGAGTTCACTTCACGACCATCTAACAGAGCACCCCCTTCTGTTGCTTCATAAAGGCCAGCAACAATGTTTAACACGGTTGATTTACCACAACCTGAGTGGCCAATCAAAGAGATAAACTCCCCTTGATCAATCTTTAAATTAATATCTCTTAGGGCTCTAAAAGGCCCTTTTGGTGTTGGAAACTCAATTCCAACATTGGTTAATTCTAAGTGGACTTCTGACATTTAAATACTCCTAACTCAACTGACTTTACTAGCGTAATGTTGCTGACTTATCCCAAGATACGGCTTGTTGAATCATCAACATGCCTCGGTCTAAAATAAATCCAACAATACCGATGACCACCACGGCAACCATAATGCGTCCTAAAGAATTAGAACTCCCATTTTGGAACTCATCCCAAACAAACTTACCTAAACCAGGGTTTTGAGCCAACATCTCTGCCGCAATCAATACCATCCAAGCAATACCAAAAGAGATACGTAGACCCGTGAACATCATAGGAATTGAGCATGGCAATACAATTTTGCGAACATGCGTCCACCAATTTAAACTCAGTACTTGACTGACGTTCTTAAGGTCTTGAGTTACCGTGGCAACACCCGCCGCCGTATTAATAATGGTTGGCCATAGACAACACAGTAAAACCGTAAACATCGAGTTTAAGAACGCCTTATCAAACATAGGGTCATCCGTGACATAGACTGCCGAGACCACCATAGTGACTAAAGGTAACCATGCTAACGGAGAGACCGGTTTAAATATTTGAATAATAGGATTGAAAGCGGCATAAGCGTTACTGCTCAAACCAATGACAATACCAATCGGCACAGCAATCAAAGAGGCCAGTAAAAAACCACTGATAACGGTAACCAGGCTTCGACCAATTTGATCAAAGAACGTTGGTGGACCAGTGTAGTCACGTATTTTAATTTCGGCATCTGGGTTGGCTGCCAGTTTTTTCTCATTACGTAGTTCTTGTCTTTCATAGAACTTCTCTTCTTTGATAGAGGCTGCCTTAGCTTCGTCTACTAAAGAAATAAACTGTTCATACGTCTGCTGAGGCCCCGGAAATTGTCCCAAAGAAGTATTGATATGGGATGCGGCTCCTTGCCAGATAAGCAAGAAGATAAAAATACCCGCTAAAGGCAGACCGACCATCTTAACAATCGCGTTAAGCTGACCTCTACGATCTTCACCTATTGCCAGTTTATAAAACGGCTCTATCGTTGGCCACTTTAAAGGATTCATACACTTCACCTTTGAATAAGTTGAATACTAACCCCCTCCTATCAACACTTTGTGCCAATAGAAGGTTTTCTATTTAATTAAAGTTTCTTTGAACCTTTAAGACCGATTGTCATGCTGTCAATATAGGCATTAGGCTTAGATCCGTCATATGGAACACCGTCCATAAAGTCGTTTTGCACACCACGGAAACCGTCTGATTCAGAAACACCAGGGAAGTCCGACGCTTTAAATTTACCGTCAGCAATCAATTCATTAACTGCCTGCTTATAAATATCTGGGCGATAGACTTTTTTAGCCATATCTTTGTACCAAGAATCGGTTTGCTGTTCAGAAATCTGACCCCAACGACGCATTTGAGTCATGTACCAGATTGCATCTGAATAGTATGGATAGGTAGCGTTATAACGGAAGAACACGTTGAAATCTGGCTCAGAACGTTTATCGCCTTTCTCATATTCAAAAGTTCCTGTCATTGAATTGGCAATGACTTTGTAATCCGCTCCAACATAGTTTGGTTTAGATAAAATTTTCACAGCTGCTGGACGGTTTTTATTGTTTTCAGCATCTAACCAATGCGCTGCACGAATCATTGCTTTTACAACACGGATAGTTGTGTTTGGATACTTCTCATAGAAGTCTTCACGCAGACCGAATACTTTTTCTGGATTGTTCTTTTGGATTGAATTATCAGAGATAACTGGAACACCGATGCCTTTAAATACTGCCTGTTGGTTCCAAGGTTCACCTACACAGTAACCTTCAATTGTTCCAGCTTCCATGGTGGCTGGCATTTGAGGTGGAGGTGTCACCGACAGTAAAACATCTGCATCTAAAGTACCGGCAGAATTGCCTTTATGCGGCGCATAATAACCAGGATTTAAACCGCCGGCTGCTAACCAATAACGTAGTTCATAGTTATGAGTTGATACAGGGAAGACCATCCCCATCTTAAAGGGCTTACCCGCATCTTTGTAGGACTCAACAACGGGTTTAAGTGCTGCTGCACTAATTGGGTGCGCAGGTTTGTCACCCTCCATTTTGACGTGTGGCTTCATTGCTGCCCAAGTCTTATTCGAAACAGTAATGGCATTGCCGTTTAAATCCATTGAGATAGGCGTAATAACGTTTGCCTTGGTACCGTAACCAATGGTTGCCGCAATCGGCTGACCCGCCAACATATGTGCACCGTCCAGCTGACCATCGATAACGCGATCTAATAGTACTTTCCAGTTGGCTTGTGCTTCTAACTGAACGTATAGACCCTCATCTTCGAAATAGCCATTTTCAGCAGCGATGGCCAAAGGTGCCATATCCGTTAGCTTGATGAAACCAAACTTTAACTCTTCTTTTTCAGCTTCGCCTAAAGCATAGGCACTAGATACATAAGCACCCGATGAAAGTGCGATAGCAGTACTTACCGCAAGTACGGTTTTCTTTAAAAAATAACGACGTGATGATTTGAATGCAGACATGGTATGACCCTTTCTTTATTTAAATGTATTTAATAAAACTTACAAAGCTTTAAGAATTCAGATATATAAATAGAAGGGATATGATTGCTCTACATCCCTCCTATCAACAGGAAGAATCCTAGAGCAACATTACTCGATTAACTTAGTATCGATTAAGCACGCTACAGACCAATAATGACTTTACCTGCAATTTCATACGGTTAATAAAAAACACACAACATAACCAGTATATTAAAATATGGATAATTACCAAAATAGACTGGCTTACGGTTATTTTGGTGCAACGATTCTTTAGATAATGATAAACAGAATAGAAACTTAGAAAAGCAGATGGGAAATTTAGGCGAATGATGGAAAACAACGAAACTAAAGAAAGAGATCTTCTCCCAACAAATACCCTTCATCCACCCAAGGAACAGCATGCTCTCCTTCCGCCTTTGAATTTACACTAGGAACAGAAACGCCATGCGCCACCAATATTTTACGATACAAATCTGTCCGATAAGCTGCTGCAACGACTGCTTTAATATCAAAATCTCCAGAAATCTGACCTAAAGCTTGCATTTGCTGCAAAATCCACTCGGCATGAGATTGCCATGGAAAATTGGCTTGATACTTAAATGGCAGTGAAAAATTTGGAACACTACGACAAGTTTTACAAACGGGGTTACAAACCTGACCACTGAGCGCATTCTCAATACTGGAGATCGGTGCATTGACATATTTTTCCATCGCCAGATAAGAGATCAATGCTGGACGATTCTCCGCTTGGTCAATCCACTGACTTGCTTGATATAATGCCCAAACCATCCTCTGATGAATATCCGAATTGTTCTGCGCCCACTCTTCAGTGACCGCCAACACTTTCTCTGGCGCATTATTCCAGATTTCATAACCCGTAATAATCGTCACACCTACCTGCCGCTTAACCGCATGCGTATTCCAAGGCTCACCGACACAGTAACCATCAATCAACCCCTCCTCCAAAGCCTGAACGACACGAGATGGTGGCACAACCAGAACCTCGACATCCTCATTAATATCGACCCCTGCCGTTTGCAACCAATGATTTAACAAGTAGTAATGCATCGAAAAAGGAAAAACCACAGCGAAACGTAACTTAGTCTTAGACTGCTCTTTACGAGCTTCTACCACCTGCCTTAAAACACTGGCGGTTTTTTCAGGACACTCAATTAACTTAGGTTCGCAAGCAACCATTGCCTCATACAGCACATTGGAAACACTTATTGCATTGCCGTTCAACCCAAATGAATACGCCGTGAGCAATGCTTTTTTAACCCCACCCAACCCCAAGGTCGTTGCCATCAACATCGGGGCCAACATATGTGCGGCATCAAACTCACCATAGACTAGCTTATCTCGAATATTTGCCCAGGAAACCTCTTTGCAAAGCGTGACATTCAACCCTTCCTGCGCGAAAAAACCCTCTTCTTTAGCAACAATCAAAGGCGCACTGTCCGTCAATGGACTAAATCCCACTTTTAATTTATCCAACATGCAAATACCACCTCATATTTCCATTCCTAAGACACTGATAATATTCTGCGCAACATCCGCTAAGGATTTATTTTGATCCATAGACATCCTCACAATGGCCTGATGCGCCTCCTGCTCCGTTGCACTCTTATGCTGAACCAATAACATCTTCGCTTTCTGTACCAATTTATTGGTTTGTAGCTCACCTTTGGTTTTTAACAACTCATCCTTTAAAGCTTGATACTCTCTAAACCTTGCAATCGCCACCCTCATAATTGAGCGAACTCTCTCTGGATCCGTATTACGTGCAATATAACCACTGACACCCGAACGAATCGCCTCACGAACAACCGTATCATCATCCTCATCCGCAAACATCACCACCGGCAAGGGATTATGCTCACTCAATAAAGACACACTTTCAAGCATATCTCGATCTGGTGAATCGGTATCAATCACAATCATGTCCGGCATAATTCTGGCAACCTGCGCCAATAGGCTTGGCCCTGGACTCAAGCGCTCGACAACCTCAAACCCCTGATCTTGAAGCGCCTGCCCCAACAGTGCCGATCGAGCGGTATCAGTATCCACCAAGACAACTCTAAGAAACTCACCGGCCCCCTTAACCACTGAAACCACTCTTTATATCTCGCATTACAAATAAAACATTCATCAAGCAGACAAAGCCGCAATGACATCACAGATTTCATGCGCGACAATTGATATTTTTTTACCTTGATCCATCGCCATCTTGCGCATGGTTTGATAAGCTTGATCTTCAGTCATACGCTTATGCTCAATCAACAAACCTTTCGCCCTTTCAATGACCGCACGTTCGGATAATTTATCTTTAACCTGCGCCAACTCCTTACGTACAGCGAAACATTCATTAAAACGCGCCATCGCCACATCAATAATAGGCCTAATTCGATTGGCGTCCTTGCCATCGACAATATAAGCTGTCACCCCAGCCTTGACAGACTTCGCAATCACCTTCGAATCACGCTCACTACTGAAACAAACCACTGGCCGAGGACAAAACTCATGCACAATCGAGAATTGCTCAAACAGCGCGGTGGAAGGCTTTTTAACATCTAACACAATCAAATCAGCAGCGTTCTCATTAAGCGCACTTAACACATTGGATTCAGTCGAAATTATTTTGACCTGAGTAATACCTGAAGCCATCAACCCTGCCTCAATTTCTTGCGTATTAGCAACTTCATCGCTTACTAGTAACACCTTAAAATCTGTTTTCACAGCACCAACCCCTTTCATTGAGAACATAGACCGCTAAGCTTATACCAGCCCAAAAAATTTAAACACTTTAAATACAATTACTTAATACAAAACACTACATTCTTAAATAGATAATAATTTTTAAATTGTACGATAAGTGCGCTCACATGCGTTATCGTGGTGCGCTGTTATTTATTTTTCGTACACCAGATAGCCCTAATAGGCTAAACAACCGAGAATACCGCACACTATTTACCCGTCAATGGCTCGATAACTTTAAATAACCAGGCCTGGTTATTTATACAATTCCCTCTTTTATTCTGCGTAATTACCTGTAGAATCAATATTAAGTTTGCAGCGTCGCAAACACCTAAATATTGGCTTAACCTGCCACACCCCTTCCAAAGCGAATGTAGTGTAATCTGACAAGCCATGCTATCTAAACACTTTACAAACACATTACAATCACCTTACAAACACACCTTTTTCGCATTAAATACATGAACATATTCGAGTAAAAAACAAGGAGAGTAACATGAAGTTAGCAATGATTGGCCTAGGTAGAATGGGAGCAAATATGGTTAGACGTCTTGCAAGGGATAATCATCATATCGTTGCCTACAATCGTTCAGAGCAAGTTGCGATTGACCTGTCAAAAGAACATGAAAACATACAAGCCGTCGCCTCATTTAAAGCCGTTATTGACAATCTAAGCGCACCTCGAGTTATCTGGTTAATGGTGCCGCATGAACATGTTGATACAACGATTGAAACCATCATCGAAGCGGGCTTAGAACCAGGCGATTTAGTCATTGATGGCGGTAATTCAAACTATAAGCAATCTCAAAGACGCGAACTAGAGCTGGAAGCAAGAGGTTACCGCTTTATGGACAGTGGAACCTCTGGCGGTGTCTGGGGCTTAGAGAATGGCTATAGCCTAATGGTTGGCGGTAAAAAAGAAACCGTTGCCCTGGTTGAACCCGCCCTTAAATCCCTTGCACCTTCATACGATACCGGCTGGGGACATGTTGGACCAGCTGGCGCCGGACACTATGTCAAAATGGTTCACAACGGGATTGAATACGGCATGATGCAAGCTTTTGCGGAAGGCTTCGAACTAATGGAAGATAAGCCAGGCATGGATTTAGACATGACGCAAATCTCACAAATCTGGCAACACGGCAGTGTAGTTCGCTCTTGGTTACTCGATTTAATTGCGGATGCCTTGAAACAAGATGTCGCCTTAAGCAGTTTAAGTGATTACGTCGATGACTCTGGCGAAGGTCGCTGGACAATTGAAGCCTCTATCGAGCAAGCGATTCCTGCACCAGTCCTCAGCTTGGCATTACAAATGCGCTTCCGCAGCCGACAGGAAAACACCTACTCAGGTAAGGTTCTCAATGCGATGCGCGCAGGTTTTGGTGGTCACGCCATTAAACCAGCAGAAAACAAGTAACCTTACGGACGGGCTTGATATGACAATGCAAACAGAAAGTAAACAGCCGTTGATCGATACTGAAGCGGCTGATCCGTCAAATATTGTGATATTTGGCGCAACGGGAGACTTGACCAAACGTAAGCTTATCCCCTCTCTCATCCGCATGATGGACTGTGGGCTCGTTCATAAGGACAGCCGAATCATTGGACTGGTGAATAAGCGCAGCAAAGAAGAGTGGATTCAGATCCTCTTTGATGGTCTGACGGAAATATGCCACGATATCACCAAAGACCCTAAAAAATGGACCGCGTTTACCGAAAAATTGATTTTAGTGCCTGGCGACTTAGGCAGTGACGAAAGTTACGCTCTCCTAGCCGAAGCCATTCATCCTTTAGGTGACTGCGAACAAAAAAACGCCATGTTTTACTGCGCGATTCCGCCTGCTTGGTATGGCAAAGTTGCACAAGGTTTAGACAAGGCGGGGTTAGTGTCAGAAGCTGAAGGCTACCGAAGAATTGTTATTGAAAAACCCTTTGGAATGAATCTTGAAACGTCTATTGCTTTAAACACCGAATTACAAGCGGTTTTTAATGAGAAACAGATTTATAGAATCGATCATTATCTGGGGAAAGAAAGTGTCCAAAACTTATTAGTCTACCGCTTTGCCAACGGCATTATGGAACCGCTCTGGAACCGAAACTATATTGATAATGTGCAAATCAATGTCTCAGAAACACTCGGCATTGAATACCGTGCGCAATATTATGAAAAAGCTGGTGCGCTGCGTGACATGATTCAAAGTCATCTCATGCAAGTCATGACTTTAGTTGCTATGGAGCCACCCGTTGAATTTACGGCAGATGCCGTACGCGATGAAAAAATCAAAGTTCTTCGCGCGGTAAGACGCTTTAAACCCGAAGACATAGACTCGCTGACGGTTGCCGCTCAATATGCCAAAGGCATTATACGCGACGAAATTAAACCAGCTTATGTTGCTGAAGAAGGGGTCTCTCCTGACTCAGTGACTGAGACTTTCGCCGCTGTGCGCTTTCAAATTGATAATTGGCGCTGGCAAGGCGTACCCTTTATTTTGACCTCAGGGAAACGTCTGCCGAGTCGTGTATCAGAAGTGATTATTCGCTTCAAAAAACCCCCTTTCAACCTGTTTAATGAACATGCTTCTTTACCCACCTCTAACGCACTAATCTTTAGACTACAGCCTGACAGCGGCATTGTCTTAAGAATCAATGCTAAAAAGCCAGGCCCTACGACAGATAATGAAGTCATGGAAATGCATGCCCCTTATGCCAATACGGATGCTGTGGCGGATGCCTATGAAGTCCTGATGCACGATGTATTGATGGGGGATGGCACTCTGTTTTCACGTGCCGATGAGGTAAATGAATCCTGGGCGATCGTCGAACCGATCCTAAATGCATGGAAAAACCGAGTATCCATTGATCGCTATCCTGCCGGAAGTTGTGATATTCCAGCGATGGATGTGTTAACAAAAGACTGCTTATGTGGCTGGTACCGCCCCGGAAAAAACCATGGTGATATAGAATAATGTCAGCGGATCAATATCACATATATGACAATACCGAGCACCTCGCGGAAGCTGCTGCGAATTTTATCGCCCTAAAAATAAAAGAATGCTTGCGCCACCAACCCCGTTGTAGAATCGCACTACCTGGAGGTAACACCCCAGCACTTTGCCTACAGAAACTCTCTAGACTCGCCCTTCCATGGGAGCAAGTAGAATGGTATATGGGGGACGAACGGTGCTTACCTGTTGGCCATGCAGAACGTAATGACAGCATGGTGTCTAAAACACTCTTTAACGGCCAAGGCCCATCAAAAAAACACTTCTTTCCTATCAAAGCCGAATTAGGCGCCGAGAAAGCCGCTAAAGACTATCAAACCCAAATAACCTCTTTCGATGCGCTTGATATTGTTATTTTAGGCATGGGAGAAGACGGTCACACGGCTAGCTTATTCCCTAGCAACCCTGCTCTAACCCAAACAGACTCAGTCGTCGCGGTATTTGATGCTCCAAAACCACCCTCTGAAAGGGTCTCATTAAGCCTCAATACGCTACACAACGCAAAACATCGTATTGTGCTAGCACCGGGAGTGGGTAAAAAAGATGCGCTGCATAAGCTCTCCATAGGCGAACCTCTGCCTATTGCTTTGATTGGCCCTAAACACTGGTTCCTAGACCACGCAGCCGCGAATTAAACTTTTCCGCGCAAAACTCCCTCAAACAAAACAACCATTAAAGATACATTTCAGACGGGTGTTATTTGATGAATAAAACGGATAGATAAGATAAGTAAACCCTCTTTGCAGAGTTGCACTTCGGAATCCCTAAAATTTAGGCATAAAAAAAGCCAGCTTAATGAATTAAGCTGGCTTTTAGAATATGGTGCCCAGGGCCGGAGTCGAACCGGCACGGTGTTACCACCGAGGGATTTTAAGTCCCTTGCGTCTACCAATTTCGCCACCTGGGCAGATAGCTAACATTATAAAATGCTAAGTCGAAATTTATCAATCTTTCCAAATGTAAATGGAGGCGGAACCCGGAGTCGAACCGAGGTAGATGGATTTGCAATCCACTGCATAGCCACTTTGCTATTCCGCCAATATTTGGAGCGGGAAACGAGGATCGAACTCGCGACCCCAACCTTGGCAAGGTTGTGCTCTACCGCTGAGCTATTCCCGCTTGATGGGGCGTATTATAGGGAATCGACTTTAAACGTCAAGTAATTTTTAGTAATAAATCGAAAAGAAAGTTCCGTTAATTAGGCTTCGCGCCCTAAAACAAAACTATCTCTATGATTTTGTTGAACGAATGATTTCAGGCAGTGCTGCCTTGGTATATTGGATCCAAGTAATCACCGTCAGGGTTGCGGCAAAATACAGCATTGGGAAACCAAGCTCACCCCAATTCACGCCCCACAGCTCGCCACCGTACAACAACCAAGTCAATGCGGCCAGTTGTGAAGCCGTTTTAAGCTTTCCTAACTGCGAAACTGCGACCACGTCTCTGGCATTATTCTCTGCCATCCATTCACGTAGCGCTGAGATGCCAATTTCGCGCATCATAATCAGCACGGCTGAAATAATCACATAGATATTATCGTTATATTCTGCAGCAACCACGATTAAAGCTGCGGCGACAATCAACTTATCCGCCACCGGATCCAGAAAAGCACCCAGCTTACTATCAACGCCTAACTTTCTGGCCAAATAGCCATCAAACCAGTCGGTAATGGCGGCAATCATAAAGGCTAGGCCGGCCCAAAAACGTGCATCTTCTATCGGCGCGTAGTAACAAATTAAAAATACCGGAATTAAAACAACGCGTGACCAGGTCATCATCATTGGGAGTGACTGTAAATTCATAAATTTTCTTTTATTTCTTTAATAATGGATATTGTGAATACTATCATAAGCTAAGCAATTTTAAGGTGATTCAGCTCAACTTTTATAAACTTCCGTGAAAAAAATCATAGATTCGTTGTGCTTTATCCTGACTCACGCCTTTGACTTTACTTAACTCAGAGATAGAGGCCTGCTTAACTTCGGTTAAACCACCAAAATGTAGCAATAGAATCTTTCGGGTTTTCGGACCGATGCCTTCAATGGATTCCAAATTAGATTGGGTTTGCGCTTTGGTGCGTTTGGCTCGATGGGCGGTTATGGCAAAACGATGTGCTTCATCGCGGATATGATTTATCAGGTGTAACGCAATATCATCCGATTCTAAATCGATGCCTTGCATATTGTACGGCGTATAAAGCACCTCTAAGCCCGCCTTACGCCCCTCGCCTTTAGCAACTGACACCAAGGGGACATTGTCTAGTTCCAATCCCTTAAGAACCTCAATGGCTTGGTTTAATTGTCCCTTACCGCCATCTACGACAATCAAATCTGGCAATTGGGCCGATTCTGTCTTTAAACGACTGTAACGGCGTTCCAATACTTGATGCATGGCGGCATAATCGTCGCCCCCGGTAATGCCTGAGATATTGAATTTCCGATACGCTTGGGTATTGGGAATACCTTCTGCAAATACCACACAACTGGCAATCGTCAACTCGCCCATAGTATGACTAATATCAAAACACTCCATATAGTTTGGCGGATTCACCAAACCCAAAGCTTCTTGTAAGGCTTTGACCCGCTGAACCTGAGTTGCTTTCTGGGTAACATGTTGCTTTAACCCCGCATTGGCATTGGTTTGCGCTAACTTGATTAAGCCTTTTGCAGTCTGTTGAACGGGTTGTTTAATTTTGACCAGGCCTGGTCGTTTATCTTTTAACCATTGCTCCAACCCGACTTGCTCGTTTAATTTAATCGGCAATAAGATTTCAGCAGGAATCGGATGAGATTGATAATGTTGGGCGACAAACGCAGCTAAAACGTCTTGCTCTTCTGCGGAGTCTATATATTTTGGATAGAAGTGCTCACTGCCCCACAGATTACCTCCGCGATACATCATTAAACAAACACACACTTGATTAGCTTGCTCAGCCGTGACAATCACGTCCATATCTTTAGCGCCTGGCTGATTGATGAGGTGCTGACTTTGTATCGCTCTTAAAGCCGCCACCTTATCGCGGTACGATGCCGCTTGCTCGAATTCTAAAGACTCGGCTGCCCGCTCCATCTTCTCACCAAGGACTTCAATCACCCTAAAGCTTTTGCCCTGTAGAAACATCAGCGTATGCTCAACATCCTCTTGATAAGCTTCCTTAGTCACCAAGCCTTCCACACAAGGGCCAGAACAGCGCTTGATTTGGTATTGCAGACACGGTCGTGAACGATGATTAAAAACACTTTCGGCACACTGCCTTACCGGAAAAACCTTCTGTAAGGCCTGCAAGGTTTGGTGAACCGCTGACGTATTGGGGAAAGGCCCAAAGTACTCCCCTAATCGGCGTTTCGCGCCACGGTGGTAACTTAATGCCGGATATTCTTTGCCAGTAGAAACATAAATATAGGGATAGGATTTATCATCTCTAAATAGAATATTGTATTTAGGCTTATGGCGTTTAATGAGGGTGTTTTCGAGAATTAAGGCTTCGCTCTCTGTATCGGTTACCGTCACTTCTACTTTGGCAACCTGGGAAACCATTGAGGCCGTCTTAATCTCATCATGCTTTTTCTTGAAATAACTGCTGACGCGGCGTTTTAGGTTTTTGGCCTTACCGACGTAGATAATCCCCCCTTTTTTATTCAACATTCGATAGACGCCAGGTCGCTGAGTTAACTGCTTTAAGAAAGCATCTATATCAAACTCAGATGAAGCACTCGCCGACATACTCTCAGGCGGCAAATTATCTTCCACGATATCGGTAGTTTGAATATCCTCTGCCTGGCTTTTAGCAGACTCACTGTTTTTTAGATTAGGCGTATTTTCTTGGGTCATAGACTCGAACAAGGTAGAATTACAAAACTTGAAATTATTATAAGGCATTCAAAATGGAACAAGAGTCTCAAAAACCAGAAAATAACTTTAATCGACTGGCCAGCGCCGTCGAATCCTTGGTGAAACAAGAACGTTGGACTCGCCGTTTTGCCAATTTTCTAAAATTAGCGATCGCGGCTTACATCATCTTCTTTATTTATCTCGCCACTCAAAGCATGGGCTCTTTGGATGATATCGATGGACTGTCTGCAGGTAAAGATCATGTCGCTATCGTCAGAATTGAAGGTCCCATCATGCCGGGGACTAAAATCAGTGCTGAAAAACTCAATCCGCTGTTAGCAGAGGCCTTTAGTAACAAGCACAGTAAAGCGGTCATTATTAAAGCCAATTCGCCAGGGGGTAGTCCAGTTCAGTCTGCTTTAATCAATGATGAAATCACGCGTTTGAAAAAACTACATAACAAGCCAGTTTATGTCGTGGTCGAAGACCTATGTGCGTCTGGCTGTTATTACATTGCGGTGGCAGCAGATAAAATCTACGCCAATAAAGGTTCGATGATTGGTTCTATCGGTGTCCGCATGGACTCTTTCGGCTTTACGGACTTAATGGAAAAAATAGGTGTTGAAAACCGCTCCATGCATGCCGGTGAACATAAAACCTTTATTGACCCTTTCAGCCCTAGAGACGAAGCGGGTCGTGCGTTTTTCCAAGAAAAAGTATTGGAGAAAACCCATCAACTGTTTATCTCTGCCGTGCGTGAAGGCCGTGGAGATCGTATAAAAGAAACGGATGACACCTATACAGGTTTAGTTTGGTTAGGCGATGATGCAATGGCCAGTGGAATGATTGATGGCCTAAGTGATTTAAATAGCGTAGCGCGTGATATTGTCGGCGTTAAAAATGTGCGTTATTACGAAGGTGAGAAAAGCATTATTGAAGAGTTAATGGGGGATATCACCTCTGAAACCTCCAGTAAATTATCACTCTATTTAAGTACGATGCATTAAGCTACTTCATTAGAGATCCAGCCTGGTTACGCTAAGCAACCAGGCCTGGTGATTTTCCTGAAAACAAAAAAGCCTGATGAATTCAGGCTTTTTTGTGTCTAAACTTAAGGATTCTCCCTGTGCTTTAAAGCAAGTTTAAATGCCTCAGAGATTCTAAGGTCCATTCAACCCGCTCATCCCCATATGCCAATCTGTTGGCTTTTTGATAGGAGACCAGTGCCAAAGCAGTCCTTTCATCCCAATTACCATTCAACAATCCAATCGCACTAACCTCTTCTGACTTTAGAAACCCATTATCACGCAAGCTCGCTTGTAATTTAATGATGTTTTCCATCGTAAAGTGTTCTTGGCAAACGACAGTACGATAACTCAATCTTTCTTTAGAAATCTCCACCACAGAATAGGAGGATGAGGTTTGAGCCGGAACCACCACTCGCGCTAGACAGTTTCCCGCTAAGGCAGGTAAATTCATTTTCTTTAGATTGGCAAAAATACTCGCAGTCAACTTTTGTTGCTCATACTCCGCCTGTACTCTGTCACGCTCAGCAGCCTTGGCTTTTTGAATCATTAAATCAATATCAGATTCCGAAAAACTTTCGCCTTGAGTGACCGAACCAACTGTCTTAACCATAGGCTTCGAACAGCCTATTAAAGAAAGCGTCAGCAGTGTAATAGCGGAGAGTTTAAATATGTGCATGTGTTACCTTTCGATTGCTAACGTTTAAATAGGTTTAGGTTCAATTCACTGGAAAGAAAATAAACGCTAATTTATATTTTAGCGAACTGTCTTATTGAATGAGAATATCTTTACCTGTTTTTTAAAGCACTTTTAAATGCTTTAAAACTTCAATGCTCAACTGACCATAAGCCAAACCATGATCTTTTTGATAAGCTCTTACGGCACTTAAAGTATTGATACCCCAAACGCCATCAACCACCACCAAATCATAAGGCGGACTGGATTTTAAATAACCGTGCGCTTGCAGGGACTGTTGGAGTTTTTTGATAATCCCTGGACTGCGACTGTATTTACAGAGAGTGGGTAACAATTGGGTATTACCTCTTACTTCAGTACTTTTATCTAAAACCGCACGCAAGCTGCCATTGTATGGCTCAGGAATAAGCTGAAAAACCTGGCAATGTCTGATGACGCTATCTGTTGCGGGTGATTGAATAGCTTGCTGAACAGGTTGAGTCGTGACTGCCGGAGGTTTTTCGATTAAGGGATTGACCTTTTTTGGCTTAGCCAAGCGAACCTCAGCAACGTTCACAGCTTTACACTGACTGGCTAATTCCTCTAACCTAAGCTTGGAAACTTGCCCATCCTGCTTAGCTTGTTTAGCAAGCTCAGCCATAATGCGCGTCCGCTCGTCCAATTTGGCCTTCGCTATCAATAAATCAATATCCGCTTGTGAAGTGGTAATCGACGTTTTAATGGTATAGACCTTAGTCGTAGTCGTCTCAACACAGGCTGTCAAAAACAAAACAGCAATTGAAATGACTGTTAACTGAAAAAACCTCATAACTCACCTTTATTTTTCTATATCTGAGTAATTCTAAATAATGATATCTTAACTTAATAGCCAGTCCAAATTAACCTTATGACCATCAGTCATCATATAAAAAGGCATAAAAAAACCGCTCATGACCTCAGTCATAAGCGGTTTTTTTATTCAGCGGCCATTGGCGACAGGATTAACCTACCGCAACGCCAATTTCAGCCAATGTTTTCGGCGACTTTATTTCGTAGTCAGCCATCTCATCAAACTGTAGGTAACGGTAAACATCGTCCCCCATCGTATCTAGCATCGCCACTTCTTTTAGATACTCTGCGATGGTCGGCAATTTACCTAAAGCAGCACATACCGCCGCTAACTCGGCAGACCCTAGGTAAACGTTTGCGCCATTTCCTAAACGGTTCGGGAAGTTACGGGTAGAGGTTGAAAACACAGTTGCACCGTCAGCAACACGTGCTTGGTTCCCCATACACAATGAACAACCAGGCATCTCAGTACGCGCCCCGACTCTACCGTAGATGCTGTAATAACCTTCTTCGATTAACTGACGCTCATCCATTTTGGTTGGCGGCGCAATCCAAAGACGCGTCGGCACATTACCCATTTTATCTAGAACCTTACCTGCCGCACGATAGTGACCGATATTAGTCATACAAGAACCAATAAAGACTTCATCAATTTTGGTGCCCGCAACGTCTGATAATAACTTAACGTCATCTGGATCATTTGGACAAGCAACTATTGGCTCTTTGATTTCATTCAAATCAATTTCAATCACGGCCGCATAGTCTGCATCGGCATCCGCTGACAATAACTGTGGGTTATCAATCCACGCCTGCATCTCATCACGACGACGTAACAGAGTACGCGCATCGGCATAACCGTTTTCAACCATCCAGTCGATTAACGCCATGTTAGATTTTAAGTAAGCAATGATTGGTTCTTCAGATAACTTAACCACACAACCGTTCGCAGAACGCTCCGCAGACGCATCAGACAATTCAAACGCTTGTTCTACCGCTAGGTGCTCAAGCCCTTCAATCTCTAGTACACGACCGTTAAAGACGTTCTTTTTGCCTTTCTTCTCAATCGTCAAGGAACCTTCTTGAATCGCTTGATAAGGAATCGCATTCACCAAGTCACGTAACGTAACACCCGGCTGCATTTCACCTTTAAAACGTACCAAAACAGATTCAGGCATATTCAAAGGCATTACACCTAGAGTCGCACCGAAAGCAACTAAACCAGAACCCGCAGGGAAAGAGATCCCAATTGGGAAACGCGTATGTGAATCACCACCGGTACCAACAGTATCAGGTAGTAACAGACGGTTTAACCAAGAGTGAATAACCCCGTCACCTGGACGTAATGCCACCCCGCCACGACTGGTCATAAAGTCTGGTAACGAGTGCTGTAAAGTAATATCGACCGGCTTTGGATAAGCCGCTGTGTGACAGAAAGACTGCATGACTAAATCAGCAGAGAAACCTAAACAAGCCAACTCTTTCATCTCATCACGCGTCATCGCACCGGTGGTATCTTGAGAACCAACGGTGGTCATGTGTGGTTCGCAGTACATACCAGGACGAACACCTGCGATACCGCAGGCTTTACCGACCATTTTCTGAGCCAGTGTATAACCGTGGTTTGCTTGAGACTTATCTGACGGACGGATAAAGATTTCAGATGGCCTCATACCTAGCGCAGTACGTGCCTTATCCGTTAAACCACGACCGATAATTAACGGCACACGACCACCGGCACGCACTTCATCCGGCATGGTCTCGGGTGCGATCTCAAAAGTAGAGATGGTCTCGCCTGCTTCGTTAGTCACTTTACCGGCGTATGGATGAATGGTAATCACGTCACCCATATTCATTGAGTCAACATCACACTCAATCGGTAACGACCCTGAATCTTCGGCGGTATTGAAGAAAATCGGAGCAATTTTGCCACCCAACACCACACCACCTTGGCGTTTATTCGGCACATAATTAATGTCTTCACCAAAGAACCACATTACAGAGTTCATCGCAGATTTACGCGAAGAACCTGTTCCAACCACGTCGCCGACATAAGCAACCGTATGGCCTTTGGCTTTCAATTCATCCATCACACCGCCAACATTCTCAATACGCGCCGCTAACATCTCTTTAGCGTGTAGTGGAATATCAGGACGTGACCAAGCAGCTGTCGCTGGCGATAAATCATCTGTATTGGTTTCGCCTTCAACCTTGAAAACCGTCACGGTAATTTCTTCTGGCATCTTAGGTTTATTGGTAAACCATTCAGCATTGGCCCACGACTGCATAACCTGCATCGCATAGTCATTGGTTTTAGATTTTTCAACCACATCATGATACGCATCGTAAACCAATAGCGTTTTAGAAAGCGCCACAACGGCCGCTTCTGCAACACTGGCTTTATCACTGTCTAGCAAGCTAATCAATGGCTGAACGTTATAGCCCCCAAGCATTGTGCCTAATAAAAACGTCGCTTGTTCAGCAGAGATTAAGTCATTAGCAATCGTGCCATTCGCTACATCCGTTAAAAATCCAGCCTTAACATAAGAAGCCTCATCCACCCCTGGCGGCACGCGGTTCGTTAACAAGTCCACCACAAAAGATCCTTCACCGGCTGGCGGGTTTTTAATCAACTCAACCAATAAAGCTGTTTGTTCCGCGTTTAACGGTAACGGTGGAAGACCTTGTTCTGAACGTTCTGCAACGTGACTACGGTAAGCATCTAACATGATGAGACTTCTCCTGAAAATTAAAATTTGAATGCACGTATTTTATCACAGTAAAAACCCGATGGTTTCTGGATTATGTGGGGTTTTTCGTGGGATTAAACTCCACCAGGCCTGGTAGATTTGAAATTAACCAGGCCTGTTCAGTTCTTACGGGCTTTGATTTTAGAGCCTATTAAAACGTTAAGAGAAAAGATGAGCCGTTTTTAGAATTTGAAATTAAAGCGTAGCGTCTCCCCCTTTCCTTTCTTGCTCAGCTAATCAACACCAAGAAAACCAAGTTACCAGGCCTGGTAACTTGGATAACGAATTAGATAGAAGCGCTTTTTCACTTGTCTTATTACGCAATTTTGCTAAAATTGTTAATAGTTTTATATAAAAATTCAGGGTGGTTGGCATTTAGTATTTTCATACTCCCTTCCTGTTTACTGGACTCAGTCATCCCAGTGAACAGGTTCTTAAAGTGAGCAGCCAATTTGTTGAATCCTCTATTACCAAGTTAACCTCTGAATGGGTTGCAGGGGTCATGATTATCCACTTGCATCAACCTCTATTTATAAGGAGTCAACGATGATGAAACATACATTGATAATATCTGCTTTAGCTGGCGTCTTATCGCTGTCCACTGGCTATGCGCTAGCGGTTGACCAGGATCGCCTTCAAGATCGAGACCAAGATCGATTACACATTCAAGATCAGGATCAACTGCCTGATCAAGACAGAGATCGAGACCGAGATCGCTTACACACTCAAGACCCTATCTACGGTAGTCAGCTGATGACACAACAGGAACGTGCAGCATACCGCAGCAAACTGAACGCTGCTAAAACAGCTGGTCAAAGACAACAAATCCGTAATGAGCATCACCAACGCATGCAAGAACGCGCGCAATCACGGGGGCTCAGACTACCCGATTCACCACCGATGCAAAGAAATAAAATGAGATCGGATGATGATATGAGACCGGGTAACGGCATGGGGTCTGGAGGTAGCATGGGAGGTGGCATGGGACCTGGTGGAGGTGGTGGACCTGGAGGTGGTGGCGGCAAACTGGCAGTGGATCGCGGCCGGAAC
>CBFDDF010000001.1:0-775440 GCA_965603495.1 uncultured Thiomicrorhabdus sp. | reverse complement strand
AACATGAAAAAGATACTATTAGCAGCACTATTAACTTTTGGATTCGCAGCTACGGCTTCGGCTCACCACTTTTCGGCAAACGATGATGCAGGTATTAACATCCCTGATCAATCTGCCCACTTAACGATGGAATTTTAATCTCCAGTACAAATACTGGATTGAAATTAAAAACTACACGTAAGGAAATAAACATGAAAAAGATATTATTAGCAGCACTTTTAACAGTTGGTATTAGTTCAGCAGCTTCAGCACATCACTTGTCCGCAAATGACGATGCTGGCTCAATGATTCCAGATTGGTCTCCTCACCTATTAATGGTGTTTTAATTAAGCCCAATTACAAAGAAATAATCGTGAATAGAAGGGCCCAACCAGTGCCCTCTTCACTGAAAAAAATATCAAAAAGGATAGAAACATGAAAAAGATACTATTAGCAGCACTATTAACTTTTGGATTCGCAGCTACGGCTTCGGCTCACCACATGGCAGAATATGAAGATGCTGGTATCTACATCCCAGATTCATCT
Organism: uncultured Thiomicrorhabdus sp.; assembly: GCA_965603495.1. GTDB lineage: Bacteria > Pseudomonadota > Gammaproteobacteria > Thiomicrospirales > Thiomicrospiraceae > Thiomicrorhabdus. The sequence continues at coordinate 774,915 of CBFDDF010000001.1, read as the reverse complement.
CCACATCTATTAATGGAATTTTAATCATTAATACCTCATCTTTAAGATGAGGCTGTGTCCTCAAACATAAAGAGCACGACACCTCTCTTTTACTCTCCTCAGACTTCCTCCTGCTGAGGACACAAAAAAGCCCGCTAATCCTTTTGGATTAGCGGGCTTTTCTTTTTTAAGACTTAGCGTATTTAATAACGCTTTAAGCTTAGTACCAACAAAACTTAAGGCTTAAGCTAATGTCGACATATAAGACTCAAAATCACCGCGGAAATCAACATGAGTTCCGTCTTCTTTCATAATCAGCATGCGAGAAGCAACCGATGAGATGAACTCTCTGTCATGTGAGACAAATATGATCGTACCAGGGTAATCGACCATAGCTTGGTTTAGAGATTCAATGGATTCCATATCCAAATGGTTGGTCGGCTCATCCATAATCAAGACATTTGGTTTTTGTAGCATTAACTTACCAAATAACATACGGCCTTGCTCGCCCCCGGAAAGGACTTTCACAGACTTATCAATGTCTTTTTGAGAGAACAGCAAACGTCCTAAAACTGCGCGTATTGCTTGTTCATCATCAGTAGGCTGCTTCCATTGGCTCATCCAATCAAACAAGCTCATATCTTCTTCAAAATCATGACTGTGATCTTGACCGTAATAACCAATCTTAACGTTATCAGACCATTTGACGGCACCTGACGTTAAGTCCGTATCACCAACCAAACATTTTAAGAAGGTGGTTTTACCGACACCATTGGCACCGATAACGCCTAGTTTCTCGCCGACTTCCAACATCAAGTCAAGGTCTGTGATCACCAGGTTATCTTCACCTTCATTGTCAGAATAGATTTTGCCAAGCTTTTCGACTTCCAATGCTAAACGGAATAACTTTTTATCCTGTTCAAAACGGATAAATGGATTCACTCGACTAGAAGCTTTAACTTCTGACAGTTCAATCTTATCAAGCGCTTTAGCACGAGAACTCGCTTGCTTGGCTTTAGAAGCGTTTGCAGAGAAACGACTTACGAAGGCCTTAAGCTCGTTGATTTTCCCTTGTTTCTTGGCATTATCCGATAGTAGTTGCTCACGCACCATCGTGGCTGCCGTCATATACTCATCATAGTTACCAGGATACAAACGTAATTCGCCATAATCCAAATCGGCCATGTGCGTACAAACACTGTTTAAGAAGTGTCGATCATGGGAGATAATAATCATGGTACTTTTACGTTCATTCAGAACATTTTCTAACCAAGTGATGGTGTTAATATCCAAGTTGTTGGTCGGCTCATCCAGCAATAATATATCTGGATTAGAAAACAAGGCTTGGGCTAATAACACACGTAATTTCCAACCCGGTGCAACTTCACTCATTGGTCCGAAATGCTGTTCTACCGGAATTTCAAGACCCAATAATAATTCGCCAGCACGCGATTCAGCGGTATAACCATCCATTTCACCAAACTGAACTTCTAGGTTTGCCACTAGCATGCCTTCTGTTTCAGTCATCGCAGGTAAGCTATAAATACGGTCACGCTCTTTTTTAACTTCCCATAACTCAGGCTGTCCCATGATAACGGTATCCACGACACTGAACTCTTCGTAAGCGAATTGATCCTGCTTTAGCTTACCGACACGTTCATTTTCATCAACACTGACGGTACCCGCTGTCTGTACTAAATCGCCCCCTAAAATTTTCATAAAGGTCGACTTACCGCAACCATTGGCACCGATTAAACCGTAACGTTTACCGCCACCGAACTTGACTGAGATATCTTCAAAAAGGGGTTTTTCACCAAACTGCATGGTGATATTAGCTGTTGAAATCAAAACTTCTTCCTACTATTTACTGGAGTATGACCGCCTAAGTTTGTACACAAACTAGATGGTCTAAAAAACGGGGTTATTAATTGGCGCTATTGTGCCATAAATTCATGGTAAACGTTTGTTTTAAATGTAAAAAACCCCAAACAACCAGGCCTGGTCATTTAGGGTTAGAGTCAATTAATGATTTAATAGCGAAATTAAATCATTTAACTTATCAACGAATTAAATCACTTCACTGAGTAAAGCGTTCATGCGTTTAATGAAAGCTGCTGGGTTTTCTAAAGAATCCCCTTCTGCCAACTGGGCTTGCTCTAACAAGAACAGAGACCACTCTTTTAGCTTAGCATCATCTTCAATTGACTCTAGCTTTTTAACTAAAGCATGATCTGGATTCAATTCCAAAACAGGCTTCTGTTTAGGCATCGCTTGTCCCATCTGCTCCATCATGCGAGCCATATGCGCTGACATATCACCCTCGGCACTGACCACACACGCTGGTGAATCCGTTAGACGGCTGGTCATGCGTACATCTGAAACGACGTCCTCAATAACCGCTTTCACTTTATCCGTTAAAGCTTCGCGCGTTTTTTTCTCATCTTCAGACAGGTCTTTTTCAGCTTCATCTTCAAACTCTTTTAGATCAGCAGAGGTAATCGACTTAAGCGCCTTACCTTCAAAGTCCGTCACGTGAGAGACCAGCCATTCATCAATTCGATCTGACAACAATAAGACTTCGATGCCTTTCTTACGGAACATTTCAAGGTGCGGACTACCTTTCGCTGCAGCATGGGTATCTGCAACAATATAGTAAATCGCCTCTTGACCTTCTTGCATACGATCGACATATTGCGCGAATGAGACACGTTGCTCTGCATTATTTTCATCCTGCGTAGAAGCAAAACGCATTAACTGAGCGATTTTGTCTTTATTGGCAAAATCCTCAACCAAACCTTCTTTCATGACTTGACCAAACTCATCCCAGAACGTGTTGTAGTCTGCTTGATCTTCGGCTGAAGCCATCTTACCCAGTTCAGTCAAGACACGCTTAATCGAAGCCGCACGAATCTTATCAACTACCTTATTGCTCTGCAAAATTTCACGCGAGACATTCAATGGTAAGTCCGCAGAGTCAATTACACCACGTACAAAGCGTAAGTAGGTCGGCATTAACTGTTCAGCGTCATCCATGATGAAGACACGCTTAACATACAACTTTAAGCCATAACGACGGTCACGTTCATATAGATCAAACGGCGCTTTTTTAGGGATATATAAAAGTGAAGTATATTCCAAGGTGCCTTCGACTTTATTATGGATATGCGCAATCGGCTCTCCAAAATCGTGGGTGATCGTTTGGTAGAAGTTGGTGTAATCTTCTTCGCTTAGGTCTGATTTAGACTGGGTCCACAAAGCAGTTGCTTTATTGACCTGCTCAAAAGCACCAGTCGGCTTTTGTTCTTTTGCTTCTTCATCCCACTCTGAAGCGGCCATTTTAATAGGGAAGCTAATATGGTCAGAGTAAGTGGTGATGATATTCTTTAAACGCGCTTCTTCTAAGAACTCGCTCATATCTTCTTTAAGGTGTAGAACAATCTCGGTACCTTTAGTCGCCTTTTCCACGGTTTCTAAGGTAAATTCACCTTCACCTTGAGAAATCCACTTGGTCGCTTCAGACACTTGCGCACCGGCTTTGCGTGTAGTTAAGACCACTTCATCAGCTACAATAAAAGAGGAGTAAAAACCTACCCCAAACTGACCAATCAAGTGAGAGTCTTTAGCTTGGTCACCCGTCATGTTTTCCAGGAACTTTTTAGTGCCCGAATTGGCAATCGTTCCGATGTTCGCAATGACTTCGTCACGGGTCATACCAATACCATTATCAGAAATAGTCAGCGTACCGCTTTCTTTATCAAATTCGACCTGAATGAAAAGCTCTTCTTCACCTTCGGTTAAGGCATCATTTGAGACCGCTTCAAAACGTAGCTTATCCAAAGCATCAGAAGCATTGGAAACAAGTTCACGTAGAAAAATTTCTTTATTTGAATATAACGCATGAATCATTAGTTTTAGCAGTTGATTCACTTCGGTCTGAAACGCGTGAGTTTCGGTTGCACTCATTGATAAATCTCCAATTTGTATTTTGAATGTTATAAATAATTAGATGTGCACTTTCTATAGTGCTTAAGGGAAGAAGTTTCAAGACGCTTAAACAAAAAAAGCACAGAATATTCTGTGCTTTTCGCGGGATAAAACGTTCAGTGTTTTCTAAACGAATTTAGAAACCTGATTCAGCTTCTATTTTTTTATTTTTGGCAACAGCCTGCAAAGCTTCTGTAATTTGATCAGGTGCACTTGAAATACTCATAAAACTACCATCCCCCATCATCGCAAGATGAGGCCAGTTAACTGCAATACGGAACTTACCATTTAACGCCATGACTTCGCCATCCACCACTAAGATTTCATAGGGAAAATGTGCAGCATGACTCATGCCCTTACTATTAATGGCCTTACTGATAAAGCTATCGGCGGCTTGTTTATGCTTTAAAGCCACACCGAAGACACTCATTTTTTTGCCCGGAATATCAATACGATAAACTTTAGAAGAACCAGCCATTGTTGCACTTAAGCCTGCTTCAACGGATTTAAGCGCTTCTTCATGTGACCCAAACTCAGCTAACTCATCTTCATCATCAAAATAAGGCATCATCATCTTATAGTGATAACCACGTAAATCTTCGTCACTGATTGGCTCATCTGCGCCGTACTCTTTTTGCGCCCCTAAAGCCGTCTTCATGGCACTCTGTACAGGTTGGATGTCGCCTTTCATACGATAGACATTCCACATATAGGCGGGGTTCGTGTAACTGACTTCAACATCCGCGCCCTTTTGAACCACGGCAACACGCTCCATTGCGCCAAAACCACCATTTTTAGATTGTCCAGCCATAGATTTCAGTGCAGGATTAGTAACAATAATGACTTGTGTATCTGCACTTGGAGAGTAACTGCCGACAACTTCAAAACCATTTGCTTTTAACGTCGTTTGAGTACTCTCAATTGCACTCTGTAAACTAGCGCCTAATTGAGTATTACCCTGCACGAAGGGCATATACTGCGCTGCCATGGATGCCACAGGAACTGCTAAAAGGGTTGCACTCAATAGCGAAGATTGAATGAGTTTCAGACTAAAAGACTTAAGTTGCATACGTTACCTCTTTATTTAGAAATCGATGTACAAATCATCGGCTTGCTCTATTGTTATAAATTTTACTAATTAATTAAACATGAATTATTTTATGACCGAATAAAGTCTTTGCAAAATAACGATATACCGTACTATGGATAAAAAACAGGCATAAAAAAACCCGTTTCAAACGGGTTTTTTTTAAAAACATTATGCGGAAATAATTAAAATTTAAAATAACTCATCTTCATCTTCAACGACTTCTTCCTCATGCATTCTCTGTTTCATACGCTCTTTCATAATAGAAATCGCTTCTTCTACAGGGAGATGCTGATCAAAGACGAGTTCAAACAACTCTTCTTCTTCCCGCATAGTTGTACCTTGACGAACGCTTGTTTTAAAAGCTTCCCACTCAGCCGCATCTTTAACACGCATTTCATGAGAAACAATCTCTGCTAGACCTGATATACCGTGAGAGACATGCTCTAAACGCTGACTCAACTTATCATAAAATTGAAAGGCAACAATGGCTTGATTCATTTTAACGGCAAGCTCACTAGCTTCACTCTGTAATACATTTTGTAATTCCTGAGCACTATCTCCTGCCAAGCCTGCAAGCTTCAAGCTAGATGATTGAATCTGCTCGATATGCTGTGACATATAGGTAAATGATTCAATTAAAGTATTGACCGAGTTGTCACCCTCAGTAATGGATAAATCAATTTGAGCAACCGATAGATTTAAAACCAATATCGTTTGTTGAACTTCTTTTGAACCGAGTGAAAACTCTTCACCTGCCATACAGACCTCTTAAAGCTATAAATTAATACTTAATGATTAGGATCCAGTAAATTTGGATACTATGCCGCACTCAATTGTGCTTTGCCACCCTTATGACTCATGACGGTTTCCATGACATCTAAAATAAGTGAAACGGTTCCATCCCCCAGAATCGTTGCGCCTGCAATACCGTCAATTTTCATAAAGTTACTTTCTAAACTTTTTATAACGACTTGTTGCTGTCCTTGCAGATCATCAACAAAAACACCAGCACGTTGACCACCTGATTCGATGACCACTAATAAGCCATCCGCAAGATCTTTCTTAGCATCCTCCACTCCAAGCTTCTTATGCAAACGAATGACCGGGATATAACTATCACGTAACTTGTACAACTCAGTGTCTCCAGCAATACCTTTCACTAATGACTTATCAACCTGAATCGATTCAATGATAGAGACCAATGGGAACACAAAAGTCTGACTGCCGACAGAACACAACTGCCCATCTAAAATGGCTAATGTTAAAGGTAGTGTAATCGTGAAGACACTGCCTTCACCAACTTTCGTTTTAACATCAACAGAGCCACCGAGCCCTTTGATATTACGGCGCACCACATCCATACCCACTCCACGACCGGATATATCACTCACAACGTCTGCAGTTGAGAAACCAGCATGAAATATCAGATCGACAATTTCATCTCTAGTTAAGTTGTGATCAGCCTCAATCACACCCTTCTCAATCGCTTTAGCTTCGATTCTGTCAGGGTTAATACCTGCACCATCATCGGTTATTTGAATCAAAATACTACCACCTTGGTGGAAGGCCGCCATTTTAACCGTTCCAATCTCAGGTTTACCGGCAGCGATTCTTACCTCTGGCTGCTCAATACCATGGTCAATAGAGTTACGTACAATATGTACCAATGGATCGGTTAATTGTTCAAGCATGGTTTTATCAAGTTCAGTGCCTTCACCTTCCATCACTAAATCAATTTGCTTCCCCAACTTCTGACTGACATCATGCACAATTCTAGGCAAACGGTTAAAAGCAAAACTCACAGGCAACATACGAATATTCATGACGCTTTCTTGCAATTCACGTGTATGGCGTTCTAAATGTGTTAAACCTTCTTTTAGTTTTTCAACCCAATCGCTGTTCTCTTCTGAACCGTTTCCTGAAGCGGCCTCTTCAGCATACTCACCAAACTGACTCAGCATCGACTGGGTAATAACCAATTCACCGACCAGATTCACCATCTGGTCAATCTTACTTAAATCAACGCGGATAGAACCTTCTTGCTTAGGGGCTTTAGCGGCGGGTTTTTCTTCTTTTTTGGCGGCTGCCACAGCCGGCTTATCAACTACTGCGGCAGGTATTGCCACTTGCGGAGCTGCTGCCACGGCAACCTCCGGTTCACTGACTGGTGCAACTGCTGTAGTAGGCGCAGTTATGGTAATTTGAGCCCCATCACCATCAATCCACTCAAATACTTCTTTGATATCATCTTCATTGACAGAATCGCCAGCTAGAGTCATATCCCATTTAAGATATAAAGATTCAGGATCAAACGCTGCCAGCTCAGGCATTCCACTTAAATCGGCAGTTACAACAAGCTTACCAAGACTTTCTAACTCTCGAAGAATTCGAATCGGCTCATTTCCGGTTTGCAGCAACTCTTTTTCTGGCAAAATTTGAATCTGCCATTCGCCCCCTGTTGCAACCACTTCCTCAACTACTGGCGCATCAGCGGAATCCTCTGACTCACCGCCCAGAATCGCTTCAAGAACTTGCTGAACAGCACTGGCTCGCTCCTCATCAATCGGTTCATGGTCCTGTAATTTGGAGAGCATATCTCTAAGGACATCTACCGCCGCTAACATTGCATCAATAGATTCTTGCGTCACGTCTCTTCGACCATCACGCATTTCATCTAACAAAGTCTCTAAAACATGCGTAAAGCCCGCGATTTCGCTGAAGCCGAAAGTACCACTTCCACCTTTAATCGAGTGTGCGGCACGAAAAATTTCATTGATTTTTTCATTATCTGGCTCGCCTGGAGGTAATTCTAAAAGTCCAGTTTCCATTATATCTAAACCTTCAAAACTCTCTTCAAGGTAAGTAAGGCGAAAAGTTTCCATCATATCCATAGCGTTTGTCCTTAGAAAAGTTCTACATCGCCCTCAACAGGCTTAGATTCAATTTTATTAATATAGCTGCTTTCTTGATCTGCAAGAGACTGGTTATGCATTGCATTCAATCGTCTAACACGTACTCGGCCACTTAAAGGATAATACAACACCTTTCGTGGATAGATATCTCCAATGTCTTGTGAGACAACGGTAAAGCCTTCTGTGTAGACGTAATCAAATGCAAAGCCAATATTGTACCAACCTATGTTTGTCATCGAACTCATGATACGTCCGCCGCCAAAAAGCTTGAATTCTAAACGCTCTCTTTTACCCCCTGACGAGAGTATGGCATTGACCAAATTCTCCATGGCATAGTTGCCATACCGATTCGCACTTGACAATTCCGTTGGATTTTTTGAATTCTTATCCACCGGTAACATAAAATGATTCATACCACCCACGCCCGCAATGGGATCTCTAACACAAGCGGAAATACAAGAACCCAGCACCGTTTCGATTCGTTCATTTGCGCGAGTGACGTAAAATTCACCCGGCAGAATCTTAATCGTGGTTATACCTTCTGCAGGATCAACGCTTTTGTGCATACTGGTTAACTTTAATCATCAAATTAGCAGACAGCCCCAATAAATCCATGCCCTCTACCTCACATCGTATTACTAAAGCACTTTCATAATGCTTGTTATATTCGCATTGTTTCATAAGGGTAGCAAGGTTCATTCGCATGAATTTTTCTTTTGCTTGGCCTTCTCCTGTTTATGAGCCTTTCGCCGAGCTTTAAAAAAACTACTTAACTGTGCACTGCAGTCGTCCCTGAGAACCCCCGCCTGCACGGCTAAACGATGGTTTAACTGTTCGTGATCAACCAAGTTAAAAACCGAACCAGCTGCGCCCGTTTTTAAATCAGCAGCCCCATAAACTACCCTAGACACCCGAGCATGCACCATGGCAACAGCACACATTGGACATGGCTCCAATGTTACATACAAGGTAGTTTCGATTAGGCGATAGTTTTCTATTGCTTGCCCGGCTTTTTGTAAAGCGATAATCTCAGCATGCGCGGTAGGATCATGATTCTGAATAGACCTATTCCAGCCTTCAGCAATCAATCTTCCGTCTAAAACCACCACGGCACCTACTGGAATCTCACCCTGCAATGCTGCTTTTTCAGCTAAACGATAAGCATATTGCATCCAAAAAAGGTCCTGTTCTTCTTGTGAAAGATCAGGAGGACAGGTCTGGCCAATATTAATAACACCTTCTGACATAATGGTTCTCTGTAATATGCTTTCTAAAATAGGATGGGATGGGATTGAATTAACTTTGGCTATAAAACAAAAAAGGCCTTCGAGATGAAAGCCTTTAATTTAAATATTTAATGCCCAATCAGCACTTTTATTCCCACTCAATCGTCGCAGGTGGCTTACTTGAAATATCATAAACCACACGTGAAATACGTGGGATTTCATTAATAATTCGCCCTGACACATGCTCCAAGAAATCATAAGGCAAGTGCGCCCAACGGGCGGTCATAAAGTCTATGGTCTCTACAGCACGTAGAGCAACCACATAATCATAACGTCTTGCATCGCCAACCACACCCACCGATTTAACTGGCAAGAATACGGTGAAAGCCTGTGATGTTTTGTCGTATAGATCCCATTTAACAAGCTCTTCAATATAGATGTTATCCGCTAAACGCAGGATATCGGCATACTCTTTTTTCACTTCACCCAAAATACGCACGCCCAAACCAGGCCCTGGAAACGGATGACGATAAACCATGTTATATGGTAAACCTAAAGCAACCCCTAACTTACGCACTTCATCTTTAAACAATTCACGTAACGGCTCAATCAATGACATATCCATATCGTCAGGTAACCCCCCCACATTGTGGTGAGACTTAATGACTTTGGCTTTACCCGTTTTAGAACCCGCAGATTCAATGACATCAGGATAAATAGTGCCCTGAGCCAACCATTTCACACCTTGTAACTTAGTGGATTCGGCATCAAAGACTTCAATAAATTCATGACCGATGATTTTACGCTTTTTCTCAGGATCTGTTTCGCCCGCTAAAGCAGCCATAAAGCGCTCTTCGACATCCGCACGAATCACCTTAATCCCCATGTTTTCAGCAAACATGGCCATCACCTGATCACCTTCTTTATAACGTAACAAGCCATGGTCAACAAAGACACAGGTCAACTGGTCACCAATCGCTTTATGTAGCAAAGCCGCTACGACCGAAGAATCAACTCCACCAGAAAGACCCAACATAACTTGATCCGTTCCAACTAACTCACGCACTTTTTTAATACTGTCTTCAATGATATTTTCAGTGGTCCACAACTTTTCACAGCCACATAAAGTGATGACAAAGCGTTCAATCATTCTTAAGCCTTGCTTAGAATGCGTCACTTCAGGATGGAACTGAATACCGTAAAAATCTTTGTCTTCATTCGCCATACCGGCAATTGGACAACTCGGTGTGCTCGCCATCAACTTAAAGCCTTCCGGCATCAAGTCAACGCGATCACCATGAGACATCCACACATCTAACATGCCATAACCTTCAGGCGTCACTTCATCTTCAATGTCTTTTAAAAGCTTAGTATGGCCATGTGCACGTACCTGAGCATATCCATATTCATGCTCAGTTGAGTTAATTACCTTACCGCCTAGCTGTTCAGCCATGGTTTGCATGCCGTAACAGATACCCAAAACAGGCACCCCCAGGTTAAAGACGATGTCTGGGGCAACCGGAGCATCATCACCCGTTACAGTTTCAGGCCCACCAGAAAGAATAATGCCTCGCGCCCCAAAAGCTTCAACATCTTTTGCATCGATATCCCAAGGCTCCACTTCACAATAGACGCCAATTTCACGAATACGGCGTGCAATTAATTGCGTATATTGAGAGCCAAAATCTAAAATAAGAATTCGATGTTCATGAATGTTTGCTTGAGTCATAGTTTTTCCAAATCTGAAAAGTTTATAAAGACAAAAAGCTTTTGTAGTCAATCTACAAAAGCTTTATTGATTTAAATATTGTGTGAGAAAGCTGACAACCCTATTACAGGCGGTAGTTTGGCGCTTCTTTAGTAATGGTTACATCATGCACATGACTCTCTGCCATTCCAGCAGAAGTCACTTTCACAAATGAAGGTTTGGAGTTCATGGTCGAGATATCCTTACAACCGGTATAACCCATACTCGAGCGAATCCCACCGCATAATTGGTGAATAATTGGTGCTAAAGGTCCTTTATAAGCGACACGTGCCTCAACCCCTTCTGGCACTAACTTGTCTTCCGCATTACTGGCTTGGAAATAACGGTCACTTGAACCAGAAGGTTGCGCCATCGCGCCCAAAGAACCCATGCCGCGATACGACTTGTAAGCACGTCCCTGTAGATATTCGATTTCACCAGGAGACTCTTCTGTTCCGGCGAACATGCTACCAATCATACATGCTGAAGCACCCGCTACTAAAGCCTTAGACACATCTCCTGAAAAGCGTAAACCACCATCAGCAATAACGGGAACCCCTGTCCCTTTTAGGGCTTTAGCCACATTAGAGATTGCAGAAATTTGTGGCACACCCACGCCTGCTACAATACGTGTGGTACAGATTGAACCCGGTCCAATCCCGACCTTAACACCATCCGCTCCAGCTTTAACCAAATCCAAAGCCGCTTCAGCAGTGGCGATATTGCCACCAATCACATCTACTTGAGGATAGTTCTGCTTAACCCAAGCCACACGATCCAATACCCCTTGAGAGTGGCCGTGTGCCGTATCGACGATAATAACATCCACGCCAGCAGCGACGAGTGCTTCAACACGATCTGCCGTTTCGGCACCCGTTCCCACTGCCGCACCAACCCGTAAGCTACCACTGGTATCTTTACAAGCATTTGGGTGGTCTGATGACTTCATCATATCCGAAACCGTAATCATACCTTTTAGTTCAAAAGCATCATTAACCACTAAAACACGCTCAATACGGTGCTCGTGCAATAAATCTAGAACCACTTCACGTTTTTCTTTTTCTTTAACCGTGACCAACTTATCTTTTGGCGTCATGATTTTTGCCACTGACTGCGTTAAATCCGTTACAAAACGAATATCACGTGTGGTCACGATGCCAACTAAGGCATCACCATCCATAACAGGTGCGCTTGAAATACGATTCTTTTTAGTGACAGTCATCACTTCTGCGACAGAGTCCGTAATTTGGACGGTAACAGGATCTAAAATCACACCATGTTCGTATTTTTTAACCTTACTGACCACATCGGCTTGCTGCTCTACCGTCATGTTTTTGTGCACGATTCCAATTCCGCCCTCTTGAGCCATCGAAATCGCTAAACGCGCTTCAGTCACTGTATCCATTGCGGCAGATAGAAAAGGAATATTCAACGAAATGTTACGGGTTAGTTTTGTCTTTAAACAAACATCTTTTGGCAACACGGTTGAGTGCGCCGGAACCAATAAAACGTCATCAAACGTTAAAGCATCTTGCAAAATTCTCATTTTTTCTACCTTATATAATTCTTTATAGGCTAATCAGTTATTTTTCTAGGTCATGTATCGACAATACAGGAAAAACTCCATTACGTTAAATTTCAACAAGTTACGCACATAAAACATACCAAAACTTTAAAAAAACAACGTGTTTTCTATCTAATGCCGTCTATTATAAAGATTGACACGACCGGGGTAAACTTAATAACGTATGCATCTAGACGAAAACAGTAAAAAAACTGTTCGTAATAAGCTTTAACTATCTGCCAATAGCCATTACAATGACTATCGGCTAATAAAATAAATATATATAAAAGCTCGTTTTAGTTTAATTGGAGGATGACTAATGAAAAATCTATTGATCACTGCTGCCCTAGTAGCAACTGTATCTCTTACGGCATGTGCCGGTAATGACACAAAAGTAAACTTAAATTCTTATGCTGATGTTGTGGCTGCCGCTAAAGCCGCACACGCAGATGCTGCAAAATCAGGTTACGTTTGGCAACAAAAGAAAATGAAAATGAGCTATGTAGATACTTACTTAGCTAAAGCTGAAGAAGCAAAAGCCAAAGGCGATGATGCAGGTGCACTTAAAGCTGCTAATGAAGCTTTAAAAACTGCAAATGCAGAAATCGCTCAACGCGAATCTGCAAATGGCCTAAAGGGCGGCTGGGAAAAATAATCCAACTCTCTTTTACTAAAAAACCGGCTTATGCCGGTTTTTTTATGCCTGTAGATCAAAGATTAAATCGATTCAACTTAGATTAAAAGCAGTTCATACTAACGCTTTTTAAGATAAGTTTGATCGTAAAAGCTACTCACCCATTGCGGTTTCAGCAGAATCATTGCCGTCATAACCATACCATTCACAAACCCTTCAGGCACGGCCATTAACGGAATAAAGGGCAGAAAAGCTTGCTTTAACACTTCTAAGCTATGCGCCTCTGATACCCACAACACCCAAGCCCCCACCGAAAGCGAAGCCACCACCCCTATCGCCGCTGCTAAAAATGCATTAAAGAACACATAAACAAAAAAGTTCTTTTCTAAAAATCGACTTGAAGCTTTCAACATCAGTGCGGCAACCATAATTGGCAGCAACCCCATCACTACGCCATTCAAACCGAATGATAGCCACCCTAGACCAGCTTCAAAAGTAACGCCAATTAATGCCAACGACATCCCCAACAAGGCAAACTGAGGTGAAAACATCAACGTCAAAGTGGTCATTAATAAAAAATGAAATGTCAGCCCCTCTCCCAAGCTTGCCGCAAACTGCCAAGTAAAGAAAACGATGACAACGGCAACCAACAATACATGTTGCGCGCCTTTATCACCCTCTATCTTATGCCACGGTGCTGTCTTGAACGCCCAAATAAGACTGCCTAAAAATAATAACCAACCTGCCACAATGAAGGGGAGCGTAAGATTTTCTGCTAATAAATTCATTTTTTACCACTCTTTAGGTGCGCGCTTAAACGATGAATTGAAGACAACAATTTATCAAGTTTAAGGGGGAGCGTGTACAATACTTTCTTAACCAATTCACTAATTAAATTATAAGCTCAAGACCCCATGAATGGATTAAAAATAATCTTCGCTTTTTTTTATGACTTACTATTATTGTGTGCACTGTGGTTTGTTGCCACGATTCCTTTCCTAATATGGCAAGGCGAAACGTTTGCACAAAACCCAAGGATACTCCTGGCATTTCAAATCTATTTAATTGCTATTACCTATGTCTACTTAACTTTTTTTTGGATGCAAAATGGACAGACACCTGGCTTACGCACTTGGAAACTTCAACTACAACGTGAAGACGGTTATCTATTGACTCGACACAACAGCAACCTCAGGTTTGTGCTGGCCGCGTTATTATTCCCCATCGGCTGGATTGGCTTATTAACGCCCAAAAAACAACTTTTGCAGGATATTTTAGCAAAGACTAAAATAGTTCCTATTCGACCTTAGTGCATCTTGAAAGTACTATTTAATTACCAATTTTTACAGGAATTTTCATGACAACGATCCTTATTCATAGCAACGTACTGAATTTTGAACAGAGTAAAGTCATTGAACGTACATTTGGCAAACCTTTTAAAATCGATAACCACTACCGAATTCATGTAGAAAACAGACCTTCTAGTGAAGCCATCAGCCAACTATCAAAAACCATTCAAGTTGACGTCAATGTTTTACCTGAAGACTTCAACGCCAAAGAGATCAAACTGGTGATTAGCGACATGGACTCCACCCTTATCTCGATTGAGTGTGTCGATGAGATCGCCGATTTTATCAATGTAAAACCAGAAGTATCCGCCATTACTGAGGCTGCGATGCGCGGTGAGTTGGATTTTGAAGCTTCGCTTATTAAGCGCGTTGCCCTGTTAACAGGGCTTGATACTAGCGCATTGCAACATGTATTTGATGAGCGTTTAACCTTGAACCCAGGTGCAGAAACTTGGATTAAAGGCCTGCATAAATCCGGTATTAAATTCGCATTGGTATCAGGTGGTTTCACCTTCTTTACCGAACGTTTGCACACACAGCTAAAGCTGGATTTCAGTCGCGCTAATTTACTGGGTGAAGCTCAAGGTAAATTAACCGGTGAAGTCATTGGTGGCATTATTGGCGCCCAAGCTAAAGCTGACTTTTTACATGAGTTGTGCGAACAATTGGACATACAACCAAATCAAGTCATTGCTGTCGGCGATGGTGCCAATGATTTACTGATGATGCAAGCAGCTGGGCTAAGCGTTGCCTATCACGCCAAACCAGCGGTACAACAACAAGCCATGACAACCTTAAATCACCGCGGACTCGATGCGATACTTGATTTTATCGCTTAACCTCCCCAAAAAAAGCCAAGCCACTTGCACTCAACCAGGCCTGGTAGCTTTTAAACCCCCAATAAAAAAGCCGAGAGAATTTTAATTCTCTCGGCTTTTTTATTGAAAACCGTTTTAACTTACGTCAAATTAAAACACGCTTCTTAAAACATGTTCTTTTCTACTTCAGCTACCGCACCTGAAATAAACTTACCTATTGTCGCATCGTAACCTGGCCAGTGACTCGCCACATCCTTCATAAACGGGTTCGCTAAAATCTTCGGTTTCATTTCAAAATCAGAGAGACCTTCATCATAGTACTTAGTCGCATCGCCATAAATGATTTCACAGAATGTCTGCATATCATTACAAATAGCTGCGTTATCATGCGGACCATGCCCTAAGAGGTGATGGTCACAACCTAAAGCTTTAACTTCTTTCATAGTATGAATGGTGCCGACAAAAGAACCATCAGCCATATTCGCAACACGACGCATCGCCGTATCGCCCATATAGGCCACCTTATCCTCAACCACCTGAACAATTAAATCAGATTCAGTATGCGCTTGACCAAACTGGTGAATCTTAATCGTAGTATCGCCAAGCGTAAGCGTCTCACCCCCATTCAGGGTTTTAGTCGGTAGCGTCACAATCGTACCTGAAATCCCGTTGTTAGAGTTGCGCTGCATAAAGCTATACCAGAACTCACCGTTATCTCTTTTAATATTCGCGATACAACTCGGATGTGCATAGATTTCAACATCAGGATAAGCTTCAACAAAAGCATGATTTCCCAAGAAGTGATCACCGTGATAATGCGTGTTGATCACTTTAACAACGGGTTTATCCGTAATCTTTTTGATTTGACGAATCACCATTTCACCGATTTGAACCGAGCTACCCGTATCCACAACCACGACACCTTCGCTGGTAATAATGAATCCAGGATTGTTAAAGAAGGCATGATTCTCAGGAGATGGCTCAGGATCCTTAGCCAAAATATAATAACAACGATCCGTCACTTTCGTCGGCGCGACATCATACATAGGGTCTGCACGAATCACCATTTCATCATTGGCGTACAATGGTTTGATAGCCGACATACCCACCAGACCTACTGACAACCCAAAAGCTGACTTTAATAAATCACGACGCTTCATTTACTTCCCCTATCGATAATTAACATTAAATTAAATTTTTAGAATTCTATCACCTTTGCCTTAATGCTAATATCACTACTATTACGAAGGAAATGCTCTAAAATAACGACCATAAACCATAAACATGCTAATGGATTTAATTAATTTACCGTACAATCCATTAAAAACAGGCACTATTCAGTCATACTTTTTCAGGACAAATCTCCTGCAAAAAGATTAGAATATTCAGCAATAAAGCGCTGTGAACATCACGCTCAACACTCAAATGGATACAATATAATGGAATTCTTAAAAGCCTATCTTGATATCGGCATATTCGGTCTTTTAGGCCTAATGGGCTTTATTGCCTTATGGGTAACCATTGAAAGAGTGCTTTTCTATCGCGCGCTCAAGATTGAAGCATTTGAACACGGCGCTTATTTGCACATTGAAATGACCAGAAACCTGACCACCCTTTCAAGCATCGGTGCGAATGCACCTTACGTTGGATTGCTCGGAACGGTTGGTGGTATTTTAATTACTTTTTATGACCTTGGACAGCAGCAAAGCCTCGACACAGGCTCAATCATGCTGGGGTTAGCTTTAGCCCTTAAAGCCACTGCGGCAGGTATCGCCCTTGCCATCCCCTGCATTATGGCTTACAACGGCATGATGCGAAAAGTAGATGTTTTCAATGCACTTTACCGTGCACAAGAACAATAAAACGCTCCAATAAACCCGCTATAAAATGAGTCCTTTATGAGTCGTCGACAAATGCAGCGCTTTGATGCGATTAATGTCATCCCGTTAATCGATGTCATCTTGGTTCTACTGGCCATTGTCTTAACCACTGCCAGCTTTATTGTGAAAGACAATTTAAAAATTGAATTACCTGAAACCGTCAGCACACAAAGTTATGTTCCGCCTGCAGACCAAATCCCCGTCAGCTTCCATATTGACCAACATAACCAACTCTATTTAGAGGAACAACCGCAAACCATTCAATTTGCAGAGCAGTTTCTAAAGACCTTAACCAAAGAACAAACCATCATTATTCAAGTGGATAAAAAAGCGGAATTTGGGGCTTTTGTCAGTCTAATTGATGCTTTAAAAGCACAGCAACTCAATAACTTGACCATCCTGACTCAATCCAAGTCAGCAGAAAAATAGAATACTTTGCATGAAATCAACCGCTAGCGCCTCGTTTATTATTGCTGCACTCCTTTATGGTGTTTTGCTGTTAGCAGGCTATTGGCTGTTTTCATTAGAAACAAAAGAATCCAACCCGCTGTCCGAGAAAATAAGAGCGCTGCCGATTACCTTAAATATGTTCCAACCTGCGACTCCGACACCGATTATTCAAGCGATTCCCAACCCGCCGGAAGTTGAAGCCAAGGTCATTGAGGAGCCTGCTGTTAAACCCGTCGTTGAGCCAATCATTGAACCTAAACCTGTTCCAAAACCAGAGCCAATCATTGCAAAACCGATTATTAAAAAACCTGCTGTACCCGTTAAACCAATCGTTGCAAAACCTAAAGTCGTTAAACCTAAAGCTGTCAAACCTAAACCGCCAAAAACTGTTGAAAAGCCCGTAGAAAAACCCGTAGCCAAAGCGAGACCAACTCTACCCGCGAAACCGAACCCGCCTGCGACTCAATCAAAGGCTGAAGCACAGCCTATCGTCCCGCAAGTTAATCCACAGATAAGCACACAACAACAGGCCAATGCCGAACAAGCCTATCTGTACGCACTTAGAAGCGAAATTTTATTGCATGCGCAAGACACCTATCCAAGACGTGCCAAACGTCGCCAATGGGAAGGGGTTGTCACGCTCTCTTTCACTTTATTACCATCGGGTAAGATTCTAGGTTTAGCGATTCAAAAATCCTCAGGCCGACAATTATTAGATGATGCCGCCACCAGTATTTTTCAAAGAAAAATGCATAATGAGTTCCAACCTTTTCCAGCAGAGATCACCCGCAAGGAATGGAAAATCACGATTCCTGTCAGTTACACTCTCAGATAAAATCGTCTAAAACAAATCCCCCTATTTTTATGAGATTTTAATTTACTGGCATTTTGTTACACTATGCGCCTATTAGGAAACCCTAAAAATCAAACAATAGGATAGTTTTGTGGATTACACCATACCAACCAAAACCATAGAAGAAACCAAAGCGGATTTGGTCAAACGTTTCACCCACTTTGCAAATCCAAAAGATCGCTATAAGTATCTCATTGATATGGGCAAGCAACTGCAGATGCTCGATGAAGGCTTTCAGACTGAAGAGAATCGTATCCACGGTTGCCAGTCTCAGGTATGGATTCACATTGAAGAGAAAGATGGCCGCCTGTTTATGCAGGCCAAAAGTGATGCTGCGATTGTTTCAGGGTTGATTGCGTTATTGCTGCGAATTTATCACGGTCGTACGCCACAAGAAGTGGCCACTACGCCATTAGATTTCTTAGGTGAAATCGGTTTATTACAGCAGTTATCGCCTAACCGCTCTACTGGCTTGTATCACATGATTAAACGTATACAGGCAGAAGGCCAAAGTCGATTGGCTTAGATTCTGACTAGGCCTGGTCAAATTTGTTTTAGACGATTTAAGCCCCTTAATTGGGGCTTTTTTGTGTCTTAAATTTGTGGGTTATTTAAAGTTACCAGGCCTGGTAGCTTTGGTAAAACTTAATCTGGACAACCTAATATTGACAACCTAAGCTAGACCATATAATCCCCTGTCACAAATCTTGCCTTTGCCAAACGCCCATCGACAAATTGCACTATTTTTGTTAATTGCACACTTTGTCGATTCTATCTTTCTAGCATTCCATGTATGCTAAACAAGTTTTTACAATTCGTTCATAAAATTAGAGGAGATAAACGAATGTCTTATTTAAAAAGTTTTCCTAACCAAGAAGGTTATTTTGGCGATTTCGGGGGTGCCTTCTTACCGCCTGTTTTGATACCTCATTTTGAAGAAATCAATAAAGCCTACCTTGAAATCGGCCGTTCAGCTGACTTTTTAAATGAACTGAAGTACATTCGTAAACATTATCAGGGCCGTCCTACGCCGGTTTATTATGCCCGCAACCTCAGCAAAGAAGTCGGTGCGCACATCTACCTTAAACGTGAAGATCTAAACCACACTGGCGCGCACAAACTAAATCACTGTATGGCGGAAGCACTATTGGCCAAACATATGGGTAAAACCAAACTGATTGCCGAAACTGGCGCGGGGCAACACGGCGTGGCATTGGCGACAGCGGCGGCTTATTTTGGTATGGAATGCGAAATCCATATGGGCGAAATCGATATCGCTAAAGAAGCGCCTAACGTCACCCGCATGAAGTTATTAGGTGCGACCGTTGTACCGGTCTCCTTTGGGGGGCGTAGCTTAAAAGAAGCGGTAGATTCGGCTTTCGATTCTTACGTACCGCAAGCGGACAAAGCCTTGTTTGCCATCGGTTCGGTGGTCGGCCCACATCCTTTCCCAATGATGGTGCGTAACTTCCAATCAGTGGTGGGACACGAAGCCCGTGAACAGTACTTGGAGATGACAGGCGAGCTGCCTGATCAAATAGGGGCTTGTATCGGTGGCGGCTCTAATGCCATGGGATTATTTGCAGGTTTTATGGAAGATGAAGGCGTCATCATGAATGGTGTTGAGCCTTTAGGTCGCGGCACCAATCTAGGTGAGCACTCAGCGACCATGACTTACGGTAAGCCAGGCATTATTCACGGCTTTAAGTGTTTATTATTAGAAGATGAAGATGGTAATCCTGCGCCAGTTCACTCCATCGCTTCCGGATTGGATTATCCTGGGGTTGGGCCTGAGCACTCCTACCTCAAGACCATGGGTAAAGTGAATTATCATGCGGTAACCGATGACGAAACTTTAGATGCGTTCTATAAGCTTTCACGTCTAGAAGGTATTATCCCTGCTTTAGAAAGTTCTCATGCAGTGGCTTGGGCCATGAAACACGGGAAAGCGAATCCAGGAAGCACCATTCTGATCAACCTTTCAGGTCGTGGTGACAAGGATATTGATTATGTAGCAGATAACTTTGGTACGGGTGAGTAATTAACACCTTGTATTGATATTAAAAAGCCCCTTGATTGGGGCTTTTTTGTGTCTTTCGTTTGGAGCATTTTAAACTTACCAGGCCTGGTTATTTAACTGATGATTAACCAACCTCTTTTACACTGACTAACTATTGAGATTTTCTAACCAGTCTAACCAATCCTACATTACTAGTATTGTAGTTATAATGATTTCCAGCATTAAAAACTATCCCCCAAGCGCTATAATTTGTGTGCGTATTGAAAGTATAAGACCAATAAAAATCGCTCGCCGTATTTGGAAAAACACGTTGATCAATTGTTGGTTTTTGAAACGACCCTAAACACTTACCATTTTGTAGCACACCATCTTTGGTAATCAGTTCGCCCTTACCATTTAGCTGATAAGGAACCCTGTCATTTGTGCAATCAACAATACTATCCAACTCATCTCTTGTAGGTGCTCGCCAGTCACTATAGTTTGCATAGGTTTTTTCATTTGCTAAGTTAACCGCCTCAGACCAAAAATATTCTTCAGGCTCACCATTGCAATACCCTCCACTCCACTCCTGACCGATACTGCATGCCATCCACATTAATCCAGTCTTTGTATCCGTTACAACGCCATTAGCTCTGTCCAATACACGCATATTACGACGTGCTTCTTTTGTTTGTTTTTTAGCTAATATTTCCTGTAGCGTTTTAACCTTCTCCTGTTCTAGCTTGAGCTGTAATGCTACCGTTGCTTCATTCTCTGCTTCTTTTTCAGGTTTCTGTTGTTTTACAGCTTTTTGAACAGGCTTTTTGACTTCTACTTTTTGAACCTTTTTCTCCGCAACAGGTTTAGGCTGAACACGACTTTCCTCGATCTGTTTTTCAGCAATCACAACCGAGTTTTCTGCAATCTGTTTTTTAGCAATCACAATGGGGTTATCAACCGCTTTCTTAGAAGACGGCGGAGATTTACTTGGCGTATTGACGACGCTTTCAACTACAACCACCGTAGGGTTTTCAGGTGGCTTTTCAATGACGGGTTCCGCCTTTTGAGGCAAGACCTGCTTGGTTACGATCTGAGGTTTGAGGATTGCAGAATTCTCAGGTTTATTTAAGGTTTCTGCTAAAGGGATTGGCGCTTTCTTTGGTTGTAGTGGCTCATCTTTAGATGAAAACTGCAGTGCCCACCAAGCACCTCCCAATACAATTAACAGCAGCGTAACTAAAATAATCCATTTAAGTTTACTGTTCGTACCACCTTTAACAGCGCTGTCATTTATATCCGTAACGGGATCTAATTTCGCAGAGGCACAGTATCTACAATAAGTTACAGCTTCAGAAACGACTGGGTTTTCATGACCACAACTTCTACAAATCCGTACTTTCATACTCTCAACACTCCAAAACCCTAAAAAATTATTTACTGCCGCCATCATTAAACCATACATTCTAAACAGATATATCATGGTGAATTAGCGATTTGATTAACTTAGTTTATAGGTAAATATAGCTATACAATCAACTTAAAAATAGTCAAAACTTTATCATTGATAGCAACAACCAGGCCTGGTAGGTTTTAAAGTTGGCTTATGAGTGTGTTGAGAAGCCTTGCTGAAGGCCGTATTTCTTGAGTTTTCTTCTTAAAGGCTTCCCGTGACTATTTTGCGTGCCCAAAATAGTAACCACAAAAGGGCACCCCGCTCAATCAATCGGCATTCCCTAAACTTATTCACTGAAATCCCAGAACTCGCTAGCGCTCAGACAACTGGGATTTTTAATCGTTCACTTCGTTAAGGGAATTGCTCGATTGCTTTCAAAGGGGAATTTGGCGTGAAATTTGATGATTCAGATAAACTTAATATAGAAAATGACCAGGCCTGGTCAAATCCAAAAGCGCTACAAAAACCTAAAGATGAATAACCATACTCACGTAGAAACGCCTCCCTTTTGTAAGCAATCGAGCAATTCCCTTAGCGAAGGACGCGTTTAAACATTCCCTGTGTCTGAGCGGAACGCGAGTTTAGGGAATGTCAGCGGACAAGCTTAGTGAAATAGAGGGCGTCAGCAGGGTTCGTTTTTTGGTTACTTTTTGCCGAATAGCAAAAAGTCACGGGAAGCCTATCGAAAATGGGAAAGACTTATCAGAATTATAAGGCTTCTCTATCACATTAATAATCAATCAAGACTGATCTATTGATTCTCAGTGCGGATCGATAATTCAGATAAACTTAAAGTGGTATGTTATAAGAGTCAACGTCAACAACTTCAAGCAATTCAAAAGCTTTGTCCTCAAGTTCCTGAGCGCGGCTTAATAAAATAGCTCTATGAGAACTAGACGTACTATTTTCAGCTCGTTTTCTAAGAAGTCCAGATATACTCATTAAGCTTTCAAATTCTTTTTTACTTTTCTGCTGCACATCAGATGAGCCAGAAAATTCAACCTCTTCAGCCCTAAGACGAGTCTCCTCAGCTTGAAGAATAGCTTTTTCAAGCTTTACCTCTTCAGTCTTAAGGCTAGTCTCTTCAGCTTTAAGATTATCTTTTTCAAACTGAACCCTGACTTCTGCAAACTTTTGCTTTTCTTTTAACAGCTCATGCTCTGAACTTGCTTGAAGCTTATTCCTCAAGTCTGTAGGGAATTTACGTAAGTGCAAAAAACCGTAATTCACCCATGGATATGCAATTGATAAGACCATTGCCGTAACCAGTGGAAAAATGAGAAGCGTCAACCAGTCAGTGTGATCCTGAAAATACTGTATTCGATTTAAGACTCTTGTTTTTTCCACAAAAAGATAAAAAAGCGGATTCCAATTTACTGAAATAAACGCAAATACAAAATATCCAAACAGCGGGCTTCTTACCCGAGACTCAATGACTTCGAATATTTCCTTCATTCTTTATTTCTCTAATAATTAGTATCTTTTAGATTATATACAAACATAAGTAAATCACCCAGTATTTCATAATCAGCCATTAACTCTTAAGTACCCACTTAAAGCAAAGGAGCGATTAAAAAATCTGTCTTTCTTTGCGCTAGTCTGGCTACTATTTTGACCACGTCAAATACTCTCAGTTAAGTCTTTTAAGAAGATGAATTGAAAAACATGAAATTGAGTAAGTATTTTCAACTCATCCATAGGCCAATTTTAAAACCTGCCAGGCCTGGTAACTTTTAAATTCACCAAACTCCAGATATAAAAAAGCCCCGCTTAGTGAAACCAAGCGGGGCTTTTTATTAAGTGCTTTAGAGCGTAATTAATTACGCAACTTTCAACTCAGATTGTGATGTTGCTTCTAATGCTGCAATACGCTCTTCTAGAGGTGGATGCGACATAAACAACTTACCGAACTTGCTGCCACCGGCAGAGATACCGAATGCGGCCATTTGGTCAGGTAACACACCAGGCTGCATAGTCTGTAAACGACGTAACGCGGCAATCATATTCTCTTTACCGGCAAGGTAAGCCCCACCGTTATCCGCATGGAATTCACGCTTACGTGAGAACCACATAGAGATAGTGCTTGCCAAGATACCGAAGAAGATTTGCGCGGCTATGTCGACAATAATGAATGTCCAGCTATGACCGGACGATTCATTTTTAAGAATCACACGATCCACTACATAAGCGACGATCTTCGCGAAGAAGATAACGAAAGTGTTCAATACACCTTGTAACAACGCCATAGTCACCATGTCGCCATTGGCAACGTGAGCCACTTCGTGGCCTAATACCGCTTCTACTTCGTTCTGACGCATACTACGCATCAGACCTGTAGAGACCGCAACCAGTGACTTGTTCTTAGTCATACCGGTTGCAAATGCGTTCGGCTGTGGTGAATCATAGATAGCCACTTCAGGGGTTTTAATGCCCGCTTTTGCCGCTTGACGGGCAACGGTATCTAATAACCACTGCTCGTCTGAATTACGTGCAACTTCAATGACTTTAGCGCCAGTAGACATTTTTGCGATAAACTTAGACATCGCTAAAGAGATAAATGAGCCTGCAAAACCGAAGATCAAAGCGAACATGAATAAGTTATTTAGGTTAAGGCTAGTGCCTTCCATGTAGTTGCCTACGCCTAAAATATTCATTGCCAACATAGCAACCGCGATAACCGCGATGTTTGTTAGTAGAAATAAACCAATACGTTTCATTGAAGACTCCTTGTTCAGTTTTCAAATTTAAAAGTTTAATTACTTGGGTTAAAAGTAATGTGTATGACTAATATAAGGTTTTTTTATAACCTTTCAAGCATTATTGATATCAATTTTTCGTTTGAAGATAAAATCCTCCAAAACGACCAGGCCTGGTCTCTATTATTTTTCTTTTAAAACAAAGCCTTAAGCATTTAATAAGGCTTTATTTTAAGTTTTAAATTAAGACTTTAACTTATCCATTAACATCTTATTGACCTGCCCTGGATTGGCTTGACCGCCAGAAGCTTTCATAATCTGACCGACAAAATACCCCAACATCTTCTCTTGTCCGCCTTTATAGGCTTCGACTTGATTTGGGTTATTGGCCAGCACTTCATCCACTAAGGCTTCAATCGCGCCTGTATCGGTAATCTGCTTCAAGCCTTTGCTTTCGATAATCTCGTCCGCAGAACCTTCACCCTGCCACATAGCATCGAACACTTGTTTGGCGATTTTACCGGAAATACTATTATCGATAATACGACTGATCATACCAGCCAACATTTCTGCAGACACTGGCGCTGCATCAACCGATAAGCTGTCACGATTCAGTGCCGCTGAAAAACCAGAGGTCGCCCAGTTGGCACACAACTTAGGATCTTTCGCATCGGTTAGAGCCACGACTTTTTCGAAGAATTCTGCCATGGCACGAGAGCCCGTCAAGACGGCTGCATCGTAATCACTTAAGCCAAAATCAGCGACAAAACGCGCACGTTTGGCATCTGGCAATTCTGGCATAACGACTCTCACGGCTTCAACATCCGCTTCAGTGATAATTACTGGCAGCAAATCAGGACACGGGAAATAACGGTAATCGTTGGCTTCTTCCTTGGTACGCATTGAACGGGTAATGTCTTTTTCAGAGTCGTATAAACGGGTTTCCTGAACGACTTTTCCGCCACTTTCAATCACTTCAATTTGGCGCTCGATCTCTATTTCGATGGCTTTTTCAATGAACTTAAAGGAGTTAATATTCTTTAACTCAGCACGTGTACCTAAAGGCTCACCTGGACGACGTACCGACACGTTAGAATCGACACGGAAAGAACCTTCCTGCATATTGCCGTCACAAACTCCCAGATACATCACCAACTCATGCATTTTCTTAGCATAAGCAACAGCTTCTTTCGCCGAAGACATATCAGGATCCGAAACGATCTCTAACAATGGCGTACCTGAACGGTTCAAATCAATTCCGGTTTGCCCAGGAATAATCCCGTGTACAGATTTACCCGCATCTTCTTCCAAATGCGCACGGGTAACACCGATCACTTTTTTAGTGCCGTCTTCCAGTTCAATCTCTAACTTACCTTGACCCACGATTGGAAAATCCATCTGCGTGGTCTGATAGCCTTTCGGCGAATCCGGATAAAAATAGTTTTTACGGTCAAACACAGAGCGCATACCCAGTTCAGCATCTAATGCTAAGCCCAACATAATAGACTTACCTAAAACGGCTTGGTTTAACACCGGTAACATTCCTGGCATACCGACATCAATTGGACAGGCCTGGCTATTAGGCGCCGCGCCGTATGCGGTTGAGGCGCCTGAAAATATTTTTGATTTGGTGGTTAATTGAGCATGAATCTCTAAACCAATGACTACTTCCCAACTCATGATTGGACTCCTACTGAATTATTGATACTGTGCTGGCATTTGCTTATGCCAATCAGTGACTTGTTGAAACTGATGACCGATATTCAGCAATTTAGCTTCGCTGAAATAAGGTCCCACAATATGCAATCCAACCGGACGATTGTTTGCAAAACCAGCCGGCACTGACAAAGCTGGCAGACCCGCTAAGTTCACAGGAATGGTATATAAGTCAGCTAAATACATACTGACTTGATCGTCTGACTTTTCACCAATATTAAATGCGGATGTGGGCGCCACAGGCCCCATAATCACATCACAGCTTTCAAAGGCTTTCGTAAAGTCATCACGTACCATACGACGTAGCTTTTGTGCCTTGAGGTAATAAGCATCGTAGTAACCAGCTGACAAGGCATAAGCCCCAACCATGATTCTACGTTTAACTTCTTCACCAAAGCCTTCTGAACGCGAACGTTTATAAAGGTCTTCTAAATCTTGAGGCTGGTCACAACGATAGCCAAAACGCACGCCATCGTATCGAGACAAGTTAGCGGACGCTTCTGCGGGCGCTAAGACATAATAAGCCGGCACGGCTAAATCTTTATTCGGCAAGTGAACTTCAACCACTTCGCCGCCGAGTTTCTCTACTTCGGTTATCGCTGTTTTAATAACCGTCTCAACTTCTGGGTCTAAACCTTCCCCAAAATACTCAGCAGGCACACCAATTTTTAGACCCTTAAGCGATTGGCCTAACTCAGCAGTGTAATCCGTTTTTTCACGCTCAAGACTCGTCGAATCACGCTCATCGAACCCTGCCATCGCGTTAAGCATCCAAGCTGAATCTTCCGCTGAACGGGTCATTGGACCGGCTTGATCAAAACTAGAGGCATAGGCGACAATCCCGAAACGAGAAACCGAACCGTAAGTGGGTTTGATACCCGTTATACCGCAGAAAGACGCAGGTTGACGGACAGAACCACCGGTATCCGTTCCGGTCGCTAAAGGCGCAAGTCCAGCGGCGATAACCGCTGCTGAACCACCTGAAGAACCACCCGGGACCGCTTTATGATCCCAAGGGTTTTTCGTTGGGCCGTAATAACTGCTCTCTGAAGAAGACCCCATCGCGAACTCATCCATATTGGTTTTACCCAAGATAGGCATGCCGATTTTCTTCAGTAACGTCACCACGTGTGCGTCATAAGGTGCGATAAAGTTATCTAGCATTTTAGAACTACAAGAGGTTTTAACGCCATCGGTACAGAAGATATCTTTATGCGCCACCGGAATACCGGTGAGCAATTCAGCTTCTCCAGCGGCAATTTTCTTATCCGCCGCTTCTGCCATAGAGATTGCCAGTTCAGGCGTGACCGTGACAAACGCGTTCAAATCGCCATCATATTGTGAGATGCGATCAAGATAGTGTTGTGTCAACTGCACACTGGTGATTTCACCAGACTGGAGTTTTTGACTCATTTGTTTAATGGTTAAATTGTGCATAATCTGTTTCCAATCACTCAATAACTTGTGGGACTAAATAATGTGCTTGTGCTGCAGAGGGTGCAATCGCCTGCAACTTTTCGTGCTGATCAACCTCTGTCACAACATCCGCTCTAAAGCGCTGAACCGCATCTAATGGATGGGACATTGGCTCGACACCTTGTGTATCAGCGGCTTCCATTTGCGTGAACAAATCTAAAATATTGGACAGTTTGGCTGCAACACCATCGACGTCTTCTTCTCGCACTTCAATCTGCGCTAAACGAGAGATATATTCGACTTCAGTTTTTCCTAAAGACACACTTTTCTCCTAATCGGAATCTGTAATTTCACTTGTAATTAGCAATCAGCGGTTCCTCAGAACTCACCGTCCAGCAACGCTACAAATGACTAAAATGAGAATATTTATTTAACCGCATAAAATACCATATTTACGCCACTTATATAAGACTATTCTAAAACTGTTATATAGAAGAAAACCTCTCTTAAAAACAATCGTCTTTCCCTACCCTTAAGAAAATGACTAATAAAAGCCAGGAGCTAAAAAAAACCGCCAATTTAACCACAATCACTGTATATAACCCTTCTCCCTGTTCGAGAATTGGGTTAGAATGCCAGTAATAATTTTTTCGTCTCCACACTCAAGGACAATGCATCAATGTTTCGTAAAATCATGGGGCTTTTCTCTAACGACCTTTCAATCGACCTAGGTACCGCTAACACATTAATTTATGTACGTGGTAAAGGTATGGTACTTAATGAACCGTCAGTCGTTTCTATTCGAACAAACAAACGTGGTGGTAATAACCGCACCATCGTTGCCGTGGGTGAAAATGCCAAACTGATGCTGGGTAAAGAAAACCAGGACATTCAGACCATTCGCCCTCTTAAAGATGGTGTCATTGCTGACTTTGAAGTCACCGAAAAAATGCTTCAAGCTTTTATTCGTAAAGTGCATGAAGCTAGGTTCTTTCAACCAAGCCCTCGTGTCTTAGTTTGCGTGCCTTGTGGTTCAACTCAAGTAGAACGTCGTGCGATTCGAGAAGCGGCTGCAGGTGCGGGCGCGCGTGAAGTTTACTTAATTGAAGAACCAATGGCAGCAGCGATTGGTGCTGGTATGCCAGTAAGTGAACCAACCGGTTCAATGGTCGTGGATATTGGAGGAGGAACAACAGAAGTTGCAACCCTTTCACTTAATGGTATCGTTTGGGCGGATTCAGTAAAAGTCGGCGGCGATCGTTTCGATGATGCCATCATTAAATATGTACGTCGTAATTACGGCATGATTATTGGTGAAACCACTGCTGAAAAAATCAAAAAAACCATCGGAACAGCCTATCACGAAGTGATTCCTGACACGATGGAAGTACATGGTAGCAATATCGCAGAAGCGGTGCCTCGTCGCTTTACGTTAAACAGTAATGAAGTGCTTGAAGCTCTACAAGAGCCACTTTCTGCAATTGTCAGCGCCGTCAGAACAGCTTTAGAGAACACGCCGCCAGAACTAGGAGCTGACATTGCCGAACATGGTATTGTCTTAACCGGTGGTGGTGCTCTATTGCGCAACCTAAGCACGCTGTTATCAGAAGAAACTGGCATTCCGGTCATTATCGCGGATGACCCACTTACCTGCGTTGCACGCGGCGGTGGACGTGCACTTGAAATTATGGATGAAAAAGGTATTGATCTTTTCTCTTTTGAATAATCTATTTGATTAAACCATCGCCATTATTTTAATTTTATAGTCATGCCCTTTTAAGAATCTTTCTTGAGGGCGCTGTTACATTTAATACCATCGATTTATACCGTAATAGACCCGAGACTAAACCCAAATTCTTTGGAAATAACTAGGCATAACCACTTTTTACAAACCAATCAAACATTCGAATGTGTTTCGACATTTATTGCACACTCGAGTTCTGTTTTTCTAGGAGCTTTCCATTAGCCTGCATACCACCACATCACAGCAAGAAGGCATGCATTTCATTATTGCATTCATTGCCGCAATTGCCTTGATGTCCGCAGACCATTACAGCCAGCTCACAGGGAATTTTCGCAGTGCCTTACTGTCGACCATTAATCCAATTGAACAGGTTGCGAGCGTTCCAAAGCACGTCTATCAATGGGCAACCACAGACTTTACCTCCATCGATACTCTGAAAATCGAAAACCAGAAGCTTAAAACCGAAATCCTACTCCTAAAAGCTAAGCAACAGCAATTCGCCAATCTTGAAATGGAAGTCGATCGACTTGAA
The DNA here is from genome assembly GCA_965603495.1 of uncultured Thiomicrorhabdus sp. Taxonomy (GTDB): domain Bacteria; phylum Pseudomonadota; class Gammaproteobacteria; order Thiomicrospirales; family Thiomicrospiraceae; genus Thiomicrorhabdus. The sequence goes on along the minus strand of CBFDDF010000001.1, from coordinate 744,873 downwards.
TCTTTATTAGGCACCACAGGCAAAATGACCAACCAATCGGTGCAAATTGCGACGGTTACCTATTACAGTAGCAACCCTCTTTCACAATTTTTAACCGTCAACAGAGGTTATCTAAACGGCATCTCTGCACCGCAAACAGTTATCGATTCGAAAGGCATCATGGGCCAAATCATCACCACAACCCCCACCTCCTCCAGAGTGCTACTGATTACTGACCCTGACCATCAAATCCCTGTCAGAATCCAACGCACCGGACAAAGAGGGATCTTAAGTGGCACAGGGCACGACACCACTAAACTCGGTTTTATTCCCAAAAATAGCCAAGTACAAGTCGGCGACATTTTAGAAAGTTCTGGTTTGGGCGGCCTTTTCCCTGCCGGTTATCCCGTGGCAACGATTTCCCAAATTGAATATATGGGAGACAACCCTTACCTGGAAATAACCGCACAGCCGATTGCGCAATTACACCAATCTAATAAAGTTCTGATTATCTCCAAAGAACAAGCGCCTCAAGAATCTGAAGAAACAAACTATGACCAATAAATTCATGGACATCGGTAGTGCACAAGCCCGCTGGGTGATGGTAGCCTCTTATATAGTCGCTCTAGGATTCGATACCATGGCATTACTCGACAATGCTACCTCCATCATTCCACCAATAACACTCATGGTATTGCTGTACTGGTGTGCTAACTTCTTAGATAAAACCCATATTTTATCCGCCTTTATTTTAGGATTGTTGGCAGACACTCTATACCAAACAACCTTAGGTGCACACGCTTTAATCTTTACCTTAATTACCTTTTTCATGCTACGTCACCGCTTAAGATTTAAAGCCTATCCCGTATGGCAACAGGCCTTTTTTATAGGTGTCTATATGATGTTGTACCAGGTTATTAATTATATTTTCTTCAACCCGATATTAGAAAGTAATGATTTTGTTCAATACTGGAGTATGCCTGCAGCGAGCATCCTTCTTTGGCCCCTACTCTCGACTTTATTTAGACGAATCACGCACAACGTAGCGCGTGGATAAAACATGGGCAAACATCATTAATGTTTAATCTTCTTACTCCTTTGCATTATGTCTGAACACCTAGAGTTCAACAGCGATTCGGAAACCTTTTTACAGAAAAGGCTTTTCCGCTTGCGCCTGTATATCGCCCTGATCTTTGTTCTGCTGCTTTTTAGTTTTTTAATCAGTCGCATGGTGCAACTACAATGGATTGACTATGAACGTTATCAAGGTTTAGCTGAAGGCAACCGAATTTCGGTCGAGACACTAGCACCGACTCGTGGCAAAATTTACGACCGTAACCACCAATTGCTTGCCGACAACCAACCCGTTTACACTCTTAAATTCATCCGTGAAAAAATGGATAATATTGAGTCAATGCAATGGGCCACCATGCAAATACTGAATGATGTTTCCGCAGAAAAGATCCAGAAATTCTTCACTCAATTTAAGCAAAAAAACCGCTCTAAAAGTTACACTCTGCCATTTTCTTTATCCGAAGAGCAAGCAGCGCAATTCTCGGTGATTAGCCATAAGCATCCCGGCGTAACGCTTACTGCTAGACTTAAAAGAACCTATCCCTATGGATCAACAGGCGTTCACGCTTTAGGTTATGTTGGTAGAATCAATGTTAAAGACCTGATAAAGCTTGATGAAAAATCCTATCGAGGTACTGACATCATTGGTAAATCCGGCATCGAAAGATTTTACGAATCCACCTTGCATGGTGTACCCGGTATCCAGCAAATTGAAACCAATGCACGTGGCCGAGTCCTGCGTAAGCTAGAGACACTTCCATCAACACCTGGCAAAGATATTCACCTTACGCTAGATATTGAGCTACAAGAGTTTGCTGAGTCACTGCTAGAAGGTAAGCGTGGTGGAATTGTCGCAATTGACCCACGAAACGGTGAAATTCTGACTTTTGTCAGCATGCCGACGTTTGACCCTAACTTATTTGTTGATGGTATTGATCAAAGCTCATACAGCCGTTTACTCAACAACCCTGACCGACCTTTTATCAATCGAGTAATTAATGGCCAATACCCTCCTGGCTCAACCATTAAACCTTTTGTGGCACTAGGAGCGATCGAAAACAATTACATTACACCGACCAAACAGATATTTGATCCAGGCTACCTTACCTATAAAGAACACCGCTATCGAGATTGGAAACGTAGTGGACACGGGCTGATCAATATGAATGATGCCATTGAGCAATCCTGCGACACCTACTTTTATGAACTCAGCTTAGAGATGGGAATTGATGCTATTCATGATGCCATGGCGCCTTTTGGTTTTGGCGATCAATCAGGTGTCGATATTCATGGCGAATCCAAAGGGATACTGCCTTCTCAAGCTTGGAAAATGACCAACAAAGGCAAGCCCTGGTATCGTGGAGAAACCATTATTTCTTCAATCGGCCAAGGCTTTAACCTGGCAACTCCATTACAATTAGCCAGAGCCACTGCTATTTTAGCCAACCGTGGAAAAATTATCGTACCCCATCTTTTAAGAACCCCCCACCCAGAAGATTTGCAACAAATAGAAATTAAGAAAATCGCTAACTGGGAGGCGGTTATTTCAGGCATGAAAAACGTCATGCACGGTAAGAGGGGCACTGCCCGTCGTCATGGCACCAACCTGCCCTTTAAAATGGCTGGCAAAACAGGTACCGCTCAAGTCTACAGTTTAAATGCTGGAGATTATGATGCCGAAAGCATTCGTGAAAAACTACGAGATCACTCTCTATTTATTGGATTCGCACCCGTCGACAACCCTAAAATAGCGGTTGCGGTCGTTGTTGAAAACGGTGGAAGTGGTAGTACAACAGCCGCGCCAATGGCCGTGAAATTAATTAGTAAGTACCTAGAAACACAACTACAAGACTCAGAAAAATAGTCACTCTATTGAAAGTAAACTTATGAAAATTAATATCGCCCAACCCCAACATGTTTACCGCAAAAATAAAGGCATTTTTGAAGCGCTGCATATCGACGTCTGGTTGTTACTGGGGATTCTGCTATTATTGGCAACTAGCATCGCCATTGTTTATAGTGCCTCAGGGGGGGATGAGTCCGTTACCCTCCGCCAACTGATTCGCATTGGCTTCGCGTTTACCCTTATGCTAGTCTTTGCCCAAATCCCACCTAATCTCATTTACATGTTTACCCCTTGGCTATTTTTGCTAGGCATTCTCATGCTACTGGGAGTCTTACTCTTTGGAGAAGTTGGTAAAGGTGCACAGCGATGGTTAGATTTAGGCCCTGTTAGATTTCAACCTTCAGAATTGATGAAACTGGTTTTACCCATTACAGTAGCCTGGTTGTTTGCCCACAGTCGCTGCCCACCGAGCCTGCGACGCCTTATCTTCGGTGCCGCCTTGATTGGCTTTACCGCGAGTTTGATTGTGGTTCAACCTGACTTGGGCACCTCGTTACTGATTGCCATGAGTGGTTTATTCGTATTGTTTTTTGCCGGCCTACCTTGGAAGGTTATTATCGCCGCCGTTGCTGGCGCAGTACTCAGTGCACCCGTCGCTTGGCACTTTATGCACGCCTATCAAAAACAACGAGTCATGACTTTTCTGAACCCAGAATCCGATCCGCTGGGCAGTGGTTATCACATCATCCAATCCAAAATAGCGATCGGTTCGGGCGGTTTGGACGGCAAAGGTTTTATGGGCAGTACGCAAGCTCATTTGGACTTCCTCCCTGAAAGCACCACTGATTTTATCTTCGCCGTTTTATCTGAAGAGTTTGGTTTGATTGGCGTAGTATTGCTACTCACGCTCTACAGCCTAATAATCGCTCGTGGTCTTTATATCGCCTCCCAAGCCCAGGACAACTTCACACGCCTAGTGGCTGCCAGCTTAACCATGACATTATTTGTCTATATTTTTGTCAATATCGGTATGGTCAGCGGACTACTACCAGTGGTTGGCCTTCCTCTCCCCTTAATCAGCTATGGCGGTAGTTCGCTAGTCACCCTGATGATAAGCTTCGGCATTCTAATGTCGATCCATACCCATAAAAAACTTCTGACCGATTAGCCGCTAAGCCCTATAAACTTCACCACTTTTGTCAGCTTTTAGCCATTAGGCAGTGTTTAGGTTTGCAGCAAATTATGGTACATTATCGGTCATATTTTATGACTCAATATTTTTTACATTTTTTGTATTTTAGATTTACACCTGGAGAATCTGTCCCACATGCTTACCATAAAAAACACTTTCGGAATTTTGGCACTTTTGTGCGTTAGTATTTTCCAGGTCGCATCCGCTGCAGCATTGCCTACACCAAAGATGGCAACCCCACACGTTGTACCCTCTGCACCGTCTATCGCAAGTGAAGCCTATCTGTTAATTGATTTTAACAGTGGACATGTACTTGCCAATAAAAATGCTGACCAACGTGTTGAGCCTGCAAGTTTGACTAAAATAATGACTGGTTATGTCGTTATCAATGAACTCACCAATGGCAATATGAGCATGGATGATGAAGTGACCATCAGTCAAAAAGCATGGAAAATGCCTGGCTCCAAAATGTTTATTGAAGTCGGTAAAAAAGTAAAAGTGCGTGACTTGATTAAGGGCATGGTCATCCAATCAGGGAATGATGCTAGTGTCGCGTTAGCAGAGATGATTGCCGGCAGTGAAGAGGTCTTTGCGCAGTTAATGAACAAATACGCCCAATCACTTGGGATGAACCACACTAACTTCGTCAATGCGACGGGTTTACCGCACGCCGATCATTACACTACTGCGCATGATTTAGCGATTTTAACCAAAAACCTAATTACTAAATTCCCTGAAGAGTACCAATGGTATTCAGAGAAAAAATTCACTTTTAACGGCATTACCCAATACAACCGTAATAAGTTGCTTTGGCAAGATCCGACCGTAGATGGTTTGAAAACGGGACATACCGAAAGCGCAGGATACTGCCTAGTCGCTTCTGCTAAACGTGAAGAAATGCGCTTGATCAGCATTGTTCTGGGAACCGACAGTGCCAAAATGCGTGTTCAAGAAACTCAAAAGCTTCTTAACTACGGCTTTAGATTTTTTGAAACGCATAAGCTATACAGTTCACAACAACGCCTTAATGATGCTGTTGTTTGGGAAGGAACGCGTGATGTGATTGGCGTTGGTACAGAACAAGATCTCTACATCACTATCCCGCGTGGACAGTATAAAAACATCACGATTGAGAGTTCAGTACAACCTGAAATTGTCGCGCCGATTACCAAAGGCCAAACCTTGGGTAACCTCCACATAACATTAGGCGATCAGCTGATTCTAGAACGTCCTTTAATTGCATTAGCAGACGTTGAGGAAGGCTCTTTCATCAAAAAGCTAATGGATCAAATCAGACGTTTTTTTAGCGCACTATTTAGCTTTTTTGATTAGTTTTTAGACGAACCCCACTGTAGGAATGAGCACGAACATGAATACCACCACCAACCCCATCGCTGAACAGATTGTCTATTTAAATGGTCAGTACATGCCTATGATGGAGTCGCAAATTTCGACACAAGACCGAGGATTTTTATTTGGTGATGGTGTTTATGAGGTTATTCCAGTTTATGACGGTCAACTGTTTGCGTTTGCAGAGCACTTGCAACGTCTGAAAAATAGCCTGCAAGCCACTAGCATTGCCAACCCACTAACGGATCAAGAATGGTTAGAACTGCTCAATACCTTAATTGAAAAGCACCCTTGGCAAGATCAATATATTTATTTACAAGTGACACGTGGCATCCAAATGCACCGCGACCATCTTCCTGCAGACTGCTTAACACCGACCTTATATGCCTACACTAACCCTTTAAAAGCAGTGAGTGATGACATTCTTAAGAACGGTCTTACAGCGGTGACGCTCGAAGATATTCGTTGGTTAAATTGTGATATCAAAGCAATCACTTTATTACCGAACATTATAATGAGGCTGGCGGCTAAAGCCCGCAATGCCGATGATGCCATTTTGGTTTCAAGAGAGGGATTCATTACAGAAGGCACCGCCAGTAATTGCTTTATCGTCAAAGACGGTACTTTAATTACCCCACCGAATGGCCATAAGTTACTGCCTGGCGTGACCCGTTTAGTGATTGAGCGCATTGCGATTGCGCATGACATTCCAATGTTAGAACAAGAAATCACTTTGGCGGATTTAGAATCAGCTGACGAAATTTGGCTCTCTAGTTCCACTAAGGAAGCCCTACCAGTAACCCGCCTGAATGACTTAGCAGTCGGCACTGGCAAACCAGGCACCGTATGGCAGAAAATGCGTGGTTTTTACCAAGAACACAAATTAGCGTTTATAATCGAACAGTCAAAATAATTTTAAGAACTGACAACGTTTGTATCAACAGAGAAAACAGATGACTAAAGATTTACACACCCCTGACAATGAAAGCCTAATTGAATTCCCTTGTGACTATCGCCTAAAGGCAATGGGTCATAATACCGAAGAATTTATTGAATTGGTCTTTGAGATTACCCAGAAATATGCCCCAGACGTATGTCGTGAGACCATTGAAATCACCGACTCAAAAGGTAAAAAATATATCTCAGTCAATATCACCTTCTACGCAACCTGCATAGAACAAATTCACGGCATTTATGGTGACCTCAAAAAGCACCCAACGTGCTTAATGACACTATAATATTGCTGTCAGCACAGTTAACACCAGCTGTGCTTTGCCTTTCGGGCTCACATTCATATAATCGCAATAACGATACAATCCACTATGCAAATTAAGCAACTCGGCCTGCAACCTTACGAATTAACTTGGCAAGCCATGCGTGAATTTACCGAACTGCGCCAAGACGATACGCCTGATGAATTATGGATCGTTGAACACCCTGCAGTGCTAACCCAAGGCCTCAACGGTAAAGCCGAACACCTCTTACAGACTCTGCACAACATCCCCATCGTACAAACCGACCGTGGTGGACAAATCACTTACCATGGTCCAGGTCAGCTGGTTATTTATGTCTTATTTGATCTGAAAAGAGCTCAATTGGGTGTGCGTGCTTTAGTCACACTGATTGAAGCATCCATTATTGAATATCTTCATCAACTCGGCATTATGGCCAATGCACGTGCTGATGCACCTGGGGTTTATGTCAATCAGCAAAAAATCGCCTCACTGGGTTTAAAAATTCGTAAACAGCGAAGTTATCATGGCTTGGCTTTGAATGTGGATATGGATTTATCACCGTTTACATTGATTAACCCTTGTGGACTCAATGGCATGCAGATGACACAGCTCTCTGACTTATTACCTGAATCTAGTGACCAGAGCCTGCAAAAATCAGGGCAAATACTCAGCAATATTTTAAAAGTACGTCTTACGGCCGACCCTGTCTAAAACCTGAAATAGGAAGACTTATCCTTTATAATACAGCGTATTAAAATTGCTAAAATAGCAAAAACCCTAAAACAGCAGCCTGTGACCCCAAACTATGTCAAACCCTCCGCAAATTCAAGAAATTAGCCTAGATTCAATCGGTAACTTAAAAGCCCGTAATGAAGCGATGCCTAAAGGCCAATATAAAACTAAGTCCTTAAAGCATCGTCCAGACCCAACGGCTGACAAGCTTAAAAAGCCAAGCTGGATTAAAGCGAAACTCCCGAAAGCCAAAGATATTCACCGTGTGAAAGAGTTGAAAAACATCTTACGTGAGCAAGGTTTGCACAGTGTTTGCGAAGAGGCTTCCTGCCCTAACTTAGGTGAATGTTTTGGTCATGGCACGGCGACCTTTATGATTATGGGTGATATCTGCACGCGTAAATGCCCTTTCTGTGATGTGACCCATGGTCGTCCAAAAGCCCTAAACCAAGAAGAGCCGGAACACCTGGCGAAAACGGTTAAGGCGATGAAACTCAACTATGTGGTGATTACTTCGGTCGATCGCGATGATCTCCGTGATGGCGGTGCTGAACATTTTGTAAATTGTGTTTCTGCGATTCGTGCAGAATCTCCTGACACCAAAATTGAAACCTTGGTGCCAGACTTTAGAGGCCGTTTAACGGTTGCGTTAGAAATCTTAAGCCAAGCGATTCCGGATGTCCTGAACCACAATTTAGAAACGGTTCCTCGTTTATATGAAGAAGCGCGTCCCGGTGCAGATTATCAAGCTTCACTCGATCTATTGAAACGTTTTAAAGCCATGAATCCAAGCGCAACCACCAAGTCAGGCCTGATGGTTGGATTGGGTGAGACCATGCCAGAGTTGCTTGAAGTCATGCGAGATTTACGTGCGCATAATGTTGAAATGTTAACGGTCGGTCAATACTTACAACCGAGTGACTTTCATTTAAGCGTCAAAAAATACTGGACGCCAGACGAGTTTAAACAAGTGGAAGATGCCGGTTATGAGATGGGCTTTACCAATGTCGCTTCTGGCCCAATGGTACGTTCATCGTACCACGCCGATTTACAGGCACAGGCTAATAACCAGTAGTAGCCCCTCGTAACCAGTAGTATTTAGCCCCCCCCCCCCTTATTTGTGGAAACAAAGATGACCAACAATTCAATTCAACGTTTTTTATTTAAAGAACTTAATATCCGTGGTCAAGTCATTCAGTTGAATGAAGCTTGGCAACTCATGTTAAAAGATCGCCATTACCCTGAAGCCATTCGTCAGCTACTCGGCAAGTTAACGGCTTTTTCAGTGATTATGGCCAACGGCATGAAACACACTGGCAAAATCACATTGCAAGTTCAGGGCAGCGGTCCTATCACCCTATTAGTCGTCGAAGTCACCCATGACCTTAAAATCCGTGGTGTCGCCAAAACCAATGCAACCATCCCAGAACAAGTCACTTTAGATGAACTGCTAGGCGACGGTCAAATCCTGGTGACTTTAGAAAACACCCAAACCCAACACCATTTTCAATCCTATGTCGATCGCACGGGCGACAGCATCGAAGAGACATTTGAAAACTTCTTGAGCCAGTCAGAACAACTGCCGTCCAAGATTTGGTTAGCGGCAACCGATGATGCTCTAGGTGGCGTACTGATTCAAAAAATGCCCGAGTCCGATGACCTTGATGCCGACGGCTGGGACCGTATCCATAGTCTCACCACCACCGTGACCGATGAAGAGTTAACCCAACTCGACGCTGAAACCCTATTACACCGCTTATTTCATGAAGAGACAGTCGAACTGTTTGAGTCTCAGGCCATAAATTATGAATGTCCTGAAGATAAAGAGCGTGTTACCAATATGCTGAAATCACTCGGTGAAGATGAAGTACGCAAAATATTGAAAGAACAAGGTGAAATCGTCATTCACAACGAAATGTGTAACTTTCATATGCGCTTTAATCAAGAAGATGTTGATGCCTTGTTTACAGAAGATAAACCGACCGTTCAATAAACTACCAAAGCCACTACAAAGCTTTTTTCAAACTTACCAGGCCTGGTAAGTTTGATTTAATATCGCTTTATTGATAGCCCAAACTTTCTAAACCTTGATATAAAAATAAAAACCCTAGTGGTATGCATACGATCAACCCTAAAAAGTAAGCCGTTAGCGTACTCCCATCACCCGGCTTGTGGCTCATCATGCCAAACAGGGATAATATCGCCATTAAAAACAGAAACGCAGCGAATACTAATTCTCCCCAATAAATAACATTGTCAGTGACGAAAAAATGCGCTAAGACCATTAAAGAAAATACAAATAATGTGCTTAAAACTCTTCGCCACATAGGCGCTCTTTCATCGATAGTAAATACGACCGATAAGACAAGCCCCGCGCCGATAATCTGCCAAACACTCCACTCTAAATATAAATAGGTTGCACCAGCGGTTGCCAGCCCTAAAGCAGCAATAATAAAATTTTTCATCAACACTTCTTCTTTAAAAATCGTTGCTTTGTATCCAAAAAAGACTAACCTTTATCCAGGATTTCCAGTAAATCCTCAACGGCAGGTGCAAACCAATACCCACCCGAAACGGCTTTTGAGTAGTTGATTAACTGATCGATCTTCTTATCTTCCGTTAAGCCGTACATACTTTCTAGCTGTGAAGTAAACCGCACTAAATCGCAAGCAAACGCCAGAAACAGCAGTCCCTTTTCTTGAACCGTGCCAAAGGGCGCTGAGCGTCGATAAATCTTCATGGCGACGCCATCCACTTTTAAGTCGGTACGACTGATATGCGAATCTTCGGGCATGGCATCGCCTTCTAATTCAATGTTTTCATCTTTGGTACGGCCGACAATGCCTTCTTGGCAATGTACCGGCACAGAATCCCATTTAGCCATGTCATGCACCCACTTTTGGCTTAAGACTAAACTCCCTCCCTCACCCACTTGGCCTTTTGGAATCACCGCAGCATCAAGTTTCAATTCATCCGTTTTCGGATTGGCTGTGCCATCTTCAAAACCGATTAAATCAAGATTGTGATGATAATCAAACCCTTGTTGTTCAAGCGTCAGTTCAGCAACCGTTTGTAACTGCTTGTGAATTTGCATGGCCTGATCAAAAACCACTCCCATATCAATGCCTTGTATCCAAAAAAACACGTCGGCTTGGGTGGATGGTGCAACATGGCCTTGCTGGCCATTCAGAGTTACAAAGTCTTGTAACGTCACCGGTGTCCAATTTGGCTGTAAGGTTTGCCATGCTTGTTTGCCAAAACTCACGACTAAAGAAATGTCATCTGGCTTGATATTGGCCATCGCCCTAGCAATCGAGTGCTTTATCTCTTTTAGGTCTGAAGTGTTGAAACGATATTCAAGAAAATGCATGTGGTGCGCATTTTCCCTAAAAATGCCTGCTTGAGGGGATTTCATCGATATAAACTTCCTTTGAAACGTCTAATATGCAAACTGACCAGGCCTGGTCGGTTTTAAAATTAAAATACATAATTTAAAATCTATTCTTCAATTTTACGCGTGAACACCCAATCTGTTTCACTAGATGATTCGGCATCAAAGCCATAACCATCGACATTAAAAAACTTTAAGTCCTCGGCATTTTCAAGCTGATTATCCGCGGCATAACGCGCCATCAGTCCGCGTGCACGCTTGGCATAAAAACTGATAATTTTATATTTACCATTTTTCCAATCTTTGAAAATGGGCGTGATAATGCGGGCATTTAATAATTTGGGTTTAACGGCTTTGAAATATTCATTAGAGGCTAAATTTACCAGCGTCTGACTGTCGCTTTCGGCTAACTGGGCATTTAATAGTTCCGTAATTTGATTGCCCCAAAAAGCATATAAATCTTTACCGCGCGCATTGGCAAATTTAGTCCCCATCTCCAAGCGGTATGGCAACATATCATCACACGGTTTAAGCAAACCATATAGACCCGACAAAATGCGTAAATGGTTTTGAATATAATCAATACCTTGCTCAGATAGACTATAAGCATCTAACCCTTGATAAACATCGCCCTTAAATAACCAAGCGGCTTGCTTCGCATGTGCTGTGGGAAAGGGTAACTGCCAATCTTGAAAGCGTTGGTAATTTAACTCTGACAATTTCTCACTGATATGCATCAACTGGCCAATCTCTAGCGGACCAATCGCTTGTAGGGCTTTTATTAACTCAGCAGAGTCTCGTAATAAGACTGGCTGAGAATGCAGTTTTGTCTGCACAGCAGTGCTTTCATCCAAAGATTTTGCAGGAGAAACCAGCATTAACATATCAATATCCTTATTCATTTAATTTCAGCTTAAATTTTCTCGAAACATTATAGTCGATTCTACTCATTGAAAATGAATCAACCTATTCAGGCACTAAACTTCAGTTTTCACCCACAAAAACTTGATAATATTACGCATATCGTTTATTTTTTAACTTCTATATACAATAAATTCAAAAATCCACCGATAGAACTCAAACGGCAAACAACTTGCTTACTTTAATCATTCATAAAGCAAGTTAGACAAGGACCAATAGATGGATAAAAGAGAGATAATAACGCAGTTACGTGCGGCAAAAGCAGCCCATATTAAATGGCGTGCTTATGCTCAAGCAATTGTTGCGGGGTTTTCCATTGAGCAAGACCATGTTCCCGTCATTCATACCAATTGTAAATTTGGCCAATGGTACTATGGCCAAGGACAAATCCTCTCTTCTCTTAGTGCATACAGTTCTATTGATACGCCACATGCTATGTTGCATCAAACCTATATGAAAATATTCAAGCTATTGTTCGGCGAGGTTACTCAATCGTTGTTTGGAAAAGTTTTTGGGTCAAAAGCCAAGATCCAGGCAAGAAATCAAGCTGAAGCTGAAAAGTTAATGGAACAACTCATCTCTATTTCTGAAACCTTATTAGAAGCGATTCAGGTGTTAGAGCGTGAAGTACGAGACATGAGCGATGAAGAGTTGCAGCAACTTTACTAAAATTAAGCCAACTTGATTTTGAACATTAATTGCCCATGTTTACAGGCTTTACAAACCGAAGCAGAAGCCTCCTCACTCTTTAGCTCTAAAGCTAAAATCAAGTAAAAAACAAGTTGCCATTGACCTGTTAGCACAACAGACCATCGGGATTTCTAAAAACTAATGGAAGCGTGTAATTCCCTTGAACATGAACTGATACAGCTTACTGACACTCAAGCGGCACAAATCTACTGAGCACAACACTTCTTAAACAGATTAAACACGCCACTTTTAAGCTACCAGGCCTGGTCAATTGACTACCATCGTAAGACTGTTTCTTAACTTGTAACCGACCAAAGCGGCTCACCTTTCGCATCTAGATAAGTCAGATAAGCCCGTAAATCAAACTCTAACTGATGATAGTCAGGCTCCATATGCAAACACAGTTGATAGAAAGCTTTGTTGTGATCGTGCTCTTTGATGTGCGCTAATTCGTGCACCACAATCATTCGTAAAAACTCAAGTGGCATGGCCTTAAACACCGACGCCACATGGATCTCCTTTTTCGCCTTAAGCTTTGAACCATGTTTGGTCGATTTACTGGTGTGTGTACCCAAAGCCTTATGCGTCAAATGGAGTTTACTATCAAACGCTACCTTGTTAAATTGTGGCGCCTTACGCAGATAGTTATTTTTTAGTTCCATGACGTAATCATAGAGCGCTTTATCTGTGCGAACAGAATGTGCTTGCGGATATTTTTTCAAGAGTATCTCGCCCAATCTGCCTTGAGCGATCAAACTATGAATCTGATCTGTCAGCGTTACAGAATAACTGGCAAGATAATTTGGCGAGGGTTTGGGGTGCATGAAGCTGCTACTTGGTTTTAAATTTGAATTTTGAACAGGTTATTTTACAGTTAACGAGCCTAGCCTGGCCGATTTAACTTAACTGCAAGCCTAATTATTGTATGTATACCCCATGTTCAAGAGAGCATCCGATGGTTGTTGGCTGATGGGCAAATCAAAATAAAATGCAGTGCCTACGCCGACCTCTGTCGAGAAACCGATTTTCCCCTTCATCCCTTCAACCAAACCTTTACTAATTGCAAGGCCGAGCCCGGTACCACCAGAATGGCGTGTATTGCCACTATTCTCCTGAAAGAATCGCTTGAATATTAATGATTGAGAGTCTTCATCAATGCCTTTACCGTTATCTTTAACGGTGACGCGCAGATAGCCATTATTGGTTGTGAGACTAATAGAAACCGTTCCATTGTCCTGAGAGAATTTAGCCGCATTAGATAACAAATTATCCATTATCTGCATGAATCGATTGGAGTCTACGCAAATAAAATCAGACTCACTTTCGTTATCCATCACAAAATTTACATGATACTCATTGGCATAATGCATGTTGGCGGCAATGGCTTCCTCAACTAAGATCTTTGCATCATAGTCCAGTAACACCATCCCCATCTGGCCGTTCTGGAGTTTATCCATATCCAAAATATCATTCACTAACCGTGTTAATCGTTCACTATTTCTGAGAGCCATATCTAAAGGCAATTGTGCTGACGCTGGTATCTCACCTAATTTTCCACTCGATATCATCTTAAGTGAACCGTAGATTGCGGTAAGTGGTGTTCTCAGCTCATGACTCACCGTGGATACAAAATCACTCTTTAAACTCTCCATTTTGATTGCCCCCGCCGGCAACCAATATAAAAAACCAAAAAATAAGAATACATAACCCAATAGATAGCCAACAAATTTTTCCAAAAAGGCTTCTACTTCAGTGTCACCGACAATCAATAACCAATTTAAGCTTTCAAAGTTATCGGTAATATCAAGCAAACTACCAAGTAAGATTAAAGACCAGCCTGCAAGAATCGTCTTCCAACCCCGAAGCTTATCAAAGCCACGCTCTCTACCCACGTTATATATATAAAAAAGAATCAGAGCAATTACGCCAGATCTAACACTCTCTAGAATAATATCCCACATCTATTTTTGCCCTATTTAACAACTTCAAGTTTTGTATATACAATGGAATTCAATACGGTCTGCATAAAGCCAATCATTCTATAACGTTTTAAACGAGACAAAAACCCCAAATATATCACGGCTTATTTCTAGGTTTTAAATCCTTAAATTCGCTAGAAATTAAACTTACCAGGCCTGGTAAGCCAAACCTTTCATTGGATTTACACCTAAAATCCCCTACAATCTCTGCAACCCTAAAATTGAATGGAAATCATTATGTCCCCTGATCTGTTAACCAAAGTTATCCTGCCCGCTTCACTCTTTCTAATTATGTTCGGCATGGGGTTGTCATTACGTTTAAACGACTTTAAAGACGTTTTAAAAGCCCCCAAAGCCGTAACCATAGGTTTTATTGGTCAAATGTTAGTACTGCCGTTAATTGCCTTTGCAATCGCAGTACTATTAAACCTACCGCCAGAAATTGCAGTGGGATTGATGATTATTGCGCTAGCCCCAGGTGGCGCGACCTCAAACATGTTTACTTACCTGTCTAAAGGTGATGTTTCGCTTTCGATTAGCTTAACCGCAGTCGTGAGTCTGATAACCCCTTTTACCATTCCATTAGTTGCCGCCTTGAGCATGACTTACTTCATGGGTTCAGACAGTGAATTCAATATTCCAATCCTTAAAACCATACTGCAGTTATTGGTGATTACCTTAATTCCAGTGGCATTAGGCATGTTTGTTTTGTCTCGCTGGCCAAACGCCGCTGAAAACATTGAAAACAAACTAAAGTGGTTCTCTCTGTTTTTCTTAATACTTATTATTGGTTTGATTGTGCTCAAACATGCCGATAATGTATTCGGCTTTTTTGCCCAGGCAGGCCTGGCGACTTTCATGTTGAATGTCGTTGTTTTGGCGGTGGGTTACCAAATGGCTAAACTGGCAAAATTATCGCGTCCGCAAGCGGTTTCAATTGGGTTTGAAGTGGGTATTCAAAATGGCACTTTAGCGTTGGTCGTAGCGGGATCTTTGATTGGCAATGAAGTGATGATGATTCCTGCAGTCACTTACTCATTGATTATGTTTTTCACGGGCGCTTTTTTTGGTTGGTGGGTAAACAGAAAACCGGCCTAGCACTTTGCCACTAAACAAAAGTAGCACCCACAAAAAAGGCCCGAAATTCGGGCCTTTTTTATAAGATTTTCAGATCGATTAAATCGTATCTGGCGTCAGCTCAATGGACTCTAAGAAATGTCTTAGCTTAGTGACTTCATCCTTATCTGCCAACTCGTGACCGTGATGCGGTAGTCCTAAAACAATCTCTTGCCCACGAAGAGTTACTTTGGCTTTATTGGTATTTGAAATATCAATCTCTGCCCCAAAACTCTCTAACGCATGCTGTAACTTTTTCCAATCTATGTTCGTTGCAATTGGGTGTGCAAAAATCTTTTCAATAATCACTTTATGCTTATGGCTCATGGTTTTCCTTTTCCAGTTTTTTTAATAAATCACTTACTTAACTTCATTGTAAATAACTCAAGATAGAGCAGGGCAAAATCGGCTGGATAATTATCTCAAATCAACAATTAAATAGGTAACCTTACTTTTTAAAAGGACAAACAACAGCTTCAGTCGCCTGGAGTCGCTCGAAAGTCCCCACATCAGACCAGAAGCCGTCAAAAACGTCGCCAATCACCTGTTGTTTGTGCATCGCTTGCCTAAGAAGTGGTGCCAACTTGATGAAGCCGATCTCCATGCCTGAGAACAATTTTGGGTGCAAGACACTCATCCCAGAAAACGTGTAATGGCCACTTTCAGTTACCTGTTGATTGTCCAGTAAACCAAAGTCCCCTTGGGTATTGTGGTCTGGGCTGGGCACTAACATTAAAAAAGCCTCAATCTCCGTTGCTGAGCGCATCGTGATGGCTTGTTGTAGTAAAGGCTCAAAGGTAAAGTCGGAATAGACATCGCCATTAATGACTAAAAATGGCGCTTGTCCTAATAATGGTAAGGCTTGAATAATGCCCCCCGCCGTTTCTAGCCCGCCTGCAGGCTCAGCGGAGTAGTGAATTTTCAGGCCCCAACGTTCTCCATTGCCTAAAGCCGCCTCAATCTTGTGGCCTAACCAGGCATGGTTAATAACAATCTCATTCACACCAGCCTTAGCGAGCTTTTCAATGTGATATTCAATCAAGGGTTTACCACAAACTTCAATCAGTGGTTTTGGCACAGAATCCGTTAACGGTCGAAATCGATTGCCGCGACCTGCGGCCAGAATCATCGCTTTGACTGGCGCTGTTCTTTCATTATTTACATTGTCGACTGTCATCGCTGAATTCTACCCATTAACTATTATTGATTGCTGAGCTCTTCAAACTTCGGCAATATTTTATTTTCCAGCAAGCGTACCAAGTCGGTCATTTCAGGATACAAAGATCCCACCTGTACCAAATAATCTAAAGTGAGTGGGATATCGTTGAGATAACCGTCCTTATCGTCGCGATGCGCCAATCGACAGAAAATACCCGAGGCTTTTAAATGACGTTGTATTCCCATCCAATCCATTGATTTTTGAAAGGCTTGCCACTCACCTTTACTGACCAACTTGGCTTCGCATAACTGTAAGAAATAACTTCTCTGCCATTCGCTGACTTGCTCTTTCGGCCACGCAATATAACAATCTCTCAGTAGGGAGACCGCGTCATAAGTCAGTGCACCATGCACCGCATCTTGAAAATCCAAAACACCTGGATTGTCTTGCGAGGTCACCATCAGATTACGGCTGTGATAGTCACGGTGCACATAGGTTTGAGGTTGCCCCATGGCAGATTTCTGCAACCCTTGCTGCACTGTTTGCCAGTTATGCTTTTCAACCTTATCTAAAGACAAATTCAGATGCGTGCCGACCAACCAGTCAGGGAACAGGTTCATCTCTGTTTCTAAAAGTGCCTGATTATAAGCAGGTAGTTGTTGGGCGGCGCTCTGACCATTTTTCTGCAAACGCACTAAAGCGGATAAAGCATCCTGATAGAGCCGATCTGCCTCAACTTCGCTGGCGCCTTCTAATGCGGACAAATAAGTGGTGGTTCCCAAGTCCGTCAGCAGTAAAAAACCTTGTATCAAATTTTGCGCCAAAACCTTAGGCACCTGCAAGCCCATGCTATTTAATTGGGCAGAGACGGCAATAAATGGACGGCAGTCTTCATGTTCAACCGGTGCATCCATAATAATATAGGAGGTTTCACCGTTTTCTTCTGAGTTGGCAAAAATCCTAAAGTAACGCCTAAAGCTTGCGTCACTGGAAGCAGGAACGGGATGTGACACCTCACAACCCGCTAATAATGGCTGATTTTTCAGCCAATCTAACATTATTTCAAATCTTTCGTCCACAATGGGTTCCATAAGGCTAATACTCAGGGTAATACTCGGTTAAAATAAACTTTTACGCATAGTTAATGATTATCCGCTTGATGTCAAATACTCCATTAAAATTTATTAAATCGTTCGCGCCTAACACCCTGATGAAAAAAAGGGCTATTGTAAGCGTTTTTCCTCCTCAATGGTCGCGAAAATCTAACCAGGATTGCAGCCCGCTATTGCTAGCAAGCCTGTTTGTATGTATAGGATTCAGCCCCCCTATCCTTGCTGAGACGACCGCACAAAGCTGCTTACCGGATTTGATAACCCCACTGCAACCGATTCCTGCTGAAGTTGTCGCGAATACAGTTCAAACAGAATCTACAGCACCGCAATCGTTAGAAGCTGATGAACTCATTCAACCCACCCCAACGACATACCAATTCATTGGTCAAGCGCGCTTTAAACAACCAGGCCTGGTCGTTTTGAGCGATAAGATGTTGTATGACAAGACTCAGAAAACGGCGCAATTTTTCGGCCATGTCGAACTACATCAACCGCAATTACTGGTTAAAGCGGCGTCAGCAGATCTTGATGAAAACACCCAAACTGCGATTCTCAGCGATACCGAGTATCAAGTTTTGCCGAGTCGGGTTTATGGACAATCTAAAAACATCATTA
The DNA here is from genome assembly GCA_965603495.1 of uncultured Thiomicrorhabdus sp. GTDB lineage: Bacteria > Pseudomonadota > Gammaproteobacteria > Thiomicrospirales > Thiomicrospiraceae > Thiomicrorhabdus. The sequence goes on along the minus strand of CBFDDF010000001.1, from coordinate 726,482 downwards.
TCAAAAAAGCCAATGATCAAGCAGAACTTGATCGGGCCAGCTTAACCGCTTGTAAACGTCAGGCAGATGGTAGTGTGCCGTGGGATCTCAAGTTTGAGCAACTTAAGATTAATAATCAAACGCGTCGAGTCATCGGTAAAAACACGACTTTGTATTTCAAAGACGTGCCTATTTTCTATACGCCGTACTTTGACTACCCTTTAGATGATCGAGCCAGCGGTTTGCTGTTCCCTGAATTCGGCGCTTATAAATCCTTGACCCAAAACGAGTCGATTAATTACCTTAAACTGCCCTATTTTTTCAATATCGCTCCCAATATAGATGACACTCTGACGATTATGCCCATGACCGAACGGGGGTTGGCACTGGATAATGAATTCCGCTATCTCGGGCAGCATGGTAATAGCATCCACAATGTGGTTTGGGATGTAACGGTTTTACAGGATCAACTTACCGCTGAAGAAGGCTTGACAACAACCGATTCTGCCGGGAACTTGATCATTGGTGAGACATTGGAAAGCCGTTGGAGAACCAGTTTAAATGCGACCCAAAACTGGGGGGAAGGTTTTAGCAGCAATATTCTGTGGCATGCCGTCTCTGATGAAAACTTTTTTGCCGACATACCCGTTGAACCTGCTTTAAAAACGGTCACTCAAACCGAACGTCATTTGAAACTCGATTATCGTCAAGATGATCTACACGCTTATGCGCAGATATTAAATTACCTTAGGTTACGGAATGCCAGACTCAACTATGAAAAACTGCCTGAAATCGGCGTAGATTATAGTCGCCAATTCGACCGTTTAAGAATGGACCTGCAAACAAATGCCACTGAGTTTGCCATGCCGGATGCAGAACATAGCAAACCCGAAGCGCTCCGTATGCATTTGCAACCTTCTCTTGAATACCAGATCAGCAAACCCTTTGGCAACCTGAAAGGCATCGTTGTTGCCAATCAAACCCAGTATCAAATGCATGACAATGGTTACAACACCACTGGCGAATCCTCGATTAGCCGTTTTGTGCCACAATTTGCCCTTAAAAGCGGCTTGTTTTTTGAACGACCACTTGAACTCTTCGGCAATCAATTGACACAAACATTGGAACCACAAGTTCAATATCTTTATGTACCTTATGAAGATCAGTCGAACATTCCATTATTTGATACCGCAAATCGCAGCTTGGCGTTTAGTAACTTATTCTCCCTAAACCGCTTTACAGGTTCAGACCGCATTGGCGATGCTAATCAAGTTGCCAGTGCACTGACTACACGTTTATTAGATGAAAATGGTCGACAGATAGCCGATGCAGGCATTGGTCAAATTCTTTACCTCGAAGATCGCCAAGTAGTGCTGACGGGTAACACCCCTGAAACCACAGCAGTGTCTGATCTATTTGTAACCTTAGGCATAAACTTCTCAGAGCTATATTTTTCATCCACCATTCAGCTAGATCCAGATGAGTATCGTCTGACCAATAGTAACAGTCGAATGAAATGGCAGCCGAGTTCAACCCATACGGTGTTACTGAATCATTTGGCACAAAATCAAGGCACCGCTAGCGAAACGGAATCCATCAGTTTGGGCGGATTCACCCGCCTCAATAACCAATGGGAACTAGCGGCTTACGTTAATTATGACTTACAAAAAGATCGACTCTTTGAAAGCAATTTAGGCTTAAGATACGATAGTTGCTGTTGGGCTGCCGAAATCGTTGCAGAACACACACAACTGGTAAATGGCTTGTATAATGATGGCATTCAAATTCAGTTTGAACTGAAAGGTATTGGCACGCCTAATCAGCGCTTTAAAAGAGACTTCTCCGATAAGCTCCATTTTTAGACCTTGAATATTTAGCTTTGAACCTATAACCCTTAGTGGTTAATTTTAATTAGAACCTTAAAAACGGCAATTGCATGAAAAAACATAAAACCTCATTTTTTCCGAGTTCGCTTTCTTTAAAGCCCCTTTTCCTTGGCCTTTTTACCAGTTTAGCCCTATTCTCAGCGAACCAAACCGTCGCAGAAGAAACCTTGATTGACCGAGTCGTTGCGGTGGTCAATGATCGAGTCATCTTAAAAAGTGAACTGAATACTCAGATGTTCACCAAAGCCAAAGAGTTGGCTGCACAAAATATTCCGGTGCAAGATACTGCCGCTTTGCAAGCGAAGGTTTTAGATAATATGATTTTAGAAACCTTGCAGATTGAACGTGCTGAACAATTAGGCTTGCAAGTCGCAGATGAAGAAGTAAATCAGCAGTTACAAACAATTGCCGATCAAAATAAACTCACATTAATGGCTTTAAGAAACCAGCTTAATATTGAGATGCCAGATGGTTTTCAGAAAATCCGTGAAAAAATTAAAAACAGAATCCTTATCCAAAAACTGCGTGAGGCTGAAGTCATTAGCCGCGCGCATGTCACCGAAAGTGAAATTGAATACTATCTGCAACGTGAAAAATTGGAAACCAGTAACGTAGAAATGCATTTGGCTCACATTCTGGTGGAAATTCCAGAGTCAGCGACCCCACAACAACGTGAAAACGCGCTTGAAAAAGTCCAAAACCTGCTAAAGCGCATCAAGATGGGAGAGGATTTCAATCAACTCGCGGTTCGTCATTCTAACGGCAGTAAAGCCTTAAATGGCGGTGATTTAGGCTGGCTTAAACAAGCTGAGATTCCGACCTTTTTTGCCGATGCGATTAGCGGCTTAAACCCGGGGCAAGTCAGTAAAGTGATTCAAAGCCCAAGCGGTTTTCACTTAATCAAACTGGTTGAGTCAAGAGATCACGCTTCGCAACTGATTAAAGAGTATCACTTACACCGTTTTATTATCCTCAGTGAGAATGCGGATCAAGCAAACGTCCCTGCCCACATCACCGAACTGACCAAAACCATGAAAAACTTGGAAGCTTTTGAGAACTTGTCTAACCAGTTTTCAGATATCCCACAAGAGGTAAATGTAAACAGTGATTTAGGTTGGACACCCCTTGAAGGTATTCCTAGTGCCTTACGTAATGAAATGAGCAAGCTTGAAGCTAACCGAGCCTTGCCGCCGATTGCCACTGAAAAAGGCTGGATGATTTTATTCTTGGAAGAGACACGTGTTATCGATCAGCAAGCGGTTGATAAAACCCAACAAGCCAAGCAAGCTATCCGTATACGTAAAGCCAATGAGATGTTTGATTTGTGGTTACGTCGTCTGAAAGATGAAGCCTTCATTCAAATTCGTTTAGAGAACGAATTTAATCGTTAAACAGTCTCCAAACTCGATACATTAACGTTTTATTCAACGCCAGCTCGGCAGATTGTCGAGTTGGCGTTGATGTTTAAATTTTCATAACTTCTACTTAAGAAGTTTAGAGTGATACTTCAAGGAAAACATATGACTCAAAGATTGGTCATTACCTCTGGCGAACCGGCTGGCATAGGCCCTGATTTGGTTCTGCAACTTGCACAAATCGATTGGCCAGTTGAATTAGTGGTTCTCGCAGACCAAATCCTGCTTGAAGAACGTGCCGCAGCCTTAAAACTTGAGGTCAGTTTTAAGGTCTATAATGCTTCTCTGCCAGCTCAACCCAGCCGAGCAAAGCAGTTAACCATTGAACATCTGCCGACTGCTCAACCGGTAGAGATGGGCAAACTCAATCCTGCGAATGCTTTATATGTCATTCAAATGCTGAAACGCGCGATTCAAGGCTGTATGAATAATGAATTTGCCGGCATGGTGACAGGGCCAGTGCATAAAGGCGTCATCAATGAAGCAGGACAGCCTTTTACCGGCCATACAGAGTTATTGGCGGAAGACAGCCATACAAAGCAAGTGGTGATGATGCTGGCAACACCAGGTCTGAGAGTTGCGTTAGTCACCACCCACCTCCCTCTCAAGGATGTACCGGAAGCGATTACTCAACCATTACTCACCGAAGTTTTGCAAATCACGCATAACGCTTTAAAACACCAGTTTGGCATTCAAAACCCACATATTTTAGTGGCCGGCCTGAATCCACATGCTGGTGAAGATGGTCATATGGGACGCGAAGAGATTGATGTCATCAATCCGGTCTTAGAACGCCTAAGCGGAGAGATGAACTTAAGTGGTCCACTACCGGCAGACACGTTGTTTACCCCGAAATACCTAGAGAAAGCAGATGCAGTTTTAGCAATGTATCATGACCAAGGCTTACCGGTTTTGAAACATATCGGATTTGGTAATGCTGTCAATATTACGCTAGGACTGCCGTTTATTCGCACTTCAGTAGATCATGGCACCGCCTTGGATTTAGCAGGCACGGGAAATGCAGATAGTGGCAGTTTTAAATATGCGATAGAAGTCGCTTTAGAGATGATTCAGAGTCGTTCTTAACCTAACAAAGCAACACAGATACAGCGATAGAAAATGACATAATCATCAATGGCTATGTGATTTTTAACGTCAACTTAATCATTAGAATAGCAATCCGAATACCAACAGAGAAAATACTATGGCAAAGCAAAAATCTGGTCGTCCTTCGACCCATAAACATAAGAAGCAGTTTGGGCAAAACTTCTTGAATAATGGGCGCATTATTGACCAGATCGTTGCTGCAATCCGCCCTACGGCAGAAGATCATATGGTCGAGATTGGACCCGGTGAAGCCGCGCTAACCGCGCCGCTTATCGACCGCGTTAAAAAACTCGATATCATTGAAATCGATAATGACTTGATTGGCCCGCTTAAAATCAAATTTGCCACTAAACCGGCCTTTAACCTGCATCACACAGATGCACTTAAATTTGATTACGCGACACTGCTGTCCGAGTCTGAAAAATCCATTCGCATCGTCGGCAACCTACCCTACAATATCTCGAGCCCGTTGATGTTCCACCTACTCAAGTATGCTGATAAGATTAGCGACATGCATTTTATGTTACAAAAAGAGGTCGTTGACCGCATCACCGCAAGCCCTGGTGGCAAAACCTTTGGTCGTTTAAGTGTCATGATTCAATATGCGTGTGAAACGGAATATCTGTTTACCGTCGGACCTGAAAACTTCACACCTCCCCCGAAGGTGGAGTCGGCGATTATTCGTTTAATCCCGCACAAGATTAAACCGTTTATTGCTGATGATGAGAAAACTTTTTCGGATGTGGTTCGTCAATCCTTCAGTCTGAAACGTAAAACCTTGCGTAACAATTTAAAAGGCTGGTTAGACAGTGAACAAATTGAATCATTGGGAATTGATCCAGGCCTTCGTGCTGAGACTCTCAAGCTTGAGAACTTTGTACAGCTCGCTAACTTGTATCACCAACTTAAAACCCAAGCATAAAGATTTCCAAGAGAGGTTTACACTATGGCAACTTATGTAATTGGTGACCTACAAGGTTGTTTTGATGAGTTGCAGAGCCTATTGCAGCATATTGACTTTCAACCTGAAAAAGATATCCTGTGGTTTGTCGGTGACTTAGTGAATCGAGGCCCTAAATCTCTTGAGTGTTTGCGATTCGTCAAACAATTACAAGAAAAGGGGCGTGCTCATACCGTTTTAGGAAATCATGATTTTCATCTGCTCTCAGTTTATGCCGGCCTGGAAAAGTACCTCTCCAAATCCGATACGCTTACCGAGATTCTAAAAGCGGATGATGTTAAAGAGCTGATGAACTGGTTAAGACATCAACCCTTAATGGTAAATCATCCTGTTTATAATGCGGTGATGGTTCATGCAGGCATTCCGCCACAGTGGACAATCCAGCAAGCACAAGGCTATGCTAAAGAAGCCGAAGCACACCTTAAAAGCGATCGTTGGAAAGCGTTCTTAGCAGAACATCTTTTTGGCAATCAGTCAGTGGAGTGGCAAGAAACTTTAAGTGGATGGGATCGCATTCGCTATATTGTCAATGCGTTTTCCAGAATGCGTTATTGTGATGCAAATGGTAAATTGGAGTTTAAACTCAACTCGGCGCCTACGGCTAAAAACAGAGATAAGGTAGCGCCCCTTGAACCTTGGTTTGTCTTCCCGAACCGAAAAAATAAAGATTCGGAAATTTTCTTTGGTCATTGGTCTACGCTTGGTGCAATTGATGCTTATCAGGTACATGCAACCGATACAGGTTGCTTATGGGGAGGCGCATTGACTGCCTATTCGATTGAAGAAAAGCAACGCTATACAGTCGATTGCCAACAGAAATGTAAACCCAAAGCCGATAAAATTAAGAAAAACTCTAAATAAGTGCTCTGCAGTAAGCAGGGATAAAAGGTAGCTAGGTCACGATGGAAGATCCAAACAACACTGAACAAACCGAATGGATTCCTAGCCCCGAAGAGATGCTGGAACGCCTGAATAAAGTCGACCCTAATTACTTTAGTGTTAGAGCCGTCGCTGACCAATTAAAAGGCGATAAAATTTGGATCTCTATCCTCACCTTACCAGTGAGCGCGGTCTTGTTAGTGGTCTTTACCTTACTAGGTGCATTTCTATTTGACCACCCCTTCATTAGCTTTGTAGTGACTGCGGGCCTGCTTTTTTGGATTGGTAAACTGTTTGATAATCAACATAGGTTTTATCAGCATGCCGCCAGGCAAGAAGTCATCAAGCGCATCGCAGAGACCGAGCAAGACTTTGGACTTATCCCGCACTTTAAGAACTTCCTGCCCACCAAATATCGTCATTTGTGGCAATCGTTGCGTAAAGGCAACTATATGTACATTGAGCAATATATTCAGGCCGTGCTATTACTGCAACGCAAATTAGACCCTGAAAAATTTACTCGAATTTGGTATCTAAACTATCCGGAAATAGACCCTGAAAATGAAGGCTATCCCGACTCAGAATAACGCACCAGCTCTTCACCCCTTCATCAAAGCGCGTCGATTAATCACGCCCTCGCCCACAATCCAAATATCTCTTAATACATTAATGACCACCAGTACATTTAGGTGACGCAGGTGCCATAGCCAAAACAGCCCACTCTTCAGGTGAATAAGTATGTAACGCTAAGGCATGAAACTGTGGCATCAACTCAGACAATACTCGATAGACTGCTTGCTGGCGTTTGACTTTACTCACGCCAACAAAGTCTTCTGAAACCAATGTCATCTTAAAGTGTGATTCTGGCGCAGGCCCAGAATGCATATGACTCTCATTCAATAATTCAAAAAAAGTAATCTTAAAATTTTCGTTTATGGCTTGTTCTATTTGTGACTGTAACATCTATGTCTATCCTGACTTTAAGGTTTATGAGCTCTCTTTTCAGTGCTCTATGATTTCATCATTATAAACTCAACTAACCCCACATTGATAACTCCTATAAATCTATGGGTTATAATGTTAAGTATTAGCCACTAAGCTGCTAAGACTAAACCCTTAACATTAAAATAGCCTCTCTTAACCAGCAGGTACCTAATTATGTCTCTTTTAAAATCTACTTTTGTCTTGAGCTTGTGTTTATTCAGCGCATCACTCTACGCGACTTCTACAAGCGGAAATACAGCTGAGTTTAAACTTAAACCAGTACCTGAGTTACAAGACCCAGTCACAGACCGCTTCCCTGGAGACCCTGCAGAACACAAAGCGGTCTATATGTTTAATAAAGCAGATGCTAACTATCAACATGGCATCCTTAATTCGATTCAAGCGATGATCAAAAAATATGGTGACAATGTCGAAATTGCCGTCGTTGCAATTGGTCCTGGCTTGCATGTCCTTGCCAAAAAACCTAAACGTGAAATTGACCCGCTAACCTATGAGCGGGTTGCCAGCTTTGCCAAAGACTACAATGTCCGCTGGATTGCTTGTGGCAACACCATGAACACCATCCACTGGTCTGATGCGGATATGCGTCCGTTTGCAGAGTATTCAGAAGTTGGGGCGGCTGCATTGATGGAACTCCAAGAAGAAGGCTTTAAATTATTAGTTTGGTAAAAGCCTCAATACAAAGTCTTGTCGCTTAATAAAAAAGGCGCTGTTAAACTTTATTAACAGCGCCTTTTTTATGACATAGATTCAATAAATCAATTCGAGTTATTAAAAGCTACCAGGCCTGGTAGCTTGTTTGGTTAGGACTTATTAACAGTTTGTTGAGCCAACAATAGATCGAGTTTTTGGTGTAATGCCGATACCTCAGACTCAATACGCTTTTCATAACTCTCTTTTGCACTCTTCTCATCCGCAACCGACTCTGCCATATTTTCGGCTTCCATTTTTTTATGCTCTTCATCCAGTACTTCGACCACGATACCGATCATCATATTTAAGAAGACAAATGCTGAGAAAAATATAAAGGTAATGAAGTAGATCCAACTCAAGCTATATAACGTCATTGCTTCATACATGACGTCGGTCCAATCTTCAAAGGTGGCAACGCGGAACAGCGTCAATAAAGAGACCCCTAGATCACCCCATAAAACTGGATTTAAATGACCAAAAAGCAAATTACCAATGACGGCATAGAGATAGAAAATGATAAACATCAATAACGCGACATAACCCATTCTCGGCATCGCCGAAATTAAGGCATTCACCAAAACACGTAATTCAGGAATAAATGAGATCAAACGCATGACTCGGAATAGACGCAACATACGTGCAATCAAGGCATATTCAGAATCATCTAGCGGAATTAAGCTGACCATCACAATAATAAAGTCGAAAATATTCCAACCTTTTTTAAAGAAATCTGCCAAGCGTTTTTCAGCGGCCATCCGAATTGAAAGTTCGATCACAAAAAACAGGGTCACGGCATAATCTAAAAAGCGTAAGCCACCATCTAATAGAGGATGCAGTTCATAGGTACGCATGCCGATCATCAGTGATGAAAAAACAATTACACCGATCACAAACAACTCAAACGCTTTGTTATCCCGAATACTTTGAAAACGTGCCTGGAATAATTCCCAACTCATTTTTAACTCCACCTTCTATTAAGATTGACTATGCCGACGGGTACTTTACGAAACAACCCGGCTGGTCTAAAAATTTTGGCTATTTTACTGTATTGGCATTTTAAAATAGTTGTTAAAATAGCTTTTTAAAATAGAAAAACCATTCGATAACAACTTAACTTAACGCTAGATCAACGCTAGCGCCAAGATAAATCAACCATAGGAATAAAAGATGGCAATAATTTCGGTAGTAGGACAAGGTGAATGTGAATTTGACGGGCAGTTTTCAATGCTCGAAGCATTGGATGAAAGTGGCTTTGACATGCCTTATAGCTGTCGTGGTGGCAATTGTGGCGCTTGTACCGTTCGTCTGATTTCAGGTGACGTCGAAGAGATTCAAACTCCTGCGTATGAATCGCGTAAAGGTGAAATTCTAACCTGTAGCTGCATTCCTGTTAGCGATGTGGTGATTGAGTTAATCTAAGCTTAGAGCATCTGAAGCGCCCAAAATAGACTTACCAGGCCTGGTAAGTCTGATTCAGCTTAAATTTCAGACATAAAAAAGCCCCAAATCAATGGGGCTTTTTTATGTCAAACAGTTTGAATAAATCTTATTTGATTTTATTCAACTCTTTTTGTGCAACGGCTACCGGTAATGGAATATAACCATCTTTAGCAACATCTTGCTGACCTTTTTCTGAAAGAACCAACTTAAGGAATTCTTTAACAACAGGCTCTAGAGGCTTGTTAGGTGCTTTGTTTACGTAAACGTAAAGTAGACGAGATAGAGGGTAAGTTCCGTTAACAGCGTTTGTTGGATTCGCTTCAACAAAAGCGCCGCCTTCTTTCTTAGTTAGAGGAACAGCCTTAACACCCGCTGTCTTATAACCGATACCAGAATAACCAATCCCGTTTAATGAAGCTGAAACAGACTGTACAACAGATGCTGAACCAGGCTGCTCGTTTACAGAAGACTTATAATCCCCTTTACAAAGGGCTTTTTTCTTGTAGTAACCGTAAGTACCAGAAACTGAGTTACGGCCATATATTTGAACGGTTTTATCTGCTAATTGACCTGCAATACCCGCTTCACCCCAAGTTGCGATATCTGTTTTGTGACCACATTTACGCGTTGAAGAGAAAATCGCATCAACCTGAGGAATAGAAAGACCTTTGATTGGGTTATCTTTATGAACATAAACTGCTAATGCATCGATTGCAACCGCAACTTTAGTTGGCTTATAACCGTGCTTCTTCTCGAACATTGCAATTTCTTTTGACTTCATCGCACGACTCATAGGTCCGATATTAGAAGTACTTTCAGTCAATGCTGGTGGTGCTGTAGAAGAACCCGCGGCTTGAATTTGGATATTAACATTTGGGTATGTACGCTTGAACTCTTCAGCCCACAATGTCATTAAGTTAGCTAGAGTATCTGAACCTACAGAAGATAGGTTTCCAGAAACACCTGATACTTTTTGGTAAGGTGCTAATGCAGTGTCACTTGCATAAGAAACTGACGGTGCAGCTAAAGTTGCTGCAGCTAGGCCTAACGCCATAACGATTTGAGATTTTTTCATATTGTTGCTCCGGAAGATTTTTTTAAACACAATTTCATTTAATTCGAGTGCTATTCTAAAGCGGCTTCATAAAACTACGTTGACAGAAATATGACAAAATTGTGACATCAGTTTTTTTTGCAACAAGCCTCTACAGACAACCTAATTAATATACCTATTCTAAATCAAAAGCAAGCCTAATCAATTAATTGTCAAAAAAGTGTAATATTCCTTCTGGCTAATACTTTTTTTATATACAATCCACAAATCAAATTTAATCAAAAGTCGAGCCTAGATACTTATGGAACTTCGAAATATAAATGACATAGAAAATGCTGCTTTAAGTGGCCGTAAAGAGATGCTCCGCTTTGGAGTCGCGTTATTCTTTATCATTGGGATTATCCTTTTTGCATCTGGCATGCAAACCGGTTCTGGCGTCATCAGTATAGAACTCGTGGTTGCAGCGATGATTGGTGGCTATATGGCGCTTAATATCGGTGCGAACGATGTTGCTAACAACGTGGGGCCTGCCGTTGGCTCCAAAGCATTGACCCTGACCGGCGCGATTATAATAGCCGCTATATTTGAATCCGCAGGGGCTTTGATTGCCGGTGGTGACGTAATCAGTACCATCAAAAAGGGCATTATCGACCCTGGCTTAATTAACGATCCTCAGGCCTTTATCTGGTTAATGATGGCCGCTCTATTGTCCGCTGCTTTATGGTTAAACCTAGCAACTGCTTTAGGCGCACCCGTATCGACCACCCATTCGATTGTCGGTGGTGTCTTGGGGGGTGGTATCGCTGCCGCCGGGTGGGATATTGCGAACTGGAACCAAGTAGGCGCAATCGCTGCCAGCTGGGTAATTTCTCCGTTACTAGGGGGACTGGTTGCTGCAGGATTCCTGATGTGGATCAAACACAGTATCACTTATAAAGACGATATGGTGGCGGCGGCCAAGAAAACCTTACCGCTGTTAATTGCCGTCATGGCTTGGGCTTTTTCTACTTACCTGATCCTGAAAGGCCTGAAAAAAATCTGGAAGGTTGATTTTGAAGTCGCCCTGTTAATTGGTTTTGGAATTGCGGTTGCCATCTACATCATGGTTCGACCATTGATTACACGTCAAGCGAACTATCTTCAAAACAGCAAGCGCAGTGTCAATACACTATTCACCATCCCCTTAATCTTTGCTGCAGCCTTGTTAAGTTTTGCACATGGCGCCAACGATGTCGCTAATGCCGTCGGACCTCTGGCAGCGATTAACGATGCGATACAATCACATGGCATCTCCACCAAAGCTGAAATTCCATTGTGGATAATGGTAATAGGTGCGGTAGGTATCAGCTTAGGTTTACTATTATTTGGTCCTAAGTTGATCCGTACTGTCGGCTCTGAAATCACCGAACTCGATCAAATGAGAGCTTATTCCGTTGCCATGGCTGCATCAATCACCGTTATCGTGGCTTCACAACTTGGCTTACCGGTCAGTTCTACACACATTGCGGTTGGAGGAATTTTCGGTGTCGGTTTCTTACGTGAATACTTAAAGCGTAGTTATGCGAAAGCCATTCAAGAGATCAAAGACCATCATTTAGGTGAGGATGAAGAAGAAGTCAACGCTTACATTCGACGTTTCGCAAATGCATCTATTGCGGAAAAGAAATACATGCTCGCACAGCTTAAGCAAAAAGAAGCTGAAGTTGAGTTAAGTAAAAAAGAGCGTAAGAGCTTAAACAAAGTCTACCAAACTGAACTGGTGAAACGTTCTGCTTTCTTAAAAATCGTAGCTGCTTGGGTCATTACCGTTCCAGCATCTGCTGGCATGGCAGCCATAATTTACTACGCTATTCGTGGCATGATGTTGCCTTAAAGCTTAAAACTAATTACATCTAAAAAAGGGAGCTTCGGCTCCCTTTTTATTGTCTGTTCAATGTAAATAGCGTAAAGCTAGAAAGATCATGAATGTACCTAACAATACGAAAGCAAGCACTCTTGTAAAGTCATTACAGAACCGTAAACAGCCTATTTAATGGACTTACCAGGCCTGGTAACATCTGAATCGCATCGCTTTTACCTTGATCATTCGATCGCTCAATAGCAAACTAGTGAAGTCAAAGACAGAATGGTAAGCGATAAAGTAATAGATATTGCGTGGCAAAAATTAAAACAAATCAAAATAAGGGTTGATAGGAAAACTAGATAAAAATGGGTATGACTTCGGCTCTTCGTCGCTAACGAACCTATTGAAACGTTAATACAGCTTATTTAACGACCAAATCCAATGGAAAATCGCATCTAAAAACACTGCCTTTACCTATGACACTTTGAACACTCAAAGTAGCGTCATGGTGTTCTAAAACATGCTTAACAATAGCCAAACCGAGACCCGTACCTCCAGTCACGCGAGATCGATCTTTATCGACACGATAAAAACGTTCCGTTAAGCGTGGGATATGCTCCGCAGCAATCCCCAAGCCCTGGTCTTTGACCTCATAGTGCGCGCCTTCTTTGTCCAGGTACCAACGAACTGTTATGTTGCCACCCTCAGGAGAATAACGCACCGCATTCGCCACCAGATTCATAAACACACTCTTCAGTGGTTCGGTATAGCCATGCAACTTAAGGCCTGGGGTTATATCAAACTTAATATGATGTGCATCACTCCCAAGCTGCCTTGCCTCAACACTGATATTCTGCAAAATTTCTGGCACATCCACGATGCTGGCTTCAGCCGTAATAGAATCAGCCTCCATCGAGGAGAGCGTTAGCAGGTCTTCAATAATCGCTTGCATACGATTAGATTGATTTTCCATGTGCTCTAAGGGGGTTTTCCACAGAATCTGCTGTTCACCTGGCATATCTTGCATAAGTTCAAGATATCCTTTCAAAACCGTTAAAGGCGTTCTTAATTCATGGGATGCGTTAGCGATAAAATCACGTCTGATTTGGGCTAACTGATAGAGTTCTGTAATATCTCTGACCACCAATAATTTATGGCTTTCAAAGTAAGGAATTATTTTGACATCAAAAGTGCGTTGTTTGCCTTGCAGCGTATTTAAAACAAGGGAGTTTTGGTAATCGGCGAGTTTCAGATAATCAATGAATTCAGGCTGGCGAATAACGCCTTCGACTTTGCGGCCGATATCCTGACGACGCAAGCCCAAAATGGATTTAGACGGGGTATTAAACCATTCAATATAGTTTTCCTGATTCAATGAAACAATGGCATCTGGAATCTGCATCGAAGCAGCTTTAAACTGCTCGGATTTGTAGAGATGCAAATCTGCATGTTTTTCAAGCGCCCGCTGTTTTTTCGACACTAGATAACTCAACTCGCTCCAAAAACCAGACGATGGCGGAAAAGTAGCGTGACTTCTTCCACCACTCATCCATTTTTCAAACTTATGCATACTCCATAACTGGCGTCCTATATAGGCAAACAAATATAAGACAAAGCTAATAATCCAGGCATTCGTCATCCAAGCGATAAACAAGACAATCCACGCACTGGTAATAATCCAGGTGAGCTCGCGTTTAACACCGCTTGAAAGCAAGGTTTAATCCTCTGTCACGGAAAAACGATAACCTGAACCACGAATGGTCTGAATATAATCAGCGACTTCTAGTGGCTCCAGAATTTTTCGCAAGCGACGTATATGAACATCCACGGTTCGATCTTCAACGACCACATTTGTGCCCCAGACTTCATCCAATAATTGGCTTCTAGAGAATACGCGATTAGGGCGTGTCATGAAAAAATGAATCAACTTGAATTCAGAGGGCCCCAAAGAGACCTCTTGTTGATCAACAAAGAAACGATGGCTAATCAAATCCAACTTCATCTTTCCAGATTCAATTAGGTCAGTAAGCGGCTGGTCTGATAATTGACGACGGAGCAGTGCTTGCACTCGAGCCACTAAAGCACGTGGTGAAAAAGGCTTAACGACATAGTCATCAGCCCCAGAATCGAAGCCTTTAACCTGATCCTCTTCTTCGCCTTTGGCAGTCAACATTATAATCGGCAATGACTGCGTCTGACTATTCTGGCGTACTTTTTGAGCAAAAGCGACGCCTGACATACCCGGCAGCATCCAATCTAATAAAATCAGATCTGGTTTATCTTCCAAGGCGATTTTCCAACCGGCTTCGGCATCAGGCGCCTCACGCACTAAATAACCAGAAGCGCTCAAAGTGAACTTTAGCATGTCACGAATGGCTGCTTCGTCTTCTATAACCAGGATTGTCTGTTGACTCATCTATTGCTCCTCACTGAAACCTGTAAATTACATGCTTACTCTCGTACACCATCTAAAAATTCATTCAATTTTAACGGATCCATATTTCTGACATCACGCCCCTCCACCAAATAAACGATACTTTCAGTTAGGTTAACGACATGATCCGTAATACGAGAACAGGCTCTGACGGCATAAATCATTTCCATCAAATATTCAGCTGGGTGTGTAGCCTTTTCTAAGGCATCCTGAATTTCAGCTAATGAACGCTTAAGTACAACTTCCATCCTTTCTTGATCATCCACAATTTCTAGAATTTCTGACAAATCTAAATTTGAAAAGGAATTGAGGGATTTTTTTAGATTCTCCACTCCGCATGAAGCAATCTCAACCAAACCTTTAAAGCCTGGCAAGCTCTGACATTGAATACTTTGTTTAGCCATTTTTGAGGCGAGTTTTGAAGCAATAACTGCCTCATCTCCGATGCGCTCTAAATCAACCGCCATGCGAATTGAGATAATAATTAAACGCAGGTCTGAAGCTCTAGGTTGCTGTCTTGACAAAACCGTTGCACAAAGACGGTCAATCTCCATTTCTTCTCTATTGACGATTTTATCGAGCTGCTTAATTTTTTTTGCAACCGTTCTATCGTCACAGTTTGTCGCTTCTAACAAATAATCAAGTTGCCTCTCTACCAAACCACCCATTTCAAGCACTTGATTGAATAGCGCTTCTAAATTACGGTTAAGCTGCCCTGAAATGTGGTCTTTAAATTGTCTTCTCTCCATGATCCTCTCCTCAAATTTATTACGATTACCGATTCCCTTCTTAAAGCAATCGATTCAACTAGCCATAACGCCCGGTAATGTAATCCTCAGTCCGCTTGACTCTTGGATTCGTAAACAAGTTATCGGTATCGGCATATTCAATCAACTCCCCCATATACATAAAAGCGGTGTAATCAGAAACACGTGCCGCTTGTTGCATATTGTGAGTAACGATCAGTATAGTGAACTCTTTCTTCAACTCAAAGATAAGCTCTTCAATCGCTAAAGTAGAAATAGGATCTAGTGCAGAGGTCGGTTCATCTAACAACAACACTTCTGGCTTAATCGCAATCGCACGTGCAATGCATAATCTTTGCTGCTGTCCACCAGACATAGCAAGCGCATTGTCATCCAAACGATCTTTGACCTCTTCCCACAGGCCAGCGCTTTTTAAAGCCCACTCTACCGTCTCGTCCAGTAGAGCCTTGTCTTTAATGCCCTGCAATCGCAAACCGTAACAAACATTTTCATAGATTGACTTCGGAAACGGATTTGGCTTTTGGAAAACCATACCTACTCGACGACGCAAAGCTGATACATCCATCTGTTTGTCATACATATCATCGCCGCGCAGGGTCATTTCACCCTTAACACTAACGATATCAATCAAATCATTCATGCGATTAAAACAACGCAATAAGGTTGATTTTCCGCAACCAGAAGGCCCGATAAAAGCCGTCACTCTATTTTCTGGAACCAGCATATTGACGTTAGTCAACGCTTGCTTATCACCATAATAAAGATTCCAGTCTTTGACTTCTATGGCAATTTTTTCATTGTCCAAAGATAAGACTTCATTAGATCGCTCTAATGCAATATTCATTTTTGTTTCACTCATGATTTGACCCATCTCTTTTTGTTCAAATCTACCCTGTTAGCCTGCGGCATAACAGAATAGTAAAATTTTATTCGTGCTCTAAGGCAGGCTTTAATTAGCCCTCGAGTGCTTTATATTTTTCGCGTAAACGGTTACGGATCGTAATCGCGCCTAAGTTCAAGGACACAATAATAATCACCAGCAATAGTGAAGTTGCATAAACTAATGGTTGAGAGGCTTCAACGTTCGGGCTTTGGAAACCAACATCATAAATATGGAATCCTAAATGCATAAATTTATTTTCTAAATGTATGAAAGGCGCTACGGTATCAATCGGTAATTCGGGTGCAAGCTTGACGACACCCACCAACATTAACGGCGCAACCTCCCCAGCGGCACGGGCAATCGCTAAGATTAACCCCGTCATGATTGCAGGAGTCGCCATTGGTAAAATAATCTTCCAGATTGTCTCAGATTTAGTGGCGCCTAATGCCAAGCCCCCTTCACGTAAAGACATTGGTATACGTGATAGACCTTCCTCAGTCGAGACAATCACCACTGGTAAGGTTAACAGCGCCATCGTTAAAGAGGCCCATAACAAACCAGGAGTTCCAAAGGTTGGGCTAGGCAGCGCATAACCATAAAATAACTCATCAATCGAGCCACCGAGGATATACACGAAGAAACCGAGTCCAAAAATACCGAATACGATGGAAGGTACACCTGCCAGGTTGTTAATGGAGATGCGGACTAAACGTAACACCGGCCCATCTTTAGCGTATTCTCGCATGTAGATGGCAGCAACCACTCCCATTGGCGTCACAAACACCGTCATTAATAACACCATCACGATGGTACCAATCATTGCTGGAAAAATACCGCCCTCAGTATTCGCCTCACGTGGATCATCCATTAAGAAGTTGCTGATGGCACTGAGGAAAAATCCAATTTTTTCACCATAGTTCATATTGTTAGGTTGCCAGAAGTGAACAATCTTCTCAACAGGCACCATTAATGTCTGACCGTTGCTAACCGTGAGCGCAACCTCGCCTAAAGTCTTTTTTTGAGCATATAAAACTTGCACTTCAGTTTGGTAAACTGCAAACGTTTTTTCTAATGCTGCGCGCTCCGTTTTTAAACGACTCTCGTCCTCTGGTGTAAAGACGCCCTTGATACGGAGTTTTTTCTCTTCAAAACGTAGGCCCTCAATCTGTTTATTGACAACCCCCATATCAAACTTTTCAATCGATTTTATCGCTTCATACAGCGCCTTACCTCTATCAACCTGGGTCTGTAATTCAGTATGAATCAGTTCTGGATCAGTCGTAGTCTTGCCATTCATCGTGAAAGAGGCGAACTTACCAAAAACATGACCATACTCAAAACGTTCAATAACCACGACGTCTTTCGATAAAACTTCCATTTCACCCTGAATATTTTGGGAATTGACCCATTTAAAGTCAATTCCGAAAACATCTCGGTTACCTACTTTAATAAGATATTGGGGAACTAATGTCTTTAAACCCGCTTCATCAACCTCAATTTTGTTTTTAGATTCACTTAACTCACCCACTATCAGCGTTTTTTCGGCATTAGCACTACCGATATTAAATTCATATACCGGATGAGGCCAAAAGTGCGCCAAACCCTTATATGAAATCATCGCTAACAGACCCAGCACCAATACCACACTAATGCTGACTGTTGAGGCACTTAACCAGATCCAATGTTCGCCTTTGTTTAACCATTCTTTCATCATGATTCTCCTATAATGAACCGTATTTACGTCGCATACGCTGTCTAACGACTTCTGCTAACGTATTAAACACAAAGGTAAAAATAAACAGAACCAGGCCTGCTAAAAATAATACTCGATAATGTGAACTGGCAACTTCAGCTTCCGCCATTTCAACAGCAAGGTTGGCCGCTAAAGTTCTCATGCCTTCAAAAATATTCATGGTCATCAAAGGGGTGTTACCGGACGCCATTAAGACAATCATGGTTTCACCAACTCCTCGACCAAAACCAAGCATAATCGCTGAAAATATACCTGGACTCGCCGTTGGAATAACCACACCAATTAAGGTTTGCCAACCACTGGCGCCCAAAGCAAGCGAGCCATTCACCAGATAGGTCGGAACGTTATAGATAGCATCTTCAGTGACCGAGAAAATAGTCGGAATCAATGCAAAGCCCATTGCAAAACCAATAACCATCGCATTACGTTGATCGAAATCAATGCCGGCACTGAAGGTTAACCAATGACGCATATCGCCATTAAACCAAGCATTCTCAATCGGTGAACTCATTTGCATGGCAAACCAACCCAGAAAAATCACCACTGGAATCATTAGAACGGCACGCTTCCCTATGGGTACGCTGTTTCGAATCGCCTTCGGCAGTTTCGTCCAAGCAAAACCAAACAGAATGACGCCGACAGGAATAACAATCAATAGAGAGAAGAAACCGGGTAGATTCTCTTCCATATGTGGTGCTAGCCATAGACCTGCTAAAAACCCTAAAATAACCGTTGGTAAAGCTTCAATCATTTCAACTGTAGGTTTAATCCATTGGCGCGACTGTTTATCCATAAAGAACGCAGTGAATATCGCGGCTAAAATAGCAATAGGCACGGCAAACAGCATGGCATAAAAAGCAGCTTTAATGGTTCCGAAAGTCAGAGGTGTTAAGGAGAACTTCGGCTCAAAGTCGGAACTTGCCGAAGAAGACTGCCAAGTATAAGTCGGCTCTGAATAGCCCTCATACCAAACCTTACCCCATAAGCTTGAGAAGGAGACATCAGGATGCTCATTATCAATATCATATTGCACCAACTGACCATCCATGGTTTCGACTAAAGCCCCATTAGAGCGTGGTGCGATTACGACATGACCTGCTGATTCTTGGGAAACTTGCTGAGTGGATAGGTGGCGTTCAGCAGTTGAGTTATAAAGCTTAAATTGCCCAGAAGCATCCGTGACCGCAAATCCTTTACGACCTTTTTCGATCGCGATCGTTTGAATAGCCGAGTCACTGACATCCAATGAACGAATGTGCTGCAATGAAAATTCATTATCGCTATCACGTACAGGAAACCACTGGTGAACATTCCCTTTATCCGTACCGATCATTAAGGAGTAATCTCCTAATAGAAAACGAATCACCGTTGGATGCTCACCATTACCCATTAGGCCAACATGCTGTAATAAGCTTGGCGACTCTACATCAGACAAATCGTAGTAATCTGTCGTGCCGTTTTTCGAAATCACATAGAGGTTACGTCCACTGCCATCCAACAATAACCAATTTAGATTCATAGTGGATTCAAAATCAACCGATGAGTCTTCTTCCAAGGTGATCGAATCACTCAGCATAGATTCAGTTTTAGAGAAAGATTTAATAACAACTCGTTTAGAATCTTTAGTTTGATAAGCTACTCGAAGCTCTTCGTCTAAAGACTTAATCGCTAAAAACTGAATCGCCGAATCACTGATTTCAAGAACTTCTTCACCATAAGGATAAGTTATTTCAGGAGAGACTAAGCGTTGATCATTCGGGTAGCTAATTTTATAACCATACTTGGCAATCAGCACACCGCCTTCTGAAAGACCGAATGCAACCACACTCTGCAATTCATCAACCACAGTAAAACTCGTGACCGCCTGACCTTGCAATGGTAATGTTTCTGTCAGCTGAATATTGCCATCCGCCAGATTAAATCCAATCAACTTACCTGATTCAGTCATTCTCAAAGCAGAGGTTTTATATTCGTCCACCCCATAATAAAGAGTCTTTTCCAAATTACCACCAGGCAGATCATAACGCTGATGCTGTTCAACACTGGCGGGTACAAACAGGGGAATAACCACGTACAATAGAAAAAACATAATCAATAGAACTGAAAAAATCACACCTACACCGCCAATGGAGATACCCCACTTAACGAGTTTGTCTTTTATATTTCTGCGCTTGATTCGCTTTTCGAACGCCGGCCCAGTAAGCACCGCTTCCAAGGCTGAATGAGGTTTTCTGTCTACTGCTGTAGTCATATGCTTTTTAACCCATCTCTTGATTACAAGATCTACTAATTTCTATAACGTCTATAATAACAAGCCGGAATTATACCCTTCTAACATGACAAAAAAATTGCAAAACTCACAAAACTTTAAGGACGATTGTCACAAAACTGTAACATTTCTGCTGAATGTAATTGAACGCGTCGCCAAGCCGCTGAACTTCGCCGCCCGGATTGCACCACTAAAAAGAGGCAACGCACCATAATCTACAACTTTACCGTCATTCAAACAACCCCTCAACTACGCCAGGATTTAAGCCAAACGCTCTAAATTCAACAAGTTAAATTATTAATAAAAATAATTGGAATTTTGGCACGTTTCAAGCTAATATCACTAAAGATTTATTTTTAACGTATAGCCCTAAAAGGATAGCAAAATGTCTCAAGAGATTTTCGATTTAATTAAAGACAATGATGTAACGTGGGCTGATCTACGTTTTACAGACACTCACGGTAAAGAACAACACGTTACCATCCCTGCATCCGCAATTGATGAAGATTTCTTCACTGACGGTGAAACTTTTGATGGTTCATCTATCGCTGGTTGGAAAGGCATTCACAACTCTGACATGATCCTAATGCCTCAGACAGATGGTTTTGTTTTAGACCCGTTCACTAATGATCCTACTATCATTATCCGTTGTATGGTTGTCGATCCTTCAAACATGGAATCTTATGAAAAAGATCCTCGTGGCATCGCCAAGAAAGCCGAAGCGTATTTAAAGTCTACAGGTATTGCTGATGTCGCTTTCTTCGGTCCAGAGCCAGAATTCTTCATCTTTGATGATGTGCGCTGGGGCTTAGACATGTCTGGTTCTTTCGTTAAGATTGATGCTGACGAAGCGTCTTGGAACTCTGAGAAAGTATTTGCTGACGGTAACGTTGGTCACCGTCCAAGCGTTAAAGGCGGTTATTTCCCTGTTCCTCCAGTTGATCAGCTACATGAAGTACGCGCAGACATCTGCGCAATGTCTGAAGCAATGGGTCTAAAGATTGAGGCACATCACCACGAAGTAGCGACAGCTGGTCAGTGTGAATTAGCGATTGCTGGTAACACTTTAACGGCTAAAGCCGATGAGGTTCAGATCCTAAAATATGCAGTACACAACACTGTACACGCTTTAGGTAAAACAGCTACTTTCATGGCTAAGCCAATCGTTGGTGACAACGGTAACGGTATGCACATCAATATGTCTTTATCTAAAGATGGCAAGAACATCTTCGCGGGTGATGTATACTCAGGTCTTTCTCAAGAAGCGATCTGGTATATCGGTGGTCTAATGAAGCATGCTCGTGCATTGAACGCTTTCACTAACCCAGGCACGAACTCTTATAAGCGTCTAGTTCCTGGTTTTGAAGCACCAATTCTACTCGCATATTCTGGTTCTAACCGTTCTGCGTCTATTCGTATCCCGTATGCACCTTCTGAGCGCTCACGTCGTGTTGAGTTACGTTTCCCAGATCCAACAGCTAACCCATACCTAGCATTTGCTGCTTCGATGATGGCTGGCCTTGACGGAATCATCAATAAAATCGATCCAGGAGCTCCTTCAGAGAAAGATCTTTATGACCTTACTCCAGAAGAAGAAGCAACTTATGACACTGTCTGTGCATCACTAGAAGAAGCACTAGATGCATTGAATGCAGATCGTGACTTCTTGACTGCTAGCGGTGTATTCACTGATGAGATGCTTGATTCTTATGTCGATCTAAAAATGGAACACGTTACTCAGTTACGCGCAACCACGCACCCAATTGAGTTCGAACTTTACTATTCTGCTTAATCCAGAACCGTAAGACATTAAAAAGCCCGCTTTATGCGGGCTTTTTTTATGCCTGATTAAAATGACCAGGCCTGGTAAGATTCGAGCTTAAAGCTTAAGAATCAATCAACATCAGCCTAGCATCAACTTATTCCAAATTGACTGCACCACTTCTCGCTGCGCTTGATAGCAACTACTGGCTACCAAAGGTTTTTCCTTTTGCAAAGCCACTCGATGGTATTTAGAGCGGTAAACTTGATAAGCTTCAAGCAAGCCATCCACCTCTTTCTGACTCAATAACTCAGCTTCGGCAATCGCTTCTAGAATTCTTAAATTATCACTAAAAGCAGACAGCTTTGGATATTGATGCGCATAAGCCAACACTAAAAACTGCACCATAAACTCGATATCAACAATCCCCCCTCTCCCCTGCTTTAAATCAAACAGTTCATCATTGCTTTTATCCAACTCATTTTGCATTCTTAAACGCATATCCACTACTTCAGTTCGCAGACTCTCAACCGAACGCTCTTTACATAAGAACTGGGTTTTAAACTCTTCAAAAGCCGCAACCGACTCAGCATCCCCGACCACTGGACGCACTCGTACAAATGCTTGATGCTCCCAAGTCCATGCTTTATTTTCTAGATAACTTTTGTAACCTTCAAAATCCACCACCATCATGCCTGAAACGCCATTCGGCCGCAGACGAGTATCCACTTCATACAAAATACCAGAAGGCATTAAGGTCGTCATCAATGAGATAATTTTCTGCCCCATTCTGACAAAATAAATCGCGTTATCTAAACTTTTACCATTTTGACCTACTGCCTGATCGCTAGAATTAAGCCCTTCATAGACAAAAACGATATCCAAATCCGAACCATATCCCAGCTCAATCCCACCGACTTTACCGTATCCCAACACCATAAATGGGTTACGTTTATTGGCCTCGGTCATCCCGCCCGGTAAGCCACTGCGTTGCTGCATCATTCGCCAAGCAAATTCAACGGTTACATCCAGCACCGCTTCAGCAATCCAAGTCAGGTAATCACTGACCTTGGTAACAGGGAGGTGCCCTGTAATATCGGCAGCGGCCACTTTAAAGACTTGAGAATGACGCCACTGACGGATTTGATTCATAAAGAGCTCTTCATCCTGGCCAATACTATCCAGTAAAGCCCGTGCTTCTTGTTGCAGCGCTGACGCTTCTAAAGGGGCATACAAAACCCTCTCATCTAACAGCTGATCCAATAAAGCAGGATACTTAACCAACATCTCCGTTAACCAAGCACTGACATCACATAACTTCACCAAATGCGCTAAAGATTCTGAATTTTCTTTTAACATCACTAAGTAGACACTACGCTTGGCAATTGACTCAATCACCGACAGCACCCGTTTTAAAGACTGTTCGCTGTACTCAGGTTTTAAGGCCTCTTGCATCAATAGTGGCATGGTTGCATTCAAACGCTGCGCACCTTCGCTGCCCAACGTTTTAATAATACGACTATCCTTAAAGTCCTTTAAAGCCTTTAAAAAAAGGGCTGCTTTATCAGCCGGCAAATCCTGCTCACTTAAATCATCAACATCCTCTAAATCAGACAACCATAGTTCCGACAAGCGGTCTTGAGATTCACAAACCTCATCTTCAGCAAAGACTTCATTAAATTGCCCCTGAACAAATTCCAGATGTCGATTTAACACTGCCATAAACTCAGAATACTCAGCAAACCCCATTGAATTTGCGAGCATAAGCTGCTGATGTGGTTCGCTCGGTAATTCATGGGTCTGCTGATCGCGCCACTCTTGTAAGCGATTCTCTGCACGTCTTAAAAATTCATAAGCCGCCCTTAAAGCCTGATGACTCTCAACATCCAGAAAATCATTATTTTCTAAAACCTGTAAAGTGGTCAGCAAAGAACGACTTTGCAAAGCTTTATCTCGCCCACCATGCACCAACTGAAAAGCCTGTGCAATAAATTCAATCTCTCTAATCCCGCCAGGCCCAAGCTTGATGTTATGCTTCATCCCCTTCTTTTTAACCTGCGCGGCAATCATCCGCTTTAACTCACGCAACGAATCCATCGCACTAAAATCGACATAACGGCGATAGATAAAGGGACGCAATATATCAAACATATATTTTGCATCTTCTGGATCACCTGCCATCACCCTAGCCTTGACGAGCGCATAACGCTCCCAGGCACGACCATGTAATTCGTAGTAGTGCTCTAAACTGGCAAAAGTAACAGCCAAAGGCCCTGCATCCCCAAAGGGACGTAAACGCATATCCACACGATAGACAAAGCCATCGCCAGTCATTTCTGTTAATGACTTATTCAGCGCCTGACCTAAACGCGTGAAGAACACATCATTAGAGATGGTTCGCTTGGCATTTGAACCTTCATCTAATCGGGTTTCACCCCCTTCTGGATAAGCAAATATCAGATCAATATCAGATGAAAAGTTAAGCTCTTGTCCACCCAGCTTGCCCATTCCAATAACCAACATCTTTTGTTGCAAACCAGACTCTCTACCGTAAGGCGTACCGTAACGCTGACAAAAACGAGCATAATGCCAATCTAAAGCAGAGGTCACTAAAGCATCCGCTAAATCAGACATGGTCAACATCACTTCTTGTAAACTCGCCAGACCTGACAAATCACGAATGGCAATACGCCCCATTTGCCAATTACGCGTTTGTCGTAACTTTGCTATTAAAGCTGCTTCATCAGAGGCACTGACAATCTGTTGATATACTTTTTGATACAACTCACCATCAGCCCATAAATCCTGCCAGCTAGCAGGGTCTATTAAATCTGGAAAACGCTGAATTTTTTGCTCAACGAAAGGACTCCACTGCTGAACTTGTTCAAATGAATAGGGCATTATTTTGCACATCCTGTTACACGATTAAATTGTTAGTCTATTGTTTCTAATGTAGCACTTTAAGGACAAATTGCGCGGTGATTTTGTGCCTTTAAGACCAAATATTGACGGATTATTGATTTCGCTCATTAGAGAGTTAGATAGAAGTAAATGACCAGGCCTGGTCATTACTGCAAAGACATTTATAAGCAATAGATATAAAGCATGGTTTGACGACCATCTGACAGCTCCCAGACTTCCGTTGGCGTCACATCAGGAATAGCAAAACTATTGGAGATAAAGACAGAACCTGGCGACACCTCCTCTTTAACCTTCTGCCAAAGCTTAGGCATTGGCTCTGGAGACAAAAAAGCATACACCACATCGTAATAACTTAAATCGGCTTTCCACATATCCATGGCATAGGTATGACCGCCACGCGTTAGCGTATAAATTTTGGATAATAAGTAAGGAATAGGAGCCGTTTCCACGCCGTGGGATTCAGTGATATTCGCCTGTTGTGACATAAACACGACATTGCCACCCAAACCACAGCCTAAATCTAAAAATCTTTGATTTTTCTGCGGCTTAACCAACCTTTTCAGCGCCTGTCGAGTGGTGGCGTTGGTGAGGTAGAGCGGCACTCTTTCCGTCAAAGCATTGGAGAAGACCAACCAAATCAGGGCAAACACCCCCAAAGCCCACAATGGATTAAACTCAACTAAAAGACCGACATACAGCCCGATTGGAATAAAGAATTGAATCCAACTCCACCAACAAGGCAACCCTAAACGACAACTGACGGTAGCGGCCAACACCGCTTGAATCAATACCAATAGCGGATAGGAATAAGGTGGCGCTGTCACATAGGGCGCCAACATGACACCCAAGACGATAACAGCGAACACCATCAACTGAATGAAAAGCGCTAAAAAAATCTTCGGTAACCGTGTAAATTGCTTAATCAACATACTCAACCATTATGAACCATTACTTAACCATACCCAAAAACACTCAAGCGCACCACAGTGAAACAACACGAGCACCACAACAAAACAAACAAATTTTAAACCTTTCAAAAAAACAAGGGAAAAAACCTTAAATAACACGTAACTACTTGATAAAAAAGGAAATAAACATAACTGGCACTAAAGGCGCTTTTAGTTGATCGCAAATATTATAAATAATTAGAAGAGAGGTTAGTATGAAACTGGTTGTTGCAATTATCAAACCTTTTAAACTTGATGACGTTCGTGAAGCATTACATGATATTGATATTCATGGCATGACCGTTACTGAGTCTAAAGGTTTTGGCCGTCAAAAAGGTCACACAGAAATTTACCGTGGTGCTGAATACGCCATTGAATTCCTACCTAAGCTACGTTTAGAAGTCGCAGTCTCCGATGAGGAACTAGAAAGCGTTATCGAAACCATCGGAACAGCTGCTAGAACAGGAAAAATTGGTGACGGAAAAATATTCGTTATGCCGTTAGAGCAAGCAGTGCGTATTCGTACTGAAGAAACTGGCGATATCGCCCTTTAAGGAAAGGATTTAATTATGGAACAAGTACTTCAATTAAGTTACGCGCTTGATACCTTCTACTTCCTAATGTCTGGTGCATTAGTAATGTGGATGGCTGCCGGTTTTGCCATGCTAGAAGCTGGTTTGGTGCGTTCAAAAAACACAACTGAAATCTTAGCTAAGAACGTCGGTCTTTTTGCCATCGCTTGTATTATGTACATGCTAGTGGGTTATAACATTATGTACCCTGCTGAAGCAGTAAATAGCTTCTTCCCTGGTATTAGCTTCCTAATTGGTGGTGACAACGCAACTGCAGCTGTTATTGCTGGCGGTGAAGATGCGCCTTACTATTCAGGTATGTCTGACTTCTTCTTCCAAGTCGTGTTCGTAGCAACTGCAATGTCTGTTGTTTCTGGTGCGGTTGCTGAACGTATGAAGTTAATGTCATTCTTCGCTTTCGCAATCGTCTTCACTTCAGTTATCTACCCAATGCAAGGTTTCTGGAAATGGGGTGGTGGTTTCTTAGATGGTCTAGGCTTCCTTGATTTTGCAGGTTCTGGTGTTGTTCACATGGCGGGTGCTTCTGCTGCTCTAGCCGGTGTTTTACTACTAGGTGCACGTAAAGGTAAATATGGTCCTAATGGTGAGTCTCGTGCAATCCCTGGTGCTAACCTTCCGCTAGCAACTTTAGGTACTTTCATCCTATGGTTAGGTTGGTTCGGTTTCAACGGTGGTTCTGAGCTTAAAATCTCTAACGTTGAGGAAGCAAACGCTGTATCAATGATCTTTGTAAACACGTTAATGGCTGCTGCTGGTGGTGTTATCGGTGCGTTACTAATGTCTAAGTTCAAATTCGGTAAAGCAGATTTAACAATGATGCTTAACGGTGCGCTAGCTGGTTTAGTTGCGATTACTGCAGAACCTCTAACCCCTTCAGCTTTAGAAGCAACCTTAATCGGTCTTGTGGGTGGTATCTTGGTTGTCCTAGCAATTCTATTCCTTGATTCTAAAATGAAAATTGATGATCCTGTAGGCGCTATCTCGGTTCACGGTGTGGTTGGTATCTTCGGTCTTATCGCGGTTACTTTCACAAACCCTGATGCGACTATCGTTGCTCAGTTAACAGGTATTGCAGTGATCTTTGCTTGGGTATTCGGTGCGAGTTTAATCGTATGGGCTATCATCAAAGCGGTCATGGGAATTCGTGTTACTGAAGAAGAAGAGTACGAAGGTGTTGACCAGTCTGAATGTGGAATGGAAGCATACCCTGAATTTAACAAATAAAAACAATTAGGACTCCTCGGTCTTGGCCCCGCACTGCGGGGCTTTTTTATGCCTGCATTTTCTTACTTATACAAAATATAATATCGCCATAAAACCCTCTCTCAACACATTTTTTTGGATACAATAGATCTCTTCAAATCACGTATTTAAAAGAAGCCCCATTTCATGAGCATATCCAGCCTAAACTCTTTAGCAAACAAAGTAACGCCTTTTGTCTTCAGCCTAGCTCTTGCTATTTTTTCATTTTCAGCAAGCAGTTTTGCGAGCGATACAGAAGACACAGGATACTCTCCTAAATACAAACAATTTGAAGCGCCGGCAGAAAGAGTTCCTAAATACTTTTCTATGGAAAGAATAGTCGTTAACTTTCGCGGAGAAGGTAAAGCCAAATTTCTGGCGATTGATTTGAAATTCATGTCTTACTACCCACAAATCGTCGAAACCGAAATGGAGCACTTGCGTCCGATTCTAAAAAACAACATCGATCGCTTATTGCGTAATCAATCCTATTCACAACTGCACACACCTACTGGCCCAGATCATTTAAGAGAGGAGTTACTAAAAGTAGCACGTGAAATTTTAGAGCACCACAAACTCTTCCCTGACTTATTAGAAGATGTTTACTTAGAACGATTTGTCATGCAATAGAGACAGATACCTGAACAGACATCAAGATAAACAAAAAAGCCTCATCAAATTGACGAGGCTTTTTTTATGGTTTAAATACAATAGACCGAAAACAACTTATCTTAAATGACCAGGCCTGGTAACTTACAAAGTACGTAATTTATAGAGCAATTTCAGAAACCACATCTTTAAAGAAGGCTTGACCACCATTGGGTGATGGTACTTTAACAGCACAGACATCTCTTGTGGATTGTATAGAGGATGATGCTCCCAATCCATCAACTCTTCATACTCAATACCGCTGTCTAAAGCAATTAACTGCCAAGGTAAATCGGCCTGTCCATCCTTCGCCTCCGGACCTGTTGCCGTAAATACCAGTGGAATTTTTTCTGTTAGGGTCACAATTTTGGCTTGACCTGACTCCATCCAGATGCGAATCAACTCCCCCTCTTCAAGTATCGTCCCATAGGGTAAAAATTGATAAACCGCATTTAAACTGGTCACCGGATTATCCACCAAAGGCGGCCCCTCTTCAAACTTGAACTTACAGTAACCTCCTGAACAACAAGACATTTTTAGCTTTCCTTACTATTAAATTGAGCGTAAACTATATACGAGTTAACATTCTTTGGAGAATTATAATGGCCGTAAACGCATACACTCCGATAGCCAGCAATGGCTATTCAACTGGACTTAATCAAACGTCTCAAAGTTTGACCAGTGGGCAGAGAATCAACAACGCAGCCGATGACGCAGCTGGTCAAGCTATTGTCACCGCCTTAACTACACAAATCAATAGCCAGGACGTTGGAACACGTAACGCCAACGATGGTATTTCATTATTACAAACTGCAGATGGTGCAACTAAAGGCATCGGTCAATCCCTGCAACGAATGAACGAATTAACCATACAATCCTTAAATGGTACATTGAACCAATCGCAGCGGAATATTCTTAACAATGAGTTTCAGCAAAACATAAAAAACATTAATGATATCGCTGGCACAACCAGCTTTAATGGTAACAACCTACTTAATGGTGATACGGCAAGCGTTGACATTGCTTTGGGCGAATCAAGCAGCAGCTTAACGCTACCAACGTTAACCTCTGACAGTCTAAGCTTAACAGGCTTAAATATTAGCAACTCAACCGATGCGACGGCGGCTCTGGAAGGCATTACTAATGCTATAGAGCAATTAAGTACCGCACAAAGTGAATTTGGTGCACAGCAAAATGGCTTAACCAGTGCCATTGAAAACTTACAGAGCCAGAACGTCAACAATCAAGCGACACGTAGTCAAATCAATGATACGGATTATGCTAAAGCCAGCGCAGATCAATTCAGACAAGACGTACTAACTCAAAGCGCCATTGCGATGCAATCACACCGTAACAATTCACAAGCGCAAGTTTTACAGCTTTTGAATTAGGCCAACCAATATTAAGCTCTCAGCCTCCTAGCTAAGACATTATGGTAGTTTTTACTGCCGTTTTTTTGCCTGTCATTTTCTTCCGCACAATACCATCTCTTTCATTAATGAGTTTCCATAATTTTTATAAATGACAAGTAAAGACTTCTGCTGTGGTCATTGTTATAATCTCCGGATTATTATATTTAAAATTTACGAGTAGATTACGAGCCCTATGGAAAAGCATTTCGATCCAAATACAATTGAAACAAAATGGTATCAAACCTGGGAAAATAAAGGCTATTTCAAGCCTAAAAATGACGATTCCACCCCTTATTCAATTATGATCCCGCCACCAAACGTGACCGGAAGTCTACATATGGGTCACGCTTTTCAAGACACCATTATGGATACTCTAATTCGCTATCATCGCATGAAGGGCGATGATACCCTTTGGCAACCAGGAACGGATCATGCTGGAATCGCCACACAGATGGTCGTTGAACGCCAGCTCGCAGCTAAAGGCTTGAGCCGTCATGACCTCGGTCGTGAAAAATTCATTGAGAAAATCTGGGAATGGAAAGAAGAATCTGGCGGTACCATTACGCAACAACTTCGCCGTATGGGTGCTTCACCAGATTGGACACGTGAACGTTTCACCATGGACGATGGTCTTTCTGACGCGGTTAAAGAAGTCTTTGTTAGCCTATATGAAGAAGACCTAATCTACCGTGGTAAACGCTTAGTTAACTGGGATCCTGTTCTACATACGGCGGTCTCTGATTTAGAGGTTATCTCTTCAGAAGAACAAGGTAACATGTGGCACATGAGCTATCCATTGACCGATGGTTCTGGCGCATTAGTGGTTGCTACTACACGTCCTGAAACCATGCTCGGTGATCAGGCTGTTGCCGTTCATCCCGATGATGAACGTTACCAACACCTGATTGGCAAAACAATCACCCTGCCTTTAGTCGGCCGTGAAATTCCAATTATCGCCGATGATTACGTTGACCCAGAATTCGGTACCGGTTGTGTCAAAATCACTCCTGCACATGATTTCAACGATTACGAGATGGGTAAACGCCACGACTTACCCATGCTAAATATCTTCACCAATGATGCCTGTATTAATGAAGAAGGCCCTGAAAAATATCAAGGCTTAGATCGTTATGAAGCGCGTAAGTTGATTGTTACAGATTTAGAAGCCCTTGGTTTAATGGTCGATATCAAACCACACACTTTAATGGTACCTCGCGGTGACCGCTCTCACGCAGTCATCGAACCACTTTTAACGGACCAGTGGTATGTTGCCGTTGAAGCCTTAGCGAAACCCGCCATTGATGCGGTTAAAAATGGCGACATCGAGTTTGTGCCTAAGAACTGGGAAAATACCTATTTTGAGTGGATGAACAATATCCAAGATTGGTGTATCTCTCGTCAAATTTGGTGGGGACACAGAATTCCTGCATGGTTCGACGACAATGGTAAAGTCTATGTCGGCCGTAGTGAACAAGAAGTGCGTGAAAAGAACGGTTTTGCCACTGACTTCAATCTTCGTCAAGATGACGATGTCTTAGATACCTGGTTCAGCTCTGCCCTTTGGACTTTCTCAACCTTAGGCTGGCCTGAGAAAACCCCTGAACTTGCCAAATTCCATCCGACATCAGTATTGGTAACAGGATTTGATATCATCTTCTTCTGGGTCGCCAGAATGATTATGATGGGACTTAAATTCACGGGTGAAGTGCCATTCAAACAGATTTATGTGCATGGATTAGTGCGTGATGGCGAAGGCCAAAAAATGTCTAAATCGAAAGGCAACGTATTAGATCCGATTGATCTAATCGACGGCATAGAACTAGAAGACTTGGTTAAAAAACGTACTTATGGGATGATGCAGCCAGAGAAAGCCGCCAAGATTGAGAAATCGACTCGTAAACAATTCGCTGATGGTATTCCGGCCTTTGGTACTGATGCCATCCGCTTTACCTTCGCATCACTGGCTTCAACTGGTCGTGACATTCGTTTTGACCTGCAACGCGCTGAAGGTTATCGCAACTTCTGCAACAAGCTTTGGAATGCGACTCGCTATGTATTAATGAATACCGAAGGTTATGACACAGGAGTCGATGCCACCGCAGAGATTGAGCTTTCACTAGCAGACAAATGGATTGTCTCACGCTTACAGGAAGTGGAAACTGAAGTAGCTAAGCAGTTTGATGCTTACCGCTTTGATTTAGCCGCAACCGCACTTTATGAATTCACTTGGAATGAGTATTGTGACTGGTATTTAGAGTTAGCTAAACCGATTCTAAATAACGACAGTTCTGATGCCGCGAAACGTGGGACGCGTAAAACATTGGTTAACGTCTTAGAAACCATTTTAAGAATGCTACACCCTATTACGCCTTTCATTACGGAAGAAGCGTGGCAAGCTGTGGCGCCTTTGGCGGGCAAGCACAATGACACCATTATGCTTGAGCCTTATCCTGAAGCAGATGCCACTAAAATTGATTTACAAGCCGTTGCCGAACTGGAATGGGTTAAGAAGTTTGTTATTGGCGTGCGCAAGATTCGTTCAGAAATGGACATTGCACCAAGTAAAGCGCTACCGGTTTTACTGGCGGGGCTAGATGAAAATGACCAGGCCTGGTTGAAAAATAATGAACTGTATCTTTTATCACTTGCGAAACTGGCCTCCATTGAAGTTTTGACCAATGAAATCAACGCACCTGAATCAGCTGTAGCACTGGTCGGCGAGATGAAAGTCTTGATTCCAATGGCCGGTTTAATTGACAAAGACGCAGAGATCTCGCGTTTGAATAAAGAAATTGGCAAACTCCAAGGCGAAATTAAACGCCTTGGAGGTAAATTAAGCAACCAAGGATTTGTGGCGAAAGCACCCGAAGAAGTGGTTCTTGTTGAACGTAAAAAATTAGCGGATTATGAAACTGCACTAAAGAATCTAGAGGCTCAATATGAAAAAATCCAACAGCTTTAACAGCATGATGCGGAGCTTATCAAAAGGCATTATTATCACGAGTCTACTAGGATTCAGTACCCTAGGCATGCTCTCGTCAAGCAATGCGCTTGCTGCAACAGGCTATACCCACTATGTCACCGATTCGATTGATATAGGGGTGCGCACAGGCGGTAGTTATAAAAACAAGATACTTCGCATGCTGCCAACAGGAACACCCGTCAGTATCCTTGAAGTAAATAAGGACGGCTGGGCTCAGATTGAATACAAAAAAGGCAATAACACCTATACTGGCTGGATGCCTTCAAGCGTCTTACTAAATCAACCGATTGCCAAGGTTCGTTTAGAACAACAAATTGCTAAAACCAGCGCTGTTGAACAAAAACTGAATGGCTTACAACAAGAACTGACAACGCTGCAAGACCGCTTCTCAGTCACTGATTCTACACTTTCGAAGGTCAAACAAGATAAATTTGAACTCTCGCAAGAGCTGATGCGTTTAAAAACAATTTCGAGTAATGCTATTCTGCTAGATGAACAAAACCAAGAGATGAAACAACGTTTAAATCAACTAGAAAGCCAAAATGCGCTTATGAAAGAGCAGATTGATCAATCGGATGATTCAATCCAACGCCAATGGTTCTTAACGGGTGGTGGCGTACTTTTACTCGGATTAATGATCGGTAGGTTCTTTAGCACTCCTAAAAAACGCAAAAACTGGGGTCAGATTTGATCACATCAATACTCTAAAGAAGACTTATCTGACCTATAAAAAAGCCCTCATATTGAAGAGGGCTTTTTTGTAGGTAAATCATCTGCTTGATAAAAATTTTATCAAACAATGAAAGATTGGGTGAATTACTGAAGAATTTTAATCAATTCTTTAGAAGGGACATAACCTGGAAGCAATTCGCCATTATCTAAGATAATATTTGGCGTGCCATTTACTTCAAAACGCTTTGCTTGCATCATATGATCACGCACTGGATTGACACAGGCTTTATTCTCAACTGGCTTGCCCAACATGGCAGCATCCATCGCTTTGGCAGTATCTTTGGCACACCAAACTGAAACCGCTTTATGGTAAGAGGGCGAACCCATGCCTGCACGCGGATAACCCAAATAACGAACCGTGATCCCAGCTTCATTTAAGACCGGAATTTCTTTGTGTAATTTGACGCAATAAGGACAATCGATATCCGAGAAAACCGTTATAAAATGGCGCTCTTTACCTTTTGCTGGATAAACGATCATTGAAGCCTCTGGGATATTCTGAATCGCCGCTTGCCTTGCCGTCGACTTAGCCAAATCTGTCAAATCATCTCTGGTCTCCAAGTCAATCAAACTACCATTTAATAAATACTTACCATCAGCAGACATATACACGACAGTCATGCCCACCTGAACTTGATAAACGCCATCCATTGGCGTAGTCGTAATGACCGCTTCAGGCGCATTAGGTAAGATTTTCTTTAATTGATTCTGTATCGCCAAGGTGTCAGCCGCTGAGACATTCATAACCATTGAACTGGCTAGCCCAACTGAGAGTACAAGTTTTCTAAGGTGAATCATAATGAAGGAACCCTTTTGATAAAGCTTTCTATAAAGTTGGATAAAATATATCAGACTAAAGCATCAATGATAATTTCAATAAATTCTGATAATTATAACCGCTACAATACTCGACCGAAGGCTTAACAAAGTGAATATTCTATGAATATCTCTCGAATTCTAACAAATAACCAGGTTCAACCACGAGGATGGTGTTGCTGGTGAAGTTTATGTAGACGCTCTTTCGCGACATGCGTATAGATCTGCGTGGTTGATAAATCACTATGCCCTAACAACAACTGAACCGTTCTTAGGTCAGCACCATGATTAATCAAATGGGTCGCAAATGCATGTCTTAAAGTATGTGGTGATAACTTACTGCGAATCCCTGCATCGTACGCCAAATTTTTTACGCGATGCCATAAGGTTTGACGCGTCATAGTCCTGCCAATACGCGAAATAAATAATGTAGAAATCCAGCGTTGTTTGACCAACACTGGTCGCGATTCTTTAATATAACGCTCCAACCACTCGATCGCAATTTCACCAATCGGCACGATGCGTTCTTTACTGCCCTTGCCGGTTACCTGTACCAGGCCTGCTGACAAATTGAGTTGCTCAAAAGGCAAACCCACCACTTCAGAAACCCGTAAACCGCTGGCATACATCAACTCCAAAATAGCTCTATCGCGGATTCCCAGCGTAGTGGTGATATCAGGGGCCTCCAATAAGGCCTCAACCTGTTGCTCGGTAATGACCGTAGGAATAGACTGAGGGACCTTAGGTGCCTTTAGCAAGGCCGTAGGATCAGTGGCAAACAAGGAATTAACCACCGCCCATTGATAAAAACGTTTTAAAGTCGACAATAGCCGTGCATTACTTTTGGCTTTACGGCCACTCTCTTGCAAATAATGCATAAGATCTTCAATATTAGAACGCTCGATCTGTTCAAAATTCAGTAAGTTATTATGAGATAACCAGGCCTGGTAGAGTTGTAAATCGGTTTTATACGCGGAAATGGTGTTATGACTTAAACCTTCTGAAACAGACAGAAAGACCAGGAAATCATGAATATGGTGAAACGATTGCGAGTTATTTGACATAACCGAAGTATAGCAAATAGGATAAGAGAGTTGATATGTGAATCGCTTAGGTAAAACAGAAAATAGCTGATTAAGGTAGAAGGTTCAAACAGACTATAGTGCTAAGTCTTTAATTTCAGGATTACAGAAATAAAAAACGCCCAATTAAGGGCGTTTTTAAGAACAAGTTAATCGTTAGACGATTATACTTTTTCTCTGATACGTGCTGCACGACCAGAAAGCTCACGTAGATAGTAAAGTTTCGCACGACGAACTGCGCCGCGACGCTTAACTTCAACACTGTCTACTACAGGGCTATAAGTCTGGAAAGTACGTTCAACACCTACACCGTGTGAAATCTTACGCACGATGAAGTTAGAGTTAATACCACGGCTCTTCATCGCAATAACAACACCTTCAAAAGCCTGAAGACGTTCGTTTTTACCTTCTACAACCTTAACCTGTACAACAACTGTATCACCAGGACCAAATACTGGTAATACTTTAGTCATTTGTTCTGCTTCAATACGCTTAATGATATCGCTCATTTTAAGCTTCTCCATATTTCGGTTCAATCAATTCTATTGTGAACCAGAAGGGTTATCCCTTCTAAAAGTTTATTCAACATTCGCTAATCAAGTTATCACTTGCTAACCAGAGGTTAAATCCGAGTTTTTAACTGTTTTTTTTGTCAGACAAAATATCTGGACGACGTTGCTGGGTTCGCGCTAATTTTTGAGCTTGTCGCCAAGCATCAATTTTGGCATGATTTCCTTCTATTAATACCGAAGGAACACTCATACCATCCACGACCTCAGGTCGGGTATAGTGCGGACAATCCAGCAGTCCGTCTGAAAATGAGTCTTGCTCAGCTGATTGACTGTGCCCCAACGCGCCAGGAATTAAGCGGATAACCGCATCCATTAACATCATTGCTGGCAGTTCCCCGCCACTGACGACAAAATCCCCTATGCTAATTTCTTCATCCACAGATGAAGTAATCAAACGCTCATCAACCCCTTCATAGCGGCCGCAGAGCAAGGTAATATTGTCATACTGAGTTAAATCAGCCACTTTCTGCTGAGTAAGTGGCTGACCTTGTGGTGATAAATACACCACATGTGGTTTTGCCTGTAACTCACCTTCAATCGCAGAAAGCGTATCTTTTAACGGTTGATACATCATGACCATTCCTGGCCCGCCCCCATAAGGACGATCATCAACTGTTTTATGTTTATCCAACGTAAACTGGCGTGGATTCCAGGTTTTTAAAGCATAAAGTTCAGATTGAATTGCACGCCGACTTACACCTGACTCCGTTAATGCGCTAAACATTTCCGGAAACAAGGTAATGACATCAAACCTCACTGTCTTCCGCTTCTAGTTCCCAGTCGACAATAATTTGTTTATTGTCGATATCCACTGACTGAATAAAGCGTTCCATAACAAAAGGAATCAATATTTCTTGATCGCCTTTAATGCGCAACACATCGTGCGCGCCTGTCTGAACAATATCCGTCACCTCACCCAACGCAATATTATCTTGCGTTGTGACTTGGCAGCCAATTAAATCAATCCAAAACCAACCATCATTTGCTTGTTTAAGCTGAGAGCGGTCAATGGCGATTTCACATCCCATGTACTCACGGGCTATATCACGATCAGTCACATTTTCGATCTGAGCAACCAGTGTTTTACCACCTGACTGCACTTTACTGTCAAGTATCTTGACTTGACGCCACTCGCCTTTGCATTTAATCCACCAAGGCGAGTAGTCTAAAATATTTTTTCTCGGGTCCGTATGGGAGAATATTTTCACCCATCCGTTAACCCCGAAAATACCGTTAATCTGACCGACAATCAGTTTTTCATCAGACATATCTAAGCCTTTTTAACGGTAAGAAGCAATTAAGCTTGAGTCGCTTGCTTAACAACACTAGCAACACGTGGGCTCATTTGAGCACCTTGGCCAATCCAGAAATCAAGACGCGCCTGATCAAGACGGGTTTTTTCTTCACCACCAGTCGCTACTGGGTTATAAAAACCAACTTGCTCGATGAAACGGCCAGTTGCTTTATAACGTTGATCTGCAACAACCATTTTATAGAAAGGACGCTTTTTAGATCCACCACGTGCTAAACGAATAACTACCATAATATATTTCCTTTTAATCAGGCGATGAGAGGTAATCCCCTCAACTAATTCTTCTGTTTTCCACCAACCATTTGGCGAAGAGCGGGATTATACCGACAATTACACTTAACTTCAATGAGTTATCTTAATTATTTATGGCTTTAAAGCATCCTTCCCCGAATCACAATGCTCTGTCTCTACGAGCTTTTAACGTTGAACAGCTTTGCATTCATTCGAATTGCTACGACTTAACATCCGCCCACAAAAAAGCCCTAAGCAAACCTGTTCGCTTAAGGCCTTCTGATGTTAACGATGCTTAAAGTAAACATCGTCAATCGTATTTAAACAGACTCAAGCCCTTCTTTAAAAACGCTGGCCAGGCCTGGTCAAATTTGAAAACATGAACTTAAAATGCAAACTTACCTCATGCCAGGAGGCATACCACCCATACCGCCCATTCCTGGCGGCAACTTACCGGCTAAACCGCGCATCATATTTTTCATGCCGCCTTTAGAGACTTTTTTCATCATCTTTTGCATTTGAGTAAACTGCTTTAATAAACGATTCACATCCGGCACGGTGGTACCAGAACCCAATGCGATACGACGTTTACGAGAACCTTTAATGACGGCCGGGAAACGTCGCTCTTGGCGAGTCATTGAGTTAATCATCGCCTCCAAACGTCTAAATTCTTTCTCGGCAACATCACCACTGATTTGTTCTTTCATCTGACTCATGCCAGGCAACTTCCCCATTAAGCCCCCTACACCGCCCATATTCTGGATTTGTTGTAGTTGCTCAAGGAAATCTTCTAAATCAAACGCGCCCGTTTTCTGAATTTTTTGGGCAAATTTTTCGGCTTTTTTCTGATCAATCTTTGACTCAGCGTCTTCAATCAAACTAAGGACATCACCCATGCCTAAAATTCGACCCGCCATACGATCTGGATGGAATGTTTCTAAGGCATCCACCTTTTCACCAGAACCAATGAACTTAATTGGTTTACCGGTGACTTCACGAATAGAAAGTGCTGCACCGCCACGGGCATCACCGTCGGTTTTGGTTAAGATAATCCCCGTTAACGGTAAAGCATCATTAAAAGCTTTAGCGGTATTAGCGGCATCTTGCCCTGTCATGGAGTCTACGACAAACAGTGTCTCACAAGGATTGATACTCTGATGTAAATGCTGGATTTCCTGCATCATCTCGGCATCGATATGTAAACGACCCGCGGTATCTAGAATCAAGACATCGACAAATTGCTTTTTAGCTTCCGCGTGGGCATTTTTAGCAATCTGGAGTGGATCTTGATCTGCTGAAGATGGAAAAAACAACACATCAATTTGTTCCGCTAAGGTTTCCAACTGTTTAATCGCCGCTGGGCGATAAACATCAGCAGAAACCAACATGACTTTTTTCTTATCACGCTCTTTCAGTAGTTTAGCTAATTTAGCAACAGAGGTAGTTTTACCCGCACCCTGCAGACCGGCGACCATAATGACCGCAGGCGGTTCAACATTGAAGTTAAGCGGTTCGGCTTCTGCCCCCATCACTTCGGTCAACTGCTCACGTAC
The DNA here is from genome assembly GCA_965603495.1 of uncultured Thiomicrorhabdus sp. Lineage (GTDB taxonomy): Bacteria > Pseudomonadota > Gammaproteobacteria > Thiomicrospirales > Thiomicrospiraceae > Thiomicrorhabdus. The sequence goes on along the minus strand of CBFDDF010000001.1, from coordinate 687,307 downwards.
AATTTTGATAAAAGCTTGACCAGGATTTAGGCTAGTAGAAACCTCAGTGCCTATTGCGCGGGCTTGCACCTTATCAATAAAGCTTTTGACAACAGGCAAAGCAACATCAGCCTCTAACAACGCACGGCGCACATCTCTTAGCGCATCTTTTACATTGGCTTCGGTCAGTCTTCCCTGACCACGAATGGCCTTAAAGGTTTTCGACAAACGGTCGGATAGATTGTCAAACATACAAAACTCCTAACAAAACGGTACATTACTGCACATCACACAGATAAGTTTGTGCTTTTAAATGCGTACGGTCTTCAATTCAAAAAATAATTCCGCTATTATAGCTGAAATATCTCACAGATTGATGCCTTCATCGCGACCCCAGTCCATGAATACACTCTCCTTCGTGGGGTTTCTCATAATCAAAGGTTCTATTTTATGTTAATCAGTGGATTTAGCGCATTATTCGCCAGCCTCCTATATCTATATGCAAGCAGCCTGATTTGGCGAAAAATCCAAAGTCATGCCACTATTGATGTGCGCTCACAAGTCATACAACTCGCCGTCATTGCGACGATTCTACATGCTTACGCCCTAAGCGCTACCCTATTGACTGATCATGGAATCAACTTTCATATCGGCAACGTGCTCTCTCTAATCGCTGTGCTTGGCAGTGTCATCCTATTGATTACCAATATCAATAAAAACACCGAAACCCTGGGGATTTTCATCTATCCGCTTGCCGCGCTGACCACTTTATTGCCTTTAGCGATTCACAGTGAAAACCCACTGTCTTTTGAGATTGGCAGTCATGTACTGATTTCTATCTCTGCCTACAGCATTATGGGTATTGCGGCGGCGCAAGCGGTTTTATATGCATTGCAAGAGCGCCGCTTCCGAACCAAACAACTCTCTAGATTGATGCAAGCTCTACCGCCGCTACAGGTCATGGAAAACACCTTAATTCAATTGGTATTGATTGGCTTTATCTTTTTAAGCTTTGCTTTAGTCAGTGGTGTATTCTTTATAGAAGATATCTTTGCGCAACACTTGATTCACAAAACCTTTTTCTCGATCTTGTCTTGGTTGGTCTATGCGACCTTCCTATTCGGCCATTTTAAATATGGCTGGCGTGGTCAAAAAGCCGCGCGATATACCATCTGGGCTTATTTTCTATTAATTCTAAGTTATGTCGGAACCGAAATTATATTGAAACTAATTGGATACTGACGCCTTATCTACAAGCACTCTAATCAGAGCCTTGTTTGAATACCATCTTAGCCATTCATTGCAATGCTTGAACCTATTCAGGCATTAAAACCAACTTACACTTCAAATTCAACTACTTAACTCAGACGATCGCTATAAACCTACTACATTAACTTTATAACAGTGGGCTTTTTTCGGATCGCATAAAGCGGTATAATCTGCGTTCATTCATAACCGACGAAATCACATTGAATTCGCTAGATATTTCGATCCTTTTTGGCATCCTTGCCCTTCTCATTATTTTATCCGCTCTGTTTTCAAGCTCTGAAACCAGCATGATGGCCTTAAATCGCTATCGATTAAAGCACCAAGCCAACGCTGGCCACAAAGGCGCGATTAAGGCTCAAAAACTCCTCGAATCTCCAGATAGACTGCTCGGAGTCATTTTACTCGGCAACAATTTTGTAAACATCTTCGCCTCATCCATCGCGACCATCATCGCCATGAAGCTGTTTGGTGAGGCTGGCATCGCCTTGGCGGCAGGCCTGCTAACCTTAATTATTTTAGTATTTTCAGAAGTTGCCCCTAAAACCCTGGCGGCGCTTTACCCCGAAAAAATCGCTTATCCTGCGGCTTACGTTTTAATGCCTTTATTAAAAATACTCTCCCCCATAGTGTGGTTGGTAAACTTTTTTGCCAATGGCTTATTGAAAACTTTCCGTGTCGACATCAAACAGAACGATGACCAACACTCTTTAAGCCATGAGGAATTGCAAACTTTAATAGATGAAGCAACCAATCAATTACCGGCTCAATATCGTTCAATGCTCTCTAGCGTATTGAATTTGGAAAGCGTGACAGTCGAAGACGTTATGATTCCGAAACAAGATATGTACGGTGTTGACTTAAACCAACCCTTTGAAGGGGTTTTAAAAGCCATTCAAAAATCTCCTTATACCCGTATCCCGCTTTACCGCGGCTCGATTGAAGAGGATTTAATCGGCATACTCAATCTACGTCGTGCCCTACCCATTTTGATGCGTAATGACGTTTCTCTCAAAGATATTGTTAAAATCACCCGACCTGCGTACTTTATTCCAGAGACCACCTCTCTAAACGTACAATTAAGAAAGTTCAACGATCACAAACGACGCATGGCACTCATTGTTGATGAATATGGAGACCTTCAAGGCTTACTGACCATGGAAGATTTGCTTGAAGAGATTGTCGGTAAACTTTCAACCGATTCCAAAAGCAAATATCAAGATACCGTTTCATTGCATACTGACGGCACAATGACAATTAATGCTTCAGAATTTATTCGTGACCTGAATAAGGAATACCAACTCACATTACCGACGGATGGGCCGAAGACTCTCAACGGTCTAATTCAAGAAGTATTGGAAACATTACCGTCTCCTGGTACCTGCATCAAGGTAGATGACTATGTATTAGAGGTGGTTGAAACCTCAAGCAATGCCATCGAAACCATTCGCTTAACCCCCCCGAGCGACGAATAATTTAAAGAGATGATTCTATGAAAAAGCATGTATTTACTGATGAACAGAAATGGACCAAACTCAAAAACGGCATTATTACGCTCGCTAAAACTGAAGTGCTCTCTCGATTTGAGCAAGTCTCAGCAGAAATAAAAGCTGATGGCTCACTGCTGACCGAAGCCGATACTCAGATGCAAATTCAGACCCAAGCTTTCTTAGAAAAAAACTGGCCCGAGTACGCTTTTTTAGGTGAAGAATCGACACTCGTAGAGCAAGAACAAGCGATGAATAGCTTGGACGGTTGCTGGATACTCGACCCCGTTGATGGCACCAGTAATTTTGCAATCGGCATTCCTGTCTATTCCGTCTCTTTGGCGCTAATGATTCAGGGAGAAATTGTCGTCGGACTGGTTTACGACCCTTCACGTGATGAGATGTTTGCGGCCAGAAAGGGCATGGGGGCAGAATTAAACAACAATCCATTACAGGCACAAACACCGAAAACCGCTTTAAGCCAATGTAGCAGTATTGTCGACTTTAAACGCCTTCAGCCTGCCTTAGCGACTCGCCTGGCGACCCAAGCGCCTTACTCATCGCAACGCAGTTTTGGTTCAGTCGCACTTGACTGGTGTTGGATTGCCGCGGGACGTGGCCAGGTTTACCTGCACGGTGCACAAAACATTTGGGACTATGCCGCTGGCTGGTTGATTTTAGAAGAAGCTGGCGGACAAAGTTGTACGCTAGAACAGGATAAAGTGGTTGTTGCTAGAGTTGAAAAACGCTCAGCAGTCGCAGCCACCACCCCGGATTTATTTAAAGAGTGGCTGACTTTCTTAAAGGCTTAATCTTATTATTGAATCCAAATCATCAGGCAAGCTATTAAATATTGCTAGCGCTCACCACCAAATATTTAGCCAGCACCGACACTATTCTTTATCTATAGAGGGTAAATACATAAGCTTCGATTATTGAGTTCGTAAATACTGTACACCTGGAAACTCATGAACAGGCATAAAAAAGCCCGCATATTCATTGAATAAGCGGGCTTTTTAGCATCTCTATTTTAAAGTTACCAGGCCTGGTAACTTTAAACAAATGAAACATAATTCAGATTAATAATTCCAAACCAATTGTGCACTTAAAATATCAACCGATAAATCGTATGAACCGACTAAAACACTGTTACCTAAATCAGATTCCACTGTATAGTCAACACCCGCTTTATCCGCCATGATACGAGTGTATGCGAAATCAATCGACATTTTAGGACTCACTTGGTACCCAGCACCCACTGAAACCCACTTACGGTCTGCGTCGGGCGTTCTTGGAGAACGGCTATATTTGTCAGGAATCGGGGTTTCATCTAAAGCTAAACCAGTACGCAACTTCCAAGTATCGTTTAATTGGTAAATCATACCGATTGCATAACGCATACTATCGCCAAAATTTTGATTAGATTCTGAATCAGGCCCGTTGTTATCAAATTCCACAACCAGTTCATCATAAGCCTTCCAACCTGTCCAGGTGCTACTCGCTAACAACTGAAGCTTATCATTCAGCTTATAGTCAACTGCCAAACTTGCCGTTGCTGGAAGGTTAACGGTCGCGGAAGCCTTTGCGTCAAACAATATATCACTTAGGTAAGTTGGTCCGGCAGCTATTGGGTCCGTCGAGTTAATCCCTGTGTAGTCCACGTTACCTTTAACATCATGCGTCATTGCAGAGCGATATGCCAAACCAATATTGAGCGCTTCTACTGGTGTGTACATCAAACCCAAATTGTAACCATATGCCCAACTATCGCCAGTGACTTCTGCAATAGCATCAGCATCAGGAATGGCTGATTGATTAATCTTCTGTTCCAAAATCACATCCACATACTGCGCGTTCAAACCAAAACCAAAAGAAAATTGATTATTTATTTTACGAGCAATTGCAGGATTAATATTTAGAGTCTTCAGGTTTGTTTCAGTTGCATGATAGCGCCCAACCCAGTCATCGTCATAAGAAATATGTTGACCAAACGGAACATTGATTCCCAAACCAGCATCATAGTCACCGAACTTACCTTTCCAGTAAATATTAGGCACTAAGCCAAGGGTTGCCCCATCATCACCTGAACCAGAAATATCATTACCTGGAGCAACAAAATAGGAGCTATTGTTAGAAAAACCTGCGGCTGGAGAGATAATATGTGCACCCAAGATAGCCTGACTACCTTCAATCTCAGTCAGTCCAGCTGGGTTAAACCACATGACACTGGCGTCTTCTGCATTGGCGGCCGCACCGGCGTAAGAAAGGCCCTGACCACTAGCACTTTGCTCGATTAATGCAAAACCTGATGCATTGGCGGCTTGTGATGCCAAAGCGATTAAAATTGCACCTGTTAACTTATTGAATGACATCTTATCTCCTGTGACTATTTTTGAATTTGCGACATTCTATCAGTACTTAGGCCATACCGATAATCGAAAATAACCAGGTCTGCGATAAGTAAATTGAATTGCATTGAGTACTTGAACAATAAGTGACCAGGCCTGGTCTTTTAAAAAGAAGGCTTAAGCTAAGTCAGAGAACGCCTAACGCTTCTTGCAGACTTTTGACGCCGATAATCTCCATGCCAGGAACACCGTCTTTTGGCACGTTACCAATGGGTACGATGGCTCTTTTAAATCCATGTTTGGCCGCTTCAAACAGTCTTTCTTGTCCACTGGGAACAGGACGAATCTCGCCTGCCAAACCAACCTCTCCAAAGACAATCAACTCTTGGGACAGTGGCTGATTACGCATACTCGACAGAATGGCTGACAATACCGCCAAATCGGCACTGGTTTCTGTCACTTTAACCCCGCCGACGACATTGACGTAGACATCTTGATCACTGGCCTGAATACCGCCATGACGATGCATTACCGCCAACAGCATGGCAATTCGGTTTTGATCCAACCCAACCATGACCCGCTTAGGAGCGCCATACAGCGCATCGTCGACCAAGGCCTGTATTTCAACCAACAACGGTCTTGAACCTTCCCAGACGACCATGACCACTGAACCCGATGAGATTTCATCTCCCCGCGACAGAAAAATGGCTGAAGGGTTTTTGATTTGCTTCATCCCTTTTTCAGTCATGGCGAACACACCTAACTCATTGACCGCGCCAAAACGATTCTTGATGGCACGAAGTGTTCTAAAGCGACTGTCTGATTGGCCTTCTAAAAACACCACAGTATCAACAATATGCTCCAAGACTCTTGGCCCTGCGACTTCACCAGATTTGGTGACATGCCCGACCAAAAAGACCGCAATATTATTCTGTTTGGCATAACGGGTTAAATAAGCCGCCGTTTCACGTACCTGAGAAACACCACCTGCCGCCCCACTGACTTCAGCGAGTTGCATGGTTTGAATAGAATCGACCACCATGATCTTAGGGGATTCCTTCTGTGCCGCAACAGTGATTAACTCGACATCCGTTTCTGTCAACAAACGTAATTTTTGATCTGGTAATTCCATGCGCTTTGCGCGTAAAGCAACCTGCTGTAGAGACTCCTCTCCGGTCACATACAACACATTATGTAACATGCTTAAATGACACATGACTTGCAATAGAATGGAGGATTTACCAACACCGGGATCTCCGCCAATCAACACCACAGAACCCGGCACAATGCCTCCGCCTAACACACGATCTAACTCTGTCATGGTGGACGATATTCTGGGAACGGATGCTAAATCGACATCTACAATGGATTTAACCTGACACTCCATCGCCCCTGAAAAGCCTTTGGGCGCAGAAGTACCACTAGCGATTTTAGTTGGATTGAGTTTAAATTCTTTGAGAGTATTCCATGCGCTGCAGGCCATACACTGCCCCTGCCACTGCGAATGCTCTGCACCACAATCGGTACAGACATAGGCTGATTTGATTTTTGCCATGTTGTTTCTTATCGCTCGTTATGATTCTTTAATTGATACTTGAGTTTCAATATTGACCCCTTGAAAAGACAAGGGCACTTCTTCAGGATACATTTCAGATAAAGGGATGGATTTACCCGAACCTTGTATTACTCGGACATGCTCACGGCTCAGCACTCTTGGCTCGGCCACACCGCAAGAATGGGCAATTGAAGCAACCTCATGTATTAAGTTATGATGATAATTTGCAACCCGCTTGGATTTTTTTTCAGGTATCAATCCGCTCTGTAAGCGTTTGTTATGTGTCGTAATGCCTGTAGGGCAACTGCCTTGGTGACACTGCATGGCCTGAATACAGCCTAATGAAAACATAAAGCCTCGTGCAGAGTTAATAAAGTCCGCACCCATCGCCAACGCCCAAGCCACCATCGTAGGATTCGTCAACTTACCTGATGCGATTACACAAACCTGTTCACGCAACTGGTACTTCGTCAATAAATCAATCACATAGGGCAGTGATTCCGCTAAAGGCATACCGACATCATCCATTAACGCTACGGGAGCAGATCCCGTGCCGCCTTCAGCGCCATCAATGGTAATGAAATCAGGTGCGGACTCTAAACCTCTCTGTTGAATAGATTGACAAAAAGACTCAAGCCATAGGGGAGAGCCCATGACAAATTTAAAACCTACTGGCTTACAGGTAACTTCCCTGACCTGGTGAATCATATCCAACAGAGCTTCATTATCATCAATCTCAGGATGTCTATTTGGACTAATGGAATCCTCACCAACCGGAATCCCTCTGATATCCGCAATCTCTTGAGTCACTTTAGCGCCCGGTAATATCCCACCCTTACCTGGCTTGGCACCTTGGCTCATTTTAATTTCGAACATTCTAACTTGTTCGTGGGTAGCCGCCTCTCTTAATTTTTCATTACTCAAGTTCCCATTTTTATCTCGGTAACCATATTTGGCCGTACCGATCTGCGCAACCAAATCGGCACCTCCAAGTAAGTGATAAGGTGATATGCCGCCTTCTCCAGTATTCATCCAGCAACCCGCCTGCTTAGCTCCCTGACTGAGAGCCAATACGGCAGGCTTGGATAAGGCACCAAAACTCATCCCAGAAATATTAAATAGGGACTGTGCTCTAAAAGGAAACTTGGTATTTGGGCCGATAATCATGGGGGGGGAAGAAACTGAATCTTTTTCCAGCATAGGAAAAGCACAGTTTGTAAATAAAATCTTACCGGGATGATTAACATTTCGAGTCGAGCCAAAACTTTGGGTGGTCGATAAGTTTTTAGAAGCGCGGTAAACCCAACTACGTTGGGCTCGGTTAAAAGGACGTTCATCTTGATCAGCCGAAAACATATACTGACGTAAAAACTTGCCCAAATATTCCAAGACATAGCGAAAACGCGCAATCACAGGATAATTATGACGAATAGCATGCTCTGTTTGCAATCGATCAACAATAAAAGTAACGATTAGAAAGCAGATGACCAGACCAATTACCATAATAAAAGCAATCGACATCCAATGTAATATTACAGCAACCCAGCCTACCGACATCCCTTCCATAGCATATCCTTTAATAGAAACTCATTTAGTACGCCGTTAGTATAATCCGCTTTTTATCTATTTATGACACAAATAAAAAAGCCCGCTTTTATACGGGCTTCGATAACAAAGAGTGTGATTAGTGTTTCACATCTTTCCAGTACTCTCTTTTCAAGAGATAAGTCAACAGCAATAGAACTAGCAGGAAAGCCACAACCTTCCAACCCAAATCTAAACGATCGATCTTGGAGGGTTCACCCACATAGTCTAAAAAGTTTGTGATATCACGTGCGGCTTGTGCATACTCTTCTTCACTTGCATGACGTTGAATACCCTCTAAAACATTCGGCATTACCGTCCCCTTTAGAGCATGATTATCCCAGACACCTTCTTCATTCTGATAGTAACCGCGTAAAAAGGTATAGATATAATCAGTCCCTTTTAAACGAGACATCAATGATAAGTCAGGTGGCTCTGTACCAAACACATCCATTGCAATACCTGGCAACATACGAGTTGTTACGTCTTCTACTACCGTACTCTGTCCGTACGCCATCTCCGCGACAATATCAGCCTCATCCCAACCTAAATTGCGGGCAATCCGGTTATAACGCATATATTTTAGAGAATGACACGCCATGCAATAGTTAGAAAACAAGATTGCACCACGCTTCAATGAATCTTGGTCACGTAAATTATTTTGCGCTGGCTCCAAAGTAATACCATAGCCACCTGCAGCCTGAACACTGGCTGACACTGAGAGTGTAAGGAAACTCAATACCAATAATAACTTTTTCATTTAGGTAACCCTCTCTGGCACAGGCTTGGTTTTCTCATTAACCGAAGTAAACGGTAACACCAAGAAGAACATAAAGTACAAAGCGGTAAAAATTTGCGCTAACTTAGTCAACTCAGGGGTAGCTGGCTGTGTGCCTAACCAACCTAAAACCACAAAACTCACCACTAAAATAGTTAACAATATTTTGTATGAAATCCCACGGTAACGAATTGATTTAACTTTGCATCGATCTAACCATGGCATTGCAAATAACACGGCAATCGCACCGCCCATTGCAACAACCCCTAAGAACTTGTCAGGAATCGCACGCAAGATTGCATAAAATGGTGTGAAATACCAAACGGGTGCAATATGATCAGGCGTTTTCAACGGATTGGCAGGCTCAAAGTTCGGCGCTTCAATAAAGTAACCACCACCCTCTGGCGCATAAAACATGACGATGGCAAACAGCGTCATAAAGAACACGGCCCCCATACTGTCTTTGACAGAATAGTATGGATGGAAAGCAATCCCATCAATCGGTAGACCTTTATCATTTTTATACTTTTTAATCTCAACGCCATCTGGGTTATTGGACCCCACCTGATGCAATGCCACAATGTGCATAAAAATCAAGATCACCAACACCAATGGCAAAGCGATCACGTGCAAAGCGAAAAAGCGGTTCAAAGTCACATCGGAGATAACAAAATCACCACGAACCCATAATGCCAAGTCAGGCCCAATCAGTGGAATGGCACCAAACAGGGAAATAATAACCTGAGCACCCCAATAGGACATTTGACCCCATGGCAGTAGATAACCCATAAAGGCTTCAGCCATTAAGACCAAGAAAAGCATCATGCCGAGTAACCACACCAACTCTCTAGGCTCTTTATAAGAACCGTAAAGCAATCCCCGCATCATATGCAGGTAAACCACTAAAAAGAAAGCTGAGGCACCGGTAGAGTGCATATAGCGAATAAGCCAACCCCACTCTACATCACGCATAATGTATTCGATTGAGTTAAAGGCTTCAGCTGCACTTGGCTTATAGCTCATGGTCAGCCAAATACCTGACACAATCTGATTCACGAAAACCAATAACGCTAAGGCACCAAAGAAATACCAAAAGTTAAAGTTCTTAGGTGCATAGTATTCACCGACATGCTTGTTCCAAGTACTGATAAGCGGATAACGCTTATCAAACCAGGCCAATAGACTTGATTGTTGCTTACTTTGCTCTGACATTATGCAACCCCTCCTTCTGCTGGGCCTTCACCAATACGGATGAGATGTTCCGCTAAGAAATGGTGAGGTGGAATTTCAAGATTGGTCGGTGCTGGAACCGATTGAAAAACGCGTCCGGCCAAATCAAAACGTGAGCCGTGACATGGGCAGAAGAAGCCACCCTGCCAATCAGCACCTACATCCGGTGAACCAATCGCTGGTCTGAATAGAGGCGCGCATCCTAAATGAGTGCAAATGCCGACCACGACCAAATATTCATCTTTAATTGCTCGAGCTGGGTTTTGGCAATACTCAGGCTGCTCCGATTTTTCAGAAGCGGGATCACGTAACTGACCATCTAAAGGCGCTAACCCGTTAAGCATCTCGGGTGTTCTACGAACGACCCAAACAGGTTTGCCTCGCCATGCGACGGTTAACATCTGTCCAGGCTGAAGCTGGCTAATATCAGCATTTACTGGAGCACCAGCTGCCTTAGCCTTTTCACTCGGTTGCCATGAGCTGACAAAGGGAACCGCCAAGAAAGTGGCTCCTACGGCTCCAACAACGCCGGTTGCGCCCGTTAGGATTTTACGGCGTTGTACATTCACGCTCATATCATTTTGTTCTTCTGTCGACATACTTGTATTCCTAGTTTACGCAAGCAAATTCCCTCCATTTTACATAAGGTCATCGCAAATTTAAATCAATATATGCTTACAAACCCATTTAATAAATTTTTCTGATTATATATCATCAGTTTTTCTAATCATAACAAATGGTGTTATCGAACTTATACAGGGTTATACACATCCACAAAATGGCACTCTAAATCGAATTTTTTTGCTAAATGCTCGCCTAGCGTTTTAATGCCTAAACGCTCAGTGGCATGATGACCCGCTGCCAAATAATGAATTCCGGCCTCCTGCGCCAAATGGGTGGTTTGCTCTGAAACTTCACCACTAATATAGACATCAGCATGCCATGCAATGGCTTGATCGATATAACTTTGCGCCCCACCGCTACACCAAGCAATGGTTTGAACTGTCTCAGTGCCACCCGGTAAATGCAGTGCTTGCCGATTTAAACTATTAGATACTTGTTCAACAAAGGCACTGATTGGAGTTGGCATAGCAAGCCTACCTAACCTTATAAGGCCTGGTAAAGGGGTGATATCTTCTAAACCCCATAACTTGCCAAGCATTGCATTATTACCCAGCTCAGCATGACCATCCAACGGCAGGTGATAACCTAGTAGATTAATATCATTAAGCAGTAAGGTTTTAATGCGCTTCTGCTTAAAGCCAACAATCTCTTGAGGCTCACTCTTCCAAAAGTAACCGTGATGTACCAAGACAGCATCTGCATTCAGCTCAACGGCTTTATCAAGCAATGCCTGGCAAGCAGTCACACCCGTAACAATACGCTTTATTTCAGCCTTACCTTCAACTTGTAAACCGTTCGGCGCATAATCTTGATATTGATTAAGCTCTAAAAAATCCGCTAAATAAGTCACTAACTCTGAACGTAACATCTCTTACCCTCCAATCAAGTCAAAACACTGTTTAAGTAGGCAAAAAAAAACCACCAGGCCTGGTCAGACCGAGTGGTTTCTTTAGCCATCTAAAGAACCGTTTATATTAGTCCTTAATACGGTAGCGTGCTGAGGCCGCGTGTGCCTGCAGACCTTCTCCGTCAGCCAGCACACCAGCAATACGACCTAAGGTATTTGCACCTTCAGCAGAACACATAATCAAACTAGAACGCTTCTGGAAATCATACACCCCTAGAGGGGATGAGAAACGCGCGGTTCTTGAAGTCGGTAAAACATGGTTAGGCCCGGCACAGTAATCACCGATGGCTTCCGCTGTGAAACGTCCCATAAAAATTGCGCCGGCATGGCGAATCTTTGGCAATAAAGCCTTAGGGTCTTCAATTGATAACTCTAAATGCTCAGGCGCAATTAGATTAATCATTTCAAGTGCTTGCTCTTCATCATTCACCACGATAATCGCACCACGATCCTCTAAGGCTTTACGGATGATTGCTTGGCGCGGCATGGTTGGTAGTAGACGATTCATGCTCTCTAACACCTTATCAGCAAACTCTGCATCAGGTGTCACTAAAATAGACTGTGCGTCTTCATCGTGCTCAGCTTGGGAGAATAAATCAACTGCAATCCAATCCGGGTTCGTTTTACCATCACAGTAAACCAGAATTTCGGAAGGACCGGCAATCATATCAATACCGACGGTTCCAAAAACCATCCGCTTTGCCGTTGCGACATAGATGTTTCCCGGACCCACAATCTTATCAACCGCAGGCACTGTTTCAGTCCCATAAGCCAAAGCAGCAACCGCTTGCGCGCCCCCTAAAGTGAAGACCGCATCCACATCACAAATCGCAGCAGCCGCTAGCACCATATCGTTGACTTCACCATCTGGCGTAGGCACAACCATGATAAGCGTTTCGACACCAGCAACTTTCGCAGGGATCGCATTCATAATGACAGAGGAAGGATAAGCGGCCTTTCCGCCTGGAACATAAAGCCCAACACTGTCTAAAGGTGTGACTTGCTGACCCAACATAGTACCGTCAGCTTCTTCATAACTCCACGAAGCTTGAACTTGTCTTTCGTGATAGTCACGAACACGTTTCGCTGAAGTTTCTAAAGCTTGACGCTGATCTGCAGGAATTCTTTCTAAAGCTGCGAATAAACGGGCTTTTGAAATTTGTAGTTCCGCGGCAGAGTTCAAAGATAAGCGATCGAACTTAGCGGTATATTCAAGTAAAGCGGCATCGCCGTTTAGACGAACACTATTAACAACTTCTTTAACGACATCATTAATTGACTCATTAGAAACGGTTTCCCACGCAAGAAGAGTATCTAGCTCTTCTCTAAATCCTTCTGCACTAGCAGATAAACGACGAATATTAAGCATTTTGACTCTCTATTACTGATTTAAACTGTTGAACAATTTCATTAATTTGATGAAACTTGGTTTTATACGCATGCTGATTCACAATCAGACGTGAGCTGATGTCCGCAATATGCTCCATCGGTACTAAACCGTTGGCACGCAAAGTATTTCCAGTATCGACTAAATCTACGATTCTATCGGCTAAATCAATCAGCGGTGCAATTTCCATAGAACCATAAAGCTTGATTAAATCGACCTGCTCACCCTTTTGTGCGTAATACGCTTGGGCAGACTTTAAATACTTAGTCGCGATTTTGAGACGATGACCATGTGGTTTTTCGAACTCAGGGCCTGCGACCATTAACTGGCATTTTGCAATTTGCAAATCTAACAACTCATATAGGTTGTCAGCTGGCGCTTCCATCAGCACATCTTTACCGGCAACACCGATATCGGCAGCGCCATGCGCGACATAAGTCGGTGCATCGGTTGCACGTACAATCAATAAACGTACATTAGGATTATTCGTTGGCAAAATAAGCTTACGGCTTTTGCTTGGATCTTCTAAGGGTTCAATGCCCGCCGCTTCAAGTAACGGTAGAGTATCTTTGTAAATACGCCCTTTAGAGAGCGCGATAGTTAGCTGTTCATTCATAAGTTCATCAAATATTTAATACGTTCAAAGATTATGCGTGACTTAAACCACGCTCTGTAAATAGGCACTTATCGTTAGTCAGATAAACGATAAATATGCGCACCTACTTTGTGAAATTTTTCTTCAATCAGTTCATAACCACGGTCGATATGATAAACCCGATTAACGATTGTCTCACCTTCAGCGACTAGGCCAGCTAGGATTAAACTTGCAGAAGCACGCAAATCCGTTGCCATTACCGGCGCACCATGCAGTTTTTTAACGCCACGAATGGTCGCTGTATTGCCCTCGATAGAGATATCCGCTCCCATTCTGGCCAATTCTGAAACATGCATAAAGCGGTTTTCAAAAATAGTTTCTTGAATAGTGGACTCACCTTCCGCCAAGGCATTCATCACTAAAAACTGTGCTTGCATATCCGTTGGAAAAAGTGGATATGGATCTGTAATGATGTTAACGGGCTTCAATGAACGGTTACGCATATCCAAGGTAATGGTATCCGCTGTACAGGTAATATCGGCTCCAGCTTCTCTAAATTTTTCCAACACCACAGTAAGGTGTTCCGGATTCACTTTAGTCACGGTCAGTTTACTTTGAGTAATTGCGGCCGCTGCCAAATAGGTACCGGCCTCAATACGATCGGGAATCACGGAGTACTCCACGCCTGACAAGCGTTCAACCCCTTCAATGACCAAAGTACTTGTGCCTAACCCACTGATTTTAGCGCCCATCTTATTTAAGAATTCGGCTAGATCAGTGACTTCCGGTTCACGCGCGGCGTTTCTTAAATAGGTCGTCCCTTCGGCTAACACCGCAGCCATCAACAAGTTTTCAGTGCCGGTAACAGTCACAGGACTCATCGAGATATCTGCACCTTTCAGACGTCCATTGGACTTAGCAATAATATAGCCTTGCTCGACCTGAATATCCGCACCCATTTTTTGCATACCATGGATATGTATATCCACAGGGCGTGAACCAATCGCGCAGCCGCCAGGCAAAGAAACCTTAGCTTCACCAAAACGACCTAACAATGGCCCCAACACCAAGATTGAAGCGCGCATGGTATTGACCAATTCATAAGGCGCTTCTTTAGAAGTCAAATGACTCGCATCCAACTCTATATTCAGATGCTCGTCAAATAAAACCTCAACGCCCATAGAAGCCAGCAACTGGATAGAGGTCGTCACATCCATTAAATGCGGAACATTAGACAATTTCGTCGGCGTTTCGGCGAGTAAACAGCCCATCAGAATGGGCAGAGCCGCATTTTTAGCCCCTGAAATTTCAATATTACCGGAGAGTTCTCCCTGGCAGCTTACTACTAATTTATCCATAAATTTTGCTTTATCTATTCTTGTATTATTTAAAAACCGAGGGATCAAACAACACCCTGATTTTTATTATGCGACTTTGGTCTTAATTGACAGTGCATGCAATTCACCACTGGCAAACTGTGCTTTAAACACATCATTGACCATGCGATGACACTTTATCGGTGACAGACCTGCAAAACTTGGACTAATCACGATGATGGTAGAACTGCAATCTTCACCACTGGTCTCAACCTGACTATCAGGAATTGCGGCTTCAATCATTTCTTTAATGGTCTCTGGAGACATCTGACTCACTCCTAAAAATTATTGGCGTATTTTAACGCCTTTATGCAATAAAATCAGATTTATCGCAGACACAACAATCAAGAACAATAGCGTGACTGACAAACTCAAATAAACCGATACGTCAGATTGACCAAAGAACCCATAACGAAATCCATCAACCATATAGAAGAACGGATTGAATTGTGAAATATCCTGCCAGACACCTGGCAAAGCGTGAATTGAATAAAACACACCACTTAAAAACGTCAACGGCATTATCACAAAGTTCTGAAACGCCGCTAAATGATCATATTTATCTGAAATAATCCCAGCCAACATGCCCAACCCACCCATCATCGCTGCACTCAGAACAGCAAACAACATAATCCACAATGGCGACTGCCAACTCAACTCAAACCAGATAATCCCAACCACTAATATTGCAAAACCAACTGCAACACCACGCACCACCGCTGCCCCTACAAAAGCGATATACAACTCAAGTGGTGAAATAGGACTCAGTAAGACAAAGGTTAAATTGCCGTGCATTTTCGATTGAATCAAACTTGAAGACGTATTCGCAAAGGCGTTTTGCAAAATCGCCATCATCACCAGGCCTGGTATTAAAAACTGACTGTAATTTAAATCGGAATAGACTTCTATCTGTGTATTCAGTACTTGTCCAAACACTAGTAGATACAGCAATGTCGCCACCACTGGCGCAAACACCGTCTGCACAACGACTGAATAGAAACGTCTTATCTCTTTAATAAACAGCGCCCAACAACCAGCATAATTTATCATCAGACGGCCCCTCCGGAGGTTAAGTCTAAAAACACTTCTTCCAAAGAAGCATCTCGACTACTGATGTCGGTCACTTGTAGTTGATTTTCATGCAACCAGGCCAGCAACTCGGTCATGGAAGCTGTCTTCTCCAACTTAAACACCAAACCATTGTGTTCCCGCTCGACTAAACGTTGCTCTAAAGCAGGAATTAACTGATGCGCTGCCTGAGACAGTGTTACACGTAAATAACGATAGGTATGCTTAGACAATAACGCATGCGTCGAATCCAATGCCTTGACTTCGCCCTTTTGCATAATCGCCACTTTTTCGCAAAGGGCTTCAGCCTCTTCTAAATAGTGTGTCGTCAAAATAATCGTATGGCCTTGCTGATGTAACTCTTTGGTAAATTCCCAAAGCGTTCTCCGCAAATCCACATCTACCCCTGCGGTCGGTTCATCCAAAACCAAAACTTGTGGTTTATGAACTAATGCCATCGCAATCAATACGCGGCGTTTCATGCCGCCGGAGAGTTGACTAGTATTGGCATCAGATTTATCTGCTAGCGCTAAACGTTCCAACAACTCACCAATCCAAGCGGACTGCTTAGCACCCTTTAATCCAAAGTACCCAGACTGTAACTGTAAAAGCTCACGAATAGAGAAAAACGGATCTGAAATCAGCTCCTGGGGCACTAAGCCTAATAGACGGCGAGTTTGGCGATAGTCGTCAATCACATCAAAGCCCTTAATTTTAATACGGCCTGAACTTGGAACCACCAGGCCTGACATAGCATTAATAAGGGTTGATTTACCGGCACCATTCGGACCAAGCAAACCAAAAAAACTGCCTTCTTCTACCGCAAAAGAGATTCCTTTTAACGCTTCTAATTCACCATATTGTTTTTTGACCTGATGAAATTCAACAGCTGGGGTTTGCAACATATCAGACCTTTTTAAATAAATACTGAAATCGTTTTAGACTGACAGGCATTCACTCTGTCAACTTCAAAACGGACTCTAAATTGTATAAAGCCCTTAAGGTATGCAGTTCTGCGGGCATATTTTTAACCTTGAGAGCCGTTCCCGCATTACCTGACCAGACAAGTAACAAAGCTAACGCTGCGCTATCCACCTGCTTTACTTTAGAAAAATCAACCTCTAAAACTGGATATTTTAAAATCGCCTTGGTTTTTAATAGTTGCGGTAAAGTCTGTAAAGTCACCTCCACCGGCAAAGTCATTAGACCACTTGTTTCAGACCACGTTAATTCTGCCATCACAACCCCTTAATTTTAAAGCTTTCATATTGTTATGCTTAACCATTAAATGCACTATTTTTAGCTTTCATATCAGCAATCACCGCATCAATGCCAATTTTAGAAAAATCAGAGTCATAGGCTTTGCGATAATTTAACAACATACTAATCCCTTCAATAGAGACATCATAAAGCATCCACTTTTTGCTCTTTTTATTTAGGTAAGCACGATAAATCACGTCCGTCTGATTTCCATCTGACTGGAGCACCACCGAAGGCACGGTAACGCGCCCTGGCTTCTCTTCTTGTGCATTTTTTACATTAACTGACTCAATATTCAATTTCAATAAGCTCTGTGAATAAGAACGAATCAAGGTATTCGAAAAAGCCGCCATAAACTCAGCTTGCTGCGCTTCAGTCGCAGTGCGCCAATGCTTGCCCATAACATACCGTGCCATTTTAGCCGTATCTATATAAGGCAGAACATAAACACCTGCAAAGGCCTTAACCTTTTCAGGGCTCGACTCTAACTCGGCTCGCTGTTCATTCATCGCTTTAATGAGTTCTGTAGATAGAACACTGACCATTTCTGCCGGATCATTCTGAGGGACTGATATAGCATAACTTTGAACCGTCCACACGCAAGAAAGCAGTGTTAAGAAAAAAAGCTGTAATGGTTTTTTAATAATCGATTTCATGCCTATTTGGCCTCACTGAATTTAACTAAAAACTGACCAATCAATTCTTCCAATACCAGCGCAGACTGTGTCAGTTCAAATTGCGAGCCTTCCGCTAGAACTTCCTCTTCCCCTCCAGGATCCAGACCGATATATTGATCCCCCAACAAGCCCGAGGTTAAAATCGAGGCGGATGAATCGGATGGCAGTAAATTAAAGGCTTTATCAATTTGCATCTCAACCTTGGCTTTAAATGAAACTGGATCCACGCCGATCGCCGTAATTCGACCAATGACCACACCACTCAGCTTCACGGGCGCACGTACTTTCAAGCCGCCAATATTATCAAACAAAGCGGTCACTTGATAAGAGGGTTGCTCTTTCCAACCCGTAAAGTTACTCACCTGCAAGGCAATCCCAGCCAAAGCAACAATACTCATCAAAACAAAGATTCCGACCCATATTTCAATTTTGGTTTGTTTTTTCATTTCTCTAAAACCTTATTTCAGTTAACCGTTCCGTTATAGAACATTTTATTCGAATTTTGTAAAAGCAACTTAATCAGTTAAACATCAAAGACGTTAGGATAAAGTCCAAACCAAGTACACCTAAAGAAGAGTGCACCACTGTTTTCGTGGTCGCGCTACTCACACCCTCAGAAGTCGGCACCGCATTAAAGCCTTGGAAAAGTGCAACCATGGCAACCAAAACCGCAAAGGCAATCGACTTAATAATGCCATTCATAACATCGTCATGCCAATCGACATGGCTATGCATCTGTGACCAAAACGCGCCTTCATCCACACCTAACCAGCCGACAGAAACCAGATATCCACCAACAATACCTAAACCGGTAAACAATAACGCCAACAATGGTAGAGAGATAATAGCTGCCAAAAAGCGTGGCGCATAAATGAATTTTAACGGATCAACCGCCATCATTTCCAAGGCTGATATTTGTTCGGTTGAACGCATTAAACCAATCTCTGCCGTTAATGCCGAGCCAGCTCGACCAGCAAACAATAGCGCCGCAACCACCGGGCCCAACTCTCTTAATAGAGACAAAGCCGTCATGGTTCCCACTGCCTCTTCAGAGTTATAGTCAACCAAGACATTGTAACCCTGCAAGCTGAGCACCATACCGACAAACAGTCCCGCTGTTAAAATAATCGGCAGAGAGAGCACGCCGGCTACATAAATTTGTTTAAGTAATAGATCCAAACGTAATATCGCTCGGGGTGTGGCGAACAATACAGAAACGATAAACAGCGATCCTCGACCAAAAGTAGCCAGGCCCGCTATGACATCCGCACCAACGGATTGCACAAAACCAACAAATCGTGACATCATTTATCTCCCCTGGCCTGACCGTATAACGCTACGTCTTCGACATAAGGTAGATTCGGAAAATGGAACGGTACAGGACCATCAGGTAAACCATTGATAAATTGGTTTACATAACCTGTCGACTCCTTTAACAAGTCTTCTTTTGTGCCCTGAGCAATCATTTTACCTTCCGAAATAACACAGACATAATCGGCAATCGAAAGTACTTCATCAACATCGTGCGAGACAATGACACTGGTGAGCCCCAGGCTGTCATTCAGCTTATGAATCAGTTCAACAAGCACCCCTTTAGTGATGGGGTCTTGACCGACAAAAGGCTCATCATAAAAAATCATTTCCGGATCAAGCGCAATACCCCTCGCCAAAGCCACTCGTCGAGACATTCCACCGGACAGCTCAGAAGGCATTAAGAATTTAGCGCCCCTTAAACCAACCGCCTGTAATTTCATCAGCACTAAGGCATAAATCAACTCTTCCGGAAGTTTAGTATGCTCTCTTAATGGAAACGCGATATTATCGAAGACATTCAAATCGGTCAATAAAGCACCACTTTGGAACAACATGCCCATCTTGCGTCTTAGCTCATAGATTTTTTTACGCGATAAAGCATGAATATTCTGACCTTCTACCCAAATCTCACCAGCGTCAGGCGTTAATTGTCCGGCAATCAATTTTAGCAAGGTCGTCTTACCACTACCACTTGGCCCCATAATCCCCGTTATCTTGCCCTTAGGGATAGAGAGGGTAATATCGTCAAATATCTTGCGATTCCCGCGTGAAAAGCACAGGTTCTTTATTTCAATTAACGTTTCCGTCTTTTCCATATCCCTTACCCGATTTTCATCCAAATCAATTTCCATTTCTTTTAAGCATCTCTGTCGTCTAAGCAAGACAATATTAAGGTCGAACTCGTTAAAACCCTAAAAATTCACCGATTGTTTTAAGATTAGCCACCTGCTGCATATCAATCTTTTCACCGCCGACAATACAAGGAACCCCTTGAGACTCTAAAACAGCTACTGAAGCCTTAGAACTTGCCTCAAGCGAGAGACTTTGCATAAAGTCCTTAAGGATCTGCACTTGCGCCTTAGAATCCGTGGGCAACTCCGAGAGATAAGCTAAAGGTTGACCAGACATCCAAAGGCCTTGATATTGCCAACACCAACCAGGCAATTTTTGCTGTTTCGACACCAAGGTGACTGGCAAGCCAGCCAATTCAGTTTGATTAAAGAGATCTTCAGTCAAGACGACGACACCCGCAGCTTGCGACTTTAAAACCCCAACAATCTTTTCTATCTGTGGTAAAAGTACAGTATCAAAACTATCCCAACCAGACTCAACTGCAAAGTAGAAATAGAACGGCGCTTCAACAGCCTCATCAACCGTTTGAAGATCGACTTCATTCCAGTCCGACCAGACAGACTGGGGTACTAATACCACTCGAAAAGCATTGCTAAAATAATCTAGCTGCCAATCGACCGGCAGGTCTTCTGGGTAAAATTCGCCTAACCAGCTATCATGCTGCCAACCATAGGTCCCTATTTGAAGATTTTCCAACGATTCAAAACCTATATAAAATCTCAGTAAAGTCGTATTTTATCTTTAGTCCACACAATTTACAGCTAAAAAGCCTTTTTAAGTGAATTTAAAGTTTTCGCCTGCTTTATGCGAAGCACATAACAACTGACTATATCGATCATTTAACCCACAGAGACTCATCAATAATATTTATTTGCCTGTTAGTTTCCGTTATAATGACGCCCCATTTTAAAGACATTGAATACGGCAATTATGACGACTACATTACTCCTACCAAGCATTGCTTTATTAATAGGTTTAGCGCTATTAGTTTGGAGCTCAGATATTTTTATCGATGGTGCAGCCAGCGTATCTATCCACCTGGCTATTTCGCCTTTAGTCATCGGGGTTGTCGTCCTCGGCTTCGGAACCTCCATGCCAGAAATATTAGTGGCTACCTTAGCCTCTCTGGACAATAGCCCTGGACTAGCGATCGGTAATGCAGTTGGCTCTAACATTGCCAATATCGCTCTCGTGCTCGGTGTCGCAGCCATTCTCAGCCCGATCATTGTTAAATCCTCTATTCTAAAACGTGAACTCCCCATACTATTAGCCATCTCTTTTGGAGCTTATGCACTGGTTTTAGACGGGGAGCTAGGCATCATAGACGGCATAATTTTAGTGGTTACATTAATACTAGCCATGACCTGGATGATTAAAGCCAATAAGGCAATTAACCCATCAGATCCCTTGGCCAGTGAAACCATTCAAGAAGTCGATACCATGCCTGAACTCAGCATGAAAAAAAGCATTGTCTTCGTGGTGGGTGGGCTATTGATTTTGATGGCCAGCGCCAAAATGATGGTATGGGGTGCCGTTGAAATCGCCATCGCTTTTGAAATTTCTGAAGTCGTCATCGGACTGACTATTATCGCCATCGGTACGAGCTTACCTGAGTTAGCAGCAGCCATCGCCTCCGCGCGTAAAAACGAAGCCGACCTAATGATTGGTAACATTATTGGATCTAACATGTTCAATATCTTAGCGGTTTTAGCCGTTCCAGCACTGCTCGCACCATCAGTTTTAGAGAGCGACATACTATTGATTGATATGCCTGTCATGCTTGGCTTTACACTGCTCATGCTACTGTTTGCCCTACCTAGAAAAGGTCGAGCTGTTATCAATAAACCAAAAGGGCTTTTACTTACCTTTGGCTTTGTGGCATATTTAGTCGTCTTATATCTGCGTTCAACCCACGCATAGTAAACCAAACGGCCTCTTTAAAGGAGTGGACATGAACATCCCAGAAAACATCGCGAACAAAGCTAAAAAAATCAAACTGCTGATTCTGGATGTCGACGGTGTCATGACCAATAATATGCTGATTTACAGTGATGACGGTATCGAGAGCAAAGCCTTTAACACACGCGATGGCCACGGCATGGTATTGCTGCAAAAGAGCGGAATTGAGATAGGCATCATTACCGGTCGAAAATCTCAACTGGTCACTAACCGTATGCAAGACCTAAAGGTTAAGCATGTCTACCAAGGCGTTCCTGATAAGCTACCAACCTTTTTGAAACTGGTGGATGAATTGGGATTATCGCTTGATGAAATCGCTTACATTGGAGATGATATTCTTGACCTGCCTATCTTGATGCGTATCGGCCTGGCGGTGACACCAGCGAATGGTGACGACGAAGTCAAATCCAGAGTGGATTACATATCGCCTTATAAAGGTGGAGAAGGTTGTGTACGAGAAGTGTGTGAAATCATTATGCGCTCACAAGATCTCTGGCAGCAACACATGGACTTTTTTTTAAGAGACTTAACCTAAATAAGCCAAAGTTCTTAGGTTAAACTAAACTCTCAGCGCTCGAACAGCAGGTAGCACGATGCAGTTATCCAGAGTACGTATCATCCTTTACAGCATAGGCCTGGCGGTACTCGCCTTGTGGATTACTGAGCAACAAGACTCGCAACAGAAAACACCTAAAAACATCCCTACCCTTGAAAACAGCTATAGCTGGCAATCTTCACAAAGCACAACGTGGAAAATAAATCGCAACGAACTCAACCAACAAACTACGCTGCAAACCGAAACATTGCGTTACCAGGAAGCCACTAAACAGAGTGACTTTACCAATCCAGTCATAACGCACACGCAAACTGACCGTTTAGTGATTATTAAAAGCCAGCAAGGCCAAACATCTAATGATGAAAGTATTCGATTATCTGGCGATGTTATCATTAAACAAACCACCATTGACCCCTCCTCGGCTAACACAACGATAGATAACAAAACCCAAAATAGCACGCTGAGCACTGAATACATCACTTATAATGCAAACAACAGTGAACTTCATACCGACGCTAAGGTCACCATAACGCAACCAAATAGCAAGATGACTGCGACAGGACTGAAAGCTAATTTAGAGACCGGTGAGTATCACTTTCTCTCTGAAGTTCAAGGGACTTACCACCTAAACAAATAACTTAAAGAGACGCCCTCTAAATAGAAGTGAGAAGTCTCCCACTAAGGTCACATGAATATGCAGCAAATCAACACTCATTTACAAAGCATTCTATTTATCTGCTTTTTGGCCACCAGTAGCATAGGCTACGCTCAACCTGCCACACCCAATACGCCTGATGAAGAACAACCGGTTAAAATAAGCGCCAATAGCCTTGACGCGCAAGAAAAGCAAGGCATTAGTGTTTACAAGGGCGATGTCGTAGTGACTCAAGGCAGCATGACCTTGAAAGGCGAACTCATTACCGTTCGACACCCCAACAGTCAATTGCAAACCGTTAAAGCGAGCGGCAAGCCGGCAAGCTTTCAGCGCTTTAGCCAAGTTGACCAGGCCTGGTTGAAAGGCCAAGCCAGTACCATTGAATATAACGCCCTTAACAAAACCATCCTATTAATCGGTAAAGCGCAAGTTGAACAACCTGGGAAACATATGATTAAAGGGCCTAAGTTATTTTATGACATGAGCAATCAGACCCTAAAAGCGCAGGGCACGGAACAGGAAAAAGGCCGTATCTCGGTCACTTTTAATCCTGCACCACCTGCTACACCAAAAAATAAATCTACCCCTCCTACGATTGAGCCATAAGGACCAACGATGTCACATTTTTATGCCCGTGGTTTAGCGAAAAGCTATAAAAAAAGACAAGTAGTCACCTCTGTCGATATTGATGTCTATAGTGGTCAAGTAGTCGGCTTACTAGGCCCTAACGGTGCAGGTAAAACCACCACTTTTTATATGATGACTGGATTAGTGGATAATGATAAGGGTGAGTTATTTCTAGATGACCAAGAGATCAGCGCCCTTCCAATTCACAAACGTGCGAAACTTGGCATTGGCTACCTACCACAAGAAGCGTCTGTATTTCGCAAACTCACCGTCACTGAAAACATCATGGCTATTTTAGAGATGCGTCCAGAGCTTTCCAAAGATCAACGTAATGTCATATTTGAGAATCTAATTGATGATTTACAAATTGGCCACATATTAGATCAACCAGGACAAGCCCTTTCAGGCGGAGAGCGACGTCGGGTTGAAATTGCCCGAGCTCTAGCCATGGAGCCTCGTTTTATTCTACTGGATGAACCTTTTGCGGGGGTCGACCCCATTTCTGTCAAAGATATTCAAAGTATTATCCTCCACCTCAAAGACAAGGGCATTGGCGTGTTAATCACCGACCATAATGTCCGTGAGATTTTAGGAGTGTGTGACCATGCTTATATTTTGCATGCTGGAACAATCTTAGCCGCTGGCACACCTGATGAGATTCTGGCGCACTCCGAAGTAAAACGTGTTTATCTTGGTGAAGACTTTAAGTAAAGAGAAGCTAATAACAGCTCATATTATGAACTTGCGAGCAAGCAAAATCTTAATTCTGTTTTTCAAACCCATCGCGTTAAACCCTTCAAATACTTGACTAAAATCATACGACCTTCACTTGATTTTAATTAGCATTTTTTATCCAAAAGTCAAGTCTGCCTTTTTTTTATTAGGATGGTATACTGGAATTTCAGATGGATTTCAAACAATAACTTATCGAGAAAAAACTCATTTTTCCTCAATAAAATAGACTTATCCACCTCGCACACAAAACAATTAAAGGAGCGATACTATGCAAATTAACATTACTGGCCACCACATTGATGTAACAGAACCTCTTCGTACTTACGTTTCAGAAAAAATGATAAAATTAGAGCGTCACTTTGATCATGTCACAAATGTACACGTTATTTTGACGGTTGAAAAGCAGGGTCAAAAAGCGGAAGCTAATGTTCATGTTTCAGGTGGAGATTTATTCGCTCAAAGTATAACTGAAGATATGTATGCATCAATCGATGGCCTAGTGGACAAGTTAGATCGCCAAATCATCAAGCACAAAGAAAAAGTGAGCGATCATAACAAAAAATCTGGTGGTGTTAAAAACATGGCTGTTGAAGAAGAAGCATAACAACCATTGTTGCCAGCAATGACTTAGCACCTAGTTGAGTCATTTATCGCCTTATCTGCTTTAGACTAAAGCCCAAATCTAGTTTAAAGTGAATAAGGCGTTTTAGTTTCTTGCCAACCGCCATCATTAAAATCCAGTACCATCTTTAAAAAAATATCACCTAATTCAAGCCAAAACGACCTACTCATTTATCTTTTAGTGCTTTTCTCCTGATACAATACTTAAAAATCCCGTAGCACCCACTATCAATCATTTAATTTTAAACAGTTCTTCGCTGAGTAAAGGCATAAACATGGCAAAAACAGAGACTGATATTGATAAAGCCAAACTCACCGGACAGTTACTTGAAGCGGTTAAGGGACAGCACTCCAAGCAAATATCAGCGCTACTTTCTTTACTCGTTGCCGAAGAAATTGCTGAACTTTTAGAATCCACCCCACCTAAAGAGCGTGGAATTCTTTGGCAAAGTCTAAATTCTGAACAGCAAGGGGAGATACTAACTCATACCAACGATGAAGTAAGAGCTCGACTACTCGAAACACTGCAATCTCATGAAATCGCCTCCATTGCAGAAGATCTTGAAACCGATGACATCGCCGATATTGCACAATCGCTGGATGCTCCCGGTCAAAAGGCATTACTTGACTCTCTGGACAAAGAAGACAGAACTGCAGTCGAAACAGCTTTAGCCTATCCTGAAGATACTGCGGGCGGCTTGATGAGTACTGATTTCGTCTCCATTCGTGCCGACATCACACTAGACGTTGTACTGCGTTATCTAAGGAAATTAGGTCAACTGCCCGACTCTACGGCGGAACTTTTTGTTAGAGACCGTAATGATCATTATGTCGGCACACTTAAACTCACCAGTTTATTGGTGCATGATGAAGACATGCTCGTTCAAGAAGTACTCGACACCGAAACCCCCGTCATGCGAGCACACTTACCTGCTAAATACGTTGCACACACTTTTGAAAAAAACGATTTGATCTCTGCAGCAGTTGTCGATGAAAACAATAAAATATTAGGCCGTATTACCATTGATGACGTGGTCGATATCATTCGAGAAGAAGCCGAACACGCTCAAATGGCGAGTGCCGGTCTAGATGAAGATGACGATATATTCGCACCTGCAACGCGCTCTGCTCAACGTCGAACTTTTTGGCTTGGCATCAATTTACTCACAGCAGTATTTGCCTCTATGGTCATTGGCTTATTTGACGCCTCAATCGAAAAATTAGTAGCGCTTGCTATCTTGATGCCCATTATTGCTAGCATGGGAGGCATTGCTGGCACGCAAACGTCTACGATTGTGATTCGCGCCTTAGCCACGGGTAAATTAGCTAAAAGTAACAGTCGTTCACTACTAATCAAAGAGACAACCGTTGGTTTATTAAATGGATTAATCTGGGCAGTACTGACAGCCATAGGCGTTCAACTTTGGTTCCAAGACTGGGCGCTCAGCGCCATTTTTGCCACGGCAATGATGATTAACCTATTTGCTGCGGCTTTTGCAGGCGCCATGATTCCATTAATACTTCAGCGTATGAAAATTGACCCAGCGCTGGCTTCTGGTCTAATGCTAACGACCGTCACGGATTCCCTGGGATTTTTTGTCTTCTTAGGCTTGGCGACGGTCGTTTTATTGTAACGTCCTTAACACCATCACTTTCATCTCCAATTGGATACTCTAAGGCAATTGGAGATGAAAGGACTTATCAGTCAGCATTACTCAATTCTTATTAAAAAAACTTTCAATAGAATGAAGATAGCAACATTCAACTTGTATTAACCTATCATAATCACTATTATTTATTCATAAAGAATTAATGACTATCAGATTGTCCTGATTAACTGGCGTTCTACTGCCGTTAACAAAGATTATATTGCGCAATCATTACAACTTGAAATACTGTCATCCTTAAAATCTGGAGATTAACATGAAGATCATCAACAAAAAGTTATTAGGAACTGTTGCTATCGCAACCACACTGTCGCTTGCGGCCGGTTGTACGTCAACCCCAGAAACAAGAGAGACTGATAAAAACGTTGTTACTGTGCTAGGTGCTATTGGTGGAATGGTGGCCGCTAATGCATTAGGCATGGATAATAATGCAGGTAAAGTCGTCGTAGGTGCATTAGCAGGTTACACAGCACGCCAAGTGTTTAATGAAGTAAACAAGGAAACGGCTGCTGACCCTAATACCGATGTAGAAGCCGTGACAATTGGCGGGAAAGAGTACGTTCAAGTGAGCGTTAAAAATGTCAACTTCCGTTCTGGCTCAGCAGATTTAGAACCTTATGAATTAACACGTTTGGAGCCTGTATTAAATACGCTCAGAAAACACCCAAATACTCGCGTGCATATTGAAGGACATACGGATTCGGATGGTTCACAAACCTATAACCAACAACTGTCTGAAAACCGGGCTAAAAATGTTGCTTTCCATTTAATGGATAATGGCATTACCCGTAATCGTATCCAAACCTATGGCTACGGTGAAGAGCGCCCTATTGCCAGCAATGCAACAATAGAAGGCAAACGTGAAAACCGCCGAGTGACCTTTTTAATCAGTGAAATTTAAGCACTCAACTTAATTAGGTTTGAAGTTGAACAGCCTTTAACCAGGCCTGGTCAACTTTTCAGATACAAAAAAGCCACTCATTGAGTGGCTTTTTTGTATCTGAAAGAAATCTGTAAAACGCTAAGATTAATGCTCTCTCGTCGCTACAAATTGCAGATTCGGCCAACGCTCTTCAATTAAAGAGAGATTGACTCGAGTTGGCGCAATATACACTAATAAGTTAGCAGCATCATAAGCTACGTTCTCACGTACCTTAGCAGTAAACTTATCAACTTCTGCCTTATCACCAACCACCCAGCGTGCAGTATTGACGTTAACGGGTTCAAATAAGCAGGTCACCTTATACTCATCCATCAGGCGCTGTGCGACCACTTCAAACTGCAGGATACCCACAGCACCCAGAATCAAATCGTTGTTATTGACCGGACGGAACAACTGGGTTGCGCCTTCTTCAGACAACTGAGTCAGCCCTTTTTGCAGCGCTTTCATCTTCATTGGATCTTTCAAGCGTGCTCGGCGGAAAAGTTCCGGTGCAAAGTTCGGTATACCGGTGAATTTAAGGTCCTCACCCTGAGTAAAGGTATCGCCAATCTTAATCCTTCCATGATTGTGCAAACCGATAATATCCCCTGGATAGGCTTCTTCCGCTTGTTCACGCTTATTAGCAAGGAAAGTAATTGCCTTAGAGATCTTAACGTCTTTACCAATCCGTACATGTTTAAACTTCATGCCCTTCTCATACTTACCAGACACAATGCGCATAAACGCCACACGGTCACGGTGTGCTGGATCCATATTCGCTTGAATTTTGAAGATAAAACCAGTGACTTTGGTTTCATCGGCTTTTACAAAACGCGTTTCCGTTTCACGCCCCATTGGCGGTGGCGCATAGTCGGCAAAGCCATCGAGTAACTCTTGTAGACCAAAGTTATTGACTGCAGAACCGAAGAAAACCGGCGTTAAAGTCCCAGCCAAGAATGCCTCTAAATCAAACTCATGACTTGCACCGCGAACCAACTCAACTTCTTCGCGCAACTCTTCTGCTTGATCACCGAGCAATTCATCTAAACGCGGATTATCAAGCCCCTTAATGAGTTCACCTTCACCCGCTCGCAGACTATCAGACACGCCAAACAGACGAATCGTATCATTATACAGGTGGTAAATTCCTTTAAAACGCTTGCCCATACCAATTGGCCAAGTCATCGGCGCACAATTGATTTTTAAGACATCTTCTACTTCGTCCAGCAGATCAATCGGTTCGCGCCCTTCTCTATCTAGCTTATTGATAAAGGTCAAAATCGGTGTAGTACGTAGACGACAGACTTCCATTAATTTAACAGTTCTGTCCTCGACCCCTTTGGCGACATCTATTACCATTAATGCTGAATCCACGGCGGTTAAAGTACGATAGGTATCTTCAGAGAAATCCTCATGCCCTGGTGTATCCAATAGATTGATCATGACACCTTTATATGGAAACTGCATGACCGAGGATGCAATCGAGATACCACGTTCTTGCTCCATCTTCATCCAATCGGAAGTCGCTCCACGATCTGTCTTACGACTTTTAACCGCGCCGGCCATTTGAATCGCGCCACCATATAACAATAATTTCTCAGTGACGGTGGTTTTACCGGCATCTGGATGCGAGATAATTGCAAAGGTTCTACGTTTGCTTGTTTCTAAAATTAGGGACATTATTTTCTTCTTATTTTGAATAATCGATGATTTAGCTAAACAGCACTCATCGGCAATCTTTTAAAACTAAAAAAGCCAGATAGAGCATTATCTGGCTTCAAAGGATGGTCGATGCAATCAAACAAACGACCAGGCCTGGTCAATTATTTTGGGATGCCTTCCGCATCCTCTTCATCATCTAAACGTTTACCTTTGGCAGCTGCCCTTGCTTCTAGCTTAGCTTCATGTTCATGGAATAAACGCTGCAACTCAAGTTCAGCGGCTTCTGAATCCACTTCTTCTTTAGGTGCCGTCATCAAGTCTTCTTTAGAGACGCCTAACATCAAGGCAACCGCACTGGCAACATAGGTGGATGAGTAGGTTCCGACCACAACCCCGACAATCAATGCTGCTGCAAAACCATGAATCACTTCGCCGCCCAGAAAGAACAG
Source organism: uncultured Thiomicrorhabdus sp. (assembly GCA_965603495.1). GTDB lineage: Bacteria > Pseudomonadota > Gammaproteobacteria > Thiomicrospirales > Thiomicrospiraceae > Thiomicrorhabdus. The sequence continues at coordinate 657,167 of CBFDDF010000001.1, read as the reverse complement.
TGCCATTAACACTAATAAAGTGGTTAAAGAGGTCATGATGGTACGTGATAGCATTTGATTGACTGCAACATTGGTCACATCCACAGGCGAACCCTCGCGCATGGTTCTGAAGTTTTCACGAACTCGGTCAAACACAACAATGGTATCGTTCAACGAGTAACCTATAACAGCCAGAATGGCCGCTAATACCGTTAAATCAAACTGCATGCCCGTCCAAGCGAACACGCCAATCGTCAAGATAACATCATGAATCAATGCGGCGACAGAGCCCACAGAAAAACGCCACTCAAAACGTAAAGCGACATAGATTAATACACCAAAAAGAGCATATAAAACCGCTAAAGCACCGTCTTCAGTCAGTTCGTCACCGACCTGAGGCCCAACGAATTCAACACGACGTAAAGTGATTTCATCCTCACTGGCCGCTTTAAGCGAATCCATCACTTGGTTACTCAGCTGAGCTGAGTTCAGCCCTTCACGGGGCGCAATTCGAATAAGAACATCTTCAGCTGAACCAAAGTGTTGTGCAATCGCCGAACCAAAGCCAGCTTCTGACAGATCCGTTCTTAATTTCGGCAGATCAACTGGCTGAGGGTAAGACAATTCAACCAGCGTACCACCGGTAAAATCGATCCCAAAATTCAAACCTTTAAGCCACAAACCTGCAAAGGAAGCGACAATCAGGACGACAGATAATACCAGCGCGATATGACGCTGACCCATGAAATTGATATTGGTTGTTTGCATTTCGTTACTCATGTCAGCGTCCTAAATTGAGAGCTTTTGAAGACGTTTGTTACCGTACATCAAGTTGATGACAGCACGTGTTCCTAAGATGGCGGTAAACATCGAGGTGACAATCCCGATAGACAAAGTAATCGCAAAGCCTTTAATCGGCCCCGTTCCAAAACTAAACAGAACAATGGCAGCCAACAAAGTCGTTATGTTCGCATCAGCAATCGTTACAAAGGCTTTTTCATAACCGGCATGAATCGCAGTCTGAATTGAACTGTTACGCATCTCTTCACGAATACGTTCAAAAATCAGTACATTGGCATCCACCGCCATACCGACCGTCAAGACAATCCCCGCAATACCAGGCAATGTAAGCGTTGCTTGTAACATTGATAAAACAGCAATAATGATGATTAAATTCAGTGTTAGTGCAACGTTCGCAACCATACCAAACATTTTGTAGCGCCAAGCCATCAAAATCAGCACCAAGACAAAACCAACAATCACCGACATAAAGCCTTGATTGATATTATCTTGACCTAAGCTTGGTCCGACGGTACGTTCTTCAACAATTTCCATTGGCGCCGCTAAAGCACCGGCACGCAGCAACAAGGCTAAATCTTGCGCTTCTTGTGGAGAGTCTAAACCGGTAATCTGGAAACGATCGGCAAACTGTCCACGAATGACCGCAGCGTTAATCACGTCTTTTGTGGTGATACGCTTCTTGACCTTAACCCCATTCTCTTCAATGGTTTCAACGCGGTTTTCAATGAAAACCACTGCCATACGGTTACCGACATTTTCCTTGGTCGTCGCTAGCATTTTACGGCCACCAGCACCATCCAAAGTCACGTTGACCATAGAAGAACCCTGTTGCGAATCAATCCCCGAAGAGGCATTCACAACATTCTCGCCACTGACAATGGTTCCACGTTTCAAGAGAATCGGTTTACCATCTCTAAAGTGGTAGATAATTGAGCCATTCGGTGCATAACCCGTCTTCTCAGCACGGTAAGCGTCACCCTTCTCTTCCACTAAACGGAATTCAAGCGTTGCAGTCGCCCCTAAAATCTCTTTGGCACGTGCCGTATCTTGGACACCAGGTAACTGCACAACAATACGGCGATCGCCTTGCTGTTGAATCACCGGTTCGGCGACCCCTAGCTCATTCACACGATTACGCAAGGTGTTGATATTTTGCTGTAAAGCGTACTTTTGTGTCTCTGCAATGGTTTTCGCTGACAAGCGTAATAACACTTGAGGGCTAGCGGTTTCCTCTACTGTTTTAAACGTAAAACGGTCAGAATAGGTCGTGCTCAAGGTGACCAGGCCCGCTTGCATAGTCTCTAAATCTTTGAACTTAACCGCCAAGGTTGCATTCTCAGCCTCACCCTCGACTTCCACTGCCAGATAGCGAACCTTCTCTTCTCTTAAGGCACCTTTGATTTCATCAACATAACGTGAATAGGCTTTGGAAACGGCGGTTTCCATATCCACGTCCATTAAGAAATGCACCCCACCCCGTAAATCCAAACCCAGATACATAGGTGAAGCACCTAAGCCTCTTAAGAAATCAGGCGTCGCCGGTGCTAAGTTAAGCGCAACTACCGCCTGACGTCCTAACAAATCTTTAAGCACAGACTTCGCTTTAAGTTGATCTTCAGTGTTTTCAAAGCGAATCAGAAAACGACCCGCTTCAAATACGGAAGATTTAACCGGCAGACTAGCGGCCTGTAATGCCATCGCTACTTTGGTTTGTGTTTCTGCGGTGAACTCGACGGATTTAGCAGGTGAGACTTGTACGGCAGGATCGTCACCGAATAAGTTTGGCATTGCATAGGTCAAGCCAATGACGGTAATGACCACCAATAACAGATATTTCCACGCCGGATAGGTATTGGTGATGATATTTTGTTTTGATTCAAACATAGATTCGATTCCAATCTTAAACAAGAGGGCTAGAAGGTTAAAAAAATAGTTTTATAACAATTCTTTATAGGGTCTTTTGAGCGTTTAACAAGGCCTGTTGGAACTTAAAAATCCGCCCTTAGAAACAACAAAAGGGGCCTAAGCCCCTTTTGTGTGAATTGACGATTTTATTCGCCTTTCAGTGTGCCTTTAGGCAGTAGGCGAGAAATATTTTGACGCTCTACTTTAACAACCACTTCATCGGCAATTTCAATATCACAGAAATTATCACCCATTTCGCGGATCTTTCCAGCTAATCCGCCGTAAGTGACGACTTCATCGCCCTTCTTAAGTGCTTCAACCAGAGATTTATGCTCTTTAACCTTTTTCTGTTGTGGACGAATCAACAAGAAGTAGAACACTACAAATAATAAAACTAATGGGATAATTCCTTCCCAACCGCCGCCTACTGACGCTGTTCCTTCCGCCATTGCATCACTGATAAAAAAGCTCATTACGTACTCCTAGAATTTATAAATAATTTGACCGCTGTATTGTGTCACAGCTAAAACAAAAAATCTCAACTAAATGACCAGGCCTGGTCACTTTTTTAAGCCTTAAATTGTATCGTCTAATTCTGGTACCGGACGACCAATTCCCGCATAAAAGTCCTCGACAAAAGCATCTAATGCATTATTGGAAATGGCATCCCGCATCCCCCTCATAACATCTTGATAATAATGCAAATTATGAATAGTATTCAGACGCGCGCCTTGAATCTCACGGCACTTATCTAAGTGATGCAGATAAGACAATGTATAGTTTTGACAAGTATAACAACTACACTCTTTATCAATCGGCTCTAAACTTATCTTATGTTTGGCATTACGTAACTTAACAACACCCTGTCGTGAGAACAAAAAGCCATTACGAGCATTTCTTGTAGGCATCACACAATCAAACATATCGATACCCCGACGCACGGCCTCTACTAGATCTTCTGGCTTACCGACCCCCATTAAATAACGAGGTTTATCTTTGGGCATATGCGGTTCGGTAAAGTCTAAGGTGCCCATCATCTCATCTTTAGGCTCGCCAACCGATAACCCGCCAATCGCATAACCATCGAAACCAATGGCTTTTAAGCCTTCAATCGACTCTTTACGCAGGTCTTCATACATACCGCCTTGAACAATACCAAACAGTGCGGCTGGGCTATCGCCATGCGCCACTTTAGAACGTTCCGCCCAGCGCATAGATAATTCCATGGAGAATTTCGCCTCATCATGGGTTGCTGGATAAGGCGTGCATTCATCGAATATCATGACGATATCCGCACCCAGTTTACGTTGGACTTCCATGGATTCTTCCGGCCCCATGAAAATTTTAGCGCCATTCACAGGACTATTAAAGGTCACACCCTCTTCTTTAATTTTGCGCATTTTTCCCAAACTAAAAACTTGAAAGCCACCAGAATCCGTCAATATCGGGCCTTTCCAATGCATAAAGTCATGTAAATCGCCATGCAGCTCGATAATATCCGTGCCAGGGCGTAACGATAAATGAAAAGTATTGCCTAGAATGATTTGTGCGCCGGTCGCCTCAACCTCTTCAGGTGTCATGCCTTTAACCGAACCATAAGTACCCACCGGCATAAATGCAGGCGTTTCTACGACACCTCGATCAAACTTTAAACGCCCTCTGCGAGCTCGGCCGTCAGTATTATCTAATTCAAATTCCATGTTTTTTTCTACTTTTTATTTAATTCGGTGTGTGGAGTTTTTGAGTGAAGTAATTCACATTTAATCTTGATTTTCTTTAGCACTTTATTGATCGCCTTCAGGAAAGACCAACATCGCATCGCCATAACTGAAGAAACGATAAGACTGGTCAACCGCATGTTGATAAGCCACCATGGTACGTTCATATCCCGCTAAAGCCGAAACCAACATAATCAAAGTGGATTCAGGTAGATGAAAGTTAGTGAATAGAACATCCACCTCTTTAAAGATATAACCTGGGGTAATGAAAATATCAGTTTCACCCTGATAAGGCGCGATCTGACCCGTTGGACTGAATTTGGCGGCACTCTCCAAACAGCGAACCGAGGTGGTACCAATCGCAATCACTCGACCGCCCTTCTTGCGCGTTTGACGAACTTGCTCAACCAGAACTTCATCGACTTCTAAATACTCAGAATGCATCACATGTTCACTGATATCATCAACCTGTACAGGTTTAAAAGTACCCGCGCCAACGTGCAAGGTCACAAAACCAATCTCTGCGCCTTTGGCTTTAATTCCATCTAACAAGTCTTGGTCAAAATGCAGCCCAGCAGTCGGTGCAGCAACCGCACCTGGCTTTTGCGAATAGACCGTTTGATAACGCTCCTTATCTTCTTGAAGATCTTCAGGACGTTCAATATAAGGGGGCAAAGGCATATGACCATAGCTCTCAATCAGTTCCAAAGCACTTTTATCAGACAGTACCTTAAGCACAAACAGCGCACCTTCTCGCCCCAGAACCTCGACATCAAAAGCGCCTTCTATGCGTAATAAAGCGCCCGCTTTAGGGGAGCGACTTGATTTAAGATGACTTAATAAAGTTTTATCATCAACGACACGCTCAATCAGCAATTCAATCTTGCCACCCGTGCTTTTCTCGCCAAACAGGCGCGCGGGAATCACTTTGGTATTATTAAACACCAATAAATCATTTGGCTGAACATAAGAAAGTAAATCAGGGAATTGTGCATCGACGATACTGCTGTCAGGCAGCATCACTAATAAGCGACTGCCACGTCTTTCAGCAGCAGGCTGCTGGGCAATCAGGTTTTCAGGGAGGTCAAAAAAGAAATCTTGTCGTTTCACAGGCCTTGTCAGATTGTACAAAGCCAATCCTTATCCATCTCAATAAAGGGCGGCTATTTTCGCTGATTGTGCCTTTATTTTCAAGCTGTTATTAAAAACCTGAAAGTAAATCAAGCACGAATCGAACAGACAGGCGTAAAGTTAAACAAATTATACCGTGAAGAAAGACTACGCAGCCAACAGAGCAGTTAACTGACATGGGGGAACTGGGCGACTAAAGAGATAACCCTGACCAATATCGCAACCTAAATCAAACAACACTTGGCGTTGCTCTTCTGTCTCAATCCCTTCCGCCACAACGATAAGATCCAAATCATGCGCCAAATTAATAATGGATTTAGCAATCGCAAATTGACGCTTATCTTCGATGATATTAATAACGAAAGCACGATCCACTTTAAGCGTATCCAAAGGAAACAGCGTCAGGTAGTGTAATGAGGCAAATCCTGTACCAAAATCATCTAGCGCAATCGTAAACCCCTTAGACTTTAACTGTTGGATCTTCTCTAAACTGCGCTCAATATTGTCTAATAAAATACTTTCGGTTAACTCAATCTGTACGGACTCGAGACGAATGCCCAAAGCCTCAAACTGCGCAATCGCATGGTCACAGAAATTTTCATCTGAAAATTGGCGTGCTGAGACATTCACAGAATACTTAATATCAATACCACTATCCTGCCACTCCACTATATGCTTTCCTGCCTGAGAAATCATCGACTCACTCAATGCCCAAATCAATCCAGTCTCTTCTGAAACAGGAATAAAGACAGAGGGTGTCGGCGCTAAAGAACCATCATCAGTAATCCAACGTGCTAATACTTCAACCCCAATAGTTTTTCCGGTTTTGAGATCGACTAAAGGCTGATAATAAGGCTGAATCAATCCGCGAGTCAAAGCACCACGAAGCCGATTTTGCAAATCAACCATTTCCGTTGCATGCTCAGCCATTTCCTGAGAGAAAAAGGCCATACTCAACCCCTGACTTTTAGCCTTATACATTGCCGCATCAGCATGTTGAATCAAGACCTCTGGCGTCACACCATCACGTGGATAAACCGCTATTCCTGCTGTTGCCCCAATACTCAGCCTATGGCCATTAATTCGGAATGGTGCTTCTAACAACTGATTCATTTTTGTCACACACTCTTGAATCGATCCTGTGTCCACTGAAAGCTTATTCACCAAGACAAATTCATCACCACCAAAGCGTGCAACAACACCTTTCTGACTGACTAAACAGCTATTTTTAAAACGTCTAGCCACCTCTTTAAGTAAAGCATCACCAACTGAATGGCCATATGCATCATTTACGTATTTAAAGCGATTCAAATCAATAAAAAACACAGAAAAAGACTCATTTTGCCCTGACTTTTGGCAGGTTTCGATCAAACTCGTCATGTAATCATTAATAAAGCGACGATTAGGTAAATCAGTTAATGGGTCATAAAATCCTAGACGTTCAACTTTTTCAGAGGCTAACTTCCGCTCTGTAACATCGATATTAATTGACCTTACGCCAATGATGTCCCCGGCTGAGTTATGCACGGGACCACATAAGTGCTCCAACCAACGAGTATCATTTTGTTTAGTTTTAATGCGAAATTCAATTTTCTCTGGACAGCCATCACCATTCATATTATGAACATGAGAAGCCCAGCGATCACGATCGTCAGCACAAATAATCGCATCCATGAAATTAGGCGTTTTATAAAAGTCCTCTGGCGAATACCCTGTAATCCTCAGCACGGCAGGCGAGACATACTCATACTCACCCTCAACAGTTCGCAGATAGGTAAACTCTAATGAAAAATCTACAACCGCTTTAAAGAGAATACTTTCACGCTTTTGTATCGCATTAAGCTGAGTAATTCGCCCCCATAAACCTGCCAGCAAAAGCATCACAAGCAATGGAACAATCCAATAATTCACCTGAAAATCATTCTGCACCAGGTGCAATTGTACAAATGCAAAAGGCACAATCAAAATAAAGGCCCAAAACAGAGCTTTTGAATAATGTGCTCTAGTAGACACAGGCTGCATTACTCTTTCCATTCAATACTCATTTTTTTCACAGTGACCCGCATAGCTATAAGTTTTTCTAATCAGAAAGTATCAATCAAACTGATAAAAAGGTCAATGTGACATTTTTTATTTGCCGATAAGTAACGCGCCTACGCACTTATCACACCAGAAACGCCCTCCTCTATAGCGAAGGCTCTTTTAAATCAATTGAAGTGGTTGACAGAGTTCATCCAACCTCCTATAATTCGCGCCACTATCTTATAGTGCCAGTGTGATGGAATTGGTAGACATGACGGATTCAAAATCCGTTGCTCGTGAGAGCGTGGCGGTTCGAGTCCGCCCACTGGTACCATTTAAGCAACAGCTTAAATATCTTATATTGTACGACTGTAGCTCAGTTGGTTAGAGCACTACCTTGACATGGTAGGGGTCGGTGGTTCGAATCCACTCAGTCGTACCAATTATTTCTATTAGACTTCAAAAACCTAAACGCTACAAAAGACACTCCCCCTTTTTTTGTTATGTATAAGCCTACTCTAAGCCCAACTTAAAAAACTCACTCTCTCTAATAAGCCTTCTAAACTACTATCATATTTTCGAATAGCACGTTTAAAAGCCACTCTAACGACACCTGGTCTCGTTTTAATAGCAGATGTAACAGTCTCATTAATTCATTTATGATTTTGTATGGAGTACATTGCAACATTACTTTTAATTAATAAATCATTTACGCTAAACTATTTACAGACCGCCCCCTGGCACCGACCTCACACCCTTAATTAAGGATAAGTCATTACTGCATTCGCATATTGGGTGTATCTAAAGAACGCTTAGATACAAATAATAACTTTAATTTTTTATCACTCGACTTAATCATTAATCCGTATAATAGCGCGATTTGAACACACTCAAAATGGTCTTAAAAGGATCTAACGCTATGCTAACGCCAGAACAAATAGAAATTGCCGAACTTATTATTGAAGCGGTTAACCTTGAAGATATCCAAGCGAATGAAATCGATCCTGACGATTCGATATTTACTAATGGATTAGGACTAGATTCAATTGATGCACTAGAAATTTCTTTGGAATTGAGTAAAAAATATGGGGTTAAAATTAAGTCTAGTGATGAAAATATCAATGAGATTTTTGGTTCCATCGCCTCGTTAACCGCATTCGTTCAAGCAAACAAACAAAGCTAACTTTCACAAAGATGCTTTCATTTTTGCTTAACAGCCAAAGCTCAGCAGAACTGCAACGACTTTGGCAAGACACCCCCTTTATTTATCACAAAAACCCACATCAAAGTTTAACCCGTTGGGAAGTCTTTCTAGCGGCAGAACAACTCAGCAAAATCGCTCTTAGCACCGAATCGGGTGCAAAACATTCTGCCCTCCTGTTATTTCAATCAAGAGCTCATTTTTTAATTAGCTTATTAGCCATTGCGATGCGACATGGTCAAGCTGTTTTACCGCCTAATTTAGCTGAAACAACCCTGGTGAACTTAAAGAGCGACTTGCCTGATTTAAGAATTTTTGGGGATGAATTACCCAAGGTACTAACCAACCAACCCCAAGTTTCCTCTCGGCAAATTGAAGACATTATTCAACAGGTTAAAGACCGCGGCCAATCTTTTGAACACCAAAGGCTTGAAGAAGCTTTTGCAGCCATTCAAAACTCTGAAATCTGGCTTTATACTTCTGGCACTACCGGAAAACCTAAGAAAATTATTAAAACCTGGCACAACATGATTAGTTCAGCCACGTTAGCAATTGATAGATTCGAACTTATGCACCCCTGCTATATCGTCGCAACAGTACCGAATCAACATATGTTTGGCTTAGAAACGACTCTATTTTGGCCCTTTTTTTCCAAAGCAAGCCTTTGGTATGAACGTCCCATTTTTCCCGAAGATGTCATCTCAGCACTTTCACACAATACAGCTGAGCCTGCGCTTTTGGTATCAACCCCTTTGCATCTCAAAAAATTACTGGCATTTGAACTTAATTGGCCGACACACTTAAGCCGCCTTTTATCCGCCACCGCGCCTTTATCTAAAACATTGGCTGAACAGCTTGAAAATGAATTTAAAGCGACAGTATTTGAAGTCTATGGCAGTACGGAAACAGCCTCGATAGCTTCTCGACAATCCACTCATTCGGACGTTTGGCAAACGTATAAAACGGTCACTTTTGAACGCCAAGCAGACCTACGCTATGCCGTAAAAACGCCGTATTTGGCTGGTTTTGAAGTTTTAAATGATCAAATAGAACCATTGAACAAGCATCATTTTAAACTTGGTAAACGTGATAATGACTTAATAAAAGTCGCTGGAAAACGAACCTCTTTAACAGCATTAAATAACCATTTACAGTCGATTACAGGCATCATAGAAGGGGTTTTTATCCAACCACCTTCTGCTGAGCGCCTTACAATATGTGTAGTTTCATCGTTAACTCAAGCCGAGATTCTAAACGAACTTAGAAAGTTAATAGACCCCGTATTTTTACCCCGCCCCATTACCTACCTAAAAGAACTTCCTAGAAGTGGAGTCGGTAAAATCTTGTATAATGAATTACTTTGTAAACGCCCTAGTTGAGGCAAGCCTTAAGGGCCTTCGGAACGTATGCTTGCAATCGATTCATTTAAAATATCTGCTCAACACCCCTGTTTACTAGGACACTTCCCCAACCACCCTATTGTGCCAGGAGTGGTATTGCTAGAACAGATAGAAATAATGTTACAAAAATACTTAACCGATTGGCAAATAACAGAGATAACTCAGGTCAAATTCCTACAGCCAGTTTTGCCAGAAGATGTGATTGAACTTCACGTTAACTCGAGCAGGCTCGAAAGTCATCAAAGTATCGAGTTTCAGCTGACCCACATCGAAACACAGAATCGTGTAGCGACGGGAAAGTTAAAACTGACAGAAATAAACATAGGCTAACTACATGGCTGAAAACTGGCAACAAGAAAAAGAGATGTCGAATGCCTTTTGGTTAAAATTAATCATTCAACTGGCATTAAAACTACCACGTTGGTCTATTCGATTACTGCTCTATCCAATTGTGTTGTTCTTTGTTTTAGTTGCTCCTAAAAAAAGACATGTCTCTTATCATTACCTATCAAAAGCCTTACCCTTTCCACCTAGAATTTGGCATGTTTATAAACACTTCTATTGGTTTGCAGCCGTTTTATTGGATCGAGTCTACTTTCTTTCCAACCAGCATGAATACTTTGATATTTCATTTAGCCACCGTCAGGAAGTGATTGACTCATTTAATGAACATCCTGGACAGTTCTTTTTAAGCGGTCATTATGGCAGCTTAGATGCCTTAAAAACCCAGGCTATGAACAAACATTATGAAATAAAACCCGTCATTAAACTGGATCACAACCAAACAATCGTAAGCCTATTAAAGCAACTTAATCCTGAATTTTATAAAAGCGTTATCCCATACAAAGGATTGGAAACGACTTTTGAAATGTATGAAAATTTAAAGCAAGGCATCTCGGTTGCCCTACTTGCAGACCGTCCAATCGGTGAGAGCAATACGCTCTTGGTGGATTTTTTAGGTGAAAAAATTCCACTGCCAGAAGGTATTTTTGAAATGATTCTGCGTTTTCCATTCCCAACCAATTTTTTCTTTTCTCAGTACCTAGGTGGTAATTGCTATCATGTTGAATATTTTCAACTAAAGCTCGCCAAAGAGGACACACCACAAATTCTTGCCCAAAAATTTGCGGACACATTGGCATTACAGTGTCAAAAACATCCTTATAACTGGTTTAATTTTTACACCTATTGGACAGCCTCTAACCATGAGATTTAATCAAACTGCGTTTAAAACTTTCATGTTGATGGGCTTATGCTTACCAATGACAGTATTTTCTCAAAATATTCAGATCACCGAGCTATTTCATGCCTGGAACCAAGTTAAAACCGGCCACAAAAGTTTCATAGAAGAACAATTTGACCCCTTTCTAGAGATTTCACAGACTCAATTTGGCGAGATGTTTTATCAATCGCCGAACTTGCTAGAACAGCATTATGAGAAGCCACTCGCAGGGATAATCACTTTTAGCCCTACAATGATTAAGCTCGATTTTCCAAATCGACAGTTAGAACTTCCCGTAGAAAGCTTTCCAGAAATTGCTGTATTTTTACAAACCTTCTTAAATCTTCTCAACGGTAATTTAGCACGTTTGCAAAAAGAGTTTCTTTTGACGTTTCAAGCAAATGAAAATCAAGATTGGCAGCTTAACTTAACCCCGATCAATGAGCTTAAACACCATATTCAAACAATAAAAATTGTGGGTTCACAGACTGAAATACAATCGATTCTACTCACTAAAACCTCAGGTGAATGGCGTAAAATAACATTACAAGCCATACTGCCTAAGACCGTTTCAGTAGAATGAAAATGACAAACCGTGACATCAAAATTTTTCCCTTAGTCTGGATTTTTATCTTCATTATTTTGTGGGCAGGCCTGGTCGCTTTTTTTAATAACGCGCCCTTTCAAAACGACATCACCCAGTTTTTTCCAAACCAACAAAGCATTGAGGCCCAGTACTTAAAAAAACGCCTGACACCCAGCCAAGCCAACAACTGGTTAATGCTTGCGGTTAAAACAAGTCACTCTCAACAAGCACTGAATGAAGTCAGCCAAGCAATAAAGTCTGAGTTATTGAAACTAAAGGGTACCAAACAGGTTTTAAATGGCTCTGAACTATACCAAAGCCCTTTGCAACAATCATCCGTGCCTGAGCTTTACCGCTACCGTTATCTAATGACTCCTTTTGATATGACACAATTGAAGCCACAGATTCAGCAAAGGTGGCAAGAGTATCAATTGGGCTTCGTACTGGACAAACACTGGGTATTGGATGACCCCTCTTTTCAATGGGGACTTTATCAAAACAAACTAAAGCCTAGCCAGCAATTAGCCAAAGAAAATGGGGTTTGGATTAATGCCCAACATGCGAGAGCATTACTATTGATCGAAACCGAAAAACAGCCTGAAGTACTTGCCAATATTTATAAACAATTGGAACTTACTTTAGGTAAGAGTAATTTTGAGTTATCTGGCGCTGATTGGATAGCGCTGCAAGCAGAACAACAAATCAAAGAAGCTGTTAACTGGATTACTAGCTTGGCGATTGGTATGGTGCTACTAGCCCTGCTCATCGCATTTCGTTCCCCCAAGCTTATTCTCTTCAGCAGTTTACCCCTTTTGGGGGCTTTTGCCGTTGGCATACTCAGCACGATTAGCCTGTTTGGCAGTATGCAATTGATTACCTTAGCACTCGGCGCGATTCTATTAGGGGTGGCCATTGACTATCCAATCCATACGATATCCGCCTATCAATCTAGAGAAAGCTCGGTCGTCCAAAAAATATGGCCAACGATTCGCCTTGGCGCTTTAACCAGTGCATTTGGATTTTTAATGCTGTGGTGGATTGATATCGAAGGGTTACAACAAATGGCAATCTTTGCATCCAGCGGGTTATTGTCAGCGCTATTGATTACCAAAACCCTCAAGCCTTATCTTGCATCTCACTATCAAATGAGTGAAATGGTATCCGTTACAGTGCCAATCAATAAAGCCACCGTTCAATCTCAGCCACTTTATTTTGTTCTACCAGGCCTGGTCATTATTGCAGCTATTTTGTTTTTAAAACCGATTCAATGGCAGGATGACATTGCCAGTTTAAGTCCTGTTTCGAATAACTTAATCCAAACCGACAGACAACTTAGGTCACTATTTCAATATCAGGAGGCAGGTAAACAACTACTCTTGCCCGCGAAAAATATTGAACTCCTGTTGCAAAATGAAGAAGCCTTAATGCCATCGCTGGAAACCCTGAAAAAATCGGGCTCGATTCAGCAATTTCAATCGCTTTCTCTGATCTTACCGAGCCAACTTTTACAAGCCAAACGCCAGCAAAACCTGCCTGATTCGATGGGGGGGGTAACCTCATTAAGCCAAGCGGTAGAGGCTACTCGCTTTACAACCAAGCATTTCCAACCTTTTATAAACAGCCTTGAATCAAGTCGGCAATTACCTTTAATGACTTATGAGAAATTCATACAAACCGATGAAACCTCAGCACAGTTAGCGAGTCAACTGGTGCTACCCATATCTAATCAAATCATTGGGGTCATTCCACTTTCAGGCGTAGCCTCTGATCAAGTCATTGAGGATTTTGTCAAACAACATGCTGACTTAGGGATTATTTATTTTAATCAACGCGAATTGGTGGCCAATCAAATCACAGAGATTCGATCTGGACTCTTTCAAATACTGGGCTTTATTGTAATTATTTTAGGGATGAGTCTCTGGTTGAAATACCGAAACGTCAGGCAAGTGCTCACTGTTTTAAGCCCTATCGTCATTGCGATTGGTTTAACCTTCGCTACGTTTGCCATGTTCAATATATCATTAAGCATTTTCCATTTAATGAGTCTAATGCTTGTCGCAGCAATCGGCATTGATTACTGTTTGTTATTTTTTGAAGGTGCACAACAGACTGAACATTCCAATGAGTGGAGTCGCTCTATACGAATCGCATACCTGACTACTTTAGGATCATTTGGTATATTGAGTTTTAGCCAACTCGCACTGCTTAATGCGATTGGCTTAACGGTTTTGGTAGGGGTCTTATGGACTTACGGCTTAGCAAGTTTAATGTCTAAAACAATCGCTATTAGAACTAAAATGTAACGATCATTATAGATAATCTTTGATAGCTTTATTAATCTTCAATTATTTTAGGCGATTGAGTTAACGATTTAACCAGGCCTGGTAAGTTCATGCCTTTTTTAAGTAATTTTCTAGCAACCATAAAAGTAATCTGCGTAATATCAAACCCGGCCCGAAAGTGGCTAGCGCGTCGATTATCAGCATAAATAGTATCAATCGGAATAAAAGCAAAGCCATAATTTAAATGGGCTGCATCGACTAGCACTTCACTCTCAAAAACAAACCCTGACTTATTTTCATATGGAAAGTTTAGTTCGCTTAATAGACTTGCCGGATACAACCGAAAACCAGATTGGCTATCTGCAATAGGTAGACCCGCTGCCCAACTCACCCAAAAATCAGCAATCCCATTTGCAATTCGTCTTGAACGAGGTGCATTTTGACGATCTTTTAATCGCGATGCGATACACAAGTCTATTGGGTTTTGGGCAAAATGACTCAACAACTTTGGAATATCAAACGGATTATGCTGCGCATCACCGTCCAAGGTGATAATCGCCTCTACACCAAGCGATAACGCTTTATCAAAACCTGCTTGCAGGGCTTTAGCCTTACCGCCATTGACAGGTAAATCTACTAAAATAGCAGCCGTTTGCTTTACCAATTCGGCCGTATCGTCTTCGGAGGAATCATTCACGACAATCACCAACGATGTCAACTGTAAAGCCTCATTCACGACTTGTGTAATCGTCAGCGTCTCATTGTAAGCAGGTATGACAACAGCAAAATTATTCATTGAAATTAAATTCCTTCCGTAATCACAATTGCTTCAACAATAAAGTCTTTTGATTGGAATAATCCTTCTCTGTGATCAATCCTTGAGAAAACAACCCTTTTAATTTAGTTAATTTAATTTCAACTGTTTCATTCTCAACATCATTAGAAGCTTTTACTTTTTCAACTTTAATAGCTTCTCCTGGTTTTGCATTTTTCAATAATTCTTCAAGCAATGGATTCACTTTGCTCATAGTTGAACCAAACTTCCCCATATTTCCACCACCCCCTGTAGCATCGTAGACAATACTGCCAACTTCTTTTTCATCCTTGTAAAGAGTTCCTCTAAACTCTTTAAGATAAAGCGCTAAATCCCACTGCCACCGAACATAATATTTCAATATAAATGTACTATCTTCTGGTTGTTGTTTCTTTGGAAAAACTTCTGATTTAAAACCTAGTTTTTGTATCGTTGCAGCCATTTCTTCGTCAAAAATGTCATGCTTTGCGCTAGGATTATCTTCAATCCAAACCTTATCAATCACTGTATTATCCGATACTGGTTCAACTTTTTGTGTAATTGTGCACCCCGTTAAAATAATACTACCTAATACAAAATATGAAACTTTCCATAATGTTTTCATGATTGTTATTCTTCCTGTAATTAACTTGTCAGTGATTATCTAATCTTATTAAGCATTCTTTTGTTATTAAAAAGCCGACCCACGAATCTTCCTGTGCAATACCAATTTAAAAAAAAGGCCTCTAAAAAAATCTTATAAACTTGGGTTAAATTCAAATACCATTCTTTTTCAGCGGGTAAAAAACCTGTCGTAAACCCCATGTTTTTAGCCATAACAGAACATCGTAACAAATGATACCGATTAGAAATCAGCGTTACGTTTAGAGGTAACTTTGCTTGTTGCAGGTATTCACGAGTGTGCTTTAAGTTCTCTAAAGTATTCATAGAGGTATCTTCCAGAATTACTGCTGTTGCTGTGTGATACTCGTTTATAAAACCTGTTGAATTAAATAGATAGGCTTGTCCCGCTTGCGCTTCACTCTGGGTATTCTTACCCGTAATGCCTCCCTGGAGAATAATGTAGCTTGGCTTTTCGATCGCTAACCAATCAATGACCGTATTTAAACGCTGCTTAAACTCCATGTCTAACTGATTTTCAGTTAACTGCTTACCAAATACAATCCAAATATCGTTTTGAAAGTCAGCTTGATTTATTTTAGCAACTTGAAATATTTTCGCAGCATACCAGACAAGCACAAGACCTAGCGTACTGAGCCCCCATAAAACAGAAAGGGACAGCATCAAGATGCTGTCCCAATCTATTTTTACAACTTGAGAGGCTGGGCTTACTTTCAACGTACTATTGCAATAATTGTACTTGAATCGCACGATCCAAATTCATAATCCAACCATTATAGTTACTATGAATCGTCTTAGCTTCTTGATCATAATCAAGCTTTTCACTCGATTTATACAATAAACTATATTCACTTTTATTGTAAGGAATGGTAATTTTAGCCATATGCGTTCTTAAAAGTAAAATTCCCTCTAAAGTATCTCCATCAACCTCTTTAATTATCCAGCCTAAGCCTATACCTGCACGCTGAATAGCTTGTTTAACTTGGGCTGCGCTTTTAATATTACTTGGCACAATCTTAGACTCAACTTCATGCACGGGCTTTACACCACAGGCTGTTAATAAAAAAGAAACTGCGACAAGCCCTAAAAGAGATGTCCATTTTTTTGGAACTTTTAGCATTGTTTTTTTCCCTTACCGATTTATAATTTTCAGAGCCTCTAGCTAGAGTTATAAGTCACTCAATCAAGCATCAGATACGTTATTCAACGCTTAACACAGGCCCTTAAAGTGCGTTAGATAAAATCTTATCCTTATTGTTTTGTATTAACAACCTATATCATTCCACCATTAATGGATAACACTTGCCCCGTTAAATAACTCGCTTTATCTGAGGCCAAAAAACTCACTAAATCGGCGACTTCTTGGGGCTTACCTGCTCTTTGCATCGGCACCACTTGTTTGAGACGTTCTGGCGGAAAACTAGAATTTGCCATTTCGCCTTCAATAACGCCTGGTGCTACGACATTCACGGTAATTTTTCGGGATGCGAGTTCTAGCGCCAGCGATTTACTCGCGCCAATCAGGCCGGCTTTTGCAGCTGCATAATTTGCTTGCCCCCGATTCCCCATAATGCCGGCGACAGAAGCGATATTAATTACGCGCCCCCAACGGGTTCTAATCATAGGCAGTAATAAAGGTTGAGTGATGTTGAAGAAACCATCCAAAGTGACCGCAATCACTTTTTGCCACTGCTCATGTGTCATGCCTGCCATAACCGCATCATCATGAATACCCGCATTATTGACTAATACTTGAATGGGGCCTGTCTCCAGAACTTTTTCAATGGCCTGTTCAACCGCTGCAATATCCGTAAGATCACAACAGATTGCATGTGCCGTTCCGCCCTGTTGATTGATACTCTCAACCAATAACTCAGCCTTTTGCAACTGCGAATTTGCATGAATCCACACTTCATAACCATCGGCCGCAAGCTGAGTGGCGATCGCTGAACCTAAGTCACCACTACCGCCAGTGACTAAGGCTTTTATTTTATGTTGCTCTAACATGTTTTTTCCTATTAATCCGAATCTGGATGTATGACCATCACTCTGGCAGAACAAACGTTTCTCAACTCAGCATCCGTTACACAAAACTCGTACAGTTTACTCATGTCATTTACCATTACTGCAGTTGCGGTCACCTCTAAAAAATCAGTAAAAGGCTCAAAACTTCCCCATTTAACCAATTTAAGGCTTGCGATATATCCTAACTTTGGAGCGCCATTCGATATAGACAAATCCAGTAATCCACCATGCACGGCAATTGCTTGTGCTCCATACTCAATTAAGTGCATTTTAGAAAGCTTGCCATCGGTTTTTAAAGGATTGTTTACATCTAAATGCGACTGCGTTCTGCAAATAATCTCTTCATCCGTATAAGAGATTACTTGCTCTAATAAGCACATGCCTCCGGCATGGGGAATGATTGCTTCAATATCCGACTTAGTTAAGATGACCGCCCTCACCCTAAAGAAACCTTGATAAAATTATTGCGATTTAATGGGAAGTTCATTTCACTCTTCTCATTACCTGACTGATACCACGCAATCGATTGTAAAAGAGGGTAAGCTTCTGCTGCTGGCACACCTGCATATGGGTTACTTTTCAAAGGCTGAAGCGGAGCATCTTGTGTGACCGAAAGTGACAATACTGGATAGTCGCTTTTCAGGCTCAAATCACTGGCATTTACAATCATCGAGAAGGCAAATGGGGCTTGGGATTTTTGCACCGCATCAACTGGCATTAATTCATTCAGAGGTAAATCATAAACAACCATTAGAACTGGCTTGCCATAATTTTGAGATTGTAAAGTAGCCTCTAATAAACCATTTGCAATGGCATACTCTCCAACGGAAATAGCACTGGCAGGCGCCTGATTTTCCTGACCAATCATCCAATAACCTGCGGGGGCATTATGTACCGAGTTATGAAATTGAGTCGGAGAAATCATAGGCTCTTCTTCACTGACAGCCTGACACATCCGAGCAGAAATAAATGTGTCTCCATCCTTAGAAACGAATAAAACGGGCAGAGCAGTGTCAATACCAGGATAAGTCTGTTTAAAATGGATTAAAGCATCTTCTGCCGTTTTTAAAGCCAACTTAATCGTTGCCGTGGTACGACGGCGTTCATTAGCGGGTAAAAACGCCGGGCTATACTTCTCAATGGCCTCAGAAGTATCCGGAGACTGGCCTTTCCACATCATCCTTTTAAAGGTTTCAAAATCTACCAGGCCTGGTGCAGTTAAACCGACACTGAGTATTTGAGCCTTCATAAAGCCGACTCCATTTTTAAAATCACAGAAGCGTTATTGCCCCCAAATCCAAAAGAGTTGCTCATTGCATACTGTAACCGCTGATTTGTCCCCGACAAGTGAATCGTCTCTAACGGTACCGAGACATTAGACTGAGCCAATTTTTGCCCTAATACCGAATCTAGATTCGTTAAGTTCAAATTAGCTGGCACCATCTGTTCCTCTAACATCCATTGGCAAAAAATAATTTCAGTAATGCCTGCCGCGCCTAAAGTGTGTCCAGTAAACCCTTTGGTAGAACTTATCCAAGTAGATGTCTTTTCCGATGCCAAATGACTCACCCCCGACACTTCGGACAAATCATTACTCGGTGTGGCCGTACCATGCAAATTAATATAATCGAGTTCCTCTATACTAATATCGGCTTGCGCCATCGCTGCTAACATCGCCAATTGCGCGCCTTCCCCTTCTGGGTGCGGCGTAGAGATATGATAGGCATCACTGCTCTCACCGACACCCACAACTTCGACTAGAGATGGCTTCATTTCATCATTAATATTGATATTACTCAGCAACATAAAGCCGCCTGCTTCTCCTATATTAATGCCATCCCGCGCTTCATCTAAGGGTTTACAAACAGTTGGACTCACTAAGCCTAGGGCGTTAAAACCGTGTAAAGTCGTTAAACACAAAGAATCTACCCCACCAACAACGACTGCATCTACAATTCCGGCATTCAACCAACGCTGTGCCACTGCAAATACTTTTGCACTCGAAGAACAGGCGGTTGAAATAACAAAGCTCGGACCCTCTACATTTAAAGCCTGGCAACAAAATTGTGCCAGTGAATCCATTTGCTGCGTTTTTTGATAACAATAGCTATCAGTTCCCAATTTTTTTCTAAAAACTTCTTCCGTTGCCGCAATGCCAGAAGTACTGGTTCCCACAACTAAGCCAATTCGATGCGCTCCAAACTTCTCAACAAGCCCTTCTACCTTGATATTAAAACCTTCCGTTTGCAACGCCTGCCAAGCTAACTGATTATTACGACAAAGGTACGCCTCCAAACCCTTAGGCAAGGTTACACTTTCAACTCCTTTAACTTCGCCTAAAAAGGTCTTGATGCTTGGAACCTGTTGATGAAAGTCCGTCACTTGTGAAAGACCTGACTTTCCCTCCGACCAGGCATCAATATGAGGTTTTTTACCCAATCCCAGAGCGGAAACCAAGGTGGAAGCTAAAATGTGCATAAATCGATTTTTCCGTGAATATTTTATAATTTATAATATGAGGTGATTTTAGTACAAAATAAGACAATATCTTAATGAAGTTTCCTTTTAATTTCCCTCAACTCTCTGCTCAAGAAGCCATCTATGAAGCCCAAAAGATTGCTTTCTCACCTATGACCTTTCAAGCCGTTAGAATTGCTTGGAAAAGAGGGCTACTTGAAGCCTTATCCAAAAACCCTAAAGGTTTAACGCCTAAGGCGCTTTCTGAAAAGGTTGATATGCGTCTTTATGGCATACGCGTTATTTTAGAATCTTGCTTAAGTGTAGGTGTGGTTAGGTTTGAGAAAGAAAAGTACTTCATTAGTAAAATTGGTGAAATGTTTTTACATGATGAAATGACCCAAATTAATATGAACTACAACCATGACGTTAATTATTTGGGGATGTTTTATCTAGAAGAGTCTATCGACACCGCTACGCCTGTTGGGTTAAACAAAACCTTTGGCGATTGGCCAACCATCTATCCGGCCTTAACCGCTTTGCCGGAGCCTGCAAAAACCAGTTGGTTTGAGTTCGATCACTATTACTCTGATAATGCCTTTCCAGTGGCTTTACCTCATGTATTCAAGCACCAACCTAAAACACTTCTGGATATTGGTGGCAATACAGGCAAGTTTTCGATGTCTGCCGCGCACTATAATGATCAAGTCAAAATCACCATTGTAGACCTTCCCGAACAGTTAGCCGTCGCCAAGACGCATATTTCACAGGCCGGTTTACAAGATAGAATTGATACATTCCCCACCAATATGCTTGATCATTCACAAGCTTTACCAAAAAACTTTGACACCATCTGGATGAGCCAGTTTTTGGATTGTTTTGGGGATGATGACATTATTGCCATCCTAAAACGAGCGGCACAGGCCATGACAGCCAACAGTAAACTATTTGTTTTAGAGACCTATTGGGATAACCAGCGTTTTGAAGAAGCGGCTTTCTGTGTGGTGAACACTTCGTTGTACTTTACGGCTCTGGCCAATGGCACCAGTCGCATGTACCGTTTATCCGATATGCTGGGTTTTATGGATTTAGCTGGATTACAAGTCGATGAAACCATTGAAAACATTGGGATGGGGCACACCCTTCTACAAGCAAAACTCAAAGATTGAGACACAAAAAAAGTTTCTAATTTAATCGTTTGAACGGCCTATTTCTTATGATCAAACTGCCAAATTTCTTTTACAGAAACTTGGCTCAACTGATACAGGAAACGCCATAAGACACTGCCTCTATGTGCGGGCAAAAACAACTGCCGAACATAAAACTCCCCCACAAATAAAGCCGCAGAACCAATATAAAAAAGTCCTTCAACCAGGCCTACAGTCTGGTCAAACCTCCACAAACCACCTACTTTGAATAACCATAAAACAAAAAAGAACATCGCCCAAAACCAGGTCACGATACGCGTATATTTTCTTTCAGAGACTGAGCCCTCCGCATTCATTAAAAGCGAATAACGCGTAATAATTGGCGTTTTACCAACACGCAAACTCATCAAAAAAACCAATAACAAACTGGTCAATAATAGTAATGTAAATAAATGCGTTAAAATTTGTAGCGTGCCTGTGCTGAAAAAAAGCAAGAAAAAGCTCCCCACTAGCACACCTATACTGCTCAGAACCCTATAAAGCATTACTCCAAACCTCTTACGGTTTCCTTCGATTGCATAAAGTTCCAGGTCAAAGCTAATCCAAACGTATTACTGAACCGAGTCTCAAGCAATGGACTGTCTTTATAAACAGCCTGACTCATATCAAATCCTCGCCAAAAGCCCCCTAGCCAGAATTTATCAAAATGATAGTTCAATGCAAGCTGATAACCCATGCCAGAAAAACCACCCGTCGTTTTATACGCAGGTCTATCAAATATGACATCCTCAGAGTCGACGCCATAAAAGTAATTATGATTTTCAGCTGAGGCAAAGTTGGCTGTGGCTCCAATCGTCACTTTGATACGTTGATGATTATTAAGCGCCTTCCTGTAATAGTAAAAAACACCGGGATTGGCCGTCCATCCTTCTTGATGAACCCGACTAAAATCAGAAGCAATAATCGCCCTAACAGGCAATTCAAATTTAACTTCATTTAATTGGTGTTGATACAATCGATATTTTAAAACAGGTCCCAAACCAATTGAACCATCTAAATCCTCCATACTAGTACGTTTGTTATTGTCTTTACTCGAAACGGGGATACTGCCAGATAAACTTAAATCTAATTCTAGATTAGAGCTTTCAAAGAGAGGTTTGGTAACCTCTTGCTGATTAATAGAAAAATCCTTGCCTCGATAGACAATATAAGGGAAAGGAACAAGCAATTGGTTTTGCTCTTGTGATCCTGGATAGTCAGGGTAAGAAAGTAATGCAGGACCAAGCCCAAATTCCCACTTAGGAAGTATTTGCTCTGCCAAAGAGCTGCTTGAGAAAATGAAGAATATGCATAAAAAAGATGCTCTTATCACTATTGTGAAGATTCCCTGCGAATGCTGATTGAGCAAACAAACTTTCGCCTTTTCACTTAAAATTAATTTATATAAATTCACTTAATTCTCTAATCATAAAGAGTCTAACGTAAGAAAAATGGACATCTCTACACTTTTCATTATCTCACGTGTAATCATGCCACCTAAGTAGAAGGATCTAACCGATACCAAACTGGCTAAAGAATAGCTTCGTACCCCCTCATTTTTTAACTGATGTTAAAATGAAATGGATTCGTAGCTTAAAAGCCTACCATAATTTAACAGTACGTTAGAGGTAGGCTTGTCGAGCTGAACTAATATTAACATGCACTAAACAATTTCTTTAAGCGTCCTTCTCTTAGGCACTGAGATAATTTTTTGGCTTAAAGTTAATGCTAAAAAGTGGCTACCAAAAAGTTTAGGCTAAGGTGGGGGGAGGGTAAGTCTGCCGTAAAACTGCTCACAAAACACTTAGGGATTTTTATGAATTGTTTTTGGTGATAAAAATTCCAGGCTTCTATAACGAGAAACTGTGATATCGACTTCGCCGTAGTTACCCTTGAGAGTGTTACTGGAATAGCACCGTTGCGGCTATTAGAGATTTTGACCTTAGCTTTTGTGAAGCCTAAATGTTCTTCCACTTCAGTACATAAGGCCGCTCCAATAATCATTGGAACTAGCATACTGAAAAGTTCAGATAGGCATACTTAAATTTAACAATTTTGACTAACTCTGCGACCATGTCTTTAAGTTTTTCGTGATCTAAATTGCTCATAGTATTTTTCCTTTTTGGAGGATTTTAATATATGAGCTTTACACAATTTAATTTACAGACTTTTAATGCTAGATGATTGACATAGTAAACGGCTACTATGCAATTTATAACCTCTCAAAGAGACCTATTTAGCCCTAAGAATTTAACTTCCTACCATCCTAGAACGCCACCTTAATGGCAACAATTAACACTTTAAATAAGCACTTATTCAAAAATCCGACATAAAAACCTTGATCCCTAGGCCCTATTTATCCAGTTATCTTGACGTGAGCTATAAGAGTGAGGAGTCGACCTCGTTTAACACCACTCGTTACTTAAGAAAAAACTCATCCCATACACCGCGCTTACTCAACGCGTCGTAAAAAAATCGTGCGCCATTCGGAGTAAGGTGATTATTATCGTACATAATCATGCCGCCATTGGGTTCAAGCACCATACATAAATTACGCTCATTTTCTCCGCACAAAATATCATACATACTAATATAGCTATCAATTAATGGGGTTTCTTTTAATTTATTTTCAATCAAACGGTAGTTATTTGATGACAATGCACGATACTTTTTTAACCGTTCCTCCTGAGAGAGCATATGAAACCTATTGGCAAATTCAATACCATTAACCCCTTGCGTTTTGGGCCCAATAACAACTATTTTTGCTAACGCATTGACTGCCCTAACATTTTTAACCGCTTCAGCTAATGCATAAGCCCCCCAATAATTCCATGAACCTGCAAATACAATAACATTCGCTTCATGTACAGCTGTACTGGAATTCAGGCTACTCTGGTACTTCTGACATTTTTCTAGCCTAGACTTAGGAATATGCTTTTTAATTTTCTTAAAATCAACGCCATAAATAGATTGGCAGAAACTCCTAGTTCTTTCAAAAGCGAGATTAAGTTTTTTACTTATATTGGAACTCGTAACAATATTGATAAAATCCTTCCCCTGACTATCCCCGATAATTAAAACTTTAAGCTTATGACTATCACCTAAATCATCACTAAACTTATTTCGGTAGGTTCCTGCTTGCAAAACATAATTATCGAAAAACTTCTGATCTTGCATCAATTGCTTTTTAAGCACAGGAGACTCCGGTGATTGAAGCCGAGATGGAAGTCCATTATTGACCCATATAAAACCGGCGAACACGGCAATTAACAAAGATAATGATATATATATTAAAGCAACTTTTGTAGCAGACACACCCTTTACTAAGGTACGCTTATATCTAAAAGGCTGTTCTATAAAGCGATACATAAAATATGCAATGATCAGAGAAACGGCAATAATCAACCATTGTTCAATAACAGCTAATTTATCGAACTTGTAGTATTCGTAAAAAACAATGATAGGCCAGTGCACGAGATAGAGAGAATAACTGATTAACCCTAGGCCTACAGCGACAGGGTTATTTAAAATTTTACCGCCAAATTTAGCCGTACCAGCATAAATAAGTAAGGCCGCGCCAACTACCGGTAATAAAGCATTAATGGATGGGAACTCCGTCGCCTTGGTAAAATAAAAAACGGGAATCAAAACCATCACAAGACCTATCGCAAAAACCACTTCAAGTACAGTATTGCTTTTAGGCTGATATTGAACAAGCCAAACGACAAGTGCACCAATAGAAAATTCAAATATCCGGAAAGGCGTTAAGAAAAAAATTGCAGATTTTTCAACTATAAAAACTTCATTTAAAACTAGACTTACTAAACCGATGAATAAAATCGTTAGTGGAACAAACAGTTTAGGGAGTTTGACAAGCAGAAAAACCAGTAAAAAAGGCCATATAAAATAAAACTGCTCTTCAACACTTAAAGACCAAGTATGTAACAATGGTTTTAGGTGGGAATTTGCATCAAAATAGCCACTTTCTGTCCAAAAATAGATGTTCGAAACAGAACCAACAGTAGACATTAAAGCTGCTGAAAATCTTTCAAGAAGTTGGGGGGAAAACAAATAATATGCAAAAAAAGAACAGACCGCTAGGGTGAAAAACAATGCTGGAAACAATCTACGAGCACGCTTAGTGTAAAAGCGTGTAAAGTTAAAAGAATGGTTTTGTGACAGATCTTCTTTAATTAAGCGTGTAATTAGAAAACCACTAATGACAAAGAAAATATCAACACCAACATAACCGCCACTAAAGGCCGAAAATCCGACATGAAAAAAAAGAACACTCATAATAGCGATGGCTCTTAAACCGTCAATGTCAGCTCGATATCTATTCATCATATACTTAAATTCGTTTTTTCAAAATCTGAGGGTTTAAATTTTCAGGCCCTTTAAAGCAAAAAAGCCCAGGTAAACTAATTACCTAGGCTTTAGAATATGGCTCCCGATTCAGGACTCGAACCTGGGATATACGGATTAACAGCCATAAAATTAAATAATATCAACAACTTAACACCACTACACTCTCATTTAAACCCTTTCAAAACTACTTAACGCAACTTATTCACATTCATGGCAAATCCATTTTTTTGACCGTCTATTTACATTAAACCTATGTTAACGGGTTAATAGCCTAAAAAATCAACACTTTCTAATAAGAAATTTACAAAAAATAGCGTTTAAGCAATCAACTCTATATCTCGCTACACAGGTTATGAATGAGGCTTTAATAGCTTGCATTCATAAAAGAAATAAATCATTATGACGCCACATTAAGAAAATATAGATAGATTATCCCGACTCTATATAAAAAGATATTTTAGAAAATTCAGAGGACTAAATGTGCTTTACCCAACGG
This sequence comes from uncultured Thiomicrorhabdus sp., assembly GCA_965603495.1. Lineage (GTDB taxonomy): Bacteria > Pseudomonadota > Gammaproteobacteria > Thiomicrospirales > Thiomicrospiraceae > Thiomicrorhabdus. The sequence continues at coordinate 630,952 of CBFDDF010000001.1, read as the reverse complement.
AACTAAACCTATTAAATAGTGTAACCGCACATATACCAACTTCCCAAAAAATAAAGTCTATTCACAAAGTCATAACGAAAAACCTTTCTTTTATCCATCGAGTTTCTGTTGTGACTTATGATCAAAAACTCGACTTAGTCAAAACCTATGTCGAGAGCAGTGATGAAACTAACCCTTTAACTTTTTATTCTGCCAAGCTAAGTGAAACTAAAAGCCTTCAAGAAATTGCATTAACGGGAAAACCTCGAATAGTAAACGATCTGTCCATTTTTTCAAAAAACCATAAAAAGCACTCAAAAGCATTGTATGAATGTGGTTATCAATCAAGCTACACTGCCCCCCTGTACCAGGATAAAACCTTATTAGGTTTTGTATACTTTAATTCACGGAACCTAGACGCATTTCAAGCCAGCGAGATATCTTATTTAAACTTGATTGTTCAAATAATATCTCTATTAATCATTAAAAAACAGGCGCAGTTTAAAACCTTACAAGCCGCTCTCAAAAGCGCACTAATTATGTCTGAACAAAGAGATCCCGAAACAGCTGAACATTTGGAACGAATGGCACGTTACTCACGTTTGATCGCAAAAAACATTGCGTTAGATCACCATTGGGATGATGAACAAGTAGAACTCATATTTATGTGCGCCCCCTTGCATGATCTTGGCAAGATAGCCATACCGGACAATATCTTACTTAAACCTGGCAAACTTACTAATGATGAATTCGAGCAAATGAAAACTCACACAACCTCGGGTAGACAGCTTATAGATTCACTATTAACCAACTTTGATCTTGAACACATTCCTTTTCGAAGCATGTTAACTAACATTATTGAGCTTCACCATGAAAACCTTGATGGAAGTGGATACCCACATGGATTAAGCGGTTCAGAAATACCTATTGAAGCACGGATAATTGCTGTAGCGGATATATTTGACGCATTGACGTCCAAACGAACATATAAAAAAGCATGGACGAACGAAGAAGCATTCACGGAGTTAAGGAAACTTACCACATGGAAACTAGACGCTAAATGTGTAGAAGCGCTATATAAAAGCCACAAAGAAGTGCAGGCAATTCAAGCTACATTCAGGGATTAGCAACTGAAAAAGCTTAATCCTCACATAAGCAATAAAAAACCTTACTTAAAAACATGTAACTAATTGAAAAATCAGGATTTATAATATCCGCCCGATACGGGACTCGAACCAGAAACATACGGTTTAACAATCATAAATGCAACAATTTCAACAAGTTATATACGCTCCACTCAATTCAAACTCACTTTACACAACTTACCCCTCTTAATTTTATAAATTATAGCTATTAACTAGCTACCAGAGTTTTAAATGCGTATATTTACAACACGTACTTAAACAAAAGAGAAAAGGGTTTTATGATTGCTGCATCACCTAAGAATATTCACTTGGATTATTACCTTACACTTGAGAGTGACTTAGAAAGAATCTCCAGATATATAGAGTTTCATGAATTTAATTTTGGGACTTTTTCAATTGAACTTGCGCATCAATTGCTATCCTCCTCCTCAGAAGTTGATGTTGTAATGAAACAACTCTGTCATTTCCTTTCTCCAGACTCCAAGGCTAACAACATTAACGACTATAAAAAGATTGTTAAAGCCCATGCTCCAGAAATTATTAGCATGCCCGTTGTTAGTGAAAAGTTCAGACTTAAATTAACGCCTTGGGAAAACTGGCATTCAGATAGCAATCCTGACTGGTGGGGAAGTTATAACAATGTAAAACATGAGCGTGGGAAGTATTTCAATGAGGCTAATTTAAAAAACTTATTGAATTCAATAGCGGAACTCTTAGTAATTAATATCTTCTTAAACCATCATCTTATTTGCTCTGGAAACCCTGATTGGCCTTATTCACTCGCTGATACCATTAGGGAATTCACACCACATAATACTTTGTTTAAATTAGACGATCCTTTACTGTACTTAAGTTAATAAATTAGTGTCAACCTAAGGTTTTATGACAAAAACACGTGTAACAAAATTAATTTAGAGACACAATTGAATTAAGAAAAGAGGCATAAAAACATGACAATTTCAGATTATTTGATGATTTCAGCAGTGTTATTGGGGCCTATTATTGCGGTGCAATTAACCCGTCATATTGATGAGATAAAAGAAATTAAACAGCGAAAATTAAATATTTTCAAGATGCTAATGTCGACTCGTGCTTACGCACTCTCATGGGATCATGTAATGACACTAAATCGAATTGACCTTGAATTCGACAAGAGAATTCCAAAAGAAAAAGAGGTAATCGAAGCGTGGAAAGCCTATTTGGATTTACTAAACGATTCAGAAATGAATCCGGAGCATTGGGCAACTAGAAGAGTTGATCTACTCGTTGAACTACTATATAAAATGTCTCTAGTGCTAAACTATGATTTTGATAAAACACATATCAAAAACTCGTCGTACGCTCCATCAATTCACAGCCTTACTGAAGACCAACAATCACAGATAAGACAAGGATTGATTGATATTTTGAATGGTGATAAAACAGTGCCTATGACAATTACCAACTGGCCAAGTGAGAGCAACTGAATTACTTTATTGAAAAGGTATTTCAATCAATTGTTAACACAATTCCTTAGTCACTAGTTGGGCGCGTGAGCAAGCGTGTTTAGTGGTGGACAGACGGAGTCTGTCTCCACAAACCGCTGCACGAACGTGCAATCTCATGGTGCCTCACCTAGTAACACAGCACCTGCAAAATACATAAACCCAAAGTACACGCCATTACAGACTATCGTCTAAACGCCAAACCCACCGACAAAACACCAAATTATCGCCCCTACAAAGCTTGATAATCAAAAATCAAAAGTCTATCCTTAATACTGAGTGAAGTGTGTGTAAGTTGTTGACACTAATGAGGATTCATTTATGTCACTATACCTACGCAATAACGTGTGGTGGACAAGATTCACTGCACCCGATGGCAATATCGTACAGCGCTCAACCAAAACAGAAAATCGCAGACAAGCACAGGAGTATATGGATTTGTTAAAAGCAGACCTATGGCGTGTTCAATTCTTAGGTGAAAAGCCACGCTTGCTTTGGCAAGAAGCTGTTGTGCGTTTTATGCGTGAAACACAGAACAAAGACCAAAATGGCGAAATCAGAATGTTCCGATATTTTGATACCTATTTTCGGAATAAGTATGTGGACGAGATAAGACGAATGCACGTTGATGACATCATTCAGGACAAACTGAAAGATGGCGTAAGCAATGCAACCGTTAATCGTTATCTGCAAAAATTGAAAGCTGTACTCAACAAAGCACACAAGGAATGGGAAGTGAAATGCTCCCCACCCTACATCAAACTCTTGAAAGAACCCAAAAGTCGCGTCCGTTGGCTTACAGAGGCCGAGGCAGATAAGGTAATCAATCTTTTGCCAGAGCATTTGGCGGATATGGTCACTTTCGCATTGGAAACTGGCTTGCGAGAATCCAATATCACTCTACTCCGCTGGGAACAGGTGGATTTGTCTCAAAAAGTCATTTTCATTGAAGGTGACGACATTCTCAAAAGCGACAAAGCCTTTGTCGTTCCACTTTCAGATAAAGCGGTCGAGATTGTTCGTCGTCAAATTGGAAAGAATTGGGAAAGAGTGTTCACGTACAAAGGTAAGGGAGTCCGTAGGGCGAACACCTATGCGTTTAAGAATGCGGTAAAGGCGTCGGGCTTGGAGCACTTCCGATTCCACGATTTACGGCATACTTGGGCAACGTGGCACGTTCAACGGGGAACGCCGATTGAGATACTTCAGGAGCTTGGCGGATGGTCGGACTATAAGATGGTGAAGCGTTACGCTCATTTTAGCCATGACCACCTAAAACAGTACGTAAACCGCGCCCAGAGCGGGCTAACTACAAAATTATCTACAGTCACTACTTTAAGCGACTTTAGAAAGTAAAAAAGCCAGGCTTCAATCACTCGTAAGTGGTTGAAATACCTGGCTTTAGAATATGGCTCCCGATTCAGGACTCGAACCTGAGACATACGGATTAACAGTCCGGTGTTCTACCAACTGAACTAATCGGGAGTGATGGATAACAAACAACTCGTTTGATGTGGCGTATTATAGGGAAATAATTTAAGCGTGCAAGTGTTTTTTGTAAAAACATATGAGTTTTTACAGCACTCAACTAATATCAAAAACTTAACGCTGTTTATATCCAAGTTTTTATCTAAAGTTTTATAAACTCGTCACATATATACCCGTAATTTCTCCCAGTTTAGGTATCTCTTATATTAGAATGTTACTTATCATAATATTTAGTAAATATCCTTATTCAACTTCTTAAACTATAGAGAGCTACTATGTCTATCAAAAAAATTGTCATCCCAGTAGCGGGTTTAGGCACCCGTTTTTTACCTGCCACTAAAGCAATCCCAAAAGAGATGATTACTTTGGTTGATAAACCTTTGATTCAATACGTTGTTCAAGAAGCTGTGAATGCGGGATTTACAGATATTATTTTAGTCACCCACTCTTCTAAGCAAGCGATCGAAAATCATTTCGACCACCATTTTGAGCTTGAAACCACTTTAGTTAATAAAAAGAAAACTGCCCTACTAGAAACCCTTAGAAACATCATTCCTGATAACGTTAATATTATTTCTGTTCGCCAACCTGAACCTTTAGGACTAGGGCATGCTGTTTTGTGCGCGGCCCCAGTCATTGGCGATGATGATTTTGCAGTAATTCTACCGGACGTCATTCTTAACAGCGAATCAGTCGATTTACACAACATGGTCAATGCATTTAGCCGCTCCAACCAAAGCCAGATTATGGTTGAACCAGTACCAGAAAGTGAAGTCAACAAATATGGCATTGCTGACTGCATGGGTAAAACCCTGAACCCTGGAGAGTCACGTCAAATGGTCGGAATTGTTGAAAAACCGTCCTTAGATAAAGCTCCGTCTAACTTATCTGTGACGGGAAGGTATGTTTTAAGCAACCGTATTATGAAGCTTTTAGAGACAACACCTAGAGGCGCGGGTAATGAAATACAACTAACGGATGCAATTGCCCAGTTAATGAAAGAACAAGATATTCAGGCATATTGCTTGGAAGGTAAAAGTTTTGATTGTGGTGATAAAATGGGTTACTTAAAGGCGACTGTTCAATTTGCCATGAAACACTCAGAAGTCGGAGCGGATTTTGCACGCTGGTTAAAGGATTTTACAAAATGATTGAAACTCAAGCATTCTCTAAATTAAAACCATTAGCGGAATCAATCAAACAAACACATTTGAAGAGCTTGTTTACAGATGACGTTAACCGTTTTGAGCAGTTCCATGTTCAAACTGAACATCTTCTTTATGATTTTTCTAAGCAAAAAATAAACTCAGAAGTTCTGCAAGAGTTGCTTAATCTAGCTACCGAGTCTGATCTTCAGCCATGGATTGAAAAACTGTTTGCTGGTGAAAAAGTTAACCAAACAGAAGACCGGGCTGCGTGGCATACCGCCTTAAGGGATATTAACAATCCTTTAACCGAAGTCGCACAACAATGGCGAAAAATGGAACACATTGTTGATTTATTACACTCTCATCAACTCCGCGGTTTTTCTGGAAATGCCATTACTGATGTCGTCAATATCGGCGTGGGCGGTAGTGACTTGGGACCTTTAATGGTCACTTACGCTCTGGAATCAGACAAATTATCAAATGCACCTGATGTTCATTTTGTTTCGACCTTAGACGCACGTCAATTACAACGCCTATTAAAGAAGCTTAACCCTTCAACCACTCTATTTATTATTGCCTCTAAATCTTTTACCACGATAGATACTTTATCTTTAGCTGAAACCGCTAAGGAGTGGATTGAAGAGCTCTCTCCTTCGGAAGAATCGACTCTGCGCCACTTTATCGGCATTTCAACCAATCCGACCAAAATGACAGAGTGGGGCATATTGCCACAACTTCAGCTTGAATTCTGGGACTGGGTTGGCGGCCGTTATTCTTTATGGTCCTCTATCGGTTTGAGCATCGCCTTTAAACTAGGCATGCAGGGTTATAAAGATTTGCTCGCGGGTGCGCATGCCATGGACACCCACTTTAAAACGACGCCTTTTGAAAAAAACATTCCTGTACTGTTAGGCTTAGTCGGCATCTGGAACACAAACTTTCTCGATTTAAAAGCGCAAGCCATACTACCCTATGACTCCAGACTAAAATACTTTGCTAGCTATCTTGAGCAATTGGAAATGGAGAGTAACGGTAAAAGCACACGTCGAGATGGCACTGCTACCACCTATAGAACTTGTCCAGTACTTTGGGGCGAAGTCGGACCGAATGCGCAACACGCCTTTTACCAGTTATTGCACCAAGGCACTGAACGCGTCATGTCTGACTTTATTTTATTTACCCAGGGTCAATCAAACTCTGAACGCGCAAAGTTCCATCAAAATCTAAACATTGCTAACTGCCTCGCGCAAAGCCGCGCGATGATGATTGGTAAATCCAGTGAAGACCTTAATAAAAACTATCCCGGAGACCAAGTATCCAATACGCTGTTATTGAATCAATTGGATGCCTTTCATCTAGGGTTGCTGGTCGCACTCTACGAACATAAAGTCTTTGTACAATCGGTGATTTGGAACATTAACCCATTCGATCAGTGGGGTGTGGAGTTGGGCAAAAAACTCGCCATGGATATTTTGGCGCATATTGATACTCACACCACCGAAGAATTAGATACCTCAACTGCGGGTATTCTTAACACTATCTGGAAGCAAAATAATGAAAATTAACGTTTTTGGTTCAAATATCAGCGCCCTAGTTTGCGCAGGTTGCCTGGCTGAGACAGGAAATCAAGTCACCCTCATTGGCAGTAGAGATAAAGAACGTTCCGAACCAGGCCTGCTCAAATTATTAGACACTCAATTGGATGCCGGACGCATAGAATTCTCCACAGAATATGATATTAATGCGGATTTTCAAATCATCTCGCTGGAACCTGGAAATTGCTCAGAGGCGAAACTGATTGCGACCGCTTTAGCCCCCGGAACAAACCCCGACACTTGTTTAATCATCCGCTCTAACTTTACGATGGGGACGTTTAAAACTATTGAGGAACTCTCTCAAAAACCTTGCATTGTAAACCCCGACTTTGCATCAGAGGGACGTGCAATTATTGGTTTTATGCGTCCGGATAGAATCATCATTGGTAGCCATGCACCTGAAGCAATTAAAAGCTTTAAGCGACTATTCTCGCCATTCAATCGCAACCATAATGTGATTATCGAGATGTCTCCAGAATCGGCAGAATTGACTAAATATGCGACCAACGCCATGTTGGCAACTCGCATCTCTTTAATGAATGAATTGGCACGGGCTGCAGAGCATCTTGGCGCGGACATTGAAGAAGTCCGTCAAGGACTGGGCTCCGATCAACGCATAGGTCAAGCTTATTTATACGCGGGCACCGGATTTGGTGGCGCTGACTTCGAAATTGATTTATCGCGTATCCAGAAAATCATTCATGATTCAGGTTCTGATGAAGGCCTATTGAAAGCGGTCAGCTTGATTAACGAGCAACAAAAAGAAGTTTTATTCAGGAAAATTTGGCAACATTTTAACTGCCAACTGGATGACAAAACGGTTGCCATTTGGGGGGTTAGTTACAAACCCAACTCTAATTCAATTGAAGGTGCACCGAGTCTCTCTTTAATTAAAGCGCTCCTTAATCAAGGCTGTCATGTAAAGATATTTGATCCAATGCTCGAGGTGAACTTTACTATATGGATGCGTGAAACGTTACCCTTAGAACAACAACACCGAATAGAGATTTGTAGTGATATGTATGAAGCCGCAGAACAGGCTGATGCGCTTTGCGTGATTACAGAATGGCAATCGTTTTATTCTCCAAACTTAGAAACGCTTAAGACCAATATGCGTACCCCTATCATTCTCGATGGGCGTAACCTATACGATAAACAGTGGTTTGAAGAGAAGCAGTTCACCTATTATGGCATTGGACGATAACACCCACTTTTTACATAAACCTAATATTCATCAATACAAACCGAACTCAAAGAAACCTAAAATGACATCAAATGCTCAAAAAATAAGCTGCTTTAAAGCCTACGATATTCGTGGCCGTGTGCCTGAGGAACTCAACACAGATCTTGCATACCAAATAGGTCGCGCTTTTGCAGCTGAACTTAACCCCAAGCAAGTCGTGATTGGCTATGATATTCGCTTAGAAAGTCCTGAAATAGCCAAAGGACTTATCCAAGGCCTGGTCGATTCAGGCGTGGATATCATAGATATTGGCCTTTGCGGTACCGAAGAAGTCTATTTTGCGACCCCTTTTTATGAAGCGGATGGTGGCATTATGATTACCGCCAGTCATAACCCGAAAGGTTATAACGGTATGAAGCTGGTGGCACGTGGTTCGGTCCCTATCAGTGGCGATTCTGGTTTAAGAGAAATTGAACAACGTATTATTGAGAATCGTTTTGACAATGTGGTTTCTGATACTGATAAAGGCATTATCAGTCAAAAACCGAGTAAGCAGGCCTATATTCAGCACCTGTTAACCTACGTCGACTTAGACCAACTAAAACCATTAAAATTGGTGGTCAATGCCGGTAATGGCGCCGCTGGCCCAACGTTTACTGAACTAGCGAAAGAACTGCCCTTTCAAGTCACGACTGTCAATCACGAAGCAGATGGTAACTTCCCTAACGGCGTGCCCAATCCAATGATTATTGAAAATCGTGCCATTACCACGGAAACCGTCATTCAGCAGCAAGCGGATATGGGGATTGCTTGGGATGGTGATTTTGACCGTTGTTTCTTATTTGATGAAAAGGGGCAATTCATTGAAGGTTATTATTTGGTTGGCTTACTCGCTGAAACCCTGCTTGCCTCTCATCCAGGAGAGAAAATAGTGCATGATCCACGCCTAACATGGAACACCATTGAGCAAGTTTCTCAAGCAGGTGGCGTGCCGATTCAATCGAAAACTGGCCATGCTTTCATTAAAGAGCGTATGCGTAAAGAAGATGCCGTTTATGGCGGCGAGATGTCTGCACACCATTATTTTAGAGACTTTTTCTACTGTGATAGCGGCATGATTCCCTGGCTATTAATTGCCCAACTGATGAGTAAAACCGGTAAAAGCTTATCCGAACTTATCTCAGAAAGAGCCAAGGCGTATCCTTGTAGTGGTGAAATCAACTACACAGTTAAGGATAGCTCAACCATACTGACTAATGTTCGTGCTCACTTTGCTACTGAAACTCCAACCATTGATGAAACCGATGGATTGAGTTTAGAGTTTTCCGAGTGGCGAATGAATATTCGCTCTTCGAATACCGAGCCACTTTTAAGACTCAATGTCGAATCTCGTGGCGATTCGGCTTTAGTCTGGCAAAAAGTTAAAGAGCTTGAAGTCATAATTTTGGCTTAAAACCCAGGCTTTAACTCAAACTTAAAGCCTGCCATACAAATAGTGAGTCAGTTATTATCGGCTAATCATCTCTCGATTAGCTATTCTCTCACCGCTTTAAATAGCTATTAAAGTGGTGAGAGTTTGTTAATCCCTCACAATATCTTATAATCCCCCCTACGTTATTCACCTTTCAAACTATTCACTCAAAGCGTCTCATCAAAGAGCCACGTAATCAGAGCCGATTAAAAGATTTCATCAAAAGAGTTCAATTATGCTGAGTTATTTACACTCTTACCATGCGGGTAATTTCGCAGATGTTTTAAAACACATTACGTTAGTGCATGCTTTAGACTACCTGACACGAAAACCGAATCCTACTTTTTATCTAGACACACATTCTGGTCCAGGAATGTACACACTCGCGGACGATGAAGCGCAGAAAAACTGTGAATATAAAAATGGAATCGCGAAACTTTGGAACGAAGCTGATTTACCGGATGCGGTGGCTCGTTATAAAGAAGTGATTGCAGAGTGTAATGCTCTTGAAGGCTCGAAAAAAGATTTGCAACTCTACCCTGGTTCTCCGTGGATTAGTGCACATGTTTTAAGAGAACATGACCGACTGAGTTTATGCGAACTCCACCCTAGAGAACAGCAGACCCTCAACCAGAACTTTAAATCTGATCGACGCATTAAAATATTCCATCAAGACGGCTTTCAAACGGCTATCGGGGCTTTACCGCCTAAAGAGAGACGTGGCCTAGTATTGATTGACCCACCCTACGAAATCAAGCAAGATTATGAACGTGTCGTTGAGGTCTTAATTGCATCGCATAAAAGATTTGCCACAGGCTCTTATGCCATTTGGTACCCAGTGGTTAAACGAGATCAAATAGACCGTATGTTAAGAGCTATTAAAAATAGTGGCATTCGTAATATCCAAGTGTTTGAGCTGGGATTGCAGGCCGACACTGTTGAACGCGGTATGACTTCGAGCGGTATGATTTGGATTAATCCACCCTGGACATTGTGGAAGGAGATGCAAGAAACCCTGCCTTACCTCGCCCAAAAACTAGGCGGCAAACAAGGGATTTATAAAATGCAGCAGCTGGTGCCAGAATAATTTTTAAAGGCTCTCAGCAACCACATAGCGATATGAGTTTTCTAATCTGCGGGCGTGATTTTGTGAACAGAAATCTACCCTTCAGACACTCAGCGTGTTTTTTGTAACCAGAGAGTTGCGACTAACAACAAAGCAATGGCTGGTAAAAAAGCCCCAAGCATGACCGGCCATTGATAAACTACGGTAATATTCCCCACCAACTGATTTAATAGATGAAAGCCCACCCCAAGCAAGACTCCAAAAAAGACGCGCTGCCCCATACTGACTTGACGAATAGACCCAAAAATCAATGGAAAGACCAGTGCAATCATCGCTATGACGACAAGCGGCATGGAAATCTTGCGCCAAAATTCCAACTGATAAGCATTGGTTTCCAAATCATTGGCTTCTAAGAATTGAATATATTGATACAGATCCCAAGCACTTAAATAGCGTGTTTCAATATCTAAATTACGCAGTTCTTCCGGCGTTAAAGGAAAACTGGTTGACAGCGATTTAACATGATCCACTTTCAACTCTAATAATGGTGGGAGCGCTTCCTCAGAATCAATTTTGGGTTGGTTAAAGCTCAACTGTTGTTGCAAGGCATTCTTAAACAACCAGTGATTATCCTGGTAAATCGCGCTTTTTATCTGCGATAGTTGGGTTAATCGTCCCTCCTCAAGCTCATAGACGGTAATATCTTTGAGTTCAGTACTCGTCATCACTCGTCCTACATGAATGTAACGATCGGCCTCCTTAACCCATAACCCTTCTTTAGAGCCCACTGAAAAACCTTGGTGCAGCGCTTCTGCCCTGAGTTTCTTGGCATAGGCTTCACTGGCTGGCGCAACCCACTCGCCAATCACCGCAATCGCCAACCACATCATTAATGCTGTCTTGAGCACCGCCCAAAGGATTCTTTTAATCGACCAGCCGGTAACGCGTAATACCGTTAATTCTGACTGATTTGCCAAGCTTCCCAGCCCCATTAAAGTGCCAATCACTAACACAATCGGAAAAATTTCATAGCTATAAACCGGTAGTTTTAACAGGGTATAAAATGCGCCTAAAGCCAAGGTATAACTATCTGTCAACTTAGAAACCTGGTTCATAAACTCAAAAAAACCAAAAATCACCAACAGCACCAACATAACCAACAAGGTATAACTAACGACGATACGTGCTAAATAACGTTCTATTCGATTCATTTTAGCGCTCACTTCCTAAGTCAGTTATCTTTTGATTATCAAGCGATTGAGTCGGTTTACTTTTAGCAAATAGTTGAAGCCTGACTTGTTTAAAATCCATTAAAGCCAATAACAAGAACAATACGGGGATTGGCCACAAACCAATAACGGTCGGCCAACCTCCCTCTGATATGCCATCTTTGCCAACCACTAACAACTGGTTGTAGATAATGTAGAGCACCAGCGCAAAAAACACCTTTGCAAAACGTCCTTCACGGGGACCACTGCGACTCATTTTCAAACCAATCAGCCCAAGCACTAACACACCAAGAGGTGTGACCAAACGCCACTGCAATAATGCCTGGTGTTCCGAGTTATCGGAATTCCACAGTTCGGATGTAAGGACTTCGAACTTAGCAGGCCTGGTCGGTTTCGAACTCAATTCAGGAATGAGTACTTCAAAACGTTTGAATTCTTGAACCGCCACGTCTTGGGCCTCTTTTTTTGCATGTCCATGCATTCCCTGATAACTATAGCCATCCTCCAACACTAACATCAGCTTTTCATCGCGCCACTCAAAGCGTCCAAGCGGTGCCACTAAAATAACATCCTGCGTTGCATCCTCCTTGGATTGGCGTTGAATCCAAATATTAGAAAGCTCACCCGACGCTGAAATCGACTTGGTATAAAACACCCCCGCTTCATTCGGAAACATATTGAAACGACCTGGTACAATGCCTGAAATGGGTGTAAGGGCTTGCGCTTCAACCACCATTAAGCGTTCGGTCTTATAACTCCAAGGCGTGACCACTAATGAGATCCAGGCAGTCAGCAGCACTAAAGGCACTAAAAAAAACATCACAATTTTTTGAAAATATTGGGGGGATATCCCGCAACTATTCATCACCACCATCTCTTGGTCCTGGTAAAGGCGACCAATCGACAACATCACACTTAATAGCGCCACCAAAGGCAAAATTATCTCTAATGCAGGGGGCATCTTAAGGAGCAAGACTTGAAGTACCAGGGATGAAGGAATTTTTCCTTCCACCGCCATCGCCAATAACTTGGTGGCTTCTGAACCAAAGGTAATAAGAAGCAACACAGTTAATACTGCGAAAAAAGTCTTCAGTAATTCGATATAAAGGTATTTGTCGAGAATTCGCAAAAAGCGCTCCACACACGTTAAAATAGTGAATATATATTTTTGATAAAAATCTTCTGTAGTGATAAATATTTAATTTGAGCACCACAGAGATCTGATAAAGTCATTATACAAACAAAAACCGTAGAATGACTGTTTTAAACGAACCTATAAACAAACCTGTTAACCAAGCTGAATCATCGCTTTTAAGGGCTAGAAACCATGAAACATATACACTTTGCATTTAATGACACTTTTGCCAACCTTGACACCCTTATCCTGCCAGTCAATGAGTTAGGTGAAGTCATCACGTTAGATAACGAACTACCGCAACATACAGCTCTGAATGCATTAAGTAAAAGCCTACAACTCTCCGGCGATTTCAGTGGCAAAGCGGGTAAAACCTTATTACTCGTTAAGCCAACAGGTATTGAAATCCAACGAATTCTACTAGTTGGTTTTGGTGAAATGCAAAAATTAACCACTAAAGGCTATCTAAGTTCGCTACAAGCGGCTGCAGATGCACTAGATCATTGTGGCGCAACTCACATAGCCAATGCAGCTATTTTTGCCAAACCGGCAGCTGAAAGCATTGAGTGGGCAGTGACCCAAAATGCACAAATTTTCCAACGTAGCTTCTATGATTACAGCCATGAAAGCCGCGGCAGTCATCCGTTAAAAGAGCCTAAAGTAGAAAGCATGGTTTTCTCTGGTGATGATTACACAGCCGCAGCACAACAAGGCCAAGCGACTGCTCTGGGTATGGCGCTGACTCAGGAGTTAGCGAATATGCCGAGTAACTTCTGTACTCCGACTTATTTAGCAGAGACCGCGATTCAATTAGGTCAAGAATTTGGCTTTGATATTAAAATCCTTGATCGCAAAGAGATGATTGAAATGGGCATGGGTTCTTTTATGGCCGTCGCGCAAGGCGGGGATACCCCGCCAAAAATGATCTGTCTTTCTTATAACGGTGGAGAGTCTTCACAAGCCCCTATCGCGCTAGTCGGTAAAGGCGTGACATTTGATACTGGGGGCATTTCATTGAAGCCTGGCGCCGCCATGGATGAAATGAAATACGACATGGGAGGCGCGGCAACTGTTCTAGGTGTCTTTAAAGCATTAGGTGAGATTAAGCCAAACATCAATGTCGTCGGCGTCATCCCAGCAACGGAAAACATGCCTTCTGGTAATGCCATCAAGCCTGGTGATGTCGTCACATCCCTATCAGGTCAAACCATTGAAATCCTTAATACCGATGCCGAAGGCCGTCTGATTTTGTGTGATGCTTTAACTTACACGCAACAAACGTTTAAGCCTTCTAAAATCATTGATATGGCCACCTTAACAGGCGCTTGCATTATCGCTTTGGGACATCATGTTTCTGCTATTATGGGCAATAATCAACCCCTCGTGGATGCTTTAACAACAGCAGGTCAAACAACCTATGACCGTTTTTGGCAGCTACCGCTTGGCGAAGAGTGGGATGAGCAACTGAAATCTAATTTCGCAGATATGGCTAATATCGGTGGGCGTGCTGGTGGTTCAATTACCGCTGCACAGTTTTTAGCCCGTTTTGTCCAAGAGGTTGATTGGGCACATTTAGATATTGCTGGAACCGCTTGGGTCAGTGGCAACAACAAAGGCGCAACGGGTCGTCCTGTTCCAGCCCTAGTTGAATACTTATTGACTGAAGCAAAGGCATAAAATACGCATGACAGCGCCACAAACTGAACAGGCTACCTCCTTAGAAAGGGCATCGAAGGATGTGCTTTTCTATGTATTGAACAGTACCGACCCACAATCTAGGGAAGTTTTTTTGAACAAATTGCTTAAAAAGATTTGGACGGAAAAGCGGCGCTGTGATGTGCGCTTTGAATCGGAACAAGATGCCCTACGCTATGATTTAACGCTTTGGAATGCACAACCACAAAGTTTTATCCCGCATGGTGTTGCAAAACAAGTTCCAGCGTCTATTCAGCTGTATGGTGAACAAATCGTAAAACCCTCTCGCGATGTTCTGATTAACCTGCATCCTGAATTTCCGTATGTTTTTGAACAGTATCAAAGAACTATAGAGATCCTTGATCAATCAGACTATTTAATACAAATGGGGCGAGAACGCTGGAAGGCCTACAAAGCCAAAGGCATTGAAGCCACCGTGCATAAAATCGGTTTTTAAGAGCCACATTTAATAGACTTTATTTCGACCATAAAAAAACCGGCTTTAAGCCGGTTTTTTTATTTGATTTAAAGACTTACCAGGCCTGGTCATTCTTAAATCATCAAGCGACTATCCCACAGGTAAACTATCTTGACGACGGTTTCTAACTGCTCGACGAATTAAGGCAATAAAAACCCCTAACATTAACCCCAAGACACCCGCGACGGCTAGAATCAATGCTTTTTTAGGTTTGATTTTATCGCCATAAATTGCAACTTGGTCAATCGTCACCACGCCAAAATCAGATTTAACGATTTTTAAGCTTTGTAATTTTTGCAACTGTTCTTGTAACTCGCGCAATTCAGGAATGAAAGCATCATCATTTTTTCTCGATTCTAAAACCATTTTCTCGGCAACCAATAAATCAGAACCCAGTAAATAAAGCGCTGAGTTATAAGCACTTTCAGAATTTACATTGTTAATATTAAGCGTTGGACCAGCAGAAACAGGCTTATTCAAACCTAACTTTTCGGTAATCATAATTGCTTCATCTAACTGGGCAATTCTGTCCATACGTTTATCTAACGCGATTTTCCTAACACTAAACACGCGATCATTCAGTAAACCGACTCTACTTTGCTTCTCCGCTAGTATCTGCTGATAAATTTTCTGAATCGTTTTCTGTTCCGCCGTTTTCACCAAATCATTTAAGATATCAGCGACCTCTTGTTCGGTTAACGACAAAGCCAAACTCACCGAAACCACTTTAGATAAATCTGCTGCCTTAGGCCTTTTGATAGAAAAATCTTTGATAAATTTAGAAAAAGCGACTTTTTCAGCTTTTACTTTATCAGCTTTTACTTTATCAGCTTCAGATAGCTGATCAATATCTGAATGATAGTTATTGATTAAATGATACTTATCAAAAATAACTTTAAGGGTCTGCCTAGACTCTAAACTTGTTTGAAATTGAGTGAATACAGACTCAGAGGTATTAGCATTAGTATTAGTATTAGTATTAGCAGCAGAACCCAACACAATCGCCAACTCATTCATTGGCAAAACCTTTTCCATCGGAGGCGGTAGTAAATAAGACTCTGACTGATAAACCGGCTTTACATTAAATGCATATACTGTAGCAAGCAAAACAGTGATTACAAAACCTGCCAAAATGGTCAGTTTTTCGGCCACTAAACCATTCCATAATTCAAACAGATCAATCTCATCATCATTGACATTCATACTGTCTGTAGGTTGCGTTTTCAATCTTGAATCCATATCAATTTTTTACCTTTAAATAAAATTAATCATTATTTTCAACCGCATTATACCGAACTTACCTACTCATACGTGAAGAAGCGGGGCCATAAAATACTTTTTGTTCTTTTTAGTGCTGTGATTCCCTATAATGAATCAAGCTGTTATTAGCAATAAAAGGACAGAGCTCATGGAAATTACACAATTACTGGAATTCAGTGTGCAGCAAGGCGCATCGGATTTACATCTCTCTACTGGGCAACCGCCAATTATTCGCAAAGACGGCGATGTGCAACGTATTGATGCGCCTAGTTTTGACCCAGAAGAGCTGCAAACCATGATCTATGATGTCATGAATGATGAGCAACGTCGTGGATTCGAATCTGAACTTGAGGCAGACTTTTCATTTGAACTGCCTAACATCGCCCGCTTCCGTGCCAATATATTCCAACAAAATCGTGGGATTTCAGCAGTATTCCGAACCATTCCTAGTAAAGTACTCTCCTTAGAAGACCTAGAAACTCCAGAAATTTTTAAAGATATTTCTAGCTATCCGAGAGGTTTGGTTTTAGTCACGGGGCCGACGGGTTCAGGGAAATCAACCACCTTAGCAGCCATGATGGACTACGTTAATAAAAGTATCCCCGCGCACATTCTCACGGTTGAAGATCCAATCGAATTTGTGCATGAGCCGATTCGTTGCCTGATTAATCAGCGTGAAGTTCACCGTGACACCAAAAGTTTCAGTAATGCCTTGCGCTCAGCACTCCGTGAAGACCCCGACGTTATCCTGGTCGGAGAATTGCGTGATTTAGAAACCATTCGATTAGCGTTGACGGCAGCGGAAACAGGACATCTGGTATTTGGCACCCTGCATACCAGCTCTGCTGCAAAAACCATTGACCGTATTATTGATGTCTTTCCCGCTGAAGAGAAAGAGATGGTTCGTTCAATGCTTTCAGAATCCTTACAAGCCGTTATTTCTCAAACCCTTTTGAAAAAGACGACAGGGGGACGAATTGCCGCCCATGAAATTATGTTAGCTAATTCAGCAATTCGTAACTTAATTCGAGAGGCTAAGATTCCACAGATGTACTCGGTGATTCAGACCTCTACTCAAATAGGCATGCAAACCCTCGACCAAAACCTTAAAGAGCTTGTCAATAAAGGCTTGATCACGATTGAAGACGCTCGCGCCAAAGCAGCCAACAAAGCCTCTTTTAGCTAATTCATGGAGCCCGCATAATGGATACTGACAACGTTTCAAATTTACACAAACTTTTAATTCATTTCTCTCAGCAAGGAGGCTCTGATCTTTTCATTACCGCCGGACGACCAGCAACGATGAAAAAAGATCGCCGGCTGGTTAACCTTACTGAAGAGAAACTTGTGCCTACAGTGGTGACTAAGCTTTGTTTAGAGATTATGAACCATGACCAATTGTCGACTTTTCAGAATACTCAGGAAAGTAACTTTGCCTATCACATTCCAGGTATCGCACGTTACCGTGTCAATGTTTTTGTACAACGTGGCACAGCAGGCATGGTGATTCGTTCGGTTCACACTGAAATACCGGATTTTAATTCACTCAATCTCCCATCCATTTTAAAAGACCGCATTATGGAAAAAAATGGCTTGATTTTAATTGTGGGAGGAACCGGTTCCGGTAAATCTACGACACTTGCCAGCCTGGTAGACCTGCGTAACAATGAAACTGAAGGTCATATCATTACCATTGAAGACCCGATTGAGTTTGTACATTCACATAAGAAATGTATCGTCACCCAACGCGAAGTCGGCGTGGACACGGACTCTTATGCAAGTGCGCTTAAAAACACGCTTAGACAAGCGCCTGACGTTATTCTCATTGGGGAGATTCGTACTCAAGAAACGATGGAGCACGCAATTGCCTTTTCTGAAACGGGTCATTTATGTCTATCGACACTCCATGCAAACAATACCAATCAAACCTTAGACCGGATTATCAATTTCTTTCCCGCTGACCATCGTGACCACATTCTGATGGATTTATCGCTTAACTTGAAAGCGATTGTTTCCCAACGTCTCATCCCTAAAATTGGTGGCGGACTGATTGCAGCCGTTGAAGTGTTAATAAATACCCCCCGTATGGCTGAACTTATTTTTAAAGGCAAAGTCTCAGAGATTAAACAACTCATGCAGAGCTCGAAAGTCGCGGGGATGCAAACCTTTGACACCGCTTTATTTAATCTATACGAACAAGGTTTGATCAGTTATGAAGATGCTTTGCGCGGTGCCGACTCCATGAATGATTTACGTCTCAATATTAAATTGAATAGCACACTACCACTGCCGCACGATATGGAGACTGAAATATCAGCGGACAAACCTCAATTTAACCTGCAAGCAGAATAATTAATACACATATGTTTAAAAAACTCACAATCCTCCTCATTTTTGTCACTTACCAGGCCTGGTCACTTTCTGTCCAGGCCAGTACAGAAAAACACACTCTTTCACCCACTGAAGCATTAAATACAGAAGCTTCAGAGGCGATTAAAGCGTTTTGCAAAGAGTTCTCTGACAAACTGCGAACCATAAAATATCAAGGCTGCCTAGATTTAAATCTCCAGTCTGGTACAGCACGTAGTATTGAAAACCGATTACTGACTTATCGTGAATATACTCCAAGCAATGTGGAATCCATTCCTTTCTTACCTAAAGGCCGAATTCTATTTATTAGTGGCATTCATGGGGATGAATACTCAGGCATCAGCATCACCTATTTATGGATGATGTCGATGCTAAAACATGCACAAAACACCCATCATCACTGGTTATTTCTACCGTTAGTCAATCCGGACGGACTCTTTCGTAGTGACCCTGCAACCCGTGAAAATGCACGTGGGGTTGATTTAAATCGCAACTTTCCGTCACCTGACTGGGATGAACTTGCGCTGAAATACTGGGAAAACTACTATCACAAGAACAAGCGTCGCTACCCCGGTCCGACAGCAGGCTCAGAGCCTGAAAACAAATGGTTGGTTGACACGATTGAACGCTTTAAACCAGATGCGATTATTTCAGTACATGCACCTTATGGTTTACTGGATTATGATGGACCTGAACACGCCACTCCCAATAAAATTGGGCAGTTAAAACATAAAGAACTGGGAACCTACCCTGGCTCTTTAGGCCGCTATGCTGGTGAATACTTAAATATTCCTGTGCTGACACTTGAACTGGCTTCGGCTGGGAGAATGCCAAATGAGG
This sequence comes from uncultured Thiomicrorhabdus sp., assembly GCA_965603495.1. GTDB lineage: Bacteria > Pseudomonadota > Gammaproteobacteria > Thiomicrospirales > Thiomicrospiraceae > Thiomicrorhabdus. Next base: position 611,386 of record CBFDDF010000001.1, on the reverse strand, counting down.
ATGAAATTTTTCAGATGTGGCAGGATATAGAGAAATGGTCACAGACCAAAATAGAACATAAGGAAATCGATTTTTAAGGTTTAGCAAAGTATATTGGAGTAGCCAAGGATGTTATCCTGCTCGACCTCACTCATTTCAGTAGATCATCAAAACGACTAACCGCTTAAAGGCTTTAAAAACCATGCGCCTAAGCTCCAGCCTTTACATAGCGAATACTCAGGTACGCGTTTTAACCTGAACAGGTTCTTGAGATTGCATGACTAATTGCCAAACACCTTGATCGGTTCTTTGCCAGTATTGGTGCACGAGCTCATTCTCAACCGCTGCTGGAAAAGTGACATAAAAAAGGTTCTGTTCATTCGGATAGCGATAGACGCTCACCGCCGACCAGTTAACTGCAACATGATGATTATTTAACCAAGTTTTCACTTCTGCCAGCGCTAGCTTTTGATCGGCTGTGGCAGTCAATAGTTGCTCAGTATCATTCACAATAAGCACCGGCGTTGCAAAAGGCAATTGATAATCTGAAAGTAACTTTTGCATGGCACTGTTATTTAAAACCACGCAGCCTCTACTGGCTTTTGGCGCTCGAATATAGGTATCACTCGAGGTTCCATGTAGCCAAATACCAGAGCCTGTTTTACCATGTTCTGTATCCCATTTATTAGGGTAATTTAGAGGCAATGCACCCACACCATATAAATCAGGAAGTTCCGATCCAGGTAACAAGTCAACAATATGATAAACGCCTATTGGCGTGCGCGAATCTCCCTCTCTCTGCTTACCACTGCCTTCACGTCCCATCGTGACATAGTAATCCGCAACACGACTCATTACACCAGACGAATTACGTTCATATAGATATAAACGACTCTCTGACAAACTGACTATAACAAGATTCTGTTGTTGCGCGGTCTTTAGCACATACTTGTCAAAACTGGGACTCGTTTGTAACTCTGACTGTGAAAACTGCCAGCGAACGGCAGCCTCATCTTTTAATTTAGAGACGGTACCAGCATATTTGCCATGAATATTGTCTAATAATGATTTTTGTCCCGCTTTCAAAGCAAGTAAATCTGCTTTAACCAACTGGGCTAGTTTATATTTTGGATACTGATTACCCAGGTCAGAAAACTGGCCTAAAGCATCCTCAATCGATAAGGCTTGAATGGATTGTAAGCCTGACAGAAGCTTTTGCTCAGCCATCAATACGTCATCCGCATTGACTGAAACTGGCGCACAACTGACCAGCATAAAACTCAAAATTTTCATGCGCTTTGTATAGAAACGCCCTATATTCGACAACCAGAACTGCTTAATCGCTTTAGCCTTTAACATCAACCACAACCTCTTGAACGATCTGCCATTGACCTTCGGTCAATTGCCATAAAATCACTTTATAGATATTGTCTTTCAAACGGTCAGAACGATACTGTTGCAAAAAACGGCTACGAATCATATTCTTATCAAGCTGCACCACTTGAATATCTTTAAAGGCCACTTTAATAAATTTAGGATTTTGTAGACTCCGATACCGACCTTTTTCCCAAGTAGAATATGACATACCTTTTTTAGGAATAAACTCATTTTTATCGTAGTGCTTAAGATAGCCTTCTACATCCTGGCTCGCCCAAGCTAAACGCCAACTCTCTAATAAAGCTTTAACTTTAATCGTGTCCTGTGTATTCTGCGTGTCTGAAAATTTGGGCGGTTCTGACAGCACATTTTCGGTAGGCAACTGAGCTTTTTCAACATCAAAGAACAGAAACGCACCCTTTGGTTCCACAACAGAAGTTTTACTAAAAATCTTCTGATACGTATTTTGGGCTTGGTATGCGTATAGCTGGTTAAGATTATCTAAAGTCGTTCCCACTTGACGATCTGCTTGCAGTGCGGAGTCTAAAAGACGTTCAGCGGCTTGATATTTTTTCTGTTTAATTAAAATAACCGCTAAATTATTTTGCAAGGCGCGATTCAACTCGGGGGTAACAATCGACTCTTTACTTAACTCATTCCAAATTTGATAGGCTTTGTCTAACTGACCGTTTTGGGCGGCTGACCAGCCCGTTTGAAACAGAGAAGCTTGGCGCTCTAAACTTGATTCAGATGCATTAACCAGCCCGGAGAAAAGACTCACAAACGCTACCATCAAAACCGTATTTTTCATAGATACCAAGAGAAACCGAACACGATCAGAGCGTTCTGATTTAACGACAAGTTTTGGAGCATTTTTTTTCATAAATATTAACTAACCAACACGCAGAGTCTAATCTAGAGATTTTAACGTAAATCACCAATGCCTACCATATTACTTTTCAAGGACTTCACTTCATCCCTCAGTTGAGCCGCTCTTTCAAAATCCAATTCTTTAGCGGCTTTATACATCTCTTTCTCTAGCTTTTTCAACTGACTCAAGAGTTCTGCATGAGAAAGCGGTTTCTGATGCGTTACATATTCACCGCTGTTTTCAGCCACTTTTTGTAACTTACCAGGCCTGGTCGGTTTAGAAGCATAGGGAGAACCTTCTAAAATATCACTGACCTTCTTATTTAAACCTTGCGGTGTAATCCCCCTCTCTAGGTTATATTCAATCTGTTTCTCTCGACGTCGTTCCGTCTCATCAATGGCCGTTTTCATCGATTTGGTAATTTTATCTGCATACAGAATTGCCTTACCTTCTACATTTCGTGCGGCACGACCTATCGTTTGAATTAAAGCGCGTTCAGAGCGTAAAAACCCTTCCTTATCTGCATCCAAAATGGCGACCAAAGCCACCTCTGGAATATCCAAGCCTTCTCGCAACAAGTTAATGCCAATCAGCACATCAAACTCGCCCAGACGCAGATCTCGAATGATTTCTATCCGTTCGACCGTATCAATATCAGAATGCAAGTAGCGCACTCGCACACCGTGATCTTCAAAATATTCGGTGAGATTCTCTGACATCCGTTTAGTCAAAGTCGTGACTAAAATACGTTGACCGGCTTCTGCGCGCCAGCGAATTTCGCCCAGTAAATCATCCACCTGAGTTAAGGCCGGACGAACTTCAATAATAGGATCTAATAACCCTGTCGGACGCACCACTTGCTCCACCATGGTCGAGCAGTGCTCGGCTTCATACTTACCTGGCGTCGCTGATACAAAAATAGCTTGGGGCATAGCACGTTCGAACTCTTCAAACATCATCGGTCGATTGTCCAGCGCTGAGGGTAATCTAAAACCGTAATTGACCAAATTTTCCTTACGTGAGCGATCGCCTTTATACATCCCACCAATTTGCGGGATGGTCACGTGACTTTCATCAATCACTAGCAGAGAATTTTTCGGGAAATAGTCCATTAAGGTCGGCGGTGCTTGCCCTGCTTCTCGTTTAGAGAGATAACGTGAATAGTTTTCAATACCCTGGCAATAGCCCAACTCCACCATCATTTCGATGTCTAATCGAGTACGTTCTTCTAGACGTTGTGCTTCAACCAGCTTACTCATCGAACGCAGCTCAGCCAAACGTTCGACCAGTTCAACTTTGACGTGTTCGACCATCTCTAGCACGCGTTCACGTGGCGTAACGTAATGAGATTTAGGATAAACGGTAGCACGGGTCGGACGCGACAATACCTCGCCCGTGAGTGGATCAAACCAAGCAATGCTCTCAACTTCGTCATCAAACAGTTCAATTCGAAGGGCATACTCTTCTGCTTCCGCTGGAAAAATATCAATGACATCGCCACGTACCCGAAAGCTACCACGCCACAGCTCTATGTCATTACGTTTGTATTGCATGGAAATCAATCTGGCTAAAATATCGCGCTGTGCAATCCTATCCCCCAAACGTATCTGTAGAATCATCTTCAAATACATTTCAGGATCGCCTAAACCGTAAATAGCGGAAACGGTGGCAATCAAAATGACATCTTCACGTTCTAGCAGAGCTTTCGTCGCGGATAAACGGAGCTGTTCAATCTGCTCATTAACCGAGGAATCTTTTGAAATATAGGTATCAGAAGCTGGCACATAGGCCTCTGGCTGATAATAATCGTAATAAGAAACAAAGTATTCAACCGCATTATTTGGGAAAAACCCCTTCATTTCACCATACAATTGTGCGGCCAAAGTTTTATTGTGGGCAATGATAATTGTTGGGCGTTGTACCTGCTGAATGACATTCGCAATGGTAAAAGTTTTGCCCGAACCAGTCACCCCAAGAAGGGTCTGATAGGCTTCACCATCCTCCAGTCCTTCAACCAATTGCGCAATGGCAGTAGGCTGGTCTCCATTTGGAGAGTACTGAGAAACTAATTCAAACAATTTAGACACAATTATTCCTTTAAAAACCCAAGCAAAATCCAGTAGAATAGGGGGAATCAATAATTAAACACTAATGCAAAGCGCACTTGATTCTACAAAGACTTTTCCCTGGCTTTTATGCCAAACAAAAGATGTATTATACAAGTTCATTCATTCGCGGAGAAATTCAATCAATGGCTAGTTTATCTGATCGTGTTAATCGAGTTAAACCTTCCCTTACACTGGTAATTACTGCCAAAGCAGCAGAATTAAAACGCGCGGGTAAAGATATTATTAGCCTGGGTGCTGGAGAACCTGATTTTGATACGCCAGAGCATATCAAAGCAGCCGGTATTGCGGCGATTCAAAATGGCCAAACACGTTATACCGCAGTCGATGGCACGCCTGATTTAAAAGAAGCCATTCAAGCTAAATTTAAACGTGACAATGGTTTAGATTATGCAATGAATCAAATCCTAGTCTCTTCTGGTGGCAAACAAAGTTTTTTCAACCTTTGCCAAGCGGTTTTAAACGATGGCGATGAAGTCATTATTCCAGCGCCTTACTGGGTATCTTATCCAGACATGGCATTGTTGGCAGGTGGCGAACCGATCATTATTGAAGCCGGTATCGCCCAAGGCTTTAAAATTACTGCTACGCAACTTGAAAACGCGATTACCGCGAAAACTAAAATTTTGGTGCTCAATAGCCCTTCTAATCCAACGGGCGCGGTTTATACTGCTGATGAACTGAAAGCCTTAGCGGACATTTTAGTTAATTATCCAAACATTATCATTGCGTCAGATGATATGTATGAACATATTATGATTAGCGATATGCCTTTTACCAATATATTGGAAGTCTGTCCTGAATTATCTGACCGTACGATTGTTATGAATGGTGTATCCAAAGCCTACTCAATGACAGGTTGGCGTATTGGTTATGCTGCAGGCCCAGCAGAAATTATTACCGGGATGCGCAAGGTACAGTCACAAAGTACTTCTAACCCTTGCTCAATCTCTCAAGCCGCAGCCGTCGTTGCATTGAATGGTTCTCAAGAGTGTATTCAAACCATGTTGGTCGAATTCAAAAAACGCCATACGTTTGTGGTAAAAAGAATCAATCAAATCCCAGGCTTTAAATGCATAGAAGCCGATGGTGCTTTCTACGCCTTTATGGATGTTTCAGAAGCCTTAACAATGAAAGGCATGACGACAGACGCTGAGTTATCAACCGCTCTTTTAGAAGATAAGTTAGTTGCCGTTGTGCCAGGCTCAGCATTTGGCGCGGATAAGCATCTGCGTATCTCTTTCGCCACTAGTATGGAAAACCTGGTTAATGCATTAGATCGCATTGATGCGTTTATGCAAGGCTAAGTAGACAAACAATTTTTCACTTCACACCCACATTCTGAGTGGGTGTTTCCCTATTCTTTGAAACGACCAAGACAATTCAACCACAAGATCCTAATATAATGAACCAACCAGGCCTGGTGATTATTAAAGACGATGCCTGCCAATCTAAATAACCATCATGAAGTTCATCTGGATTACAAATAAAGAGTAGAAACAGCCATTCTAGTGGTCAGACCTTACTCTCAGAAACACAGGAAATCGTGGCAGGCCTTTTTTAGTTAAACCAATATACTGAAAAGTAATCACTGCACCGATTGCAGGAGGCTCTGCACGTTGCAAATCGGTCAATCCACTGCCTATTTTGAGTAATCGATCATCTGGATCAGTTAAATCCGTAAACTGGCCATCTACAATTTCACACTTCAATGCACCGACTTTATCGAGATACTTACCTTTGCCCTCGGTATACCCCTTTATCTCACACTCTGCATCCTGCTTTAACTTCACTTTTAGGGCTTCATTCGAACGACCAGCGTGATATAGGCTTTCTGGATTTCTAACGACCAAACCTTCCCCACCCATCGCTAGAATTCGCTGTAACTCGACTTGTAACTTCGATTCACTACTCACCTCTACTTGTTCAACTACTCGCAGATAGGGTGCTGGAAAATGTGTTAAATATAGGTTAAGGACATTCATTCGCGCCAATAATCCGCCGACTTGATTGGGAAGTTCAAAGACTTGATAAGTTATGCCTTGCCATCCATTATGAGCAGTCAGTTTATTAACGATAGAGATAGTCTGCTCGAATTGATTACGGCCCAACCACAGCTCGCCATCCAATTCGAATGGCGGAAAATTTTCGGTAAACCAGGTTGGCACCGCAAATTGCTTGCCGCTACGACTCATCAACTGTCTACCATTCCAATAAGCACGCACCCCATCCAGTTTCTCACTCATCAGCCAACCATTGATATTTTGTCCGGGTTCATATTGCTTTAAAAGCAAAAGATCGGGGGCAACTGGCAAGATCGCCCTTACCGTCTGAGAATGATTAAGCATCGAAGCCTGCTTATCCCCACCTAACTTTAAGTCAGTCGCATTGACGTCGAGGCCAGAACACAAAAGGCTCAACAAGATTACCAGGCCTGGTAGATTACGTTTTAAATAGAAAGCCATCTAGCATTCTCATTTAGTAATGATTTGAATATGTGTATATTAAGTGCAACCATCGATGATCCTTTCCGTTTGGTTCTAATAAATGAGACTAAATGGTGAATCTCAGAATAGAAGCATGACATCACCGAGCATCACCCAGACTAATGGCAAAAAAAAGCCCAATCAGAATGACCAGGCCTGGTGAAAACACTTTTCAGTAAAAATTACTTTGACGTTTTAAACACTAAATCCACCTTGATTTTTTCTAAGGTTTTCTCACCAATGCCTTTTACATGTAGAAGATCTTCTGGCTTTGAACACGGCGTTGCTTGGCAAAATTTAGAAATCGCCCCCGCCTTAGCCGGACCAATACCTTTTAAGGCCGAAGAAATTTCATCTGGTGATGCAGTGTTCACATTAACCGGACTTGCTAAAACACTTACACTGAAACTCAATAACGCTATTAATAATCCATTTTTCAACAACATAGACATACTCCATTATGAAAAAATAAAACGTCATTAAAAATGACGAAATTCCATCATAACAGAAAACAAGATTCGATAAGCGTTTAGACACAGGAGATACGTACTTGAAACAACAAAAAACTTATATCATCGTAGAAATTATCGAGCTCCTTTCTCTAAATTAGCATTCTGGAATGAAAAACTTCTTCACTATAACCAGCGTTTCTAGTCAGGATTACCTAAGTGGTTTATTCACCCTTAACTAAAGGCCTACAATCTAATTCAGATAATCGACGATATTTGAATTATGATTAAATCCATCTACCAATTTTGTAAGTTGATTTGAGACAGCCTTAAAATCATTCTCACCTAGATACTTTTGGAGACATTCTATTTCAGTTACGAACTCGTCATAAGGCAGGTAGCAGTCATGCGCTTTCATGATTCTTGGATGATCTGTACCATCGACGTTATCGCCAATTAATAATTCTTCATAGAGTTTTTCACCAGGTCGTAAACCGGTATATTGGATTTCTATATCACCATGGCCCGACGCATCAACCACTTCTAACCCGGACAAATGAATGACCCTAACGGCCAGATCGGAAATTTTGACAGGCTCACCCATGTCTAAAACAAACACGTCACCGCCAACTCCCATTGAACCTGCTTGAATTACTAATGAAGCGGCTTCTGGAATGGTCATAAAATAACGAGTGATTTCTTTATGGGTCACGGTTACTGGACCGCCCAAAGCAATTTGTTGCTTAAACAGAGGAATCACCGAACCTGACGAACCCAATACGTTACCAAAACGCACCATTACAAAACGAGTTTCTGGGTAATGATCTTGTAAAGCCTGCAATGCCATCTCTGCAAGCCGCTTACTAGCGCCCATAAAATTGGTAGGTCGCACTGCTTTATCGGTTGAGATTAAGACAAAATTTTGTACACCCTGCTCTGCCGCAACCTTAGCGACTTGGTAAGTCCCTAAACTGTTATTCAAAATTCCTTCCGCAATGTTATGCTCAACCATTGGTACATGCTTATAGGCTGCCGCATGATAAATAGTTTCAACGTGGAACTTTGCCATCACTTCTTTGAGTTTAGGGGTGTTCTTCACATCCCCTAACATCACCACTAACTCAACGACAAATCCTTTAGTCTGCATCAGCTTAAGCAAGTCTTGCTCAATAGAGTACAAAGCAAACTCACTCAGCTCATAAATAATCAATTTTTGAGGCCGTTGCAGTATAATTTGACGACACAGTTCAGAACCTATTGAACCGCCACCGCCAGTCACCATCACAACCTTATCCGTAATACACTGACTCAGTAACTCGACTCGAGGTGGCACCGAATCCCGTCCTAATAAATCCTCGATACTGACTTCTCGGACATCAGAAAAAGAGACCTTACCATCTACAATTTCATCGATACTTGGCAAGGTTGATACTTTAACCGCATAAGGTTCAAGCCACGTGAGAATGCTTTTCTTTTGTGAAGCATTTAAAGAAGGGATCGCCAATAAAACTTCTTGGACTTTAAAGCGTTCAATTAAATCTTCCAATTCGTTACGCTGATAAACTTTGATTGAGCCAATTTTTTGATGGTTTAAGCTTTTTTCATCATCCAGAAAAGCAACCACTTTCCGGCTGGACATAGACTCTAGTGCCTGCATCAATTGACGTCCAGAAGCCCCTGCTCCAAAAATCACGACCGATTGCGCATCCGTATTTAAGCCCGTTATTTTGAGTAAAAGCCAACGAACGGTAAATCGAGAACCAGCAACATAAAACATGGCAAGTAACCAAGCAATGATTAATGCAGAGCGAGGGAATTGAAAATCCAGCATTAATATCGCAGTAGCCCAAAGCAGAAAACTTAAAGACACGGCACTAAAAACGATAAAGACAAAACGATGGCTAATATAACGTACAACCGCACGATATAATCCCATTCTTATAAAGACTGGCAGCGCCAATAAAGGCAATAAACTAATCGCAGGAAAATACTCCGTTACTGGAAAAACAGTATTGCCTAAACGCAACCAAATAGCCAAAACGCCAATCAACAACAAGCCAACAATATCGACTGCAATCGACAACAAACGCTTTTGCCAACGCGGAAGCGCCAATAACCAAGTAAGATTAAACACTAATGAGAAACTCCATCGCTTTTAGCCACTTTCAAAAAAGTCAGCCACAAAATATGCATATCAAACCAAAATCCTTGTCTATCCACATACTCAGCATCCAAGGCCACTTTTTGAGGAATGGGTAATTCATCACGACCATTCACCTGAGCCCACCCTGTTAAACCAGGCATTAACTTTTCAATCCCTTGCTGCGTTCTCAACTTAATCAAATCATCTTGATTAAATAAAGCAGGGCGCGGACCTACAAAACTCATGTCGCCCTTCAGAATACACCATAGCTGCGGCAACTCATCTAAACTCGATCTTCTTAAAAACCCACCAATAGGCGTCAACACGCTTTTTGGATCAGGTAACAAATGGGTAGCAACGGCTGGCGTATCAGTTTTCATACTTCTAAACTTGGGCATTTTAAAAATCTTATTCTCTTTGCCCACGCGGTCAGACCAATACAAAGCAGGACCTTTTGAAGTGATTTTAACCAACAGCGCTACCAACACAACCGGTACGAATAATAAAAAACCAGCCAAGACCGCTAGTAAAAAATCAAACACTCTTTTCATTGACCGCTACCTTAACCATTCTTTCTAATTGTTCATCCATCGTAACCACGGGTTGCCAACCCAATAACTCTCTAGACTTAGAACTATCGACCTGTAATGAACCAAATAATCGATTCGCCATATCGCCTTTGCCCAATAACTTAGCAACAAAGGTCATCAAACCAACCGGAACAGGAATCAACCAGGCCTGTTTATTTTGTGCTTTGGCCACTTTTTGTAATAACTGAGTAGTAGAAACATCCTCTCCATCAGAAATCAAAAACACTTTATTAGCGGCTTTAGGGGATTTCTCTCTATCTACACATAAAGCGATAAAATCGACTAAATTATCTAAAGCGACTAAAGAGCGTTGATTATGAACTGCACCAAACGGCAAAGGAATGCCCTTTTTCATCCAACTCATCATCGAAGCAAAATTAGCTTTAACGCCGGGGCCGTAAACTAATGGAGGACGAATAATCACGACTTCCATGCCTGTTTCACGAGCAATCTGCAACAAACCTTGCTCTGCTTCATACTTAGACAGCCCATAAGGGTCTGTAGGTACATATTCATCATCAGGTGTAAATGAATGACCAGGCCTGGTCATTTCACCATTCACTTTAATAGAGCTCACAAACACAAAACGCTTAACGCCAGCTTTAGCCGCCATCCTAGCCAAAGCCAAAGTCGCATCCCTATTCACTTTGCGATACTCTTCTAAAGGGTTAGTAGCTTCTTGCTCTTGCAGGACATGGGCTCGTGCAGCCGCATGTAATACGACATCAATGCCTTTCATAAAAATTGACACATCGTGATTATGGCCGCAATCAGGAATATCAAATAAGCTATTTAAATCCCCAACCACCCACTCAACTTCATCAGATAGATGTTCTGCACGCTGGCGTACTATAGCCACTAAACTATTTCGATCCGACAAAAGATGCTTTAACACACTCTTACCAACAAAACCTGTTGCACCTGTTAAAAACACCCTCATTGTTGAGCCTTCGACTTATCTGCTAATTCTTTCAACCAAGTTTCCAATTGATCAATCAATCGATCTCGATCAAACTCTTTTTGAGCATAAGCTTTAGCATTCTTGCCAAATTCTGCTAATTGTTTTTGAGCACAATTAGACATTTCTGTCATATTATTGGCCAACTGCTGGAAATCACCGGAGTTTGAAATCAGGCCACAGCCAGCTTCTTCTACAATTCTTGAACCTTCACCAGACAACATAGTCAAAATAGGCTTACCTGCTTCCATGTAGGTTTGAACTTTACCAGGAATAGTCATCGAAAACGCTTTACTTTCTTTCAATGTCACCAACAGTGCGTCAGCAGCGGCATAAAAACTCGGCATGGCCTCTAAGGGGTATCGTCCCAGTAAAACCACAACGTCACTTAGTTCTTTTTCTATTACTGCTGATTTAACAAACTCAAATGCACGGCCGTCACCCAAGACAAAAACCTTAATATTAACACCCTGATCTTTAAGAATTTTGGCCGCCGATAAAATAGAAGGAAAGTCTTGCGCTTCACCAATATTTCCTGCAAATACAATTTTAAAACAGTCCTTACAATCTAATTCAGCTACCTGAACTATCGATTCAGATTGAGCAAAAACATCTTCTGACCAACTTGGAAAATATTGAATTTTACGTTTATCATCGCAATACTGAGCAATACCGTTATAAAAGGCTTTAGACTGACCTAACACTAGATCACAGCGGTTATAGATAAAACTAACTAGCTTACCCACCCAAGATAGAATTCTAGGCGACTTTACAACCCCAATTGCTTCTAATGTATCTGGCCATAAATCTAGCACCCAAAAAACAACAGGAATACCTTTTAACTTTTTAAAGAAAATCGCTGGTAAACAAACGGTAACAGGGGATGGCTCATAAACGAAAATAACATCAAATTTTTCTTTTCTTAACTTAAAAAAGCCCAGGACAGAAGCAGACAAAACATAACTTAAATAATTGGTGACTAACTTTCGTCCACTCCCTTGACCACGCATTGTGGTAGGGACACGAACTATTTTACAGCCCTTATATTCTTTGAAATTTTGCGGGGAAGCTTTGAAATCGGGAAACAATTCACCAGCAGGGTAATTGGGCTTACCCGTTAAAATAGTAATTTGATGACCGCGATTAACAAGCTCTTCTGCAAGGTCATTGATTCGAAAATTTTCAGGCCAAAAATATTGAGTGACAATCAGAATGTGCATTTATTAATACTTCTTCCACACCACACGATTCACATAATCGGTATAGCTATGGATAATCCGCACAATCTTATCAGACACATTCGGCATAGAATAATCACCAACTTGTCGCAATAAACGTTCTTTATCTCTAGGTTGATTTTCTATAACAGACAATGCCTGCATCACTCTTTCAACACCCAGTCCAACCATCATGACTGAAGCCTCCTCCATCCCTTCAGGACGTTCATGAGCCTCCCGTAAATTAAGCGCCGGAAAATTCAGGATTGATGACTCTTCATTAATAGTTCCACTGTCCGATAAGGATGCTTTCGCCGAAAGCTGAAGTTTATTGTAGTCTTTAAATCCAAGAGGTTTGAGCAACTGTATTAATGGGTTAAATATGATGCCCATCGAATCTATACGTTTTTGCGTGCGTGGATGTGTTGAAACGATGACGGGCAGTTGATAGGTTTCAGCAATCGTATTCAGCGTTTCCACTAAATTTAAAAAGTTTTTATCTGAGTCTACATTCTCTTCACGATGCGCGCTGACCACAAAAAACTTATGCTCTACTAATCCCAGTCGCTCCAGCACGTCAGATTCTTCAATACCTTCACGGTAGGTGCTCAGCACCTCAAACATCGGACTACCTGTTTTAACCACCATATCAGCCGGCAAGCCTTCTCGTAATAGATAATCTCGTGCAATACTACTATAGGTAAGGTTGATATCGGCCATATGATCGACTATACGACGATTAATTTCCTCAGGAACTCTTTGGTCAAAACAACGATTTCCAGCCTCCATATGAAAAGTTGGAATTTTTCTACGTTTCGCAGGCAATACCGCCATACAGCTGTTAGTGTCGCCCAGCACCAGTAAAGCTTCTGGTTTGAGCTCTTCCAGAACTTTATCAACGGCAATAATCACATTACCAATCGTTTCAGCTCCAGAAGCCCCTGCAGCACTTAAAAAATAATCAGGCTTGCGAATGCCAAGGTCATTAAAGAAAATTTCATTCAGCTCGTAATCATAGTTCTGACCAGTATGCACCAAAATATGTTCACAATGCATATCCAACTTAGCCATGACACAAGATAAACGAATAATTTCTGGACGAGTGCCAACAACCGTTACGACTTTTAATTTTTTCATACTAAACCTTAAAATAGACAGTGTCAGGGCGAACTTTGTCGAAGTTCTCATTCGCCCAGAGCATAACAACTAATTCATCTTCACCAATATTGGTTACATCATGTGACCAACCAGGAACCGTCTCAACCACTTCTGGATGTTCTCCTGAAGTCATAATTTCGCAGACTTCATTTGTGACAATATGCCTAAATCCAAAACGAGCTTTACCCTTAATAACCAAAAACTTTTCTGTTTTAACATGATGATAATGCCCTCCTCGAGTCACTCCAGGATGTGCCGTAAAAAAGGAAAATTGACCCGAATCTTTGGTTTTTAACATTTCAACAAATGAGCCGCGTGGGTCTTCATGTTTAGTCAGTGCGTAATTAAAATCACTGGGCGAGATATAACTTATGTAAGTGGCATATAAAACACGGGTAAACCCATCACCAACTGCTTCAATCACTAAGGTTTCACGGCTATTTTTAAATTTATATAACTGATCAGCCAATTCACCTAAAGTAACTTTATATATTGGATCAACATTCACATAAATAGCGTCAGTCGGCTGCAACTGCATTATGTCTATAAAAGAAGAGACAACAGCACCAATATGTACTAAATTTAACTCTGTTTCAGGAGCATTAATTTGAATTGGCAAACCGTGGCTGATATTGTGACAAAATGTTGCGACCACAGAATTATAATTAGGCTTGCACCACTTACCAAAAACATTTGGCAGTCTATATATATAAACGGTATTCTCCAAGTCCATATATAAATTAAGCACATGCATTTCAGCCTTCAGCTTACTACGACCATAAGCATTGGACCGTTCAGCCTGAACAGAAGACGTCAGCACTAGCGGGATATTACGACCAGATTGTCTAATACAATTACAAATATTCTCAGTTAAATCGGCATTACCCTCAAGAAATTCAGTCTCATTTTCTGGGCGATTAATACCCGCTAAATGAAATATAAAATCAGAACTTTCAATCAATCCTTGCAGGTCGTCTAAGGCGTTTTCATGGTTAAATTTAACCACCTCTAAATCTTCAACGCGCTGTAAGCTTACACACAAATTTTTACCTATAAACCCATCAGAACCTGTTACCAAAACCTTCATGACTATTCCTCTGCCGCTACTTGTTCACCACGAACAATCGCTGGCATGAAATTTAGCTTGAGAAGGAGTTTTTTCATTCCTTCTACATCTAATCTTTCTGTATTGTGAGAATTGTAGTCCTCCATACGAGATATCTTCTCTTCACCAACCTCAACAAATTTTGCATAATTCAAATCACGTAAATCTGGCGGTATTCGGAAGTAATCTCCCATATCCTCAGCGCAAACCATTTCTTCACGACTTAGCAAGGCTTCATACAGTTTTTCGCCGTGGCGTGTTCCAATAACGTTAATAGGGAAATCAGGACTACCCATCAGGCTCGTTAAGGCCTTAGCTAAAACTTCTACCGTTGCCGCTGGTGCTTTTTGTACAAAAATATCACCGTTATTACCATGTTCAAACGCATATAAAACTAAATCCACCGCATCAGCAAGGGTCATCATAAAACGTGTCATATTAGGGTCTGTTATGGTTAAAGGGTTACCGGCTCTAACTTGCTCAATAAACAAAGGGATTACCGAACCGCGAGAAGCCATCACATTACCATAGCGTGTCCCACAAATGACCGTTTTAGATTCATCGACATTTCTGGATTTAGCCACCATGACCTTTTCCATCATCGCTTTAGAAATCCCCATGGCATTAATAGGATAAACAGCCTTATCAGTACTCAAACATACAACACGTTTAACACTATTTTGAATCGCCGCTTCCAGTACATTTTCAGTACCTAAAACATTGGTCTTAACGGCTTCTAAAGGATGAAACTCACATGAAGGAACTTGTTTTAAAGCTGCGGCATGATAAATAAAGTCAACCCCACGAGTCGCATTTAAAATAGATTGATAATCACGCACATCGCCTATATAAAATTTAAGCTTACTATTAGCATAGACCTTACGCATATCATCCTGTTTTTTCTCATCACGAGAAAAAATACGAATTTCTTTCAAATCAGAATCCAAAAAACGCTTTAAAACAGCATTTCCAAAAGAGCCTGTACCACCTGTAATTAATAGAACCTTATCTTTAAACATGACACTTCTCATATATATATTCGTTTTTAACCGCCTGGTTTGGGTAATTAATCAAAACAGCTTTATAAACGCCCTTAAAAACAAATAGGCTTCCTGCGGCCAAACCTACCAAACCACATTTAGAAATGACCTCTGCCATATCATTTAGCGAGCCCGCACCACCCAGCACGGTAAAGGGAACTTGCGTCAGCTTTTTAAGCTTAGAGATCATGTCCAAGTCATAGCCTTTCATGCATCCATCTTGATCAATAAAGTTTACTACCACTTCACCCGCACCCAAGGCTTGCACCTCTTTGATAACTTGTAACACATCTCTTTTAGTGTTTTTCTTTGCATTATGAGTCCAAACCTCATAAGTCTTACTTAAAAGCTTTTTCTTGACATCCAGTACAACAACAACACTTTGGCGGCCGATTTCTTCGGCTATTTCTGTAATCAATTTAGGATTCTCTAGCGCAATTGCACTAATGGCAACCTTCTCGACCCCCAAAGAAATAATTCGTTTAGCCTGTTCGGCATTGCGAATGCCACCACCGTAACACAAAGGCATTCGACATTCAGAGGCTAAATAGCTAATTCGTTGGTAATTTGGCTCTTGACCCAATACCGTAGCATCAATATCTAAAACAATTAACTCATCTGCTTCTTTTTCATTGAAAATCCGCACAGCGTTGATTGGATCGCCAACATATTTAGCATCCTTAAAACGAACTGTTTTAACCAGGCCGGCATCATGAATAAGTAAACAAGGCGTAACTCTTGGTCGTAACATAATTATATTTCCGCAAAGTTTTTAAGAAGTTGGACACCAAAATGATGGCTTTTTTCCGGATGAAACTGTACACCATAAATATTTTGATGTACTACAGCACAGCTAAAACTTAAACCATAATCTGCTGTAGCAATAGACTCCTCTATATTCGCACATTCAAAAAAATAGGAGTGCAAAAAATAAAACCTTGCATCATCAACCAATCCTTTAAATAAAGCATTATCTAGAACTGTCACAACATCATTCCACCCCATATGCGGCGTGGGAAAGCGTGAAGAATCTACATGGCTTGTAAAAGAGGTCACTTTCCCGCTCACCCAACCCAAACCTTGCGCATGCCCTTCATCACTGGTATTAGCCAGCATTTGCATTCCGACACAAATACCCAATACAGGTATTTTTTCAGCTAATACCAAGCGCTCGACTTCACTACGCATTCCGGAATCATTAAAAGACTGCATTGCATGATCAAAAGCGCCAACCCCTGGCAATATCAACTTCGTTGCACCCACTAGGTCAGTCGGGACTTTTGCTACCTTTACCAAGATATGTAAACTCTTATATACATTCACAAAAGCTTGGATATTACCCAAACCATAATCAATGATTACAATCATCTAAACTGCCTTCTTTCGAGTCCTAATGCCCTTAAAACACGCCCGCCCAACCCAACTAAGGAATATTTATTTTTATAATCATGAAAGGACTTATTTTCACCGTCAAAAAGTGCTTGTAATTCAGCCACGGTTAAGCTTAATTTATTAGCCACATACTCAAACTCACTTTTAAGAAAATTTTCATCTAACTCTGGCTGACTAATGCGCTCTATCGCTTCTTCACGAGTCATCTGACCTGTCATAATTAAGCTCGAAAAATGCGCACGACGTTTTTCGTAACCAAATTTTCTAGGCATCCAATAATCTTCATAAAACCGAGTAAAACGAGACTCATGATGCTTATGCTTAAAAGGCAACCAGCCAAAACGATCTTGTAAAAGTTGTTCCGCATCCTTCTTAATATAAGGTACAAGATTTAATGGTTTAAAAACTTTCATGCCTAAAATGTATTGGTAATAAATTTTGTACACTAACAAATCTACAATAGGGAATGTCGTCAAAGGACGAGTACCAAACTTTTTATGGATATCCATAATCAACATTTTATCAATTCCAGGATAGGCTCCCCACTCATCTGGTTCACGGCAGCACTCAGTAGAATAGTTCCCACCAGTTAAGACATATTTAATTTTATTCTTACGCGCAAACTTATAGAGTGCTGAAAAAAACGCCGTATCTTGAGGGATATCTTGATCAGGCACTTGAGCTTTTAAAAACGCAAGTTGAAGATCCTTCATCTCCTCCCAGTTAATAACATCGGTATATAAATCTAGCCCTAAACCATCAACCAATTTTTCAATATTACCAACAGCCTGATCTGTATTCCAACCCGCATCAACATGAAACAATAAAGGACGAAGTCCCATCACTTCTTTGGCAATATATGCCGTATAAGAACTATCCAGCCCACCACTTAAGCCAATAATACAATCAAAGTCTTTACCCACACCTTCTTGCTTAATTTTTTCAGCAATTTGCATCAATTCAGCATGGCCTTCTTTTCCCGTATTCCAATTTGGCTTAATATTCTGTTCAAAGTTTAACCAATGATCACTAACACCATTATCATCAAAAGTAATTTTTGAATCACTTGTATCCATAATGGATTTCTTACACATTACATAACTCAAGACATTCTCCTACAAGAACCAATTCTTTTTAATAAAGTACAGCTAAAAATACAAACATAAATAATTAAAAGCATTAATAAAAGAGAAAAGCCAAAACTAGATAAGATGTTATACATTGGAGCCAAAATAATTGTACACAAAAATATGGATGCCAAGACCAAACTATAATAATTAACATTATAATTTTGGGTTTGTGATTTTTTTAAAAAAAACGGTACGCAAAAACCAAGTAAAAAACCAAACAAAACTACACCTAAAAATCCAAAATCAATAAAAATAAAGCCTGGCATAGATAAATAGACACCTTTGAGCATCAATGAATCTAAAGCATTAGAAAAAACAGTTGTTCCAAAAACTAAATCGTAAAACATTGTAGGTAAAGGAAAGCTAAGTGCGCCATATGTGAGACTACTAAAGCTTGCATCGAAATACTGTGAAACTAACATAATAGGGTGATTTAAATAGAATAAAAACACAATAAAAGCATAATAAAACTCTCTTACGATATCCGCCTGAAAATCAAAATGCGTTACATTAATAGAAAACTCTCTTTCCATTCGTAAAACATATGAATATATAGTTATTCCTTGGTAATTGGCTCGATCAATAAAAATATAAAGCATAAACAGAAATGAAACCAATAGAACACCAAAAATCAAACCCTTAGATAAATATTTTTTTGTTTTTTTCGAGGGCAAACCTGCTCGTCTTATTTTTTTTAAAATAAGTAATATTAAAAAAATAATGACCATCGCAATAGCGAAATTATTTCTTCCTCCGCTAAGAAAATAACTTAACAAACCAATAATAGAAAGTAAAAATTGAATTTTATAAATGTATGGATTCTTCTCTTTCTGTGAATATGTATAAGCTAACAATGATATTAATAGTAAAAGTGGTGCCCCTGTAAACAAGACCACCAACAAACCTATTATTGAACCTCTTGGACCTTCAAGAGTCCTAACTTCACGGGTTTCAGTAATTCCAGCGTTTAAAACATCACCAATAACAAAAAAATCATAAAAAACAAAGACAAGGTATAGTCCAGTAAAAAAAGATAAAACAGTGGCAATGTTTAATATTTGGGGTATTTCCCTTTTTTTTGAAGTATGGACTTTTATTTCGTAACCTATACTTTTTTTAGGCATTAAATTGTAAAAAAACCATCCCAATACATACGAAAAATAAAATAAAAATATTAAAAATAAAGCCCCTACATTAAATGAATAATCAATTGGACCATAAAAAAAAAGTAACATAAAACTTGATACAACAAGCAAAGGCAGCATCAGAGATAACTTATATTCATAAAAACTTTGCGCCATATTTTCTAACCTATTCCAAGACTTCATTTTCTAACTTAAAAAACTGTTTTCCCAATGTATCAAAAAGAGTGCACACTGTAATTACGAGTTTACCCTCTAAGTGCAACTTCAAAATCAACAGATCCTGACCATGCCACCTCCGAACAAGATAATTTACTAAATTTATTTGCCCCTCCTATAGATGGAAAAATAACATCATAATCTACATCTAGCAATTTTTTATACCTGCATCCAGAATTCAACACTTACAAATTTTATTTTGTCTGGGCTAGAAGCTTATCCATTATTTCTTTTACTCACTCTTAATTCGACACTGAAACAAAATTTTGGCGCTTCAATGAAAAAACCACTCTCATATATCTCAAAAAAACATATATCCTAACCGCAGTAAATACCACTGCATACGCCACAATTGACAACTCTAAATACCAGCATATTCCAAGTAAAAACATTGATAATACCATCATACTTATAGTAATACTCAAGACCTTCTTTTCAAAAGATATTGCAATAAAAAACCAATCCAAAAAGAAGGAAGGGACTAAAAACATCACGCCAATATAAATAATGGACGTTGTCAAAATAGTATCTCTGGAACTATACTCAACAAAAAAGTTTTCAATCATAATGGGAAGCAATAAATAAGCTGGTATAGCCACGAAAAAAAGCAATAGGAACCAAGCAGATGAAAACCTTAACACCGAACGTAATAATTTCTTAGCATCATTATCATTACTGTAACTCGCTAACCACCTTGGCCCCAAAATAGTAGTTAAAAACCCTAAAATAAACATGGAAATAGTATACAAAATCATTGCAAAAGCATACTTTCCAACTGCTGCAACACCTAAGGCTGATGCTAGAACCCACTTATCAGCGGACAATGCAAGATTCCTAACAACATTAGCTAACATCATCGGGAATCCATTTCGGATAGCAAAAATAACTAATTCGTAACGATTCAATATACCTTTAAGAGATACAGATCTTACAATCAGAAAATACGCGACTAAGAAGACCAGCGAAAAGGCGACTATTTCAGATAAAACCACGCCAAACGCACCATAGTCTAGCGCTAAATACCAACCCAAAAGAATGACACCCAATGATTTTACAAACAACAATACCGAGTAAAATACAAATCTATGCGTTACTCTAAGCAATGCATCTATTAAGTTAAACTCCAATGCTGAAAAGGCTAACAAGCCTGCAAGAGCTAACACAATAGACACATCTTCATCACTAAGAAAGATAACAATAGAGATACTAAACAAAGCACCCAGTACAAAAGTTACAACTCCACCATAAACCGCAGCTAAAATATGTAAATCATAAACGTCATTTAACTTAGATTGCCCAAACGCCTTTGACCCAAGCTTAATTAAAGCGTCGCTCAGTCCCATACTGCCAAAATAAACAATAAATATATATACACTCAATACCAAGGCATACAATCCATACTGTTCAGGACCAAGTAATTTGGCAAAAATAGTAATTTTAAATATACCTAATAAAGCACTCAATGAAATAAATAGAGTATAAGTATATTTATCTACATGTGACATATATACTTTCTTATATGGGTACCTATCTGTTTTGCATCTTGAACATCGTTCGTGTTACTACTGTCCCAAGATGCATCGTTTATGTACTTTCCAGGCAGCAGTCCGGCCAAAACATGGGAAACTAATGCAGACTTTTCCTCATGACTAATGCTTTTTGATCTGTCTTTAATAAATGACAAGATCTCTTCTGAAGAGGTATTGTTATAGAGCCTTAAAAATTGATCTCCTATAGCATAATAGGGATTACAAACTGTAATAACAGGCTTACTTCTTAACGCTGCTTCAAACCCAACTGAGCCTGTCCATACCAGTACCGCATCACATAAATCTACAATATAATTTGAATCTTCATATGTAGGACAAATAACAACACCTTCTATTTTAGAAAGTTTTCTGTATAGACTAGAATTTCGGATTCCTATTACATTTGGGTGTTCCTTAATTAAAATCTGGAAATCCAAGGATAATTTTTGAACATAATCAATAAGCCTATCTTCATACTCAATCATTTCTAGATCTTCACACCAATAATCAATCGTGGCTTCGGGAAAAAATTGTAGCGGGATGTATACTAGAGGCTTATTAGAAGAGCCTATTACTTGCTTCCAACTTTTTAAACCAAGCTGCATCGTAGGGTACAAATTAAAGTTATTTAAAGCCGTTAGTTGAGAGGCCCAATAATGGTAATTATATGTTTCACCTGTGAATAACCTCTTCATAAAAAAGTATGGAATTCTCAAAGCATTTTTAAACCATCGATCTATAGCGGCAGCCTTAAAATTGCCATCCGATTGAGTAACAAACTTCGGCTTGTAACTTTTCTGCTCTAATTTTTGGATGACCGACTGCACCTCTTTATCAGGGACATTCCTTAGGTGGTTATATTCACCTCTGGCAGTAACTCTATAGTATCCATTAACAAACGATATAACTAAACCTACAAATGGAATCCCTCTTTTTAAAGACTCAAAGTAGATTAAATCCATCAAAAACTGATCAATAGTTTCACTAATGACCAAATCAGGCTTAACGGCATCAAACACATCCGATACGGCTTTCTTCATAGAAAGAACATGCAACATAGCCTCCGAATGTGGTAAAGAACGAAGTAAACGACATCTTTTAATTATATCTTCAAAGTCAACCCCCTCCTCAGAAGAGGTAACACCAGATTCTTTGGTTCGTAAGTTTATATAATAAGCCTCATGTAAACCCGATTCATCCACTGCTTTAAAACCACTAGCTATAGTTACTTTAGCTTCAGAATCGACGCCTTTTGCAATCATTTTGTATTGCTTAACACACCATGGCCCTACATGGCACAAAATCTTCATATCTCTACTTTCCTTAATGAGGTTATATATTACCTAATACTAATGCATCTATAAATAATGCTTTCTTCTTTCTATCACAAATTAAACATCATCTAGATCTGAGAACAGGCTATAAAAGCGTAAATAATCTAACCATATACTACTATTCAAAACCAAGAAGGGTACTAACACCGTTTTTTTAGAGCGAACATGGCCTCTGCCATTAATAAATCATCATGATCATCGATATCTAAGGCTGACACCCAGTCAATCACATATGAGCGATAGCCTGGAGAATAGAAAGTTTTAAATTGTGCCAAACTTTTTGTTGAACTTATCCATACAGATCCTGTAGGACAATATAACTCTTCAAGATCTTGAGAACGGCTTTTTAACGCTTCTTCAAATATAGGTTGCGGTTGGTCATCTTTAATTTTATGCGCCCACCACGGATTCATCCATCCATATTTAAAAAAACTAATTTGAGACGTTCTACCATCTGAGTAAAAGGAATCTATTGCCTCCGTTATTACAGAACTATCCCGAAGCGGGCAATTTGCCATTAGTTGAACCACAATATCAAACCCCCCCCACAGCGCTTCAGCTTGCTCTAAAGCTGATAATGTCGCTTCAGAGACCGGTGAAATGTCATCTGCTGCTTTAACCCTAATAAAAGGCACCTCCGCACCAGCCCTTTCGGAAACTTCCTTTATTTCACAACTATCCGTACTTACTAACACCTTATCAATATATGGACATTCCAGAGCAGCCTCAATAGTCCAATGAATCATTGGCTTACCCGCTAATGGAATAATATTCTTTTTAGGAATCCTTTTTGAGCCGCCCCTTGCAGGAATGATAGCTAATACCTTTTTATTACCGAACACGCACAACCCCATTAACTACCAAACAAACCAAAAAATACTAAATCGAATTCTTATTATAAAAAAATATTTACTAGCTAGAACTCAAGCTTTTCTTTTATCAATGCATAATCTTCAGGACGACCCATATCCACCCAATAATCATTTATTTCATATGATTTAGTAGAATGGCCTTGTTCCCTCAAAATACTAAACAACTCAGGTAAATTAAAAAACTCATCATGCGGTACATAATCTAAAACCCGTGGATTGAGGACGTAAACACCTGTATTGATAAAGAAATTTGACACCGGTTTTTCATGAAGATTTAAGATATTATTTCCCTGATCAATTTCAACCACACCATACGGTATTTGGTAACTACTTTCCCTTATACACATTGTTGCTTGAGAAGCACTTAGCTTGTGAAAGTTCAATAATTCTTCATAATCCATAGAGGTCAGAACATCTCCATTAGTCACGAAAAATGGAGCATCGAGCTCTATATCTATACAGCTTAAAGCCCCACCTGTACCCAATTTTTTCGTTTCCTCTAAATACTTTATTTCAATACCCAATTCACTGCCATCTTTGAAATAATCTTTAATTACGTGGGCCTTATAATTAACACTCAGCATAAATTTCGTAAAACCGTGTGAAACAAACAGTTCAATAATATGCTTAAGTATCGGTTTATTATTAACGGGCAACATTGGTTTTGGGGTATCTTTAGTGAGTTCACCCAACCGCGTTCCAAGTCCACCAGCCATAATCACAACCCAGTTGGGTTTTAAGTCAAATTCAGCTTCATCTAATATTACGACGTCTTTTAAAACCCCACAACTGTCCACTATTGGCATGTGTTTTCTATAAAGCTTTTTTAATTCATAAAACACTTGTTTTTTACTAACGCCCTCAAGCATCGTCACAGGTTCTTTGTTAATGATGTCTACCAATTCAGATTTATCATTAAGAATGGCTCGCCTAACATCACCATCAGTAAGTATTCCGATCAGTCTACCTTGCTCATCAGTAACAGCTAAAAATCCATGTCCATTCTTATCCAGCAATCTTATTGCTTCTTTAAAAGATGAATTGTTAGATAAAATCATATTCTTCATCGAAAACCCTTATCGCTCAGTGATCATTAAACAATGTCTGCTTTCGTTAATATGTGATCAAATTGAAGATCTTTATTAACCGTTCTTCCTACCACAAAGTCTGACAGCCCTGGTTCGAAGCCACCTCCAGGTCTTTTAAAATCTATATCACAATCCTGAATAACTTCGCCTTTTTTGAAGTCTCTTGTTAAAACGATACTTCTTCTGAACTCTCTCTTTTTTTCTTCTGTCTCGGAAGCTGTAATTCTAAATGAACCTAATGCATCGCAAATTCGAATGGCGTTAGAAACAATCTCTTCCATTTCATTCTTTGTTGCTGAAACTTTATGATCCCAACCCTCCATATCCTTATCAAGAGTGAAGTGTTTTTCAATTAAACACGCACCCATTGCAACAGAAGCCAGCGGTATCGCCGTGCCAATAGTATGATCTGAAAAACCAATTGGATATTCAGGATATGTAGCCATTAAAGTTTTGATATTATTTAAATTTACATCACTATCAACAGGTGGATATGTAGAAACACAATGCAGTATTACAATCTGATTATTTCCTGAGTCTTCAATTATTTTAACCGCCTTATCAATTTCATATAATTCACTCAAACCTGTTGATATTACGATAGGTTTACCTTTCTTAGCTAAGTACTCTAAAAATGGATAATTATTAAGATCCATTGATGCGACTTTAATGAATGGCGTATTCATTTTTTCAATTAAAAAATCAGCCTCTGCTTTGCTAAACGGCGTGGAGGTACAATCAATACCAATTTCATCTGCAAAGATTTTCATCTGTAAAAGCTCGTTTTCTGAAATCGAATACTCGGTAACGATTTCTTCCAGTGTATAGTCATCCCTATCTCGATAATCATCAGCAATAAAGTAATTATCATCATATTTTTGTCTCGCAAAAATACTATCCTTAGTCCAACTTTGGAACTTTATACAATGAGCACCCGCTTCTTTTGCTTCAACAATCATTTTTTTTGCCAACGCCATATCACCATTATGGTTTGAGCCTAATTCAGCAATGACATATGGCTGACAATAGTTAAAAACTTCTTTTTTGCTTGTCAATTGTACTTTCATATATTTGGCCTTTCTTCGATTAGCTTTAATCTTCCCACCAAAGAGGGGTTTTGATTTGTTGCTTGGATAATTCGGAGTAATCATTGTTCATTTTTAGATATTCTTCACGCTCATTTAACTCTTTGAACATGATATTTTCTTCTACTAGTAGACTATAGTGCTTACTTTTTATTAATCGAGTTTTTTGAATAGTTTCGAGGGTTCTATCACCAATACCGATTGTATTACTCTCATACTGCCTGTAATAAGTCTGTGTTTGATTGGTAAATATTGCCTTTGTGTTTTTTAACAACAATTTTGTATATAGATACCAATCTACAGCCACTAAATCTCGATCAAAAATAATTTGATCTAAAATTGAAACCTTTAAAGCCGTATTTGATAACCCAAATATATTTTTATCTTTTATAAAATCTAGCGATATCTGAGTATTGTCTTGGACTCTATTTGAAATATATTTTTTATTATAAATGCCATCAGCATTAAAAAGAGAGATATCATTAACGACAATATCGTAGTCTCTGAGACTATCTATAGAAACTTGTACTCTATTGCTGTCAAAGTAATCATCACTATCACCAAAAATCAAAATATCATAGCCATTTTTGGCCACATAATTTATCCCGTACTCTCGATTCATGGCAGGCGTATCTGAGTAGTTCAGTTCAACTATATTAAGATTGATAAAAGCCTGTTTAATTTCATCAAACCCCTCATAATTATCATTTATTACGATTACATCGAAATTTTTATAAGTTTGCTTTTGTAGGGAATTAAAAAAATCGAGTAAGTAGGTTTTACTCATAGGAAAAATTGTCGTTAAAAAAGCAACTTGATTCTTCATTTTGCCAAGCTTCCTGCTTTTACAAAACTACTCTCTTGAATAACCATCGCTTCTCTCGTAACGGCTTGACTTCCAATAAAGCTTCGCTTCTTAATTAGCACTCCACCATTAATAACCGCTCCAGTAGAAATATGACAATCATCCTCTATTACACAATCGTGTTCAATCAATGCTTTTGTATTCACAATGCAATTTTTACCAACTTGAACATTAGCGTTAATTAAAGCATCATGCATAACAACCGTCCCCTCATCTATATAAGAAGATTTGGACACATAGGCTCTTGATGAAATTATCACGGGCAATATGAATCCTGCTTGCTTAGCCAATTCAAATAACTTTCTTCTTGTAGAAGACGACCTAATTTGACCAACGGTAATAATGGCATACTTATACTGTTGAGCTAATTCAGCTAAATCTTCATCACTTCCGATTACCTTGTAATTTAAGACATCTGTGCCTACTAATTCAGCGTTATCGACAATACCAGCAATTCCAAATCGACCTTCTTGCTCAATAACATCGATAACAGAGCGGCAATGGCCTCCTCCACCAATGAGAATCAGTTGCTGTTTCATAGCTTAACACCACTGGGAATATTGACTACACGGTCTTCAAGCCAGCAAGCATTAGAAAGGTCTCCTGTCTGACAGTCTTTGAACATATCCAATCTATTCATAAGCTGCCAGATTGGTCTCGTCATGACACCAGCCTCATTACTCGCTTTTAAAAAATTGTCTCTTTCAGCCTTATTAGCCAAAACCACCGCATTCAGCCAATAATTTGAATGTGCATCAGCAGGTTCTTTTAAAAAAAGTGATGCTTGATTTTCAAAAAAACGGATATAAGACGACGCCAAGTCTCTTTTTTTACTTAGAATGGTGTCAAGAACTTCCATCTGGGCACACCCAAGCGCCGCATTGAGGTTAGGCATACGATAATTATAGCCAATTTCATCATGAATATACTCGTACGGATGAGGCACTTTGGCTGTCGTAGTGATGTGCTTGGCTCTCTTAGCCAGAGCTTCATCATCGGTGAGAATCATTCCCCCACCACCTGTCGTGATGGTTTTATTACCATTAAAACTAAAGGCACTAATTTTGCCGAAAGTTCCGGTATGCTTCCCCTTGTAATAACTCCCCAGACTTTCAGCAGCATCCTCAACCAACGGGATATTATATTGATTACAAACTTTTGCAATCTCATCAATTCGACATGGATGACCAAAGGTATGCATCGGCAAAACAGCCGCGATCTTCTTTCCACTTACTTTGTTGTAACATCCGTCTGCTCTTTGCTCTGTCTGTTCTTCGAGAAATTTTGATAGACTTTTGGGACTCAACCCCAAAGTATCTCTATCAACATCGACAAACACTGGAGTTGCTCCACAATAGCTAATCGCATTACAAGTTGCGATAAACGTCAACGGCTGAGTGATTACTTCACTTGTTTCATCAACCCCCACAAGCTTCAGAGCGATATGTAATGCCGCCGTTCCGTTTACGGTTGCTATAGCGTATTTTGCTTCAGCATACTCCGCCACCATCTCTTCAAAACGGTCAACAAACTTGCCAACTGAAGAAACAAATGTCGAATCTATACACTCATTTACATATTTCTTTTCATTTCCAAAAAATACTGGTTCATGAAGCGGTAAAAATTCTTCCGTCTGATAGGTTCTTCTAATAAAGTTAATTACATCTGAATACATGATTACCTTCTACATCTTGCTGTCGAGATATTTACCGGTTTCTTTATGGGCAAAGTCAGGAAGCATACGGAAAAAAATCTGAACAATCTGATCTTTGGTCCAACCTTGATTTTGTTTCAGCTCAGCAATAGTTCTTTCAAAAAGCTCTAGATCTATTTCGTTATAAATTGGATCGTTTTTGATAACCCCTAAACTCTGAAACTTTTGCATATCAAGCGTTTCTTTATCAGTAAAAAACTCTTCAAAATCTTTTTCACCTGTGGTGTCACTATCCGTAAAAAGGCAAGGCCACTTCCCTTGATCAGGCAAGGTCTCAGAGAGCCTTCTTGCCTCGTCTTCAGATTGGCACATATAGGGCTCATACCCCATCTGCTCTAAATACTTTACGGCAATTTCAGCAAAGGATATTAGATGAAACTTTTCACTCAACTTAGGAAAGAAAATATCCCGATTCTCGCCAAATATACATGACATCAAACAAAGTTCACCGGATTCCTTAGGTGTCACAAAATAACGTTTAATGTCTTGCGGAGCAACTATTGGCTGTCTTTTCTGAATCCTCTGATTGAAGCCATGGAGTAGCGACCCGTCGGAGAAAGCCACGTTAGCAAACCGTGCGGTAGAAATATTAATTTCCTGACTGCGTCGCATTAGAAACATTTCCATAATACGCTTACTCGCCCCCATCATATTGACTGGATTAGCGGCTTTATCAGTAGAAACACAGAAGTATTTTTTTGTACCATTTTGAATGGATTGTAGAATTGTTTTATCCGTATTAAGCACATTGACATTAATCATTCGCATCAAGGTATACGGATCTTCTTCACTGCGCACATGCTTTAACGCTGATAGATTTAGAACATAATCATACTTCCCATCTTGCTTGATGAATGCATCATACTCGACAGAACCGATATCCAAAGCGAAGGTTTTGAATTCACCATCAATATAGCCAAGAGAACTTCTGATATCTCGCACCAGTTCGACCATGTTATTTTCACTAATATCTACAACATGAAGCTTTTTGGGATTCCTTTTAAAGATCTCTTTTGTAACAGCCTGCCCAATTGAGCCAGCGCCACCAATAACCAAAAAGGTTGATGATTCCACAATTCCTGACAAGTCACGTTCATGATTACTAACATCACTTTCAAACAATTCTTCATTGCGACCAATTAGAGGTAATACTGAATCCATACAATTAAACCTTAACAACTTTATTAACTACACTAAACCAAATTAATGGCAAGAATCAGACTTCAATAGTCCAAGAGCTACTGCTTTACTAAACCACTACCTAGCACTTATACGAATTAACCAGCTCTGAAAGCGTTTTTTATCCTCTACTAACATGGCAACCCATTTAGCAAAGAAAACAACCAGCACTAGTAGAAAAACCCCAATCAACACCAAGTAAGATATATCTAATCTATGAATATACTGATGTAAAAATGAGAATAGAAATAATAGAATCGGAAAGTGAATAATATATAACGTGTAACTAAAATTTCCCAAATAACAACCCACCGATTTTATATACTTTAAATCAATAAACCATCTTAAAATCAAAAACAAGAGTAGAAGAAAAGATGCTTGAAAGAGGTAAAAAACATAGTGGCCACCGGGGTATGCAAAGCCTTTAGTCAATGCATGTAAGAAGCTATAATCTAAATAAAAATAACGGCCTAAAAAAATAACCGACAAGACCAAAATTAAAATACCTCTCTTCTCCAGACGATGTTTAAAGAAATAAATCCCGAAACCTAAACCCCATACCAAGCCCAAAAAAACAAACCTTACATTGCCGAAAAACATAATTGATAAAATAAATGGCGTAAGTAAAAATAGGAGATACCATTTCTTATACAATCCCAGAAAAAGGATTCCTGCAATGAAATACAGCCAAAACTCAAAACTTAAAGACCAGAGAGGTCCATTCATATTAAGGTTAGTGGCTAATTTTAATTGCGCATAATTATCTACAAAAAATGGATTCGGAAAAACCCCTTGAAGCAATAGTAACGAAGAAATGGCATTTTCAAATGAAAAGTTTGCCTTTTCTCTTGGAGTATACAAATCCCCTGCTAAGCGGAATGTTTCATAACCATGAAATTGAAATAAGACAATAATTTGATACAAAACAAACGTTAACAAAACAGCAAAGATTAATGGCGGAAATATTCTCGCCAACCTGTTAATAAAAAAAACATCCATCCTGTCTTGCTTAATGTGTTTTTCAATCGAGTGCGCAATCACATACCCTGATATTAAAAAAAAGGACATTACTGCAAGGGATGCAATTGTCGCGTTCACTTTTGTAACATACGATTCTAAGCCTAATTTTGGCAAGATAAATATCTGCACAAAATGAGCCAATAAGACAACTAAAGCAGAATAACCTCTAAGGGCATCTAAACTTCTCATTCAACCGTTACTGACTTTGCCAGGTTCCTAGGCTGATCTACATCCGTCCCTTTAATTAAGGCAACGTGATAGCTAAGTAACTGCAATGGAATATTAAACGTAATGGGTGCAGTGATGCGACCTACATTGGTCGTGGTTTTAACCACTTTAAAACCGGGTTCGGAGCTGACGTTGGATTTTTCGTCTTCAAAGACAATCATTTGTCCACCACGTGCATTGACCTCTTGCAAATTGGACTTTAGCTTCTCCAACAAGTCGTCATGCGGGGCAATTGCAACTACTGGTATATGCTCATCAATCAAGGCTAGTGGACCATGCTTTAATTCACCTGCAGGATAAGCTTCTGCGTGGATGTAGCTGATTTCTTTGAGCTTCAGCGCACCTTCCATCGCGATAGGGTACATAGTGCCTCGACCTAAAAACAAGGCATTATCTTTATCTGCGAAGGTTTTGGCGATTTCCATAATTTGATCTTCATGCGCTAACGCATTTTTGACCAGGCCTGGTAGCTTTTGTAGGCCTTTTACAATGGTGATTTCGCGCTTTTCACTTAACAAGCCTTTTGCTTTACCTACTGAGGTCAGTAGTAACGCTAAAGCCACTAACTGAGTCGTGAATGCCTTGGTTGAAGCCACCCCTATTTCTGGACCCGCATGCGTTAGAAACGTTAAATCACTTTCTCGCGTTAGACTGGATTCAGCAACGTTGCAGATGGTAAGGGTTGGGATACTCTTATGTTGTTTAAGACCTTTAATCTGCTGCAATGCGGCCAATGTATCTGCCGTCTCACCGGACTGGCTGATGGTAACAAATAGAGTGTTGTCAATAACCACTGGATTACGATAGCGATACTCACTGGCGACCTCCACTTGGCAAGGCAAGCCGATAATATCTTCGAACCAGTATTTAGCGACCAGGCCTGAATGATAACTGGTACCGCAAGCGACAATCTGAACCTGCTGAATTGTTTTGAAGATCCCTTCCGCTTGAAAACCAAATGCTGAGATAAGCACATGCTCTTGGGTAATGCGGCCCTCTAAAGTATCAATAACAGCTTGCGGCTGTTCAAAGATTTCTTTGTGCATATAGTGGCGATGTTCACCTAGCTCTACAGCATTTGCTGACAGGTTAGATTGCTTAACCTCTCTTTCAATGCGCTCGCCTGCTTGGTTATAAATCTCTAGGTGATTACGTTGAATCTTGGCGACATCCCCCTCTTCTAAAAATATGAAATCCTGGGTAACAGGTAATAATGCAGAGACATCGGAAGCAATAAAGTGCTCTCCAATACCAATACCGATCACCAACGGACTGCCCTTTCTTGCAACAACCAAAGTATCAGGATCATCAATCGCGATCACACCCAAGGCGTAAGCGCCTTTGAACTGTTTCACTGTCAGTTGTACCGCTCTTACCAATCTGTCTTGGTCATGTCTTGCTGACGAACGCCTCTCGCGCGAAACTTGTGTATTGTCGGCGGTAGATTCCTCGACTTCAGCATCCTGCATGTCAGAAAGTGCTTTATGAATTGCGTGTGCAACCACCTCGGTATCGGTTTCAGAAGTAAAACGATACCCCTGGGCTAGCTGCTGGATTTTAAGTTCTGCATAGTTCTCGATAATACCGTTATGCACGACTGCAACGCGATTATTACAGATATGTGGATGGGCATTATGCTCTGAAGGTATGCCATGAGTCGCCCAGCGCGTATGTGCAATTCCGATATTCCCTGAAAAGGGTTCAGAGCGGCTTTGAATTTTTTCATCGAGATTTTTGATCTTACCGATTGAACGTAATCGTTGAATTTGGTTATCTGGATCTAAAAGAGCAATACCGGATGAATCATACCCTCGATATTCCAACCTTCTTAAACCTTCCAATAGAATTGGAACAATATTCCGCTCAGCAACGCCGCCAACAATTCCGCACATAAAGCCTAACTCGTCTAGAAATTAAATAAGCTGACGATTATATCACCACAAACCACATTTTATAATCTCATTACAGCCCAACTAAGCAATATCTCCCGTTTTTTATCTCATCCAATTTTATGAACAATAGCTTACCAAGACACTGATGTTGCTAAAAGCGGTACAAGAAATGAAAAGAAATTTGTGCGGGAAGGTAAAAATAGAGATTACCGGGCTTTACCCGGTAATGAAATTACTGACTGGAAAGGAGGTTAGTTATGGGAAGTAACGGGTGTGAGTTTCCAGATATCGTTGTTATATTCTTGCATGGTACGGTCTGTCGAGAATATCCCACTGCGGGCTGAGTTGATGATACTCTTTCTGGTCCATTCAAAGCGATTTTGATAGGCTTGAGAAACTTGTTCTTGCACCGTAATGTAACTGTGAAAGTCCGCTAAAGTCATCCAAGGGTCGCTTGAGCTTTTCATGGAGTTGATAATGTCGTTAAAGATACCCGGTTCAAATTGATTAAAATGTCCAGACTCTAACAAACCCATAACCGCTTGTAACTCGGGACTTTCATCAATATAACCTTGTGGATAATAATGATGGTGTAGCGCTTCCACATCGGGCGTTTGCAATCCAAACAAGAAGAAATTTTCATCGCCGACGGCTTCCCGAATCTCGACATTGGCACCATCTAACGTCCCAATGGTCAAAGCACCGTTCATCATGAACTTCATATTACCGGTTCCAGAGGCTTCTTTACCGGCAGTCGAAATTTGTTCTGAGAGATCGGTACCTGGACAAATCACCTCCATGGCCGAGACACGGTAGTTTGGAAAAAAAACCACCTTTAACTTTTCGCCGACATCAGGATCGGCATTAACAATCTGTGCGACATTGTTAATAAGCTTGATAATGCCTTTGGCCATCACATAACCTGGTGCAGCTTTACCACCGAAGATAACACTTCGATTGGTCCAGTCTGCTGTATCGCCACGCTTAATGCGTGAATAAAGGTGAATGACGTGTAAGACATTGAGTAATTGGCGTTTATATTCGTGAATTCGTTTGACCTGAACATCAAACATCGAATCCACGCTAAGCTCGACACCCGTCTTTTTTTTGATGAGATTAGCCAGGTTCTGTTTATTCGCTTGCTTCACGTCGTGCCAAGCCTGTTGGAAATTAACATCTTCAGCCAAAGGTTCAATTTTGGATAACTGAGTGAGTTCAGTAATCCAGCCTTCGCCAATTTTATCTTTAAGTAGCGCTCTTAGCTTAGGGTTACAACCCGCCAACCAGCGACGTTGAGTCACTCCATTGGTTTTGTTGTTGAATCTTTCTGGCCATAACTGATAGAAATCATTGAACAGACCTTCTTTTAGCAGTTGCGAATGCAGTGCCGCCACCCCATTGACAGAGTGACTACCGACAATCGCCAAATAAGCCATGCAGACATTGTTATGCTCATCAATAATCGACATGCGACGTTGACGGTCATTATCCGCAGGCCACTTCATCGCCACTTGCATTAGGAACCTATGGTTTATTTCATAAATAATCTCTAGTGGACGCGGTAAGAGTTTTTCAAACAAACCGATTGACCATTTCTCAAGCGCTTCTGGCAATAAGGTATGGTTGGTATAAGCCATCGTTTTGGAGGTAATTTCCCAAGCGTCATCCCAGGACAAGCACTCTTTATCAACTAATAGTCGCATCAATTCAGCAACCGCTAAACTTGGATGCGTATCATTCAACTGAAACGCATTCTTTTCGGCGAAGTCGGTAAAATCATCATTCTTGCTTTTCCACTGCGCAACCACGTCCTGTAAACTCGCCGAGACTAGAAAATACTGCTGTTTCAAACGTAACTCTTTACCACATTCACTGGCATCATTCGGATACAACACCATCGTGATATTTTCAGCTGCGGCTTTTTCGGCAACCGCTTCATGGTAAGAACCGGCATTAAACTCCGAAAGATTAAAGCCTTCCTGTGCTGTCGCGGACCATAATCGTAAAGTATTAACCGTATCGTTTTTAAACCCAGGAATGGGCACATCGAATGGCACTGCTTCCACCACATCAGCATGCTCCCAATGCGAAATCACCTTTCCCGAATGCGGATCGACATATTGACGAGCCGTGCCGCCAAATTTAATGACTTGGGTATATTCTGCTCTCTGAATCTCCCAAGGATGAGGCCCTGTCCCTAACCAATGATCCGGCTCTTCAATTTGAAAACCATTTTGAATCAACTGACGGAACATGCCATATTCGTAACGTAAGCCATAGCCCATTACCGGCAACTGCAGTGTCGCGCAACTGTCCATAAAGCACGCAGCCAAGCGGCCTAACCCTCCATTACCCAGACCAGCATCACGTTCCGCCTCTTCGATTTCTTCTAGGTTAAGACCTAAGTCATACATGGCTTGTTCAGTTTCGGTCTCGATACCTAGGTTTAACAAATTATTAGTCAGTGAACGGCCAATCAAAAATTCCATCGAAAGATAGTAGGCTTTTTTGTGATGATTATCGTTGTAAGCTTCCCAGCTTTTTTTCCAGCGCGACATAAGACGATCACGCGTGGCATAGGAAAGGGCTTTAAATAGATAATAATCTTCCGAACAAATATCTCTGCCTAAGGTATGACATAAATATTTTAAAAAATCGGTCTCAATATCCTCTTTTTCCATACCAATATTCTTCAACATATCGGTAATTATTTCGACTCTTTTAGCTTCTAATTCTGTTGGCATTATCTTTTCTCCGAATACAATTTCACATATTGCTTTGCACTGGTTTCCCAGCCAAAATCTTGCTCCATACCGGTTTTTTGGATTTTCTGCCAGAGACGTTTTTTAGTAAAGAGATGCAAAGCATGCAATAAGGTTGATTTTAGGGCTTGTCGACTCGGATCATAGAAAACAAAACCGGTTGCACTCCCTTGTTTTACATGTTCTTCCGTAGCATTGACAACGGTGTCAGCCAGTCCACCCGTATGGTGAACAATCGGAGGCGTGCCATACGCCAAACTATACATTTGATTTAAGCCGCAAGGTTCAAAGCGGGATGGCATCAAAAATAGATCAGCACCCGCTTCAACTCTATGCGCTAAAGATTCTGAATAACCAATAAAAGCCCAAATACGGCTAGGGTACTTCTGGGATAAGGCTTTAATTTGTACTTCATACGCCTTATCACCTGAACCAACAATGACGAAATTAGCATTCGTTTGCTGGATTAATTCCGGCATAATCTGCAACACTAAATCGATGCCTTTTTGCTCAACCAACCGACCGACTAAACCAACTAAAGGCTTATCCAGACAGTCCAACATTCGATGATTGGACCTTTTCTCTTCTTCACCACGCAATAAACACAAGTCGCTTAATAAGGCTTTTTTATTCGCTTGTTTTCCAGCAAGTCGACCTTTTTTGGCCGAATAGTTCTCAACGATTAAAGCATCCTTCGCAGGATTCCAAACAACCTCATCTATCCCGTTGATAATTCCAATTAAACGGCCTTCTGCTTGGCGTTTATGCAAAACCCCTTCAAAACCATAAGCGAACTCTGGATAACAAATCTCTTTGGCGTATGTAGGACTTACCGTCGTCACTTGATCCGCCTTGATTAGGCCAGCTTTAAGCATCGAAAAATGCCCCCAGAACTCGACACCTTCACTATCCCACAGTGCCCAAGGCAGTTTTAATTGTTCAAATAGAGATTGCGGAAAATGCCCAGGATAGGCCATGTTGTGTACCGTGAACACCGTCAAAGGCCGCTTTTTTTCCAAACTCAATAAGGCCGGCACCAATCCAGTTTGCCAGTCATTTGCATGCACGACATCGGGTTGCCACTTGAGCCCAAGACGATCCATCGCCAATTCAGTGACTACTTTTGAAAATACCGCAAAGCGCTCGCCATTATCCCACCAGTCAGAGCCATCAGCAGCCAAGTAGGGATTACCGGCTCGATCAAACAGCTCAGGAATATCGACCAACCAAACTGGCACATCAATTCCCGCGACAGCTCCGGCTTTAAGCTGCAAGACCTTAGCGGTGTGCTCTCGGCCACAGCCTTGCACCGAAATTTCTGCTACCTTTTTAAGACTCACGCCCGGCGGCAGTTTATCCATAATCGCCCGATAAGCAGGCAAAACCAGACGTAATTTATGCTTTAAAGTAGCCAACGCATTCGGCAAACTGCCCGAAACATCTGCCAACCCACCTGTTTTAATAAGTGGATGGGCTTCAGAAGCGGCGAAAAGTATTTTCATACTGGGTTCCTAATGGTTCTATTCGTAAATTTAAGTTTGGCGACGCTCCCCAAAAACACTTTGAAGATACGTCTGTATTTATTACAGTGTGGTTTAGTCAATTTTTAACTTTAAGACGATGGCAGCCAACGGTGGCAAGGTCAATTCCGCAGAGTAGGCCTGATTCATCCATGCCTGGTTTTCAGTGTGAATCGACCCACCATTCCCCATATTACCGCCGCCAAAAACCTGTGCATCGGAGTTTATCAACTCTACATAGGTACCTGATTCGGGCAGACCAATTCGGTAATTTTGGCGTGGTACAGGGGTAAAGTTAAAGATACAGACCACTTTTTCGTTATCCGCATAACGGATAAAGCTTAAAATGGATTGCTCATAGTCGTGGCAATCAATCCATTCAAAACCATGGCTATCAAACTCACGTTCATACAACGCCGGACGATTTTTATACAGGTGGTTCAATCCTTGGGCGAGGAGTTGCACCCCTCTATTCAAAGGCTCATCACACAGGTGCCAATCTAAAGCACGCGCTTCACTCCACTCGCCCCATTGTGCAAATTCACACCCCATAAACAATAATTTCTTACCTGGATGCAATATTTGATAAGCCAGCAATAGACGTAAATTGGCAGCCTTTTGCCAATCATCTCCCGGCATTTTAGCGATCAAAGAACCTTTTAAATGCACCACTTCATCATGCGACAAGGGGAGAACAAAGTTTTCAGAGTAGGCATACATCTGACTAAATGTCAGTTGGTTATGATGATATGGACGAAAGATGGGTTCATTTTCAAAATAATCCAGCGTGTCGTTCATCCAACCCATATTCCATTTCATGGAAAAGCCTAATCCTCCCATCCAGGTGGGGCGCGAAACCATTGGCCATGACGTCGATTCTTCTGCCATCACCACCGCGCCTGGACACTGTGCATGCACTTGTTCATTGAGTGCTTGCATAAAGGTAATCGCCTCTAGATTTTCGCGACCACCATGCTCATTGGGCACCCACTGGCCCGCTTCACGTGCGTAATCCAAATACAACATCGCCGCCACAGCGTCGACGCGTAAACCATCAATATGCAGCTCTTTAAGCCAATACAACGCATTACTGATTAGAAAATTGCGGACTTCATTACGTCCGAAATTGAAGATATAAGTGCCCCACTCAGTGTGCTCACCTTTACGCGGATCTTCATGTTCATACAGCGCTGTACCATCAAAACGCCCTAAGGCGAATTCATCTTTGGGAAAATGCGCTGGCACCCAGTCCAAAAACACACCAATATTGTGCTGGTGACAGTAATCGACAAAATACCGCAGATCATCCGGAGAACCAAAACGACTGGTGGGCGCAAAATAACCGGTGGTTTGATACCCCCACGACTCATCTAATGGATGCTCGGATATCGGTAACAATTCAATATGGGTATAGCCCATCCATTGAACATACGCCACCATACGGTGCGCGATTTCGCGATAGTTTAAAAAACCGCCATCATCTGCTCTTTGCCATGAGCCTAAATGCACTTCGTAAATATTAATCGGCGATTTTTGCCAATCAAATGTATTTTGCGATTCTAACCAGGCCTGGTCATTCCACTGGTACTTTGATTCATAAACGATACAGCCGGTCGCTGGACGATATTCCATCGCCATGGCGTAAGGATCGACTTTAGTAAAGCTATCACCCGTTTGACGGTTACGAATTTCAAATTTATAGACATCCCCCGCCTGTAAGCCCGGGATAAACAACTCCCAAACCCCCGAGCCGCCATTGACACGCATTGGGTGACGCAGTCCATGCCAACCATTAAAATCACCAACCACTGAAACGCGCTCTGCCGAAGGCGCCCAAACAGCAAATTGCACCCCCTTAATGTCATCAACTTCTTTAGGGTGAGCACCCAATACATTGTAAAGTTGCCAATGCTGTCCTTGAGCAAACAGGTGCAA
Organism: uncultured Thiomicrorhabdus sp.; assembly: GCA_965603495.1. Lineage (GTDB taxonomy): Bacteria > Pseudomonadota > Gammaproteobacteria > Thiomicrospirales > Thiomicrospiraceae > Thiomicrorhabdus. The sequence continues at coordinate 572,981 of CBFDDF010000001.1, read as the reverse complement.
ATCAAGCTCTCCCAGCTGCGGCAAGAACGTATACGGTGAAACCATAGAATGTTCAGACTCATCGGCTTCTGTCCAATTGACCACATAGTGCTGCGCTAACTGATTTTTTTCTTTATCTGAGAGGAAGGCGACAAACAGGTCAGTGCCTTCGATCCGTTGACACTCGAACAGGCCATCGATATTAGCGGACTCTGCAGTAGGCAACCAAACTCGAACCGCCCATTCGCCTTGTGGCACTTGTGTCTTTACAATCTTTTGATCGGAGCTGAGCGTAGCTGGTTGCTTGGACCCCTTAGAGGTCTTCTCTTGCAGTAACGCTTGCGAGACAGGTAGAGCATGGCAACCTAAAATACCAAACGCATCATGATGGCGTCCTTGTCGTAAGGCCTCGATATCTGTCTGTAATCCCTTATCCAGGGCTTGCCAACTTATTTGCATACTTTTAACCAAACCTTCTCTGTGAGCGATTGTTCATTTTATTTTTAGTGCGCCGTTATTTAAAGACGATCTGTCTGTTGCAATAAAACCCGTAGGTTATCTGCTAATACACCTGACTCTGGTGACCAATTAAACTGCCAACGCCAATTGCCTACTGCTGTGCCTGGTACATTCATACGATGCGCCCCATCGAGCATTAGAAAATCCTGCATAGGCACAATCACGCGCTGTGCGACCGTATTGAATGCCGCGGCGATTAACAACCAAGGCATTCCATCCGGTAAATGCGCTTGTTGAAGCTGCTCAGCATTAACCGCTTGTAACTGCCCCAATACCCAATTTTTGGTACCATCATCCAAGGTATTAAACCAACCCAAGGTTGTGTCGTTATCATGAGTACCGGTATAGGTCACCGAGTTCTCCACTTGCTCATAGAGTGAATGCGGGTTATCTGGTAAACCATTAAAGCCAAACTGTAAGACCGACATGCCGGGCAAATCATAGCGTTCTTTTAAAGCCACGACTTCTGGGGTAATACTCCCCAAATCTTCGGCGATAATCGGTAAATTTGGAAAGTCTGATTTTAAGGCCGCTAACAGTTCAAGGCCCGGCGTTTTCACCCATTGGCCGTTGATAGCCGTCTCTTCTGTGGCTTTTATCTCCCATGATGCCTCTAGCCCTCTAAAATGATCGATGCGCAGTAAATCAAACTGAGTCAAGGCTTCTGCAATACGTTTACGCCACCAACTGAAGTCATCTTGTTGCATCACGCCCCAGTTGTAGTGCGGATTACCCCAACGTTGTCCTGTTTCTGAAAAATAATCAGGTGGTACCCCTGTGACGACCGTGGGATTATGCTCTTCATCTAATTTAAATTGGTCAGGGTTCGCCCAGACATCAGCGCTGTCGAATGCCACGAAAATAGGCATATCACCAAACAGTTGAATGCCTTTCTGATTAGCATCTATTTTAAGCTGTTGCCATATTTTAGATAAAACAAACTGCTGTTTTTTTAGAGCCAGCAATTCATTTTGATGCATCTCTGCAAACCTTTGTAAGGCCTCAGTCTCATGCATTTTCAAATCATGCGGCCAATCTCTCCATGAAGCTTTATTCTGATGATCTCTAATCACCATAAACAAAACATAATCTTCCAACCAATGCGGCGGTTGATTTAAATAATCGGCAAAGGATTTTTCTCCGAACTGCTCAAATTGAGTTAACCAGTCATCCGGTAACAGTGTTGGATTCAAAGCGAAGGCAGAAACCGCTTGATAGGGCGAAAGATCTTCATGCGGCTGAGTTAATGGCAACATCTGCCAAATGGATAATCCAGCGCGATTCATCCAATCCAAAAACAACCAGGCCTGGTCATTTAGTTGCCCTGATTTACCTTCAGAGTTAGGTAAAGAAGTTGGGTGCAACAGCACACCGGCTTGTCTTTTATTCACACATTTATCTCAACTCTAATTAGTGAGGTTTGCTTTAAATTTTAGACTAAACACCTTTTAACCACGAAGGCATGAAGATGCGAAATTTTATGTTTGATATTTTCTTCGAGCCTTCGTAGTTCAAGGCTCTTAAACTGCGCACCCTTCAGATTTTTAATTACGGCGCATGGTCCCTGCGTTTTCCATATCACCGCCCCCTTGAGAGATTGGAATATCCAAACGCTCCGGTGCGGCCTGACCTAACATCTGATAAAGACGCGTTAAATGTCGGCGATATAACTGATCGAAATCTCTCACACTGTCTGACGGGTTATAGCCACCAAACCACCAGAACCAGTCGGAGCCTTCACAAATGGCCAACTGTTCGGTCGCTTGCTGGACTTCTATTGCTGACAATTCTCCTGAAGCCAAGACCAAATCAAAGGTTTGCTTGGCTTCTACCAACAGATCCCAACCTTTGTTTTTATCAGGCTCACCAATCCAGGTAGAAAATGAACCGTACACCCAACTCCCTGATTTCAAAACTGGAAGATGGCGAAGCTTAGCACCTTGCTTTAAAGCATCCTTAAAAGTGGTCATCTGTATCTGAGGATCTTCAGTTAACTTACAGTACATACTGCTCAAAAAGTGATTGGCATTATCAGGGTAATATTCCCAAGCATTCTCGCCATCCAAAATCACGGTGACCACATGTTCCTCTACTTCATCCCCTAGGAAATTCGCGATATTATCCATATGTTGCGCAAAATCATTCGCGGCATCATCGGCATTCCAATCTTTATATTGAAAGCCAACCATATCGGATAAACCGTCATCCCGAAAGAAGATTGCGCAATTTTGTGATGCGTGCTGTAACGGTTGATATAAGGCCTTCTTACTATTTAAATCATGTTGATTGATATGTGAGGCTTCACAAGAATGGCGCCAAACACCTTCGCCAGAAGCGGTCCATTGAATATCAAATTCATCCAACAAGCCCACCGCGGCACTACTGACAGCACCTTCTGACAACCACACACCTTTCGGACGGCTTCCAAAATAGTGTTCATAGACCTCCAAACCATGTTGCATATGCCATTTAGCGCGTTCATAACCATCTGGATACTCTTCATACACTGGTACTGGTGCATCAGGCAAAGCATCCCGCATACTCGCAAAATCAATTAACAAAGGAACGATTGGATGGCCGTATGGCGTCATGGAGATTTCAATTTGATTAGCCTCCATCAAGGCACGATAGCGAGGAATAATACTGGCGACTGCATCGGTCATAATCTCCATCAAACAACGTTGGTCGCCTGCATCAAAGTTATTCTTTTTAGCCATCAACTGATTCACTCGTGGATCTGTATGGCGTAAGCTCACACCCATCCAAGCTAAGTGATACCAAACCAATAAATCCGTAAAATACTGTGCATTTAAATAGCTAACACAAACTTTATCGATGCCAATAGGCGCACTTTCGCACTGCACCATCTCCACCAACTCACGAAAACGTGGAAAAATATTAATCATGGTCGGTGCATAAGCGCGCTGGCAAGCCATCACAATCTCTTCGCGCAGCAGAGCTTCCGTTGGAATCGGCGTGACACCCGCCACCAGATTCAATAAAGGATCTTGCATTGGCTCGCCCGTCACTAGCCATTTCTGCATCTGCTGGGTGTAGTCATCCAACTGCTCCAACAACACGGGGGCGAAATTCACCACCACTCTTGCTTCAGGGCAGTTTTCCAAATGCCATGCCATGTCTGCATAATCTTTAATGGCATGCAAATACACCCATGGCAAACGGTATAAACCGTCAAGTCCATCTCGATAATGCGGTTGGTGCATATGCCAACATAAAACGACTTTTAACTTTTTAGGCTTCATGATTCGGTTCTTTTTTTATATATTTTTATGAATCTAGTAGGCAGTGCGTATGATCATCAAGCTAACGCAACGTATGGAGTTTTTGCCCCAACATCTCTGGCGTCACTAAAACAATTCCACTCTCAGGTTCGACATAAAAACGCTTCGCATCTTCTATCAAATCTTCACCGATAATAGTGTCTGCTGGAATCACAGCACCCTTATCGATGACGGCATTTTGGATGCGACAGTTTTGACCGACCTCCACGCGTGGTAGTAATACTGAATCCTTAATCAAAGAATAGCTATGCACCCGTGAGCCGCTGCCAATAATCGAACGTTTGATACGTGCCCCTGAGATAATGCAGCCCCCAGCGACCAGCGAGTCAATTGCCATGCCACGACGCCCCTCATCATCAAACGTAAATTTGGCAGGTGCCATCTGTGCTTGATAAGTCCAGATTGGCCAATCACGGTTATACAGATTTAATTCGGGTTCAATAGTGCATAAATCTAAATTTGCCTTCCAAAAAGACTCAAGCGTTCCCACATCTCGCCAATAGACAGGTTTTTCCATCTCATCGACAAATGGGAACGCTTGAACTTTCCAATCTTCAATAATCGAAGGAATAATATCTTTACCAAAATCCCGACTTGAATTTGGATTATCCCTATCTTCAATCAACTTCTGAAATAAAAACTCAGTCGAGAAAATATAAATCCCCATCGATGCCAGAGCTTTATCGGGTTTACCAGGCATCGCGTCTGGATCAGCAGGTTTCTCAGTGAACTTGGTGATTCTTAAGGTTTCATCCACCGACATGACACCGAAGCCTGTCGCCTCCATGCGAGGCACTTCAATACAACCAATCGTCACATCGGCGCCGGAGTTAGCATGCTCTACCAGCATTTTACTGTAATCCATTGAGTAGATATGATCGCCCCCCAACACCATGACATACTCTGGAGTGTGGCGACGCATGATATCTAAATTTTGATAGAGCGCATCGGCAGTGCCTAAATACCAATCCTTGTCCACACGTTGCTGGGCGGGCATGATTTCCACAAATTCTCCAACCTCATAACGCATAAAACTCCAAGCACGCTGAATATGACGAATCAAAGAGTGTGATTTATACTGGGTCAACACCCCAATCTTACGAATACCTGAATTCACACAATTGGATAACACAAAATCGATAATGCGATATTTACCACCGAACGGCACTGCAGGTTTAGCTCGCCAGCGAGTTAAGTCTTTTAGACGACTTCCCTCACCACCCGCGAGTACCAAGGCCAAGGTTTTACGCGTTAAATCGGTTGCCGATTTTGTCTCACAATAGTATTTCATTCAGTCATCTCCTTTGATCCCTGCTTATCATTGCTTATCATTGCTGGTAATTTATCGTCTGAGCCACTATTTACTAATTTCTGTAAGTAACGACCTTACTGATTATTCTGATTTTTATTGTTAATTTTTTGTGACGTTAACGCTTATATTATTTACGATCATGCAGCTGCATCATTAAATCGTATCATCCAACCGCACCAACAAGTGATTTTGTAACATCGCCCCCTTTAACCCCAAGCTTTCATCGATCACTAAAAAAACCGGCATATTCGCAACGACCTTTGACATCCTGCCCTTCTCTAAAAAAGCTTGTTTAAAATAAGGCTGTTGCATCCAAGGCAGAATTTTTGCAGCGATTCCGCCCGCTAGATAAATACCTTGTGGTGCATGCCAAATAAGTGCAACTGCACCAACAAAGGCGCCATAAATTGTCACAAACTCCGTTAAAGCCTTAATGGCGATAGGATCTCCTTGGTCTGCAGCTACACTGATTTGCGCGGCACTAAGAGCTTCATCCCCTAAACAAGCCAAGGGGTTTTCTGTAATACTAGCAACAAGCGAACCTAATAAGTTGTTATGCGTACAGTATAAAGTATTTTTTTTAGAATCCAATGACCCGGTGTTATTTTCGGATGCAAAGGAGACGGGGCAATCAAACGTTTTAAAAAAGTGATAAAGTGCTTCCAGACCAGGCCCAGACAAGACTCTTTCGTAAGAAACATGCTGCCACTGCTGCCATAACCAGGTAAGTAACAACTGCTGAGTTTCTGAAATAGGTGCAAAGTCAAAGTGCCCGCCTTCCGAACTCACAGGGATATAATTTTTTCCATCATAGAATATCGGAGCAACCCCCAATCCTGTCCCGGCGCCGATTACTAAACGATTGCCGGCATCATTAGCTTGTTCAGATGGACGGTAGAGCGCAACCACATTGTCTTCGGTAAGGCTTTGAACACCGCTCGCGGCTGCATAAAAATCATTAACGAAATGAACCGATTGAATTGAGCAGAGTTTCTCTATTTTTTGCGCATCGATTAGCCAAGGTAAATTGGTTAGTTGCACAATGCGGCTATTAACAGGGCCTGGCAACCCAAAGCATGCTGATTGAATTTTCACAAAATTGGCATCGATATCAACGTCAGTAAAAGAAGATAAATTTTTAGCTGAAAGCGCCTGAGAAAGAAAAGTATTGATAATGGATTCTAGTGAATCGAAATTGGCACAAGGATAACTCTGTTTTGCGAGTTGAATGGTTTTGTTTGTTGGACTCGCGAGGCTCGTAAAAGTGGAGTAGTCAGTAACGCGTTCTGGCGGTGTGTAAATTAGTTGAAGAAGTGCTTTTGTGCCTCCAATATCACCTGCCAGAAATAACATTTACTGCTCCCTGCAAACTTGCGAATTAGCTGTTCGCCGATAACCGGCCTGAAATTCATTCATCTGTTTCATAAACGGAATCTAACCCCTCACAAATCAAATGACTGATAAAGCTGTGTGCTTCTTGAGCGCGCGCTGTCTCTAGGGATTCCACCTGAAAACAGACATCGGCCAAATCACTCAATTGACTCATTTTTTGTCCGGTCATTGCAACCGTAAAACAGCCCATCTGCTTAGCGACTTCAATTGCTTTAACAATATTAGGACTGCTCCCCGATGTCGACATAGCAATCACCACATCTTCAGGCTTCGCCAACCCCTCAAGTTGACGCGAAAATACCGTGTCAAAATGATAATCATTACTGTGCGCCGTTAAGATAGAAGAGTCAGTGGTTAAAGCCAGCGAAGCAATGGGCTTTCTGTTTTTTACATAGCGCACCATCAATTCAGCCGCCATATGTTGCGCATCAGCAGCACTGCCACCATTGCCCAACCAAATAACTTTACCGCCACGGGCAACCGATACGAGAATCTGCTCGACCACCCTAATGACTTTGTCAGATTGACTTAAAACGGACTCAATGGCTTTTTGGTGTTCAGCAATCGCATGTGTAAATTCTATTTTCATTCGGTACATTCTTTTTGAGTTTGCTTAGATTCAAGCGCTTCTGATTCCTGGATTTTATTCACCAGACCAGTTGTCGAGTAGCCATCCCAAAAAGAGAGCACTTCAACTTGCCCACCATTGTCCCAAACGCATTTTGAACCTGCAATGTCGGAAGGCTGATAATCTCCACCCTTCACTAAAACGTCGGGTTTGATTTTACAGATTAAACGCTCAGGCGTCTCTTCATTAAATGGCACCACCCAATCAACGCAACTTAATGCAGACAACAATTCCATGCGACCTGCCAAGTCGACGATTGGACGGGTTGGCCCTTTCAGAATTTGCACGGACTCATCCGAGTTAACCGCAACAATCAAGCGCTCACCTAATTTAGCAGCTTCATTCAAGTAACGGACATGCCCGCTGTGCAACAGATCAAAACAGCCGTTGGTAATCACCACTCGTTCACCATTTTGTTGCGCCAGCTGAACCAATTCAAGCAATTCATCTTCATTCATGGCCACATAACCTTTATGGCGCATGGAAGCTTTAATCGCCTCATCTAGTTCTGCTTTAGAGACTGTTGACGTACCCACTTTACGCACCACAACACTGGCGGCCTGATTGGCCAAATGCACTGCATTTTGCAAACTCATTCCGCTTGCAAAGCCAGTCGCCAAAGCAGCCATTACCGTATCTCCAGCCCCCGTAACATCAAACACTTCCTGGGCTTGAGACTGCAACAGGTAAGGCGCCTCACTAGAAGTGACCAAGGCCATACCATGTTCGCTACGCGTCACCAATAAAGCGTCTAATTGCAGATCTTTGATTAATTCCTCAGCTTTCAGCACTAGAACGGCAGTCTCTGATGCTTCTCCAACAATCGATTCAAACTCACTCTGATTCGGTTTAATCAACGTCGCGCCTTGATAACGGCTAAAATCCAAGCCTTTAGGATCGACCAAAACAGGTACTTTCACTGCAATGGCGGCCGCGATCATCTGCTCGACAAACTGCAAAGCGCCTTTTGCGTAATCAGAAATTACTAAGACATCGTATTTTGCGACCTGTTCTTTAATTTTCTCAACCAACTCTAAAGCAGGGGCTTCAGGAACCAGATTTTCGAAATCCATACGAATCAATTGCTGATGATGACTCAAGACTCTCAATTTACAAATCGTACCACTGTCAGATAAAGCCCAGTCGTAAGTCACGCTCGCTTGAGTCATCAACTGACTTAACTGTTGACCATGTACGTCCATCTGACCAGAGATGTCTTTACCAACGATGCCTAAAAGATGCGCGGTTGCACCTAATGCAGCAATATTCATCGCCACGTTAGCAGCACCGCCAGCACGGACTTCTTCAGCCGCGACCTTAACTACAGGCACTGGCGCTTCAGGTGAAATACGGCCAGCACGGCCCGTCCAATATTGGTCTAACATTACATCGCCAACGACCAAAATATTAGCGTGAGAAAAATCGTGCATAGGATTCATTACCAAAGGGTTTTAATATCGATTAAAATGATGCCATTAGTTTATCAGGATTCCCTTACATGCACAGTTCCAAAACCTTATTTTCTGCCCTATTAATGGCTATATTTACTTTAGGCCTGCTATTTTCAAGTCAAACGCAAGCCAAACAAGAGAACAATGACTTGATGTCGTTTGCGATTCTAGGGGCTATCGGCTCTTTGGGATTTGCCTGTTACGAAGGTAAAGCACCTTGCTCACTTTCATCAGGTATTGATACCGACAAATTGACTTTCAGCTTGGATGCGGGTTCTGACCGAACCACAGATCATCTTCGCTTAGGGCTGGGAGCCGATTGGCAAGAAGCCGTATTTGAGACCGATTCTTGGGAAGTTTCTGGACGTTTAGAAGGTAGCTTACATTACTGGTCATCCACCTTAGAAAATCCTGAAAACAAATCCGGTTATATTATTGGCATTACCCCGGTTTTCCACTATCAGCCGAAGAACTTTACCTACACACCTTTTATTGAGATGGGTGGCGGACCACATTTGCTAAGTGATATCACCATCGAAAACGATTACAAGTCTACTCAATTTCAATTTGGGAGTATTTTTGGATTAGGGGTTAAAAACCAAGATTTCGAAATCAGTTATCGTTACCTGCATATTTCCAATGCCGGTATCGAGATGCCAAACCCTGGTACAGATTTTCACAATATTCACGTCGGTTATCACTTTTAAAAAGAAGTGACTGTACTGACGAAACCTTATTCCGAATATGCCAAAACAAATCCTAAAGAGAATTTTATGCCACAAGATTACCAAGCCATCGCCAAACAAGTTTTTGACATAGAAGCTGAAGCGGTTTTAAACCTTAAAAACCAACTCGATAATGATTTTAATGGCAGTATTGAAGCCATTATTAATACACAAGGTCGTGTCGTCATCTGCGGCATGGGAAAATCAGGATTAATCGGTAAAAAAATCATGGCGACCTTCGCCAGTACGGGAACCCCCTGCTTCTTCATGCACCCAGGTGAGGCATTTCATGGCGACCTAGGCATGGTCTCTCCAAATGACGTATTCTTAGCACTTTCCAATTCGGGTGAAACTGAAGAAGTCATTCGCTTACTGCCGTTTTTAAAAGACAATGGTAATATCGTTATTTCAATGACCGGTAAGCCAGAATCAACTTTATCCAAAAATGCCGATTTCCATTTAAACATTGCCGTTCCCAGAGAAGCCTGTCCGCATCAACTAGCACCGACCTCATCCACCACCGCAACCTTAGTGATGGGAGATGCTTTAGCCGTTGCTCTCATGGAAGCCCGTGATTTCCAACCGCATGAATTTGCGCGTTTCCATCCTGGAGGAAGTTTAGGTAGGAAACTACTGACCCGTGTCAAACATGAGATGAAAAGCAAAAACCTACCCTTGATCAACGCATCCGCCCCTATGAAAGAGGTCATTCATACCATGAACGATGGCCGTTTGGGATTGTGTATTGTCGACAATGGCAAAGGCATTATCACTGACGGCGACTTACGTCGACATATGGAAATGGATGGTGGCAACTTCATGAACCTAACCGCTGGCGACATCATGAAAGCCAACCCGAAAATGATTTCCAGTGAAGCCCGTTTAAATGAAGCGGAAGAAATGATGAACACTCATAAAATCACCGCGCTATTAGTCGAAGAAGATGGCCAAGCAGTGGGTGTTATTCAAATTTACGATTTGAATGGTTAAATTGAATCCAGAATACACAACCCTTAAGTTGACTGAATGAACCTATTTACCTATCGTTTCCTCACCACTTTAATGCTGCCTCTGATTGCTTATTCGGGGTGGAAACGCTGTCGCAAGCATGCTTTACAGCAGGCTAAACATCCAGGCCTGCCTGATATTGATGACTGCTTTCGATCGCGCTTTGGCTTTAATCGGCAAAAGGTGCAAACTGGTGGCATTTGGATTCATGCCGTTTCAGTGGGGGAAACCCGCTCTATCTTCCCGCTATTATCACGACTCAAGCAAGACCACCCTGAACGACCGCTCATGCTGACCAGTGGTTCAATCCAAGGTGCCTTGCAAGCCTTACAGTTTTCACCCGTTCAGATTCAACATCAAATGATTCCGTATGATTACGCTTTTGCCGTCAATCGATTTTTGGATCAACTCCAACCCAAGTTGGTGATTATGGTTGAAACGGAAATCTGGCCAAACCTCTACCAGGCCTGTTCAGAACGTAAAACTCCCATTATGCTGATTAATGCACGTTTAAAAGAGAAGTCGTTTCTTGCTTATCAGAAATGGGGTGGCAAGATGCTCAGCAATGCCTTAAATCAGACTCAACTGATTGCCGCTCAATTCCCGATTGATGCACAACACTTTGAATCACTCGGTGCAAACCCTCAAAAAATCAAAACTCTGGGCAGTTTAAAGTTCGATTTAGACATTCCACCAGGCCTGGTAAAACAAGCTCAGCTTTGGAAATCAGAACAGCAACTCAGCCAACGATTTATTTGGGTTGGGGCCAGTACGCATGGACATCCACAAAACCATCAGACCTCTGAAGAACAGCTCCTTTTGCAAGCCCATCAGCAATTGCTGACAATCAGACCGGATGCGTTACTGATTCTGGCGCCTCGCCATCCAGAGCGCTTTGATGAAGTCGCCTTACAAATTGAAACCTCTGGTTTGAACTGTGCCAGACGGAGCCTAAACCAACAAATTACCGGTCAAACTCAAGTCTACTTGGCAGACAGTGTCGGTGAATTGATGTTATGGTTTGCAGGGTGTGATGTGGCCTTTATTGGTGGCAGTTTAGTGCCTTTTGGCGGACACAACATTTTAGAGCCAGCTGCGCTGAAAAAACCGGTTTTATCAGGACCACACTATGCCAACCTACAAGCGTTATATGATTCCTTTATGCAGGACAAGGCGTTAACAGTCATTACTGACTCAACAGCCTTAGGCGACGAACTCATCAAACTCGCAAACTCCCCTGACAGCCGCCAGACACTCGGTGAGCTTGCCTATCAAAGCTTCAATAGACAAAGTGGTGCCTTAGACCTATTAATGCAAGAAATTCAACCGTTAATTAAGTAGCCTATCTAATAGATTTAACTAGAACCGCGCATTAAGCACGAAATCACCAAGGGTTAAGAGATTAATCAGCAGTCTGTAACCCCTTAAAAAACCACATTTCTTTAAACCTACCATGCCTGGTAATCTCTAATACGGCCATCCTCGAGACTTAAAAAACGGCGTTAAAAGCAAAAAAGCCCGCTATTCATAAAATAGCGGGCTTTTTATTGTTCAGTCAATTAACCATCCAGTTCAGCCTTATCAACCGAACAATAGCCAATCTAGAACAATGTTTTTAATGCTTTGTCGAAGACTTATGCGATAAGTACAACGCTAAAGAAACCATCATAATGGCTAAAGCATAATACAAAAGTTCTAATGGTTCTGTTGGCTTTAAGAAGATTGCTTGTTCAAAAAACATAACAATTAAAATCATGACAATGACTTTAGCCAATTTATCTTTCAAGTCATCCAAAGAGTTAATCATTAAAATCTTGCTGGCATCTTTATCGCCTTCTGCCGCATCAATCTTAGAGATAAACAACTCGTATAAACCCAGTGAGAAAATCAACATAATCGCACCGAGTAGAAAACCATCAACCGCACCGACCACATGCGCCACCGTTTGTGACTTTAATAATGCGCGTCCAGCATCATCCATGGAGTGATAATGCGCTAGATGTGAAATGGTGTAAAACACATCAATCGCCGTCGTGTAGAACACGGCAAAAGCCGTTAATAAACTGGCGACAACCGCAACCAACACGACAAAACGGCTATTCCATAACGCCGATTCAAAGGCTCTCTCGCCCAATCCTCGGACTTTATTTTCAGACGTGTTAGAAACATCTTCATGATTATCTGACATACATATTCTCCTAATTAATTTTGTTTAATCTTACTTTTCCGTGCGGGGAATCGTTTCTATTGTGAGGTTGTGATTGGTATAGATACATAGATCGCCTGCAATATGCAGCGCTTTTTCAACCACCTCGCGCGCAGACAAATCTGTATTCGCCATTAAAGCTTGGGCTGCCGCGTGAGCGTAACTGCCACCAGAACCTATGGCAATAAAGTCATCTTGCGGCTCGATTACATCACCCGTTCCAGAAATCAATAACATATTATCTTGGTCTGCCACCAGCATCATCGCTTCAAGTTTTCTCAAAGCGCGATCCGTACGCCAATCTTTGGCCATCTCCACGGCCGCACGCATCAATTGACCATTATGGGTTTGCAAACGTGCTTCGAAGCGTTCAAACAGCGTAAATGCATCAGCGGTCGCCCCAGCGAAACCCGCAATGACCTGCTTATTATATAAACGACGCACTTTTCGGGCATTGCCCTTCATAACAATATGCCCCAATGTCACCTGACCATCGCCACCAATGACCATTTCGCCATTGCGTTTTGCACATAAGATTGTGGTTCCGTGAAATGACATGCTTGAATCCTTTGTTGTCTGATTGACTTGATTTGGCTTAATGCTGGCTATTTTAAATGAAAACGCTTGGCGATTCGATAGGATTCGTTTTTTCTTCCATCGTCATCCTTAAAGACTTTTAAATTAAGACTTGTTCTTTTTGGCTCGAGGATGGGCTTGATCATAGACTTGTGCGAGATGCTGCAGATCTAATTTGGTGTATATTTGTGTGGTAGAGAGATTAGCGTGGCCTAAAATCTCCTGCACGGCACGTAAGTCACCGCTCGATTCCAAGACATGCGTGGCACAGGCATGTCTTAATCTGTGGGGCGACATCTTAGTCGGCAGACCGGCTTGTAAAGTGCGTTTGTCTAGCTGATTCTGGATGGAACGCACACTTAAGCGCCCCCCACGCTGATTGACAAAAACAGCTTGCTCAACCGCTTCGGCATGCTCTGGACGGATCTGTAACCACACTTGAATCGCTTGCTGTGCTTTTGAACCGACCGGTGCGAGGCGCTCTTTCATGCCTTTCCCCAAAACACGCACCCAACCTGACTGCATTTCATCCAGGCCAGGTGATAGATCCAATTCAGCGCATTCTGAAACCCTGAGTCCGGCAGAGTACAGCAGTTCGAAAATAGCCTGATCTCGAACATCTTGCCATGTCTCTAAAGGCTGCTCTAATAAACGCTGCGTCAAATCAACATCTAAACTTTTAGGTAAGGGTTGGGGTTGTTTGGGTGCTTTTAATCCCTTAGCGGGATTCTTGATGACTTGATTCTCAAACAACAGGTAATCATAAAAAGAGCGAATCGCTGATAGCTGCCTTGCTAAGGTTCTGGCACTGATGCCGTTTTGTACCCGAAAAGCCAAAAAGGCGCGAATACTTTCTGAATCAATGGTTTGCCAATCAGAAAAGTTTTTAACCAGTGAGAGTTGATATTCAACCGCTGTTTGAGCCGACTCATCACTCACATCAGTGGCGGATAACAACTCACCCGATAGATAAAACCCCAAAAAGGATTCAATATCGCGCTGATAATTAGAGACGGTATGCACAGACTTATTCTGTGATTGCAACTGCCTTAGATAGTCGTTTAATCCCATCAGCAAAGACTTTAGAAAAGGTGATTCATTTTAGCCGTCACCAACTCAGCCATCATTTTTAAAAAATAGGTACCTAAACTTGGATGAAAGCGCTCGGTTTGACTACCTAATGCCAGCACCCCCCAAACGCCATCAGCGCCCAAGGGTAAAACGCAGACTGAGGTCATCGGGTCCTGGGTATGAAACAAACCATTTTGCCACTCTTTTTCCAATAAACCACACGCCGGTTGGTTGACCTCCATACGACTTTTCAAGGTTTCAGACCAAGTTTGACTAACCCCTAACTGACTGACCCCTCTCAAACTGACTTGGGGCACATCCCATGTGACCAAGGAAATATAATCCACTTCAAACAGCCCCCCCATATATTCATAGATACAATCTACCGCCTGCTGATCGGTTTGCGCTGCCATCAACGCTTTGGTGAAGTCTTGCACCTTCTGGAACAACACACTATTTTCACCGGCGACATCCATCAACCCATCGACCTCTACCTGCAAGCCATCACGCTGTTCACGCAGTTGATAAACTTGGCGTTCCAATAACGAAACGGCTTTACCACTTTTGGGATGCGGCAAACTCAATTCATCCAATAAGTTCGGAAACACATGGAAAAAAGTCCGGTTCTTATCTAAATAATTGGCAATATCTTCGGCGTGTAATGTTGTATGACTCATACCTCTAAACTCCCTTCAAAAACCGTAACCGCCGGACCACTCATCCACACTGGCGAATCCATTTCACCACTCCAACTAATCACCAAATCTCCACCGGGTAAAGTCACGTTGACCTGATCCGTGAGCAACCCCCATTTCTTCAAGATTGCCATCGCCGCACAAGCGCCTGTCCCGCAAGCTAACGTTTCAGCAGCACCGCGCTCATAGACTCGCAGTTTGATATGTGTTGGATCGATAATCTGTGCAAAACCGACATTGACGCGTTCCGGAAAAAGCGCATGTGACTCTAAAGCTTCACCCAGGGCATCCACGGGGGCGGACTGTATATCATTGACCAAGATAAGGGCATGCGGATTGCCCATCGAAACCGCGCCTAAAGAGATATTTTGCCCGCCCACATCCACCGAATAATGATCCTGTTGTTCAGGCTGGATAAAAGGTAAACTGGTCGGATTGAAATTGGGGGCGCCCATATTGACTCGCACTAGACCATCGTCCTCGATATAGAGCACGATCACACCAGACGCCGTTTCGACTTGAATCTCAGTTTTGTCGGTCAAGCCTTTGTCATACACAAAGCGCGCAAAACAGCGTGCGCCATTGCCACACTGCTGAACCTCTGAGCCATCGGCATTAAAAATTCGATAACGAAAATCCACACCTGCCTGACTTGGTTGCTCAACGACCAACAGCTGATCGAAACCGATGCCAAAGTGCCTATCCGACCATTGGCGAATCTTATCTGCTGAAAATTCGACGGTTTGTGCTATGGCATCTATCACCATAAAATCGTTTCCAAGGCCCTGCATTTTTGTAAAGTTAAGTGTCATCACGCTGAGTTTTTCTTCTTCTGATTCAAGTTTGGTTTGAGTCTATTTTATAACAACCCATCAATTCCTATGAATTTAGCATGCAAAACCGCAATACGCAAACCATCAACACGCAAATATAACGACTTTTACTTTATAATGTGTCTTCACAGAATTTACCGCTTTATATAAGTTCGGTATAAATATGTCTACGCAAGCGTTTGAAGGATAATTTAAATGATGACCCCTAATGAAATTGTTCACAGTCTAGATGCACATATTGTTGGCCAGGCAGAAGCCAAACGTGCCGTCGCAATTGCTTTGCGTAATCGCTGGCGCCGTAATCAATTACCTGAAAGCTTACGCCAAGAAGTCACGCCCAAAAACATTTTAATGATTGGGCCAACGGGGGTCGGTAAAACCGAAATTGCACGTCGTTTAGCGAAATTGACCAATGCGCCCTTCTTAAAGATTGAAGCCACTAAGTTTACCGAAGTCGGTTATGTCGGTCGTGATGTCGACTCGATTATTCGTGACTTAGTCGAAAACGCCATGAAAATCACGCGTGAACAAGCCATGAAAAGTGTTCAACGCAAAGCCGAAGATGCTGCCGAAGAACGTATCCTGGATATTCTATTACCACCAGCGCGTGGTCGTGAAGAAGAGAGCCATGATGCCATGTCGGACACGCGTCAGAAATTCCGTAAACGTTTACGTGAAGGTGACTTGGATGACAAAGAGATTGAATTAGACCTAAGTGCCGCGCCTGCACATGTCGAAATCATGGCTGCGCCCGGCATGGAAGAGATGACCCAACAACTGCAAGGCATGTTTGAAGGTTTAGGCCAAACTAAAAAAGAGAAGCGTAAGCTATCAATTAAAAAAGCTTTAAAAGCACTGATTGATGAAGAAGCTTCGCGTCTAGTGAAAGATGAAGACATAAAAGCCCAGGCCGTAGAAAATGTTGAGCAAAATGGCATTGTCTTTATTGATGAAATCGACAAGGTTGCCAAAGGCAATGAAAATAGCGGAGGCGTCTCTCGTGAAGGCGTGCAACGTGATTTACTGCCGCTGATTGAAGGCTGTAGCGTTTCTACTAAATATGGCACCATTAAGACAGACCATATTTTATTTATCGCATCGGGCGCATTCCATACCGCAAAACCTTCTGACCTGATTCCTGAACTACAGGGTCGCTTACCGATTCGGGTTGAACTGAAGTCTTTACGCGTAGAAGATTTTGTCCGTATCCTCACTGAACCCACCGCTTCTTTAACGCGCCAAGCCATCGCCCTTTTAAAGACCGAAGGGGTTGACTTAAGCTTTACCGAAGCCGGTATTCAGCGTTTGGCGCAAATTGCCTTTGACGTCAATGAGGGCACCGAGAACATTGGCGCGCGTCGTTTACATACGGTATTGGAACGTTTGCTCGAAGAGATTTCTTTTGATGCGCCGAACCTATCTGGCACACAGGTAGAAATTACCGCTGAATTTGTTGAAGAACGTTTAGGCGAATTGGCTGTGAATCAAGATTTATCACAGTACATTCTGTAACGAATTGGCAATTGAAACTTATGTCCACGACTCCAAATCTAACCGATATAAAACTACACCAAGCTTCGCGTAAACTAGAGATTCATTTCGACAGTGGTGAAGTCTTTGAGTTAAGCTGTGAATATCTGCGTGTTTATTCACAGTCCGCTGAAGTCACCGGCCATGCGCCGGGCCAAGAAGTTCTGCAAGTGGGCAAACAAGATGTCGCTATTGATGACATTACGCCAGTCGGCAACTATGCGGTAAAATTGCACTTTAGCGATGGACACGACAGCGGCATTTATACTTGGCAACGATTATATGATCTCGGTAAAAACCAACCCGATTACTGGGTGGATTATTTACGCCGCTTAATGCGCGCCGGACATCAACATCCTGAGTTAGATAAGCTCAAACAACAGAATCGTTAAGCATTGCTGAAAAACTAATCAAGACGTAACTAAAGAGTTCATATTATGAGTCAAAACAAACAAACCATCGATTTCGGATTTGCGGAAGTTCCGTTAGAAGAAAAAGTCAAAAAGGTCAAAGGCGTGTTTGACTCAGTCTCAAGCAACTACGACATTATGAACGATGTTATGTCGATGGGTGTGCACCGTTTGTGGAAACGCCATACCATTGAACTCAGTGGCATCCGCCCCGGCAATGTGGTGTTGGATTTAGCGGGCGGCACGGGCGATTTAACCAAAGCCTTTGCCAAACGTGTCGGTAAAACTGGGCGAGTGGTATTAGCGGATATTAACGAAAGCATGGTGCGTGTCGGCCGTGACCGTTTAATCAATGCCGGCATCGCGGGTAATGTTGAATACACCATCACCAATGCAGAAGCCTTGGCGTTTCCAGACAACACCTTTGATGTCTGCACCATCGCTTTCGGTTTGCGTAACGTCACCAATAAAGACAAAGCACTTGAAGAACTTTACCGCGTCTTAAAACCCGGTGGCCAGTTGATGATTTTAGAATTCTCTAAAGTCACCCAACCGCTGTTTGCGAAGTTCTATGATTTCTATTCCTTTAATATCCTGCCTAAAATGGGTAAGTTAATTGCCAATGATGAAGATAGCTATCAGTATTTAGCGGAGTCGATTCGCATGCATCCAGACCAAGATACCCTTAAACAGATGATGTTAAATGCGGGGTTTGATAAAGCGGAATATCTCAATATGTCCGAAGGGATAGTTGCGCTACACCGAGGCTGGAAGTACTAATAATCCAGCTGAATCAATTCATTTAGCAAACACCGATTACTACACGAGTTTAACTATGAACAACCAACCAGGCCTGGTGAATATTTCTTTATCGAAAACCATTGAATCGGTTTTAAATACCGCGATTCGTTTAGATGAACAGAAAGGGCAAGCTTTTAAAGCATTAGAAGACAAAGTGATTAAGGTCACTTTGACACCGATCACTTCGCCTCTGTATTTTTTGTTTACCAACTATATGGTCAGCGTCCAAAACCAATTGACCGGCGAGCCGGATGCCGCCTTAGAATGCACTTTATTTGATTTCATGAGCCTGCCATTGAATCGTTCCTTGCCTACCAGTTCGATTAAAGGAGATGAAAGCATTGCTTTGCAATTTATCGATGGGCTTTGTGGTCTGGATATTGACTGGGAAGAACACCTATCGCATTACACGGGTGATTTAGTCGCGTTTAAAATCGGCCACGGCATTCGCAGTTTTTTTGAGCAAAAGCAAACCACCAAAAACAACCTTGGTGAAACGGTTAAAGAGTATCTACAGTTTGAGATCAATACCCTACCGACCCAAAGCCAAGTGAAACACTTTGCGCAAAAAGTACAGCAAACCCAGGATGAAGTTGACCAGTTGGCGATACGCATTGAGGCCTTGCTTGCAAAAGCATGATGCCAGTCTTAAACCACTCGCCGTAAAACGCATCTAAACCAAACACTATTAAAGATAATTCAGCATGAAGCCAATTAAACAATTTTTCCGCATGATTAAGATCAATCGCGTTTTAACCTATTATCAAATCGATAAGATGGTTTTAACCGATACCAAATATAGCTGGTTAATATGGCTGAACCTTATTTTCCCCTGGAACTGGCGTAAAAAATCAGCCGCCAGTCGTGGTGAACAAATCCGCCTGGCACTCGAAGAACTTGGCCCTATTTTCATTAAGTTTGGCCAAGCGCTCTCTACCCGTAAAGATCTCTTGCCCCACGACATCTCTATAGAGTTGGTTAAACTTCAGGATGACTGTCCACCGTTTGATGAAGTTCATTCGAAACAGTTGATTGAAGAAGGCTTAAAGCAAACGGTCGAAGAGGCTTTTGCTGAGTTCGATCCAATTCCGATGGCTTCGGCCTCCATTGCGCAAGTCCATGCAGCAACCCTACACACAGGCACAGAAGTAGTGGTCAAAGTCGTCAGACCGGACATCAAGCCAGTCATCGAACAAGATGTCGCCATTATGTTCGGCTTAGCCAAGCTGTTTGAAGCCGCCGTGCAAATCGCTAAACGCCTACACCCCGTCGAAGTCGTTGCCGAGTTCGAAAAAACCATTCTTGATGAACTCGACATGATGCGTGAAGCCGCCAATGCCACTCAGCTTAGACGTAACTTTGAAGATTCTGATTTGCTGTATGTGCCTGAAATTTATTGGTCACACACCAGCCAGAGCGTGATGACCATGGAACGTATCTATGGTATTCGCATCAGTGAGACTGAGAAACTGATTGAAGCCGGGATTGATTTAACGGACCTGTCTGCAAAAGGAGTGGTCATCTTCTTTACCCAAGTCTTTAAGCACAACTTTTTCCATGCTGACATGCATCCTGGCAATATCTTTGTTCTGCCGGATGGTCGTTATGCTGCCATCGACTTCGGCATTATGGGTACGCTGGCGCCAGATGATCAACGCTACTTAGCAGAGAACTTTTTAGCCTTCTTTAATCGTGATTATCTACGAGTCTCAGAGCTACACATTGAATCTGAGTGGGTACCAAAAGGCACGCGTGTTAATGAGTTTGAATCTGCTATTCGCTCTGTCTGCGAACCTATCTGGGATCGCCCGCTAAAAGACATCTCTTTCGGTTTAGTGTTAATGCGTCTTTTCCAAACCGCCCGTCGTTTTGGCATGGAAGTACAACCACAATTAGTGTTACTGCAAAAAACCCTCCTGAATATTGAAGGATTAGGTCGTCAGTTAGATGATGAACTTGATCTCTGGGATACTGCTAAACCTTTCTTAGAAGATTGGATGCAAGAGCGAGTGGGTCCAAAAGGTCTGGTCAAAAACATTAAAGCCAATCTGCCTTTCTGGATTGAACAAGCCCCACAATTACCAGGCCTACTTCATGCCAGTTTAAACAAACTAGCGCACATGGACATGCATCAACAATCAGATCAGATCGCACGTTTAGAGAAACAGATTGAAGCGCAAACCACCGCTCAGCGTAATCGCACGATTGGAGTACTGATTATCCTATTTGCATTATTACCAGGCCTGGTCAATCAAGAATGGATAAATGAAAGTTGGTTACAAGTCTTACTGATTGTCCTTGGGGCTTATTTTATTATTAAAAAGTAAGATTTCCGGGTAATCAAGCCATAAACCATGTGGCCGTTATTCATAAAAAAAACAAGATTGTATTGCCTTTAAGTACACACGTAATAAAATTAGAGAAACTAAACCAACTAGGATTAGCATTATGAACAGACAACTCAAGACACTCATGATTTCTCTTATGCTTGCTTTTACTACCCTGCAAGCTAATGCCAGCGGATACTTACCGCTGGCCGTAGATTTACAAAAAACCGCCACCACCGCCGAAAAACATCAAGTGCCGATTGTTATTTTTGTAACGGCTACCTGGTGTAACTACTGCAAAAAATTAGAAGAAAACATTCTCGAACCGTTGTTTGTGACCACTGATTTAGAAGAATATGGTGCGTTTAGACAACTGCTGTTGGATAAAGCCCATTGGATGATGAAAGATTTCGCGGGTAATGATATCGAGATGAAGGCTTATGGTCCAAGCCTTGGCGTTAAAGTCGCACCGACTACGTTGTTTTTTAACAGCAAGGGCGAACAGATTGCAGAACCGATTATTGGCTTAACCCTAGAAGAGTTTTATCCAGGTAATTTAGAAAGATCGCTCAACCAGGCTCTAAAGGCCTTAGGCAACCCAAAACGGGTTGATATCTACAAAATGGTCGAAGAAAGCAAAGTAAGCTATTGATTTAAAAGTCATGAGACTTTAACAAAAGATCCCTTAATTTCTATAAGGCCTCACTTTCAATACAAAAAAAGCCAGGTATTCAATTGAATACCTGGCTTTTTTATTTCCAGAGCGTTAAAGCAGCACTATAAAATTTGATTCACGTGGAACACTCATGCTTGTCATCAGACATCCTTAAACAGCCATCTTATCCTCGACTAAAGAGTGGCTACTAACGAGTCCTATAACGTGGCTCACTGAATAAAGGCACCGCATACTCAATGTCTTTATCAATTTCTAACGTTTCCAACAGCAAATCATATGAAGTCGTCGGCTTCACATCAAATATCGCCATGCGTGGGTTTGGCAGTTGTGTCAGCATTTTAAAACCATAAGTCGATTCAATCGTATGCAAATCATCTTCTTGGTAACTCTTAATAATCAAGCTGCCTATAATCACCGCACTCGAACCGGATTGTTTATTCAATAACACCGGCATAAAGTCATAGACTTTCCCCTTATACACCTTCTGTAAAGGCGCACAAGTTTCTGCCGAAAACCAAGACTCTGCTGTTCGATAAATATGCCAAGCACCGTTGCGTTCCAATAAGGTGAGTTCAAACTCTATGGGTAACTGTGCAAGTGGTAATAAGCTGGCGATACGTTTCGGTTCAGGTTGATAGGTATGCGCTCCTGCCTTTGTCGCGACCTTAAAGCAAGGCTCACCAAACGACCAGGCCTGGTAACTTATCGATAGACCCAAAAATAGGATAAACGCGCGTAGTAGATTATTCTTTTGATTTGTAAGCATGATTAATGTCCATAAAATTTAAGTGACCATTTGGTGAGTTCACCAAGCCCGACACCATCCACTGTATTATCTAAATCCCTGATAATAAGTGTCCAGGTACCATCGATCGTTTCACCATAGAAAGCATGACTGATTAAGGTCAAGTCTGTCATATCATAATGTGCTTGATAGGCATTAAATGGCGTTAACAGAATACTTTCGATATTTCGTGGCGACCTCAAAATAATTTGATAATCGCTGATATCGATATTATGACTAACTGAACCATTTGCATTACTATCCAAACCCTCAATAGTCAAGGTTAAGACCACACTTTCAGCAATATGTGTTTGACTCACACTGGTTGTTTTAGATAAGCCTGTGGCACTGTTATCAGGAATATCGTTACTACTAGACAATAAAAAAGGCCCTTTGGTAACCGTTTGCAATGCAGGTAAAGTGGTAGAGTCTGTTTTCCACTGTAACGCCATGGTCATCGCTGCATCAATATCTACCGCACCAAATCCATAGGCATTGCTGTAGTCATAACCAGTAGGTATTGCAGCATTGGTTACCCACCCCGCTTCCAACACTACACCACTGCCTGATATAGAAGTGAGTCCAGACTCTAACTTCCGAGCCGTCGTCGCTAAAATATGCTTAACTTCACGCCAGTTTAAATTTGGATGTGCTTCCAATAATAACGCGACCGCCCCACTGACCATTGGTGTAGCGGCTGAAGTGCCGTTAAACCCAACATAATAATCACAAGTTAGATCATAACCAACACTGATTTTACTATAACCACTGCTACAACCACTTTGATCGGTCGTCAGTATTGAAGGAGGAGAAGAAAAATCTCCTCCTGGCGCTACCAACCATAATGCAGAACCAGTATTAGAGTAACTGGATCGAACATCATCTGCATTAAACGCCCCTACAACCATTTGATAAGGTGAGGCATGTTCCATTTCCATATTGAGGCTATAACATGTTAAATTATTATCAATCGCTTGCTGACACTCTGCGACTGTAAAGGCATCGCCTCCAGAAAACTCATTACCACCAGCCTTAACGTAAATAGCCCCTTTGCCAGAACGCAGATTATTAGCGCCCCACTCCATGGCACCGATTAAAGAATCGTAGTAGGCTAATTCACTGCCTACTGGCGTGATGTCAGAGTTACGACCATAGCTTTTATTGAAGATATCAACCTCTATAGAAGTTAATCCTGTAAAAGTATCCGCTGATGGTTTATAACCAAGCGAAGCCAGCTCTTCATTAAATTCTTGCGTGGCTAGAAAATTAAAACCTTTTAATTCAACACTGGGAGCAACGCCCCAGATACCCAGTTCATTCCCACCACGTGCGCCTGCTAAACCAGCCACACCCGTACCGTGATCCCCATCCGTATTAGTCGCTGTCGGGTCAAACAAACCTTTAGTGTTATTGGGATAAGAAAAATTATAAGAGCCATTCAAAACGACATTCGAATTTAAATCCGCATGTGCTATCTCTAACCCTGTATCAATAATGGCAATTTCAATACCATTCCCAGTATAACCTTGAGCATAACGATCAGTACCGAGTAACGCACCCATTGCACCAATATCTGCACCAGCAGTACCAGTGCCCGTAATCGTTACTTGACCAGTGTTCTCTAAATACCATTGATCACTCATTAATGGATCATTAAAAGCCTCTATTGGACTAATCAACAAAGTCACTGTCGCACGATCAGAATCGCCATCGACATCCGTCAGAGTATAAATAAAGCTGTCAGTACCTACAAACCCTAGTGCTGGATAATATGTAAAACTGCCATTACTATTCACCACAGCGCTTCCCTGAGCAGGGTTAGTGGCTAACGCCCAGATATTTCCTCCATCAACACTAAGCGTGTCATTAGCACCCAGATTCCCTCCGATAGGCTCATCCGTATCAAGCGTATAACGATCATCGGCAGCTATCGGAGTCGTAATAGCCACGGGCACAGGATCTGAGTCGCCGCCACCGCCTCCACCACAACTAGCAAGCATGGACACCACAACAAAGCTCATTACAATTTTGATATAAAACATTATGTTACCAACAACCACTCATTACACAAATCACTCATTGAACAGCCCGAAAAAACTAAAGTGGCAACAGCACACCACTATGTAAATAATTACCATTTACAGAGTTCTATACATTTTAAACGAAATAAGCCCTCCAGCACAGCACTAACTCTGACGATAAGATTAAAACAAAGATGATATTGAGTAAGATCAATTAATGGAAGAAATAAGCTTTTAAAAGAAAACAAAAAAGCCCGCACTTACAGAAGTAAACGCGGGCTTTTGAATATGGTGGCTACACCGGGATTTGAACCTGGGACCCCATCATTATGAGTGATGTGCTCTAACCAGCTGAGCTATGTAGCCAAATGTGCGCGTATTATAGAACCTTCAAGATATATGTCAACACTATACGGGGTTTTATTGCGTTTTTTTCAATCTAACCAGGCCTGGTCAAATTGAAAATAATGACTGAACTGATTTACCATCATTTGAGACTTGTAAATCAAGCTCAGACAATAATATTTAGACGTTAAAGCGGAAATGCATAACATCGCCATCTTTGACAATATATTCTTTACCTTCTAAACGCTGCTTACCAGCTGTTTTAGCACCGGCATCCCCCTTAAATTGAATAAAGTCTTCATAGGCAGTGACTTCTGCACGGATAAAGCCTTTTTCGAAGTCGGTGTGAATCACGCCAGCTGCCTGAGGTGCTGTCGCGCCCTTCTTGACCGTCCAGGCACGCACTTCTTTAACACCGGCAGTGAAGTACGTTTGCAACCCTAGCAACTCGTAGCCAGCACGAATTACACGATTTAGACCTGGCTCATCTTGACCC
Source organism: uncultured Thiomicrorhabdus sp. (assembly GCA_965603495.1). Classification (GTDB taxonomy): domain Bacteria; phylum Pseudomonadota; class Gammaproteobacteria; order Thiomicrospirales; family Thiomicrospiraceae; genus Thiomicrorhabdus. Next base: position 547,894 of record CBFDDF010000001.1, on the reverse strand, counting down.
ATTCCTTCTAAGAAATCTGCTTTGTCTTCTTCATCCAACTCCGCAATCTCTTCTTCGAGTGCCGCACAAACTGCGACGACGATAGCGCCTTGTTTATCGGCTAACTCAGTGACCGCGTCTAGCAGCGGATTGTTTTCAAAACCATCTTCATTGACGTTCGCTATATACATCATCGGCTTAACGGTCAACAGGTGTAAATCTTGAAGCTCTAGTAACTCCTCCTCCGTTAAACCCATTAGACGAATCAACGTGCCGTCTTGAATTTTCTCTGATATCTTTTCAAGTAGCGCGTAACGTGCTGCCGCCACTTTGTCACCACTATTGGCAATACGCTTAACTTTTGAAATCGCTTTGTCGATTGATTCCATATCGGCCAATGCCAGTTCCATATTGATGATTTCAATATCGTTAATAGGATCTACTTTACCGGCGACATGCACAATATCATCATTCTCAAAACAACGAACAACTTGCACGATAGCATCCGTTTCACGGATATTGGCTAAAAATTTATTACCTAAACCCTCGCCTTTAGAAGCGCCTTCAACCAGACCAGCGATATCCATAAAATCTACGGTCGCAGACATGACGCGTTCTGGATTGACGATTGCAGCCAAAGCCGTTTCACGGGCATCAGGCACTGCCACAACACCGACATTCGGCTCAATAGTACAGAATGGGTAGTTAGCAGATTCAATTCCTGCGTTCGTTAACGCATTAAATAGCGTAGATTTTCCAACGTTTGGTAATCCAACGATTCCACATTTAATTGCCATTGAGTTCTCTCCTAATGAAAATAAGGCTAAAGGCTTAGATTTAAGCGCGTTTATTATTTGGTATGCAGAATGTGCATGGCTTTTTGAAGATCACCCAATACTAATTCTGGAATGACCTTGCTGGCTTGATAGCTGGCATCTTCAATCAATTGAAAATCCGGTTTTGAGGGGGCTTTGAGGACATAATCCACCACCTGATCACGATGCCCAGGATGCCCCACCCCCAAACGTAAGCGCATAAAAGCGTTACCCATGGCCGCAATGGTATCGCGCAGCCCATTATGCCCGCCATGCCCACCACCAACTTTTAATTTGGCCACTCCAGGCTCTAAATCCAACTCATCATGAGCCACTAAAATGGATTCTACCGGAATTTTATAGAACTGAGCGATGGCCTGAATAGATTGGCCACTGCGGTTCATAAAGGTGGCTGGTTTTAACAACCAGAAATCCATCCCATTGGACTGCACACGAGCGACATGACCCAGAAATTTGGTCTCTGGACGAAATACAACACCGTATTGGCGCGCTACTTCGTCCACAAACCAAAAACCGGCGTTATGTCGGGTCTGTTCATATTTTTCGCCTGGATTCCCCAGACCAACAATAAGTTGAACAGATGACATAAGCCGGCTCTCAATTGCTTAGAATAATAAGTTATAAATAACTAATTATTACTTACGCTTAGCTTTACCAATGTTTACAACCGATTGGTCATAATCAGAGCTACCGTGCGAAAGTGCAGTAAGACTAACGCCTTCAGGTAATACGATTTCAGATAGACGCATGCTTGTGCCTTCTTCCATAGTAGAAACATCAACGTTAATAGTCGTAGGTAGGTTTTTAGCAACACAGCTTACTTCTACATTTGATTGTAGGAATGACATCAAGCCACCCGCCTTAACACCAGGAGCGCGTGCATGGCCTACAAAAGTAAGAGGTACTTTTTTAACAAGGATATTGTCAGCTGCACGTTGGAAATCGATGTGAAATGCTGCACCGGTTGCTGGGTGACGTTGCATATCTTTAATAACACAAGTTTCAGTTGTTCCACCTTCAACTTCAAGGGTTAACACCGTGTTAAAGATTGCTTCATTTTCTAATGCGTGCTTAACAAAGTTAGCGGCTAAAGAAACTGATACTGCATCTTTTCCTGCACCGTAAACTACGGCTGGTACTTTATTCGCATGACGAAGGCGGCGGCTCGCACCTTTCCCTTCATCAGTACGGATTTCTGCTGTCCAAATTTGGCTCATTTTTTCTCTCCAATAACGATAGTTTTCTGTAGTGACGGGCAAAGCCATCAAGTTGATTTTTAATGAAACTATCTAAATTTTAATTTCTTACCGTTTGCGACCAACCGTAAGGGAAGCGGGGATTATACTGAAATAAATATTTTATGCCACTATTTTAATCGTTTTTTATTAAAACAATCAACAACTTCTAAACAAATACACCAGCCATAAAAAACGCCCAGTAAGGGCGCTTTTCAAATAAAAACTTCTTTTAAAGCCTAGTGCTTCATTAACGAGGTTACTGATTCATCTTGGTTAATACGACGAATTGTTTCGCCTAAAATTTCAGCAATCGTCACTGTTCGGATTTTTTTGCACGCCATCACCGCAGCGGTATGCGGAATCGAATCAGTAACAACCAGTTCTTTTAAGACTGAACCTTCAATATTATCGATCGCAGGACCAGATAAAACCGCATGTACCACATAAGCAGAAACACTTTTAGCACCGCGCTCCATTAAGGCACTGGCTGCTTTGCATAAAGTACCCGCTGTATCAACCATATCGTCAACGATAATACAGTCACGACCTTCAATATCACCAATGATATTCATAACCTCTGAAACATTGGCCTTTGGACGACGCTTATCGATAATCGCCATTTCGGCATTTACAGCCTTAGCCACCGCACGAGCTCGAACCACACCACCCATATCAGGAGAAACGATCATCACATTATTTAAATCACAGTTCTTTTGCATATCTTCCACCAATAAAGGTGAAGCATATAAGTTATCCACCGGAATATCGAAGAAACCTTGAATTTGGTCGGAGTGTAAATCAACGGTTACCACTTGGTGCGCGCCTGCTGCCGTAATCATATCTGCCGTTAAACGTGCCGTAATAGGAACACGAGCTGAGTGCGGACGACGATCTTGACGTGCAAAACCATAGTAAGGGATGACGGCGGTAATGCGCGCAGCTGATGCACGCTTAAGTGCGTCAATCATTACCAACATTTCCATTAGATTAACAGCAGGCTCTGGCGTACAGGTAGGCTGTAAAACATAGACATCTTGACCACGAACAGACTCTTTAATCTCAACCATAATTTCGCCGTCACTAAAGCGACCGACATCGGCGTTACCTAAAGGTAGATCTAGATACTGTGAGATTTTTTCTGCGAGATTGACGTTTGCGTTTCCCGCAAAAATCATGACATTTTTATTGGCCATTACAGGCGCTCCTGTTCGGGGTAAAAATGATTTGGGGAATTAGGATAGGATATTGGCAGGGCTGGCAGGATTCGAACCTGCGGTACACTGGATCAAAACCAGATGCCTTACCGCTTGGCTACAGCCCTTTAATATCATTGTCGTTAAAGACAGGTGCGTATTATCCATGTATTCATTCTAAGTTCAAGAGAAAAGTTAAAACTTTATCAAAAAAGTTTTAACTTTTCTCTAAAGTCTTTTCTTACTGCCTTTCAAGTTCATTGATTAAACTCTGTAAGCGCTTATTTTGCAAAAACTTCTTATGATGACTCTGCCACATTGCTCGAGCTTTTTCATGATCACCCTGCATCCAAAAGGTAGAAATTAAATGAATTAAAACTTCATCATCTACCTGGACATCCAAGGCTTTCTGTAAATACTCTTCCGCTAAAGTATAGTTTTGCTTCTGAAAATAGAACCAGCCAAGACTATCGAGAACATAATAATTTGTAGGGGCTAGTTTATAAGCTCTCTGTAAAAGTGCTTCCGCAGTCTCTAAATGTTTATTTTTTTCCACATAGAAATAACCCAAAGCATTCAAAGCATCCACTTCATTAGGCTCTAATTCTATCACACGCTTCAGATTACTTTCATAGGCAGCAAACTGCTCGACTTTGTAAAGTAATAACGCCTGAGCCATCAACACCTCGATATTATCTGGGTCAATGGTTAAGATCTTTGCATACTGCTCGATTGCTTGCGGGTACTTGCCCTCATAACTATAGAATACGCCCTTAGCACGGTGGACCTTAAGCCTATCCTCGGGTTGCTCAACCACAATAGTGTCTAGCACTTCAAGCGCCTTTGGCATTTTATTGAGTGAGAAATAAATTTCAGCACGGTGTAGCTGAGCATCTAAATAATAAGTCACTGAGGTCACCTGTGCAAAATGAGCCAATGCCTCTTCAAAAGCCTTTTGCTCCTGGTAGAGCAACCCCAAATAATAACTTGCGACGTTCTCATACCCCTTTACCAGTGCGACTTGATTCAAGTTCACTTCAGCCTGAGCATAAGATTTTCGTTCTATCTGCAATAAAGCCAAAGACAATCTTGAAGTGTAAGCTTTTGGTACTGATTTCAAGATCTTTTCATAACGTGCTTCCGCGGAGTCATAGCGCTTTGCCTGGACTTCCAAACGTGCGACACGCTCTTGAACGAGCCAATCTTCTGGGTATTTTTTTAAATAAGGTGCGAGTGATTTTAAGCCTCTCTCCGGTGGTGGTAACTGGAGATATAGCTTTGCCAATAAACGATTAATGTCCGGCTCACCTTCGACAGTCTGTATGCGCTTGGCTTTTTCAAGTGCCACCAAGGCTAACTCCGCTTGATTATGCACATTCGCGACAAAGCCTAATGAAAAGTAGGCAGCCCACTCTTCAGGATAAGCTTCTGTTAACGCATTCATAAAGGCAATGCCATTCTCAGGCGACGCAGAAGTTGATACACGTTGAGCGGTTAATAACAGGTCCTTGTCCAGACCGTCTTTTGAAAGCGTGTGATAACGATGCCACTGTTCTAAAGCATGTTCAACCAACCCTTGTCTTAGAGAAATCAGAAAAGAGGCTCTCCAAGCAACCGCCTCTTCTGGCGCAAGATCACGCCAAAGCAGTGTAGCCGCTTCAATCTTACGAGCATCATAGGTCGTCATTGATAACTCAAAAGCCCTTTCAGCCAAGGCTGCATCCTGAGCATTTAATGCCATTTCATAAATGACATCGAACGCTTGAGCAGGTTGACCTTTCTGCACTAACATTTCAGCAGCTAATATCTGAAACATCATATTGGCATCCATGTGACTGACTTTTCCAGCCCCAACAACCAGGCCTGCATCCTCATGAGCTTCTTGTAATGATGGTGCTTGTAAAGCAACCCCTGACAGATTCGAATCATTACCAGCCAGGAAATTTTGCGAGCAACCTGATAACAGCAGAAGACTACTGATTAGAACAACCTGAGCGCCCTGATTGAGAAAACTTACGTTGTTGATAAAATCTACTGGCGTACGCATAGGTTGATCACCTGGATAATATTGAGATGTCGGACTTGGGTTTTTAGACCACTTAAACACTAGATGCATTTCCTTAGTTTGAACTTTAATTTTAAGCTAAATATATTATGTCTTAACTTTAATATACATAAGGTCATTCTAGGTGATTTCCAATAAAGATAAAGCAATTCAGTTAATTAATACAATTTTACAAAGCCTGCCTAATACTCCCAGAGCTCCCCCTAGACTGGAAAACCCTTTATTTCATTTGGGATTCCCTCAAGGCTCTTAAAGAAACTCTGCGTAATTTACCCGCAAACTATATAAGGTCATTACATACAAAAGCTTGCAATTAGCCTCATAATTTAGCAAAATTACGCCTTTTATTTAGCAGATTAACAACTGTTACTTTCTGATCAACGGTAAAACCTCTATTTATATGAAACTTATTACACTGGGTGTTAATCACGAAACGGCACCTGTCGACATACGTGAAACAGTTTCATTTGCACCGGAGGCCGCGCAACAAGCTCTGTCTGAACTTAAAGCTCAAGACCTGATTTCAGAGTGCATTATCTTATCGACCTGCAACCGCACTGAAATCTACTGCATCATGAAAAGTACAACTGCCGAGCAAGAAATTCAAAACTGGCTACATCAGTTCTTTGAATTAGAGGCAGAGGTTTTAAACCCTTACCTTTATATCCATCATGACCTGGAAGCCGTTAAGCACATTATGCGTGTTTCTAGCGGATTAAACTCCCTAGTGCTAGGCGAACCACAAATATTTGGCCAGATTAAAGATGCCTATAATGCGGCACATAAAGCCGACAGCATTCATCAAACCTTAGAAAACTTGTTTCAGCATATTTTCAGGACCGTCAAACAAGTGCGTACTGATACTTCTATCGGTTCAAGCCCTGTTTCAGTGGCTTTTTCTGCCGTCTCATTATCCAAACAGTTTTTTGGAGACTTGTCGCAACAGACCGCTTTACTATTGGGTGCGGGCGAAACCATAGAATTGGTTTCAAGACACTTAACAGAAGCCAATATCGGCAATCTAATCATTGCCAACCGCACCCTGGAAAAAGCCCATACGTTAGCGGAAAGTCTTGGCGGTTATGCGATTGAGTTAGATGAGATTGATAACCACCTGCATGAAGCTGACATAATTATCGGTTCAACCGGCAGCCCGCATGCAATCCTAAAACAAGCGCAAGTCGTTAAAGCCCTTAAAAAACGTAAGAACCGCCCTGTTTTCATGATTGATATTGCTGTGCCACGAGATATTGAAGCCAGCATTAATGAACTCGACAATGTCTATCTATATACCGTTGATGATTTGAAAGAAATCATTGAAGGCAACAAACAATCCAGACAAACGGCCGCCCTTGAAGCGGAAGAAATTATTGAGCTACAGGCGCATAATTTCATGGTTCAACTGCATGCGATGCAACAAGTTAAACCAATCATTCAAGTCTATCGTCAACAAGCGATGCGCCAAAAAGAAGAAGCGTTAAACCACGCGCTTCACCAGCTAGAGCAAGGTTGTGAGCCAGCAGAGATTATCAAGCGCCTGGCCAACCAATTGACCAATAGATTAATCCACACCCCGACATCACAATTAAACCATGCTGGCCTTGAAGGCAATAAGGCGCTGATAGAGTGCGCTGAAAACCTTTTAATTTGCGATCAAAAAGCAGACCATCCGAACGGCTAAGATACGTAGACCGTTCTAAAAATAAATAATCGAGACCCCCTGTGAAAGATTCTATACGTAGTAAATTAGAAAACCTGGTTGAACGCCTTGACGAAGTCAACGCTTTAATCTGTTCGCCTGAAGCGACGAATGACCAGAAAAAATTTACTGCGCTGTCTAAAGAATACTCAAAATTGAGCCCCATCGTTGAAACCTTCAACAGTTTCATTAGCGCACAAGACGATTTAGACGAAGCCATGGATATGATCAACTCAGGTGATGCTGAGCTTAAAGAGATGGCGCAAGAAGAGTTGCCTGATTTAAAAGCTCAAGTCAGTGAATTTGAATTGGCATTGCAGACCATGTTGTTGCCAACGGATCCGAATGATGATTCAAATATTTTCTTAGAAATCCGTGCAGGAACGGGCGGTGATGAAGCGGCGATTTTTTCCGGCGACCTATTTAAAATGTATAGTCGCTTTGCTGAGAAAGAAGGTTGGCAGGTGGAAATCATTAACACCAATATCGGTGAACACGGTGGTTACAAAGAAATTATTGCCCGCATTATCGGTGATGGAGCCTACTCAAAACTCAAATTTGAGTCCGGCGCACATCGAGTGCAACGCGTTCCTGCCACAGAAACTCAAGGGCGAGTGCATACCTCTGCTGCGACCGTGGTCATTATGGCGGAAGCTGCCGATGTTGAGCAAATTGAACTAAACCCTGCAGACTTAAAAGTGGATACTTTCCGCGCCTCGGGTGCAGGGGGACAGCACGTTAACAAAACCGATTCAGCCATTCGTATTACCCATATTCCGACTGGTACGGTTGTCGAATGTCAGGATGAACGTTCGCAACATAAAAACCGCGCCCGAGCAATGTCATTGCTGGCCGCTAGAATCATGGATGCGAGACAACAGGTTCACGATGACGCAATTTCAGAAGAGCGTAAAAGCCTAGTCGGTACCGGCGATCGTTCTGCCCGCATTCGCACTTACAACTATCCTCAAGGACGTGTAACGGACCACCGCATCAACCTGACGCTCTATAAATTAGATGAAGTCATGAATGGTGGTTTGGATCAAATTATCGGGCCATTACTCGCCGAGCACCAAGCAGAGCTGCTGGCGACTTTAAGCTCAACTGATTAATTCATTTAATGTAATCTTGTGAGTAACCCGCCCACCACCATCGAAAGCTGTCTTCAGGTCGCGAATCAACAACTGATTCAAGCAGGCCTGGTGGACTCTTCTCGACTGGATGTCGAACTACTTCTGGCTCATAGCTTACAAGTCTCAAGAACCTACCTATACACCTGGTCGGACAAATTGCTCGAACCCCAGCAACAACTCGCCTTTGACGCCTTATTACAGCAGAGACTGCAAGGCCTGCCGATTGCCCACATTCTCGGTGAACGTGAATTCTGGGGACTCAACCTAAAAGTCACAGCAGATACTTTGATTCCTCGTCCTGATACTGAGACCTTAGTGGAAGCGACCTTAGAGCTCTATCAGCACGCCCAAAACACTTCAAGTACCTCAGACACCAAAGCCGGAAATAAGATTGACCAGGCCTGGTCAATCTTAGATTTAGGCACAGGCAGTGGCGCGATTGCCTTAGCTTTAAAAAGCGAGTGTCCGCGCTGCTCGGTCACCGCGGTAGATTTCAGCGAAAAGGCGTTACAAATCGCATCCTACAATGCCTTAAATCTTCAATTGGACGTTAATTTTTTACAGAGCGATTGGTTTTCAGCCATTAAAGCAACACACTCATTTGATTGCATCGTCTCTAATCCACCTTATATTGAAGATGCAGATCCACACTTATCTAAAGGCGATGTTCGGTTTGAACCGATTACCGCTTTAACCTCGGGGCAGGATGGTTTAGAGGATATCCGAAAAATAACTGACCAGGCCTGGTCGTTTTTGAAACCCAATGGTTGGTTATTGATTGAGCACGGTTATCATCAAGCCGAATCGGTGGCAGAGATATTCAAAGCACATAACTACAGCAACGTCCGCGGCATTAAAGACTTGGGCGGCAATCCTCGTATCACCCTTGGACAAAAACTGTAAACCCTGCATAATAACGACTTACTATAGTTCCAATAAAACCAACCCATAACATTAAAATTCCTCATAAGATAAAATCCATGACAAATACCGCTAAAACCGAATTGAATGATGCTGAACTTTCTCGTTATAGCCGACAAATTTTACTGCCGGAAATTGATTACACAGGGCAACTCAAACTAGCACAATCGCATGCGGTAATTTTTGGTCTCGGCGGGCTAGGCTCCCCTGCTTCACTTTATCTGGCAGCAGCAGGTATTGGTCACTTGACACTGGTGGATTTTGACGAAGTTGATGACTCTAACTTACAGCGCCAAATCGTCCATCGTGAAGCCAATATCGGCCAAGCCAAAGTCGCATCTGCACAATCGAACTTACAGGCACTAAACCACCATATCAATATTGATAAGCTGTCTCATAAGCTAGATGAATCTGAAGTTTTAGAATTGATTAAAACCGCAGATGTGGTCTTAGATTGTACTGACAACTTTGATGCTCGATTTGCACTCAACCAGGCCTGCTTCAAAGCCAAAAAACCCTTAGTTTCTGGCGCGGCAATTCGCTGGGAAGGCCAATTAAGTACTTATGATTTTAGGCAAGAAAACAGCCCATGTTATCAATGTCTTTACCCCGAGAATAACGGTCAAGAACTCACCTGTAGTCAAAATGGCATCTTGTCACCGGTGGTGGGTATGATAGGTAGCATGCAGGCGATTGAAGCCGTTAAAGCGCTATTAGGCCTACCGACTTTAACAGGGAAACTGATGATTATCGATGCTTACACGATGATGATTCGGACGCTCAATCTGAAAAAAGACCCAGCTTGCAAACAGTGTGGCGAGTTATAAAAATAAGGAGAACTTATTTATGAATTCTTTGGAGGGTTTTTCTTGATTGTGATAATCACTCGTCGATTCAAAGAACGACCATAAGCGGTATTGTTGGGTGCCACTTCTGCATTATCAGCATTACCTTCAATCCGCACTAAGCTTTTATTTACCCCCATATAAACGAAGGTTCTAGCGACGGTCGCGGCTCTTGCTGCTGACAACTCCCAGTTTGAAGGGAATTGAAAATTATTAATCGGTCTATCATCAGTATAACCAGCAATGACCATATCCTGCTCACGTCCTGACAAAGCCTCGCCTAACTGCTCTAACTGTTCACGCGTTTTATCACTAATGGTCGCACGACCACTTTCAAAAAAACTATCAGATTTAAGGGTAATACGAGTGAATTCATCCGTCTCTTCAATATTGATATCTTTCGGATTGACATTCTTCATGGCCTCCTCAATTTCCGCTTTAGAAACTGCTGGCTTTAAATCGAGCTGCACCAACTCTTCTTGCGGAGGCACTTTATCAGCAGGTTGAATTTCTGAGGTTTCTGGCTGTATTCCACCAAGACTATCCACAAAAGCCTGACGATCTTCTGGCTCAACTACCGCCATTAGCCACATGACGAGAAAGAAAACCATTAACACCGTCATCAGATCGGCTAAGGCAATCTTCCACGAGCCACCATGCGCGCCGCCGTCATCATGCCCCCCTCGACGACGAGACATTACAGCGCCTCTGAAAATAAGTCAGCTGAAACAACAGTGAATGCTTTATAAAACAACCTAAACACGCTTAACCTTCATCTCGTGGAACTTCAAATTGAGGCGGGACGCGTTGACGACCAATTTCTACCGCCAAGCTAGGTGAAACCCCATTAGAGTAAGCAGATAGGAATGCAGCGGTCATTTCTAGCAATGAGCGATCTTGACGAATCATAACCTCTACGGCATGTACAAAAGGCGCTAGGACAGCGAATGCTACAAACACGCCGGTCAAGGTACCAACCAAAGCGGCACCAATTGCCGTTCCGATTTTAGCCACATCCATCTGACCACCTAGCATTTCCATTGTCAAAATAACGCCTAAAACGGCAGCGACAATCCCGAAACCTGGCATCCAATCAGCCACCTTGCCGACCGACCTAGGGACTTCCATCATTGAGTTACAAATATCTTCAATCTGATCCTCAAGGTGATGTTGGAAATTTTGGCTCTGGGGAGGATTCAATAAGAGGTAGCTGAAATTATCGACAATAAATTTCTTGAGGTCTTTATGCTTCAGGACTGATGAATAATGCTGAAAAATTGGGCTCTCATTAGGACTGACGATGTGCTTCTCTAGCGCCAAAACCCCTGAAGAACGCGATAGACGCACCAACTCTTCCAGCAATTCTAATGTATCTGAATAGAGTTTTTTAGTCACACGCTCACCAGCAAAGTAACGTCCCAAAAATCTCATACTACGTGTCCAGACATAAACGGGCGTTGAAGCCAAAAATGTCCCCAAGCCAATCCCTAAGATAACGACAAGCTCAGAAGGATGCCATAAAGATAGGAGATTACCTCCCATCAACATGAACCCTCCAAAGAAACTGATGGTAATCAGCAGAATACCTATTGGCTTTCCAAACATAGTTTTTCACTTATTTTAGTTTAAAGAGACTGACTCACAAACGACGTTAATCAAATACGAGTTTGGCCTCATTAAAAATCTGTGCGTTCAAATCAACATTTTTTTGACAGAACATCTTCTAGTTGCCACTAAAGCAACTCTTATACCATGTTTTCAATCAGGGAAGGTTTAAGCACACTAAGAACGCTAAGCTTAGTGTGCTTAAACCTTAATCAGAAAGGCGGATATGCGTCACCTGTTTCAAGGTACGAGGTAAGACAAGGCCTTTCTTCGCGCGACTGGAAAAGGCTTCTTCAATGGCCGTAGGGCCAAACGTTTTTTCATATTTCCCGGCAACCAGAGTCACTTTTTCACCAGGATTAAAGGCAAATACGGCACTGACCGTTTCACCTTTTGGCATCTGGATCAGTTTATTACCCTTACCTTTTGCTAATACTGGTAATTCATCGACTGGAAACACCAGCATACTCGGCTCACTGGTGACCACCATGACAAACTGACCCAACTGTACTGTCGCAGGGGTTAACACCTGACTGCCCGCGGGCACACTGATGGTGGTTTTTCCGGCTTTATTTTTAGAGTAGAGATTATCTAATTGCGTCACAAACCCATAACCCGCGCTAGAAGCCAAAATCAATTGGTCAGCAGGTTGCCCCATCAGAATCTGGGTAAAGCTCGCTCCCTTAGGCGGATTAAGCCGGCCGGTTAAAGGCTCGCCATGTGAACGCGCTGATGGCAGACTGTGCGCTGGCAAGGCATAGGCACGCCCAGTATTATCCATAAAGACAGTCATTTGACGACTTTGCCCAGTCGCTTGTGCACAGAAAGCATCTCCCGATTTATAACCTAAAGCCACACCATCAATATCATGTCCCTTCGCAGCTCTGACCCAACCATTCTCAGAGAGCACCACCGTGACAGCTTCCGATGGTAACAAATCTTGCTCACTCATCGCTTGCGCAGGTCTCCCCTCAACCAGTGGAGAACGACGGTCATCGCCATACTCTTCAGCGTCTTTTTGTAATTCCGTTTTAACCAAGGTCTTCAAACGTGCCGCACTGCCTAAGATTTGTTCAAGTTTCTTACGTTCGTTTTCTAACTCCGCTTGTTCCGTGCGGATTCGCATCTCTTCTAAACGTGCTAAGTGTCTTAATTTTAATTCCAAGACCGATTCAGCTTGAATGTCCGTTAAGCCAAAACGTTCCATTAAAGCAGGCTTAGGCTTTTCTTCTTCACGGATAATCGCAATGACTTCGTCAATGTTTAGAAAGGCAATTAACATCCCGTCTAAAATATGCAATCGAGCGAGCACTTTATCCAAGCGGAACTGCAAACGTCGGCGCACTGTCTCGGTACGGTAGACCAACCACTCAGTTAACATCATGCGTAGATTCTTAACCTGAGGACGACCATTTAAACCGATGACATTAAAGTTTGCGCGGTAACTTTTCTCCAAGTCTGTCGTCGCGAATAGATGCAACATCGCAATGTCTACATCCACTCGTTTAGAACGTAACTCAATCACAAAACGTACCGGGTTCTCATGATCGGATTCATCACGTAAATCCACCACCATCGGTAGTTTTTTCGCACGCATCTGCGCAGCGACTTGTTCCATTAACTTGCTACCAGAGACTTGATAAGGCAAGGCATCAATCACCACGTTCACACCGTCTTCAACGGTGTAATGTGCGCGTTGACGAATCGAACCATGCCCCGTTTCATAAAGCCTCAGCAACTCCTCTTTTGAGGTAATGATCTGCGCTTCGTTAGGGTAATCCGGTGCTGGAATTAATTCCATCAGCTCTTCAGTGGTGGTATTGGGATTCTCCAAAAGCGCCACACAGCCCGCAATCACTTCACGTAGATTGTGCGGAGGAACATCGGTTGCCATACCCACAGCAATCCCCGAAGTACCGTTTAACAATATATGCGGTACGCGTGCTGGCAAAACACTGGGTTCATCTAGCGTACCATCAAAGTTAGGTGTCCAATCGACGGTGCCTAACGAAGTTTCTTCGAGCAGTAACTGACTGAATTTAGACAAACGGGCTTCGGTATAACGCATCGCAGCAAAGGATTTAGGATCATCCATCGATCCCCAGTTACCCTGACCATCCACCAAGGTATAGCGAAAAGAGAAATTTTGTGCCATTAAGACCATGGCTTCATAACAAGCACTATCACCATGCGGATGGAATTTACCCAACACATCCCCAACGGTACGCGCCGATTTTTTATGTTTGGAAGAGGCTTTCAAACCCAACTCAGACATCGCATAGATAATACGTCTTTGAACCGGCTTTAAGCCATCACCGATATGCGGCAAGGCTCGATCGAGGATGACATACATCGCATAATCTAAATAGGCTTTCTCACTGAATTCAGCGACACTTTTTTGCTCTATGCCTTCATAGTTAATGGTTTGTTGTGGCACCCTGCTCTCCTTTCAAATCGTATTTAAAACTGAATGTGCTTAATATTTTATTGTGAATCCGACATTTTACCAACTGCACACGAAACAAACGATTTCGCCTTTGTCGCAGCCGCTTTCAAACCTTCCACCGAGCCGACTTTCGGATAACCCATCCCTAACAACTTCTCTTCAACTGCACTGATAACCTGATTTTGATCAATACCTGCTTCTAGCTTAACCGCAACAGAGCCCGCTTCGATATCCACCTCCGTCTCGGTGACTCCTTGCAAGGCATTCAATTTTTGCTTAATGCTATTAGCGCAACCACCACATTTTATATTTTCAACTGCTATGACGATAGACATATCTTTCTCCATTACGGTTATTAACAGCGCATTGCTACGATCAAAATCAGACTTATCAATTAGCCTGTGTATTGAACGCATTTTATTATCACTATAATTTACCACACAATGGAGAGAATCTCGCCCTTAGAAACACGTCGTTTGCAGAGACTATAATATCCTAGTAATTTACTCAGGTATTTACCCGCCATTACCGTTAAACTAAACACATAAATTACTCTAAACTTAACTGCCTATTGAATGAAAACAACATGACTCTTTTCGAAAACAGCTACTGCCAACTTCCACAACACTTCTATCGAGCCACTGCGTCAGAGCCGTTGGTAGATGGACGATTAATCCACACTAATCACACATTAATGGCAGAATTGTCATTTCAGATTGAGGCTGAAAGCCTTTTGAAGATGACTAAGGGAGAGATGTTTCCTGAAGGTTTTGAGCCCATTGCACAAAAGTATACTGGACATCAATTCGGCTACTACAACCCTGACTTGGGAGATGGTAGAGGTCTGCTCTTAGGCCAGGTAACAGATGCATCAAATCAACCCTGGGATTTGCATTTAAAAGGTTCTGGCAGAACCCCTTATTCACGCCGTGGGGATGGTCGCGCAGTACTACGTTCCGCAGTTCGAGAATATTTGATTGGCGAAACCTTGCATGCCATCGGTGTGCCAAGTGCGCGCTGTCTCTCTATTTGCCACAGTCCGGAAGCGGTTAGAAGAGAGCAGTTTGAAGATCGTGCAAGTTATATTCGCGTGGCTAAAACGCATATTCGCTTCGGTCACTTTGAATGGTTAGCACAACTCGGCAACCTTGCTGATTTTAAACAACTGGCCAACTATGTCATTAAAACGGTCTACCCTGAACATCAAAATCTACCTGAAGAAAGTCGTTACGCAGCACTGCTCAATAGCATTAACGAACGCACCGCCCACTTAATGGCCTGCTGGCAAGCCAGTGGTTTTTGTCATGGCGTGATGAACACCGACAATATGTCAGTCGCTGGAGAAACCTTTGATTTTGGCCCCTATGCCTTTTTAGACGACTGCAAGATCCATTACATCTGTAACCATTCCGATACCGAGGGGCGTTATGCTTATAGCCAGCAACCCAATATCGGTCTGTGGAATTGTCAGGTGTTAGGCCAAGCCTTCTCACTAATTTTAACGTCAGAGCAGATCGAAGCGGCCATCAACACCTATATCGAAACCTACAACCAAACCTATTTAACCAAAATGTGTGCAAAATTCGGCTTAGGCCATCCGCAACTTGAAGATAAACATTTCATCGCCGACAGTCTAATCTTAATGGATCAATCGAGCTTGGATTTTCATTATTTCTTTCAAATGCTGGCTTTTTTTGCAACCCCACAGCAAGCGCTGTTCGAGCACTTTCTACCAGACTCACAAGCCTGGAAACTTTGGATGAGACGCTACCAAGAACGCATTGACATTGAAAACAACGCAGCACAGCGCCAACAGCTTATTCAAGAAAACACCCCTAAACTCGTCTTACGCAACTACATTGCCCAAGAGATCATTCAAGCTGCAGAAAAGGGGGATTATGTACCGTTAGATAACTGGTTCAACTGGTTACAGTCGCCTTACGACCCGCCTGAAATATTCAACACCCCCGAATATGCGCATTACCTAATGCCCCCGCCGGCACATCAAAAAGAGATGGCCTTAAGCTGTTCTTCGTGATTTTCCATATAAGCTATTCGCACATAACGCCTATAGCCTTTACATTAAAACCACAACCGTTCCACCAGGCACGATTATAATATTACAGATAAGCTATCTTCTTCATAACCAAGATTCCAAATGACGGGTTCTAAATTATGCCAATAACAAGCAATCGTGATCAACGTTGTGGTGAGCGTATTTTAGTCAATCGTGCAGTAGAAATTAACAGCATACGCAACCCTGAAATGAAAGCGAGTCGCGCAAAGTTGCTAGACCTCTCTTTTTGCGGAATTGGCGTCATTAGCAATCAAGCTTATCAACCAGATGAAGCTTTAATCCTAACCTTTAGTCTGCCTGGCTATGAAGGGGATCAAACGCTATCGATTCAAGCTAAAGTTATTCATACTCAGCCCGTTCAGGATCAGTTTCTAACAGGCCTCGTTTTTCCAGACTTGAACCCTCACCAAAGTCTAGTGATTAAAGCTTTTGTAAACTTTCACCAACGTTTCCATTCATCATAAAAATTATTAAATTTTCCTAAAATGCACATCCAATCATCTAAGTTCAAATGACAAAATCGTTTTGTCTGATTTCATCAGATTGCGCGCAATAGGTAAAAAAAATTATCTCGATTTATTCGCCTTTAACCACTCGCAGCTCCGCTCTCACCTAGGCGGGTTAAGGGCTTTTACTAGTACCACCTGTACTTGTTCTTATAAAAATACCTTGTCATAAATCTTTAATATCAAAACCGCTGAATTTTATATTAAAGACTACCTATTTATCTTATACTCAGAAAAAAACTTAACCACTATTACCCTCTAAGCTCATATGGTTATTAACGATTTTGGGCCAAACTTGTTGTGAATCAAGGACGGAAAGTCATGGATCTTTTAATCAAGATAAAGACCGCCAGACTGCAAAATAAGAGACTTCAATTAAACCTCTGTTTTCCTTTGCCTCTTCTTCTTAAGTGATCTACGTGAATAAGAATTCTGCTCTTAATCACTTGTATCACCATGACACTCGCCTTGAATAAAAATCAACTACCACGCCACACAAGTTACGTACAAATACTATTTTACTGGGATATAATTCATAGAATAGCGCTTCGACTTAGTCCATGAGGGACAATTAAAATATAGGATTTATTATGCGAAACAATGGCACCGTTACACACAAAGAGTACGCTTTAAAGCCTAACATCACCATCGTCTCTAGAACCGATACCCACGGCAATATTCTCTCTGCAAATGAAGCCTTTATTGAAGCCAGTGGTTTTGAATGGAGTGAACTGGTTGGTCAGCCACATAATATGCTCAGACACCCGGATGTCCCCGAAGCCGTCTTTAAAGATTTTTGGCAAACACTTCAAGCCGGCAAGCCTTGGACACAAATTGTTAAAAACCGTCGTAAAAATGGCGACCACTACTGGGTGGTCGCAAATGCAACCCCTACCTTTGAAAACGGTGTTATTACCGGTTATATGTCTGTTAGAACGGCCGCGACTGCTGCGCAAAAATCTGCTGCAGAACAAGCCTACCGCGATATCGAAGCCGGCAAGATTAAGTTAGTCAATGGCAACATTGCTACATTTCAAGACAAAATCAGACCAACACTCCACTTTAACACCTCGCAAATAATATTCGTGCTATCAGCTTTACTACTTTTATCCGCGTTCACACCAATAATATTTCACACTATCTCAGCAATCATCCCCAACATAGTCTTCGAAGCGCTTGATATCCTGTTAGTTGGATTGATTATCCTGACTACCCGCAGTAATGCTAAACAGCTCAAGCTTTTAGATAAGTATATTACTGAAATATCATCGGGGAACTTTAATAATCACATCGACTCTAAAGGCACCAGCTTGATGTCGCAGATCTTAGGTCGCCTGCACTCTCTACAAATCAAATTCGGTGCGGATATGGATGATGTCAAAGCGGCCCTGAATAGTGCACAACGAATTGAAAGTGCCTTAAATGCAACCTCTTCCAATATTATGGTGGTTGACCGCTTCCGTAGCATTATCTTCATGAATGATTCCGTAGTCGACATGCTTAAGTCCGTTGAAGAAGCGTTACGAAAAGACCTGCCTGATTTCGACTGTAACAACTTGCTCAGACAAAACATTGATGTATTTCATCAACACCCAGAACACCAAAAGCAGATTTTAGAAAACTTAACAGAGACCTATAAAGCGCGCATTACCGTCGGCGGCATTATTCTAGACTTAGTCGTTGACCCAATCTGGGGTGAAAATAAGGAGCGCTTGGGCACGGTTGTTGAGTGGAAGAATATGACTGAACAACTCGCCATTGAGGCCAATATTGAGCAAATTGTTGAAGATGCTTCAAAAGGCTTGCTTAGTGGTCGAATTCAAGACAATCATCTGCATGGATTTGAGAAAAAGCTTTCCGTCTCCGTTAACAGCTTGCTAGAAAGTTTCTCTGGCACCACTCAAATGCTGAACAAGATCCTTTCTGGCATGAGTGATGGCGATATGACACAACGAATTGAAGGCGACTATATTGGTGAACTCTTAGATATGAAAATTGCCGTTAACCATGCCCTAACGAATATCGAAACGACCTTAGGACAAGTTAAAATCGGTTCGGAGTCCATTGGTAACATGACAAATGAAGTTGCGGTTGCCAGTGATGATTTATCACAAAGAACACAACAACAAGCGGCCTCTTTGGAGCAAACTGCGGCCAGTATGGAAGAGCTTACTTCAACCGTGCAACACTCTAGCGAAAACACTGATCAAGCCAATACCCTTGCGCACACCGCAGCCACAGAAGCAGAAGCGGGCATTATCGTTATGAGTCGTACCATTGAAGCGATGAATGACATCACTGAGTTAAGTAAGAAAATCGGTGAAATCACCAGTGTGATTGATAGCATTGCTTTCCAAACCAATTTACTGGCTCTAAATGCCGCTGTTGAAGCGGCCCGAGCAGGAGAACATGGTCGAGGTTTTGCAGTGGTTGCTGGAGAAGTCCGTAACCTAGCCCAGAAGTCAGCTGGCGCGGCAAAAGATATCTCAACCTTAATCGCATCCACCACTCAGAAAATTCAAGGCGGAACAAAACTGGTAGAGCAAACTAATACCGTGTTTGAAGGCATGGTCGGCAAAATTAAAGAAGTGGAGAACTTAGTCTCAGAGATTGCTGCAACGGCCCATGAGCAAAATAAAGGCTTGGAGCAAATGAATACCGCTATCTCTCACTTAGATCAAATGACTCAACAGAATGCGGCCTTGGTAGAGGAACTCTCCTCTACCGCTGGCAATATGCATGATGAAGCGAATCAACAATCCGAATATATTGAGCGTTTCAAAATCAGCCCCAACCTAGCCATTGCAAGTCAACCTGATCTCTCAGCGCACGACATTAGCAAAGCCAATCAAGTGCAACCAAAACGCCTAGCACAGAGCCTAATAAGTGCACCTGCAAAAGCAGTCCCCCGCCAGACAGCGACACCGAGTAGCACAGATGATTGGAGTGACTTTTAAAGACGTCATGACCAAATAACCTATTTCGCTTAGTCAACCATTAACCGCGGAGACTCAAAAGGTTAAGCATAAAGATAACCGAGCCTGGTGAACGTACTTTAAATAGGGCTTTCAACAGGTCGTTTAGTCTGACACATCAAACCATAGCCCTTCTAGGTTTTAGGGGATTATTAGAGCATTATGACTGAGATTTGAAACCAAACCAGAAAGCTACCAGGCCTGGTAGCTTATCTTAAATAACCCGCTACAAAGCTTAAGTCACCTGTCCCTTAAAAAGCACGAATCTTAGTTTTGACTCCTCTATTCAACTTTAAACAGAATCATCCCCCTAATTTTATCCCTGCATTTTTGTGATCAACAACAAAATAAACCTAGCTTTAATATGATATAACTAATAGTTAATTAAGCGTATTGTATGGATTCTGTTAGATGAATGTTAAAGACCAAATTAAAACAGCTGAAGCCTTGCTTACCCAGATACAAATGCCGATCCTGCCTGAAGCCGCACTAGAATTACAAAAGCTTTTTAATGAAAATGACATGCCTGACCCAGTCCAAGTCCAAAAACTCATCTCAGGTAATCCTTTTATCGCTGGAGAATTGGTCGGAATATCGAACTTACTTTCACGCTCCAATCTCTCACTACAAAAAATTAAAGACATTGAGGGCGCTATATCACGCTTAGGTTATGTTCAGATTAAAAACTACGTACTCTCCATTGTCATCAAAGAAATGCTCAGCCAACATAAAATTAAATCGCTGAGTACACACAGTCAAAACATTGCAACAATTGCCGCTGACATTGCCCGCTACAATAAATGCATCCGAATGGATGAAGCTTATCTTTTAGGATTAGTCCATGAGATTGGCGCATTTGCATTGTGTGAACTAGATGAGAAATATGGCGAAAAATTTGAATCTAATTTAGCTGAAGTGTTAACAATTGAAGAAAATGAAGTCGCACTTTATGGCACCGACCACTCATCTTTAGGCTATGTCATCGCGCACACATGGAATATACCCAGCTATATCGCACAAACGATTTTGTTCCATCACTCTGCCAACATTCATTCGATTAAAAACAACCAAGTGCGCTGTTCCGTTGCACTGATTGAGTTAGCCCATGTGCTACTGGGAGAGCATGCACTTCGAGCCAAGCATCCTGATATAGAGGCGTATCAAATGCTGCCTGAAGCAGAAGCTTATTTCAAAATTGAGCAGACCTGCCAGAACATTTTAGAGTTGAGTGATGATCAGATGAATGAAATCAGATTAAACATTCAATAGCGCAACGCGCCAGTCCCAAGCTAACAGGTACAGCAGGCCTGATTAATTTCTGCGCCAGAACAGAAATCATCCCGACCTGCTGATTGTCTTAGAAAGAACACCCTGACAATCGACGCTATGGCTAAAAAACTTCTGGAAAATGCGGCCAAGGATAATTCTCATCACAGACGGCGATAAAGAAAGGGTTGAGTAGAGACTCGGTTTGTACATATTGCAAAGGATGGCCTGCCGCATTGAGCAGTGCGCCCCCTGCAGATTCAAGAATACAGTGTGACGCTGCGGTATCCCACAATGAGGTCGGACCGAATCGTGGGTAAATATCGACCTTGCCTTCTGCGACCAAGCAGGTTTTTAAGGCAGAGCCCATCTTAATTAAAGACACCTCACCCAGCTGCGCGGTAAAGCGTTGCAACACACCTCCATGCCGCCGACTCACCGCGACTTTAATTCTGTCGTCAGCTTGGTTATCCATCGAAATCTCGTCTTGCTGTCTTGCAGGGTGTTTTGCTTCCAAAGAATTGACTTGGATCGACTGCGCTTTTGCCAGTAATGAAAGCCATTGATTCTGAGATAAGCCTGCCGTCAGATTGTTTAATTTAAACGCCTTCTGGCCTTTAATCGAGAAGTATAAGTCCCCCACTTCAGGACCATACACCACTCCTAACACGGGCTGATGATCCACAATCAGTGCGATATTAACGCTGTACTCTCCGGTGCGACCAATAAACTCTTTGGTGCCATCCAGGGGATCGACCAACCAATAAACTGACCAGGCCTCGCGAGTTTCAAAAGGCACATCCGCAACACTTTCTTCGGTAATCAGTGGAATACTTGGCACCAGAGACTGTAAGGCAGCGGTGATCATTTCATCCGCTTGCTTATCTGCCTCGGTCACTGGCGAACCATCTATTTTATCCTCTACATCTAGCCTCTCTGGCTGGTGATATAAAGTCGAGATATGCTGCCCGGCAAGGTATGCGATATGGCAAACTTCTGGCAACCACTTTGCCAAGTTTTCAGGTGTAATGTCACTAGCCTTCATATTTTTCCCATCTCTTTTAAGACCAACATCAGCGCCGCATAAGCACGGCCTTCACTAAAGTCGGGATCAGCCAACAATCCGTGCCAATCATCCAAATGCCACGGCACCACTTCTAAGGGTTCTGGCTCATCGCCTTCGGCAATTTGGGGCGTCAGCCCCGTTGCCAATACAATGTGCGTATGGTGCGTCATATAACCCGCCGCCAAACTCACCGAATCGAGCAATCTAACCTCTTTAGGTAAAAAGCCAATCTCTTCCTGACTCTCACGAATGGAGGCCTCACGCCAAGTTTCACCAGGATCAATCTTGCCTTTCGGAAAACCCAGTTCGTAACGGCCAACCCCGGCACCATACTCGCGAATTAACAGTAAAGTACCATCCTCTAGCACGGGAATAATCAATACCGCGCCCTCATCACTGCCCAGCAAACGTTCATAAGTCACCGTGGTGCCATTCGAAAAGGTAATCTCTTGTGACTGCACCGTAAAAATCCGTGACTGCGAGGCGATTTTTTCCGATAAAATAGTAGGTGTTTTTTTAGACATGTTGAATAACCGTGACCCTAAATTAACTAAAAACATTCTTCTAATAATAACGCTAAGAGTTCCTGATTACCAATGAATGCAAATCTTAACTGGTCACAAATTGACACTGTTCTGCTCGACATGGATGGCACCTTGCTGGATTTACATTTCGACTGGCATTTTTGGATGGATGTTATTCCCCAGGCCTATGCGTCCAAAAACAATGTTTCGCTTGAATCCGCGAAAGCACTTATCCATGAAAAGATTCATTCGCAAACCGGTACATTAAACTGGTATTGTCTGGATTATTGGACAGAGGCTTTGAATTTACCGGTTGCTGAATTGAAACGTGAATTAAAGCACCAAATCCAAGTACATCCAGAGGTAATGGAGTTTTTAGCCGCACTCAAGACCAGCAAAAAAACGGTGATTATGGTCACTAACGCACACCGAGACAGTTTGGTGATTAAGCTAGAGATGACCGAAATCGGTGACTATTTTGATGAACTGATTTCAGCGCATGACTTTGGCATGCCGAAAGAGGACATAACCATCTGGTCAAAGATTCAAGACGTCATCGCTTACGACCCAAAGCGCACCTTATTGATTGATGATAACCTGCGCGCCTTGCAGACCGCGAAAGACTATGGCATCGCTTATCCATTATGTGCCACGTTTGTCAGCCCAAAGTTGGATAAAATTGATCCTAAAGACTTTGCCAGCTTTGAACGTTATTCAGAGATTATGCCAGTTTAAAGGCCTTGATTTACTTAGTCATTCATTCAGCCACTCGCCGAATGAATCTTAACTTTTAGAATGACCAGGCCTGGTCATTCTAAAGTTTAGTTTATGTTGTGAAGCCTATATTGAAACCTTTAAAACGCCCCCGGCAAGGTTACGCTTGTATCACAAAGACCATTTCAGTCCGCGGCACGCCCTTGTGCTCAAAACTCACCTCATGCACCTTTTCAATCGATTCGACACCCGAGAATAGCTGACGAACCTCTGCTTCAGGCACACTAAAAGGCGGACCTGGCACCCGACTCTGATCGTATTCCATGGTGATCATCAAATAACGTGTGCCTTTAGGTAAAATCGCTCTTAAATGGGCTACATATTCGGCACGCATTTCAGGCGGCAATGCCACAATCGCAGCGCGATCATAAACCGCTTTCACATCCTGACAATCCTCAGCACTTAAGCGAAAGAAGTCACCACATAAGAGTCTCATATTCTCTAATGCATAACCGCAATAATGAGCATGTTGAACAGGGTTAGCGCTCACGCCATTTTCAGTTAAAAACTCATCCAAGGCTTGTCGGCTTAACTCCACCCCCAAAACAGTATGTCCCTGCTTGACCAACCAAAGCATATCCAAGGATTTTCCGCATAAAGGCACCAAAACGGTTTCATGCCCCGTCAAGCCGAGCTTTTGCCAATATTCGGTTAAAAAGACATTCATATCCGCCTGATGAAAACCCACCACGCCACTGGCCCACATATCATGCCAAAAATTTGCTTGCATCTTTACTCCAATATTCCATTGTCACTCATGCAGTAAATTTATGAGCTGTGCTAAACCGTTATGAGAAACAGTTATAATATGCCGCTAATTATATAGACAACCCAACTAAAACTGAACCTAAAATATGACCTCAAAACATACTGATACCCCTGAAAAACAGCCTGACACACCCCCTGCAACCGACCAATCGTTTTGGAAAAAGAACTGGGTGAAAAACACCTTAACCGGCTTGTTTTTTGTAGGCGTGTTTTTACTGCTACGCCCGTATATGCAAGGCGATGTGGTGCAAGGGCAAGCGCCCATTATGCAAGTTCAGAGCATCACTGGTAAAGCCATTGACCTGCAAGCCCTGAACCAGCAAGGTAAACCCGTGTTAATCCACATTTGGGCGACTTGGTGCCCGATCTGCGACATCAGTAAAGGCGGCATTGAATCGGTGGCAAAAGATTATGCGGTGATTAATATCGCCTCCCAGTCGGCGGATGATGATCAGCTGCTGACGTTTGCCCAAGAAAATGAGATGAATCCAGATATTATCGTCAACGATTTAGAAGGCAAGTGGCAGAAAGCGTTTGGCGCCAAAGCCGTGCCCGCCGATTTTGTCATCGCACCGAATGGCGAGATTGCTTTTATTGAAGTCGGCTTTACCACCAGTATAGGCTTAAGACTGCGCCTATGGTGGGCAGGACTTTCTAGCTCGAATTCACCGACTTTAGTCAATGAGGATACTCGGTAGATGAAATACGACGGCATGACTATTTTCTCTGAACGCGATGAGTTTGGACTGATTGAGGTGGTGGAAAACCGAGTGACGCGTAAACTCTATTTTGACTCGCCTATTGAACAAAGTTGTGTCTATATGAATGCGCCCATGACCCTTAACTTTGAATACCAAGAGAAGATTATTGAGCAAGTTCAAAAATTTGCCCAAGCAAAAAAAGGCAATCAGCCTTTTAGAGCCTTAATGCTCGGCATGGGCGGTGGCACCATGGCTTTTCACCTGTTTCACACCCTACCCAATCTGCAAATGACCGTCGTTGAACTCCGTCAAACGGTTATTGACTGTGCTTATCGTTTCTTTCAGCTGCCTAATGAACCTGAAATAGAAGCCGTGCAAGACGATGCCATTGCCTTTATGGCAGAAAACGAACATCTTTACGATGCCATTATTGTCGACATTTTTGATGCCGAAGGCCTGCCCTCTGCATTAAGTGATATCGAATTTCAGAAAAACCTTTGGAAAAGCCTAAAATCACCAGGCCTAGTCATATTTAATCTTTGGTATCAATGGGATGCAAAACAGACCAATGGCAAGCCGATTCCTACCGAAGAAACCCAGAATGTATTCGCCTTTTGGCAAACCATGAGCAATGAAAATACGGACTGTATTTTAAATCGCTATAATATCCAATCCAGCCAAAACTTGATTATTGAAATCCTCAGAAAATAATGGACATTCTTTTTCAAACACACGCTTTATTCAACCCAATAAGATAACTGACGAATATACCTATGGCTCTTCTATTTTTACGTGAAATGTCCCTCAGCTTCGGCTCGGCTCCTTTATTCAACAAAGCTTCTTTACAGATTGAAGCCAATGAACGCGTCTGCCTTGTCGGCCGTAACGGCGAAGGTAAGTCGACCCTGCTGAAAGTCATTGAAGGTGAGATTCAGGCCGATAGCGGAACCCGCATTGTGCAAGATGGCGTGACCATCGCCAAACTGCAACAGGAAGTGCCGCATGATATGCACGGCTCCGTGTTTCATGTCATTTCGGAAGGCTTAGGCAATGCCGGTCAATTGATTGAAGAGTTTCATGACATCAGTGTTCAGATGGAACAGAATTACACCGATGAACTGATGGAAAGATTTTCCACCGTTCAGCAAGGCATCGAAGAGCAAAACGGCTGGGAGCTGCAGCAGAAAGTCGACACCATTATCTCTAAATTAGAGTTACAGGCCGATGCAGAATTCTCGAACTTATCAGGGGGAATGAAACGCCGAGTGCTACTTGCCCAGGCGTTGGTTCAAGAACCTGATATCCTGTTACTCGATGAGCCGACTAACCACTTGGATATTCCATCCATTCAATGGTTAGAAGGCTTTCTAAAAGGCGTGAACTGTTCATTAGTCTTTATCACGCATGATAGAGCATTCTTGCAAGCCCTAGCGACCCGCATTATCGAACTCGATCGCGGTAAGCTCGCCAACTGGCAGTGTGATTATCACACCTACCTAGAGCGTAAAGAGGCCGCCTTAGAAAACGAAGCCAGACAAAACGCACTGTTTGATAAAAAATTAGCCCAAGAAGAAGTCTGGATTCGCCAAGGTATCAAAGCCCGTCGTACCCGTAACGAAGGTCGTGTTCGCGAGTTAGAAAAACTGCGTTCAGAACATCAGTCACGTCGTAATCAGCAAGGTAAAGCGAATCTGCAGCTTAACCGTGCAGACCTATCTGGCAAACAGGTTGTCGAGTTAAAGAATGTTACCTTTGGCTGGCCTGGCAGAACGATTATTGAAGACTTCAGCGGCGTCATTATGCGTGGCGACAAGGTGGGGATTATCGGGGAGAACGGTTGTGGTAAATCGACTCTAATCGGATTGCTGCTTGGTAAACAAGAGCCGACTTCCGGAACCATCAATATGGGAACCAACATCGACATCGCCTACTTCGATCAACACCGCGCTCAACTGGATGAAAACAAGCCAGTGGTCGAAAGTGTTATCGAAGAGAGTGATTACGTTGAAATCAATGGTCAACGTAAGCACATTATGGGCTATTTGGCGGACTTCCTGTTCTCACCAGAGCGTGCTCGTCAAAAAGTGAAGTCCTTGTCGGGTGGAGAGCGTAATCGTCTGCTATTAGCGCGCGTATTCGCCAAGCCGTCTAACCTACTGATCCTCGATGAGCCGACCAACGATCTAGATGTTGAAACACTAGAGTTGTTGGAAGAGTTATTGATGAACTATAAAGGTACCGTGCTTATCGTCAGTCACGATCGTGCTTTCTTAAACAACGTCTGTACCAGCTCAATCGTATTTGATGCACCGGGTGATGTGAATGAATATATCGGTGGTTACGACGACTGGTTACGTCAGCGCCCTGCTAAATATGCTAATACGCGTTCAGCGGCACGTTTAGAGTCTTCTCAGCCAAAGATGACCACCTCTGAAGTCAAAGCTGAAAAAGCGCCGAAAGTCGAAAAACCAAAAGAAACGGTTGCCACGCCAGTGGCTAAAAAAGCCGTTAAGTTGAGCTTTAAAGATCAGCGTGAATACGACGCGTTACCGGCTTTAATTGAAAGCTTGGAAACCGAACTAGAAGCCTTGGCTGAAAAAGTCGGCAGCAGTGAATTTTATCAAAACGATAATGAACTTGTACAGGCCACACTTAAAACATTAGAAGACAAAGAAGGCGAGCTTGAAGGCGCTTTTGAACGTTGGGAAATTTTAGAGCGTATAGTGATGGGCGACGCTTAACCATGAAGTTTTAACTTCATTCTGAACTCTATTAAAAAGCCTGTCTAAACTTCGTGTTTATTCAGGTTTTTTTGTTATTAGGCTTCGTGAGTGAGCATTAATGCTTTAGATAGACTTAATATTGAAAGTGACCAGGCCTGGTCAAATGCACAAGAACTATAAATTTTAAAAGGCTTCTCAATCATTAATGAACATTCAAACAAATCGAGCCTGAGCCCAATTACTTTTTACCAGCCAATGTTGCTTTACGTTCTTTTGTAAATTCCCACCATTTTTTAGGTGGGCCGCCCTGCATATAGTTTACAGCTGACATAAATATATCTATCACACAGGGATCCTGTCTCTGCTGTGTCACATGGCAAAGTTCTTTATACATTAGGTATGGGTCTTTGTTTACTAACTCATTGGGTTCTTTTAATCCTATCAGGATAAGATTCTTTTCAATGGCTTTGCCAACATTTGGAATGTCTTGAAAATTTATTATTTCATTCCGAATCATATATTTTGCCTTTACTCTATAACGACAAAGTTGAGATGTGGCTCGTCTTTTGCACCATCAGACTCAAATGCATTGTTAGATTACCTTTACTAGAAATATTGCCCACATAGCAATTAATATTAAACCGCCTGAAATAAAAACCAACATACGTTTTCTTACATTATTTGATGTTGTATGTATAAAACTATGCAGATACCTAGAGCTAACAAATGCCCAAGCCAAAACTACCAATGTTATGTCTATTTGATTGGTTATATATAATAGAGCGCAAAGAACATAAAATAAAATAGGTAACTCTAATAAATTATCATAATTCTGACTAACTTTGGCGAGGTACTCAGGTACTTTACCTCCCCTGTTTAACTCGTAATATTTAGGATTTAAGTCGCCACGCTTTACAGCTGAAAACCTTAGTTTTCCCATCCAAAGTGTAATTGCAAACGTTAAGAACACTAATGCAAAAACGGGGTAAAGAATAATGTTTGAATCCATATTTTTCTATCCTGTAATCTAACTACTATTAGACATCCTAAACCCTGTACAAAACGTAGTTAAAGCATGTCTATTAAAGACGTTTTAACAGGATATTTAGGATGCTTGTCGTTGACCTTTTTAGGATGCCTAAACACCCCTTTTAAACCCAAAGCATAAATTCATTTAATTGATTATAGACATAGACTAGTAAGTTTACGAATAAACCTTGCACAAAAATAAATGTTACCAGGCCTGGTAGGTTCTAGAATAGGCTTCTTAATAATTGATGATTTAATTGCAAGGTCATTTAATTTTACTCTGACCCCAATTATTGGAAAACCAAACTTAGATACCGTTATTGCGTCCGTTCTATCTTTCTACCTTTCAATAGAAGCCAAAACATTAATAACAATTCTCCCCATCCTACAAACGTGGCAATACCCAGATTGTAATTGGATAAAAGGAGAATTCCGAAATTATCGATCAGATATCCAAAGCCCGCGACGATCAACACGATGCCCAGTATTTTTGGCATGTAGTCTGACTTGAAAATTAGGTAGCCAAGAAGTCCAAGATGAAGACCAAAGAACACCAACCCAATAGCCCATCCATCATCAAATGCATAAAGAGATAGCATCATCTCAGCATGTAACTGATCTGTTTCAAGTGCGCTCAAGTAGTCCGCACCGCTTAGAAGCTGTAGAACATTGGCATAATTGAACAGCGCAACGCCAAGAATAGTCGCATATATGAACCTGAACCATGCGGCAAGGCATGAGATATTTCTGTTTACCGGCTCTAGAAAAACAAAAAGTGCCCAAGCCACCAGTACATCCAAAATAGCCACGATTATCAGACAGCCAATACCGATACGGAAAAGCATCTCATCAGCAATGATGTTGTTTGCGGTTATTGTGGCATTACCAGGTATGATGAATTTCGGGAAAATAAAATAGATAGCAGCAACAGCGAAGATGGTCATCGCCACCAACCCAAATCCAGCAATCAGTGCGGCTTTGCGTAGTGATGTATTGGTGATGGGATTTACCATTATGATTCCTCTGTTTATCCGCTCATGAATAACAAATATTAATTCACTTGAGTAAGAACATGGGAAATTGAATACCAGATAACTACAATTGCAATAAACGCCATTACAATATAAGTAGTGAAATATACCGTTTGTTCACAAGAGCCACCCATTCTCAGCCCTTGATGCTTAAAACTTAAACTCTTGGCCGCTTCTCTTCCGGATGTATCTAAATATATGGCGCCCCCTATTAGGGAAAATAGTGGCCACCATTGGTGATCGATAACCATTAAAATCCCAGCCAATGGTAACCAGATTAAGGTGACAAGATCCCAATAAGCAGCATATTGCTCAGATCTCTGTAATAGAGGATCAGATAACGCAGGATCTTCTTGAAGACCAAGTCGCTGAGCTAATGAAAAATTTATAGATGAGATCACTTGGGCTACATAGAGTGAGCCACCCAATATAATCAAAACCCATCCTATTAATTGCTGCACGATCTCACCTCAATTATCAATTAACGCTTAGCATCAGCCGACCATTAGAACGGCGTGAGGTGGCTGGATGCTATTGTTAGTTTGTTATCACTACTCTACCCTTATAACAACGTTACCCGTTTTATGGCCTTTTTCAACATACTTATATGCTTCAATAATTTGTTCTAGTGGATAGATCCTATCGATCACCGCACTGAACTTCCCCTGCTCTATGAGATCTCGTATCAGGCTCATGCTATTCATGATATCTTTTGGGATAGGAAATACAGACTGTTTATTTTCGATAAACAATCCAATAACTGACGTTATTAACGGCAATATCAAGTTTTGCGACATATAACCTAAGTCAGAAGAAATATACGTTCCACCTTTTTTTAGTATCCGCCTACATTTAAAAAAAGAGCTTTTCCCAACCATGTCAAAAACAAAGTCATATTGCGTTTTATCATCGGTAAAATCTGATCTCCTATAGTCGATCACTCTATTCGCGCCAAGTGACTTGACTAAATCTACATTTTTCTCAGCGCATACCGCAGTAATATCCGCATCAAAATACTTTAATAATTGAACGGCTGCTGATCCAATCGCGCCAGTTGCCCCATTAACGAGGACTTTATCGCCTTTTTTAAGATTTACCTTATTGATGAAGTTGTACGCATAATGAGCACCTTCTAAACTGGCCGCGGCCAATTCATAAGTGACACCTTTCGGTATCGTCAACACAGCACTTCCTTTCACTGCTAGGTACTGTGCATGAGACTTTATACCTTCGTCGTCAAAACCAAACACCCTATCGCCTACCTTATATGACGATACCTTTTCACCAACGGCTTCAATTTCTCCTGAAAAATCAGTGCCAGGGGTTTGTTTTTTGGGTTTGAATAGCCCGGTAACGATTCTCATGAAAAACGGCTTGGCTCTAAGGGTTGCGCAGTCGGTTCGATTTACGGTGGTTGCATGGACTTTTATCAGTACTTCATTATCCTTGGGGAGTGGCTTTTCCACTTCTGTCAGTTGAAGCGCATCCGGTGAACCGTATTGGGTGTATATAATCGCTTTCATAGCTCATCTCCACTTAATAGACTTTTAGCGATTACTGTTAATGCTGATAATGACTTTGCCCTTGGCATTGCCTTCGCCAAAATAGCGCATAGCCTCTGCCGTCTCACTTAACGGGTAACATCTATCGATAACGGGGATGACTTTTCCCGTTTCAAAAAGCTCTGTCATAAACGCTAAGCCCTTGTTGGCTTTATGCAATAGCAACCCCATCTTCTTATTGCCGAAGAGTGAAATCCATGGTCCCAGAAACAGGAGTTGGTTTACTAAAGTCGTGGAACCCCCGACCATGACATAAATGCCATTGGGCGTTAAGGCTCGCTGGTAATCAAAAATCGAATGAGCGCCTTTAATATCAAGGATCAAATCATAGCGCTTCCCATTTTGTGTGAAATCGTCCTGTGTGTAATCAATGACATGATCAGCCCCCATTGAGCGCACCATCTCTAATTTCTGGGTACTGCATACGCCTGTTATGTCAGTGTCGTACAGTTTGGCAATTTGCAGTGCAAAGGTGCCTACCCCACCAGACGAACCATTAATTAATATCTTCTGTCCTGAATGGATCAACCCTTTATCACGCAGGCCTTGCAGGGCGAGGAGGCTGGCTTGAGGTAGAGCCGCCGCTTGCTCAAAAGTCATGCCGCTCGGCTTCAATACAATGGCATTATCACGAGCACAGACATATTCGGCAAAACCGCCCCAACCACATCTGGACAAGTCTCCGAATACCTCATCACCTGGCTGAAACTGCGTGACGTTTTTGCCAACCGCTTCAATCCGTCCGGCTATGTCACAGCCGAGTATCTGTATTCTTGTTGGTTTTAGCAGTCCGGCCATTAAGCGGTTCACGAACGGTATCCCTTGAAGGAGTTCCCAGTCCCATGAATTTATGGAGGCCGCATGAACTTTTATTAAAACTTCATTTTCGTTAGGAGTAGGTTTTTCCACCTCCTTTAATTCAAGGAAATCAGGGGAACCATATTGTTCATATACAATTGCTTTCATGATCGCTCTTCCAATACGTTCGCAAACCTAACCAACACGTTAAAACCCAAGCCATAAATTCGTTTAATTAATTATAGACAGAGATTAGTAGGTTTACTAATAAACTTGGCACTAAAATAAAGATGACCAGGTCTGGTTAAATGCAAAAGAACTATAAATATTAAAAAGGCTTCTCAATCATTGATGAAAATTCAAATAAATTGAGCCCAAATATCCTGTCATAAAGACATCACATAACCACTTGATTATTTGGGTACATTGTTTCATATGGAAAGTTAATTTTTTATTTGTCTTACTTAGGAGATGGTTATGGAAAGATTACAAGAAACCGGTGCAATGATGGGGCGTCTTATGCAAGACATGCCTAAACAGTTGCAGAGCTTTGGTGCATTTGTAAAAGGCGCTGAAGCCGCAGGTGCATTAGATGAGAAGACCAAACACTTGATGCTCTTGTCTTTAGGCGTGGCATTTCAATGTACTTGGTGTATTGCGATACATGTTAAAGGCAGTGTGGTTTCTGGCGCCACTAAAGAAGAACTTTTAGAAGCCGCAATGATGGCTGTGGTGATGGGCGGCGGCCCTAAATTGATGTACCTTGAAGTGGTGTATGAAGAGCTCGATAAATACTTTAACTAAAGGAAAGGCTTCTGGATGAGTTGAGAAGCCTTGCTAAGTTCCGTATTTCACAATCTTTTGGCTTACCTAACTTCACGTGAGCATTAATGCTTCAGATAAACTTAACATTCAAAGTTACCAGGCCTGGTAACTTTCAAAAGCACTACAAAAACCTAAAGGTGAATAACCAAACTAACGTAGAAACTCCACCCTTTTGTAAGCAATCGTCATTTTCATACCCCAAGGGCACTTCCGTTGGGAGCTAGCGCAGGACGCGTTTAAACATTCCCTGTGTCTGAGTACCCCAAGGGCATTTGCTACGCGTGCACGAACGCGAGTTTAGGGAATGTCAGCGGACAAGATTAGTGAAATAGATTGCGTCAGCAGGGTTCGCTTTTTGGTTACTTTTTGCCGAATAGCAAAAAGTAACGGGAAGCCAGAGTCATGAATTCAAAGGTCTATAAATATTAAAAAGGCTTCTCAATCATTGATTAAAATTCAAATACATCGAGTCTGTCACCAATTATTTTAAGTTGACAATCAAATCACCATAGCCCCAAACGAGTGTTCCTGAAATTGTGAGGGCGACAGCAATTACTGTTAACACAATATAAACCGGGTAGTACTTTTTCTTGAATTCGTCAAAATCAACATCTACATATCCAGAGGGATACAGTAACTGATGGATATTGACAATGAGAACATCGGCAATAAGTGCAAAAATGGTCATTAACGAGCCACTTCTCTGAAACCAGATATTTACGAATTCACTTTCTGGCTTCAGTACCGAATTCCAAGCCAAAATGGGAATTAGAAGTGAAATTGTAATTACAATGAGAGAAAACCATATGTTTCTCTTCATTTTATTGGAATTACTGCCAGTCACTATTGCTCCTCAGATTTATAACGTTAGAGTTAAATTGCGGCGCGTATTTTTACGCCGTCAATTTAGAACGACTTGTAAGTTGCATATTATCTGTTTAAGATTCTGTATTCGTGGGTCAGAAAGAATAGGCCCCTTAAGCATCAAGATATGCGCGTTTACATGCTCTCGATACGAAGCATACTCCCCTACTACCTCATGCGGTATTAGCAAAGCTTCGATTATATTAAAATCTTCGTCGAAAATTACTGCTGCAAGTTCGTCGAAGTCTTTTTCTTCGTATTTACGAATTGCACTAAGTTGTCTCGAGTTGCTCTTAGAGCTAACCCGACGACCTTTTATTTGAACTCGAACGCCTGCTGTACTAATACCGTCATATCCAGCCCTTGAATTAGTTTCAAGCTCAAGTTCAAGGGCTTTTGCTACAAGCCATTCCGTATAATCACCCAACGGATTATTTTGCGTTCTAACGACTTTACGTTCAATGAGCTCATTAGTTATTGATGCTTGTAGCTGCAAGAGTTCTTTTACATTTAAATTATCGAATTTCATCGGAATCCTATTTGCAGCTAACGCCTTGCTAAGCCGCGCGAGTTAGCGCGTTCTTGCTTGAGTGCCTTGTCAGTTGACTCTGTTTTAACTAACTCGTCTTTATATTTTTGCAACCGAAAATACCATAGTAAAAAACCGAAAAAAGACAACAGAAACGCTCCCAAAGAACCTATACCAAATACGATATTATGAACCCCTTCAAGACTATCATAATAATCTCGTATGCTCTGAGACTCTTTTCGTTTTATATTACGTAAATCAATTTCTTTATTTTTGTCTAGAAAGTATTTTTTAGCTTTCGCCTCATCTTTTTCATATTTTCGATAATATTCGAGATATTGAGAAAGGTACTCAATCTCAACTCCTATTTCCTTCACCACCGCGCCTGCAGTAATGTACTCAATTACTCCTTCTTTACCTGATTCATACCAATATCCGACTATTAGTAGAAAAGTAGCTAGACCACTTATCGCCATAAACTTATATAAATTATCAAATGGAATGTTATTCATATTTTTCAACTAACTATTATTAGACTTCCTAATACCCGTGCAAAAAGTCGTTAAAGCATGTCTATTACAGACGTTTTAACAGGATATTTAGGGTGTATGTCGTCATTTATATTTTTGAATGACTTAATCTTGCCGTGTGGTTGACCTGATTAGGTCGCCTACACAACCCTTTTAAACCTAAAGCGTAAATTTGTTTAAGGGAGTATAGACAAAGAGTAGTAAGTTTACGACTAAACTTCGCATAAAAACAAAAACGACCAGGCCTGGTCAATTAAGACTAGTCGTCTATTAAAAGATGACCAAGAAAGGCGAAGATACCGATCATGATTCCCGTAAATAACTGTGCGTGCACCAGATATGAGAACTTTTTTAACTCTTTGGGTGTGTATCGCAAACTGATAAACATGCCAAATACTCCCTGCCAAATCACTAAAATTAATACCGCAGGGAAAAACAGTATCTGCATAGGAATACCCATTAGTGCAATGTGTAAAAGTATAATCGCGACAGCACTCACGCCAAAATAGATATGTGTTCTATCTAAGAGATGTATTACTTTATTAAATAGCTTCGGATCAACTGGTGGGGAATACTCTGGCAGCATTCTTTTTGCAATGGGGCCTTCGCCAAGTAGGAGTTTAATTAAAGTTCGGGCATAAATAAATAACAGTAGCCACAAGCCTATTTCTCCAAAAGTTTCACCTACCTCTGATAAAAATGTTTCGCTTTCCTCCACTGGCGCGTAGACAAAAAGAGCATAGAGATAATAACCGATTGAGATTAGTGAAACGACGGCTGTAAAAAGAAGAACCTTTTTTAGCCCTTTTGATAATGGCCGCATCTTTTGAGTCCTATTGATAATAGCTTTATATACTAATATGCCTAACTCATCTTAGACATTCTAATGTCTGTGCAAAACGTAGTTAAAGCATGCCTATTACAGACGTTTTAACAGGATATTTAGGATGTCTGCCGTTGACCTGATTAGGTTGCCTAAACAACCCTTTTAAACCCAAAACATAAATTAGTTCAAGGGAGTATAGACAAAGACTAGTAAGTTTACGAGTAAACCTCGCACAAAAACAAAACGACCAAGCCTGGTCAATTAAGAATGTCTAGAGAAAGGAAGCTTGGAATAAGCCCAAAAGCTTAAACAGGCATTGCTACGCCCTACTTCGCCAAAGTCGCGGAAGGCGTAATATCACCACGCATCGCTTTCCAGCGGTTTAAAGAACGCAATAACCGCAAGACAAATGTGGCGGTCATCGGTTCTGGTAAGGTGTACTTAAAATAGCCTAAATCAATCAAAGCCTGTACCGATTGCTTTTCAGATTCTGAGCCCATTAAAATCAAAGGCGTTTGCAGAATCGTCGGATTCATATTGGTAATCTCCATCCAAAGCGGTTCGATTATTTTCGCTAATTCGGCTGCGATAAAGACGGCAATGTAAGTTCGATGAGTCGAGTAACGACGCGACTCTAAATCGGCCAACATCGTCTCTTGGCTATTCAGCGCAATCACCTCTAAGCCATAATGCTTTAGAAAGTCACTCAACACAGCAAAACGTGCGCTATCGGGTTCACAGATCGCAATCTTTTTACCTTGTAACCACCTTAACTGATCTTTATAAGACACGATTCACCCATGTTTTGATTCTCTGCCAATAAGTCATTATCTAAAAAGATGGCCATAATAGAAAACTATTTCACATTTATCTAACCTATTGCCTCCCTTAACGCCCATGGTTAGCCGAATTTAAAGGCCTTTATTCTGCTCTAATCACAATCCAATCAATCACTTAAATACTAAAGGTGTTCATACAGACTTATCTAGTCTAAAATAGGCCGACTAAACATCCATTTTCCAGGAATAACCGATTTATGAGCTGCAAAGATCAACACACCTATTCTACTTTTTGTCGTTCGCCAAACGATGCGATGAAAGAGCCGATGTTTTTTGGCCAGAACGTCAATGTCGCGCGTTACGATCAACAAAAATACCCAATTTTTGAAAAGTTGATTG
Source organism: uncultured Thiomicrorhabdus sp. (assembly GCA_965603495.1). Classification (GTDB taxonomy): domain Bacteria; phylum Pseudomonadota; class Gammaproteobacteria; order Thiomicrospirales; family Thiomicrospiraceae; genus Thiomicrorhabdus. Next base: position 511,382 of record CBFDDF010000001.1, on the reverse strand, counting down.
AGAAACAACTGAGTTTCTTCTGGCGTCCTGAAGAGGTAGATTTATCAAGTGATCGCAGTGAATATGCCGAGCTTCCGGATAATGAACAGCACATTTTTATCAGTAACCTGAAATATCAAACATTGCTAGATTCTGTGCAAGGTCGCTCGCCTAATGTGGCTTTACTGCCTTTAGTCTCTATCCCTGAACTAGAAACTTGGATTGAAACCTGGTCGTTTTCTGAGACCATTCATAGCCGTTCGTATACACATATTATTCGTAATATCGTTGCCGATCCTTCACTGATTTTTGATGATATCGTCAACAATGAAGAGATTACCAAACGTGCCGAGAGCGTGACGCTCTATTATGATAAGTTAATCGCCTTAACCAACCATATGTACGCTAATGCCATTGACCTGAGTAAAGACGATGCTTTCCGCAAGAAAATCAAAACGGCACTGTACCTAACGATTGTTTCGGTCAATGTGTTGGAAGCGATTCGTTTCTATGTCTCTTTTGCCTGCAGTTTCTCTTTTGCAGAACGCTCTTTGATGGAAGGCAACGCCAAGGTGATCAAACTGATCGCCCGCGATGAAGCGCTGCATTTATCGGGCACTCAAAACATGATTAACCTGTTGGCTGAAGGTAAAGATGACCCTGAAATGGCGGTGATTGCCCGTGAAGAAGTGGACAATGTTTATAATATCTTCCGTGAAGCGGCACAGCAGGAAAAAGAGTGGGCAGACTATCTGTTTAAAAATGGCTCGATGATTGGTTTGAATGCCAGCATCTTAAAAGACTATGTGGAATACATTACCAACGTCCGTTTAAAAGCGGTTCGCCTGGAACCCCTCTTTGAAAAGCGCAGCAATCCATTGCCGTGGATGAACAACTGGTTAGTCAGCGACAATGTTCAGGTTGCGCCACAAGAGTCTGAAATCAGCTCTTATCTGGTAGGTCAGATTGACTCTAAAGTTGAGCAATCTGATTTTGATGAGTTCTCTTTATAAGCGCTTAATCAGACATTCATTTCAGTAATGACTCCAACAAAAAAGCCGCAAAGAGCATTCCTCTTTGCGGCTTTTTTATGGGCTTTAACAAAGCTTAGAATGCTTTCTACCAGGCCTGGCACCTTCTAAAAGACCTTATCGGCAAATAGATTCATGAGGCTCCAACAAGGCTTTTAAACCCTTCAGAGAAAATTCATACTGTCGCTCACCGAAGGCACGATGATTCAGGTTAACCGCAATAGACCCTCCCTGTTTTAACTGCTGTAATAATTTCCCATACGCCAACTGCATGCCTCGCATGGTTTTCACCTGCATACTATCGAGCTCCAATCGTACCTTGTTCGAATATTCATCGGCGGTATCCACTGGCTGCAGAATCCCTTGCAACACCACATTTACATCAGAAGGTTGTATTTGTTTACCCCCCTTGCTTACGAGGTCTTCAAATGACTTAATCTGATAACTAACCTTTAGTAATTTAGGAGAGTCAGTCAGCACCTCATCATTAAATAACAATATCTGTAACATTGGAAAAGGCGAACGACCTGAACAACTTAAGCCCAAGTAAGCCTCCTTATCGATCACTTTAGTAAACAATTCAAAGCCACTAACTTGACCATAAGCATCCAGATAAAAACTCATATGAAAGTCGCCTAAGGCTCTGCTTTTAGAAGCCCCATAGGCCATATTCGATAAGACAAGTGCAAATAAACTCACCCCCAAGACCAAAGATTGGCCGATTTTATTCATCACATCTACCCTATAAATTTAGTAGGTTTGTTTATTAAAACTCGGTTTTTCGCAAGCATGCCTAATTCGGAAAGCGCTTAACTTCAAGACATTGCTGAGCCGCTCGCCCTTAATCTCAACCTACATTGAGATGGACTATTTCAAAGCACAATCATGCAACATTCAAAATTGATAAATCATCGAGCATCTTTGCGATCAAACGGTAATCCCGGCTCAAATGAAAGCAACGAATACAGGATTGAACCCTCTTCAAAATCTGCTTGAATGCTAACAGGTCCTTTTAGCATTTCAAACCGGCAAGTCACTTTTAGTGGCAAGGAAGACTGACTGACATTGAAGGTTGTTGCAACCTGCAGTCCTTCAGACTCTGCGTTAGGTTCAGAAATACATTCACAATTTGCAGAGATGAAAACTCTGCCGAGGTAAGGTGCAACAGACGAACTCAACCAATTTGTCGCGCCGACCGACATTATAGGTACAGGATCTTGCCATGTCATTCCGGTTCTGGCAGCATAAGGTATCGAAGGAACTGACAAAGCTAGCAACTTCATAAAAGGTGACTTTAACTTGCTCGTTTCAACTATTCGCCATGCATCTGGCGCCAAACTTGCAAGGAACGAACCTGTTTCAAACTCCGAATCAAATAGATGACGCCCTGCGGTATCCAGCTGGATGTTTAGTCGAGTAACATTGCTGGCATGAGTTTTCCTAAACGCTGAGGGAATACGTCCTTTGGTCTCTATAGACCAAACAGCTGTACCTGGTGCGATACCTGCCAACAACGCATGCACTCTCTGATTTGGATAGGCTGCCATAACAACTTCTTCTTCAACAGGGAGCGCAGCCGCATTCCAGTGGTAAAAGGGAGAGTGTCCCTCAACTGTAGACAGGTAATTGACCAAACGAAATGGAACAGTCGGCGCCCCTAGCGCTGGTGTGTATTGTGCCTGAAGATGTAAGTGTGGGATAGGTGAACGCCCTGAATTACCAACTTTCCCGAGATAGTCGCCAGCTTCTATACGCGCGCCTGTTGCGACGGAAATAGACCCCTGCTGTAAATGGGCAAGTAATGCCCAGCCGCCTTGATCAAGGCGAATCACGACATGATTCCCCCAGTTCTCGGCAAAGTTGCTGACACCCAGTTGATTGTCTGGAATCGTATTTTTGACCCTTTCAATCATTCCTGAGGCTGGAGCATAAATAGGCGCTCCCCAAATATTTAAAGCGGGATCTAAACTGCCGTCAACAGTAATAGGGCGCTGAAAATCTAATGCATGGCGCCAGTCTCCAGCATGGCTCAGTGAACCGTTAAAACCTTGAGAGATAAGAAGCTCACCACCGACAGGCGTCGAAAAAAGCACCTCTTTATCGCCGAATCTCTGTGACCAATACGCCATACGCCACCATGCTTCTTCGGGACGTAAGTAGGGGGTATTATTGAATTGTAAGACACATCGATCTCCTGCAAGTGTAACAGCTCCAATAACTACCCAGATACTGATGGCAGCTGCAATTGGCAAATAAGCTATGGATGAATATGGCAATACATACTGGAGTACAAGCCCGAAGAAAGACGCGCCGCATCCACCTACAACAGCATTCATAAGACTTGCCCGTCCAGGTAGAAAATAAACAGACCCCAGAGCCATCCCAGCGATAAAATAGTTGTATGACATAGGCAGCCAATCATAGGCTATGCCGAACCTTTCAAATGCAAGCGCCAAACAAACACCACTTAACCAGCCGACAAGCCCTGTAAAAAACAGTACGCGAGACCAAAGTAGAATTGCCAAGCCGACAATCAAACCCGCCTCATGACTTGGCGCGTAAATCAAGGAGCCCAAAGAACGAATAAAGGCGACTAACCAGCCCATCGCATCTACAGGCAAAGAAAGTGTTAGCGTTGCATTCGATGCCAGCACAGCACAGTTGGGGCAGATACTGAACAGCATCGCCGCGACAAGACAATATCCCCACACAAGTGACGGTAGACTGGTTTCCTTCAATGCGTGCATAATGGCTGCCGCCAATATGGCAGCTACCGCTGCAGAACCAGCTGCAATGAGTAGTTGAGCGCCTAAAGATATGTCGCTAGCCCCTGTTAACCATGCAACCATCACTGCGGTAAGTAAAGCATTCGCCTTCAACCCCCCACCCAGCTTAATCGCATCACCAGCTCTTAATGCTTTCTCTACACCAGTGCCTACAGCAAGACCTAAAATTGCAAACGCTCCATAACGTGGATTCTGAAACAAGGCTAGCCAAAGTAGTACCCCTACCCAAGGATTAGGTATGAAGAAAATTGTGCCAAGAGGAAGTGAAAAAGCTTTCCCTAGAAACGCTAAAGCTCTACGTATACTCTTCTTTCCTTGGGCAAGCACAGTCCGAAACCTACGAGCGTATGGATAACGCGTGTTTGTATTCACTATTTTGCTATCAAATGCGCAGGCATTCTTTCAGGACCATCAACATCTTCAAGCACTTCTTTTCTCCGAATAATTTCAGGCACTCCTGCTTCACTTATCATCACCACAGGGGGGCGGAAGCTTATAAACTGCATGGCTTGAGTCACATTGTAAGCACCTACCGGATGGAGGGTTAAAGTATCATTTACTTTAAGCGGAGGAAGATCAACATGATGGCGAACGACATCAATCGACATACACAAAGGCCCATAAAGCCGCGATGGCAGAGGGGGAGCATTAATTGCACGCGATGGATAGACGTTAAATTGATACCATGCGCCCGTGTAGAGAAGATTAATGCCTGCATCAATAACATAACTGCTCATTTTCGCATCTTCGTTTAAAATTAACGACTCTTTGTGGTCACGTGCTGACAAATCTGAATGGACATTGCCAGGATACCTACTTCCCCCTTTAATGGCGACAACATTGGTTAAAAGATAACCTGCTTCGTCGACTAAATAGCGACCGGTTTCAAAGCGAAGCAGAGGCCTTTTATTCTCAGGTAGCTCATTAAAAACATCAGTAATCGCATCTGCGTAGAGCTCAATCGACGGAATCAATTGCTCTGGCTCGCCAAACATTCCATGCAATAAACTATGAGACGGAAAACCACCTCCAAGGTTAATACAATCTATAAGATACCCATGCTCGAGATATATTTGTTCACGCAATGCCAACAATTTCTGAGCAGAAACACGATAGGCATTAGGCGAGAGAATATAGGTTCCAATATGCGAATGAAGGGTGTGAAGGTTTAGCTTAGGGTTTTGTACTATGCGTTCTGCCGCGCGACCAGCTTCGCCATTAGCTAAGGCAAATCCAAATTTTGACCATATGGGCTGAATACCAGCATCCAGCCAAATACGGATACCAACATTCACAGGGTGAAGTGCATCTTTGGTAAGCTCTTCAACCAAACCCAGCTCGTCCCAATTATCAATTTGAACTAAAGCACCTTCCTTTAGTGCCAGCTCTAGGATTGCCCGAGGTTTATAAGGTCCATTAAACACGATATCTTTACCAGGGATCCCCAGCTTACGAGCCTTGTGATATTCGAAGTCAGATACAACCTCAGCAATCCAGCCTTCTTGATGCAAGGTTTGGCAGATAGCATTAAGATAATTGGTCTTGTATGACCAAGCAAAACAAGTGTTGCTATAACGACTTTTAAAGACCTCTCGTAATCGTCTCGCTTTCTCGCGAAGGTTATGTTCAGAAAAAACAAACAAGGGCGTTCCAAACTCTTCGACAAGTTTAGAGATAGGCACGCCATCTATTTCAAATAACGTAGGAGCACTCATTCCACGGGAATAATAATTACGATCCGCTGCTGCCTCAGGTGCTACCCGACCCAGTTCATTACTAATTCTTGGTGGCGAATATTCATCAGTCATTTTGTTACCTCAATATGTGATCGGTAAGGTGTAATATCACGCAATCCAGCATTTGCCATATCGGCTATTTCTGAAATATCACCGACAAGGTCAATGCAATGGCGAACGAACATCTGACCAGCGGTACATGTCCGTAAATATGTATGCTCGATATCAAGAAGATCTTCAAGCAACCGAACAGGTAAATTACAGCCTATTTGAGAAGGGAAATCAACCCACGCAGGAAAGCGAGGATTGATTTCAAATAGAGAATAAGAACGGTAAGGCGCTTTAAGAAATTCAAGCTCAAAAGGACCATTCCACTGAAGTTTTTTGATAATCTTCTGAGCCAGCCGGTCAAGCTCGGGATCTTCAACGACAATGCCTGCAAAACCTTTACCTGATGAGCTCAGTTGAAACTTTCTAATCGTACAAGTCTTAACAATACCACCACGACCATCACCAAGGCCTACGATATTGTATTCCTCACCGTCAATCACTTCTTGTACGATTAATGGCCAACCCCAAACTCTAGAAAGCTTTCTACTTGCCTCAATAAGTTCTTGTTGAGAGTGAACAAGCTTTGCTTCATAAAATCTTCCTTTGACATAAACAGGGTATTTCATCGCTTCTGCCAATGCCTGAAGGGAGAAGAGGTTGATTGCCCCATGAGTTCGTGGCGAGGCAACGTTGATGCGCTGGCAAAAGTCGTACAAATTCAGCTTACTCATAGTGTCCAATGAGCGCTGATTCGGTAATACACACTGAACACCCAATTCATCCAGACTTTTGGATATAGCGATATAATTAGGTATTTCCAAATCCAAACAAGGAATAATGTATCCAACATTTTCCTTTTTGATAATTATTTCTAACCTTTCAAGAAGCGCATCTGAACCCACGCCAGGAAAAGGCATTAAATAAGCTACATCAGAATGATCAAGCCCCCTGCTATACAAGCTACTCTCAAGCGGATCATAGGATAACCCTACAATTCTCAGATTAGGATATAGGCGACGTATACTTGCAATGATTGCGGCACCAGGCTGGGGGTTTTCTCCACGATGAAGACCTGAAATAGCGATGGATTTTATTGAACTATCCATATTATCCGACTGAATTTTAATATGATCTTCCATGAAAGATGGGCTCAATCTATAACTCCTAATTCAATGAGGTTATTTAGCAGTAATTCTACATCGCGTATTGCGGTTGTCCGATCAATGCCATAGCGCTCCTGCAAAAGAGTCACCAATTGATCATCCTTCGCTCCAGCGACGAGGTTTCGCAACAGAAATCCTGCTGTTGCCGTAACACGATAAAACATCCCTGACGTAGTATTAAATACAAATTCATCGCCATAAAAACGTAATATGGGTGTCTTTTGAGCCTTATTTTCAGCAGTCATTTACCTCACCTAAAGCATTCATTCCGATTTAAAATAGGATTTTGAGTCTACGCAAACTCAACTGAGTTGTCACTCATTTCAATAACAAACTCTGAACAATACGATTAAAAATTGAGGAGCGTCAAGAATACGTTGCCAATACAACAATTCAGAAACCCTCTTCAAGAATCTCTACTTAGCATTACTGGCATTAAATAAGTTGATACCAAGCCGCATTAACAAACACGTGAAGCTTCCCGTCGATACTGACTATTACATCATTCCACCCACGAAACAGCCAATACTAACCAGCAACTCAACGCATTAAAAGTATTGATAAAACAGCAGCTTATGTGCGGTATAATATAAGTATAAATAAAGGAATTTGATAAATCGGAGGTTTCAAATGAAAAATTCTATTCAAACGAAAAGTACGGTGCTTTATCAATCAAAACAAACCTTAGCGAAAACATGTCGAGGTATTGCGTCCTTCGCTTTAATTTTTGTAGCGTCTAGTTTCGTTACATCACCGAGTTTTGCATACAATGATTATGACAAGGTGAAGTTTGAATCGTCTGAAACATACAAATCTCAGAAAGTGCTTTTAAGCGCAAACTTATCCAAACCTGCAGGGGAAGGCCCGTTCCCTACTGTTATCATGATGCACGGCTGTGGCGGCTGGCAACCAGCGGTGCGAACAGCTTTATCCTCGTATACTGGTTTTTTGATTGAAAATGGATTTGCAGTACTAAACCTTGATAGCTTTGGTCCGCGAAGAAACTCAGGTGGAGAGGTTTGCGCCAGCTTCAAAAAATTAAAAGACGCCAGAGAGTACCGTACAGTCGATGCTTTTGATGCCATGCAATACTTAAAAACTCGAGACTTTGTTGATGTAAACAATATCTTTTTAATGGGGCAAAGCAATGGTGGAAGTGTTGCGATCAATGTCGCCAACTCAAAAAAATCTGACTTGGGATTTCGTGCTGTTGTCGCCTACTATCCTTGGTGCGGTGCATTTGGCAGTCGAACAGTAAACCTTTCATCACCATTGTTGGTCTTGGGTGGCGCTAAGGATGACTGGGTTCCACCACAATCTTGTAAAAAAGTGGTTTCCACTGGTAAAGAGTTGCGTGTCACGGTTTACCCAGAAGCGGCTCACTCTTTTGACGTGAATATTATTCCCCAAAAATATATGGGGAAACTGGTTGGTTATAACAAAGAAGCGGCAAAGGATAGTCGAATGACGATGCTTGCCTTTTTTAATGATCATCTTAGCCTCAACACGAATCAGAAGTTTGTTAATCAAACACTCCTGAAACTAGCCAAAACTGAAGCGCAATAATTGCGCTTTTGCCATGTTAATAGAACGCTCTTAGCGCGCAATACAGCAAGCAATTGATCTCTATCAAGTTTATTCTTTCTAGTTCTACAATGTCTTTCCTTGGTTAATAATTACTGCTATTCTGATTACGATTCCTTATATTTAGTAATTGATTAATTTGTAGTGATACCAAAAGGAAAAATTAGATTATGTCTTATTTAACAAACAATAAACTCCTCTCTATTGTGAGCATAGCGTTTCTTTTACTATTGCAAGGCTGTAGCAATCAAACCTTGCGCGTTGCCCCTCATGCAGAATTGAAAGTGCTGGATCCTATATGGACAACCGCTTACATTACCCGTAGTCATGGCTACCTAGTCTATGACACATTGTTTTCTATGAATGAAATGCTTGAACCAGAACCACAAATGGTGGACACATGGTCGCTTTCCGATGATAAGAAAACCTGGACCTTTAAGTTAAGAGAAGGCCTTAAGTGGCACGATGGGACAAATGTAACCGCTGAAGACTGCGTTGCCTCTTTAGAACGCTGGGGCAAGCGTGATGGAGAAGGTCAGTTATTGTTTAAAAATATCAAGAATTTGTCTGCAACGGATGACAAAACAATTGAAATGAAGCTACATATTACTGATGGATTTGTGCCTAATGTACTAGCCAAACTATCATCCAACGTCCCATTCATGATGCCAAAACGCATTGCACAAACGGATCCTTTCACTGCAATCAAAGATCCAATTGGTTCAGGTCCTTATATCTTCAAGAAAGATGAATGGATACCTGGAAAAAAAGTCGTGTACGTTAAAAATGAGAATTACGTGGCACGAACAGAAAAAACTTCGTTAGCTGCCGGTAGCAAACTTCCAAAGCTTGATAGAATCGAATGGAAATTTTATTCGGACAGAACCGCAGCGGCTAATGCACTTCTGAATCGTGAAGTTGATTATGTAGAATCCGTCGCGACTAAAGACATACCGATGCTAGAAGGCAAAAGAGGCATCGTAATTGCCTTTACCGATCCATTGGGTAATGTTGCCATGGCACGCTTTAATAGCTTGATACCACCTTTTAATGATGTAGCAGTACGCCGTGCAGTCATCATGGCAATGGATCAGAATGACTATATGTCAGCTTCTCTTGGTGATCAAAAATATTGGAGAACTTGCTATTCCGTCTTTCCTTGTGGAACGGAATTTGAAAATGATGCGGGCAATGATGTCATGAAAGTAGCAAGCTTAGAAGTTGCTAAACAAGCGCTTCAAAAAACCAACTATGACGGAACTCCTGTCGTAATCTTTAACCCTACGGATATTCCTGTTATCTCAGCATTTACTCAAGTAACCGCCGAAAAGCTACGTCAGATTGGAATGAAGGTTGAGATACAGGATATGACTTGGGCGACATTAGTTGAACGCCGATCTAACCGGGGTTCATTGAAAGATGGCGGTTGGAATATGTTCCATACTTGGTGGATTGCAGCTGATTTAAGCAACCCTATGGCCATTGCCTTTTCTGGTGACCGCGACAGCGGTTGGTTTGGGTGGCCTGCTGATGAAGCCCTTGAACAGTACCGCTCTGATTATCTACAAGCTAAAACTAGAGAAGAAGCAAATCAAATTGCCACTAAAATACAGACACGTCTTTTTGAAATAGGCGCTTTTGGTCTGCTTGGCCAATTTTTTGAGCCTGTTGCATACAAGAGTGAAGTAACGGGCGTTACCTCACCGGTTCATTTTTTTGGGAACATGTCATTCGAGAAGAAAAGATAACACTATTAGTTCTTAGTATGAATAGTGTAACTTGATCAAAAAACGGGAATAATAAGATGATTTTAAATACGATTTTAAAAAATGTATCGACCACCGCAATAGCCTGCGTTATCGGCTTTTCAGGAGCTGCTAATGCTGATGAAATGGAGAGTGATAGCACAATCTTTTTTGCTGGTGGAGACATAAGAGAAAGTGCTAATTATTCTTATATTGGCCTAATCCACCATTTCAGTGGCGATATTCTCTCAGACGGTTTTGTCATTAGAGCGCTCGCTGGTCACGCGAATTATGACTACAAAACAACCTTAGATGAACCGATAGATGGCAAAGCAGATAATTATGAGTTATTGCTTGGCTATCAAAAGGTAATGGACACCTTTTCTGCACGTGCTTATATTGGTTTAGATTATGAAGATCATGAACTATCTCCGGACAATCTCTTTGATACAAACCGTGGCGCAGATAATGGTATCAAAGTACAAGCAGAGCTTGAAACAGATTTTGCCTCTCCTAATTACGGCTCACTAACCGCGAGCTATGGGACCGCTAAAGAGAGATACTGGGCACGTGTAAGGGGTGGTCATGAGTTTTCTGGTGTAGTCGTTGGTGCAGAAGCTGTGTCATTAGGTGATCAGGAATATGCTGAACGCCGATTAGGCGTCTTCCTTACAGTTAAAAAGCTTATTCCAGTAATGGTTTCAGTTGCAGCTGGTCATGCTGACCCTGACACCTACCGTGGACCGTCAGGCCCTTATCTTTCTTTAGAGGTATCGAAAAGCTTCTAAGGTAAAATAGCTGTGTTTTTATGAAAGCCTTAACATCAAATAGATGTTGAGGCTTTTTTGTATCTATCTAAAAAATACTGATTAAGACTCCTGGCTAATGTAATTTAGCCTTGAGTTATTCACTGAACACGAAATGAAGGACTCTGTAATTTAAAACTGGAGTGTTCAAATTAAACCAATAAGCCAACCCATTAGACCTCGGCCAAATCCCCTTTGTCTTCCAACCAAACCTTACGGTCTGCAGACCGTTTCTTGGCCAATAACTTGTCCATCATTTCATTGACCGCACCATGGTCACTCAACTGTAATTGCAGCAAACGTCGGCTCGCTGGTAACATGGTGGTTTCGCGTAACTGTGGAGGATTCATCTCACCCAAGCCTTTGAATCGAGTGACTGAAATTTTACCGGTCATTTTTTCCGCTTCAATGCGATCTAATACGCCTTGGCGTTCCGCTTCATCTAATGCGTAAAAAACTTTTTTACCCACATCGATACGATACAGTGGTGGCATGGCGACAAAAATATGGCCTTGTTCAACGAGACTGGTGAAGTGGCGGACAAACAGCGCGCAAATCAGGGTGGCGATATGCAGTCCATCAGAATCCGCATCGGCAAGAATACAGATTTTACCGTAACGTAATCCAGAGATATCATCCGAACCCGGATCGACACCAATAGCAACGCTGATATCGTGAATTTCTTGCGACGCCAATACTTGACCCGATTCGACTTCCCAAGTATTTAAGATTTTGCCGCGCAACGGCATAATCGCTTGAAAGTTTTTATCGCGTGCTTGTTTGGCAGAACCGCCCGCGGAGTCACCCTCTACCAAAAACAGTTCGGTGCGGGTTAAGTCGGTGTCGGTACAGTCGGCCAATTTACCCGGCAAAGCTGGTCCAGAGGTAATCTTTTTACGGGTAACTTTCTTGGCTTTTTTACTGCGATTAGACGCGTTCTGGATAACCAAGTCGGCGATTTTCTCGGCCACTTCGGTATGCTGGTTGAGCCATAAACTCAAAGCGTCTTTCACCACGCCGGAAATAAACGGCACACATTCTCGTGAAGAGAGACGCTCTTTAATTTGCCCTGCAAATTGCGGCTCACGTACTTTTGCCGACAATACAAAAGCCACATTTTGCCAAGCGTCTTCTGGGGTGATTTTAACGCCACGCGGAATCAGGTTACGGAATTCACAAAACTCACGAATCGCATCCGTCGCACCTGCACGTAAACCATTAACATGCGTCCCACCTTGCGGGGTTGGAATCAGGTTGACGTAACTTTCCATCAAGGCTTCACTTGGTTCTAATAACCAAGTAATCGCCCAAGAAACGCCTTCATTCTCAGCATTACTTTCGCCAATAAAGCCTTCGACCGGTACACGCTCTAAGCCATCTAAAGCATCGTTTAAATAGTCTTTTAAACCATCTTCAAAAAACCATTCGGTGGTTTCATTGGAGACTTCATCTATAAAGGTCATTCTCAGACCCGGACTTAAAACCGCTTTGGCTCTCAATAAGTGTTTCAGTTTTGTTAAAGCATATTTTGGGGAATCAAAAAATTTGGCATCCGGCCAGAAGCGCACAAAGGTACCGGTGTTTTTCTTGCCCACTTTGCCAGTCACTTCCAGGGGCGACAAGACTTCACCGTTGGCAAAGCTGATGGCGTGTATTTGACTATCACGTCGAATGACAATCTCGACCTTGTTAGACAAGGCATTCACCACCGAGATACCGACACCGTGTAAACCACCGGAAAACTGATAGGCCTTATTAGAAAACTTTCCACCTGCATGCAGACGAGTCATAATGACCTCTACACCAGAAACGCCCTCTTCCGGATGAATATCAACGGGCATGCCTCGACCGTTATCCAAAACGCTCATTGAGCCATCCGCATAATGCGTCACGGTAATATCGTCGGCAAACCCAGCAATGGCTTCATCGACACTGTTATCAATGACTTCTTGAGCAAGATGGTTAGGGCGAGTCGTATCGGTATACATCCCAGGGCGTTTGCGCACTGGATCTAACCCGGTTAAGACTTCAATTTCTGAGGCATTGTAGTTTTCACTCACAGTGAAGACTCCTAGTGATAAAATGAAAGTATTATATAAACGAATTTTTTTAAATTAACTAAGGCAGACCTTTTAGCGGAACCAAGGCTGTAAGATGTAAATCTTACTCAAGTTTTAGACTTAAACTTTTGCTCCGTCCAAAGATTTCCTGGAATCATATCATATTATTATGCCAAATCGAGATTACCATCAAGAGCGCCGTGAGTATCAATATTCAGGCCTAAGCAGAGCGCAATTACAAGCCTCCCCTTTTAGCCAATTCACTCAGTGGATGGATGAAGCCATGCAGGCAACGGTCAAAGATCCAACCGCCATGTCGGTGGCGACGGTTGACGCCAACGGCCAACCCCATAGCCGTGTTGTTCTGCTGAAAGAGTTCAATCAAAATGGCTTCGTGTTCTACACGCATTACGAGAGCGATAAGGGCCAACAAATTATCGACAATCCTAAAGCGGCGCTGCTGTTCTTTTGGCCCGAACTGGATCGTCAAATTCGGATTGAAGGCGTATTAAGCAAAACCTCTTTAGCAGAATCTGAGGCCTATTTTCATTCTCGACCTAAAGACAGCCAACTGGCCGCCTTTACGTCTTCGCAAAGCCATGAAGTTACCAGTCGTGATGCACTAGAAACGGCCTTCGCCGAGAATGCTGAACGCTTTGCCAATAGTAAAGTGCCGCATCCCGCCCATTGGGGAGGCTATCGTTTGACAGCGCATAAATTTGAATTTTGGCAAGGTCGCCCGAATCGCTTACATGACCGTTTTAGTTTCATTTTAGAGACGGATGAAGCATCAACTGAGCAAAACTCACTTGAGCATTCATGGTCTGTCGCTCGACTTTCACCTTAACCACAAAGTAATTGACTTCAAAGATGTTTGAGCTGAATTTACCTAATGAGTTACCCCATGATTGGCAGTCTGTTGTAGAAAACCAACTGCAACAGCCTTACATGCAGAGTTTACAAATTTTTCTCGCCTCGGAACTGCGCCTGGGAAAAGCAATATTACCCCCCAAAAACCTGTGGTTTAACGCTTTACAAAGCACGCCACTCTCTGAAGTCAAAGTGGTGATCTTAGGCCAAGACCCTTATCCTACCGTTGGCCATGCGCACGGCTTGTGCTTCTCTGTATTGCCAGAGGTTAAACCGCTGCCAAAATCCTTACAGAACATCAATAAAGAATTACTCACTGATGTTCAGGTCGACAATAGCCACACAGGGTTTTTACAACCTTGGGCGGAACAAGGCGTATTACTCCTTAATGCAGTATTAACCGTCGAAGCTGGTCAAGCCAATTCTCATCAAAATAAGGGTTGGGAAACCTTTACCGATGCGATCATTCAAGCAGTCAATACTCAGCGTGAGCATTGTGTGTTTATTTTATGGGGCGCTTATGCACAGAAAAAAGGCAATGTCATTGATCGCCATAGACACTTAGTGATTGAGAGCCCGCACCCGTCACCACTATCAGCCTACCGTGGTTTTTTTGGCAGTCACCCCTTTTCTCAAACCAATGACTATCTTACGGCGCACTCAAACCACCCTATTGACTGGCAACTTCCCCGCTGATTTTATCTTTTACATCACATTCAGTCACCCTCGCCTCAATCATACGTATAAACAACCCTTATCAGAGCTTATCAAGTGCACTTATGAGCACATGGAAAATTTGAGCGCTTAAAGGCAACAGAATCATAGCGACAAGCCCTTAATTATCGTATTATGCCACCCATTAATTTTATGGAGAGGTAAACAGTAAATGTTTTCACTTAAAACGGCTTGGAGCAAGACTAAAATAACGACCTTAAGTTACTTGCTATTAATCATGATGGTTTTTGCGGGGGTATTTTTCGTTTCCGCTTTCCTGATGATCAAATCAAATACACAAATCCTGTTGGATCAATGGCAAACAATACAAGAGCTGGTGGCGGCTAGCCAAGCCCAACAATTTCAGTCTCTTATTGTGTCGACCAACCAACTTATCGATATGTTTATCGTCGCTGTGGTGATTGCCGTTCTACTGTTCATTGCCCTGATGTACTTTACCCTAATCGGTAAAATCGCTCGTCCACTGCAATCCATGCAAAATGGTATTGAAGAAATCACCCATAGTAATGATTTTTCCAAAATCTTGAATGCGTTACACTCTGATGAAGTCGGCAGTGTCATCAATAGCTTCAACAACCTGACTGGTAATTTGAAAAACGTCTTTGATGAAACCAATGCCAAGCTCAGCTTAGTTGCCAATGGTGCGTTTAACCAAAAAATAGATATTGAAGTCCAGGGGGATTTAGCAGATTTCAGGGATAATGTAAATTCTTCAATTGAGAGTGTCGCAATTACCATGGAGTCTCTGGACACCATTATGCAAGCATTGGCCTCGGGTAATTTCTCAGCACGCATGGATCAACGCGTACAAGGCGAACTTAAAACCACCGTCGACAATGCCATGCAGAGCATGGACGAAATCATTGATGACATTAACTTGGTGATGGCTAATGTCACTAACTGTAGCTTCGACCGCCGTGTCACCGTCTCAGCCGCTGGTCGGTTTAATGATTTAAAGAACTATATCAATGGCGCTCTAGAATCGTTAGAAACTGGATTAGGTGCGATTAACATTGCCATTGAGCATCTATCGAATCAGAACTTACAGCATCAAATCAGCGGTGATTTTCTAGGGGAAATGAACCTGCTGAAAAACCAACTCAACGGAACTTCGAGCCACCTAAATCAAACCATGCAAACGGTCATTAATACCGCAATGCATGTCACTAATGGGATTAAAGAAATCTCCGCTGGTAATGCATCACTGTCAGAGCGCACGCAACAACAAGCGGCCTCCATTGAACAGACGGCTACGGCGATGGAAGAGATGACCGCTGCAATTCAAGAAACTGCGCAGAATGCCAAGGATGCAAATAAGCTGAGTGAGGAAACCCAAACCATTGCGCAAGAAGGCGCTCAGGTCATGGAAAAAACCGTCAGCTCCATGCAGGACATTCAAAACTCCAGCTTGCGTATCAGTGAAATCGTCAGCATGATTGACAGCATCGCTTTCCAAACCAACTTATTAGCTTTGAATGCTGCGGTAGAAGCGGCTCGAGCCGGAGAACAAGGACGTGGTTTTGCAGTGGTTGCTTCTGAAGTGCGTAACCTTGCGCAAAAATCAGCCGACTCTGCCAAACAGATTAGAGATCTGATTGATGTGGTGGTGAGTCAAGTCAACCACGGTTCGGATCAATTGAACCGAACCAATGAAACTTTTGAAAAAATCCACCTGAGCGTACAAACCGTCAATGAGATTGTGGGCAGCATCTCTCACAGCACAATAGAACAGTCCCAGGGAATTCAGCAGATGAACCAAAACATTGCTGAACTCGATCAAGGTATTCAGCAGAACACCCTACTGGTCGAGCAGACTGGTGAGCAATCATTTAAGCTGCTGAAACTGTCACAAACCCTACAAAGTGAAGTGGGACTTTTCAAAGTCACCGACAGTAAACATCTTTTAAACTGAGACAGTCAAACGATTTACTCTGCCAAGCGCTCCTGAAAACGGGCGCTAATTAAGACCTCTACCCGCCTATTTTGATCTTTTCCTTCAGCGCTTTCATTGGATGCAATCGGCTGAAACTCGCCGTAACCCGAAACTGAAAACAAACTGGCTGACAATCCGCTGGTGACATAGAGTTCCTGCATCACCGCTTGCGCTCGCAAAGTACTTAAAAACCAATTGTTACGCAGTCGAGATTTTGGATCAATTGAATCATTATCTGTATGACCATCAACAGTGACTTCTACCAACCACTCATAACCATCTGCACCCGCTTGTTGAATAATCTCAACACTATCAGCAAGCTGCTCAAGCTTGAGGATAGGGATTTTCGGTAATAATTGACCAATCACCTGTAGCTCTGCTGATAATTCTGTAGAGGGTTCAAAACGACCACTTTGAAAGGCGTTTGCATGGTTAATGGAGAGTAATATACCGTTTGGATTACGACCCGCGCTGACCACCGTCAGATTTTGCTCATCAATTTCTCTCTGCAACAAGACATAAGAGGCCGTGACCTGTTTATCCGCCCAGACCTGAATTTTAGAAACCTCACTTTTATTGATAATGATCATCATAATAAAAAAGGTAATCAGTAGGGTGATGACATCCCCAAAGACTAATAACCACGCACTTTTTGCTCTCTCATGCGCGACACTCATAGTGGGTTATCGCCTATCGTTGGTTGAACATCAAGTTTTGGTGCAGCAACAGGCGCAATGCCCTTAAAAGGTTTTGTCCTAAGTTGCGGTAATAGATATATTTCGACCCGACGATTTTCATCCGCAGCGGTATCTTCAAGCAGATTATGAAAACTCCCATAACCAGCCATCGCAAACTGTGAATCTGGCAAGCCTGTATACAACCTCAATAACTTCATCATGGCGTAGGCTCTAAAGGTACTGAGCTCAACGTTACTCTCAAAGAGCGCAGTTTGAGCAAGCGGTCGCGA
The DNA here is from genome assembly GCA_965603495.1 of uncultured Thiomicrorhabdus sp. Taxonomy (GTDB): domain Bacteria; phylum Pseudomonadota; class Gammaproteobacteria; order Thiomicrospirales; family Thiomicrospiraceae; genus Thiomicrorhabdus. The sequence goes on along the minus strand of CBFDDF010000001.1, from coordinate 493,936 downwards.
GTCGGTATGACCTTCGATCCGAATCACCAATTGAACCTCAAATCCCGCGATTTCAATCCCTTTAACTAGTTTTTGATTTCTTTGTATAAAGCTTTCTAAAGATAGGTTCTGCAGTAACTCAGATAAGCCCCTTATATAGGGTAGATAGCGTGGATTGAGCTGTGCTCGCGCCGAGGTAAACAGGGATTGATTGGGAATCGTTTCGGGATTTAAGGTCAGGCGCACGCCTTTACTCAGCGTGTTTTCGACCGCTAACCAACTCAAGCCCTGTTGCTGAGATTGATACACTGTCTCTTGATAAAGCTGGTTGACTAATTTTTGATAATTACGCTTTGGCGTCGAACTCTCTAGCTCAACCAAGGTAATGATTAAAATAAAAAACGCTAATAGTGAAGTAAAAAGGGCAATGTAGGTTAACAACCAAATGCGGGTGGCTTTAATCTGTTGAATTTGATGTGTTTCAAAACTTACCAGGCCTGGTGACTTTGAAACAGCCTCTTTTCCAGATGACTTACTTAACGCGGAGAGTAGCAAGAACGACATATTAAGGACTCCTTAAGTTATCGCAGGGACTCTAGCTTGAGCTTGGTTTTCTCATTCACATAAGCCATTAATTGCTCTTTCATCAACAAAGTGGATTCTGATTTTTTAAGGGCAAGCACCCCATGAATAATGATTTCATTGCGTAACACTTCTGCCTCAGACAACACTTTCAACTTGCCAGCAATCGGCATAAACAACAGATTGGAAAACATCACGCCATAAAAGGTCGTCACCAAAGCCAAGCCCATACCGTTCAAAAGACTCCCCAACATATCCTGGCCACCACCATTGTCATAAGGAGAACCTCCCCCTGTGACCTGTGTTGTCATCATGATAATCAAGCCCATTACCGTCCCCATCATGCCAAAAGCTGGCGCGTAAGATGCCATATTACTATAGACCTCTTGGCAACTAAGGTGACGTAAACGCATATTAATAAGACGATTCTCTAAACTCTGCTTGAGAATATCCTTATCCTGATAAATCAACATTTCCGTCAATGAAAACCTGAAAAACTTATCTTCGAATGTATCAATTTGATTTTCGATCCCTAATAAACCTTTTTTCTTTGAGAGGTTACTGAGATGAACCAGGGCTTCAATGACATCCTCATGAGATGCGGGTTCCGAGGTGAAGACTTTAGCGAAGCCTTTAAACACACAGCCGACTTGCTGAAGCGGGTAGTTGATAAAAATGGCCGCAAAAGTCCCCCCCAACACTAAAGCCAATCCTTGCCAGTTTAAAAACGCACTGATGAATTGGCCTTGCTGATAGTCGATCATGCTCAATATTAAAATAATTGAGCCAATAATCAATCCGAGGATGGTGGCAAATTTGCTCATTTTTTCCTAGTTAGTGGGTTTCCTCAACCTTTTTATCTTCCAGGTGAGTAACCAACCAATTCTCTATCTGTTGATTGACTTCTGATGCCGACATTTCCGCCACGTCTAAAACCGGGCTAATATGTATCTGTACGACACCAGGACGTTTTATGAAACTATTTTTAGGCCAGAACTCTCCAGCATTATGCGCAACCAGATAAACTGGTGCTTTTGCTTTGGTGGCCAACATTGCCCCACCGATATTTATTTTTCCTAAGGTACCAGGTGGCATACGCGTACCTTCTGGAAAAAGCACGACCCAGTCGCCTTGCTCCAACCTCGCCTTACCCTCTGAAACCAGTTGGTTCAGAGCTTTTCGACCGGCACCTCGGTCGATTGCAATGGGATTTAATAGCGCCATACCCCACCCAAAAAAAGGGATTTTGAGTAGCTCTCTTTTTAACACATAGGCCTGTCTTGGAAAGATTTCCTGAAAAGCCAGTGTTTCCCAAGCTGATTCATGTCTAGCAAGGATTAAGCCAGCTTGTTCAGGATTAATGTGCTCCTGACCATGCACTTCATAACGCACGCCACAGGTCCAGCGTAACCAAACGAGACAAAAACGTGCCCAGTAATGCATGAATTGATAACGAGCTTTAAAGGAAAAAGGCCTGGTTAACTGGCCCAATACCGAAAATAAAATCAACGTAACGCCCTGCCCTAATGCGAAAAGGATCGAACGTAACAACCAAATAAGTTTCATTTTAAAAGCGCCTCCACAACGGCTTGTAAGTTTTCATACACCGTAATACTCTCCAAAACAGTATCCTGGCTGGCTAAAGTACGTTGTCCCTTGCCAGTCTTAACCAAAATAGGTCGCATCTGTTTCGCTAGAGCGACCTTCACGTCTGCCAGTGTATCACCGACCATCACACAACCTTTAAGTGACAGGTCAAAACGTTGTTCAATCGCAGTCAACATACCCGTATTCGGTTTACGCGAGGGAGATTTATCCTCCGTAAGATAAGGGGAATAACTGATCCAGTCTACACCTGAACCACCGACTAGATTTTGTAATTTTTGATGCATCTCACTGAGCGTTTGCTGCGAATAATAGCCGCGTCTAATACCCGATTGATTGGTGGCAACAGCCACTAGCCAACCGGCTGCTTTCAAACGTTGTATCGCTTCAATACTGCCAGCAACCGGCACCCACTCACTGGCTGATTTAATATAGGCATCGGAGTCTTCATTAATAACCCCATCGCGATCCAACACAATAATATTTTGCATGTTTTCTATCTCATATAAACACAAATTCCCGCAATTGCGGGAATTTGTGTTCTAAAACTATCAACTCTTTAACAGACCTTTATAATCTAGATACATCTGCTACTTGTAAAAACAACTGATAAATTTGATTCAACAAAGCCAAACGGTTCTGACGAACTTCAAGATTATCAGACATAACCATCACATCATCAAAAAAGTGATCAACCGCTTCACGAATGGTTGCTAACTCTGCAATCGCAGCCGTGTAATCTCGTCCAGCAATCTGCTCACTCACTGTTTCACGTAAAGCATCCAGTGTTGTCCATAAAACTTTTTCAGCTTCGACTTCAAACAAGTCAACATTAACGCCATCCGGCAAGCTACCCTCAACCTTTTTCAAAATATTGCTGATACGCTTATTGGCAGCGCTTAAGCTTTCAGCTGAATCCATTTGACTGAACTGCTTAACGGCTTCAATACGTTTCGAGAAATCAATTGGGTGCGCAGGACGACAAACTCGAACCGCTTCAAACTGCTCAGCGCTTATGCCTTGGTCCGCATAATACGCGCGTAAACGACCAATAATAAAGTCATATATTTCATCCACCAAGGTATCAGTGACGGTAACCGATTCATGCAAGCCTAGACTCAACTGAATCAATAGACGTAAATCTAAGTCGAGTTGCTTTTCAATCATGATACGTAACAAACCCAAAGCGGCACGACGTAAAGCAAACGGATCTTTATCACCCGTCGGCACTTGGCCAACACCGAAAATCCCGGTAATGGTATCCAACTTATCAGCAATTGCTAAGGCTTGTGCCACCACAGAATTCGGTAAATCATCTCCGGCAAAACGCGGCTGATATTGCTCATCAATAGCTTCAGCAACAGAACTGTCTTCACCCTGCTCAGCTGCATAATAACGCCCCATAACCCCCTGAAGATCAGGGAATTCATCGACCATGTTACTCATCAAATCACATTTTGATAAACGTGCTGCACGCTCACAAATCTCAGATTTCACCCCTAAAGGCTTGCCGATTTTGACGGTTAATGCTTCTAAACGCTCCACCTTATCAAACAAAGTACCTAGCTGCTTTTGGAAAACCACCGTTTTCAATCTTGGTAGAAAATCATCCAATGGATTTTTACGATCCTGATCCCAGAAGAATTTAGCATCTGCCAATCGAGGACGAATAACGCGTTCGTTACCAGACTTAACCGATGCAGGATTGATGCTTTCAATATTACTGACGGTAATAAACTTCGCCATTAACTGATCGTTATCATCCAGCATGTGGAAATATTTTTGGTGACCAGCCATCGCTGAAATTAACGCTTCCGATGGTACGGCTAAAAAAGCCTCATCAAAATCACCGGCAATGGCATTTGGCCATTCATTTAGGGCGCTAACTTCCTCAAGTAGTTCAGGATTAATAACTGCTCGACCACCCTCTTGCTCTGCCACGGCGACAACTTGCTGACGTACCCTTTCGGTACGCTCTTCAAAATCAACCAGGACATAACCTTCTGACTTCAGCGTCTCAGCATACTGCGCAGGATGTTCAATCAATAATTCCCCTGGCGCATGGAATCTATGGCCTTTGGTGGTATTTGAGGTTTGATGACCCAAAATGGTTGCAGGCACCACTTTACTGCCCAATAACATCAAAGCCCAGTGCACAGGACGAACGAACTCTACATCTGAACTGCCCCAACGCATACGTTTTGGGATCGGTAATTTGGCTAACGATTGATTGACGATATCAGGTAACAAGGTTTCAACAGCTTGGCCTTTTTGCGCCAGGTTATACGCCATCCAAGTGCCTTTATCGGTTTCGATTTCAATTAAATCCTCTACCGTTGCACCACATCCACGAGCAAAGCCTTGCAATGCTTTAGTGGCATTACCATCCGCATCAAATCCAGCTTTTTTAGCAGGACCTTTACGCTCAACGATTTTATCGTTTTGTACCGTTTGCAACGCTTCAATAAAGACGGCTAAACGACGTGGCGCCGCATAAACTTTAACTTCACCATAGCTTAATTCCGCTTCAACCAGGCCTGCTTCGATGCCTGATGCAAATGCTTCACTTAATGTTTTGAGGGCTTTCGGTGGTAACTCTTCCGTACCAATTTCAACCAAAAATTCTTCAGTATTCGTTGTCATTATTTCGCCCCCTTATCAGATTGTTCACTAACAGGCTTTTTGACCAAAGGGAAACCAAGCGCTTCACGGCCTTCATAATAGGCCGTCGCAATTTGCTTAGCCATGGTTCTAACTCGACCAATATAACGAGCACGCTCAGTCACACTGATGGCGTGACGCGCATCCAGCATATTAAAGGCATGAGAGGCTTTTAAAACTTGCTCGTAAGCAGGTAACGGCAACTTATCTTCGACTAATTTGGCAAAAATTTGTTCACAGTCATCAAAGGTTCTGAACAAGATTGCGGTGTCGGCTTTTTCAAAATTATAAGTCGACATTTCGACTTCGTTTTGATGAAAAACATCGCCATAGGTCACCTTACCTTCCGGTCCGTTGACCCACGTTAAGTCATAAACACTTTCGACGCCTTGAAGATACATAGCGATACGTTCTAGGCCATAGGTAATTTCACCAGTAACAGGACGACACTCTAACCCACCAACCTGTTGAAAATAGGTGAATTGCGTAACTTCCATGCCGTTCATCCATACTTCCCAACCCAACCCCCAAGCACCTAATGTCGGAGATTCCCAGTTATCTTCCACAAAACGTATGTCATGTTCTAGCGGATTAACGCCCATCGCTTTCAGTGATTCCAAATAAAGCTCTTGGATATTGTCAGGCGATGGCTTAAGCATGACCTGAAACTGATAGTAGTGCTGTAGACGATTTGGATTTTCACCATAACGACCGTCAGTTGGACGACGACAAGGCTGAACATAAGCAGCTCTCCAAGGCTCGGGACCAATCGATCTTAGGAACGTAGATGGGTGAAATGTACCTGCGCCCATTTCATTATCATAGGGTTGCATGACCACACAACCTTGCTCTGCCCAAAAGGCTTGCAGAGTCTGAATCAACCCCTGAAATGTACGAATATCTGTTGCTGCTTTTGCCGACACAGTCTAAACCTCTTAACCTTGTTTCTTATCTATTGACTCATTTTCAGTGAAAATTGAGACTTGAAGTGTTTGGATGTAAAATCTACTACAAAATAGCGACAATTATAACGTATTTTATTGTGATTTTAAGAGAGTTACAGCCATCCAATATAAGAAAAGACGTCTTCATTATGAATCATAATAACTCCCAGCCTACAGCAGACCATAATATTGACGCTAAGGGTCTAAAGTGCCCCATGCCTGTAATTAAGCTACAGCAACAAGTTCGGCACAGCAGGCCCGGTGCATTAATATCCATTGAGTGTACCGATCCGGGCGCTGAAAAAGACATTACCAGCTGGTCTCGAGTAAATAAACATACACTACAAGCGGTGGTTGCTACGGAATTTGGCTCTGTTATTTTTGTTAAGGTAAAAGAAAGCCCATAACCTGAACAATAGCCAAAGAAAACTAAGGCTCGTCAAGCAGATTTTAATCTGACTAAAGGGTGTATTCAGGCTGTTTTTGAGTATAATTGGAAGCATTCAAAACGTCATATTGACGATTTATAAATTAACAATAAAGACCACAGTACTGAATATAAATGAACCTTTATAAAATTATAAGAAATGCCGTACAGACGGTGCCTACCGTTTTTTTGAGTGCGACACTTTGTGTTACACCTGCGATCGGGTTCGCTAACCTGCCACTAGACTCGTCTCTACAACGCCAGACTCTCCCCTTACCAGAACTACCTTCAGCAAATCAAACGCCTGAAAGTGAAACGCAGGAAATAACTGCGGCGTGGCAAGAGCACAAAATAAAAATTCGTAAAAATGAATCTTTAAGTACCGCCCTGAACAGTTTAGATATTTCAGCATCAACAACGCATGAAATCGGTCGTTTAAAAAACAGCAACCTACTGACCAATCTACGCGTTGGTGATGAATTAAAAATCTGGGTCGATAAAGACCACAACTTACAGAAAATACTTTATCCAAAATCACAAATCACCTCTTATGAATTGGTAAAAACCTCAACCGGATACCATATCCAAGAGAATAAAGCCCAAGTTGAAATCCGTACTGAAACTGCCGTTGGCACGATAAACGGCGCATTCTATATTGCGGCGCAAAAAGCTGGCTTAAGTGCGCGCAGCATTATGAACCTAGCTGACTTGTTTGCGTGGGACATCGATTTTGGCAGAGAGTTACGGGATGGCGATGTTTTTAAAGCCATTTATGAGACTAAGTATCTTGATGGTAAATACATTGGTGACGGTGATATTTTAGCCGCACAAATCATTACCAATAAAGGTAAAACACCCCACAATGCCTTTGTTATGCGAGACGACAAGAAAGTCATTGGCTACTACAATGAAAAAGGTAAAAACCTTAAAAAGGCTTTTTTAAGAAGTCCGGTTGATTATGTCCGCATTACTTCAAAATTTAATCCAAAGCGTTTTCACCCCGTCCTCAAAAGATGGCGCTCACATCGTGGCGTCGATTACGGCGGACCGATTGGCACGCCGATTCATGTCACAGGTAATGGCAAAATTATCTTTCAAGGCTGGGGAACCGGTTACGGGCGGCATATTAAAGTCCAACATGCCGGTAAATATATGACGGTTTATGGCCACCTCTCCAAGTTTGGAAAATTCAAGAAAGGCAACTACGTCACGCAAGGCCAGACCATAGGCTACCTGGGAAAATCAGGCCTGGCGACCGGTCCACACTTACATTATGAGTTCCGCATTAACAAAAAACATGTCGACCCACTTAAAGTGAAATTCCCTGATGCAGGACCGATTGATAAAAAATATCGTGCCGCATTCAAAAAACAGACGCACTTATTGATTGCACAACTTGATCGCTTAGATAGCAAGACCTATCTCGCACGAGGCTTTGAATAGGTGTCAAAACCAAGCCTATACATCGGTCTAATGTCCGGCACCAGCGCTGATGGCGTAGATGCAGCGTTGGTCGACATCAGTCATGACAACATTCAATTAATCGATTTTATCAGCCCTCCACTGCCAGCAGCACTCAAGCAAGCGCTACTGACATTGAATGATTCACCCAACCTCTCTCTTGAACAGTTCAGCCAACTCTCTTTTGATATCGCGCAACAGTTTTCACAAGCGACACAAACACTGCTTGTTAAGAATGACTTGCACGCTCATGACATTCAAGCGATTGGTAGCCATGGACAAACTATTTACCATGCACCGCATATCCCCATGAGTTTGCAAATCGGCCACCCGGCTTTCATTGCCAAAACGACAGGCATTCAGACAGTGGCAGACTTTAGAGTGGATGATATGGCATTAGATGGACAGGGAGCGCCCTTTGCACCAGCCTTTCATCAAGTATTATTTAAAGGTGACCAGGCCTGCTTTGTCGTCAATATTGGCGGCATTGCCAATATCAGCTATTTGCCCGGCAACAGCGACCTAAATCAAGCTCCTATTGGTTATGACACAGGTCCTGGCAACGCTCTAATGGATGAAGTTTGTCAGCAGTTTTTTGACAAGGACTACGATGAAAATGGCGACTTGGCTAGACAAGGAAAAATAGATAACGAACTATTAAGCCGATTGCTCAACCACGCCTATTTCTCAAAGCATCGTCCTAAAAGTACAGGCAGAGAAACCTTCAATGAAAGCTGGCTTGAAGAAACCATCCATCAGCATGAACAGTTTGTAGATGAAAAAGTATCAAAGCAAGATCTATTAAGCACCTTATGTGAACTAACCGCCTGCAGTATCGCGACAGAAATTCAAAACGTAACGGCTGAACACGCTTCGTTAGAGTCATCAGTAAAAACAGATGTTTGGATTGTCGGGGGTGGCGCTTACAACCATCACTTAATTTCGCGGTTACAAAACCTCCTACCAAAGCATCAAGTACAAAGCTCTGCAGTAAAACAGATTAATCCCAATGCCATTGAAGCCATGATGTGCGCCTGGTTAGCTCAGCAACGCATTGCTCTGAAAACAGTCCCTTTATCTGCGGTGACTGGTGCAAAAAGAGACGCTATTCTCGGTGGACTCTGGCTACCTTAAATCGAATTAAAACCGCTATTAAAACTTTATTAGGCAAGACACGCTATAAGTGACCAGGCCTGGTAAACTTTCTTTAGGTATAAAAAAAGCCCTATTGAATGCATATTCAACAGGGCTTTTTTAGTGCCTTACAAACTTATTAAGGCTTATTAATCTTTATCATCTTCCTGACGAGCGCCCCTCTGCTCTACAGGCAGATAGCAAAGGTTACCTGCCCCCGAGTAGATTTGAGTCGGTCTAAAAATCTTGTTGTTTTGCAACTGCTCACGCCAATGCGCCATCCAACCTGCAGAACGTGCGACGGCAAAAATTGGGGTGAAAATCCCCACATCAAAACCCATCTCTTTATACAAAATTCCTGAATAGAAATCGACATTCGGGTAAACGCCCTTATGACCTAATAACTCTTCACAAACCTTCTCAACCTCTAATGCCGTTTGAAAAGCCATGCTTAATTTATCGGACTTACCTTCCAATAAGCTCGATGAAAGCTTTTGTAAAATAGAAGCACGAGGATCTTTAGTTTTATATTCACGGTGCCCCATGCCCCAGATAACTCTATTTTTAGCCAAACGATCTTCAATGTAAGCACGCGCATTTTCTGGGGAGCCTATCTCCTCTAACATCTCAATCACTTTTTGGTTGGCTCCGCCGTGAAGCGGCCCAGATAAAGAAGCGATTGCCGAAGAGATAACTGAACAAGGATTCGCCAGAGTTGAACCTGTCACCATGGTCGTGAAGGTAGAGGCATTAATAGTGTGTTCGGCATGCAGAATAAAAATGGCATCCAACAGGCGCGCCCAATCTTTATCAGGCTCTTCACCCGTCACCATATATAAAAAGTTTTCAGCGTAGTTCAAATCTTTGCGGGGTGGAATCGGATCATAACCATTACGCATATGCTCCCACATGGCGACGAGAGTTCCCATATGCGCAATAATTTTCACGGTTACCGAGTTAATATAATCCTGGTTCTCTGTCGCACCCTTCATATACTCTGTACTAGGATAAAAACTCGCTAAACTGGCAACCACGACTTGCAACATATGCATAGGGTGCGTGGTGGGTGGTAAATTCTTCATTATCTCGCGTATATTATATTTAATACGACGATTATTTCTTAACTCAGCGTCAAAGTTAGCCAGTTCTTCAGCCGTTGGTAATTCTCCAAACAACAGTAACAAAGTAGTTTCTTCAAAAGAGGAATACTCTGCCAACTCTTGGATATCGTAACCACGATACGTCAAGATGCCTTTCTGACCATCTATGAAAGAAATTTTTGATTCCGTTGCCGGAACACCTGCTAAACCTGGAATATATTGCATAAAGTACTCTAAAGCGTTAATTTGAATTTAAAGTGCCGTCTGAACGATTAGACGCTAAAAGAAGAACCACAACCACAGGTTGTAGTGGCATTCGGATTCTCAATCACGAAACGCGCCCCCTGCAAGTCTTCTAAATAATCAATTTTCGCGCCGACCAAATATTGAAAACTCATTGAATCGACTAACAAGGTTACACCCTCTTTAGTAACGACAGTATCATCTTCGGATTGCGTTTCATCAAAGGTAAAGCCATATGAAAATCCTGAACAACCTCCTCCAGAAATATAAACACGTAGTTTTAGATTTGGATTTTGTTCATCTTCGATTAAACCACGAACTTTTGCCGCAGCAGCTTCTGTAAAATCTAACGGTGTTGGAATTGCAGACATCTCGGTTTCTCTTATATATTATCAACCCCCGCTTAAGTCTTTATATACTTATTATGCGCAGGTTTTAGTAGCCCAAAAAAACATTATAACAAAAAACACACAAAGGCTCATGGATGAATCTTTTGTCCCGACAAGCCAATAGAAATAAGTCCAGCCGCTCGTTAAGGCAATAAAGCAACCTGATTTAAGCCAGAATTTTCAGGCAAAGCAAACATAATATTCATATTTTGAATCGCTTGACCTGCCGCCCCCTTAACCAAATTATCGATTACCGAAGTCACAACCACCGTACTCCCGCCTGGAGGACAATAAATCGCCATGCGACACATATTCGAACCCTTAACCATTCTAGTTTCAGGTAAACTACCGGCAGGCATTACATCTACAAAAGGCTCGTTTGCATAAGCGGCTTCATATAATGCTTGTAACTCTGCTTGAGGTTTATCTGTTTTAAGTGTCGCATAAATCGTTGACTCCATGCCACGCACCATCGGCACAAGGTGCGGTACAAAAGTTAGCCCCACTTCCTGACCAACCACCTGTGCCATTTTTTCTTTCATCTCAGGCAAGTGTCGATGGCCATTCACGCCATAGGCTTTAAAACTTTCGCTCATCTCAGCACCCAGCATCGCCACACTAGCGCCTTTGCCAGCACCACTCACACCCGACTTACCATCAGCAATAATGGAATCAAGATTGACCAGGCCCGCTTTAAGCAAAGGCAAAATCCCTAACAGGATGCTCGTTGGGTAACATCCCGGATTGGCTATGACTTTAGCGTTTTTAATTTTTTCACGGTAATATTCAGGTAAACCATAAACCGCTTCAGCCATCAGGGCATCACTCGCTGGCTCAATGCCATACCACTTTTGCCAAACGGCCAAATCTTCGATTCTGAAATCCGCGGCCAAATCAATCACCTTAACGCCGTTCGCAATCAACTCATGAGCCATACTCATCGCCACGCCATGTGGCGTGGCAAAGAACACCACATCACAAGTAATTAATTTCTCAATCTCTGGCACGGAAAACTGCAAATCATAAATACCGCGTAAGTTCGGATACATATCAGCAACCGCCACGCCATCTTCACTGCGTGAGGTTATCATGGTCACTTCTGCAAAAGGGTGATTGGCAAGGGTTCTTAAGAGCTCAACACCTGTATAACCAGTTCCACCGACAATTCCAACTTGAACTTTTTGATTCTTGCTTTGCATATATATCCCTAAAAATGGTCATTATAATTGCTAGATTTAAAGCAATGACTGCGACATGGCCAGCCGATTATTTCAATAATGTTTATTGATTCTGTATTTTAACTAAAATCTATCTTAAAGTTTTCGCTAAAGCGCTTGTCTGATTAAGTAACGAAACTAATTCTTTATATTTGCGTAGATCCAAGGTTTTTTTATAATAAAACTTGCTGAACAGAATGAAACCGTCAACCATCTACACTAAAGCCGGAATGTTAATTACTAGCATACTTGGAACTAGGGCTTATCATTGCCTAGCCGACCTATCCACGCATTAACCGGAGCAATCATACCCAAGCTTTCACTCCCTGTACAAAAAGACGAATCCACTACATAGATTGCGTTGCAATAATCTGCCTGCGCTGCCGACAGGCAAGAAGGATCTGCCCTGTAATCGGTAATCTAACAATATAAATGCCTTTTTGGATCAATCATTACCTACATCAACCAACAGCACCTTTTCAACAAAGGTTTCATAACTCAATCGACCTACTGACCTTTCTAGGTATTTTAGATCACGTACATTTATCAAAACAGACTTGCTACACCCCTTCATTTAACATAGGTATATTGGCTGGATTAATACCCTTAAAATTGGCTTCCAGGCACTTATAAACACTGAATCAAAACGGTTTAACCTCGGTTAATGCACAGATAGAATAAAGTTATTATCAACACCCAATTTAAGGTGCTAGGATAGCTAAATCATTGGTGTCAACAGGATAAAAGATAGTGTCACTTTTTAAAAAATTCAGTACTAAACTAAGTTACAAGCTCCATATTCCAATCGTTTTTGTCATTATTCTTGGACTGGTTATTGTCACGCTAAATGCTATATTTTCGATTCAACAGCTGACGCAGGAAAAACATCTAGAAGTTCAGGATACCTATCAAAATTACGCTAAAAAGGCATTACAGACACAATATCAAATCGCGCTAACCAATGTCATTGCTATCGCCAACAATACTGAAATCCAAAAAGCCCTTTTTGAAAAAGACCGACCTGCCGCACAAGCCATACTGAATAAAATCCTCGCGCAATATACTGCACATACTGATTTTCATAATGTAAAAATCCACCTACATACCCTTGATTTGCACAGCTTCTTACGCAGTTGGCGACCGAATAAAAATGGCGATGACCTGAGCCCGTTCCGACACTCTCTTCATGAACTTAAAAAACTCCAGGCACCATTTTCGACCATTGAATTAGGACGAGCGGGCATATTGATACGTGGCCTATCCCCCATTAAATATCAAGATAAAATTATTGGTTCAGTAGAGTTCATTCAAAGCTTCGACCCCATCATTGACGAACTCAAACAAGAGCACCAATTAGATACTCTCATCTTAAGCCCGCATGACAAATCGATTAGTTACTTCAATAGCCTTACCATGGTGGGAAGTAAACATGTTTTATTAAATGGTCATCAAAACATCAATCAACAAATAATTCAGGCTTTAACCGACGAAGATTTCGATTTACTGGAAAAGAAAAACCATATCACTAAAGCGGGATTTTACATCACTGGCATCCCCCTACATGACTTTAGCAAACAACGCATCGGTTGGTTTTTAGTCGCGGACTCTTTGGCAAATGTCAACAATATGATCGAACATGCCCAGCAAGCATTAATCTACCAAATAATCACAATGTTGATCGTAGATTTATTGATTATCCTTATCCTTGTATGGATATTGCACAACTCGATTGTTAGCCCCATTACCGAACTCTCAGCTCATATTGCCCACTTAGACGCGGTCATTGATGATTTAGATAAGTTAAAACAAGCAGACCCTATCAAAAACCATAGAGAGGATGAGATTGGCACCATTGCCAAAACCTTTGATAGCTTTATCAACCACATTGGCAAGCTATTCTATGACTTACAAAAATCCAACAAAATCAACACCGAGTACCTGAAAGCGGTGGATGCCGGTAGCATTGTTTCCAAATCTAACCCAAGCGGAGTCATCACTTACGTTAACCAAGCTTTATGTGATGTGACCGGTTACTCTGAAACAGAGCTGATTGGACAACCACACAGCATGCTTAGACACCCTGGCACACCTAAATCAACATTCAGGGATCTGTGGCGAACCATTAAACAAGGCAAAATATGGCATGGTTTATTTAAAAATAAACGCAAAGATGGCTCCACGTTCTATGCCAACATCACTGTGGTACCTATGATGGATGAAAATGGTGGCATCATTGAATATTTGGCACTGAGAGACGATGTTACGGAACTGGTGCAGAGCCAGAAAAAACTGCGTAAAGCGTTTAGTACGGATATCCTGACCAGCTTAGGCAACCGCTTTAAATTACTTGATGACTATACCCGTTTAAAGCAAGCCTATTTGGCGATTGTGGATATCCGCTCTTTTAAAGAGATTAATGACTTCTATGGCTATGAAATAGGTGACAAAGTGATTATCGAACTCGGTAATCGCGTGTTTGATTATTTCGAAGAAGAAGCATACGAAGTCTATCGCTTACAAGGTGATGAATTCGGCGTCCTAGCAAATGGAACATTATTACCTGAACAAGACTTCATCGAGAAACTTAAAAAACTGCCCACTATTCTAGACAGAAACCCATTCATTATTGAAGACTACCACCCTGAAATTGACTTGATCATAGGTATTGCTACTAATCGTGAAGATTTATTTACAGAGGCTGACATTGCCCATAAAACGGCCAAGAAACGTAATAAACACTTCCTGCAATATTCGAAAGAACTGAAAACCAGTGATGAGTATAAAAACAACTTATTATGGACTGGCTGTGTTAAAAAGGCGATAACTCAAGGACGCATTCTCAGCTACTATCAACCCATCGTCAACAATGCTACTCAAAAGGTTGAAAAATATGAGGCGCTCGTCCGCATGGCGACTGAAGGCGATGAGGATAAAATCATATCTCCTTTCTTCTTTTTAGAAATTGCTAAAAAGGCACGACTCTATAACAAAATTACCGAGACGATGATCGCAAATAGTTTCGCGTATTTTGCCAATCGTAGCGAACAATTCTCAATCAACCTTACGGCCGACGACATTGTCAATGACGATGTGGTTGTATATCTAATGACAATGTTAGATAAATACAACATTGGAGAACGTCTTGTTCTAGAAATTGTCGAGTCTGAAAGTATTCAGAACTTTGAGGAGGTTGGACATTTCATGCGTAGGGTCAAAGAGAAGGGCTGTCAGATTGCCGTGGACGACTTTGGTACAGGTTATTCTAACTTTGAGTTTTTACTCAAACTCAAACCCGATTTCTTAAAGATTGATGGCAGTATGATTAAGAACATACACCAAGACCCTGATGCTTATAATGTAGTGGAAACTATTGTCGCTTTTGCGAAAAAGAATAAGATTAAAACCATTGCTGAATTTGTCAGTGAAGAAATTATCTTCGACATTGTGACGGATCTTGGCATCGATTATTCACAGGGTTATTATTTTGGTGAACCCAAAGCTACCGCCCTTCCAGAACAAGCTTAATCAAAGCTATCACTCTGCCAGCGCTTTCACCAAGAATTGATCCCGTGTTGTCAGCTCAGGCTTTGACACCCATAACGGCGCGTGAGAAACCTGCCAAACAGGTCGGTTTTTCATAATCGCCGTAAAATACTCCGCTTCAAGATTCTGTGTTAACCATTTATTTAGATGAGTATAGGCCGACTGCTCAAACCATTGTTTATCGACATGTGCGAACTGCCTGACGAAAGGAAATACGGCAATATCTGCAATACTGACATGCCTAGCATTTAATGCCAACACGCTATTGACTGAATGACTATGCGCCAGCAAGTCTTCGAGTGTTTGTAAAAAGTCCTCACCTCTTAACCGGTAGACTTCTGGCAACTCCTCCGGAAAACGCTCTGCGTATTTGTAATGATCTAAATGCGTTTTGAACTCATTATCACAGACATCAATCAAAGAGATCATTTCGGCAAAAGTTCCATCCTTCTCCGACGGCAGCCAATTCAACTCATCACTTTGCGATAAAGCCCATAGCATAATGTCACGACTCTCATCAATTACTTGTCCATCAGGCAAGATTAAGACTGGTACAGTGCCCTTAGGCGAAGCAGCTAACATCTCCATAGGCTTATCCCAAAAAACAATCTCACGCTGCTCCACCTGCAACCCCGAAGCCATAATCGCCATCCGTGCACGCATGGCATAAGGGCAGCGTCGATAAGAGTACAAAACAGGATGATTGACCATAAGTAACTCCGAATAATTATATTAAATTCTAAAGTCCAGACAAAGTGACCAGGCCTGGTCACTTTGTCTGGACTCTAAAGACAGCATTATAAAATAAAACAGCCACCCACAAAAAAGCCCGCATTAAAGCGGGCTTTCAAAAAATAAGCGCTAGGCAAATTTTTGAGTTGAGAGGTTCAGTTTTGCGTTAGCTTCAAGGCGATAATTTGACCCGAAACGCAGCGTGAAAATGAGCCTCTCAATCAAAAATTACATCATGCCGCCCATTCCTCCGCCACCCATCTGTGCATCCGCAGACGCACCATCTTTAGACGGAAGATCCGCAATCGCCGCACCAGTCGTCAATACAAGACCTGCAACAGACGCTGCATTTTGAAGTGCTGTACGTGTTACTTTAGCAGGATCGATAATCCCAGCTTCAATCATATCGCAATAGATCTCTTTCGCAGCATCAAAGCCGAAATGACCCTTACCTTCCATGACCTTATTGACGATAACAGAACCTTCTAAACCACAGTTAGCGGCAATCTGACGCATTGGCTCTTCCATTGCACGTAGTGCAATTTGGATACCGACATCTTGATCAGAGTTATCACCCTTAACTTTTACATTCGCTTTAGCGCGAACTAAGGCAACACCACCACCAGCAACAATTCCTTCTTGAACCGCTGCGCGAGTCGCGTGAAGTGCATCGTCAACACGATCCTTCTTCTCTTTCATTTCCATCTCAGTCGCAGCACCTAACTTAAGAACGGCAACACCACCAGAAAGCTTCGCTAAACGTTCTTGAAGTTTCTCTTTGTCATATTCAGAAGTTGTTGTGTCAACCTGTGAACGAATTTGAGCACAACGACCATCGATATCCGCTTTATCGCCTGCACCATCAATCAGCTTAGTATTGTCTTTACCAACAACAATCGTCTTAACTTCACCTAATAAATCTAAAGTGATTGCGTCAAGTGAAAGACCCACTTCTTCAGAAATTACTGTACCACCCGTTAGGATAGCCATATCTTGTAACATCGCTTTACGTCGCTCACCAAAACCAGGTGCCTTAACCGCTGCAACCTTAACGATTCCACGCATGTTATTGATAACTAATGTCGCTAGTGCTTCACCATCTACATCTTCAGCAATAATCAATAATGGACGACCTGCTTTAGAAACAGCTTCTAAAGTCGGTAGTAATTCACGGATGTTTGAGATTTTTTTGTCATATAACAAAACATATGGTGCGTCTAATTCAGCAACCATTTTGTCTTGGTTCGTCACGAAATAAGGAGAAAGGTAACCACGGTCAAATTCCATTCCTTCTACAACAACTAACTCGTCTTGTAGTGAAGAACCTTCTTCAACAGTGATAACACCTTCAGTACTTACACGCTCCATAGCATCTGCAATCATCTTACCGATAGCTGTATCAGAGTTAGCAGAGATAGTACCTACCTGAGCGATTGCTGCAGAAGTTGTACAAGGCTGAGCCATTGCTTTAATTTCAGCCACAACAGCCTCTACTGCCTTGTGAATTCCACGGTTTAAATCCATTGGATTCATTCCGGCAGCAACAGCCTTCATACCTTCACGAACAATAGACTGTGCAAGAACCGTAGCAGTCGTTGTACCATCACCAGCGACATCATTGGTTTGAGAAGCAACTTCTTTAACCATCTGCGCGCCCATGTTCATGAACTTATCTTCTAAATCGATTTCACGTGCAACAGAAACACCATCTTTAGTGACGACTGGCGCACCAAATGATTTTTCTAAAACAACATTACGACCCTTAGGCCCTAGAGTAACTTTTACAGCATCTGCAAGAACGTTAATACCTTCTACCATCTTCTCACGTGCATCTATACCAAATCTGACGTCTTTTGCCATTTTACTAACTCCTTAAATTCTCAAATAATTTCTTTCAATAACCACTCTGCCAACCCATATCAACAATGGGTGCAGAGAACTTTTGTTATTTAATCGATGATTGCGATGATGTCATCTTCGCGCAAAATAGTTAAAGTTTCACCTTTATCATCTTTAGTCTCTTGACCAGAATACTGAGTAAACAATACTTTATCGCCGACACTTACTGTCATAGGAATAATAGTACCGGCATCAGATGCCTTACCTGGACCAACTGCAAGTACTTCACCTAAGTTCTGCTTCTCTTGAGCAGAACCTGGTAAAAGAATTCCACCAGCGGATTCTTTTTGCTCTTCAACGCGGCGAATAACAACACGGTCATGTAATGGCTTGATGTTCATAGGTGTCTCCTAAAGTTTAAATAATATGGGGTTCAGGGTTATTTCGATTAAAGCCGAAACAGCATTTTTTTAATACTAAATTCATTAGACAGAGGATTTAGCACTCTACCCTTGAGAGTGCTAATTATTTTAGTCATCTACGGCAATCTGTCAACTAAATATGGGGTATAGTTGAAATGAATTCAAGGATTTACGGGGAAAAATAAACAATGACCAGGCCTGATCATTATGAATATACGCCTACACACGCCGTTTAAAGTAGGGTGTTTACGGTAAACTTATAAAGATTTAACTTAATCGGTCAAAACAAGGTTGTCACGATGAATCAAGGATTCATCGTCTATATAACCTAAGATAGATTCAATTTGATTGCTTGGCTGACCCAGCAATCTTGCAGATTCATTCGCAGGATAATTGATTAATCCACGCGCCACTTCATGCCCCGACTCGTCATAACAGACCACCATCTCACCACGCTGAAACAAACCGCGTTGAGATTTAACGCCTATCGGCAACAAGCTCTTACCTGATGAACGTAACTTTTCGACCGCACCATTATCCAGAACCAACGTACCCTTGACTTGCAAGTGACCTGCTAGCCATTGCTGACGAGCTGTTAAAGGCTCTAAATCGGGAATCAATAAGGTTCCAAATGACTCCCCTCTAAACAATTTGGGCAATATATCAGACTCGCGACCAGAGGCAATCAAAGTTGCCGTTCCTGAACGGGCTGCACGCTTAGCCGCCATGACCTTGGTATACATGCCACCCTTGCCTAAAGCGCCACCCTCTGAGCTAGCCATGGCCTCAATGTCCTTGCGACTAACCCGGGCTTCTGAAATTAGTTTGGCATTTGGGTTTTCACGAGGATTGTCATCATACAAACCATGCTGGTCTGTCAAAATCACCATCACATCGGCAGAGATTAAATTCGCAGTCAACGCACCTAAAGTGTCATTATCACCAAAACAAATTTCATCAGTAACTACCGCATCGTTTTCATTGATGATAGGCACAACGCCATATTCTAAAAGGGTTTCAATAGTATTTTTGACATTTAAGTAACGCTTTCGATTCGACAAATCATCATGCGTCATTAAAATTTGAGCGGACTGAATATTAAACTCAGCAAACTGGGATTCGTAGGCTTGAATCAAGCCCATCTGCCCCACAGACGCGGCGGCCTGTAGTTCATTTAAGGCGGAAGGACGAGATGTCCAACCTAAACGCTTCATACCTTCTGCAATCGAGCCCGAAGAGACTAAAATAACTTCAACGCCCTGCTGTTTGAGCGTCACCATCTGGGCAACCCACTGAGCAAGCGCAATCTTATTTAAGCCTTGTCCATCATTCGTCAATAGGGCACTGCCTATTTTGATGACCCAACGCTTTGTATTTTTTAACTCTTCACGATTCATTTTGTAACCAAACGCGTTAAATTAGAACTTAAAATTTAGATTCTAAATTTCAATGAAAATGAGATTTTAAAAATCGAAATCTGCGTCCACGGATGCACGAACAGGCTCAATCTCATCAGTCATTTCCATACGATTTTGCTCTAAGGCATAAGCGATTTCATTCACCAACTTAGTGGTTCCTTCACGCATAACGGCTGAGATTTGGTAAACAGGGCCTTGCCAATCGACTTCAGCGACAATACGTTCACAAACTTCCTTAGTCTCTTCTGGCAATAATAGATCCGTTTTATTCAAAACCAACCAACGTTCTTTACCTGCCAAAATTTCGCTGTATTTTTCAAGTTCTTTCTGAATAATACGAATTTCTTCAGCAGGATCGGTGTCATCCATCGGTGCGATATCGACCACATGTAATAACAAACCCGTACGTGACAGATGCTTAAGGAACTGCAAACCTAAACCAGCCCCTTCAGCGGCGCCTTCGATAATACCCGGAATATCCGCCATTACGAAACTGGTTTCAGGAGAAACACTGACAACCCCTAAGTTAGGGTATAAAGTTGTAAAGGGATAGTTCGCAACTTTAGGACGTGCCGCAGAGACCGCTGTAATCAAACTCGACTTACCAGCATTAGGCATTCCTAACAGACCAACATCCGCTAAAACAATCAGTTCAAGCAGTAAATTACGCTCATCTCCATCCTCACCAGTAGTGCATTGGCGAGGTGTCCGGTTACGACTACTCTTAAAGTGAATATTCCCTAAACCATGGCGTCCACCCTGTGCGACCAACAACTGCTGACCATGCTCGGTTAAATCACCCATCACTTCGTCAGCATCAATGTCTCTTACTTTAGTACCTACTGGCACCTTAATAATCAACGGTTCGCCGGCACAACCGGTTTTTTGCTGCCCCATACCGGCTTGACCGTTCTGAGCTTTATAATTTTTGGTAAAACGAAAATCAACTAAGGTATTCAGATTACGATCAGCTTGCAGAATGACACTACCGCCGTCTCCACCATCACCGCCGTTAGGCCCTCCAAATGGAATGAACTTTTCGCGACGAAAGCTCGCCACACCGTTTCCACCACGACCTGCTTCTACATGAATGGACGACTCATCTACGAATTGCATGTTATTCCCTTTCTTCAGTCAATTAACGCCTCACCGTTTCTTTATAAACGCTGAGCGACTTATTTTATCAAAACCTTGCCACACAAGTGACAATACCCATCAACGATGGGTTTTAGTTTATTTTTTTATCTACAAACAAAAACGCCCCGTCAATGCGGGGCGTTTTTAGATAAGTTGAAACTGAAATTATTCAGAAACAATCGTTACGTATGTACGTAATGGCTTACCTTTAGAAACAAACGCAACCGCGCCGTCTGCTTTAGCGAATAAGGTATCATCCTTACCGCGACCAACGTTTACACCTGGGTGAAACTTAGTTCCACGCTGACGAACGATGATGCTTCCTGCAGAAACTTGCTCACCACCAAATGCTTTAACGCCAAGGCGTTTGGCATTGGAGTCGCGACCGTTTTTAGTACTACCTGCTGCTTTCTTATGAGCCATGGTATAGTCCTTTTATTAACAGTGTTGCCCCCTACTAAGAAGCAACCCCTGTTTCGATTCAATTATTATTTAAGCTGAAATCTTACCGATTTTTACTTCAGTATAATTCTGGCGGTGGCCTTGCTTAGTTTTAGATCGGTTCTTACGACGACGGAACTTGATGATGGTTACTTTCTTGCCACGACCGTTTGATTCAACAGTTGCTGCAATTTTTGCACCTTCAACAAAAGGCGAGCCGATTTTAATATCAGCGCCTTCACCAATCATCAATACTTCGTCAAATTCAACTGTATCACCAGCTTCTGCATTTAAAGATTCAATGCGCAGAGTTTGACCTTCACGAACTCGATATTGCTTACCACCGGTTTTAATTACCGCATACATGGAACTTCTCCCGGATTTTAATAAATTCTGTTATACAGCCGCAGATTGCGACAAAGCCGGGATTATATAGACTTTTTAATACTAGGTCAAAACAAATTAACGCTTTTTTAGAAAATAACCAGGCCTGTTCAATTCTGCACGAATGCCAGTGAGCATTTTATCATCCAACGCCACCTAACAGATTGATAATTATACTCTATTCAAATGCCATATTTCACTAATCAAAACCCAAAAATCCATAAACCACCCATTCATATTACAGACACGCTCATTCAAAAACTGGCGTCCTTAGGCTATTCATACTAAAATAGCGCCTTTCAAACTTTAGATACCAATAGATATCCTTGAAACCCATGACTCTTACTGACATCAACACCCTTATTCAGAATGACATTCAAGCCGTCAATCAACTCATCATTGACCGCCTATCTTCTGACGTTGTCCTGATTAACCAAATCGGCCACTATATTATCAATAGCGGTGGTAAGAGATTGCGTCCTTTATTAGTGTTATTATCAGCGCGCGCTTGTGGCTACCAAGGTTCAGACCACCATTTAATGGCAGCCGTTATCGAGTTTATTCATACGTCTACCTTATTACATGATGATGTCGTTGATGAATCTGACACGCGCCGTGGCAACAAAACCGCCAATGAAGTTTGGGGCAACGCTGCCAGCGTATTAGTAGGCGACTTCTTATATTCAAGATCTTTTGAAATGATGGTCGAGCCTGGACAGATCCGCATTATGCAAGTCATGTCTGAAGCCACTAATGTGATTGCTGAAGGGGAGGTTTTACAACTGCTTAACTGTCATGATGCCGATACCACTGAAGAACGCTACATGGAAGTCATCCACCGTAAAACCGCAAAACTATTTGAGGCTGCAACACAAATGGGGCCGATTCTGGCCAAACAACCAGAGCTAGAGCCTGCTTTCATTACTTATGGCCGCCATTTAGGCGCTGCCTTCCAATTAATTGATGATGTACTGGATTACACTGCTGATGAATCTGAGCTCGGTAAAAATATTGGGGATGACTTGGCAGAAGGCAAACCGACCCTACCGCTAATCTATAGTCTAGAAAACGGTTCGGATGCAGAAAAATCTATCATCCGTCGCGCCATTGAAAGTGAAGGAATAACATTGCTGTCAGAAGTGACTGAGATTATTAAAAGTTCTGGTGCGATTGACTACACCAAACAAATTGCTCAAAATGAAGCTGAACTTGCTAAGCAGGCACTAGCCCCCTTAATGGAGAGTGACTTTAAAGCGGCACTTAACGCGCTAGCCGATTTAGCGGTGAATCGTTCACACTAAACACTCGACCAGATCACTTACAATCACACATATATAAACAAATACCTAGGCACGACTCAATCTCTATCCACGCGCTTTAACGCCTAGAAATGACTCGAACTTTTTTCTTGTTATGCTTATCTAAAGCACGTTGAATCTCTTCGGCCTCTTGCTGAGCGACCTGCGCCTCTATCTTCGCCTGCAACTCTTCCTGCTCTTCAGCAAGAATACGCTTATACAAATCCAAATTAGACAATTTGGTTTTATCCCAATCGATGCGACGCATTAGCCAACGAACCATAAAACGAATCACATGACACTGGTCACGACTGGCATAAAGAAGCTCTGCCTTAGGTCTCAAGCCATGCAAGCGCTCAACAATAATCAACTGCTCATTCGAATCCGGACGAATTCTAATAAAGCCGCTATTGTCATCATCAAAACTTGTACAGTAATAAACTCGCACAACCTTATTCATACTAAAAACCGCTTTCGCTAGAATAGTCGATTCGTGTTTACCATTCAGACCCACGGTATGAATAAAAATATTCTGCGACATTATCTGTCTAAAAAAGCCTTCGACTTGTTCAAACGGAATCTCTTGAATCTTTGAAGAAGCTTCAGATATACCAGCCTTTATCTGCTCTGAGCGTTTCTCTAAACGCTTAAAGAAATACTTAACCGCCGGTGCCACCGACTTTTCGTTTTTCATATGATAATACCTCTAAATAAGGTATCGACCGAATGCCTTAAACATTAATGCTATTTCATAAATATTATGAGAGATATTCACACGAATCAATTACTGGCTATAAGGATTCAATTGACGCATAACAACCAGGCCTGGTGAGTTTTAAAAGCCATACCCAGCCTAATTAACGCAGTGATTCTCGGCACAATACCTGTTTAATTAATCACTTATTCCTGGAGAGACCTTTGTACGAGATCATAAACGGATAAAAATGGCTAAAAGGCCTCTGTAGATATTCCGCTCATTTTTTATGTTAAAAACAGAGTTACAACTTCACCCTCTTTAATCGCAAAGCATTACCAATGACCGAGACCGAGCTAAAGCTCATCGCAGCCGCGGCAATCATTGGAGAAAGTAGCGTGCCAAAAACAGGATAAAGAACGCCAGCTGCAATAGGCACACCTGCCGCGTTGTAGACAAAGGCAAAAAATAAGTTTTGGCGAATATTTCTCATGGTGGCTCTACTCAATTTCCGAGCTCGGACAATGCCACTTAAGTCCCCTTTAACCAAAGTGATTCCAGCGCTTTCCATGGCGACATCGGCACCTGTTCCCATGGCGATTCCGACATGGGCTTGTGCTAGGGCGGGTGCGTCATTGACCCCGTCACCCGCCATGGCGACAATATAACCCTCAGCTTGAAATTTCTGGACCCAATGAGCTTTTTCATCTGGCAATACGCCTGCCTCAACTTGGTCTATCTGCAAGTTAGAAGCAACCGCTCTCGCTGTCGTTGCATTATCACCCGTTAACATTACCACGCGAATACCCTCTTGATGGAGTGCTTTTATGGCTTCTTGGCTGGTGGACTTAAGAGGGTCCGCCACCACTATGAACCCCGCAAAACTTTGGTCAATGGCAATAAGCATGACTGATTGACCTTGAGATCTATGGTCCATAATCAGGTCATTTAATGGTGGTAAATGAATTGAAAGGGTTGCCATTAATTGCTCATTGCCAATAACGACAATTTTATGATTAACCACGCCTAAAACCCCCTCGCCAGTCGTCGATTGAAAATCTTCTACGGGTTCGAGGGTTAACCCCTGTTTTTCTGCGGCGGCAACAATCGCAGTCGCTAAAGGGTGTTCACTGCCTCGCTCTAAGCTGGCGACTAACTGCAAAACCCTTTGCTGGTCGAAGCCAGGTTCAACTTGCAGGGAGGTCATCTGAGGCTTGCCTTCCGTTAAGGTACCTGTTTTATCAACCACCAATAGAGTCACTTTTTCCATCACTTCAAGGGCTTCTGCATTTTTAATTAACACGCCTTGGCGAGCACCTCGCCCGGTACCGACCATGATTGAAATGGGTGTGGCTAAGCCTAATGCACAAGGGCAAGCAATAATGAGCACAGAAACCGCACTGACTAAGGCGTAAGCCAGACTGGGTTCTGGTCCAAATATCCACCACACCCCAAATGAAGTCGCTGAAATAAGCACGACAAGCGGCACAAAGTAACCCGAGACCATATCCGCTAACTTTTGAATGGGTGCTCGAGAACGCTGAGCTTGAGCAACCATATCGACGATTTGTGCAAGTAAAGTCTCTTTACCGATTTTTTCTGCTTGCATCAGTAAACTTCCAGAGCCATTAATAGTCGCGCCAATTAAGCGATCATTGATGGTCTTTGACACTGGCAGTGGCTCTCCAGTAACCATGGATTCATCGACATAACTTTGTCCTTGGGTGATAAAACCATCGACAGGCACCTTATCACCAGGTCGAACTCTTAAAACATCCCCCACTTGAACATCTTCTAAATCAATCTCTTTTTCAGACCCATCGACTTCTACTTTCCAGCTGGTGTTCGGTGCCAGGTCTAATAACATTTTGATAGCAGAATTGGTTTGAGAGCGTGCCTGCAATTCTAAAACCTGTCCCAATAACACTAAGGCGGTAATCACAGCGGCTGCCTCAAAGTAAACGGCTACCAGGCCTGTTGAGGATTGCATGGTAACAGGAAACAATTGCGGTCCTAAGAGCGCAACCATGCTATAGCCCCATGCCGCACTGACACCTAACGCTATGAGGGTGAACATGTTCAAATTCCAGGTTTTAATGGACAACCAAGCACGCACAAAAAATGGATAACCACCCCATAAAACAACGGGGGTCGCTAACGCGAATTCAATCCATTGAATTCCATAAAAACTCAAATTACTGGGTAAGTATTGCGGCAGTAAATCCATCATCATGGCTAAAATAAAGACTGGCAATGCCAAAGCCGTGCTGACCCAAAAACGGCTACGCATATCTTTTAAGTCTGGGCCTTCACTTTCGGCGGATATATCTGTTATTAATGGCTCAAGCGCCATGCCACATTTAGGACAGCTTCCTGGATGATTCTGTATCACCTCAGGATGCATTGGACAGGTATATTGAGTGGCGGAATCTAACAGCCCACTGTCTTCAACGGGTGTTTTGGGGGGAAGATATTGTTGGGGGTTTGACTGAAACCGATGTAAACAATTTTCACTACAAAAGTGAAAATGTTTACCTAGGTATTGATAAGTGTAGGGAGAGTCCTCTGGAACTTTCATTTGGCAAACAGGATCAACCTCTTTACCTGTAACATTTACATGTAAATTTGCCATCTATCCTCCTACACAAACTTTAATTTAAGCTGGCTGATCCAGCATAGAACCAACCACAGCTAGCCGAGACTTTATCTTGCCTCATCAATCATTTGGATGATTTCTTGTTCAATTTCGCTGGCTAGCTGAGTTAATAATTCATCTTTCGATAATAGAGCCAATATTTTCGCGGGTTCAATCATGCCAATATAGGTCTGATGATTTTCTGTAAAAACCGAGATGCGACAAGGCAAAGTCATATTCAAGCGCATATCGATAGCCAAAACCTGCGCCGCTTTAACAGGATTACAAACCTCAAATACCTTGCAGTTTTCTTTAAAATCGATACCTTTGCTGCGCAAGGTTGTTCCTAAATCATGAATATGCAACACACCAAAATTATGATTTTTAACGGCAACGTCTAAATCGGTAACGGCCTGCTCAAATGACTTATTACTTTCTACTTGGTAATACAAAGTTCTTCCTTTATATTTAAAATGCCAAACGTCAATCATACTCTGCGAAAATTAAGTTATCAAATTGACCAGGCCTGGAGGAACATAGCATAATTAAATACAGGCAATAAAAAAGGGCGCTTTAGACGCCCTTTAATCAAATCAACTTCAGCAACTCATGCATAGTCTATTAAAGTCTAGCCTCTAGCTTTATCCCGACAAACGCGCCTAACACAATGCTAAACAGAGCTAAAAACGAGCCTGACGCTAAGGTCGAAATCCCTGTCAGACCATGACCTACTGAACAGCCCATTGCTAATACACTGCCTATTCCGACCAGTACCGCTCCCAATACACTCAGTAGAACATCTCTGCGCGAAGAAAAGCCAAGTTCCGTCTTAAACTCTTTGCGAATCACACTCGATATAAATGCGCCAATTGGCAAACCAATTACGGCAACCACGCCAAATGTAATGACTGACAATCCTCCAATATTTAAAACTGCATACACTGTATCTGCCATCGGCGCAGCAAAGCTATAAGATTGCGTACCCAACCCTAATGGCGGTGAATCCATAAACTCAGCTTCCGCAATTAAGGCTTGGCCCATTTCAGCTCCCGTGATGTAAAAACCCCCAGTAACGGCTAAGCCGATTATTAAAGCACTTAAGATATATCTCGGCTGACGGAATTGTGCGTTTTTCAGGGCAAAATATAGAATCGGTAAGGAGATGATGAGTGCAATAGCTAATCTAGTGCTTGCTAAATCACTATGACTATTAAAACTCAAAAATAATGACCCCAAATCTTGACTCGTCGCTGCGCTAAAGCCGACTGAAAAAGGCGCTACTATCGGCATAAAGACATCAGCATAAACCGAGGTCTTAGTCATGACATAGGCCGTTATTGCAATAACCAATACCAACCATACCGCCTTTAGACTACCTTGACCTACTCTCACTAGATTTCGCATTCCACATCCCGCAGATAAAACCATACCGAATCCGAAAATCAACCCTCCAAGAATATAACGCCCATAAGCAAACTCCTCAGACCTATAGTTGGGTTTAGTGCCCGTTAAATCGACCCATTGAAAAAACTCAATCAATGTCACGCCAATCACAGCAATAGCAATCGCCGCTAAATACGTCCATAACCGATGAGCTCCCTGATTCGACATCACTTCTCTCAATCCACCTACTGGACAAAACTGACTGGTTTGCGCTACAGCTCCAAAAACCATCGACAATACAAACACCAACAATAAATACGTTACCAAAGCATCCATTTAAATTTCCTTTGAATTATTTTATGCTTTTTTAGGCAGAATAATCTGCACCCATAGACCCGACAATAACATTGCCGCGCCGACAAACCAGAAAGGGGATACTAGATCCTGAGACCATTGGGCCATAAGCCCCATTAACAAGGCTCCAAACGCATAGCCGGAATCTCTCCAAAAACGATAAATTCCGATTAAACTTGCTCGGTGTTTGGCGGGTGCAAAATCCCCCACCGCAGCACCCAAATTGGGGTAAAGCATCGCCATACCCATACCAATAAAGGCCGCTTCCATACTCCATAAAGAGACATCGTTGCTCAATGGAATGGCTAACACCCCCAAACCACAGAACCACATTCCCCACACGATTAAGCCTTTACGGCCAATCTTGTCCGATAGAGGTCCGGTCACTAACTGGCTTGCGCCCCATACCACACCATAAATTGCAATAATGGCACCGGCCTCGATTAAGCTCAGACCTTGCTGTAAGAAATAAATGGGCAGAAAGACCCAAACAATCGCATCAGTGAACTTCTCAACCAGACCTGCCTGATTAAGGGCAACCAAATTTTTATCGTCTAAACTTGCGGTTTTAAATAATTGCCCAAGGCTCTGATACTCACTTGTTTGACCTCCTGCAAGCGCATCTTGATGATGTAACTCCGCCCACGGTAAAGTTTCTACAATGGTAAATTTTGCTAGCACCAACCCCGATAAGATGACAACTAAACTGAAGATAAACAAACCTTCTTTCGCCCCCAGCAGCTCGACTAAATAAGCCGTAACCAGTCCTGCTATACCCACTGCCGCATAACCTGAGAATTCATTTACGCCATTCACAAAGCCTTTTTGCGTTGACTTAGCCAGATCCAACTTACTGTTTAACGCCATAGACCAACACAAGCCTTGGTTAAACCCTAAGAGAATGGTCGCAAAAATAATCCAATTCCAACTTTGCGCATAGAGCAAAATGAATGGAACGGGTAAAGCGACTAACCACCCCCAAAGCAATACCGTTTTTCGGCCATAAGACTCACTCAGTTTGCCTGCAAACAGGTTCATAACGGCTTTGACAACCCCAAAGACCACCACAAAGGATGCCAGTAGAAAAAACGCTTGGTCAGCTAACCCAAATTCAGTTTCCGCCAGGCCTGGCACCACAACTCTTGTCATCCCAATCGTCAGACCCACCAGGAAAATTTGAATCAAATGTAAGCTAAATTGGTGCTTATTAGCCGATATACCATGTTCAATATGGGTTTCAAGCGTATTGATCGCTTGTGTTACCGGCTCTATGATTTTTTTATATTCAGACACGCCCATTCTCTCTTCTCAAAAAATTTGTTGCATTGTAACAGGCACTGCTATAACATTCAAACAATCAATTGAATGTTTGCTCTAAGCTTCAACCAACAAGACCAATACCATTACACTGGAGAATCACATGTTTTTAATTCAGAGAGAAGTCCCTTCTGATCCATCCTCTATTGCTTATTTCATGGGCTGTGCTGGTCAAGCAAAAAGTATCGCCATCGATGTTCATAAAGAAGATGTAGATTGGTTTATAGAGCAAGCGACTCAAAAAGGGGTCAATATAGACTATGTCATCGACACGCATATTCACGCCGATCATATCTCTGGCGCAATGGAACTTGTAAAACGTACAGGTGCAAGCTATATGCTACATGAGTCAGCATCCCCTAATTTTTCATTCACCCCTCTTAAGGATGGTGAAAAATTTACCGCGGGTAACGTGGGCGTGGAAGTCTTTCACACCCCTGGACATACAATGGATTCAATCTGCCTATTAGTCACTGACTTTTCACGCGGGCCTTTACCCTGGTTTTTGATTTCGCAGCACACGTTGTTTGTCGGCAGTGTAGGTCGACCAGACTTAAGAGGCCGAGAAAGAGAAATGGCGGCACATCTATATGATTCAATTCATAGCAAGATTCTGACATTACCTGATCACATTGAAATACTGCCAGGAGCTAAAGCCGGTAGCGTGTGTGGGGTAGGACTTTCAGCAAAACCCAGCTCCACCATTGGTTACGAAAAAGCCAACAATGCCTCATTGAGGTTAACAAAAGATGCATTTATTGAAAAGGTTCTTGAGGATTTACCACCATTTCCAGACAAAATGGATGAGATCATTAACGCGAATATCTCTGGATAAATTGAATTTAGCAAGCCCATGACATATCATTCAATTCAACAATTGAATACGGAATGATAATGTCTGAAATCAAAAAGAAACTTTTTGAACAGCTTGCCCTCATCACGCAAAGCTTAGCTTCGCCACAGAGAATCGAGTTACTCGATTATCTGGCACAGGCGGAGCGTAGTGTGGATGAACTTAGCCAGTTAACTGGCCTGAGCACGGCAAATACCTCAAGACACTTACAACTCCTAAAGCAAAACGGCCTGGTTTTAATGAGAAAACAGGGTAAAAGCCGACTTTACAAAATTGCCGGAGATGATGTCATTCAACTCATTAGTTGCTTGAGAAATACGGCTGAAAATCATTTAGCGGAAGTAAACCGCCTAAAGCAAGACATCCTACCAAGCCATATAGATACAGAGGCGATCTCCAGTAAAGAGCTGCTCGCCAAAATGAATAATGGCGTGATTTTGTTACTGGATGTAAGGCCCCCTAAAGAGTTTGAACAAGGTCACATCAAGGGCGCAGTCAATATTTCACCAGAATCAATCGCCCAAAAAATAAACGACATACCACATGACAAAACAGTTGTTGCTTACTGTAGAGGCCCATATTGCGCATACTCATACCAAATGGTGGAGGCTTTACGTCAAGAAGGGATTGAAGCACTTA
Source organism: uncultured Thiomicrorhabdus sp. (assembly GCA_965603495.1). Lineage (GTDB taxonomy): Bacteria > Pseudomonadota > Gammaproteobacteria > Thiomicrospirales > Thiomicrospiraceae > Thiomicrorhabdus. Next base: position 463,105 of record CBFDDF010000001.1, on the reverse strand, counting down.
GATTAGAAGAGGGGTTTCCTGAGTGGAAAGCCGCAGGATTACCTTTTGAAGTTAACCCAGTGGTTTAATCCAAATCAAAAGGAGTTACTCTCTTGAAGATTAGACAAAGTGGCATGCCTGAGATGGATTATTGGGAGAGTTTCTTTGATGCGCCTAGTATCATTGAAAAGCTTTTCATCAGCACACCTGCTGGCAATACGGTTGAATTTGGCTGTGGCTATGGAACCTTTACCATTTCTGCCAGCTTACAGACTCAGCAAACCCTATATGCTTTCGACATTGAACCCTCAGCACTACAATCAGTAACGGAATTGGCGCAGCAACAACAAATTTCCAATATCCAACTACAGCAACAAGATTTTATTCAAAATGGCACTGGGTTAACAGACGAATCTGCCACTCACGTTATGATCTATAACCTTCTCCATCTTGAAAACCCTGCCGCGCTGTTAAAGCAGGCTTATCAACTATTAAAACCCAATGGCGTATTGTCCATAATGCACTGGAGAAGCGATCTTAAAACCCCAAGGGGACCTTCTTTAGAGATTAGACCGACACCAGTGCAATGCCAAAACTGGCTAAAAACGGCAGGATTCCATTCAATACAAAAAATCGATATTGAGAATTATGCCCCCTATCACTTTAGCTATATTGCAATAAAAATCTAAAAAAAAGCCCCTTTATTTAGGGGCTTTAAGATTTCTTATAAAATTTTTATGTCATTTAAAACGGTACATCGTCATCGTCAAAATCATTCGGTGCATAAGCTGGCGCTCTTTGTGGCTGAGGTTGCTGACCACCTTGATAAGCTTGTCCAGCATTCGGATTTTGCCCCTGAGGCTGTTGAGAATTATTTTGCTGTGGACGTCCTTGTTGACCCCCCATTGGCGCCGCAGCTTGCTGTCCCATTGGATTGCCTTGTGGTGCTTGACTGAATCCGCCACCTTGGCTTTGATCAAATGAAGTATCACCACCTTGTCGTTGACCTCCACCACCACCAAGCATCTGCATCTGACCATCAAAACCACTAATAACGACTTCAGTGGTGTAACGATCCTGACCATTCTGATCTTGCCACTTACGGGTCTGCAATTTACCTTCTAAGTAAACCTGGGAACCTTTTTTAAGGTACTGCCCTGCAATCTCCGCAATTTTGCCAAACATGGACACTCGGTGCCATTCAGTTTTTTGTTGCTTCTGACCGGTGCTCTTGTCATTCCACTCTTCACTTGTGGCAACACTTAGGTTTGCAATGGCATTGCCATTGGCTGCATATTTTACTTCTGGATCGGCCCCAAGAGTTCCAACAAGAATAACTTTGTTCACACCGCGCATACAATAACTTCCTTTTTAAAATTAAATAATATTATAGCGTTATCTTTTAATTAAGATTCGCTAAATATTAAACTTGCTTACAAAAATATCCATGACGTAAACCTTTCACAAGCATTTGAAACTGCTCACCACTAACACCTATAAGCTGTTCATGATCGCCTGCTTCAAAATACACTTTAGACAATGTCAGTAGATTTTGATCAACAACCGTTTCAATACCATAAACCTTGCCAAAAGGCGGGATTGCGCCCGGTTTACAGTCATTAAATAAAGTTTGCATTTCAGACTCAGGTAGCAGCTGTAACTCTCGATTCAACTCACCCCCTAAACGCTTGAGATCCAACCATTCATTGCCGGGAACAACAGCCAATAGATAACCCTTCTGATCTTTAAGAAGCACCCCTTTGGCAAGATGATCAGCCCGTACATGGGCTGCATCGGCGGTTTCGTGGCTTGAAAACGTTTTGGGGTGTGTAACGGTTTCATACACAGTATTGGTTTGATTTAAATACGCTAGTAATTTATGGGCGATTGCCATAACAACTCCTTTCTTTCACTCTGCTAAAATATTTTAATATGACTTACTTTTATCCCGCTTCTGATCTTAATGCACCATCTAAATCGTCAGACTGCCTATTGAGAGGATGATGGTTTGGTCAGCATTGATATTGACTGAAGCCCCAAATTTTGCACACTCACGTTGCAAAACTTGCGTTAACCACTCTGCATCCCGTTTCGTTGCTCGGTGAATCTGAAAACGTTTAACCTGTGTAGGAACCATCTCTAGACTAATGAGTCTGCCGGTAGAAGGTTCCATATTTACAAAATACATTAATGCCAAGTCTCCCCGGTATTGCTTATAACTGCCTATGCCTTCATAGTCGTTTAGAAAATCACCGCAGCCATATAAAATCGGCTTGCCATTATAAATTTCCATCCCCATGACATGATGCGAAGAGTGGCCATGGATGATATCGACTGCAGCATAATCTATCAGTTTGTGCGCAAAATGGATATGTTCTTGAGGAATCTCGTAACCCCAGTTACCGCCCCAATGAATCGAAAATACCACGATGTCATTCGCTTGCTTGACCTGTCTTATCTGTTGTGCAATTTTATCCACCGAATCATCAGAAAAGTCTTCCAACAGATTAACGCCCGCCTTCTCCACTGTTGCTTGCCATTCCCGAGGAATGCCGCTGTTTTCACAACCAAAAGAGAGCACAATCACTCTGCCTTTTTGCGCCACTTCAAGCACTGCAGGTGCAATTGCCTGCGCATGGTTTTCACCCGCACCCACACATTGTAACTTGGCTTGCTGTAAAGTTTCTAAGGTTTCAGTTAAACCCGCGTAACCCCAATCCAAAACATGATTATTCGCCAGTACGCAACAGTCGACTTGAGCTGCGGTAATGCAAGCGATGTTCTCGGGATGCATGCGGTAGTTAATGCCCTTACCCTGCCAATAATCGCCAGAGCGAGTAACGCTGGTTTCGAGATTGATAATCTTGACATCTGCAGCCATACGCTGCCATTCAAACAGTGCGTCGCCCCAAATATAAGGGTAGTCCACAGGTTTTGGTATGGGGCCATTTATCCGTTCAGCAATTTCTACATAACCCGTAGCATTATGCATATAGGATTCATAAATTTTAGGGGGGTTAGGATGGGGTAATATTTGATCAATCCCTCTACCGGTCATTACATCACCGCAGAGGAAAATCTTAATGCTTATTGGGAGATTACTGGGACTTCCTACTGACATAATGATTCCTCTATGCATTCAATCTCAAACCGCTCGCGCTAGCTTCATGTACATACCAGTAGTCAAAACGGTCCTAATTGCCGAAAAAATAGCGGCGGACCCGACCAGTCATAACAAGGCTTCATTCAGAAAAAGAGAGACTGTAAGTTTATGATTTTCAATATATAAATGATACCTGATTTTTAGTTTAACTTTAACATTGCCATGTCTCATTCATGCACAAAGATTCCTGCAGCGTTTGGTTTGTATCATTAAATCACTCGAGGCACCCGCTCTTACAACTTAAGCTAACGCTTCTTTCAAGCGGATCTTAGTGTTCTTTTACTGCGGAATTTGATTGTAAAATTGACTGGCACAGGTTCGATTGTTAAGCCTATGACGTAATTTACGCTCCCCTGGCCTTAATCGGTTAAAATCGAATGCAATAAATTAAGCATTGAGAAGCGCCATGGACACCCTTAAATTACGCAGAATCGCTATTGATACCTATAAAGAGAACGTTGCTTACCTGCACCGGGACTGTGAAATCTATCAAACTCAAGGTTTTCAGGCGCTCAATAAAATCGAGATCTACGTCAATGGCAATTTACATCCGGTTGTCGCCGTTTTAAACGTAGTGGATGATGAAAAAATCACCAATATTGATGAACTCGGATTAAGTGAGCAGGTTTTCCAACAACTTAACCTACCAGAAGGCAGTCCTGTTAAAGTCAGGCATGCTGAACAACCTCAATCACTCTCTTATGTTCACCGCAAAATCTCAGGGGATCGTCTGGAATATGCAGAGTACTTAGAAATCATTCAGGATATTAATACCAATCGCTATTCCAAAATTGAAATCACCGCCTACCTGGTTGGCTGTGCCGAATCAGATATGGACCGGGATGAAGTACTATATTTGACACGCGCGATGGTCGATACGGGGGATCGTATAGATTGGCAAGAACCGATGATTGCCGATAAACACTGCATCGGTGGTATTCCAGGCAACCGGACCAGTATGTTAATCATGCCAATTATTGCCGTTTATGGCATGTTAATGCCCAAAACCTCTAGCCGGGCAATCACCTCGCCAGCCGGCTCTGCGGACACCATGGAGGTGTTAGCCAATGTTGAGCTAGAAATAAAAACGCTGCAAAAAATTGTTAAACAACATGGCGGCTGCTTGGCTTGGGGTGGCACGGCAAAACTGGCGCCAGTCGATGATATTTTAATCGCGGTAGAACGTCCACTTTCAATGGACTCTCCCGGACAAATGGTGGCATCAATTCTCTCTAAAAAGGTAGCGGCTGGCGTCACCCATCTTATTATCGACATCCCGGTTGGCCCTACCGCAAAGGTACACAGTTACGCCAAGGCAATGAAGTTACGTAAATTATTTGAGTATGTAGGAGATAACCTGGGCCTGACATTAGAGGTGCTCATCACGGATGGCAAGCAGCCTATTGGTTCGGGGGTTGGCCCAATGCTAGAAGCTCGAGATGTCATGCGAGTATTAGAAAACGACCCTTTGGCCTCTAAACATTTACGCGAGAAGGCAATCCAATTGGCGGGGCACATTATTGAATTTGATGTCAAAGTGCGGGCCGGTCAAGGCTATAACATTGCACGGGACATTTTGGATTCAGGCCAAGCTTTAGAAAAGTTTAATGCCATCGTTGATGCCCAAGGCAGAAACCCCAACCCTTTGAGATTAGCGAAGCTTAGTTATAAGGTGGTTGCACCTTTCCATGGATCGGTGAGCAGTATCAATAATTTTGTCATCGCGCACATTGCACGCTTGGCCGGCGCACCAATCGACCAAGCTGCGGGGGTGGATATTCATAAAAAACTTGGGCAAACGGTCAAAAAAGGCGAGCCGCTTTATACCATCTATGCGGACTTTGAGGCAGATTTTCACTTCGCGAAAGAAGCGGCCTTTCACGACAGTGGTTTTGAGATTGAAGGTAAAAAGGTCAACTAACGAAGGCTTACCTAACTTGATGACGGTCCGCCTGAAGTAGATCGAAACGGTGCTTGTAAAGTTAGGTGCTAAACGCTGGTCAACTACTGTTGAAAAACGTTCACCAATTGCTGTCCAGCAATCTCCAAGTCGCCGTCATTACTGACGGTAATTAAATTAGGATGGCTTAGCTGAGAAAATTCAGCAGCGCGTAACAAACGCTCTTGAATTTGCTCGGAATCTTCTCGACCACGTTGTTCCAGCCGAGTTTTTAATTTATCTAATGCAACTGTAATTAAGACCGGTCGAAGATTAGGTAAACGTGCTGTCGCCTCGGACAAGTACCCTCTGGAACCATTCATCACCACATTCAAACCTCTATCTAACCAGCCCTGCACTTCCTGACCGATACCATAATGCAGGCCATGACTCTGCCAATCAAATAAAAAACAACCGTATTGCTGACGGTTTAAAAACTCGGCTTCACTTAGGCTGACATGGTTTTCACCGCTTAACTCAACAGGACGTGTGATGTAACGATGTGCGAACACCACGGGAGCATGACTCAAAAAGGGACGAACATAATTCAACAGAGTGTCTTTACCCACACCGGAAGCGCCAATCACATAATAGAGATGGCCTTGACGAGGTTTAGGCTCTTGGCCTAACTGACCAGGCCTGGTAGGTTTTATGGAAGCGTTCATAAAGACTGACTCCTGAATGGGAAGTAATGCTAGATTCCGTACTTATCCGTTTATATTGGCATTTAATCTAGATTGACAGGTTTGCTTGATTGACTCTGTTCAATGTAATCAATCAGCCCTGCTTCATTAATCACTTTACGATCAATCTTAAAAAATGCTCGCTTGTCATCCAACAGAACAACTGCTTCATAGACACCTTCATAAGCAAGTAACTTTTGTTCAATTTCAGCAACATCTTCAAAATGCATATCGCCCAGTGGTACTGAAGCAATACTCAGTGGCAAGGGCTTTTCCATGCTCATGGCGGCAATCAACCAGATACCACTGATGATGGCGGTAAAAACGAAAACGCCGACATAGCCATTATATTGATAAAAATAGCCACCCAATAATCCACCCACTGCCGCGCCTAAAAACTGACTGGTAGAGTAGACACCACTTGCAGTTCCTTTTTTATCAGCAGGTGACAACTTAACCACCAGTGAGGGCAGAGAAGCTTCTAGTTGATTAAAAGCGGTAAAGAAAACTAACAGTAGCGCAAACAATGACCAAAAACTGTGTTCAAAAGTGGCGAAGCCAATTTGCGATAACATCAGCACTGCAACAGCACCGACAAACATTTGCTTCATACGCCCTTTGCTTTCTGCCTGAATAATAAAAGGCACCATTAAGGCAAATGACAACAACATAACCGGTAGATATATATGCCAGTGGCTCAGTAGATCGAGCCCAGCATTATCCCTTAAGCTTAATGGCAAGGCCACAAACATGGCTGTTAGCAAGGCGTGTAGAATAAAAACGCCTAAGTTCAAACGCAACAACTGGGTGTTTTTTAAAATCGCTTTAAACTGACTCGGATCCGCTTGCGCTTCACGCTGAAATTCTTGATGCTTAATGTCCGGCATTACCATCCAGACTAATAACATGCCAACAACCGCCAAACCAGCAATCGCCCAAAAAATTCCGCGAACCCCAAACCAGGTTGCTAGTACAGGCCCGGCAACCAAGGAAAGCGTAAAAGAAAGCCCTATCGTCATGCCGACAATAGACATGGCGCGCAGTCTAAATTGCTCGGTGACTAAATCGCCAACAGAAGCCATCAGCACCGCGGCTACCGCACCCATGCCTTGAATCGCTCGACCCAGGATCATCACCTCAATCGAGTCGGCCAATGCACAGACGATAGACCCGGCCATAAACACCAACATCCCCGCAATAATGAGAGGTTTACGACCATATTTATCTGACAGCATGCCGTACGGAATTTGTAAAAAGGCCTGAGTTAAGCCGTAGATTCCCATGGCAATTCCGATTTGCATACCAGTAACGCCCGCAAATTCACCTTCGGCAAACAGTGCAAACACAGGGAAAATCATAAACAATCCCAACATGCGGGTTGAGAAAATCCCTGCGATGGAGAATGCCGCGCGGCGCTCTACCGGACTCATGGCATTGGGTTGGGGAATCGACATGCTTGGGCTTCCTTGGTTGTAGATGACGTTTGTAGATAAATTGACTGGTAATATCAGCCGCAAATTATAACACTGCTGGAAAAGCGCCGAGTTATAATCGAAGTCAGATTTATGCCCGTTTTGAAAATCCTTGACTCGTTGATATTGCATTTGGCAGACTAATGACTTCTTAAGGCTTCTATTACTGATGGAGAAACAGATGTTCAATCGATTACTACTGGCTTACCGTCGTAATAGCAAACCGTTTTTATTGACACTTACCTTCTGCTCGTTCAGCTCAACCAGCTTAGTAAGTCCTGCTGTGATGGCACAATCAGTGACGAACCAGAACAATGAAGTTCAAGGAAATAAAGTTCACTTTTCCATTTCTGAAAGCCAGAGCATTCATAATGACACCCTCTCAATTGTCTTTAACCGAGTTGCTCAAGGCCATTCTGCGCAGATAGTGGCGAATGACATCAATTTGAAAATGCAAGAAGCCCTTGCAGCGCTTAAAAAATACCCCGACATCAAGCATCAGACTTCGCAGTATCATATTCTTCCTGTGTACAGCAAACAGCGGATCATCAGCCACTGGACAGGCTCTCAGAGCCTAACCATCACCTTAGAAAACAAACCAGATTTGATTAAGGTACTCACTCATCTACAGCCCTACCTCGCTTATCAATCCATGCAATTCGAGGTTTCTGCCGAGCTTAAAACAGAAATCATGCAGAAATTAACGGTTAAAGCGATTCAGAACTTCCAAAAACAAGCCACTATGATTGCTCAAGGCTTTCATTCGCCTGACTATCGTATATTGGAAACGCGCATCAACACGCCATACAGCCCACCGATTACACACGGTTATGCATCTAATCGAATGTTAGCGTCAGAGAGCATGGCGCCACCAGCTGTTTCTGCAGGAGAAACTACGCTTCGAGTAGAGATTTCAGGAATTTTACAATTAGCCCCCTAAGTACATGCCATCCGCTCTGAGTTTTTCGGAAGCCTTTACCTTCATTGCGTACCATTTATAAAGTTTCATCACTTGACTAGGCCTGGTCATTTTAAAAAGCACTCAACCACCAGGCTTAAGTCGCTTTATGTAATCTAAGGTAATCTTGCTATAATACTCAATTAACTCAAAATTGACGGACTAGCATGCTCGAAGAAATCATTATTCAAGGGGCGCGTACCCACAACTTAAAAAATATTGATGTCACTTTACCGCGTGATAAGCTCATCGTCATTACAGGCTTATCTGGCTCGGGGAAATCTTCGCTTGCCTTTGATACCATTTATGCCGAGGGTCAACGCCGTTATGTTGAATCCCTTTCAGCGTATGCCCGTCAATTTTTATCGATTATGGAAAAGCCCGATGTGGATCACATCGAAGGGCTTTCTCCAGCCATCTCCATTGAACAGAAATCAACCTCACACAACCCACGCTCAACCGTCGGCACCGTCACAGAGATTTATGATTATTTACGCCTGTTATACGCCCGTGTTGGTACGCCGCGCTGCCCTACTGACGGCTGTGATTTAGAAGCACAAACCGTCAGTCAAATGGTCGACCATACCTTAAACCTGCCAGAAGGCACCAAGTGTTTATTAATTGCGCCTATTGTGCGTAGCAAAAAGGGTGAACACGTTCACCTGCTGGAAGAGCTCCAGGCTCAAGGTTTTATACGTGCACGAATTGATGGTGAAATCCTTGATTTAGACGGTAAAATTCAACTGGATAAAAACAAAAAACATAACATTGACGTCATTGTCGATCGCTTTAAAGTTCGTGATGACATGAAACAGCGACTGGCGGAGTCTTTTGAGACGGCACTTAAGCTAGCAGACGGTATCGCTCAAGTGTTACCAATGGATGACGAGGATGATTTTGCTCTGCTGTTTTCTGAAAAATTCTCCTGCCCACATTGTGGTTACAGCGTCCCTGAATTAGAGCCACGCATTTTCTCTTTCAACAACCCACATGGCGCGTGTCCAACCTGTGATGGTTTAGGGGTTAAAGAGACCTTTCAAGCAGATCGAGTCATTACCCACCCTGAACTCAGTTTAGCGGGTGGCGCCATTCGAGGTTGGGATCGTCGTCATAAATACTATTACGATATACTCAAGGCCGTTGCAGATTTCTATACGTTCGATATTGAAACGCCATGGGAAGAACTGGGTGAGATACACCAACAAACCATCCTTTTTGGTTCAGGTGGTAAAAAGATCCCCCTACCACACGGTAAATACAGTGATATTCGTCGCTTTGAAGGTGTCATTCCGAATATGGAGCGCCGCTTTGCGGAGACTGAAAGCAAAACAGTCCGCGATGAACTTGATAAATATCGTGTCACCAAGCCCTGTGATAGTTGTCACGGCACACGGTTAAATGAAATCGCACGTAACGTCTTTGTAAACGATCAAAACCTCCCTTCAATCACCGAACGTCCGGTTGGTGAGTTACACCAACTCTTTAGTGAGCTCACATTAGAAGGTGCCAAGGGGCAAATTGCCAGCAAGATTGTCAAAGAGGTCTTTGAACGCCTTACCTTCTTAGTCAATGTAGGATTGAACTATCTTTCACTTAATCGCGGTGCTGATACACTTTCCGGCGGTGAAGCACAACGTATTCGTTTAGCCAGTCAAATTGGTGCAGGCTTGGTCGGCGTCATGTATGTTTTAGATGAACCCTCGATAGGCCTTCATCAACGTGACAATGATCGCCTGTTATCAACATTGATTCATTTACGAGACATCGGTAATACCGTTATCGTAGTTGAGCACGATGAAGATGCGATTCGCGCAGCGGATTATGTTTTGGATATTGGGCCTGGCGCAGGGATTCACGGTGGCCGAATTATGTCGCAAGGCACGCCTGAATTTGTCGCCAACGACCCGAACTCTTTAACCGGGCAGTATTTGAGTGGTGCACGTAAAATCGCCATTCCAGAAACCCGTTTAGCACCGCAGGATGACAAGTGGCTGACGATTGAAGGCGCCAGTGGTAACAACCTACAGGATGTGAACTTATCTATTCCCGCCGGTCTATTAACCTGCATTACCGGCGTTTCCGGCTCAGGTAAATCTACCCTAATTAACGGCACGCTTTCAAAACTCGCCGCCAATATGCTCAACAAAGCCATGCACACGCCAGCACCTTATACCGCGGTGCGAGGCATGGAGCACTTTGACAAATCTGTTAACATTGATCAAAGCGCCATTGGCCGTACACCGCGCTCCAATCCTGCGACTTATACAGGTTTATTCACACCCATCCGCGAGCTGCTTTCTGCGACCCCTGAATCCCGCGCAAGAGGTTATACGCCAGGTCGATTCAGTTTCAATGTTAAAGGCGGACGCTGTGAAGCCTGCCAGGGTGATGGCGTCATCAAGGTTGAAATGCACTTTTTGCCAGACGTTTATGTTCCTTGCGATGTCTGTAATGGCGCCCGCTATAATCGCGAGACGTTGCAAGTACAATACAAGGGCAAAAACATACACGAGATGCTAGAGATGACCATTGAAGACGCGCGCGCCTTCTTTGATGTCATTCCGGTGATTGCACGTAAGCTGCAAATGCTGATAGAAGTTGGCTTGGGATATATCAAACTTGGACAAAGTGCGACCACCCTGTCTGGCGGAGAAGCTCAAAGAGTTAAACTGGCCAAAGAGCTCTCTAAGCGTGATACAGGAAATACGCTTTACATCCTCGATGAACCAACGACAGGATTGCATTTCCATGATATTGAACTACTCTTAAAAGTGATTCGCCATCTGCGTGACCAAGGCAATACCATTGTGATTATCGAGCATAATTTGGATGTGGTTAAAACCGCCGATTGGGTCGTTGATTTAGGTCCAGAGGGCGGTTCTGGCGGTGGATTAATTGTCGCCACCGGCACACCAGAAAAAATAGCACAAACACCTGAATCGCATACCGGCTTTTATCTTAAAAAACTGTTATCGCCAGCCACTTTATAGAGTGACCAGGCCTGGTCACTCTATAAAACACTCTTACGGGGTTAAAGCATGTTCAAAAACACCCTAGTCGACCACTTAGGTCTCAAGTTAGCCGTGACACTAGCGGCGCTCTTTTGGACGTTACCTGGTAGCGCTAGTGGCTTACCCAGCTCTATTGAATGGCAATCTTCCAGTTACATTCAAAAGGCATTTAATGAAATCGCCTTAAAAAATGAATACCGTCAAACCCAACAACGGATTATTAAGTGGCAGAAACCGATATTTTACCAATTCGTTTATCATAACCTTCCGCAGAACTCTGTCGTTGAAGAACTTTTCAATGCACACTTAGCGCATTTACAATACATCACACAGCACCCAATCCAGTTTGTTTCTGACAAACAACCTATCTCTAACAAACAACAAAAGCCGAACCTACTGATTCATCTAACCAAAGACGCCGACTACGGCCGTATCATTCAGCAAGTGTCGAAGAATCGCATTGAGAATATTGAACGTGAAAGTCATTGTATGGGAAGTTTTGCGCTGAATGCTCGACATCAGATTGATCAAGCAGTGGTCATTATTCCAGCAGACCATGTCTACAGCCGAGGATTACTCGTGGCGTGTATCGTGGAAGAAACCACTCAACTAATGGGCTTGCCAAATGATTCGGATTGGGTCAACCCGAGTATCGCCAATGATGCTAGTAAAATAGAGCTACTGACGGGATTGGATTCTTTACTTCTTAAGATACTCTATGACGCCAAATTACAGGCCGGCATGAAGCGCTCACAAAGCCAGCCGATTATTAAAAATATCATAGACGACCTACAAAAAAACGGCCTTATTGAAAATGCCCAGCAGCGGGTCAATAAACAGGGTCTATACCCATTATTGAATTAACACTGGAACACAATAGGTTGGACGGACTGACCGAGTTAAATAACCGTTTCTGGCTTGGGTGCCGCTAAAATCTGAATCACTCTTCCAGCCAACATCAAACCAAAGATCCCCGGCATATAACTGGCCGTGCCATTGACAACACGACCACGCGACCCTTCTATCTCTTCCATTGGACCTGGCGCTTTTGGAAGTTCACTTGAAAAAACCGTTATCACACCCTTATGGATACGTTGCTTTTTTAGGCGTTGACGCATATTACGCGCCAAAGCGCAGCCGTAGGTTTTAGAGATATCTGCCAAATGAATTTTCGAAGGATCAATTCTCCTACCTGCCCCCATACTGGAGGCAACAGGAATGCCTTTCTTGACAGCAGTGATAACCAATGCCGCTTTACAGTTTAGGCTATCAATAGCATCCACCACAAAATCATAGGAATCAGAAAAAAGCGCTTCCATATCGTCCGGTCGTAAAAAAGCATGTGAGACCGTTACAATACACTCGGGATTAATATCAGCTATACGCTCTGCCATAACATCCGCTTTATTTCGACCTTGTGTTGAATTTAAAGCGATGATTTGGCGATTCATATTAGAAGGAGAAACAGTATCATGATCAATAATTGTTAAACGACCGACACCTGCACGTGCCAGTGCTTCAATAACAAACCCTCCTACGCCTCCTACGCCCGCAACAAGTACATGTGAAGAATGTAATTGGAGTAGTCCTGTATCTTCAAACACCAAAAGACTACGTTCAAGTAAAGGGTTTTGTAACATATTAATTTCCATCCAATTTAAAGATCTGTTGTGCATTAGCCGTGGTTTGCTGTAAAACATCCTCAAATGAATGATTAAGTAACTTGGCAACCTGTTCAGCAACCCGAATAATATCATGTAAATTAGGTTTCACCAGGCCTGGTAGCTTTACATTTGGGTAATCGGTTTCTAAAACTAGATGCTGGATTCCAAAATGCCGTACTAAAGCATGATAGCGATGAGCATTCTCACGCAACAGCACCCCATTAACTCCAATTTTAAAACCACAATCTACATAGTTTTGAGCAACCTGAAGACTGCTACCCAAACCGTGAATAATTCCCGTTAAATTGTGGCTACGTAAGCTCTGGTAGAGCTCATTGTGCGCCTTAACAACGTGCACAGAGATCGGTTTACTGAACTTTTCAGCTAAGTTCAACTGAGCTCTAAAGGTTTCAACTTGGAGTTGCTTGGTATCTTGATAGACGGGTGAGAAATCCAAACCAATTTCTCCCAAAGCAACGACCTGTTCAGCATTTAATAGGTTCTCAAGTGATTGGAGACTAGAACTATTGTGTGCCGTAACGTACCAAGGATGAATACCCAATGCGGCATGAATCTTAGGATATAGAAGTGTTAATTTAAGAACGACAGACCAGTTATCAGGACTAACGGACATGGCAACGAATTGGGGAGTAAGATTATGTGCTCGAAAAACGGATTGGGAGTCCATAAAATCTAATGAAGATTCAAGAAGTAAATCTAAATGACAATGTGTGTCGATGATCATTTGAAGAATTTTAGATATAAAAAAACCGGTAAAAACCGGCTTTTTTAATGCTGATTACTCAGCAGCTTCTGTTGCAGCAGCGATCGGACGATCAACTAACTCAACAATAGCCATTGGTGCATTATCACCTGGACGGAAACCACACTTTAAAATGCGGATATACCCACCCGGACGAGTTTGGTAACGAGGACCAAGCTCAGTGAATAACTTTGCAACCATTGCTTTATCACCTAAACGTGCCATAGCAAGACGACGATTATGTACGCTGTCTACTTTAGCAAGTGTAATCATAGGTTCAGCAATTCCACGAAGTTCTTTCGCTTTAGCAACCGTTGTACGAATAACTTCGTGATCGATAAGCGAAGCAGACATGTTTTTAAACATTGCCTTACGGTGCGAACTATTGCGATTTAACTTACGACCTGTTTTACCATGACGCATGATAGCTTCCTTATTTTATGCTGACTCTTTACTAACCAAGCTTGCTGGCGGCCAGTTCTCTAATTTAGTCCCTAAGCTCAAACCTCTTTGCGCAAGAACATCTTTGATCTCTTGCAGAGATTTTTTACCTAAGTTAGGTGTTTTAAGTAAGTGAGGCTCAGCTCTCTGTACTAAATCACCAATATAATAGATTTGTTCTGCTTTCAGACAGTTTGCTGAACGAACAGTCAATTCTAAATCATCAACAGGTTGTAAGAAGATAGGATCAAATTCATTATCTTCTTCCTCTGGTGCTACAACTTCTTTGTGCTTAAGATTAACAAAAGCATTCAGTTGATAATGTAGAACCGTTGCTGCCTGTTTAATGGCATCTTCAGGATCTAAAGTACCGTCAGTGACAATATCGATAATTAACTTATCTAGGTCTGAACGTTGCTCAACACGTGCATTCTGAACTTCATAACTAACTGTATGAATAGGACTGAAGCTAGCATCTAAACGCAAAACGCCAATTTGAGCTTCACTTTCAGTTCTTACCGCTGGTTGATAACCCATTCCTGAACGTACAGTCAAAGTCATATTCAACTCTGCACCTTCAGCAACATGTGCAATAACATGATCTGGATTAGCAATCTCAATATCGTGGTTTAAGACGATATCTGAAGCTCGAACGATCGCAGGACCCTTCTTGCTTAGCGTTAATTCCGCATGGTCTGTTGCATTAAGTTTTACAGCAACTTCTTTCAAGTTTAAAAGAATTTCAAGAACATCTTCTCTTACACCTTCAATAGAAGAATATTCGTGTAAAACACCTTCAATTTTGGCTTGTACTATAGCCCCACCAGGCATCGAAGATAATAAAATACGACGAAGTGCATTTCCCAGTGTGTGTCCAAAACCACGTTCAAGTGGTTCTAGCGTTACACGACTATGAAATTCGCTTTTTCTTTTAATATCAACCAAACGAGGCGTCAACAACTGTTCTAACATCTCTTGCATTCGAGGGTATCTCCGTATCAGGTTTTACTTAGAGTAAAGCTCAACGATTAGGTTTTCTGAAATATCAGAAGAAAGATCTGTACGATCAGGAAGATTTTTAAAAGTCCCTTCAAATGCAGTCTTATTCACTTCAACCCAACTAACAGTTCCACTTTGTGCATTTATTTCTAATGCAGAAGCAATACGTGTTTGATTACGTGATTTCTCTCTAATAGCAACAACATCACCAGCACCAACTTCATAAGAAGGGATATTAACTGACTGACCGTTAACTAAAATCGATTTATGTGATACCAACTGACGTGCTTCAGCACGAGTCGATGCAAAGCCCATACGATATACAACATTATCTAGACGGCTTTCAAGGATTTGCAACAAGTTAACACCCGTTGAGCCTCTACGACGATCTGCTTCTTTGTAATAAAGACGGAACTTCTTTTCTAGTACGCCGTACATACGACGAACTTTTTGTTTTTCACGAAGCTGTAAACCGTATTCGGTTACTTTCTTTCGTCCTGTACCATGTTGTCCAGGTAACTGATCAATTTTACATTTTGATTCGATGCTACGAACACCGCTTTTCAAAAATAAGTCAGTACCTTCACGACGGGCAAGTTTACACTTTGGACCAATATATCTAGCCATGATTACCTCAAATATTAAACGCGACGTTTCTTAGGTGGACGGCAACCATTATGCGGAATCGGAGTTACATCAGCAATTGACGTAATTTTGAATCCTGCACCATTTAAGCCACGAACAGCAGAGTCACGACCAGGTCCAGGACCTTTAACCATAACATCTAAGTTCTTTACACCAAAATCGTGGGCCATTTGGCCACAACGTTCTGCAGCGACCTGCGCAGCAAAAGGCGTACTCTTACGTGATCCACGGAAACCGCTTCCACCTGAAGTAGCCCAGCACAGTGCATTACCCTGACGGTCTGTGATAGTCACAATTGTGTTATTAAAACTAGCGTGAACGTGTGCTACTGCATCCGTTACAACCTGTTTTACTTTCTTTTTAACACGTGAACTTGCTTTTGCTTTTGCCATAATCTTCTCTCGCAATTATGCGTTATCTCTTAATAGGTCTTACAGGACCTTTACGAGTACGTGCATTAGTTTTTGTACGTTGTCCACGTAGAGGCAGACTACGACGATGGCGAATTCCGCGGTAACAACCCATGTCCATTAATCGCTTAATGTTCATAGATACTTCACGACGAAGATCACCTTCAATTTTAAATTTTGTCACTTCTGAACGAAGTGCTTCTAACTGAACTTCAGTTAGTTCTCGAACTTTCGTAGATGGCTCCACATCAACAGAAGCACAAATTGCTTTTGCTGTAGTTGAACCAACCCCGTAGATCGAAGTCAAACCGATAACAATATGCTTGTTAACTGGAATGTTTACACCGGCAATACGTGCCATAGTGCGCTCCCTTTAAATCCGTCTACTGAAAAACAGAGGATTATACTCGTTTTTCAGACTAAATACTAGAGCAATAACCAAAAAGGTTATCGACCCTTCAGTTTTGATTTTTTCATCATGCCTTCATACTGTGTCGACTGCATTTGGGCTTGCACCGAAGTCATGAAATCCATAACAACAATAACAATGATCAGTAGTGATGTTCCGCCAAAATAGAACGGGACATTCCAGTAAAGAATTAAGAACTCAGGTAATAGACAAACCGCTGTAATATAAATCGCACCCGCTAAGGTTAAGCGACCCATAATACCGTCAATATGACGTGCCGTTTGAGCACCTGGTCTAATCCCTGGTAAGTAGGCACCAGATTTTCTTAAGTTGTCTGCTGTTTCCTTAGGATTGAAAACAATCGCTGTATAGAAGAAACAGAAGAAAATAATCGCAATTGCATAAAGCAAAACATACAAAGGCTGTCCTGGAGACATTGTTGTTGCAATGTCCTTTAACCAACCCATACCCTCAGCAGCACCGAACCAACCACCAAGGGTTGCTGGAAACAGAATGATACTTGAAGCAAAGATTGGAGGAATAACTCCAGCCATGTTTAACTTTAATGGTAAGTGAGACTCTTGACCACCATATAACTTACGACCACGCATTTTTTGTGCGTAATGGACAGGTATACGACGTTGTCCGCGTTCAACAAAGACAACGAAAGCGATCACTGCAAAGACTAGTGCAAGTAAAACAAACACTGTAATCGCGTGAAGAGCACCTGTATTCACCTGTTCGAAGGTACCACCCAAAGCGGATGGCAACCCTGCAACAATCCCAGCAAAGATAATCAGTGATATACCGTTACCGATGCCACGCTCAGTGATTTGTTCACCAAGCCACATTAAGAAGATTGTTCCACCAACAAGCGTCACAACTGCAGTCAATCTAAAGAGTAGACCAGGGTCTACCACAACAGACATACCATTAATATTTTGAGATTCTAAAGCAATTGCGACACCCAACGCCTGGAACGTTGCCAAGACAACGGTACCGTAACGTGTGTATTGAGTGATTTTGCGGCGACCCTGCTCTCCATCCTTCTTTAGTTGTTCTAAAGAAGGCGATACCACGGTTAATAACTGCATAATAATAGAGGCAGATATATAAGGCATAATACCTAATGCAAAGATCGATAAACGCTCAAGCGCACCACCCGAGAACATGTTAAACATGTCAAGAATGGTACCCTTTTGCTGCTCAAACATCGCAGCCAATGCAATTGGGTCAATAGACGGTACAGGTATATGTGTACCTAGCCTAAAGACGACGATCGCCCCAAGAACAAATAAAATCTTGTTCTTTAAATCACTCATACCTGAAGTTGCAATAGAACTATTCATATTAAGCTTCTACAGTACCGCCAGCTGCTTCGATTGCTGCTAGAGCACCCGCAGTAGCCTTAATACCAGACAACTTAACTGCTTTGGTGATTTCACCAGAGCAAACAACTTTTACAACTTTGATTTTGTCACCAATAATATCAGCGGCTTTTAAAGCTGCGATGTCAATAACATCCGCTTCAATCTTAGCTAATATATCAAGACGAATCTCAGTTGCGTATCCAGACTTTCTTGATCTGAAGCCAACCTTAGGAAGTCTTCTTTGAAGAGGCATCTGCCCACCTTCAAAACCGATTCTAGGCATACCACCAGAACGAGACTTCTGACCTTTATGACCACGTCCACCCATCTTACCCCAGCCAGAACCCTGACCGCGTCCAACGCGTTTACTTTCAGATTTAGAACCTTCTGCTGGTTTTAGAGTATTAAGTTGCATATTATGCTTCCTCTACTTTTAGCAAATAGTGAACCTTATTAATCATCCCACGATTTTCTGGAGTATCAATAACGCTAACCGTTTGGTGCATCCTTCTTAGACCAAGACCAGACACACATGCTCTATGATTTGGTAAACGACCAATGGTGCTTTTTACCAACGTCACTGTGACATATTTTTTATCTGACATATTACTCACCTAAAATTTGACCGACTGTTTTACCGCGCTTAGCTGCAATATGTTCAGGACTAGAAATACTAACTAAAGCATTAACAGTTGAACGTACAACGTTTACAGGGCGTGTAGTACCGATACATTTTGAAAGTACGTTTTTAACACCTGCAGCTTCTAACACTGCACGCATAGCACCACCAGCAATAACACCAGTACCTTCAGACGCAGGCAGCATAACAATGTTAACAGCACCTTGCTTGAAGTTGATTGGGTATTGGATAGTTCCATCATCAAGATGGATATCTTTCATGTTACGACGTGCTTTTTCCATGGCTTTTTTGATCGCGATAGGAACTTCGTTAGCTTTACCGCTACCGAATCCTACCTGACCTTCACCATCACCAACGACTGCTAGTGCTGAAAAACTGAATACACGTCCACCTTTTACAACCTTGGCAACACGACGAATGTCTACTAACTTTTCAATCATTCCATCGTCTTGTAATTCACGTGAAGACATATTTTATCCTTCCTTTAAAATTCAAGACCGTTTGCACGGGCTGAGTCTGCTAATTCTTGGATACGGCCGTGG
Source organism: uncultured Thiomicrorhabdus sp. (assembly GCA_965603495.1). Taxonomy (GTDB): domain Bacteria; phylum Pseudomonadota; class Gammaproteobacteria; order Thiomicrospirales; family Thiomicrospiraceae; genus Thiomicrorhabdus. The sequence goes on along the minus strand of CBFDDF010000001.1, from coordinate 444,017 downwards.
TATTTAAACCCTGAACGATCAAATGCAACAGTTGTTATACCAGCTGCTTTTGCTTTTTCAGCGATTGATTTACCAACAGCTTTAGCAGCTTCTTTGTTACCAGTGTTGCTGATTTCTTTCTTAACGTCCGCTTGAACGGTAGAGCTTGCAGCAATAACTTCGATACCAGTAGCTGAGATCAGCTGAGCGTAAATATGCTGTGATGTACGATGAACGCACAATCTTGGCACTTGTAGCTCAAAAATTTTGGCACGAGTTTTCTTAGCTCTACGAAGACGGGCTGTTTTCTTATTCATATCAACTTCCAGCTTTATTTCTTCTTAGCTTCTTTACGTAAAATACGCTCATCAGCATACTTAACACCCTTACCTTTATAAGGCTCAGGTGGGCGGTATGCACGAATCTCAGCAGCAACTTGTCCAACAACTTGCTTGTCCGCGCCTTTTACAACGATTTCTGTTTGTGACGGAGTCTCAATAGTGATACCAGTAGGTATAGCATGCTTTACCGGGTGTGAAAAACCAAGAGTCAAGTCTAAAACATTGCCCTCAGCCTTTGCACGGTAACCAACACCAACCAACTGTAACTTCTTCTCAAAACCATCTGTAACACCAATAACCATACTGTTAATGATTGAACGAGCTGTACCAGCTTGAGCCCAACCATTTGCAGCACCGTCAACAGGCGTACAAAATATTTGACCGTCTTCAGACTTAAACACGACTGCAGCATTGAACTTTTTAGTCAATGAAGCTTTAGCGCCTTTTACCGTTACTTCTGTACCGTCAAATGTAACTTGTACATTCGCAGGGACTACAACAGCAGCTTTTGCAATTCTAGACATAATAGATTCCTTATGCTACGTAGCAAATAACTTCGCCACCAACACCCGCTTGGCGAGCGTCACGGTCAGTCATAATACCTTTAGACGTTGAAATTACAGCGATACCAAGACCACCAATTACATTAGGTAACTCGTCTTTGTTTTTATAAACACGCAAACCTGGACGGCTTACGCGCTTAATCATATCAATGACAGGCTTCCCATCAAAATACTTTAGGTCCACTGACAATTCAGCTTTCCCTTCATCTTCTTTAATACTGAATGTTGAAATATAACCTTCTGCAGTCAAAACTTTAGCCAAAGCTATTTTAAGTTTTGATGAAGGCATATTTACTTTCGAGTGACCGGCCATTTGGCCGTTACGAATGCGTGTCAACATATCAGCAACTGGATCAGACATACTCATAGATAATTATCCTTACCAACTAGCTTTTCTTAAACCAGGTACATCACCTTGCATTGCTAATTCTCTTAGCATGTTACGTGATAAACCAAACTTTTTATAAACACCGTGAGGGCGCCCAGTCATACGACAACGATTACGTTGACGAACTGGAGAAGCATTACGAGGAAGAGCAGCTAGCTTATCCATTGCTTCCATACGCTCTTCAAAACTAAGTGCCATGTCTACTGATGCTGTTTTTAACGCATCACGTTTAGTAGCGAATTTCGCTACTATCTTTGCACGCTTCTTTTCACGTTCAATCATTGATTGCTTAGCCATCAGTGAACCCCTATTTCGTGAATGGAAAATTAAAGGCTTCTAAAAGAGCTTTCGCCTCATCATTCGTATTTGCTGTCGTGACAAAGTTAATATCCATACCGCGGATTTTGTCAATTTTATCAAATTCGATTTCTGGGAAAATAATTTGCTCTTTAATACCTAGGTTGTAGTTTCCACGACCATCAAATGCTTTCGGGTTAACACCACGAAAATCTCTTACGCGAGGCAAGGAGACATTGATTAGACGATCTAGGAATTCATACATCTTGGCGCCACGTAAAGTCACTTTACAACCTAACGGATAACCATCACGAACTTTAAAACTAGCGACAGATTTACGTGCCAATGTTTTAACTGCTTTCTGACCTGAAATTGCTTCCATGTCAGAGACTGCGTGATCTAGGACCTTCTTATCACCAATTGCTTCACCAACACCCATGTTGATTGTAATCTTAGTCAACTTAGGTGCCTGCATTGGAGATTTATAACCAAACTGCTCTACTAATTTAGCAACAATCTGATCTTTATATACTTTCTGTAAACTTGCCATTTTCTACCCTATATTAAGCGTCAACCGCTTTACCAGTAGATTTAAAAAAGCGGATTTTAGAATCACCTTCGACTTTAATACCGACTTTACCAGCCTTATTAGTCTCAGGGTTAACCAAAGCCACATTTGAGGCATCGATAGGCATTTCTTTAGAAATAATCCCACCTTGAACACCCGTTTGAGGATTGCCCTTAGTGTGCTTCTTAACTAAATTGATACCATCAACTAGAACCTTACCGTTAGACTGGACAGAAGAAACAGAACCTCTCTTCCCTTTGTCTTTGCCTGTGATAACGATAATTTCATCACCTTTCTTTAAACGATTCATATCTTCTTCCTTATAGTACTTCAGGAGCTAATGAAACAATTTTCATAAATTTTTCATTACGCAGCTCACGAGTTACAGGTCCGAAGATACGTGTCCCTACAGGTTCTAATTTTGCATTAAGCATAACAGCAGCATTGCCATCAAACTTGATCAAAGAACCATCTGGACGTCTAACACCTTTTGCAGTACGAACTACTACAGCGTTGTAGACATCACCTTTCTTCACTTTTCCGCGAGGCGTTGCTTCTTTAACACTCACTTTAATAACGTCGCCAACACTAGCGTAACGGCGTTTTGACCCGCCTAACACTTTAATGCATTGGACGCGTCGTGCTCCGCTGTTATCAGCAACATCAAGCACTGTTTGCATCTGAATCATGGTGGTACTCCATCCATAAAAAATAAAAATTACTTACAGCACAAAAACCACTTAAAAGAGTAGTCCCTGAAATAAATCAGGCTGACTCTTTAGAGTGGCTTTATTCATTTCGAGAATTATAACAGAATAATTCCCGGAATGCTATAAAAGTTAAATCTTAGCTTTACTATCAATACTTACTAAAGTCCAAGACTTGTTTTTTGACAGAGGCTTACATTCTTGAATGGTGACAGTATCGCCAACACCACAAGCATTTTCAGCATCATGAGCCATAACTTTAGTAGATTTTCTAATAAATTTTTTGTACTTAGCATGCTTAACGAAGCGTGAAGTAGTTACAACGATAGAATCTTGCATACCGTTACTAGCTACAACACCTTGCATTGTACGAGCTTTCTTTTCTTGACCAGCCATCTTTATACACTCACTTTTTGACGAATGATGGTTTTGACTCTAGCAATTGAACGACGAACTTTTTTCAATTGAGAAGAGTTAGATAACTGACCAGTTGCATTTTGCATTCTTAGATTAAATTGCTCTTTTAATAAATTAAGCAATTCTGTTCTTAGCTCATCAACTGACTTTTCATTTAATTCTTTAGCAGTCATTTACATCACCGTTTTCGTTACAACTTGTGTTTTAAAAGGTAGTTTAGCAGCAGCAAGCGCGAACGCTTCTTTTGCTAGCTTCTCATCAACACCCTGGATTTCGTATAAAACACGACCAGGTTGAATCTGCGCTACCCAATACTCAACACTCCCCTTACCTTTACCCATACGAACCTCAAGAGGCTTGTTGGTAATCGGCTTATCCGGGAATACTCGGATCCAAATTTTTGCACCACGTTTTACGTGACGAGTCATAACACGACGACCAGCTTCGATCTGACGTGAAGTCATTCTTCCGCGCTCTAAGGCTTTAAGACCGAAATCACCGAAGCTAACTTTGTTTCCGACTTGCGCCAAACCACGGTTACGTCCTTTGTGTACTTTTCTAAATTTAGTACGTTTAGGCATTAACATAGTTAGTTATCCTTTTAGTTACGGCCTTTCTTGCCCTTAGATGGTGCATTATCAGTTAATGATAACTTACCAAGTTTCTCACCTTTGAAGATCCATACTTTCACGCCAATTTTGCCGTAAGTTGTATTTGCTTCGAAAGCTGAATAATCGATATCAGCACGGAATGTATGAAGTGGTACACGACCTTCTCTATACCATTCTCCACGCGCAATATCAGCACCATTTAAACGTCCTGAAACTGCTACCTTAATTCCTTCTGCACCTAGACGCATTGCATTACCTACTGCACGCTTCATAGCACGTCGGAACTGGATACGCTTTTCAAGTTGCTGAGCAATACCTTCTGCAACTAACTTGGCGTCAAGCTCAGGCGTCTTAATCTCTTCAATATTGATACTAACTTGCATACCAGTTGACTTAGATAATGAGTTCTTTAGCTTCTCAATATCCTCACCCTTCTTACCAATAACAACACCTGGACGAGCAGTATGGATCGTTACACGAACTCCATTTGCTACACGCTCAATGTGAATCTTACTGACAGAAGCATGACCTAGCTTACTGTGTATCTCTTTACGAATGGCAACGTCACTGACAAGAAAATCAGAAAATGTCTTACTATCCGCATACCAACGTGCATTCCAATCTTTACTAATACCAAGACGAATACCAATAGGATGTACTTTTTGACCCATTCTGATTCTCCTTACTTTTCGCCGACTGTAACAGTGATGTGACTGATACGTTTTAAAATACGGTTACCACGTCCCTTAGCACGAGCGCGCATACGCTTCATGATAGGACCTGCATCAACAAATGCTGCAGTAACTACTAATTCATCAATATCAGCGCCTTCATTATTTTCGGCGTTGGCGATGGCTGAATTTAAAACCGCTTTGATTAAATCTGCTGCTTTCTTGTCACTGAATGACAGAATATTTATAGCAGATTCAATATCTTTACCGCGGATTTGGTCAACTACTAAGCGCGCTTTCTGAGGAGAAATACGGGCAAATTTATGTGTTGCACTTACTTGCATAATACTCTCCTTAACGCTTAGATTTCTTATCCGCGGTATGACCACGGTAAGTGCGAGTTAATGAAAACTCACCAAGTTTATGACCAACCATGTTTTCTGATACGAAAACAGGTATGTGCTCTTTACCATTGTGAACTGCGATTGTTAAACCAATCATGTCAGGAAGGATCATAGATCTTCTTGACCAAGTTTTAATGGGACGTTTATTACCAGATTCTTGCGCCTCGATCACTTTCTTATACAAGTGATGATCAACAAAAGGTCCTTTTTTAACTGAACGTGGCATCAGTGTCCTTCCTTATTTTTTGTTACGACGACGTACGATCATTCCATCAGTACGCTTATTGCTACGAGTCTTCTTACCTTTAGTAGGAACACCCCATGGAGTACATGGGTTACGACCACCAGAAGTACGGCCTTCACCACCACCATGAGGGTGATCAACCGGGTTCATCGCCACACCACGTACGGTAGGGCGAACACCACGCCAGCGACTAGCACCAGCTTTACCTAGCTTGCGAAGACTGTGCTCTGCATTACCGACTTCACCGATCGTAGCTTTACACTCAGCAAGAATCTTACGCATCTCACCTGATCGAAGCTTAAGTAAAACATAAGCACCATCTTTACCAGCAATAGAGGCTGAAACACCCGCACTACGTGCAATCTGAGCACCTTTTCCAGGACGCATCTCTACGTTATGGATAACAGTACCTACAGGGATATTTCTAAGCGGTAAACAGTTACCAGGCTTGATCGCAACGTGATCACCTGTCTCGACAACATCACCAGCAGCTAAATTCTTAGGCGCAATGATATATGACCACTCACCATCTGCATGCTTAAGCAGTGCAATATGAGCTGAACGGTTAGGATCATACTCAAGATGCTCAACAGTTGCAGGAACACCAACTTTAGTACGCTTGAAGTCAACTAAACGGTAATGCTGCTTATGCCCACCACCGTGATGACGAACAGTAATACGACCGTTATTGTTACGACCACCAGATTTAGACTTCTTCTCTAGTAACGCTGCGTGAGGCTTACCTTTATGCAATGTCGGTTCAACAATGTGAACCATAAAACGACGACCTGGAGAAGTCGGTTTAGACTTTTTAATAATTGCCATGTTGTAACTCCTTACTCAGCAGTCGAAAAATCGATTTCTTGGCCAGCTGCCAAACGAACGATTGCCTTACGGATACCATTACGTTGACCTTGACGACCTTTAAAGACTTTACGCTTACCTTTAATGTTGATCATGTTCACAGACTGAACCTTTACATCAAATAAAGACTCAACTGCCTGTTTAACTTCAGTTTTAGTTGCTGTTGGCTCAACTTTAAACACATACTGCTCACGAGTATCTGCAAGGATCGCAGCTTTCTCTGAGATATGCGGAGCTAGCAAAACCTTTAGAATTCTTTCTTGATTCATGCTAATTGCTCCTCTAGTTGTTTAACAGCACCTTGAGTCATCACAACAGTCTTGAAGCCAATTAAACTAACTGGATCAATCGAAGCAACATCACAAACATCAGCGCTATAAAGGTTACGAACTGACAAGTACAAATACTCATCAAAACCTTCCGTAATGACTAAAGCATCCGTCACATTTAACTGTGCTAATTTAGCTTTAAATTCTTTTGTCTTAGGCGCATCTACTTTGAAGTCATCGACAACAATAAGACGCCCTGAGCGATTTAACTCAGCAACAATAGACTTCATCGCACCGCGATACATCTTTTTGTTAACTTTCTGTGAGAAATCACGATTATGACCTGGGAACGCACGTCCACCACCAACCCAAATAGGGCTACGGCTAGTACCAGCACGAGCTCGACCAGTTCCTTTTTGATTCCAAGGCTTAGCACCACCACCACTTACAGCTGCACGGTTCTTCTGAGCTTTAGTACCTTGACGGCCGCCGCTCATATATGCAGTCACAACTTGGTGAACAAGTGCTTCATTGAATTCTGTACCAAACAAAGCTTCAGAAACGGAAACTGTTCCATTTTCTTTACCTGTTGCTAATTCGATTAATTTTAATTCCATCATGCCCACCTTACTTAACAGCTTTACGAACAATGACAGTACTATTTTTAGCGCCAGGGATTGCACCCTTAATCAATAACAGGTTGTTCTCTGCATCAACTTTCACTAAATCTAAGTTCTGTGTTGTTTGACGAACGTCACCCATATGTCCAGACATTTTCTTACCTTTGAAAACGCGACCTGGAGTTTGGTTTTGCCCGATTGAACCGTTAGAACGGTGAGAAATAGAGTTACCGTGCGTCGCATCTTGCATCGTGAAGTTATGACGCTTAATACCACCCTGGAAACCTTTACCTTTGGTTGTCCCAGTAACATCTACTACAGCAATTTCGTTGAATCGTTCAACAGTAAGCTCTGAACCTACTTCCAAACCTTCAGACTCAGCAGCTGAATCAACACGAAATTCCCACAAACCTCTTCCAGCCTCAACACCTGCTTTCGCAAACTGCCCAGCTGCTGGTTTGTTAACACGTCCAGCGTGCACAGAACCAGTTGTAACTTGAATTGCAGAATAACCGTCTGTTTCAAGTGTTTTGATTTGAGTGATGCGGTTCGCTTGAACCTCTACGACCGTTACCGGAGTAGATACACCATTCGAGTCAAATACACGAGTCATGCCGATTTTCTTACCAATGATACCAATACTCATATCATTTCCTTATTTATTATTTATTGCCCATCATAACGATTGATGATCGGCTAAATTACGATTAACGTAATTCTAATTGAACATCCACACCAGCAGCCAAATCTAGCTTCATCAATGCATCAACAGTCTTTTCTGTTGGATCAACAATATCTAGCAGACGCTTATGAGTACGAATTTCATACTGATCACGAGCATCTTTATTGACGTGAGGTGAGATTAGGATCGTGAAACGTTCTTTACGAGTCGGCATCGGAATAGGTCCACGTACTTGTGCACCAGTTCTTTTTGCTGTTTCAGTAATTTCACGAGCAGACTGATCGATTAAACGATGGTCAAATGCTTTTAAGCGAATACGAATATTCTGGGTAGCCATAATCTCTGTCTCATTTATTTACATAATAGAAAAACACACAAAATTAATGCGTGCAAACTAAGGGAGCGGATTATAGCAACATAATCCAACTAAAACAACCCCTTATTATAGATACAAAAAAAGAGGGCATATAGCCCTCTTCTTTATAAAACAAGCGTTATTTAGTCAAGAATTCTTGCTACAACACCTGCACCAACAGTACGTCCACCTTCACGAATGGCAAAACGAAGACCGTCATTCATTGCGATTGGGTTAATTAACTCTACTGTCATTTGTACGTTATCACCAGGCATAACCATTTCTGTGCCTTCTGGTAATGTACATGCACCAGTCACATCAGTTGTACGGAAGTAGAACTGTGGACGGTAACCTTGGAAGAATGGAGTATGACGTCCACCTTCGTCTTTTGAAAGTACATAAATTTCAGCTTCGAACTTAGAGTGCGGAGTGATTGTACCTTTATGCGCCAAGACTTGACCACGCTCGATATCTTCACGCTTAGTACCACGTAAAAGGATACCAACGTTATCACCAGCTTGACCTTGGTCAAGAAGCTTACGGAACATTTCAACACCAGTAACGGTTGTTTCAGTTGTGTCACGAATACCGATGATCTGGATAACTTCACCAACTTTAACAACACCAGTTTCGATACGTCCTGTTGCTACCGTTCCACGACCTTGGATTGAGAAGATATCTTCTACTGGCATTAGGAATGGCTTATCCGTTTCACGAATTGGGTCTGGAATATACTCATCTAACGCAGCAACTAAACGCTCTACTGAAGGTGCACCGATTTCAGACTGGTCATCAGCAATAGCTAGCGTCGCTGAACCAATGATTACTGGAGTATCGTCACCTGGGAATTCGTACATATCAAGAAGTTCGCGAACTTCCATTTCTACTAATTCTAGTAACTCTTCATCATCAACCATATCAGCTTTGTTTAGGAAAACAACGATGTATGGAACACCAACCTGACGTGAAAGAAGAATGTGCTCACGCGTCTGAGGCATTGGCCCATCAGCTGCTGAACATACTAGGATTGCGCCATCCATCTGTGCAGCACCAGTGATCATGTTCTTAACATAATCGGCGTGACCTGGGCAATCTACGTGTGCGTAGTGACGAGTCTCTGACTCATACTCAACGTGAGAAGTTGAGATTGTGATACCACGCTCTCTTTCTTCTGGTGCGTTATCGATAGATGCGAAATCTTTAACATCCCCACCGAACTTTCTACCTTGTACAATTGTTAGTGCTGCTGTAAGAGTTGTCTTACCGTGATCGACGTGACCGATAGTACCAACGTTTACGTGAAGCTTATCGCGTGAAAACTTAGCTTTTGCCATTTTAAAATACCTATATTAAGCAAGGACCTCGCTACAAAACGAGGCCTAAATAATTAAATTGATTAAGAACCTTTTTGGGCACTTGTCATGATTTCATCTTGGATGTTTTTAGGCGCATGATTGTATTTCATAAAAGTCATACTATAGTTAGCACGACCTTGAGTCAATGAACGCATAGAGTTTGAATAACCAAACATCTCAGACAATGGAACTTCAGCCTTAATTGCCTTACCTGCAGGAATATCAGTCATACTTGTTACAAGTCCACGACGTCTATTCAAATCACCGATGATATCACCCATGTAATCTTCAGGAGTCGTAACCTCTACATCCATGATTGGCTCAAGAATAACCGCATTCGCTTCCGCAACACCATTCTTAATACCCATACCCGCAGCAACCGAGAACGCCATTTCATTGGAATCGACATCATGATATGAACCATCAATCAATTCAACACTGACATCGACCATTGGGAAACCTGCAAGAACACCATTCTCAAGCTGGGCTTTAGCACCCTTCTCTACTGCACCGATATACTCACGAGGAACCGACCCACCAACAGTACTGTTGATAAACTCGAAACCTTCACCAGGCTCACGAGGCTTCATCTTGAAGACAACATGACCATACTGACCGCGACCACCAGACTGACGCACAAACTTACCATCAACCTCAACTTCTTTCGTAATAGTTTCACGGTAAGAAACCTGAGGCGCACCAACATTCGCCTCAACACCGAATTCGCGCTTCATACGATCGACAATGATATCAAGGTGTAACTCACCCATACCAGAGATAATCGTCTGACCAGTTTCTTCATCTGAATGAACACGGAAAGATGGATCCTCAGCAGCAAGTTTCTGTAGAGCAATACCCATTTTCTCTTGATCTGGCTTAGTCTTAGGCTCAATCGCAATAGAGATAACAGGCTCAGGAAACTCCATGCGCTCAAGTACAATACGATTGTCTGGATCACATAAAGTATCGCCAGTTGTGGTATCTTTAAGACCTACCGCACAAGCAATATCACCTGCACGAACCTCTTTGATTTCTTCACGAGAGTTTGAATGCATCTGCAATAGACGACCAACACGCTCACGCTTCTCTTTAGTCGAATTATAAACAGGGCTACCTGCTGCCAAAACACCTGAGTAAACACGGAAGAACGTTAGCGTTCCAACATAAGGATCCGTCATAATTTTGAATGCTAAAGAAGCATAAGGCGCATCATCTGTTGACTCACGACAAGACGGTGTTCCGTCTTCAAGTTCACCTGTAATCGCTGGAACATCCGCTGGTGCAGGCATGTAATCTAGAACTGCATCAAGCAGGGTTTGAACACCCTTATTCTTAAAAGCAGAACCACAGAACATAGGAACGATTTCGACAGCGATTGTACGCTGACGAATACCCGCCTTAATTTCTGCTTCAGACAACTCACCTTCTTCAAGGTATTTATCCATCAACTCTTCATTGGCTTCAGCGGCTGATTCAACCATCTTCTCGCGCCACTTTTCAGCTTCAGCTTGCATGTCTGCAGGAATATCTTCATAACGATATTCCATACCCATGTTTTCTTCTTCCCAATAAATTGCCTGCATCTTAACTAGATCAACAATCCCTACGAAGGTTTCTTCAGCACCAATAGGCAATTGCATAGGAACAGGAGTTGCTCCTAAACGATCAATAACCATCTGGTTTACGTTCAAGAAGTTCGCACCTGCACGATCCATCTTGTTTACGAAGCCCATACGTGGCACGCCATACTTATCCGCTTGACGCCATACAGTCTCCGACTGAGGCTCAACACCTGATACAGAACAGAAACATGTAACCGCACCATCAAGTACACGTAAAGAACGCTCTACTTCAATCGTGAAATCTACGTGACCCGGAGTATCAATAATGTTGATGCGATGCTTAGGATAGTTCTTTGCCATCCCTTCCCAGTGACAAGTTGTTGCAGCAGAAGTGATCGTGATTCCACGCTCTTGTTCTTGCTCCATCCAATCCATTGTCGCACCACCATCATGTACCTCACCAATCTTATGAGAAACACCTGTGTAGTAAAGAATACGCTCAGTTGTTGTTGTTTTACCCGCATCGATGTGCGCCATAATACCGATATTTCGATATTGATTTAAAGGGGTTGTACGTGCCACTTTAATAACCTTTTTTAAATTCTACAAAAAATAAAGGCCCTAAATAGGGCCCTAATCAGATTACCAACGGAAATGTGAGAAGGCTTTGTTTGCCTCGGCCATTCTGTGAGTATCTTCTTTTTTCTTAACCGCTGAACCACGACCCTCAAGGGCATCGCCAAGCTCACCAGCTAGGCGCAGCATCATACCTTTCTCGCTACGCTTACGAGCAGCATCAACCGTCCAACGCATAGCTAAAGCTACCTTACGTTCCGGGCGAACTTCTACTGGTACTTGATACGTTGCACCACCTACACGTCGAGATTTAACTTCGACCATCGGTCCAACATTTTCCAGCGCTTCTTTCAAATACGCTGCGTGATCACCACCATTTTTTCGTTCAACAACAATATCTAACGCGTCGTATACAATCTTTTCAGCAATGGCTTTTTTACCACTTACCATAATCATGTTTACAAACTTAGTTAGCGTTAAATCGCCAAACTTAGGGTCAGGTAAAACCTGTCTTTTAGGTATTTCTCTTCTTCTTGCCATTCTCAACTCTTCCGGTATAAATATTACACAAAACTGCAAATCGTATGTTAAAAGTTAATTACTAACCTTTAGGACGTTTTGCACCGTACTTTGAACGACCTTGTCTACGCTCAGAAACGCCGGCGCAATCTAATGCTCCACGAACTGTATGGTAACGTACACCAGGTAAATCTTTAACACGACCACCACGGATAAGGATAACCGAGTGCTCTTGCAAGTTATGACCTTCACCACCAATATAGGAAGCTACTTCATAACCATTTGTTAATCGTACACGCGCAACTTTACGCAGAGCAGAGTTAGGCTTCTTAGGGGTCGTTGTATAAACACGCGTACAAACACCACGGCGCTGAGGACAAGCCTCTAACGCTGCTACGTTTGAAATCTTACGTTTATCTTTACGCGGCTTACGCACCAACTGGTTAATAGTCGCCATTCTTTTTCTCCAAATTTGAGATTAACTCTAACTTTAATACGAATTGTGAACCAATCATTATTAGTCCACAAATAAGGATAGAGGATTCTAAAGGCCTAAACAACATAAGTCAAGCATTAACTACTTGAAATTATTTAGATTAGGCTTAGACCTCTGGGGTTTCTTCTACTACTACTTCAGCAGACAGCTCTACAACTTCATCAACGGTTTCAGAAACTTCTTCCGTCTTCATAAAGACCTGCAAATCTTCTGCAGCTTTCTCAGCAGCTTTTCTTCTAGCTTGGTGATAGGCAAAACCTGTACCAGCTGGAATCAAGCGACCAACAATAACATTTTCCTTCAAACCAACCAATTTATCACGTTTACCACTTACAGCAGCTTCCGTTAATACACGTGTTGTTTCCTGGAATGAAGCGGCTGAGATAAATGACTCAGTCGCCAATGATGCTTTAGTGATACCTAACAAGACACGATCGTAAGTGGCTTCAATCTCACCTGCTTCACGTGCTTCCTCATTCAAACGAAGTACTTTAGAGTACTCTGTTTGCTCACCTTTAATAAGACCGGTATCACCAACAGTTTTAATTTCAACTTTGCGAAGCATTTGACGAACAATTGTCTCAATATGCTTATCATTGATTTTTACGCCCTGTAAACGATATACATCTTGAACTTCGTCCACAATATACTCAGCGAGTTTTTTCATTCCTAATAAACGCAAGATGTCATGTGGATTAGGATTACCATCAACAACGATATCCCCTTTCTCTACACGCTCACCTTCAAATACACTTACTTTACGCCACTTAGGAATTAAGTCTTCATACTGCTCACCGCTATCCTGGGTAATCACCAAACGCTGCTTACCCTTAGTTTCTTTACCGAAACCAACTACACCAGATACTTCTGCCATAATGGAAGGTTCTTTAGGCTGACGCGCTTCAAACAAGTCAGCAACACGCGGTAGACCACCGGTGATATCCTTGTTTTTAGAAGATGCCTGAGGTATACGCGCTAGGACTTGCCCGGCACCAACTTCAGTATTTTCTTGTATAACGACAACACCATTTTCAGGTAGATAATAGATTGCTGGTGTCTGTGTGCCAGGGAAGTTAATCGCTTCACCGGCTGCACTAACCAATGCAATAAACGGACGCGCTTCTTTCGCTGCAGTAGCACGCTCTTTCGCATCCTTAACAACGTGAGTCGTTAAACCAGTTAACTCATCAACAGTCTCTTCAACTGCACCATCGAAGTTACCAAAGATTGCTTGACCAGAAACTTCAGTAATAACCGGGTGAGTATGCGGATCCCACTGAGAAAGTATCTCACCAGAAGCAATTGAACCATTTTCTTTAACGGTCAGTAAACTACCATATTGAATTTTATAACGCTCTTGCTCACGACCTGTTTCATCTAAGATAGAAACCACACCAGAACGAGACGTAACTACAATTTGACCATCTGGGTTAGTGATTGTCTTAATTGCGTCATACTTAACTGTACCAGCATGCTTAACTTCAATCTGACTTTGTGCAGCTGAACCAGATGCCGTACCACCGATATGGAAAGTACGCATTGTTAACTGAGTACCAGGCTCACCGATTGACTGAGCAGCCATTACACCAACTGCCTCACCCATATTGACCAAGTGACCACGAGCCAAATCACGACCGTAACACTGCTGACAGATACCAAACTTAGTTTCACACGTCATTGGGGAACGAACAAAAATATGATCAATACCGTTTGTATCAATTAATCCAGCAATTTTTTCATCGACAAGCGTGCCATTCGCGACCAAAAGCTTACCATCATGTGTCATAACATCTTCATTGGTGTAACGACCTAAGACTCTATCCTTCAGCGTCTCAACAACATCACCACCTTCGACATGCGCTTTCATCAAGACACCTGTCTCTGTACCGCAATTAGGCTCGGTAACCACAACATCTTGAGCAACATCAACCAAACGACGTGTAAGGTAACCAGAGTTCGCTGTTTTCAATGCTGTATCAGCCAAACCTTTACGAGCACCGTGAGTCGAGATGAAATACTGAAGTACGTTCAAACCTTCACGGAAGTTTGCAGTGATAGGTGTTTCGATGATAGACCCATCAGGCTTAGCCATCAAACCACGCATACCACCCAACTGACGCATCTGAGCAACGGAACCACGCGCCCCAGAATCAGCCATCATGTAAACAGAGTTAAATGAAGTCTCTCTGACTGTTTCACCTTGCGCGTTGACAACATCTTCAAACTGAAGCTCTTCCATCATTGCCTTGGTAACCAACTCATTGGTATGTGACCAAATATCAACAACCTTATTGTAACGCTCACCTTCTGTCACCAGACCCTGTGAAAACTGATTCTGAATTTCCTCAACCTGTACTTCTGCACGCTTGATAATTCCGGCTTTTTCATCTGGAATTAACATATCATCAGAACAGAAAGATAACCCACCTAATGTTGACCACTTGAAACCAGCATACATCAACTGATCTGCAAAAATAACGGTCTCTTTAGGCCCTAAAACTCGGTAACAAGTGTTTAAGACAAGACTAATATTCTTCTTGGTCAGGTTGAGGTTCATCAAATCAAAACTTAAACCCTTAGGTAAGATTCTAGATAAAATTGCACGCCCAACAGTGGTATCGACAATACGAGTATTAACACTTTCAGTACCTTCATCATCAATCAGCGTTTCGACGAATTTAAGTTTAATTTTCGTATGAATATGAACAACGTTCGCATCCAAAGCACGTTGCACTTCCTGCCAATTAGAGAAGGCCATGCCTTCACCGATTGCATTAATATGCTCACGAGTAATATAGTAAAGACCTAATACAACATCCTGCGATGGCACGATGATTGGATCACCGTTAGCTGGAGATAATAGGTTATTGGTAGACATCATCAAAGTACGCGCTTCAATCTGAGCTTCTAAAGATAGTGGTACGTGTACCGCCATCTGATCTCCATCGAAATCGGCGTTGAATGCAGAACACACCAAAGGATGCAAGTTAATTGCCTTTCCTTCAATAAGAACTGGTTCAAATGCCTGAATACCCAATCTATGTAGTGTCGGTGCACGGTTAAGAAGAACTGGATGTTCACGGATGACTTCATCCAATACATCCCAAACTTCTGGCAAACCTTGCTCAACCATTTTCTTAGCCGCTTTGATCGTTGGTGCAGATCCACGCTTTTGTAATTTACTGAAGATAAATGGCTTGAACAATTCAATTGCCATCTTTTTCGGTAAACCGCACTGATGCAACATCAACGTAGGTCCAACAACGATTACTGAACGTCCTGAATAATCAACACGCTTACCTAGTAAGTTTTGACGGAAACGACCTTGCTTACCTTTTATCATATCGGCTAGAGATTTAAGCTGACGCTTGTTAGTTCCTGTTACTGCTCGACCACGACGTCCATTATCCAGCAATGAATCTACTGACTCTTGAAGCATACGCTTTTCGTTACGAACAATAATGTCAGGTGCCATCAGGTCTAATAAACGCTTCAAACGGTTATTACGGTTGATCACACGACGGTATAAATCATTCAAATCAGAGGTCGCAAAACGACCACCATCAAGCGGCACCAATGGACGCAATTCTGGTGGTAACACTGGAAGTACATCTAAAATCATCCACTCTGGCTTGTTTCCAGAACCTAGGAAAGATTCGATCAACTTCAAACGTTTAGAAATTTTCTTCTGCTTGGTTTCAGAGTTCGTGCTTTCAATCTCTTCACGTAATCTAACCGCTTCGCTGGCTAAATCGATAGATTGCAACATTTTCTTGATTGCATCAGCACCCATTAGGGCTTCAAATTCATCACCATGCTCATCCAATGCATCTAGATACTCTTCTTCAGTCAACAACTGCCAAGGCTCTAGAGGCGTTAACCCAGGGTCAACGACCATGAAAGCTTCAAAGTACAAAACAGACTCAATTGATTTAAGGGTCTTATCTAGCATCAAACCGATACGTGAAGGTAGCGACTTTAGGAACCAGATATGCGCAACAGAAGTCGCTAGGTCAATATGACCCATACGCTCACGACGAACCTTAGACTGCGTGACTTCAACACCACACTTCTCACAGATAACACCACGATGCTTTAAACGCTTGTACTTACCACACAAACACTCAAAATCACGGATTGGCCCGAAAATTTTAGCGCAGAACAAACCATCACGCTCTGGCTTGAAAGTACGGTAATTAATCGTCTCAGGTTTTTTAACTTCACCATAAGACCATGAACGAATTTTTTCAGGCGAGGCAAGAGACACCTTAATGGCGTCAAAATCACTACTCACATTTTGTTTTTTTAGAAATCCAAGTAAATCTTTCATTAATCTTGCTCCAACTCAATATCAATACCTAATGCACGAATCTCTTTACGTAACACACTGAACGACTCAGGCATACCAGGCTCCATGTACTCATTACCATCAACAATGTTTTTATACATTCTTGTACGACCGTTCAAATCATCAGACTTAACTGTCAACATTTCTTGCAGTGTAAATGCCGCACCATAAGCTTCAAGCGCCCACACTTCCATTTCACCAAAACGCTGGCCACCGAACTGTGCTTTACCACCTAACGGCTGCTGCGTTACCAAGCTATAAGGCCCAGTAGAACGTGCATGCATTTTGTCATCAACCAAGTGATTCAATTTCAGGTAATACATGTAACCAACGGTCACTGGACGATCGAATTCTTGACCTGTCAGACCATCAAACAACTTCATTTGACCAGACTCCGGCAAGTCAGCCAGTCTCAACATAGATTTAATTTGTGCTTCCGAAACACCATCAAATACTGGAGACGCAACAGGAACACCTTTCTTAAGATTATGCGCCAACTCAATGATCTCAGCATCACTAAACTGATCTAAATCAACAGACTGACCTTGAGTTTCGTTATAGATTTTATCTAAGAACTTTCTCAATTCGACAATTTCTGCCTGCTCTTGAAGCATCTTATTAATCTTCGTTCCAAGCCCTTCAGCAGCAAGCCCTAAATGAACTTCTAGAATCTGACCGACGTTCATACGCGACGGTACACCTAGTGGGTTAAGACAGATATCTACAGGGCGACCCGTTTCATCATATGGCATATCTTCAACTGGACAAATGCGTGAAATAACACCTTTGTTACCATGACGACCCGCCATCTTATCACCCGGCTGGATACGGCGCTTAATAGCGACATATACCTTAACCATCTTAGACACACCCGGTGCTAAATCATCACCTTGTGTTAACTTCTTACGCTTCTCTTCATAAGCTTCGTTGTATTCAGTGCGCCGTGCTTTCAACTGAGCTTCTAATAACTCTAACTGACGCGAAGTCTCAGCATCATCAACATTCAAACCAAACCATCTAGCACGCTCAACACCTGCTAAGAATTCATCATTAACAGCGGTTCCATCAACTAACTTCTTACCAAGAAGCATGACTTTAATACGCTCTAAAGTATCATTCTCAAGAATAGTGTACTGTTCATCAATATCCTTACGGACTTTTGTCAACTCTTGAGCCTGAATCTCTAGTGCTCTAGCATCCTTATCAATCCCTTCACGAGTAAAGACCTGAACATCAATAACGGTACCTTCGATCCCCTTAGTCACACGTAAAGAAGTATCTTTAACGTCAGATGCTTTCTCACCAAAGATTGCGCGCAGTAGCTTCTCTTCAGGTGTTAGCTGAGTTTCACCCTTCGGTGTAACCTTACCAACCAAGATATCACCCTGCTTAACTTCAGCACCTACGAAAACAATACCGCACTCATCAAGACGACCCAATGCGGACTCACCAACATTTGGAATATCGGCCGTAATCTCTTCAGGCCCAAGCTTAGTATCACGCGCTAAACAGGTTAATTCTTCAATATGGATAGTGGTATAACGATCTTCCTGAACAACACGTTCAGAAACCAGGATTGAATCCTCGAAGTTATAACCATTCCATGGCATAAACGCGATACGCATGTTTTGACCTAACGCCAACTCACCTAAATCGGTAGAAGGACCATCAGCCATTACATCACCACGAACAACCTGGTCACCGGCTTTAACAATCGGCTTCTGGTTGATACAGGTGTTCTGGTTAGAACGCTGGTACTTAACCAAGTTATAGATATCAACCCCAGATTCACCATCTTTGATTTCATCAGCACTGACTCGTACAACAATACGTGCAGCATCTGAAGACAAGATTTCACCACCACGTTCCGCAACAACCGTTACACCAGAATCGATAGCAACAATTTTTTCAATACCAGTTCCAACTAACGGCTTATCCGCACGTAAAGTAGGAACCGCCTGACGCTGCATGTTTGCACCCATTAGGGCACGGTTAGCATCATCGTGTTCTAGAAATGGAATCAAAGAAGCCGCAACAGAAACGATCTGCTTAGGTGATACATCCATCAAATTAACATCTTTAGGAGATGCCAATATAAATTCGTTTTTATGACGTGCTGAGATAAGATTGTCAGTGAAACGCCCTTCCGTATCGACACTTGCACTTGCCTGAGCAATTACATACTTCATCTCATCGATTGCAGAAATATATTCCACTTCATCAGTCAACTGACCATCAATAACTTTACGATACGGAGTTTCTAGGAAACCGTACTCGTTGGTTTTAGCATAGATTGCTAAAGTATTGATCAGACCAATGTTTGGACCCTCTGGCGTTTCGATAGGGCAAACACGACCGTAGTGAGTAGGATGTACATCACGTACCTCAAATCCAGCACGTTCACGCGTAAGACCACCTGGCCCAAGAGCCGAAACACGACGCTTGTGCGTCACTTCAGAAAGTGGGTTAACCTGATCCATAAACTGAGATAATTGACTCGAACCAAAGAACTCTTTAACTGCTGCAGAAACTGGCTTAGCGTTAATCAAGTCCTGTGGCAACAAACCATCTGTTTCTGCTTGGTTTAAACGCTCTTTTACCGCACGCTCAACCCTCACTAAACCAACACGGAATGCGTTCTCAGCCATTTCACCAACCGCGCGAATACGACGATTACCTAACGCATCGATATCATCAACAACTGTCACGCCATTACGGATACTGACTAACTCTCGTAATACATCAAGAATATCCTCTTTCTCTAAAACCGTTGCACCGTCATTTTTCTTACGACCCAAACGACGATTAAGCTTCATACGACCTACTGAAGATAAGTCATAACGTGTTTCGTCAAAGAATAAGCTCTTGAATAACGCCTCAGAGGAGTCTTTAGTTGGTGGCTCACCAGGACGCATCATGCGGTAAATTTCTACCTGAGCTTCAAGCTGAGAAGTCGTTGAATCAAGATTCAATGTGTCAGAGATATAAGGACCATTCTCTAATTCATCAATGTAAAGCACCTTGATAACACAACCCTTAATCTGAGCAATCTTATCTAATGTTTCAACAGTCAAAACTTCATTGGTACGACAAACTAGCTCACCCGTAGTGGTATCCGTCACACCAGAGGCAAGCACCTTACCAACCAAATACTCTTCAGGAACAATTGCACTCTTAATTCCAGACTCTTTAAGCGCCTTAACATTACGAGCATTGATTTTAGTACCAGCTGTGATGATTTTCTTACCATCATGCACAATATCAAAACCAGCGGTCTCACCCTTAAGCTGATCTGAATCAAGAATAAGCTCATAACCCTTAGTCGTAATCTTAATCGTATTGGCTACAAAAAACTCCGAAAGAATATCTTCGTTTGAATATCCCATTGCACGCAAGAAAATTGAAACCGGTAACTTACGGCGACGATCGATACGAGCAAATATACAATCATTATGATCGAACTCAAAATCTAACCAAGAGCCACGATAAGGAATAACACGAGCGTTAAACAACAACTTACCAGACGAGTGAGACTTACCCTTATCGTTATCAAAGATAACACCAGGTGAACGGTGTAACTGAGTAACAATTACACGCTCAGTTCCATTGATAACAAAAGTTCCGTTATCAGTCATTAAAGGAATGTCACCTAGATAAACTTCCTGCTCTTTAACATCCTTTACAGGACGCTTTCCTGCAGGCGCCGTCTTATCAAAAAGAACCAAACGCATCTTAACGCGCAATGGAGATGCATAAGTTACACCACGTTGTTTACACTCTTTAACGTCAAACTCAGGTTGACCCATATGGTAACTAACGTATTCCAAATCGGCAGTACCTGCTACACCGTGAATCGGAAAAACCGATTTGAATGCAGAGTGAAGGCCCACTTTTGCTCTTTCAGATGGCTTCTTATCTATTTGTAAGAAATCATGGAAAGACCCTTTTTGCAAAGAAAGCAAATATGGAACATCTAGAATGGATGGAAGTTTCGCAAAATCTTTACGAACTCGTTTCTTTTCGACTAATGAATATGTCATCGTTTACCTCGACGATATGATTGTCCGGATGCATGTAACAATCGCTACAAAATAATGCATAAAACTGTAGTAGCTATGGAAAAGTTATCCACACGTTACTAACACACTTTTACACACTGTTAAAAACGAGAAAAGGCCGGCGCCAAGGCGCCAGCCATTTCAGTGCTGCTTACGCAGCAAGTAGTGTTAAATTACTTAACTTCTACTTCAATACCAGCTTCTTTAAGCTCGGCAGCCAAAGCTTCTGCTTCTTCTTTAGAAGCAGCTTCTTTCAATGTGAAAGGAGCGCTTTCTACAGCAGCCTTAGCTTCTTTAAGACCAAGTCCAGTTGCCGCACGAACCGCTTTGATTGCAGCTACTTTGTTTGCGCCAGCACCAGTAAGAACAACGTCAAACTCAGTTTGCTCAGCAGCACCACCAGCGTCACCGCCAGCAGGACCAGCAACCGCTACTGCTGCAGCTGATACACCAAACTTCTCTTCCATTGCTTCAACAAGTGCAACAACATCCATTACTGACATGTTAGCTACTGCTTCTAGAATATCTTCTTTAGTTATAGACATTTGAAATCTCCAAAATTTTAATATTATTTAATTTGAGCTTAAGTTTGAACCTAAGCTGCTTCAGCTTCTTTTTGCTCTTTAATAGCAACCAAACCACGTGCAATTTTCGCAACTGGTTCTTTCATAACGTATAGAAGCTTACTTAGTGCTTCATCGTAAGTCGGTAGTGCTGCAACAGTAGCCAATTGGCTAACGTCCATAACCCCTTCTCCAATTGATAATGACTTAACAACAAGTGCTGCATTATCTTTAGAGAAGTCTTTGAATACACGTGCTGCGTTCCCTAACTCTTCACCAGAGAAAGCGAACACTAGTGGACCAACAAAAGTCCCACCCATGTCTTCAAACTTAGTACCAGCAACTGCACGGCGTGCAAGCGTGTTTTTAACAACACGAACTTTAACACCTGCAGCACGAGCGCTAGCACGTAATTGGGTCATTTGCTCTACAGTCAAACCACGATATTCAGCGGCTACCATTGAACCCGCTTCTGCAACAACAGCAGAAACTTCTTCAACGACTAGCTTTTTACCTTCGATATTGAGTGCCATTTTACCCTCCAAACAGCCTATTCATTCTAGGAACGATTAGACTCTTCCATCTACGTAGGCTTAATGACTATTAAGAGTGCATGCTCTGCACTCACCTACGGTCTGCGATGGGCACTCACTCGAGATCAAATTAATGTTCATAAGGAGTCCCAATTCGCAAATAATGCCTGCACACTTAACGTGTGCAACCACCATTATAGTGTTGACTGATCAATCAACAGGCCTGGACCCATTGTAGAAGAGATAGTCACTTTCTTAATATAAACACCTTTTGCAGACGCCGGCTTAGCTTTCTTAAGTTCGTCTAATAAAGTGTTTAGATTTTCTTGTAATTTTGCTGAATCAAAACCAACGGTTCCGATTGCTGCATGAACGTTACCCGCTTTATCGGCACGGAAACGAACCTGACCAGCTTTAGCATTTTTGATCGCGCCAACAACGTCAGGCGTTACAGTACCTGTCTTAGGGTTAGGCATAAGACCACGTGGACCTAAAACCTGACCTAACATACCGACAACACGCATCGCATCAGGAGAAGCGATAACAACGTCGAAGTCCATCATGCCTTTCTTGATTTCAGCTGCAAGCTCTTCCATACCAACGAACTCAGCGCCAGCTTCTTTAGCTGCGGCTTGATTCGCTTCACCGGTAAATACTGCAACACGAACGTCTTTACCAGTACCGTTAGGCATAACTGTCGCACCACGCACAACCTGGTCAGATTTACGAGGGTCAATCCCTAAACGAATCGAAACATCAACAGACTCAACAAACTTTGAAGTTGCTAATTCTTTAACGATGTCAAAACCTTCAATGACGTTATATGCAGCTTCACGATTAACGCGTTCTGAACTGATTTTTTGTTTCTTAGTTAGCTTTGCCATTCTATTAACCCTCTACCACTAGGCCCATACTACGAGCAGAACCCGCAATAATATTGACAGCCGCGTCTAAATCGTTTGCATTAAGATCAGCCATTTTCGTCGTTGCAATTTCTTCTAACTGCGCGCGAGTAACTGTACCAACCTTATTCATGTTCGGAATTGCACTACCACTTTTAATACCAGCTGCTTTCTTCAAAAGAATTGAAGCAGGAGGCGTTTTAGTGATGAACGTGAAACTACGATCACTGTAAACAGAAATAACTACTGGAATAGGCATCTTAGCTTCAAGACTTTGAGTCTGAGCATTAAACGCTTTACAGAATTCCATGATGTTAACACCGTGCTGACCTAGAGCAGGACCAACTGGTGGACTTGGGTTTGCAGCACCAGCAGGTACTTGCAATTTAATATAGGCTGTAATCTTCTTAGCCATGACACTCTCCTAATTTGGGTCAAACGCCTTTCGGCTCCCCTGTTGTTAAATCAGCTTAAATCTTTTCTACTTGAGTAAACTCAAGATCAACCGGAGTTGAACGACCAAATATTAATACTGACACTTGCAATTTATTTCTGTCGTAATCCACGCCTTCCAATACTGCTTCAAAATCAGTGAAAGGACCGTCAGTAACACGAACCATTTCACCTGGCTCATACATAACTTTAGGACGCGGCTTATCAACACTTGTTTCTACACGCTCAAGAATACGATCTACTTCTTTTTGAGAAATAGGTGCAGGACGATCTTTTGTCCCACCAATAAAGCCCATTACCTGTGGCACACTTTTAACTAAGTGCCAGGTATCTTCATTCATTTCCATCTGCACTAAAACATAACCAGGAAAAAACTTACGCTCACTCGTGCGTTTCTTACCATCACGAATTTCAATAACTTCTTCCGAAGGGACTAACATCTCGCCAAAAAACTCACCTAAGTCAGCGCGCTCAACATACTCGGCTAAACTCGCTTTTACTTTATTTTCATAACCTGAATACGCATGAACGACATACCATCTCTTTGCCATCTTAACCACCTTGACCTGTTAATAGCTGTACTGCCCACATAAAGAACATATCAACCAACCACAAAAATATACCCATAAGGATAACCACTACAAACACGATCAACGTCATCTGTACGGTTTCTGGACGTGTTGGCCATACCACTTGCTTAACCTCACGCTTGGCGTGGCTAAGATAGTTGTACCAGTTTCGACCGATAGTCGTTAGATAAAGAACATACAGTGCAAGCCCTATGCCGACCACTACACCTAAAACACGGATAACCGCGTGAACTTCTTGAAATACGTAATACCCTACTAACGAACCAATTAAAATGGCAATTGCCAATATTAACTTCGCCGTATCAAGTGTGTTCGACCCGCTTTGTTTTTCCATTTCTTTACTCATAAACCTATCAGCTAAATGTAAAAACGACCCGTGCTTTATTAAACACAGGTCGTCTTGAATATGGCAGGGGTAGAGAGATTCGAACTCCCAACACCCGGATTTGGAATCCGGTGCTCTACCAATTGGAGCTATACCCCTAGAATGTGTCACCAAAAAAGGGGATTATACATCCCCTTCCTCGGTGTTACAAGCGTTATTTAGTCAAGAATTCTTGCTACAACACCTGCACCAACAGTACGTCCACCTTCACGAATGGCAAAACGAAGACCGTCATTCATTGCGATTGGGTTAATTAACTCTACTGTCATTTGTACGTTATCACCAGGCATAACCATTTCTGTGCCTTCTGGTAATGTACATGCACCAGTCACATCAGTTGTACGGAAGTAGAACTGTGGACGGTAACCTTGGAAGAATGGAGTATGACGTCCACCTTCGTCTTTTGAAAGTACATAAATTTCAGCTTCGAACTTAGAGTGCGGAGTGATTGTACCTTTATGCGCCAAGACTTGACCACGCTCGATATCTTCACGCTTAGTACCACGTAAAAGGATACCAACGTTATCACCAGCTTGACCTTGGTCAAGAAGCTTACGGAACATTTCAACACCAGTAACGGTTGTTTCAGTTGTGTCACGAATACCGATGATCTGGATAACTTCACCAACTTTAACAACACCAGTTTCGATACGTCCTGTTGCTACCGTTCCACGACCTTGGATTGAGAAGATATCTTCTACTGGCATTAGGAATGGCTTATCCGTTTCACGAATTGGGTCTGGAATATACTCATCTAACGCAGCAACTAAACGCTCTACTGAAGGTGCACCGATTTCAGACTGGTCATCAGCAATAGCTAGCGTCGCTGAACCAATGATTACTGGAGTATCGTCACCTGGGAATTCGTACATATCAAGAAGTTCGCGAACTTCCATTTCTACTAATTCTAGTAACTCTTCATCATCAACCATATCAGCTTTGTTTAGGAAAACAACGATGTATGGAACACCAACCTGACGTGAAAGAAGAATGTGCTCACGCGTCTGAGGCATTGGCCCATCAGCTGCTGAACATACTAGGATTGCGCCATCCATCTGTGCAGCACCAGTGATCATGTTCTTAACATAATCGGCGTGACCTGGGCAATCTACGTGTGCGTAGTGACGAGTCTCTGACTCATACTCAACGTGAGAAGTTGAGATTGTGATACCACGCTCTCTTTCTTCTGGTGCGTTATCGATAGATGCGAAATCTTTAACATCCCCACCGAACTTTCTACCTTGTACAATTGTTAGTGCTGCTGTAAGAGTTGTCTTACCGTGATCGACGTGACCGATAGTACCAACGTTTACGTGAAGCTTATCGCGTGAAAACTTAGCTTTTGCCATGATGTAATCTCCTATAGTAGCAGCGACTGTAAATACAGTTCGGTGCAAATTTAATTTCTAAAATTTGGAGCTCTTAATCGGAATCGAACCGATGACCTCATCCTTACCATGGATGCGCTCTACCGACTGAGCTATAAGAGCAAATTAAAAAGGCCCTCTCCATCAATCTGAATTAACAAACTAACAAAGAGAGCCTTTGAAATATGGAGCGGGTAAGGAGAATCGAACTCCTCTCATCGGCTTGGAAGGCCGAGGTAATAGCCAATATACGATACCCGCAATATGGTGGAGGGTGGTGGATTCGAACCACCGAAGGCTGAGCCAGCAGATTTACAGTCTGCCCCCTTTGGCCGCTCGGGAAACCCTCCAAATTGTGTGTGCGTATTCTATAGAAGTTTTACAAACTGTCAACAACAATTTACATAATTTTAATAAAATCAGTAATTTCTTATTATCAGGAATAACTTAAACAGCGTAAACATTACAACTGCCTGGTTTTAAGAAAACCGTGCCAGAAACTATGCGCGTATTCTAGCAACCTTTCCCCTGAATACAAGCAATTATTTATACTCTTTGAGTTTTGTTTGTTTCTTCTAGTGCACAACCCTTAAATAGTTGATAAATTTCATTCAAAACCCGTCCTAGAACATCGAAACATATGGTTTGAGATATATTATGAACTGGATGTTTATCCCGTAAAATTATGAGACCGTTTAACCCAGACACCCTAACAATATGATTTTTTAACCGTGACGCGCATCGCTCTCTAATTTAATCAACATGCCTTGAGTCACTTAATCGCAATCAGTTCGTATCAGCCTTAATTCCATAAAATCAAAATTATAAAACTACCAGGCCTGGTAAGATAACGTCAACTCAAACTACCGCAACCAATAAAAGACAACACTTAAATACTATGAGCTCAATCAAACCAATCCACTGGGACAGCCTTTTAGAATTTGACCAACAACATGTTTGGCATCCTTATGCCAAAATCCCCAACCCCCACCCAGCGATTGGGGTCACTAAAACCCAAGGCTCAGTGATTACCCTGGCAGATGGTCGTGATGTGATTGATGGCATGTCTTCCTGGTGGGCGACGATCCATGGCTACAACCACCCCGTTATTAAGCAAGCCATGCATGACCAAATCGAAATCATGCCCCATATCATGTTTGGGGGATTGACACACCAACCGGCCATTGAGTTAGCACAACGCTTGGTCAAACTCACTCCAGCCGACCTCGTTAAAGTCTTTTTCGCGGACTCAGGTTCTGTGGCAATGGAAGTTGCTATCAAAATGGCGTTGCAGTTTTGGATTAGTAAACAGCAGCCAGAGAAAAATCGTTTATTAACGGTTAAAAATGGTTACCACGGCGATACCTTTGCCACCATGGCGATTTGCGACCCCGACAATGGCATGCATCACATATTTAGTCACAACCTCACCCAACACTTTTTTGCCCCTACGCCTGAAATGGGATTTGATATTAAATCCGATAATTCAGATATTCATGCATTTGAAGCCTTACTGCAAGCACAGCACAAAACTATTGCAGCAGTCGCGATTGAACCAATTGTACAAGGCGCAGGTGGCATGCGCTTTTATCGCCCTGACTACCTCAAGAAAATCAGAGCTTTGTGCACTCAATACAATGTACTATTGATTATCGATGAAATCGCCACGGGCTTTGGTCGAACTGGCAAACTGTTCGCGTGCGAATGGTCAGATATAACACCCGACATCATGTGTGTTGGCAAAGCCCTGACCGGCGGTTACATGACCTTGGCGGCTACACTTTGCACTCAAGCCATTAGTGATACCATCAGCAATGGCAATCCAGGCCTACTGATGCACGGCCCAACCTTTATGGCTAACCCCTTAGCCTGCGCCACCGCGATAGCCAGCATTGACCTCTTACTGGCGTCACCATGGCAGGCAAACATTCAGCGAATTGAGCAACACTTGCAAGCGAGCCTACTACCTCTTAAAACCCTTAAAGGTGTAGCTGATGCACGCGTATTAGGCGCGATTGGCGTTATTGAACTGGAACGAGACGACTTAGGCCCGACCATACAAGCCCTCGCCATTGAGAATGGCCTTTGGCTAAGACCGTTTGGTAAACTTATCTATACTATGCCTGCCTTTAATATTCCGCAGACACAACTATCGACACTAACTGATGGCATGGTTAAAGCGGTGCAAACAGCGCTTCTTGAATCCGACTAAAGACATTTATTAACAAGAGAATGAGACTGTGAATTATTTTTTAGATGCCCTTAAAAACTATGTGACCTTTACCGGCCGAGCAACTCGCCAACAGTATTGGATGTACATCCTGTTTTACATCGTCTTTTATTTTGTTGCCGTGATGCTCGACATCAATCTAGGGCAATTTGATAAGGAGAAGATGACTGGCTTTATTAGCACCGTTTACACCTTTGGCTTATTGCTACCGACGATTGCGATACTCGCTAGGCGACTGCATGACATCGGTCGTAGTAGCTGGTGGATCCTACTGATTCTAATCCCGGTGGTCGGCTCATTGGTTATTCTGATCATGACCTTAATGGACAGTCAGAAAGGCGAAAATGAATATGGTGTGAGTTTAAAGTACCCGAACACACAAGCCGAAGAGTCTAAATCACTCACTGATACTTAATCGCATAGCACTTAAAACACCAGTGATTCGCTGGTGTTTTTTTTAAAAAATGACCAGGCCTGGTCGTTCGGAATTTAAAACGGCTAGCGTATCATTCTGAATATTTCTGAAATGGATTTATAGGTCGGCTTATACGCCACCGCACAAACAGAATCCACGGGAAAACCACCTCTGTATTCAATTGTAATATGCTCGAATCCCGCCAACTCTAGCAAAGAACCAACCTCTTCTACGGTATAGCGCCCAAAAATGGACGAATGTAGATTCATACCATCAATCTGTTCACCTGTACGAAAGCCCATGACAAATTTGCCGCCTGGCTTTAATACTCTGAGAATTTCTTTGAAATGTAGTTCTGGCGGCTGCCAAAAATAAAGGGTATTGGCGCAAGCCACTTGATCAAAGCATGAATGATCTAATGGCATATTATCACTAGAAGCTTCGATTAAAGATAACTGTCCGGACTTAATGAACTGCTGGGTATGTAAAGAGGTTTGTTGCAACATGAGGGGTGAAAAGTCTACCCCAGTAAACAGGGCAGAAGGACTTTGCTGGCACAATTGAAATAACAATTCACCAGGACCAAAACCAACTTCTAAGACTTGTTCATTGGCCCGAACGGCCATCAGTTCGAGAATAAACTGGTTTAAATCGGCATTGCCTTTAACAAACATCGGCTGGAGGATATTTTTCCCCAACCAGCCAGAGGGTTTTCTGGATTGTGTCGCCAGCGTCTCTGCAGACACCAAGGATTTCACCAGCAGCACTTTTAACATAAAAAGATTAAAAGCCACTCATCCCCCTCATATTATTGTCTAAAAGAAATGGCTTAGGCCTCAATGATCTCGTAGTCATGCGACATTTCTGCCGTTTTTTCCAACATCTTTGAAACCGAGCAATACTTCTCTGCAGACAACCCTACAGCACGACTGACTCTCTTCTCATTCAAGCCCGTTCCCGTGACCTTAAAATGCAGATGAATTTTGGTATAAACCGCAGGCACACCGTCAGCACGTTCAGACGTGATTTCAATTTGGCAATCTTTAACGTCTTGTTTACCCTTTTCAAGCATCATAACAACATCAATTCCAGAGCAACCACCCAACCCCATCAGCAACATTTCCATCGGACGCGGTCCTTTGTCTTCTCCACCCACAGCAGGTGAAGCATCCATAAGTACCTTATGCCCCGTTGATGAAGTTGCTTCAAAGGCTTTTTTGCCTTGCCATTTCACTAATATCGTCATGTTACTTCCTTTGATAAAAAGGGTTAAAAAGATTAAAGCGCTTCTGTCTCCGGGTCAAAAATATCTTCTACCACGATGACTTTCGGTTTAGGGTAGTAGTTAAATTCAGTCGCAGAAGCAATCGTATAAGCGCCCATTTGCTTGCCTACTAGAATATCACCAATCTCCATCT
The DNA here is from genome assembly GCA_965603495.1 of uncultured Thiomicrorhabdus sp. Taxonomy (GTDB): domain Bacteria; phylum Pseudomonadota; class Gammaproteobacteria; order Thiomicrospirales; family Thiomicrospiraceae; genus Thiomicrorhabdus. The sequence continues at coordinate 414,267 of CBFDDF010000001.1, read as the reverse complement.
CTGGCAGTTCAATATCTTCAGCAATGACATCAATACTGTCGCAAGTTGGCCCAGCTAAAACACTCGAGAAAAACTCACCAGTGGCTTCAAATGGCTTAAGAGGCGCTAAAGGATAAGCCGCATGGTCAAACATCTGACCACTAAAGCCACCATAAACACCATCATCCATGTAATACCACATTTTGGCACCACGCTTAGCTTTACCCACAACAGAAATAACTTCAATCATAGAAGGTGCCGCGATAAAACGCCCTGGTTCAGCAAAGATTTCAATACCTTCTGGCAACTCACTTAACGCTTCCATTACCGGCGCACAGAAATCCGCAATCGGTAAAACCGCTTCTTGATAAGAGACCGGAAAACTACCGCCAATATCCAAGAATTTCCAGTTTACATGTTGCATCACTTTCATGGCTGCAACACTGGCACGAACCGCATTAACCTGCGTCATCGGTGACAAGGACTGCGAGCCAACGTGGAAAGATAAACCAACGACGTCAATCCCATTTTTTTGCGCAAGATCAACCATAACTGGCAACTCTTCTAATGCACAACCAAATTTACGCGACAAATCAACCACCGCCTGCTGGCTACGGAAACTGACGCGCATAATCAGCTCAACCTGACCGGCATAAGGAATAAACTTACGAAGCTCTTCAATGTTATCCACTACAAATCTATTACAGCCGAATTCTAAAGCACGTTTAATTTCTTTGTCTTTTTTGATTGGGTGAGTATGAATACATTGATCACCCTTAATACCAAGTGACTCAACCAACTCAACCTCACCGATGGTCGCTAAATCAAAAGAACTTCCTAAAGACTTTAGACGCTTGATCAATTCTGGATGCGACAAGGCCTTCAACGCATAAAAAAGCTTTACGCCCGGCAAAGCGGCCTGCAAAGATTTATACTGATATTCAACTTCACTTAAATCAAGCACCATAAACGGGGTTTCATGTTTAGCAACTAAGTCTTCTAGGCTTTCACGGTCAAACAATTCTAATACGTCAGGGTGAGACTGCTCTGCAAAAGTCTCAGCAATCATATGTTTATTCATTATTTTAAGACATCCAAAATATATTGCGGCAGTGCAAAACTTGCCTTATGCAACATAGGGGTATAAAAATGCGTTTTTATATTTGCCTGCGCAAAACGCGATTCAAGTGTGGCAATATCCACATTCTTTAATGCTAAATTATCAGTCGCCCAAGCAAAAGTCATAATGCCGCCAACATAGGTTGGAACAGCACCCGAATAAAAGCTCGCTTCCTTAAACAGAGGTGATAAACGTTTGAAGGTGGTCGTTACTTCATCTGTTTGTAAAAAACAGACGCCATTCTGAGCAACGAAAACACCATCCTCTTTTAAACAATTCTTTACACCCTGATAGAAACGAGAAGTAAACAAAACTTCTCCAGGCCCCATCGGGTCGGTTGCATCAGAGATAATCACATCAAATCTTTCAGTACAACTGTTAACGAAATCTACGCCATCGGCAATCACGATATTCGCTTTAGGATTGTCGTAAGCACCTGCCGAATGATTCGGCAGATACTTAATACACATATCAATCACCTGCTGATCAATCTCAACTTGAGTAACGGACTCGACATTGGTGTGTTTTAAAACTTCACGTAAAATCCCACCGTCACCGCCACCGATAATCAACACCTTTTTAGCATTACCATGTGCAAACATCGGTACATGCGTCATCATCTCGTGATAGACAAACTCATCTTTTTCCGTCGTTTGAATAACACCATCTAGCGCCATCACATTGCCCCATTGGTCATTTTTAAAAATGACTAGGTGCTGATGCCCAGTGTTGACTTCAAACAACACTTCATCCATGACAAACTGCTGACCCCAAGACGGGTACAGCGTTTCTAGATAATTCTGGTTCATGCTTCGAGTCTCACATCCGCTTCAAGCACCTCACCACGTAAAAGCGTATCGACTTTAACTTCAGTTGGGGTAAAGGCCGCTTTCAAAACTTCAATCGCTTTTTCCGGTTCAGAATCTCCACACATAAACACATCAAATGCAGCATAGTTACGCTCTGGCCACGAATGTACACTGATATGGGATTCGGCCAATACGGCAACCCCTGAAATCCCACCATTTGGCGTAAAGTGATGTAAATGGATATGTAATAAAGTTGCTTTGGCTTTTTCGACTGCTTCGCGCAATGTCGCTTCCATAAGCGGCAAATTATCTAGCTGTGAAGCGCCCCATAAATCAATAATTAAATGGGTACCGGCAAAAACCTTTCCATCACGACAAATAAAATGATCGGCATTTTGATCTTCAACGGCTTGGTCATGAGTTGGCCAAGAGGAATCAATGATGGTGGTTTTTTCGACAACTTCGAAATGGTCGTTACTGGTGACCAGCGTATTTTCTGAATTAGGCATGAAATGAGCACCTTACTAAAACACCCGAAAAAATGTAGACGGATGAATGATTAACATAAACTCGACAAGACAAGGTTAGCTTGAAGAATCCCAGCCACGTTAAATAACGTGAGGTTTTAACCATTTTTCTTTCTGTTTCCTACAGCAATTTAGCCACAGGTTTCTGTGTGAAAAAGGAGAAGCGTATTATTCTCTTTTTTAGAAGTTTTGCAAGCGTTTTTTATCGTCTTTTTTTCGACTCTAAAAAACGCCGTAACATGATGATTTAATTGTATAGTTGTGCATACCATCCAAAGCTATATTCCGCTACTTAAATCACTCATTAAAACCGTAAATAAAAATGTGTTTATCAATGATAAATGACCAGGCCTGGTCAAATGAGGTTTGGTATCTTTGAAAGCAAACGTAAGTACAAGGCAAAGTGCCTAGAGTCCCTTCTGTAAGAAAGCGTACTTTCACTTAATGAAGAGCGCGTTTGAACGTTTGAGCTGTTTGAGCGTTAGCGAGTTCTCAAACGTCAGCGATCGAGTTTAGGGAAATCGGTTTCGTCAGCAGGGTGCCCTTTTGTGGTTACTATTTTGGGCAAGCAAAATAGTAACAGGGAAGCCGAATAAGAAAATAGAGGAGGATTATTGAGTTTCAAAGGCTTCACTTATCGCTTAGTCAATTAAAGGATAGTGCCAACTTATCTACAGAAAACGGCTTTGACTCTGTAGCCCTCATAAACCCGCAAGTGAACTTCTAACAGTTTCCTGATTAGGTGATTTAATCTCTTCATATATCTTTAATGCATCCAGTAAAAACTTTCTTGCCTTGGGTACATCGCCTAAACGTGCATAGGCACTTCCTAGGTTACCTAAATTATTTCCTTGACCTTCTTTATCGCCAATTTCGATATTGATCTCTAAGGATTGTTCAAGATAATTTATCGATTTGGGTACATTGCCTAAACTTGCATAGGCAATTCCTAAGTTACCTAAATCATTTCCTTGACCTTGCTTGCTGCCAATTTCGACACTGATTTTTAAGGCTTGTTCAAGATAATTTATCGCTTTGGGTACATTGCTTAAACTCATATAGGCAATTCCTAGGTTACCTAAATTATTTCCTTGACCTTCTTTATCACCAATTTCGATACTGATTTTTAAGGATTGTTCAAGATGATTTATCGCTTTGGGTACATTGCCTAAACGAGTATAGGCAATTCCTAAGTTACCTAAATCACTTACTTGACCTTCTTTATTGCCAATTTCGACACTGATTTTTAAGGCTTGTTCAAGATAATTTATCGCTTTGGGTACATTGCCTAAACGAATATAGGCAATTCCTAGACTATCTAATTCATTTCCTTGACTTTGTTTATCGCCAATTTCTATACTGATTTTTAAGGCTTGTTCAAGATAATTTATCGCTTTGGGTACATCGCCTAAACGTGCATAGGCATTTCCTAAGTTACCTAATGAAATAGCTTTAAAATAAGAAGAATCCGCTATATCCAATAAATGCATAAGAGCGTCTATAGCCAATTCCATTTTTCCTAACCGCATAGCGAGTAGTCCAAGTTGATTTAAAACTCTTGGCTCACTTGGTTCTAACTGTCGTGCCTCTAGAAGTTTATCAAGTGATTTATCATAATCTGTAAAATTGTATATAGTGGCTAATTCTAACAATGTTTCCACTAAATTATGATTCGCCGTTAAGGCAAGCTGCTTCTGCTCATTTAGAGCCAACTCCAACTCCAATGCCGCATCATCAACGTCACCAGTTTGAAGATGACTAACGGCCTTTTGCTTATGCTTATCATGAGATGATTGAAGGTTTTTTAATGTTTCGGTAAAAAGCTGAAGCTCTTCTGGAGGAATACTTTTCTTTTGTGTCAATGCATCAATCATAGCCTTCAATGAAACATCGGTCAGCTGGTTTTGAGGCACTGCTACTTTTTTGATCTTACGAAAATGAAGAACAATAGGAATTACAATACCCGCTAAAATTGCAATAACAAGACCAAGAACTGCAATTTTATTAGTGTCCGTTAATTGCAAAAACCAACTCATAACTTACCCCATCAACCTACGCAAACAACTCAGCCAATTTCTCGCCCGGATTTTCAGCGCGCATAAAGGCTTCACCCACTAAGAACGCATCCACATGGCATGCACGCATTCTGGCAACATCTCCTTTGGTTAGAATGCCACTTTCAGTGATGACAATACGATCCTCTGGAATCATCTCTAACATTTCAATGGTGGTATCTAATGAGACTTCAAAACTGTGCAAATCGCGGTTATTAATCCCAATCATTGGCAGTGGCAGATGCAAAGCACGCTCCAACTCTTCTTTGTTATGCACTTCGATTAAGACGTCCATATCCAAGGTCAAGGCAACCTGGGTCAGCTCGGACATTTGAGCATCGCCAATGGCCGCAGCAATCAACAGGATACAATCCGCCCCAATCGCACGCGCCTCGTAGACTTGATAATCATCGACAATAAAGTCTTTACGGATAATCGGTAGATCGACCGCTTCACGGACTTGCTGAAGATATTCATTTGAGCCTTGAAAGAAATCCTTATCCGTTAAAACCGACAAACACGCCGCACCGTTGGCGGCATAGCTCTTGGCGATTTCAACTGGATCGAACGGCTCACGTAAAACACCTTTGCTCGGCGAAGCCTTTTTAATCTCGGCAATCACCGCAGATTTTCCTGCATCCAACTTGGCTTGCATAGCACCGACAAAACTTTTGGTTTCTGGTGCTAACAGCGCGCGTCTTTTCATTTCGCGTAACGGAATTTTGTCACAGCCATCCTGAATTTCTTCAAGCTTACGTAAGATGATTTTCTTTAAGATGGTTGGTGTCGCACCCATGTTGGATTCCTTGATTTTGTCATTAATTCTGCGCAGTTCGCAAACATTGTGTTTATATTAAATTCTGTATTAAGTGGGGTTGTCTGATGGCGTTTTCACATCAATTGCAACTTCTTCTGCCACGCGCCACAAGAAGAAGAGTAGTAATAAAGCGATTCCGAGCAACATTAACTGTAAGCCCAGACTTCCCCAGAGAAAGCCTATGGAAAGACTAAAAGTTACCCCAATCACCCATGTAGCCCTTCTTTTAGTGGCACGCTGCATAGTTCGGTTGTTTTCCCAGCGACGTAAATCTTGACCTATCCAGCGATTATTTAATAATGCCTGATGAAATCGCGGAGAACTTTTAGCGAAACAGGCCGCTGATAAAATCATAAAAGGTGTGGTCGGTAATATCGGTAATACCACGCCCACCAGGCCTGTTAGAAAAAACAGACCTCCCAAAATGAAATAGAATTGGCGCTTAACAATATGAATCATGATAAAGCGAACCTTTACTTACCAGGCCTGGTAACTTTATTTATGTGTTATTAAATGACTGTGTTTTAGTGATAAAGTCATTCAGTTTCTTTTGAGCTAACCCATCGGCAATGATTTTACATGCCATCGCAACGCCATTACCATAAGAATCTGCCAAACCTGCTACGTAGAGTGATGCGCCCGCATTTAAACAAACAATGTCTTTAGCGGCGCTGGCATTATTGGCAAATACCGCCCGAATAATATTCAAACTATCCTGCGCCGAATCCACCGATAAATCTGTCAAATCAGCATGATCCATATCGTGCTCAGAAGGGTCAATAACCCACTCCGTGACTTCACCATTTTTTAATTCTGCGATAAACGTTCGACTGGCAATACTAATTTCATCCAAGCCATCTTCAGCGTGTACCACCATGACGTGTTTAGAGCCTAGACGCTGCAAGACCTTGGCAAACAAAGTGGTCAGCGACTTGTCATAAACGCCAATGACCTGATAAGGCGCACCTGCGGGATTGGTCAAAGGTCCGAGCATATTGAAAATAGTACGAACGCCCATCTCTTTACGCGCGCCAATCACATGGCGCATCGCGCTATGATGCGCCTGGGCAAACATAAAACCAACACCCGTTTCATTGATGCATTCTGCGACCTGCTCGGGACTCAGAGTTAAATCAACGCCAGCCGCTTCCAAAACATCAGCACTGCCCGACTTACTGGAAATTGAGCGATTGCCATGTTTGGCCACCGTGCCGCCGGCCGCTGCGACTACAAAAGCACAGGCGGTAGAGATATTGAAGGTATTGGCACCATCGCCACCTGTTCCACAGGTATCGACTAATTTGGATTTATCCTCTAAACGAACCGGTGTGGCTAAGCTGCGCATAACCTGAACAGCAGCCGTAATCTCTTCTAAGGTTTCACCCTTCATTCTCAAAGCGGTTAAGATCGCACCAATCTGAGCAGGCGTCGCTTTACCCGACATCAATTTATGCATGACCGATTCCATTTGATCTGCATTTAATTCACGTCTTTCTAGGAGTTGTTCAAGTGCCGCTTTCAGTTCCATGGGATAACCTGCTCAAGTAGATTTAGAAGTTAGAAACAAACGCTGTTAGGCGTTCTGTTCGAGGAAATTCTTTAACATCTGGTGACCTTGCTCGGTCAAAATGGACTCTGGATGAAACTGCACGCCTTCAATCGGCAAGGTCTTATGACGAACCCCCATTATTTCGTCTAAATCACCATTAGCATATTGTGTCCACGCCGTCACTTCCAAACAATCGGGTAGCGTTTCTTGCTCAATCACCAAGGAGTGATAACGTGTCGTGGTTACTGGATTCGGTAAGTTGGCAAACATACCAACATTTTGATGATAAACCGGAGAGGTTTTACCATGCATGACTTCTTTGGCACGAATGATATTGCCGCCAAATGCCTGACCGATACTTTGATGCCCTAAGCAAACGCCCATAATCGGAATTTTACCGGCAAAGTGTTTAATAGCGGCAACCGAGATACCCGCTTCTGCTGGGGTACATGGCCCTGGAGAAATCACCAGATATTCGGGATTTAAAGCTTCAATTTCTTCTATCGTAATTTGGTCATTACGAAACACTTCGACATGCTGGCCTAACTCACCAAAATACTGAACGATGTTGTAGGTAAAAGAGTCGTAATTATCAATCATTAATAGCATATTTTTTCCTAAGCGTTTTCCTGAGAGCTTTCTTAAACCAGCTTGGTCTACTGAATCGTATTTACTTATGGTTTGCTTGTGGATTTGTGGTTTGCAGACCATTGGTCACGAACTCTGCAGCCTTGAAAATGGCACGGCCTTTGTTCATGGTCTCATCCCATTCAAGCTGTGGCACTGAATCGGCGACAATACCCGCACCAGCTTGTACAAAGAGGGTTTTGTCTTTAATCACCGCAGTACGAATCGCAATCGCGGTATCCATATTGCCATGCCAACCTAGATAGCCCACCGCGCCAGCGTAAATACCACGCTTAACCGGCTCAAGCTCATCAATAATTTCCATCGCACGAATTTTCGGTGCACCCGAGACGGTTCCGGCAGGGAAAGTCGCACGTAAAACATCCATCGCACTCATACCCGGCTTTATTTTCGCATTAACATTAGAGACGATATGCATTACATGTGAATAACGTTCAACAACCATCTTTTCCGTCAATTCAACCGAACCGATTTGAGCAATCCGCCCAACATCGTTACGCCCTAAATCAATCAACATCAAATGCTCCGCAAGTTCTTTAGGGTCATTTAACAACTCTTGCTCTAAGGCCAGGTCGCCCTCATGGGTTGCGCCACGACGGCGGGTTCCAGCAATAGGACGTACCGTGACTTGCTCATCTTCTAAACGCACTAAAATTTCTGGTGAAGAACCGACGATTTGCAGATCGTCCATATCCATAAAGAACATATACGGCGACGGGTTCAAATGACGTAACGCGCGGTACAAATCCATTGGCTCATCGTCAAACTTGACCGACATTTGCTGTGAGATAACTACCTGCATGGCGTCACCTGCTAAGATGTACTCTTGTACTTTTGCGACCGCTTTTTTAAAGGCTTCTTCACCAAAACTTGAATGAAAATCGTCTTCGGTAATTTGTTTGGCACTCGGCGCATCGATTGGCATAGGCATAGGCTGACTTAACTTCGCACTGAGTTCATCTAAACGTCTCAAGGCCAGGGCTTCACCATCGTCTTTGGTTAAGTCGGCATGCACAATCACATGTACTTGGCCGCTCAAGTTATCAAACACCACCAACTCTTCAGAGACTAACAGTTCAATATCCGGTGCACCGATGTCATCTTTTTCTGGAATTGTGTTTTTTAGGCGCTCCTCGACAAAACGAATCGTGTCGTAACCAAAGTACCCCACCAGACCACCACTGAAAACCGGCATGCCAGAAGGCGCGTAGACTTTAAACTGCTTTTGATAAGCTTCAATCCACGCTAAAGGGTCATCCGCCACTTGATGCTGAACCACCTCTCCGTTGATGACTTCTTTAATGTGATTACCGTTGATCAGCAAACGTGTCTGACAAGGCAAGCCAATAATTGAGTAACGTCCCCACTTCTCTCCGCCTTGAACGGATTCAAATAGGTAGGAGTACGGGCCTTTGGCTAACTTATGATAAACACTCAAAGGCGTGTCATAGTCAGACAATACGGTACGCATAACCGGAACTCGGTTATAGCCCTGCTTTGCTAAGCTTGCAAAGTGTGCGTTGCTCATTCTAAATCTGCCTTAGTGTGTGTTTGTCTTTCAAGTTTCTTAAATAAAATTGCACGGCGGATACCGGCAATAGAACAAAGTAAAGGACGAAAAATTTCTAGTAACAATGCTGACAAAAACTTCATAGTAAACCTAACTGTTAATACAAACTTCTCAAAAAAAACAGACTTACCAGTCCTGGTATACCCTGCGGCCATACAAATCCATGTGAGCGCAGGGCAAGTCTGTCATTCAATCATTATTCAGCGATTATTTAGCCTGAATATAATCTTTGAACTCTGCAAATGAGTCCATGATGACATCAGGATTGTAATCACGGATATCTTCACCGTGGTTATAACCGTAAGTCATACAGAAGATATGGAAGCCAGCAGCACGAGCCGCTTTTACATCAGAACGTGAATCACCGACCATCAATGCATTCTCTGGCTCAACACCCATCAACTTAGCTGCGTGCAACAAAGGCATTGGATGTGGCTTCTTCTCTGCGCAAGTATCACCAGAGACGATGAATTCAAAATAATCATGCAGACCTTTGTCTTTCAACAATGGAATGGTGAAAGCTTCGGCCTTATTCGTCACACATGCAATGCGGTAACCTTGCTCAAGCATCCACTCAATACCTTCAATAACCCCGTCATATACACAACTACGCTTTGAGGTGTTCTCTGCATATAATTCAAGAAAGATTGGATACGCTTTATCCATTAAATCTTGATCAGGCATACCTTCTACCGCATTGATTAATGCACGCTCGGTTAAACGCTGAACACCATTACCAACCCAGTCACGTACTGCATCTTCTCCACGTACTGGCAAACCAACTTGCTTCATCGTTTCATCAACACAGTAAGCCAAATCCGGCACACTGTCGATTAAAGTACCGTCTAAATCAAATAGGACAAACCCAGGTTTTAACTTTTCCATTCTTAATATTCTCTTTTTAAATGTAGCCAATTTTTTATTATTTATATGCGCTTAATGCATAATGAAATCTACAACACCTTAAATAACAAAACGCCAGCATCAATAAGATGCCGGCGTTTTATGATTACGATACCGTCTTATGAAAGTTTAAGCTTTTGCCAACTCATCACGCATTTGCTGAATAATCGTATTATAACGATTTGCATCAGACGCATTTGCTTTGCCGAAAATACCAGAACCTGATACAAAAGTATCACAACCTGCCGCCGCTACAGCAGCGATGTTCTCAACCTTAACGCCACCATCAATTTCTAAACGAATATCACGGCCAGACGCATCGATTAACTTACGCGCCATTTTTAGTTTTTCTAAAGCTTGAGGAATGAACGACTGCCCGCCAAAACCAGGATTAACAGACATGATTAAGATCATATCAATCTTGTCCATTACGTGCTCAAGATAGTCTAAAGACGTTGCTGGATTAAATACTAAGCCGGCTTTAAGACCAGCGTTTTTAATTAGACCTAAATCACCGTCGATGTGCTCAGATGCTTCAGGGTGGAAAGTAATAATATCTGCACCTGCAGAAGCAAAATCACCAATAATACGGCTAACAGGCTTGACCATTAGGTGAACATCGATAGGTGCATTAACACCCTCTCTTACCATGAAGTTTTTAAGTGACTCACAAACCAATGGCCCGATAGTTAAGTTAGGAACATAGTGATTATCCATAACATCAAAGTGAACGACATCAGCACCAGCGGCAATAACATCTTTAACATCGGTTCCTAACTGCGCGAAATCTGCAGATAAGATTGAAGGAGCGATCCAGTTTTGTTGCTTAGCCATCATTAAACACCTTATATCTATAAACGATTAAAAAAATAATTCGTGCATTTTACCAGTATCTATTAGAATGGGCAAAAAATAGGATAAAAAACCATCGCCAATAAGTTTTTATGAGCGCCGCGCAAGTATTCAATAACGCGCATTTGGTTGTAACCAAGTTTTAAAAAAACATTTCAGCAAGGATCGTAATTATGACAGCAGAAACACAAACGGCTCCAGAGCTTAAAACGCCGATTCCTCCAATGCCGAATAAAGCCTCAGCAGCTGAAAAAATCTTTAAAAGAGCCATCCATAAAGTAGAGCTCTTAGGTTTAGTCATTATTGCGATTGCCACTGTTTTTGCTGGCTACGAAGCGGTTAAGGACATGCTTGATCTCGGCTCGGTACATCTCGGTGATCTACTGCTATTATTCTTATACTTAGAAGTCTTGGCCATGGTCGCTATCTACTTAGAATCTGGAAAACTACCTGTTAGACTGCCGATGTACATTGCCATTGTCGCCCTCGCACGTTTCTTGATATTAGATATGAAGGACCTTTCCGAATGGCAGATGATTGCAATTGCAGTCACCATCTTCTTAATTACTATCTCTACCCTAATATTACGATATGGGCATTTGAAGTATCCTTACAAGCTAAATAGACGACCAACAGACTTCGATTAGATAGGAATCCGTATGCAACCTCTTTATGAATCAAACCTGACTAGCCTACCTTTAATCACTAAGGGTAAGGTACGAGATATCTATGACATTGATGAACGTCATTTATTGATAGTGACTACGGATCGTATATCAGCTTTTGATGCGATCTTGCCAACCCCTATTCCAGGAAAAGGCCGCATCTTGACCGCAATGCCGCAGTTCTGGATGAATAAGATGCAGGACATCGTGCCGAATCAACTGGCACCCGAGATGGCTTTAGCGGATTATTTAACCCCTGAAGAACTGCAACAATTGGATGGCCGCGGCATGATTGTCCGTAAGCTTAAACCTTTACCGGTTGAAGCAATTGTACGCGGTTATTTAGTGGGTTCTGGCTGGAAAGAGTATCAAAAGAGTCAAAGTGTTTGTGGCATTCCCCTTAAAAAAGGCATGTTACTCGCTGAAAAGTTACCTGAGCCCCTGTTCACACCCTCTACCAAAGCAGCTCAAGGCGACCATGATGAAAACATCAGTTTTGAACAACTGGTCGCAATCATGGGACAGGAAAAGTCTGAAAAAGTGCGTGACCTTAGCTTAAAGCTTTATACCACGGCCGCTGAATTTGCATTAGAGCGCGGCATTATTATTGCCGATACTAAATTTGAGTTTGGTGAAGATGAAAATGGCGTCATTTATTTAATCGACGAAGCTTTAACACCAGACAGCTCACGTTTTTGGCCAGCTTCAAGCTATAAAGTCGGTAAGAACCCACCCAGTTTTGATAAGCAATATATTCGAGATTATCTTGAAAGCCTGGATTGGGATAAAAACCCAAATACAGGCCCAGAACTTCCAGATGACGTCGTGGCACAAACTTTCGACAAATATCAAGAAGCTCAAGCGCGTTTAACTGAAAACCTGTAATGCCTTCCGTTAAGCATGCTTTAAATAAACCCACCAGGCCTGGTGGGTTTTTTATTACAGGTACCGACACCGATGTTGGTAAAACCTATGTCGCCGGCTGTATCGCTTTAAGCCTTAGACAACAAGGTTTTAGCGTAAGCCCTAGAAAACCAATTGCTTCAGGGTGCATACCACAAACAGATGGTTCATTGCTATCTGAAGACGCTCTGTTTTTACAGCAAACAACCAATACAACAGACGCTTTACAAGTCATCTGCCCTTATCAATTTGAACCCGCCGTATCTCCACACACCGCTATTAAAGCAGCAAACCTCAATATTAGGATAAGTGACTTAGCAAAAGCCTGTGAAGTGCCTGAAAATTCGTTTGCTTTGATAGAAGGTGCCGGCGGATTCTATTCACCATTGGCTTTGGATGGCTTAAATAAAGATCTGGCAATTGAATTGGGTTATCCGGTGATTTTAGTGGTCGCCAATCGGCTTGGCTGCATCAACCAGGCATTGTTAAGCATTGCAGCGATTGGACAAGCCGGATTAGACCTGCACAGCATTATTGTCAACCAAACCCAATCAAGTATTCAGCCAACTCCAAACTATGCGCTAGGCTTGACTGACTTTACCGACGTAATGATTTTTGAGGTTGATTACGCCAATAACGGTCAAGCGATCGTTATCACTAACTGGATGACTTGAAAAAATACTACTTGACCAGACCTGGTGACTTTTAAATACGACTAAGCAACCTCTTCAGCCATTACAAGCTTAAGCAAGCGCACTTCTTTACCGGTCTCTTTATGCCTATAAACATCATGTCTTGCTTCTTGCCTAACCCACTCATAATTTTCAGCCATGTAGTGAGTACGCTCATCATGAAAACGCTTTAACAGAGAAAGCTCTAATGTCCAGCCCTTTGGAAAAGCCACACTTTTCACAGGCTCTGCTGCATTGAGAACGCCTAAGCAGATTAAAGTATTATCTTTGAGCTTGCTAAACTGAATACTCAGCCAAGGACAAGTCACATCGAGCTCACCAAACTGGGTCACCATCACCATATCTTGGGCTATCTCTTCAGCCCCGTCAGCCACTTTATACACCAGCCCCCCACCTTCCAAAATAGCGATAAACTCATTGGCTTGCTTTAAGTCCACAAAACCAATGCGCAGCAAGTCGCTGTCTGAACAAATCGCCATTGGGTGCAAAGCGCTGTCTACAGAACTTAAGAGTGATAATGCATCTGCCTTTTTGATTGCATTTGCCTTATTGATTAGTACTGAATACCCTTCGATTAAAACCGCCATGCTCTACCCCCAGTTTAAGATAAATTTTCATTATTTGAACGTCCAGATTGACGTTTAAAATGCATTTGACATGCTATCATTATCCACGACAAGTTTAAAGTAGGACTTTTAAGTATGCTTTGAAAGTGAGCCTATAAAAACAGATTATTTAAGAGACCAAATATGGCAAATACAATCACTGCAACAACAACCTTCGACTATCAAGGCCAGCACTTTGAGCCCAGCGTACAATTTGATTTAGATGACTGGGTTCGAAGAAGCGATGGGGAGATGCCAGATTTTGTATCCGCTATTGCTGGTGCAAGTGATTTTGGCGGACGCTCACATGAAGTAGAAGCAATGGAAGCGGCAGATGTAGTGTTTTCTAAACCAACCGGCATGGCGGATCGATTTTATAACTTTGCCACCAAAGAATTCGACTTTACTGGCTTTCGAAAAAATTGGTTAAAGAATGTTTACTTCAGTCAGTTAAACCAGATAAGCCAACGCCATCTCGGTGGGGCTTTAATAGAAGACTCCCCACAACACTTACTGATGCTTGAAGTCTTACAGATGGGTAAGAAGGCTTAAGGTCTAACTGCAAAACCTGAGTTTGCTGCCCCCTCTCTCGAAGAAGAGAGAGGGGGACTAAATTAACACGGCTTACTTAAATCCTGGCGCAATGTTAATCTTTCGCCATCTTCGCTATTATCTACAGAGACATTCAGATTGTGCAAACGACCATCTTTAATGTCATAGATAAAGCCATGAATCGCTAGCTGCTGGCCTTTTTCCCACGCCTTTCTCACGGCTGGAACATGGCAAACATTACGAACCTGCTCAACAACATTGATTTCGCATAATTTGTCCACCTGTTCTTCTTTAGGTAAATTCAGCAAATCGGCTTTTGCGCGTTGGTAGTATTTGCGAATAGGCCTAATCCAATGATCTATCAAATCTGGGTTATTCTCATTCAAAGAAGCCATTACACCTCCACACCCATAATGGCCGTTGACGATAATATGCTTTACCTTTAGGACTTCAACAGCATATTGAATAACGGATAAGACATTCATGTCACTTGAGTTAACCAAATTGGCGATATTACGGTGCACAAAAATAGTTCCGGGATCCATCTTAACCAACTCGTTTGCTGGTACCCGACTATCCGAGCAGCCTATCCATAAATACTCAGGCTTCTGCTGATGCGCTAAACTTTCGAAAAATCCTGGGGTCTTTTCATTAATTTGAGCAACCCACTCCTCGTTGTTTTTAAACAACTGCTGAATATCTTTATCACATTCACACTGATGACTCATTTTGTATCACACCTATCTATTTTGATTCTGTTGCTATCGTATTAGATTGAGCTTTCGGCGCCCATAACTTCATAATAATTAAAACACTAAAGATGCCCGCTAAAAACATAAAGCTCATCGCTGGCCATAAAGCCAACAATACATCCCAACCTTCGGCCAATGGCATTATTAAACCATCAACAACTTCTGCCAATCGTAATCCATCGACAGAAGCCATCAAATGATACAGCAGTAACGCCATGAAACCGAGTATAAAAATACACATTTTAGCTATCTCCAGACATAAAAAATGCCCAAATCAAAAAGATTATGGGCATTCAAAAAGTAAAAAATGATTTATATAAGCAACTTACTGTGAACCACCTACAGAATAACCAATGGCATAAGCCGCCATTAACGCCTGATAGATCGCATCATTATCGACCTCTTCAGGCAGATACATTTCTGTGATGTGGCGCATCAACATATCAACAGTCACTTCATCACATTCCGCAATAAATTGCTCTAATGGTACGCTGGCTCCGTGCATAAACTTTGAAACATACCCTTCAGCCTTAATGACCTCTATCGGCGTACATTCCATCGCTTCGAACATATAAGAGTAGGTATCTACATCATTGGCACGTGCCATTCTACGCGGAATGGACTCTGCAAACTCCAGCAAGCCATCCAAATGTAATGGCAACTCTTCGACAGATTCAAAAACAAATTCTTCACCTTTGTAGCCAAAGTTCATTTTTACCGTAATTAAGTTTTTTATCGTATTAATCATATTAAGATGCCAAAACTCTCATTATTATTTCGTTATATTCATAAATACTTGCGGTAACTGCTCAGGCAATTTCTCAACATGGTCGATAATCGTGTAACTATTACCAAAGATATCCGCCACATACTCATCCGCCTTTGGATCCAGCGTAATACAGTAGGTGTGAATTCCTTGTTCACGCAATTCACGAACAGCCATCTTCGTATCTTCAATCAACACTTGTGGATCTTTGGTATCGATATCCGCCGGCTCACCGTCCGTCAGAATCAGCATGATTTTCTTCTCAGCTTGCTGAGCTTCCAAATAATGCGCTGCATGCCGCATGGCTGGCCCCATTCTCGTTGAGAAAGAGGCTTCCATCGCCGCAATACGCGCCTTAACTTCATCACCATAATGCTCAGAATAGCCTTTAATATGCTCATAGCGCACTTCTTGGCGAGTATCAGAACAGAATCCAGCAATCGCAAACTTATCACCCAGCTGTTCAACCGTCCACGCCGTAATCGCTAACGCCTCTTCAGACAATTCAAGCAACGTTTGTCCTGTTTCAGGATTACGCTCATTAAGTGATTGAGACGTATCGACCAGCAACATAACCGCAATATCACGGCTGTCTGTTGTATAGCTATAGTTGATGCGAGGATCAGGAACCTGACCACTTTTAAAATCGATGATTGAACGCAATGCAATATCTAAATCAAGCTCCTCACCCTCTTCCTGAAAGCGGATGCGTTTCTTGTTTTGCGGCTTCATCATTTCAATCATCGCCTTCAAACGCTTAGCCAAAACATCATGCTTAGCCATTAGACGATCAATCTTTCCTGCATCTCCAGAAGGATGTAGACGCTCATAAACCGTTGCCCAGTCTGGACGATATGAATCTGAAAGATAATCCCACTCATCGTAGTGGCGAGGTGGTAAACCACCATCTGTTTCGACTAACTTATCTTCAGCCTCATATTCATTATGCTTATAATCATCCGCTTCGTCACTCTCTTCGTGATGCATCCACATAACGCGATTATCATCACGGTAAGAAAACTCAGTATCCTCGAAAAAGACACTTGGAAAGCTATCTGTCTTTTTACGTGATTTAACATAAAAGTCACTGCCCAACTTCGCCATATCTTCAGTTGTACTCAGCTCACCCTTCTCTTCCATAAGATCATAAAATCGTTTTTTAAAGACAGCAATTAATTCATTTTCAGCGTCAAAACTATCATCCATGATTGCTTTTGATAAGCGTGTCGCGCGATAACGTAAGCAAGCTTGTTTTTCTGGATCACACGCACCCTTTTTAGGTACGGGATGCAGACTCAAAAAGAGTTTCTTTAATCCAGGGAAGCGTTTAATCGCTAAATACTCAACACGACAATCTTCAAAGGTAGATACAAACAACTGCATATGCGGTGCATAATTATCCGCCATCAGCTCTCCAGACCAGCGTAAATGCGCCATCATGTGGGCAATAGTCGCCTGGTAAATCTTAATGCCTGAAACGCCATTTTCATCTTGAAATACATCGGGGATGGCCAGCGAGGTCTTATCAACATAAGGAACCGGTTTACGCAACTGCTTAAAGCCAGTGGTAAATGACTGAAAAGGGATATCACAATCCCAAAAAGCTTCTTTCATCATCGACAGCTGACGTTCAACCGTTTTAAAGCCTGTGCCTGCTCGCTCTCTATGAATGATGGCACGCGCATCAGGTGATTCTAAAGAAAAATACAGAATTTGTGGATCTGGTAGGTTTTGATAGTTTCGCACACCAAAATCTATGAAGTTACGTAGACCTTCAAGATCAAGCAAGCTAATCAATTGCGGCATCGACTCGCACAATGGAATAAGACCAGGACTTTCGTAAGCAGCATAATGCCCTTTTACGACCTCCTCAGATCTTTTTCTATAATCATCCATAATATCTAAGTAAGTCTGAAAATCTTCTGCATCAGCAAGAATACGACTAACAGCAGGAAGCGCTTCTAAAAAAGGTAATACCGCTTTCTTGCTCGGACTTCTGACGATGGTATAGATAAAATCAGAGATTTTCTTGCACGCATCTTCACCGACATACTTAGCAATGTCTGGCATTTCAACTAAAAAGGCCAAGCCAGGCTCAACGCCAATACCGATTTTAAACAGGAAGTTCGCGCCATCAATATAGGCATTAATGCCTTCTGGGCTTAAGACTTTAACAGCGTCTTCTAGGCAGTGTGGAAACGCTTCTTTTGCTTCTGGAAAACCCGCGGTAAAGCGCGCTTGATATTGGGCAAGTATTTCTGCATCCATGATGTTCAACTCATTTTTGTAGATAAAGGCAAAGCGAAAGGCTTTGTAGGATAGAAACTCCGTTTGAAACGCCTGAATTTAGCGCCTAGCTATTAGTCAGATAAAAGGTGGAACCATTTATCTGATTATAAGATTAGCAAGGAGCCGTATTAAATCCAGTCGGATTCAGATGGTGTTTTAGCCGAAAATTAATTCGATTGCTGTATCTAATGTTTCACGAATATCTGCATCATCAGTAATAGGACGAACCATCGCCATTTTACAAGCTTCAACAGGTGCAATACCCTGATTAATTAAGGTTGCTGCATAAACCATCAAACGGGTAGAGATACCCTCATCTAAGCCATGGCCTTTCAGATTACGTGCGGTTTCACCAATTTTGACCAACTTATTGGCTGTCTCACGATCAATATTCCCTTCTTTCTGAAGAATGCCGGCTTCTACTGATGCTTCTGCATAATCAAAATCGAGTGCACAAAAACGCTGCTTAGTTGATTGCTTTAAATCTTTCATCATTGTCTGATAACCAGGGTTATATGAGATAACCAACTGAAAGTCAGGATGCGCTTTAATTAACTCACCTTTCTTATCCAAAGATAGTTCACGGCGGTGATCCGTTAAAGCATGGATAACAACCATAGTATCTTGACGTGCTTCAACGATTTCATCTAAGTAACAAATTGCGCCATAACGAGCCGCTAATGTTAAAGGACCATCAACCCAACGAGTACCGTTAGCGTCTAATAGGTAACGACCGACTAAATCAGAAGCGGTAATATCTTCATTACAAGAAACCGTGATAATTGGCTTACCTAACTTCCACGCCATATGCTCTACGAAACGTGATTTACCACAACCTGTAGGCCCTTTGACCATCACTGGTAAACGCGCACCGTAAGCGGCTTCATAAAGCGCTACTTCATTTGATTGTGCATCATAAAATGGTTCGTTTTCTATCTTGTACTGTGAAATATCCATATCAGTCCCCGTAACATTTATGGTTGGAAGTAAGTAATTTAGTACTTTATTTTCGAAGGACTTTTCAGCTATCTTAATTCAAAAATAAATGACTAAATAACCTAGTGTTTTGGTAGGCTTATTGTATTTAGGGTTTAAAAAAACCCCTGCCCGAAAGCAGAGGTTCCTTTTTGGTTGTTCTAATAATAATTCGTAAACGAATTTCTTATTTATGAACGCCCAACTTCTCTCTCCAACCAGGATAGATACTATCAGCATCACCAGGGAAAGATTCGAATGCGCGAGCGAATTCGTTATGGTCTTTAGCGTACTCGATAGGATCAGCACCAGACTTCCAGCAATCAAATGCTTGAGCCAAAGACTTAGCACCGGCTGCAGGAGAATCGATATGTCCGTAAGAACCACCACCAGAAGTGTTGATCAAGTTACCGTGACCTAGGTTTTCGAAGAAACCAGGAAGACGTAACGCGTTCATACCACCAGAGATGATAGGAGTAGTAGGCTTCATACCTTCCCACTTCTGATAGAAAACCGGACCTTGACATTCGTCACGTTCGATCATGTAAGCGATGTGCTTATCATCGTTTCCACCTTCCATCTTACCGAAGCCCATTGTACCCACGTGGATACCTGACGCTCCCATAAGACGAGAAAGCTTAGCAAGAACAAATGCAGTGTAACCACGGTTCGCCAAAGGAGAAGTGATCGCACCATGACCTGCACGGTGATAATGTAAGTACTGTGAAGGGTAGTTACGACGTGCTGTCGTAATCATACCTGGACCACCAACATAACCATCAACTAGTAATGCAACCTGAGGCGCTAATTCACCAAAAGATTCTAGAATGTAGTCAGCACGGTAAGTCATTTCATGATAATCATCAGCAGTGATGTTTGCAGAGAAAAGCTTAGTTTCACCAGTTTCATCTTGTGCACGCTTCATAGCGTCTACAGTCAATGGAACAACAGTTTTCATTGGAGCATAAGTTTGGTTACCTTGTGGCTCATCATTCTTGATGAAATCACCACCTAGCCAGAACTGGTATGCAGCTTTTGCAAACGGCTCAGGACGTAGACCTAGCTTAGGCTTGATGATAGTACCAGCGATATAACCACCGTCAACTCTTGGACGACCTAAAAGCTTCCAAAGGTAAGAGATATCTTGAGCAGGACCGTCATATAGGTGTAACTTAGTTTCTGGAATCCAGAAATCTACCATCTGAAGCTGGTGTACATCACCCATCGCTTGGTTGTTACCAACTGAAAGCGTTAGGAAAGATACAACCATTGACTTACCATCGATGTTGTTACGATCGAAAAGACCAAAAGGATAAGCCACTTTCATAGTCTTATTCGCTTCATCGATCTCATAGACCATTGCGTCTAGGCCTTCAGTGAACTCATCAGTAGTACAAACTTTAACGTTAGTACCAGTAGAAGATTCCGCACAAACGTGTGCAGCTACTTCTAGGTAACCATACCCAGCAGCAGGAGTCATTGTGTAAGCTACTAGAATGTGGTTTTGACCTTTGATCAAATCTTCTTCTTGTAACGATAAGTCAGCATAACGATTCGACTGATCCATTTTCTATACCTCTATTTAAGGGACGCCTTATTTCTAATAATGAATGGCGTCCTTACTTTTTGACTGAGCCTTAAAAGCTCAACCCCCGAAATTTGAATGGTTATTATATTCATAAGCAAACGTTATACAAATCAAGTTTTTTTATGTCATACATAGTCTTTAGTCTATATAAAATGCAATATTCATTAGTTAAAACCAATATTACACAATCTATTTTAAAATTTGTTAAACACCTGCTGACTAAAACTCTTACCCTCCAACCTTAATAATTTAATCAGCTCCTCTGCCGCAATAGACAAGACTTTGCCCTTAGGATAAGCCAAATACCAATGTCTATTTATTGGAAAACCCTCTACATCTAAGATACTAATCTCACCTGCTTCAATCTCTTTTATAAGGGTTGAAACCGCGGTCACCGTCACACCCAAACCTTGTAACAAACCTAAACGAATGACTTCATTCCCCCCAAGCACCATCTTTAAACGTGGCTGGAACTTTAACTCTTCAAACACTTTCTCAATCTGAGAGCGGATACCTGAGCCCACCTCTCGCATTAAAAACGCTTCATTTGCTAAATCTTCAATATGCAATTTTTTGCCCACCAAGGGATGCGAACTATTGGCCACAAACGCTAAAGGATTGTCCGCCAACAGCGTAGACTCAATATTCAACCCCTCTGGGGGTTGTCCCAATAAATAAAAATCGTCTTTATTTTGCGCAATTCTTTCTAATAAACTCTCTTTATTACCCACTCGTAAAATAACCGAAACATCTGGATAAGATTGCATAAATTCGTGAATGACTTTTGGCACAAAATATTGTGCCGTAGAAATTACAGACATCTTGACACTGCCACCAGAGAACCCCTTAAGGTGGTTGATTTTTTGCTCAGCTATGGACAATTGCTCCAAAATACCATCCACTGAAGCGTACAGAGCTTGGCCAACTGCCGTTAAATAGACCTTTCGACCAATTCGCTCAAATAACGGCGCCTCAAGAATATCAACCAACTTTTTAACCTGCATAGAGACGGTTGGTTGCGTTAAATGCAACTCCTCTGCCGCCCTGGAGAAGCTATTGTGCCTGGCAATACTTTCAAACACCTGTAACTGGCGCAAGGTCGCACTTCTGGCGAGAACGGATATTTTCTCAGGCATAATCTTCCTAGATTCGATTAAAAGATGGAACAGGGCTTATATTATAGGCTTTAGCGGGTATCAGACATGACTAATAACTTATTAATATCAACCGTTTTAAGAAACTCCAAAAAAGCCTCTGCAGCTGGTGGCAACACCTTGCTTGACATATTCGCAACATACCAATCACGCCACAAAGGAAAGCCAACAACATCCAGCACATCCATATGACCATAGCGGGTCTCTAAACGAATTGCTTGCTTAGGCAAAATAGAGATCCCCAATCCTGCCATAACCGCTTGTTTAATCGCTTCGGTACTACCAAATTCCATATACGGCTCAATATGAATGCCATCTTGTGTAAAGCGATCTTCACAAGACATTCTAATTCCAGAACCTTTTTCTCGCATTAAAAACCGCTCATTGGCAAGCTCTTCAACGGGTATATCCCGCTTTTTTGACAAAGCGTGCTGTGGGGGAGCGACCACGACCAATTCACTTTTAAAAAAGGGATATGAGTCCATTTTCAAATCCTCTGGAACTCTTCCCATAATCGTTAAATCATATTGGTTCTGTTTGATTTCATCTAAAATTCTACGGCGATTAATCACGGTAATAACAGGCTTTACGTCCGGATAACGATTCAGAAAAGCTTTCAAGATATAAGAGATGAAATACTTCGCTGGGGTGACCACGGCAATACGCAGTTCACCATCAATTCGATTCTGCTCCGATTGGATATAAACATTTAATTCTTTCAGTTCATTGAGAATTTTCTGACAGCTTTTATACATATGCTCACCAGCAGGAGTCAAAAATAATTTTTTACCCACAACCTCGATAAATTTCACATCATTATTTTCTTCAAGACGTTTTATTTGTATCGAAACAGCTGGTTGAGTGAGGCTTAATTCTTGCGCTGCTTTGGTAAAACTTTCATTCCTAGCAACCGCCTCAAAGATACGGATTTGCTGGGCTGTGACGTTCAACTTGTGCATATAAAAAAACCCTTTAAATTGTAAGTACATAAGATATAAGGACTTTATTGTATAACTAATTGTTTATGATTTACATAACAAAGATTGGATTGCGCACTTTAGAGTTTGTTTTTAAGATACGCAGCAACTGAAGACAAGATGGATTTCAAATAATTCCATTAACTTGATTCAGAGTTAAGTTTTTTAAACCTAAAGAGGTAAAACTAATGGCTAAGACCTATAACGCAGGTGTTAAAGAATACCGCGAAACATATTGGATGCCGGACTACGAGCCTAAAGACTCAGATTTCCTAGCATGTTTTAAACTAATCCCACAAGACGGTGTTCCCCGTGAAGAGTTAGCTGCTGCGGTTGCTGCAGAATCTTCAACTGGTACATGGACTACTGTTTGGACTGATTTATTGACTGACCTTGACTACTATAAAGGTCGTGCATACAGAATCGAAGACGTTCCTGGTGATGATGCTAGCTTCTACGCTTTCATTGCATACCCAATCGATCTTTTCGAAGAAGGTTCTGTTGTTTCTGTAATGACTTCACTAGTTGGTAACGTTTTCGGCTTTAAAGCACTACGTGCTTGTCGTCTAGAAGATGTCCGCTTCCCACTAGCTTACGTAATGACTTGTGGTGGACCACCACACGGTATCCAGGTTGAGCGTGATAAGATGGATAAGTATGGTCGTCCAATGTTAGGTTGTACTATCAAGCCTAAACTAGGTCTATCTGCTAAAAACTACGGTCGTGCTGTATATGAAGTTCTACGTGGTGGTTTGGATTTCTCTAAAGATGATGAAAACGTAACTTCACAGCCATTCATGCGCTGGAGAGACCGTTTCCTTTTCTGTCAAGATGCGATTTCAAAAGCTGAAGCTGAAACTGGTGAGCGTAAAGGTCACTACCTAAACGTTACTGCTGGTACGCCAGAAGAAATGTATGAGCGTGCTGAGTTCGCTAAAGAGATTGGTTCTCCAATCATCATGCACGATTACCTAACGGGTGGTTTCACTGCTAACACTGGTCTTGCGAACTATTGTCGTAAGAATGGTCTACTGTTACACATTCACCGCGCAATGCACGGTGTAATTGACCGTAACCCACATCACGGTATCCACTTCCGTGTACTAACTAAAGCACTTCGTTTATCTGGTGGTGATCACTTACACTCAGGTACGGTTGTTGGTAAGTTAGAAGGTGACCGTGAAGCAACTCTAGGTTGGATCGACATCATGCGTGATTCATTCATCCCTGAAGATCGTGCACGTGGAATCATGTTCGATCAAGACTTTGGTGCTATGCCGGGTGTTATCCCAGTTGCATCTGGTGGTATTCACGTATGGCACATGCCTGCGCTAGTTTCTATCTTCGGTGATGACTCTGTTCTTCAGTTCGGTGGTGGTACTCTAGGTCACCCATGGGGTAATGCTGCTGGTGCAGCGGCGAACCGTGTTGCTCTTGAAGCGTGTGTACAAGCACGTAACGAAGGTAAAGAAATCGAGAAAGTTGGTAAAGAAATCCTTACTGACGCTGCTAAACATAGCCCAGAACTTAAGATCGCTATGGAAACTTGGAAAGAAATCAAGTTCGAATTCGACACAGTTGATAAGCTTGACGTTAAGCATAAGTAATTGAGAAATTGGAGAATTAATAATGAGTGAAGTACAAGATTACCCATCACGTATCTCTGATCCTAAGTCACGTAAGGCAGAAACTTTTTCTTACCTTCCGACTATGACTAGTGAGCAAGTTAAAGCTCAGGTTCAGTACATCATTGACAAAGGCTGGAACCCTGCTATTGAGCACTCAGAGCCTGAGCGTGCAACAGATTATTTCTGGTATATGTGGAAATTACCGTTGTTCGGTGAGACTTCTGCAGACGCAGTACTAGCTGAAGTTCAGAATTGTATCAAAGCTAACCCAAACAACCACGTTCGTTTGATTGGTTATGATAACTTTTCACAGTCTCAAGGTGCCAACATGCTTATTAAGCGTGGTGACATGTAAGCTTAAATCAGCTTTAAAGTTAACGTCTCTGGTAACTTACCAGGCCTGGTAAGTTACCAAGAAGTTACTTTTAAATAGATTAGGCTAGAAGCTAGCTTCTAGCCGACACAAATTCTGAGAAGTGGTTAAACAAACAAGATTAACCTCTTCTTAACCTGGTTTATTTGTACATTTCTATACCTCGTGTACAAATGACACTTGCCAACTGGTCCCGAAATCCAGTTGGTATTTCCATCATTTTAGGTTTACTCATTTTAAAAGAGTGAATAGCCCTAAACTTTTTGAAATACGCTTTGAATATCACCTGTCACGGAGAAACAATCATGTCTGAAGTCAATGCAATAGATCCATCACAATACATTATCAAAGATGAGCCATTCTATCGCCCAGTCGCGGATGAAGTAGAGCTATTTGAATCGGGCTACGCTTCAAGAATGCCAATCATGCTTAAAGGTCCAACTGGATGTGGTAAATCACGTTTTGTTGAATACATGGCCCATAAGTTAAACACGCCGCTTATTACCGTTGCTTGTAACGAAGATATGACCGCATCTGACTTAGTAGGTCGCTTCTTAATAGACGCCAACGGTACTCGCTGGCAAGATGGCCCTTTAACGGTTGCAGCCCGAATCGGTGCTATCTGTTATTTGGATGAAGTGGTTGAAGCACGTCAAGACACCACCGTTGTTATTCACCCTTTAACGGATCACCGTCGCATTTTACCTTTGGACAAAAAAGGTGAATTATTAGAAGCGCACCCTGACTTCCAGCTGGTTATCTCTTATAACCCTGGCTATCAGTCGATGATGAAAGATCTTAAGCAATCAACCAAACAGCGTTTTGGTGGGTTTAGATTTGATTATCCAGCAGCGGACATTGAAGCTGAAATTGTTGCCAAAGAAGCAGGGATTGACATTGCAACGGCAGAGAAACTTGTTCAGATTGCACAACGTTCACGTAACCTTAAAGGTCACGGTCTAGACGAAGGTATGTCTACCCGTCTATTGGTTTATGCAGCACAACTAATCAACAAAGGTGTTGACCCTAAGAAAGCTTGCAACATGGCACTTGTCACACCGCTAACAGATGATGATGATATTTTAGATACATTGTTAACGACCGTAGATACATTTTTTGAATAAATCCACCAGGCCTGGTGCATCCCTTAAATGGATATGCATCCTGGGCTCGCCGTTGAATTTAAAATGTATAGGATAATGTTATGAGTTTTGATCTAGAAGAAGTCAAAGCATCACTGATTGAAAGCGTTCCTCAACTTGAGGAGATGCTGGATTCATTGATTCAAGAAGCTTCACACTACATGAATGAACACTCTCGTGAAGAGTGGTTGGCTAATGCCAATATGCTCTCCTACCTTGGTAAAGGTCAGGATGTAGTTGTCAGTTATCTTGAAGCGGTACCTCAAGTCGTCGCAAAAATTGAAGATGAAATCCTTGATGATATCCAAGAAACCGTCATGAAGTTATCTTCCGTTATGTCGGGTGAAGTCATTGCGCTGGTTTTAAACTCGTTGCCGATCATTGCTGAAAAAACCCGTGATATCGATCTGACTAGACAGTATCTTGCGCTTATCTACCAAATTGGCTCTAAAACACCTCGTGCTATGCGACCAATGTTAGGCAACATTGACGACATGATGTCTAAACTAACCGTTTCTGGTCTAAGACGTTGGGCGCAATGGGGCGCACAAGCTCACGCGCGTAACTTTCCGGCACAAATCAAATACTTTGGTTTAGAGTCTGAAGACTCAAAAGCCGTCTTTCAACAACAGCGTAAAGGCTCCCTGTTTATCGACTATCACCGTCCGGTAAATTTCTTCCTGCGCGCTTTTTGGGCACGTGACTTCTTTATTCGTCCGGCAGCCGCTGACTTTGAAGACTTTAAGCCCTACTTTCAAAATATGGCTCTGCACCTGCCAGACGCACTAAATGATTTAGGCGATGTCACAGGGGCTGAACTTTATCGTGCAATGGCCGCTCACTTAGCCTCTCACCTTTGCTACAGCAAAGCGGCAATTTCAATGGAACAACTATCTCCACAACAGATGTTCTTTATCGAAATTATTGAAGATGCACGCGTCGAATACAACGCCATTAAAAACTTCCCAGGCTTAAGAAACTTGTGGATGAAAGTAATCCATGCTAACCAAGAACAGATACAACTTGACCCTAAATCAGATGCTTATCGAATAGAACAACTTGCGCTTAAATTGATGGACAGAGAGCATGACCTACAAGATGTGCAGTTATCGGTTGTTGCTGATAAATTCTATGCTGAGATTGAAGACAACCTTGACAATGAAAAATGGGCTTGGGATGTCGGTATCTTAATGTTCAATGCAATGAACCTTGCAACGAACAAATGGGTCTCATTAACCGACTTGAGCAAACAACGTTTTGGCTATCGAGATGATAACCGCTTTGTGTGGGCATCTGAAGAGTGGGCAGAAATGGATGCGGGTTCCGGTGGCTACGAAGAAACCGTACGTAAACATGTTTCTGTGATGGAAATGATTAACGAAATTGATTCTGAATTGATTGATGTTGACCATGATGAGATATGGGTTCTTGGCTCTGAGTTAATGCCATACGAAGATAATGGTGTTTCATGGAATGAAATGGAAGGTATTGAGCCTATCTCGGATCCTTATCATTATCATGAGTGGGATTACCGTGTTCAACTGAATCGTCCAAGCTGGGTAACGCTTTATGAGCGCCGTGCTAAGAAAGGTGACCCTACACTTTATAACCGCATCTTAGATGCAAATAAAGGCATTGCACATCGTATCAAGCAAATTGTAGATAAATTACAAGCGGTTGGTTTACAGCGTATTCGTCGCTTAGAAGATGGTGATGAATTGGATTTAAATGCCTGTGTAGAAGCCATTACAGCTATTCGTATGGGACAAGAGCCAGACCCACGTATCACCATGAAAAATGTGATTCGATCGCGTGAAGTTTCGGTGGTTATCCTTTTGGATTTATCTGAGTCAACCAATGAAATGGTCAATGGTGCAGATAAAACAATATTGGAAGTCACTCAGGAGTCTGCGATTCTAGTGTCTCATGCCATTAATGGTATCGGTGATCAGTTTGCTGTACATGGCTTCTCATCTGATGGACGTCATGACCTACAATATGTACGTTTTAAACAATTTGACGAGCCTTTTGATGGCGAAGTGCATGCCAGACTTGCCGGTATGAAAGGTGGACTTTCTACCCGTATGGGTGGCGCAATACGTCACGCTGGCCATTATCTTAATCAACAGAACAGCAAGCAAAAATTGCTGCTGGTGATTACAGATGGTGAACCAGCAGATATCGATGAACAGGATGGTCAGTATCTCAAGCAGGATGCTAAAAAAGCCGTTGAAGAGTTACAATCGAATGGTATCTACTCGTACTGTTTAACGATTGACCAATACGCAGATAAATATGTACAAAATATTTTTGGTGCAAATCGATTCGCAATCGTAGATGATGTGTTGAAGTTACCAGAAAAATTACCGCAACTGTTTGCCAACCTGACCTCATAATTAGTTAGTTTTCACTACTAATTAGCCTTTAAACCTTAGTCAGGAAACTGACTGAGGTTTTTTTATACCACTCTCTGTTAAAATAAACGATTACAACTCGATTTATTTAGGAAACCTAAAAGATGAATGCTGAACTATTTAAACAAGCTTTAACCGAGTTTTCTGATGAAAACTATCAAGCCATACTAGAAGGTGCTGCTTTAGTCATACACGAAGACAAATCCTTAACATTAGGCAAAACCCAGCAGGCTTATGTCATCTTTGAAATGGGCGATGAAACGTTTGATTCTGTTGACGCTTTAAAGGCATCATTGATTGAACGTGCAGCGGATTTAATTGTGGAATACTATCAGAACAATCCAATTAGTAAAATGCACTTCAATAACAAATTAATAGCATTAATTAAAGAGCATAGTGCGAATGCTTTTGTGACGATGCCTGGTCAACAGGCTCAAGTCAAATTATTTACACACGATGGTAACGTTCTCGTTGAAAATAAAGAGAGTCCAAAATTTAAATATGGTTTCTGCTTGGTTCTAAATGAAAAAGTATTACCGCAAGCGGTAGAGAATAAAGTTAAAAACTGGGTGTCATCTGGTAGCGCTTACGACGACTATATCAGCGTTAATGTCTGTCGTTTTAGCAGCACAGATTTAGATGATGTTGAGACCAGCGATTACTTTTAATTAACGTCACCTCACAAAAAAGGGCGGTTAACCGCCCTTTTTTGTGCCTAAATATACTAAATCACTGTGCCAACATATTACTTAGAATACGGCGGGAATCTTGTGCTAGTTGCGAATCATTCGCTTCTAACATATTGATTATCGTTACAGCCAACTCTTGGGCTGCTCCTTGTTTATAAGTCGGCTCAGCATTTAAAATCTCAAATATCTGATTCATAGCTTCTTCATAGCCATGTTCAGCCACATAACAGATTGCTAATCCAAAACGCGCATCGAAGTTATCTGGCTGTTGATTTACTTGCTCCATCAACTCCACCAGGCCTGATGTCTTTGCAGCCAATCCTTTAAAGGTAATTTGTCCAAGCAACGCTTTACCGACTTCAGACTCCTTATCTCTATCTGGTAACTTATTATATAATTCTGTTGCTTGGTCAAGCACATTGATATCTAGCATAATCTGTATCATATCCATGGCAATACGAGTATTACTAGGGTCGCTATTAATTGCCTCTGTCAGGATTTTAATCGCTTCTGGTGTATTTCCCTGTAGGTGCTGAGTACGTGCTTCATCACGCATCTCATCGGATCTACGAAACATACCATGTGCCTTCATCAGCTCCGCTATTTCTTTTGCATCCAACAACCCCACTTCTTGATGAACCATATTGCCATCTTTAAATACTTTAATGGTTGGCACATTTACAATGTCATACTGCTCTTTTAAGTCAGCCTCCATATCAATATCTATACGTGCCAAAATAAATTGTCCTGCAAACTCCTCCGCAAACTCCGATAAACTACGCTCTAACTTAATACAGTCACCAATACTTGGGCTCATAAACAAGGTAAAAACCGGTAGTTTGTAAGAGTTCATTAGAACAATAGAATTAAAGTTATTTTGAGAAACTTCAAAGTTATATATTTCAGTAGAAGCCATGCTTTTCCTAAGAATTAAATTTAATTAGCACATTCTAACAGTTTGTCTAAATTCAATACATTACAAGATGTTATATAGGCTATAACGTCTATTAAAAGATTCAATCATCGCACCCTTTTTAAGGACACAAAAAAACCCGCATAAAGCGGGCTCTTTCTAGTTCAGAATAAACGATCGATTAACGAACAGTTTGATTCAATGAACCTGATGCATAACGAGCTTGCATCTCTTCTAGACCAACAGATTTGATCTTAGAACCGTGACCAGCACAACCGAAAGCTTCGAAACGAGCTTTACAGATTTCCATCATCGCGTTTTCTGCAGCATTGTAGAATTTACGAGGATCGAAGTTAGAAGTATTTTCAGACAAATGCTTACGAATTGCACCAGTAGATGCCATACGTAGATCTGTATCGATGTTTACTTTACGCACACCATACTTGATACCTTCAACGATTGCTTCAACAGGTACACCGTAAGTTTGACCCATATCACCACCGTAGTTATTGATGATTTGTAACCATTCTTCAGGAACAGAAGAAGAACCGTGCATTACGATGTGAGTATCAGGAATACGCTCGTGGATCTTACGGATCTGATCAATCTTAAGAACATCAGCACCAGGCTTAGATGTAAACTTATAAGCACCGTGAGAAGTACCAACCGCTACTGCTAAACAGTCAACGTTAGTATCTTTAACAAACTGTGCCGCTTCTTCTGGATCAGTCAATAGGCTATCCATGTCAAGCTTCTCATCAGAACCATGACCATCTTCTTCACCCATCATTCCAGTTTCAAGAGAACCTAGACAACCGAGCTCACCCTCAACAGAAACACCACCAGCGTGAGCAATCGCAACTACTTCAGCAGTAATACCAGCGTTATATTCATATGACGCAGGTGTTTTCATATCCGCTTCTAAAGAACCATCCATCATTACAGATGTGAAACCAGACTGAATTGCGCGTAAACATACACCAACATCAGAACCGTGATCCTGGTGCATTACAACTGGAACGTTAGGATACATTTCAACGGCTGCTGCGATCATGTGACGAAGCATTGGCTCACCAGCATACTTACGTGCACCAGCAGAACCCTGAAGGATAACTGGAGAATCTACAGCGTCAGCAGCGCGCATGATTGCACGAACTTGTTCCATGTTGTTTACGTTAAACGCTGGCATACCAAAGTTATGTTCTGCTGCGTAGTCCATTAATTCACGAAGTGTAATCATCGCCATTTGGGAGACTCCTTTATTTGTTTCAAAAAATTTTAACTATTCTATCAAGCTTTTAGATGCTATCCAAATAATATTGGTTTGCCATAAACACTAATGCACTTATGGCTAAAATTGGGCTTAAGAAACCTTAACGATTTCCATGCTGTTTGTACCGCCTAGGCTACCGCGTAATTCTCCACGGGTAAGAATGACTAAATCACCTTCCTTAGCAATACCAAAAGCCTTAATTCTATCCATGATAAGTGCTTTAACCTCAGCATCATCACAACCTTCATAGCTCACCGTTGAAGGATAAACACCACGATACATTGTCACTTTACGACGTGTTTCAAGATGCGGAGTTAATGCAATGATTGGAATCCCAGAACTGATACGAGACATCAACAATGCCGTATTACCTGATTCCGTCAAAGCTGCGATACATTTCACATCAAAGTGGTTTGCCGCGTACATAGCTGACATTGCGATCGTTTCATCAACAGCAGTGAATGACTCATCAATACGGTGTGTAGATTCACGTGAAGAACGAGATTTTTCAGCCTCATGACAGATACGACCCATCGTCTCGATAACCAAACTAGGAGACTTACCGGTAGCCGTTTCACCTGACAACATAACCGCATCCGTACCATCCATTACCGCATTGGCAACATCAAAAACTTCTGCACGGGTAGGAATCGCATTATCAATCATCGTTTCCATCATCTGCGTTGCAGTGATCGTGACACGGTTCAACTGACGTGAACGCGTGATCATTTTCTTTTGTAAAGCTGGTAGTTGTGCATCACCGACTTCAACACCCAAATCTCCACGGGCAATCATGATGACATCAGAAGCCAAGATAATGCCGTCTAAAGTCGCATCATCAGCCACTGCTTCTGCACGCTCTACTTTAGAAACGATACTACAGAACAAGCCTGCTTTTTGTGCTAGGGTACGGCAATACTCAACATCTTCCGCTGAACGCGGGAATGATAATGCAAGAAAGTCTGCCTTCATTTCAGCTGCCGTTAGGATATCTTCTTTATCTTTATCCGTTAGAGCGGCGGCTGAAAGGCCACCACCCTGAAGGTTGATGCCCTTGTTATTAGAAAGCGTACCACCGACAATAACCGTACAGTTAACACGTTCACCTACCACGTTATCAACTTCAAATACTAAACGACCATCATCTAACAATAGGCGATTACCTGGCTTAACATCGTAAGGCAGACTTTTATAAGTCAAACCAACTTCGTGCTGGTTCCCAAGGTTGAGATCGACGTTATTGTCTAAAGAGAACTTGTCACCATCTTCTAGAAAAATTTTATCTTCAGCAAAACGTGCAATACGGATTTTAGGACCTTGTAAATCAACTAAAACACCGACTTCATGATCAAGCTTGGCCGCTAAAGCACGGACTGCATCAACACGTGTTTTATGCTCTGCAGGATTACCGTGTGACATATTGATACGCACAACATCTAGACCCGCTTTAATCATTTTTTCTAATTCGCCTGGACGATCTGTCGCTGGCCCTAAAGTTGCAACAATTTTTGTTCTTCTTATATTTGATGACATGAAAATTTATACCTTTAAAATTTGAGTGTTTTACCAATTCAAAAAAGATGTCTCGCAAAATAAACGTCTTCCACACTGACAGCCAATCGGCGGCTGCTATGTCTGTTATGTTTACTTACCGAGTCACCCTCAAATGGAAAACTCATCTTATTACATTAACTCTATTATCAATATGACAAATAGATGAAAACCAGACCTGGTCGTTACCAGGCCTGGTCATTTAGTCTACATAGACTAGATTACTTTTTTGCTGCAGCTTTTTCTAGCATCGTTACAGCAGGTAACTCTTTACCTTCTAAGAACTCAAGGAAAGCACCACCACCCGTAGAGATATAAGAAACCTTATCTGCGATATCGTACTTATCAATCGCCGCTAAAGTATCCCCACCACCCGCGATAGAAAATGCTTTTGATTCAGCAATCGCCATAGCGATTGCTTTAGTGCCTTCACCAAACTGGTCAAACTCGAAAACACCTACTGGACCGTTCCAAACAACCGTTCCAGCATTTTTGATGATTTCAGCTAACTCTGCTGCAGAATCAGGACCGATATCAAAAATCATATCGTCGTCTTGAGTTTCAGAAACATTTTTAGTCGTTGCAACAGCCGTTTCAGAGAACTCTTTGCCACAAACCACGTCAGAAGCTAAAGGAATCGCCGCACCACGTGCTTCCATAATTCCGTTTAACTTCTTACAAGTTTCAAGAAGATCTGATTCAGATAGCGACTTACCAACGTTATAACCAGCAGCTTCGATGAAGGTATTCGCAATACCACCACCAACAACTAACTGATCAACTTTCTCAGAAAGTGACTCAAGCACTGTTAACTTAGTAGAAACCTTTGAACCACCAACGATTGCAACCATTGGGCGTGCAGGATTGTTTAAAGCTTTACCTAAAGCATCTAACTCAGCCGCTAATAAAGGACCAGCACATGCCGTTGGAGCAAATGCACCCGCGCCGTGTGTAGAAGCTTGAGCACGGTGAGCTGTACCAAATGCATCCATAACATAAACATCACATAATGCAGCATACTGCTTAGAAAGCACTTCGTCATCTTTCTTCTCACCGACGTTAAAACGTACGTTTTCTAAAAGAACAACTTCACCGTCAGCCACGTCAAAACCACCATTTAGGTAATCTTTAACCAAACGAACGTCTTTACCTAACTTTTCAGAAAGATTTGCAGCAACGGGTGCAAGAGAGAATTCTTCAGCATACTCACCTTCCGTTGGACGACCAAGGTGAGACATTAGCATGACCTTAGCGCCAGCGTCTGCAGCCATCTTAATGGTTGCTAATGATGCACGAATACGCGCATCTGAAGTTACTTTACCGTCTTTTACTGGCACATTTAAATCTTGACGAATTAATACGCGCTTTCCAGCTAGATCTAAATCAGTCATCTTAATTACAGACATTCGGTATTCCTCAGTTTGGAGTGTTGCAGAGCAACAAAGTTTAATATTAAATTTTCCATTCAATACTGAATCAGTACGGAAACGAAAAGTTAATAATATTTGAAGGAAGATTTATCTCCCTCCAAATAATAAATAAGTTTTAAGCTACTCAACCCGTTAGGACTGAGCAAATTAATTACTTACCTACGTGTTCTACAACGCGCATCATGTTACATGTATAACCATATTCGTTGTCATACCAAGCGACCACTTTAACGAAAGTAGTATCTAGAGCGATACCCGCTTTTGCATCAAAGATAGATGGACGAGAATCACCACGGAAATCTGTAGAAACATTCGCTTCTTCAGTGTAACCAAGCACACCTGCCATAGAACCTTCAGAAGCCGCTTTCATCGCTGCACAGATTTCTTCATAAGTTGCTTCTTTTTCAAGTTCAACAACTAAATCAACAACAGAAACGTCAGAAGTAGGTACACGGAAAGCCATACCAGTCAACTTGCCATTCAACTCAGGAAGAACAACACCTACCGCTTTAGCAGCACCCGTTGATGAAGGGATGATATTCTCAAGAATACCACGACCACCACGCCAATCTTTCATAGAAGGACCATCAACTGTTTTCTGAGTAGCTGTTGCAGCATGAACAGTCGTCATAAGACCACGCTTGATACCGAAGCTGTCGTTAAGTACTTTAGCAACTGGCGCAAGACCGTTAGTCGTACAAGACGCTGCAGAAACAATTGCCTCACCTTTATATTCGTTATGGTTAACACCATATACGAACATTGGAGTGTGATCCTTAGAAGGAGCAGATTGAACTACTTTCTTAGCACCGGCATCGATGTGAGCCTGACAAGATTCTTCAGTTAGGAAGAAACCAGTACATTCGATTACTAGATCAGCACCAACATCAGACCAAGCTAGGTCAGCAGGGTTACGTTCTGCAGTAATACGGATAGTCTTACCGTTAACCACTAGGTTACCGTCAACAACATCAACTGTTCCGTCAAAACGACCGTGTACAGAATCGAACTTAAGCATGTATGCTAGGTATTCAGGATCAAGTAAATCATTGATCGCAACTACTTCGATGTTTTTGAAATCTTTAGCCGCTGCGCGGAAAGCCATACGTCCGATACGACCGAAACCGTTAATACCAACTTTAATAGTCATTGAGTTTTTACTCCAATTGTTACCAGGCCTGGTTAAATCAGGCCTAGCTTAATAAAAAATTTGTTAATACTGAATGCAAATAATTAAGCCGTCTTTAAGACGACCCACTTAATTACTTACCAAGTACTTTGTTAGCTGTTGCTACAACGTTCTCTACTGTGAAACCGAATTCTTTGAATAATTCGCCAGCAGGAGCTGATTCACCGAAAGTAGACATACAAACCGTTCCACCTTCAAGACCAACATACTTATACCAACCATCAGCAACACCTGCTTCAATCGCAACACGCTTAACACCAGGAATCAATACAGAATCCTTATAGGCCTGATCTTGAGAATCATAAGCGTTAGTACAAGGCATAGAAACAACACGTACGTTTGCATTCATTGCTTCAGCAGCTTCTACCGCTAGACCGACTTCAGAACCCGTTGAGATAAAGATAATGTCTGGCGTACCAGCACAATCTTTAAGAACATATCCACCTTTCTCGATGTTCGCAACCTGCTCTGCCGTACGAGGCTGAGGCGTTAGGTTTTGACGAGAGAATACTAATGCTGTTGGTGCGTTTCCACGCATCATCGCAACTTTCCAAGAAACAGCAGACTCAATTGCATCACAACCACGCCAAGTTTGGAAGTTAGGGATTACACGCATAGTTGCCATTTGCTCTACAGGCTGATGCGTAGGACCATCTTCACCTAGACCGATAGAGTCATGAGTGTAAACATAGATCGTACCGATCTTCATCAATGCAGACATACGTAAAGCGTTACGCATGAACTCCATGAACATGAAGAATGTTGCGCCGTAAACCTTGAAACCACCGTGAAGCACCATACCGTTCATCATGTGCGCCATACCAAACTCACGAACACCCCAAGAAAGGTAGTTACCGTTAGCATTGTCAGCATTAACTTTAACCGTACCAGACCAGTTCGTTAAGTTAGAACCCGTTAAGTCAGCAGAACCACCGAACATTTCAGGCAATAATGGCCCCATTGCTTCAATCGCGTTTTGAGACGCTTTACGTGAAGCGATGTTTGGCATTTCACCTTGAGTATGCGCAATGAACTTATCCATTTCAACTTCGAAGTTAGCTGGCAAATCACCTGACATACGACGTTTAAACTCTGAAGCCAACTCAGGATGCTCTGCTGTATAAGCGTCAAAACGAGTATTCCACTCAGCTTCGTCAGTTGCACCTTTCGCTTTATGATCCCAACCAGCATAGATATCTTCTGGAATTTCAAATGGCGCATAAGGCCATTTTAGGAATTCACGTGCAGCAGCAATCTCATCATGACCTAAAGCAGCACCGTGACATTCATGCGAACCGCACATATTAGGTGAACCAAAACCGATAATTGTACGAGTACAAATCAATGTCGGCTTATCTGTGACAGACTTAGCTTCTTCGATTGCCGCATTAACTGCATCGGCATCGTGACCATCAACATTCGGAATAACGTGCCAATCATAAGATTTAAAACGGGCTGGAACGCCTCTTTCCATCCAATCACCGATGTGACCATCGATAGAAATATCATTATCATCCCAGAACGCGATTAACTTACCAAGACCTAAAGTCCCAGCCATTGCACCCGCTTCATGAGAAAGACCTTCCATCAAACAACCATCACCCATGAATACATAAGTGTTGTGATCAACAACGTTATGACCTGGACGGTTGAAATGTGCCGCTAAAGTACGTTCTGCAATTGCCATACCTACCGCGTTAGTCAAACCCTGACCTAGAGGACCAGTCGTTGTTTCGATACCTTCAGCATAACCATACTCAGGGTGACCTGCCGTCTTAGCGTGAAGCTGACGGAACTGCTTGATATCTTCCATACCTAGGTCAAAACCAGTTAGGTGCAACAAAGAGTACATCAACATTGATCCGTGTCCGTTAGACAATACGAAACGATCGCGATCAGCCCATTTTGAATTCGTTGGGTTGTACTTCATGTGGCTGTTCCACAATACTTCAGCGATATCCGCCATACCCATCGGTGCACCTGGGTGACCCGAATTTGCTTTCTGAACTGCATCCATACTTAACGCACGGATTGCGTTTGCTAATTCTCTACGAGTTGCCATACAACTTCCTTAATTTTTAAAAAAATTCGGTGCTTGCACATTCCTCTACTAACTTTAGGCTCTATATATTTAAGAACTTAAAGGAGGAATGACAAGATAATTTGGGGGAATATTCTCTCTTAAAATGACTAAATCATCAAGTTTTCTTATTGTTTTCTTAGGTTTATTTACTCAGACTTACTGCATTTGATGGCTTATTACAGATCGGTTTTTTATCGAAAAACCCCAAAATACGGCTTTAAATAAGGATTTATGTTCAACTTAATCATTAAAATAATTAATTACCACATTGAGTTTAGACAAAGCATGCTCTTACCGACCTGTAGACGTTAACTCAGCCTCAACACTTTGTGCGCGATCATTTGATGAATTCCGAGTTCTTTTATTAATCGCTTCTCCTGCGTGCTCGTACAATGACAACATTGACGGAATCACCAGCAAAATCAGAAAGGTCGAGAAAATCAAACCAAAGGCTATTGCGGTCGCCATTGGAATCAAGAATTGTGCTTGCAAAGAGGTTTCAAACAACAACGGTGTTAAACCCGCAACCGTGGTTAATGACGTCAACAGTACCGCACGGACACGCTGAACAGCCGCTTCTTCTAAAGCTGCATCCACACCCAAACCAGACTCCCTGAGGCGCTTATAAAAACTCACCAAGATAATTGAGTCATTGACCACGATACCTGACAAGCCAAAGAAACCAAACAGCGACAGGATTGTCATATCCAACCCCATCCACCAGTGCCCCATGATGGCACCAACTAAACCAAAAGGAATCGCCATCATCACTACCAAAGGCCAGCCATAAGAACCAAAAACCCAGGCCAGAACGATATAAATCATCGATAAACCAATCAACAAACCAACTTTCATATCCGCCATAGTTTCTGCCTGTCGTGCACTCTGCCCTTCAACCGAATAAACCAGTCCGTATTTCATTTCTAGCTCAGGCAGAGTACTTCGCATTAACTGCGCTAAAATAAGATTACCATTGTTAACGCTACGATCCACTTCACCAATCACATTGACCGCCAGATACCCATCGACATGGCGCATCACATCAAAACCACGCTGAGTCGACCAACTCGCCACCGTATTCAAAGCGACACGCTCCCCTGTAGGCGTGACGATTTGCATACGATTAAGAGTTGCTAAGGTATTCTGCTCAGCCCGAGGATATTGCACACGTACCTCAATTTCATCTTCTGCATCGGTAAAGATTTGCACCAGACGACCTGAAAAGGCATCCGATAACTGACGTCCTAAAGCAACATAAGTTAACCCCAAAGCCTTTCCTGTCGGTGTGAGTTGATAAATCAACTGATCTCGACCATAGGGTAGATCATCTCGAATACCACTCACACCAGCCACTTGCGACAAGACCTCCTGCAAGTCTAAAGATGCTTGCTTTAAAACCAAAGGCTCTGCGCCTGATAAACGAATATCTACATCACTACCTGGTGGCCCATTTCTCGGTGATTCAATGCTTAACACATCTAAACCTGGCACTATTCCGACTTTTTCTTGCCAAACTTTAATGAACTCTGCATTTCGTGTTTGCCGCTGATCTGGCTCAACCAGCTCTACATTTACTCCGCTAAAATTGGGCCCCGACTGTTTGCTGGTTTTATTGTAGTTTACCGTCGCAATCTTAAGCATACCGGGTTCAAGCTCTTGCTCGGTCTCTAGCAAAGCCTGATAGAGTTTTTCAACATAACGTGAAGAGACTTCTGAAGGCGTTCCTGCCACAAAACGCGCATCAGCTTGCAACTTAGTGGACTCTGGTGAAGGGAAAAAGACAAAACCCAAACGCCCCCCCGCGAGTAAACCAATCACAAAAATCATCATCGCCAATGTCGCCGTTAAAGTAATCGCTCTATTCTTCAAGACCCAACGGATAATATTACGAAACTGATGATGACGGACATGATCAATCCCACGATCTAAACGATAACGAATCGAGCCCGGCTGAGAGCGCTTAACACCACTTAAGGCATGGCGCAGATGGCCTGGTAAAATCGTGAAACTCTCAATCAATGAGGCGAAAATTACCGCAATAATGACTAACGGAATGGCGAACAGGATATTCCCCATCTCCCCGCCAATCATCATTAAAGGTAAGAAAGCTGCGACGGTTGTTAATGAAGATGCCGTGACAGGACCGAGCATACGATGCGCGCCACCTTCGGCAGCCTGTAAGGCAGGCTCTCCCCGTTCGTGATGTGACAATGCATCCTCACCCACCACAATAGCATCATCCACAATGATTCCCAATGCCATAATCAGCCCAAACAGGCTGACCATGTTGATACTGCCACCTGCTAAATAGATGATCATCAGAGTGGCTGAAAAAGAGACCGGAATACCGACAGCAACCCAGAAAGCCACTCGACCATTCATAAATATATATAAGATCAAGACGACCAGAATTAAGCCGCCAATTCCATTATTCACTAACAACATAATTCGCTGATTCACTAACGACCAGGTCTGATCATAGACCTGAATTCGCACGCCCTGCGGTAAGGCCGGCTCGACTTCTGCAATCCAATCCATTAATATTTTAGAAGAGACTAACGTATCACCGCTTTCAGCACGCTGTAATTGCATTTCAATGGCTGGATAACCTTCTACAGTTAAATAAGGCGAGTCCTTAATGGCGCGTCGTTCAACCAAACCCACATCACCCAAAGCCACATTCTCAGAATCCGAGACCACCAAGGGCATTTGATTAAATTCGTGCTCAGTACGCTTTTGTTCCAGGGCACGCAAGTCTCTAACACTATCATTGTCACCTACCGAACCTGCCGGG
The DNA here is from genome assembly GCA_965603495.1 of uncultured Thiomicrorhabdus sp. Classification (GTDB taxonomy): domain Bacteria; phylum Pseudomonadota; class Gammaproteobacteria; order Thiomicrospirales; family Thiomicrospiraceae; genus Thiomicrorhabdus. The sequence goes on along the minus strand of CBFDDF010000001.1, from coordinate 374,042 downwards.
TAATCACGACTCATACTGGCTATTTGATTGCCAACCGCCTCTAACGAAAGATTAAACTGTTCAAGCTTTTCTTGGGACAGTTCTACCGCCATCTCTTCAGCAGGCAGACCGGTAAAACTGATTTTATCAATGCCGCGATTGAGTAAATCTCGTTCAAACTCGCGCACCATCGGTCGCAGTTCCGCCAAGTCACCCTGTTCACTCACTAACAATACACGCGCAATAGATTCGTAACGAACAATCCGCTCTACCACCGGTTTTTCCGCATCCTGCGGCAAATTGCGCAATTCATTGATGCGCTGATTGATTTGATCGACCGCCTCAATCATATTCACGCCTTCCTTGAACTTCAAGGTAATCACAGCGATACCCAGTGATGAAGTGGAGGTCATTTCATCCAAACTATCTAAATTACGCAAAACCCTTTCAACTGGCTCGGTAATGCTCCGCTCTACATCCTCACCATTTGCACCCGGCCAAACCACTCGAACGGAAGCATAATCTAGTTCAAAACTTGGAAAGAACTGTACATTCAACTTCATTAGAGCGACCAGACCGGCTAACAACATAATAATCATCAACAAGTTAGGTGCCACTTTATGACGGGCGAATAAGCCAATCATGCCGTGTGATTTAAAATTGCGTTCCTTGATTTCATAATCTTGATCTTCAATTTGAAAATCCTGATTTTCATCACGCCTTAATGCTTCATTACCACCTGACGCAGCGCCGTTAGATTCAGAGATACTCATTGAACACCTTCAGACACTTTCAGACCGGAAACAGCATTCGGCAAATGAGTAACATTGATTTTGGTCTTAGCGGCAAACTCAGGCAAAATTAACGCCCAAAGCTTATCATCACGCAGCACATCACCCACCACCTTAACCTGCTGAGATAATAAACGACCATCTTGAATAATATAGACTTGGTTTTGGCCATAAAGCGCACTATAAGGGATCGCAACCACGGCATCAACAGGCACGCCTTGCAGACTCACTTCCATCAAATCACCAGGTCGAGCATTTTTGAGAGTTGGCGGTAAACTAAAAAAGGCATCAATACCGCTTGTAGTCGACTCCCCCGCCAATCTCGTTAAATTTAACGGAATAGACTGTTGACCTAGAGCTCCATTATTTTGGGTATAGAATGCCTGTAAAGTAATATTCGAATCTAATGCTTGCTGTACATTAGGTGATACCATGACCGGTAATTTCGCGCGCAACTCCAACGACGACATCCCATAAAAACTCAGCATGCTCACACCGGCATTCACACGAGAGCCTTCACTGACCGACACTTTTGCAATCCGCGCATCATACGGGGCAACCAACTGACCGCGTTGTTTGTTTAGAGTCGCCTGTGCCAAAGTTGCCTTGGCTTTCGCCAAGCGCGCCTCATTCTGTGCCGCTTTAAGCTGATTTTCTTCAACCGCTAATTGAGCGCCTACCACAACGTACTCTTGCTTAACCAAGGCTTCTCTCACCGTATCTAAATCGGTAAGCGAGGCCAAGTCTTTGGCAATCAATTGTTGCGTACGTTCTAGCTTGACCTTCTTGAGCTCTAATACCTTTTGTTCATACAGCAAGCGTTGCTGATTGGCTTTATAAGCCAATCTTTGTAAACGCACCTGTGCAGAAGCATCTGCAACATCTGCCTTAGCTTGCTGCAAAGGAATCTCTAAATCTGAGACATTTATACTGACCAGAGCATCCCCCGCCTTAACTGACTGCCCTTCCTTAACCCAAACGCTTTCAATCACACCCGAAATAGGTGCGGCGGCGCTAACCATTGAGAATGACTCAACCTTGCCGTACAAAGTCTGTATAGGGGATAAGCTTTCAAACATCGCAGGAATCGTTTCAACCATCCATACCTTCTCTTTGACCTGCACCGGGGCTTGTACAGGCTTGGTCTTTGCAAAATAGAGAAATAACGCAATTGCAACCACAAGAATGAGGACAGGAATGAGCACGCTTTTGGAACGTGCTTTAATAGTAGAAAGCATCAAGATACACCCTTTATATATTTGTTCTAACCGTCATTTATGAATCGATTAAGATTACCCCATATTCTAGGACTAATCTGATTAACCATCTACAAGTTTTATTCTGCCGCTAAAAGATTAACGGTAGCGCTTTAAAAACTTCTTTAAACCTTTGCTATCGACTCGCCATTTTTATTAAAAAGGCCTTTAAACAAAGGATTTTCTTGATAGGAGAATATTATTAATTGGAAGTTACCAGGCCTGGCCACTCTCGTTTCAGCCTCGTTCATACGCTTGAATAAACTCAGCAATCAACCTCACTCTTTCCTGGTCAATCGCTTCTGAGATTTCAGGACCTTGAAAACCTTGTTGAATAATCTTTTGATTATCAACCTGATTCGCAACGTCCAACACAGCCATCCAAAAGGCCGCCTGGGGATAGTCAACCGATTCAAAACCCAATCGCCCTTGAGCATCCGCTTTACAAGCCAGTAAAACTTTTTCAAACCCTACAGAATCTTTTAAAGCACCACAGCCTTTAAGTACCTTTAAATAAGTGACTGGTTTTAAATAAGGCAAGACACTGCCCGACTCTACACCGTTTAACCCTTGATGAATCAAACCATGCCATTCTGTGACTCTTTGCGCATGTTGCTGCCATTTTTTGGGTACGCGATAGCGTTGACACAACTCAGCCACAAGCGGTACACCCGCAGCATCATGACCATGATGTTTAGGCCACAGCTCTTCTGGGGTAATCGCTTTACCTAAATCATGCACCAGCGCTGCAAAACGAACCATCGGATCCTTTGATAATCTTGCCGCGGCATCCAAGACCATCATCGTATGAATCCAGACATCGCCTTCAGGATGGTATTTCTTCGGCTGAGTGACATTATGCAAGGCAAATAACTCTGGAAATAAAACCGCTACCGCACCCACTCTATCCAACACCGCAAAAAACACACTCGGGGACTCTGTATTCAAAGCCTTAACGACTTCTTGCCAAACACGCTCAGGGGTTAAATCAGACAACTCACCACCGGACACCATCTGCGTCATCAAGCCCTGCGTCTCTGGCGCCAGCTGAAAACCAAAAGGCGCTAACTTAGCCGCGAAACGCGCAACGCGTAAAACCCGCAAAGGGTCTTCCGCAAATGCCTCTGACACATGGCGTAGCAGCTTATTCTCTATGTCTTTTTGACCGCCATAGGGATCCACTACTTGACCAGACGGTGATTTCGCCATCGCATTAATGGTTAAATCACGGCGAATAAGGTCTTCTTCTAGCGTGACACTTGGATCGGCAAACACTTCAAACCCATGATAACCGACTCCCGCCTTACGTTCGGTTCTGGCTAAAGCGTACTCCTCCTTCGTCACAGGATGTAAGAAAACGGGAAAATCCTTACCCACCTGCTGAAAGCCGTCCGCCAACATCTCTTCGGGGGTTGCACCTACTACAACCCAGTCACGATCATAGACCTCTAGACCGAGCAAGCCATCTCTAACCGCCCCCCCTACTAAATAGACATCTAAACTCACGATATGACCCTCATCATCTTTCCTTTTACCAATAAAAAAGCCGTCAATAAAGACGGCTTTCTGTCAGGCGACTAAACAGTCACACTCACCTAAAAAAGTGCTCGTTTGCTCACACAAGTTCACGAGGATTACGACCCGCTTCTTTACGGTAAAAGTTGTAACGTTCACGAATATCATGTGGCGCTGCATAGGTTGAAATGACCCACTCCAATCCGCTCGGCATAAAACCGAAGGTCGATGAAAAATCGCTATCAGAAATCATATCGTTTTTAAGCATCAACAGCTGGGATGAAGAGACTGATGCCACGGGCGCAAATGCACCAAACTTAGCCATAATCATTGCATTTAGACGACACATAGGAAAGACAATCGCTTCTTTTTGCATAATCTCGGCAACTAATTCGCCCAATTCTTTAAGCGTCAGACGCTCTTCACCAACGACCTCAACTTTCTGTCCAAAAGTAGCAGGGTTACGAATCGAACCCGCGAGCGCCAAAGCAAAATCCTTAATCCAAACTGGCTGAACGACTGTACTAGAGTTTGCCACCATCAAAAGTGACATACGCTGCAACTGCTTTACAAAACGCGCCGTGGTGTCGTCATTTTCACCAATCAACAGACTTGGTTTGAAGATTGTCACATTCGCGTTGACAACGCCATGCATTAAGCTATCCACTTCTGCCAACAAACCAAACCAATCACTCCCCGGCTGATCCGAAGAGGCACCAATTTGCGAGAAACTCAAAACCCGCTTAACGCCCGCGGATTCTGTCGCTGACTTTAGCTTTTGGTTAACATGCGTTAGCTCCGACTGTTCAATCATCTCATTGCCTGCTGAACGATCGGCAGTCAAATTCACCATAATATCCGCGCCTGCAAGCGCTGCTTTTAGCTGATCAGCATCATCATAAGACGTTAAAGCCTTTACAACCGTATTAGGGTAAAGGGCAAATTCGCGATATCTTTCTGGTCTACGGACTAAAAGAGTCACCTCATAACCCGCTTTAGACAATTCATTGACCACTTCTCTGCCAACAAATCCAGTACCACCAAAGACGCTTACTTTGTTTCCTAATATCACGCTAAAACCCAGTTATTTGATTCGAATCTGAAAAGAATAAGGAAATACTGATGGCGGGTCAAGTTTTTCATCAGCAAATGTTTGTAAAATGATCACTTAATGTGCGCATTATCCACAGATTGATTTTGGTATAATAGCTGAAAAATTCAGAATGATTAAGCATCAGAACCAGGAATAAGCACTCTATGAATATGATAATGGTATCGGCTTACAAAAGCCCAAAGAAACAAGAACTTTTCCTTTTCATACCGAAAGAAACCGGTTTAGAAGATTTACCAAACGAACTCCTAGTCATGTTCGGTGAACCGGCTCACGTGATTGACTTTGAACTAACGCCTGATAGAAAAATGGCGCGAGGTGATGCGGCAACCGTCTATGAAGCGATGGTAACTAAAGGCTTTTACATGCAAATGCCACCCGCAGAATTTGAAAAAATGGGCAATATGACGCCACCACCAGAACGCTTAGACAACATTTTTTAAATACAAACAAATCGACCAGGCCTGGTTAAAAAGTTAATAACCAAGCAGTTTGCTCAGGTATTTACAATTTTAGCGTTGTAGATACAATAGAAAACCCAATATCATTATCTACTTATATTAAAAAGGAAATGCCATGGCTTTTACACTTCCAGCTCTACCTTATGACTACGACGCTTTAGAAGTTTCTATCGATGCACGTACCATGGAAATTCATCACACAAAACATCACCAAGCTTATGTCACTAACGTCAACGCTGCCATTGCAGGGACAGAATTAGAAGATAAGACTTTGGATGAACTTTGTGCAGTTGCAGGGACTCTACCTCCGGCAGTCCGTAACAACGGTGGTGGTCATTGGAACCATTCATTCTTCTGGGATGTCATGACTGGCGACAGCATGGGCGCACCTAAAGGCGCTTTAGCCGATGATATCAATACTACGTTTGGTAGTTTTGAAGAGATGAAAACAAAGTTCAATACCGCTGGTGCTACGCAGTTCGGTTCTGGCTGGGCTTGGTTAACCGTTTCTGCTGATGGTAAGTTAGAAATCTCTTCTACGCCTAACCAAGACAACCCTTTAATGGATTGTGCTAAGGTTCAAGGCACACCCGTGTTAGGTTTGGATGTTTGGGAACACGCATACTACCTACGTTACCAGAACCTACGACCTGCTTACATGCAAGCTTGGTGGGACGTCGTTAACTGGAACAAAGTTTCAGAACTTTATACCGCTGCAAAATAACTCGGTTAATGACTCAAACCATTCATACTGTTAAAAGTCGAATGATCCAAGCAAGCCCGGACGCAATTCGGGCTTGCTTGGAGTTATCGAATTAAACACTCAATAAGTCAATCACTTTTCCCATTCAGGCTTTGGCATCTGCCATCATAAGCTGACAATAGATCACAAACGACTGACTCTCCCCCTATCTTTTCGCTGATTATTTAGTACCACTCAAAACTTTTAGATACTCTAAATCCATAAAAACGATTAGTGAGTGCCGCTTACTTTGAAGCTTAATACCGCCCTGCATTAAAAATAACACAGCTAACCTGAGGCTAACAAACACCTAGTTAGCAAGGCCGCACTACCTTATCACGCAGATAATCAGTAAATTTTGCAAAAGCAAACTTACCGTCGACTAAGTTCTGTTAATATACGGTCGATAACTTGATTTAAATCAAGAAACCCTTAATTATAATTATTCATCTGGAGAGATCATGAATCCACTTAACAGTATTAAAGGCACTATTGCCCTTGGTTTTATTGCTGCGGTTTTAGCAATTTTTGCATTAGATATGCCTAGCATGTACGCTGCAGCAAAAGGCTATGGTAGCTTTTCATTCCTAATTACGGTATGGCTACACGTTTTAGCGGGTATCGTCTGGATTGGCTTACTTTACTACTTCAACTTTGTACAGGTTCCAGCAATGGGTGCCGCTTTAGCTGATTCTGACGGACCTGGTCCAGCGGCAATTGGTAAGTATGTTGCGCCACGCGCTTTACTTTGGTTCCGCATGGCCGCTGCAACAACATGGTTAGTGGGTGTATCACTTCTAGCGCAAGCGAATGGCGCTGGTTTCCAGGGAATCATGGATGCATTCTTATTTGCTGAAGGCTCTCAAGTCATCGGTCTAGGTGCATGGTTAGGTACTATCATGGCATTTAACGTTTGGTTCCTAATCTGGCCTAATCAACGTAAAATTCTGGGTATGGTTGAAGCAACAGCTGAAGAAATTGCAAAAGCTAAATTCGTTGCGGCGATGGCTTCACGTACCAACGTAGTACTTTCAGTACCTATGCTACTAACGATGTTTGCTGCTCACATCTAACCGTTAGAGACTGACTCTAGGCAACTTCTTAGATTTGCCTTAAATAAAAAACCCGCCTACGCGGGTTTTTTATTGCCTAACCAAAAGCTTTGAACAATTCCTTCCGTTTGAATGCCATTTACAATAAAGTATTTTCAGACCTTCCTACACCAAGCACTCTCAACAACAATCCTCTATTTTTCAACCCCTTGACGCTAACCTATTTATAAGTAATAATTCTGCCATGAATGAAAGACGCCAAGATAAACGCTACCGACGAAAATTTACTATCACCCTAAGGGGACAACATTATGAAGGTTTCGACCTTTCAAATAGCGGACTGTCTTTTTCCGCCCTGCACCCAGGTAACAAACTTGAAATAGGGCAACGCTTCCCTAACATCATTGTCTTGCAAGAACCCAACGAACCTTATGAGATTGCCGCGGTTGAAATATGCTCGGTACGTAAAGCGCATGGCCATGATTTTTATGGTGCTCGCATCGTTCACCTAAGTGAACAAGCTAAGTTCTACCACAATCAATTGACGTTCGGGCTAGACCCAATAGAGATGAGTGGATTGTCTCCGACTCAGAATACGCCACGGACTATGAAAGAACGCATTTTATCGGCCAAAATGATTTTTTCCGAAGACAACTTGCCACGCTTACCTGAACAAATCCAAGCACTTCATGCAGAGCTTGCTGAAAAACACATCAATACGTCTCATATTGCTGACTTAGTCAACCAACAGCCTGAGCTCCTAATTGAATTCATACAAACCGTCAAACAGACATTACCTGCTGATAAACACCAGTCTATTCCCAATGCAATGAGTGCCATCAGAGCAATCGGATTGGATAATGTCTACAATTTTTTCTTATCCAGCTGCCTATCCCAATGCCTCGCAGAGGATGAATTTGAAATAGACCTGCTACAGCATGCCCTACGCGTTGGCCTTGCCGCCTCTGAGCTCTCCCTATGGGTTTATGATATCGATCAGTCTGAAGCCTATTTAGCAGGTTTATTGCAAAATATAGGGGCTATTTATTTAGCCCGAAAACTTCAACAAGTTAAATACCAAACCCTCCTTAAAGAACAACGTTTCCATCCCTGGAGCGCTTACCAGAACGAGCTGGAAAACTACGATACAACCCACGTATATGTCGGTGCCGTTCTAATGAAAACCTGGGACATTGATCCTGACATCATCAAGTCCACACTACTTCATCATAATGCTTTAATTTTAAATTCACCCAATAGCACACCACGGATTGATAGTATTTCCGCCTTATTGATGCTCGCCAATTATGCCGCCGGCGCTGCCTATGGTGAAGACAAAATCACGCAAGAGTTATTAGAATATAAACACCAGGCAATGGAAGCCCTCAAGATACCGGATAATGCGGTGGATTCAGCGATTGCAAAAATTTTACGTCTTAATCCACCCGTGGAAGCACAAGAAATTGAAGAGATGCTCACTCCAAAGAATATAGAACACAGTACTAATAACAATTTAAATGAGATATTTGACGGAATTTAAGCTCGTCGGTTTAAATAAATACCATCCTCTCTGACCGTTAATATAATCCATATAACAGCCTTATACTCACCAGGCCTGGTAACTTTATAAATTAATAATTATTAGGAGCATGTTAATAGTGCCTAATTAGGGCAAATTATGGCCGTTAATGCTTGGCTCCTAATCTGGCCTAACCATCGTAAAATTCTTGGCCTAATTGAAGCAACGGCTGAAGGAATGACAAAAGCTAAATTTGTTCCGCAATAGCATCCCGTACTAACGTAGCATCATCTGTTCCTATGCTATTAACGATATTTGAGCACACATCTAAACTTCGCTACAGACTCTCACTGAGCGTTTTCACTCTCCTCAGACATAGATCAACCGCCTTTCGGCATTTTTTATTCGAAAAAATATTCTACTTATTCATTCCTCACAATAATTTCAACCTGTCATTCATCCGCTTTCTACAATCTTTAATACAAACCTCATAAAAAAATTGACTTTTACTTATTTGGGAATATAATCCCAAACCATGAAAGACACATTAATTACAGCGCTAAATAAAAGCGCATTCCAAATACTGCGGCCCCTCATTCGAACAATGATTCGAAATGGAGTGTCTTGTGGTAATTTTGAAGAACTCGTACGTAAAGCCTATGTTGATGAAGCTTATTCAATAGAAAACAGTCATGGCAACCAATCTAAAACGACCATCTCTAGTGTCTCAGCCCAGACAGGACTTTCAAGAAAGGAAGTTAAGCGTCTCAAAGAAATTGAACAAATAGACCACAGCCAGAACGATCAAAAATACAACCGTGCGACACGAGTCATTGGTGGCTGGATGAACAACAAGGATTTCCTAGATACTTCTGGCAACCCCACTCCTTTGCGCTTAGATAATGTCGCGCCATCGTTTACCAACCTAATCAAAATGTACAGTGGTGACATTCCAGCGAAAGCGATGCTTGATTTATTAATGAATGCCAGTTGTGTCGAAATAAACAACGATAGGGTTTGCCTAATCAAACCCGCTTATCTACCAGGCAATGACTCTTCCGAAGTAGCAGGTATTTTAGGTACAGATACCGCAGAACTTCTTGAAACCATTAGTCATAACATGATTGCCAACGACAATAACAAACGCTTTCAAAGAAAAGTTTCCACGCTTAAATTAGATAAAACAGCAACTGAAGCCTTTCATAAAATGGCCTCAAAACACTCTCAAACCCTTCTTGAAGATTTAGACGCCTGGCTTTCAGAGCACGAAGCTGAAAACAGAGATGACAGCCAATATGTCAGCGTTGGAATCTATTATTACGAACTTAAAAACGAGGAAAACAACCATGAATAGACCTATTAAAACAACAGCACTTGCTGCCGCAATCTCACTGGCTTTAACAGCATGCGGTGGCGGTGGCGGTGATACTGCTGGCATCGGTGGCTCTGGATTTATCTCATCTGGAACGATTACTGGTTTTGGTAGTGTATTTGTCAATGGTGTTGAATTTGAAACCGACAGTTCCGCATTTGACATAGAAGGCACTAGCGGTACGCAAAACGACCTTGCCATCGGCATGGTGGTGCGCGTAAATGGTACTATCAACCCAGACGGTATTACTGGCAATGCCTCCAGCATTATTTTTGATGATGAATTGCAAGGACCTGTTTCAGGATTAAATGTAATTACCGACACTGCTTCCTTTACGGTGCTAGGTACCACGGTGAAAATTGATAGAAACTTAACCTCTTTTGATGGCACAGGCTTTGATTTTGACACTATTACGAATGATGACAACGTTGAAATCAGTGGTTTCTTTGATTCAATCGGTGTATTGACTGCCTCACGCGTTGAGCTCAAAGATGATGCCTTTGTTCCCAATGTCAGTATTGTGGAAATTAAAGGCGATGTCTTAGCTTGGGATGGAACAAACTTCACCCTAAACGGTCTGACTATTTTGGCGTCAGGTGCTGAACTTGATGACTTGCCTAATGGGCTTTCTGATGGAATTCGCGTCGAAGTCGAAGGCACATTTGATGGTACTGACACCATCACTGCAAATAAAGTGCAGTCCGAAGAGCTTGAACTGGATGATTCTGAAGAGTTTGAAGTGGAAGGCTTAATAACCGGTTATGTGGATAACACTAACTTCAATGTCAACGGTATTCCAGTGGATGCCAGCGCCGCGACTTTCGAGCCTTTAGTTTTCGCTTTAGCGAACGACCTACTGGTGGAAGCCGAAGGGCCGATTATTAATGGCGTACTTAAGGCCGAAGAAATAAAGCTACGTGGCGGCGATGTTAAGATTGCCGCTGAAGTCACGCTTATTAATACCGACAACACCTTTGAAGTCTCCCCTGTTTCTACCCAGCCAGCCATTACGGTTGGCTTAGGAACAGAGACTGAAATGAAAAATGAAATCACTGGTGATGAATCTTTAAACATCTCTCATCTTACCGTTGGTGATTTTGTCGAAATAGAAGGTTTTGAGACCGGTAGTGACTCCGTTTTCGCCGCACAAGTAAAGATTGTGCTCTTTGCGGATACTGATGGTGTTGAAGTTCAAGCGAACATTGACGAAACTCTTAATGATGGCTTCATCACAGTTCTGGGGGTTCAGTTTGTTATTGATGGAGGAACAACCCTTAAAGACATTGATGGCCTAACTATCAGTGAAATCGATTTCAACCTTGATGCGAATCCAAATCCATTAATATCCATTACTGATAGCGATGCCGATGGAACTGTTGAGATTGCAGAAATCGAATAGCCTTAACCCTTATCGTTAAGTTATAAAATCTATTTTCAAAACAAAAAAACCGCCTTTCGGCGGTTTTTTCATTTTACTCGTGACAACGTCCGACAACTTGGACGATTAAACCCATCTCAATCAACCTTTCACACCATTAAAATTTTCTTTTAATGACATACATTCGCTCATCGGCAATCTTCAACAACATCTTCAGATCTTCCGCATCCTCAGGATAGTTGGCAAAACCACAACTGAGCGAGGCCGTTAAGTGCTGACCATCAACGGTCATCGGCTCTCGCATCTTTGCATTGAGTTGCTCCACAAAAACATGTCCAGACCAATCCTCGGGAAGTGACTCTAGCAAAATCAAGAACTCATCCCCCCCGTTACGAATAACGATTCCTTGATCGCCAACCATTTGTTTGAGTCGTTTAGCGACCTCTTGTAGCACCAAATCGCCCGCATGATGCCCATAATCGTCATTCAGACTTTTAAAATCATTTAAATCGATAAAGAGGATTGCAACACGAGTATGCTCTTGCTCAGCACGAGTCATGGCTTCACTGATGACTTTATCTCCATATCGCCTATTTGCGACATCCGTCAAACAGTCATAATTCGCCAAATAGTGAAGCTCTATTTCAGCCTCTTTACGCAATGCAATCTCTCGCCTGAGTATTTGGCGTACGTTACAAGCATAGCCTAGCATCGCGGCGCCTAAAATAAAGAGCAAATGCAAACCAACGAAACGAAAGAAATTCACCTCCGCCCAACGATCCGCACCCCCTAAATAGATTAAACCCAAGTTCAGTAGCATCGCGATTAACGCCGCCAATACTCCGTATTTAAATCCATAAAGATAACCTGCTAAGAAAATAGGCACAGCGCTAAAAATAATCACCGCATTGCCAACATATTCATGCAATAAGAAAAACAGAATGGGATAAACGAGAGTGGCTAACAACAGTGTGTAACATTTGATTTCTAGACGATGAAATAAGTTCAATCGAAGGCCTTTACAGAATGCGTCATTTAATTGTTCTATAAATTAACATAAAATGTACTTTAACGACTAAATTCTCATCAAAGGAACCCAATATGGTCAGCTTAACCACCCCCGTCTGCGATTTTAACCAACCTGCCATTGATTTCGATTTACCCGGTGTCGATGGTCAGAATTGGACTTTAGAGAAAGCCAAAGGCAAAAATGGCTTATTGGTGATGTTCATCTGTAATCATTGCCCATATGTTAAATCCATTCAGCAACGCTTGGTAGATGACACACGCATTTTGCGAGATGACTATGGGATTAACAGTATCGCCATAATGTCGAATGATCCCAATGAATATGCCGAGGATTCATTTGAGAATATGCAGAAGATTGCTGAATTATGGAACTTTCCATTCCCTTATCTTTTAGACGAATCACAAGCAACTGCCAAAGCCTACGGTGCGGTCTGTACGCCCGACTTCTTTGGTTTTAATGGCGATTTAAAACTGCAATACCGAGGTAGACTAGATGAATCTCGTAAAGAGACCGCGCCAGACGATGTTAAACGCGACTTGTTAGATGCAATGAAATTAGTTTCCCAAACTGGACAAGGTCCTCTTGAGCAGATTCCTTCTATGGGCTGTTCTATTAAATGGAAGGTCTAAAAAACTTGGCTCATGGTTAAGTTTATGCCCAATTTGAAAGCTACCAGGCCTGGTAGCTTTCAATTTTCAAGTAATTGAAACCTTTCTCACTATTCTTTAATGGACTAATTTGATAATCTAAACACTACGGTGTTCATCAACAGTAGATTCAAAAACAAAAACACCACTCAATATCCGCAACGCCGCGTTTCATTGTTCCGCTTTCATCTCCATCATCTTTTGTGAAGTCTTGTGACATTGAGGAATACTATGCCTAAATCATTTCGTGTGCTGTTAGCCCCAGACAGCTTTAAGGGCTCTTTGAGCGCTATCCAGTTTTGTGAAATTGCCACCCAAGTCATTCAAAACATTCAACCAGATGCATTAGTCATTTCGCGTCCTATGTCTGATGGTGGCGAAGGATTTGTGGATAGCTTTGTGTTTGCGGGCCTGGCTGAAAAACAAACGCTATGGACATCAAATGCCTTGGGGCGCAAAACCAAAGCAGCCTTTGCTTGGCAAGCTGAGTCTAAAACCGCCATTATAGAAATGGCGCAAGCCTCTGGTCTACCGCAAATCCGTCCAGAAGACCGCAATCCGCTACAAACCCATACCTATGGCACAGGCCAAATGATTCAAGCGGCGTTGGATTTAGGCGCTAAAAAAATCATTTTAGGGCTCGGTGGTTCGGCGACCAATGACGGCGGTGCCGCGGCGTTACAAGCTTTGGGCATTCCATTATTGAATAGCAAAGGCAAACCAGTTGGACTGGGTGGCCAGGCATTGGCACAGATTAGCGAGATAGGCGAAATTCCTGCCCACCTGTTGGAAATAGAGTGGCAACTAGCATGTGATGTGACCAATCCGTTACTAGGTGATCACGGTTCGACCCGAATTTTTGGCCCCCAGAAAGGCGTAACAGAACGCAATTTCGATACCTTAGAAAATGGCCTGGCTAACTGGGCGAGCCTAATTGAAACCAAAACCGGCAGGCAAGTCAAAGACATTCCTGGGGCAGGAGCGGCGGGCGGTATGGCGGCCGGGTTTATCGGTTTACTCAATGCGCACGTCACTCCTGGATTTGATGTTTTAAACGACACCCTAAAGCTAGAGTCCCTGATGTTAGAACAGCCGTTTGACTATATATTGACTGGTGAAGGCCGAATGGATGAACAAACTCGTTTTGGCAAACTTCCGATGCGGATCGCTGAATTGGGTTTAAAACACGGCGTATCGACTATCGGTATCTGCGGTAGCCTGCAATGCTCTCCAGCGGATTTACCCGAATTTAAAGCCCTGTTCAGCATCATGAATAAACCTATGTCCGAAATGGAAGCCTTCCAAAACACCCCCGCCCTACTCAAAGACAGCTTAACCTCGATTATAAAGCTACTCGCTTAATAACGGCTTAACCATCGACTAAACTACCAAGAGACGAAGACCTGACCTTTTAACGACTAATCGCCCTGACTCAACTTGTTAAGTTGAGCGTAGCGCATGATACTCTGGCAATGCAATTCAGTCGCGGGCTCTTCTCCATACTCTCTTAGTGACTTTTAGCCTTCGCGGTGAATGTTTAAACCGAATAAAGCTAACCGTCACAAAGCTGTTATACAAGTTTCACATTTTTTTCAAAAAAACCTTTTATGATTATTCCAAACAAGCTATTTAGCCTGAATAATCAAAAGGGAATAAAATGTCTGCCAGCATACCAACGATGGAACAACCCACTAACCCAGAATCGAATACCAAAGCGCTTTTAGATTCGGCGGTGAACAACACCTCTATTTTTAGCCGCAAAGGCATATTAGACAGACTGTTTACCACGTGGTTCGATCGTTTAGTTTATCCGCAAATCTGGGAAGATCCAGAAGTAGACATTCAGGCCCTTCAGTTAAACAGTCAATCTCGTATATTTACGATTTCTTCAGGGGGTTGCAATGCCCTTAACTACCTTACGGAACACCCTGAATCAATCACCGTTGTCGATTTGAATGAGGCTCATATCGCGCTGATAAAACTCAAACTAACAGCGATTAAGCATCTACCTGATCAAACCGCTTTTTTTGATTTTTTCGGCAAGGCCGATTTAAAGAAAAACTTAGATCGTTACCATGCCGACATTAAGCCAAACCTTGACGAAAAAACCTTGGCCTATTGGGAAGCTAAAACCTCATTTTTCGGCAAAAAACGGATCACCCAATTTACCGATGGTTTCTATCGTCATGGCCTGCTTGGCCAGTTCATCGGTTTGATTCACTGGTTGAGTAAACGTCTGGGTTATGACATTTCCAAAGTAATGCTGGCACACAACCTCAAAGATCAGCAAACGCTATTCGACCGTCATGTCGCGCCAGTATTTGAAACGCGCCTGGTCAAGTTCTTGTGTAATCGTCCCATCGTCATGTATAGCTTGGGCATTCCGCCAGCACAGTTTGAAGAGATGCATCAAGAATCTAAACAAGACCGTCAAGGCATGCATGATTTACTCAAAGAACGCGCCCGCCGATTAGCCTGTGACTTCCCCATTAAAGACAACTACTTTGCTTGGCAAGCCTTTAACCGCTCGTATGACATCATTCACAGAGAAGCCGTGCCTCGCTATTTAAAAACAGATCAGTTCGACACCTTGCAGCTAGAACAACACAAAGTGCATGTCTTTCACCAATCCATGACCGAGCGTTTAAAAGCCATGCCAGCTCAGAGCCTCAATGCCTATCTGTTTTTAGATGCACAAGATTGGATGGATGCACAACAGTTAACCGAGCTTTGGCAAGAGGTGAATCGCACTGCAATGCCGAATGCCCGGGTGGTTTTTAGAACCGCAGGTACGACCTCGCCATTAGAAGAAAAACTGCCCAAAGAAATCCTGCAAAACTGGCACACAGATTCTTTACAAAATGAGTTGTGGACCCGTGAGGATCGTTCTGCTATTTATGGGGGTGTTTTTGCCTATTACCTGATTGACGAGCCAGCAGTTTGAATGGCTTTAAAGCCGTTCAACTCTAACCATCGTCTTTTGCCTCCGACATCACTATAAGAAGTTCAAAACATGCCCCTATCCTCTTCCGAGATAAAATGGTTTCCCGCACAAGACTTTGTCATCGGCTTAGAAGCCATGCAACGTCATCAACCGCCTAAAGCCATTAGAAATGTACAGACGGAGTTGGATAGCATCTGTATTGAGGAACATGTTATCCCGTTGACCCGTAATCTTCACGAATACAATAATAGCTATGTTTGCTCACCCTATACGGCTTATATCCGCTACGCTCGTGATGAGCTTGGTTTGATAGACAATCAGGCCTTACGCTTGGGGTTAAGCGCATTGATTACGTTGGCATCGGGCCTATTGCGACTAGGGCACATTAACCAGACACTTTCAATTAATAACTGGTTATTTTCCACCAATATTGTGCCAAATTGGCAAGCAGAAAGCGTTCGTCAGTTTACCCAACAATTGG
Source organism: uncultured Thiomicrorhabdus sp. (assembly GCA_965603495.1). Lineage (GTDB taxonomy): Bacteria > Pseudomonadota > Gammaproteobacteria > Thiomicrospirales > Thiomicrospiraceae > Thiomicrorhabdus. Next base: position 357,764 of record CBFDDF010000001.1, on the reverse strand, counting down.
CGTCAAAAAATCCCACGCACAGTTTATCCATTCGTTCACTTAACCAAGAAACCAATGCCGAACTCATGCAGACCCTTACCGCGAATGGCTGGCAACTCCTACCCGCCCGCCAGGTGTATCTGTTTTTACAAAGTGGCCAGGCCTGGTGGAAAAAGAATAATGTCCAAAATGACCAGCGACTGTTACGTAAAACAGAGCTCACTTTAACCAAGCCTAGCGAACATAAGAGCCCTGATTTTGCAGCGATTGAAACCTGCTTTAACCAACTGTTTATTGAAAAGCACTCAATACTCAACCCACAATTTACTGCGGAATATTTTGAATTTTTACACAATCACAAACTGGTAGAGTTTTTTAGCTTCAGAAACACAGAGGGTAGAATCATCGCCAGCATTGGACTGTTTACGCAACATGGGCTGATTACGGCTCCTATTCTAGGTTACGACACGAATTTACCGCAACAACTAGGACTCTATCGACTGTTGATTGCGGTACTCCTCAAAGAAACCCATACCCGCCAACAACCGCTTAACTTGAGTTCAGGGGCGGGCGATTTCAAAAGACAACGAGGCGGTAAGCCTGTGGTTGAGTATACCGCCCTCTATACCAACCACCTTCCCTGGTTAACGCGAGTCATTCTCAAGGGCTTCAGTAAGCTACTCAATAAATTTGCACCCGATTTTCTTCAGAAGCACCAGCTTTAAGTGCTTTCAAGCCCTGATCGAATCATTGCAGAAAGGTAACAACATGAATACTGCACACCCCGCTTGGATGACGATACAAGAGACATTGAATGCACCTAACGTGCCTCATTGCGAACAGAGTAAAACGACTAAAAAGCACTATCGAACGATATGGATATCAGACACCCATTTAGGCTCTAAAGGTTGTAAAGCCGATTTTTTAAGCGATTTTCTAAAGCAACACGATTGTGAACACCTGATTTTAGTGGGGGATATCATTGACGGCTGGCGCATGCGCAAAAAAGTCTTCTGGCCGCAGTCCCACACCAACGCCATCCGCCGACTCTTAACGATGGCAAAACGAGACACTCAAGTCGTCTATATCACTGGCAACCATGATGATATGTTACGCCGCTATTCAGGCATTGAATTCGGTAACATTAAGTTGGTAGATGAACATATCCATCACACCGCGGATGGTAAGCGACTATGGTGTATTCATGGCGATCAATTTGATGGTGTCGTCCAGTGTCACCGGTGGATTGCTTTTTTCGGGGATTGGCTTTATGAGACCGTTTTGCACTTTAACCGTTGGTTTAACCAACTCCGGCACCGTTTTGGCTTTGGTTATTGGTCACTGTCTGCCTACTTAAAGGGCAAGGTTAAACGCGCCGTCAACTTTATCTCAGCATTTGAAGAGGCGGTGGCTAAATCTGCACATGAAAAAGGCTTGGATGGCGTCATCTGCGGACATATCCATCATGCCGAAATTCGCACTTTGGAAAATGACATCACCTACTATAACTGTGGCGATTGGGTTGAATCCTGTACCGCTTTAGTGGAAGATTTTGAAGGCAATATCAAACTCATTCAATGGGTAAAAATTGACCACGCAGAGTCGTCGACTACTTGACTCCGCTTCAAACCTATTTAAACAGAGACGACCAAGCCTCTCGTCGAAAGCGCTTTCAGCCCACCAAAGGCCGTTATCCGCCAGATATTAATTGGCCTTTTAGCATAAAGAAAGCGCCTTAAATGCAGACTCCTGTTAGAATAAGCACCTTATTTAATTTAATACGACAAGTCAAATAATCCTATGAGCAATGCACAGCTAATCCTGATCGACAAACGTAATCAACCTTTAAAAGAGTATCTTGTGGCCGTTGCGGCTTCTGATGGTCTAAATATCAAAGGCGTAGAAATCATGGCTTCGCCGGCGAAAGGTGAAAAATCCCTACTGAATGCCGCCATTGTCATTCCGCCCTTAGAAGCATTTGACTTCAATGTACCGAAATTAGTAGACGCGTGTTTGAAGCAGATAATGATTGGTGAAGAAGCCCATGACATTACAAATTTCATTCAAAAATGTTCAACAGATGAAGCGGTGCAGACAGCTTTAACCAAGTCTCTACCGAAATTGCGCAAAAAACTTGAAGCCTTGATGAAAGACTTCTGTAAATCAGATGTCATTGATCTTATTAAAGAACGTCGTAATGATGCGTTATATAAACTCAAACACCATGAGACTGAACTTAAGGGTAAAAACGTTGTCTGTATTGACATCGAAGCGACCAATGTTTCAACGCATCCTGAAGCCGATATCATTCAAATTTCTGCCTGCGATATCAATGGTAAAGAACTGTTTAACCAGTTGATTGACCCAGGCTATGAGATTCCTGAAAACGAGAAGCATAATATCACCACTGAAATGGTACAAGGTTCTCCTTCTCTGGTTGAAGCTTGGGATCAAATTCATGACACCCTGCAAAATGCAGATATCGTGCTCGCGTACAGCACTGAAAGTGATTATATGTATTTAGAAAAAGCCGCCGAGAAGAAAATGCTTAAATTTGAACTCGACTATAACGACTGGTTAGATGCGGCCGAGTTAAGTAAAGACCTCATGGGGGCTTTACGCTGGCACAGTGAAAAAATGTACTGGTTCTATAAAACACCTAAACTAACCATGGCGTACGAAAAAGCATTAGAAAAACCTTTCCCTGGCGATGCGCATGACGCGCTTGCAGATGCGCGTGCCACGGTTGAGTTGTTTAATGCCATGCTAGAAAAAGGCAAACACTCGCAAGTCGTACAGAAAAAAGCCAAAGTGGAAAGCAACCTAATCACCAACAACCCTTTTGCAGCAGCTTTTGCAGCGGCAAAATCTCAATAGAAAGACGTTCTCATGAGTCAAACAACCGATTCCCAACCGACCTTTAAACAACTTGAAAAAGCCAAACAAGGTGACCATTTTGATTGGCAAGCCTTAAAGTCTCAGATTAAGTTTGATCAAGACGGCTTAATTCCTGCCATCGCCCAACAGTTCGATACTAAAGAGGTGTTGATGATGGCATGGATGAATATGCAGTCACTTGAAGAAACGCTTGAGACCGGACGCGTCTGTTACTGGTCACGTTCTCGTCAAAACTATTGGCGTAAAGGGGAAGAGTCTGGACAGGTACAAGTCTTAAAAGGCTTAGCATTTGATTGTGATGGCGACACCATTCTTCTCAGTGTAGATCAGACAGGACCTGCCTGCCACTCAGGGCGTAGAAGCTGCTTCTATTCAGCCGTACAAGGTTCTGACGTTGAAATTACCAGTAACCCACTGATTGATCCAAGCGAACTCTATAAAAAGTAATCTATTGAACATCATTGGTGTTAAAAATATTTTGACACCAAGCAACCAAATCGCCAAGTTATTCACCTAGCTTACCCCTCTACAGTCTATTTAACAGACTGATTTTGTATTTAGAGCTGACCATGCCTGGTCAATCATCCAAACCAATAAAACAATCAAGCTCTACAAAGACTTACGTTGAAAGCGTGACGGCATTGGATTGTGCTTTAACGCCTCTTGGGGTAAAGTTGTCAGACTGCTTATGCTGATATCCATTATCTGCAAAATCACTTCATCTTTAACTGGGTTGTTTGCTTGTCTAATTTAAATCGTCACGCTCGTTATTCAAAGAAACCCTTCTCCTTGGGAAGTTTATCCATTTTTTTTTGGTTATTTACCATTGGAATGGCCATTGTAGGTTTTGTTGCCACGGAATCACTGATTGAGCATAAACATCAAAAAATAGAAGTTGCGGCCTCCATTTCTGCCAAAGGGCTAGCCAGCATCATTGATGAACGAATCTCCCAGCATCGTTTAATCGTACAAGCCATTTCCATGCATCACAGTGATCGGATTTACGCTTTAGCAGAAGGCGGTGGCTACCCGTTCGACCTCGCCTTCATCTCTGACGAAATCAAAACACTGTTGCCGGATACGCTTCAATTTGCCATACTCAATGCAAAAGGTACTCTTGTGGTTGGGAGCAACGATTTACGAATTGGCCTTGCTTGTCAATCGGAAATAGAACATACCATCGTCCAAAATAATACTATCCCTTCCTTATTACAGACACATACCCCCCCCAATAGAGAACTACATTATGATGTAGTGCATAAATTAAAACGTGGTGAAGATGTGGCTGGCTTATTTTTAAGTTTCAACCTAGACACCATGAAACAACTACTGACCAGCTTCAATACTGCTGACTTTGAATTTATGATGTTTGACGCACACCGTAAAGGTCCAGTCATAACATCTGCTAATCAAGCGCGTAAATCTTTATATCGCCAAGTGATAGAGACAGGGGAACTTAAGCATAGCCTCTCGACTGCGCCTATTATGGGAACCGAATGGTCGCTATTAGCTTATCCTAAGCCTGGTATTTTTAAACACCATGCCCATCAGGTACGTTTGACGGCAGTGATCCTATTTCTCACCATTTTTGGCATCGCTTTATGGCTTGTACTCTATTTAAAGGGGGTCGAAAAGGCACGTAAACAGCTAGAAGAAGACTCTGTTCAAGACGCCCTGTTTAACTCAGGGCCTACAGTGCTTTTTCAAAAGAAAACTAGTCAGAACATGCCTATTCAATATGTATCTCCTAATGTCAAAGACTTATTAGGCTGCAAACAAGAAACCGTGCAAGCTCAAAACTATACCAGCTTAATTCTAGCCCAAGACCAAGAGAAGGTGCGTTCTGCTATTTCAAACGCTTATGTTAAGCAAACCCCAGAAGTTGAGCTTGAATACCGCCTAAAACGCCAGGGCTCAGAGGATTTCTGCTGGGTAAATGATGTTACCCATATTCAATACGATAACAACGGACACCCCACAGGGCTACAAAGTTATGTGAATTCTGTCCATGCACAAAAAATGGCTGAACAACGCGCCAATAACTTAATCGAAAATGCGCCAGATGCCATTGCCGTCACGAATAAAAATGGTGCTGTGATCAGAGTCAACCATGCCTTTGAGACGTTATTCGGTTACAACCGCCACGCCATGATTGGACGCTCCATAGAAGTTTGTATCGATCCAAATAGCCAGGTTATTTTCGAGGCGTTTAAGCAGGCATTCTTAAACAAAAAATCCTCCTACTACTCCTCACTCGGCGGGGATACTCCACTACTCGCAAAGACACAAGACTCAAAAAAGTTACCCGTTGAAGTCAGCTTAAGCAGCATGAATAGTCTAGAAGGTTTGCAGATTGTACATATTATCCGTGATGTCTCGGTACAAATTGAGGCACAGAAACAGATGAAAATCGCCAAGGAAAATGCAGAAGGATTAGCCAAAGCTCGAAGTCGGTTTGTGGCGACCATGAGTCATGAAATCAGAACGCCTTTAAACGGTGTTTTAGGTATGTCCAACCTATTACACAACACCCCACTTAACCAGCAACAAGAAAGCTATTTATCTGCAATAGAATACAGTGGACAGTCTTTGCTTAAAATCATCAATGAAATTTTGGACTTCGCCAAGCTAGATGAAGGTAAGCTGCGTTTGGAGTCCAAAGAATTGGACATGGGTGTTATTGTGCGTGAATGCATGCTGATTTTGCAAACGAAGGCTCAAGATAATCGTGTTATGGTTTCTTTTGAGAACTCTCTGAATGACTCAGAAACTTTTTTAGGCGATGCGTCGCGTATCCAGCAAATTTTACTCAACATATTAGGCAATGCCATTAAGTTCTCACCTGGCGGACAAGTGGATATTGTCGTTTCACAAGTAGAGTCAGAGCAATCAGAGGCGGGACTCACGACCGTGTTGATTGAAGTCAAAGACACTGGCATCGGCATTGACCAGGACACGCTACCCAGACTGTTTGATTCCTTTAGTCAGGCCGATGAATCCACAACACGCCAGTTTGGTGGAACTGGACTCGGATTAACGATTACCAAGCAGCTTGTCGACTTAATGGGCGGTGAAATTGGCGTTACTTCCAAGCTGTCGCATGGTAGCCAATTTTGGGTCAAATTACCGTTTAAGACGGTAATAAAAACACTGACTGTAGACCAGATCGGTACGCAATCCAACAAAATAAATCTTGCACCAGAGTCTAACGGTAAATTGGTGGATAAGACTGTACTGTTGATTGAAGATAATGAGATCAATCAACAAGTGATTTACGAATATTTAAAACGCTTAGGTGCCAAGGTAGATATCGCAGAAAATGGTGTGGAAGGCTTATCCTTTTGGCGAACACACCCAAAAAAATATGAATTAATTCTCATGGATTGCCAGATGCCGTTAATGGATGGTTATGAAGCCACCCGAATGATTCGTAAGGAAGAAGATTTTAGCGGTGTCGCACAGCGAATTCCAATCGTGGCCTTAACAGCCAATGCCATGAACGAAGATAAGGAACGCTGCTTAGAAGTCGGTATGGATGATTTTATTGCCAAGCCGATTGAGATAAATTCTTTTAACAACACCGTCGTGAAATGGGGTACGGTTTCTCATCTGCCATTGTAAAATGTGATAAAAGTCGGCTCTTTAGGTTGCGTTTTAATTTCTGCAACTCACCTGCCAATCACTTCTCGTCTTGTTTAACATTACGCCGATGGATGCCAAAGCGCTATTCACCGCAATAGTCATGTACACCCTGTTCTTTAACCTTAACAAGCTCAACATTACGAACCATCCGTGTAAAATAATTGCCAGATAAGCCCCCTTCTGTAACTTACGTTGATGACGATCGTCTTCAGAATAGAGATATTCTCAGTCTTAAAACCCTTTATATTTGGATTGACCAGACCCGGTAACTTAATACTGAACCTCTGTTGAGTCACTGCGTGACGACCTTTTCTGACCCACGACACCGAGTCGACTCAGTGACACTCCTATCCATGTTCGTCAACATAACAGATGATGCTTAGATTATTCCAATCCCAGATGACGGTCCATGAAATAAGCAACTAAAATAACCATTGGTTTTACTAGGAATTACTAGAAAACTTATCAGTACGTACAACACCCATGTAAATACTAAAAACAACTACTAGATTAGTATGGTTAATGCCCGTAAACTCCTTTTATAAGTATATTTCACTATATAAGTACTTAATAATATTATTAATTAGTATACCAACTGCATTTCTATAAGGAGCGATGCCACATGCGCAACAACCAACCGGTTACCAATAAAGAATACATTATTCCAGAAGGACTAACCTTAGTATCCAAAACCGACTTAACAGGAACTATTGTCGAATGTAATGACGCCTTTGAAGCCGCTAGTGGATTTTCACGTCACTGGTCAACCGCATAACTTAGTGCGCCATCCAGATGTACCTGAGGCTGTTTTTGCAGATTTATGGCAATCCCTCAAAAAGGGCTATACTTGGAGTCAAGTCGTTAAAAATCGACGTGCTGATGGTGGTTATTACTGGGTCAGAGCCAATGCCTCACCAGTTTATACCGACGGTAAGATTTCCGGCTACATGTCGATTCGTACCCCAGTGACAGAGCATGAGAAAACCGCCACGGCACAGGCTTATAAAGACATTAAAGCTGGTAAATCCAAGATTAAGGATGCTCGCGTTTACAGTGGCATTGACTGGCGTAGCCTACGGTTTTTGGGACGCATCCCACCACAATACCAGCTGGCACTATTGATCTTTTCTATCTACCTTGTGCCCTATATTATCTACTCGATGATTGCAGGACACTCTTTAACAGAACAAATCTTAGTCGGCATCATCGGTATGATTCCCCCATTTTTCTATGGCCTAAGCCAGAAAAAACAGAATAATGCCTCACAAACTCTCCTCAATCAAGTTGCATCGGGTGATCACCTAAGCAATGAGTGGTTTGATCCAAGCACCAACATGGGACAAATGCAAACCTCGATTCGCTCCGTCTATTTAGCTGCTCGTGAACACGCTGAAGAATCTGCATATCAACTTGATCAGTCACGACAGCTGCAATCTGCCATGGATCAAATATCAAGTAATGTCATGATTGCCGACAGCAATCTTGTTATCAATTATATGAATAACGAGATGGTTAAATTCCTGCAAGAGAAGGAATCCTCCCTGAAAACCGTTTTACCCAATTTTGACTCTGGCAACCTCATTGGTCAAAATATCGATGTCTTCCATAAGGAGCCGAGTCATCAACGCAATATGCTCAATAAGATCACCGAACCCTATACCGCTAACATCCAAGTCGGCAATACACATTTAGAAATCTATGCTATTCCTGTCTATAATCGCGCAGGCATTAGAACCGCCACAGTTGCCGAGTGGCGTGATAAAACGGCTGAAGTACAATTAGTTGTCGAGGTAAACTCAGCTGTTGAAGCCGCGCAACAAGGTTTACTCGATAAGCGAATTGATTTAAGCCGAGTCGTAGGTGTCACCAAACAACTGAGTGAATCAATCAATAACTTGATTATAGCCGTTGAGAAACCGATCAACGCCTCGGTTGAAGTTGCGATTGCACTGGCTGAAGGTGATTTAACTAAACGCATCCATGGTGACTATCAAGGCCGTTTTGGTGCAATGAAAGACAGCCTTAACACCGCCGTCGACAACCTTAATCGCATGATGATTGAAACTAAAAAGACAACCACTTTGGTTCATGAAGGTTCAACACAAATTTATGACGGCAGTGTCGCCTTAAATGACCGTACCCAGCAACAAGCAGCCTCTATAGAAGAGACCGCTGCTAGCATGGAAGAAATGACGGCCGCCGTTAAGCAGAATGCTGATAATGCCCAACAAGCAGCCACAGTGACGCAAACGACTGCAACACAAGCCCAGGCTGGCGTTGACGTAATGCACAATGCCATTGAGTCCATGGAACAGATCAATACGTCCAGTCAAAAAATCAATGACATCATTGGCTTGATTGACAGCATTGCCTTCCAAACCAACCTATTGGCTTTGAACGCCGCTGTTGAAGCCGCACGTGCCGGTGATCATGGTCGTGGTTTTGCCGTGGTAGCGGGTGAAGTCCGCAACCTTGCCGGAAAATCATCCGACGCCGCTAAAGACATTCGCATACTGATTGAAGATACTGTTAAAAAAGTCTCTGAAGGAACACTTCATGTTAAAGGCTCTGGCACTGCCTTAAACGAGATTGTTGAATCCATTGGTAAAGTTAACAAAATTATTGAAGAGATTGCCTCATCCAGTAATGAACAAAGCATCGGCGTCAGCCAAGTGAATCAGGCCATTACTGAAATCGACAACGCGGTTCAACAGAACGCAGCACTCGTCGAAGAAACGGCTGCAACGGCAGAAGAACTTGGTAATCTGTCAGAAAAAATGAATCAAAATATTGCTCAATTCAAACTCGATGAAAATACCTCGGGGATTGCTAAGGACAATGCTTTCCACACACAGCAATCGGAACTTGAAAAGTTAGCAAACAATCCTTCAACATAGGTTTCGAATACGCCGGCGCCTAAAGCCGGCTATGCGTCCGAAAAATCACTAGACAAGGCTATGCCAGCAAGTCACAAGAGATAATAGGGATATATGGACTGATTTCTAATGGCTATTTTATAAACTGTTTTAAACAAAAAAAACCGCCAAATGGCGGTTTTTTTTGTTTCGATGTAATCTGCCTTAATAGAATGACCAGGCCTGGTCATCCATGTTTAAAGAGGATTTTGAATCGCCTTAAGCATCGTTTGATAATCTTGACCCTGTAACAGTTCTCGCATCGCCATGGTTGCATAACTGCCTGCACGCAAACTAAAAGACAACTGTAAGACTGGTGCATTCGCCCAATCTGATTTAAGGGCTAATTTGTCAAAAGCTTCGTTGAGTGCTTGGGTGTGTTGAGAAATAGCAATCCACTGCCATTCAAGATCAAGCGGTAACAAGCGTAATGCTCTACGGTCTTGATTCACCCCATAGCCATCTAACCCGCTAATCCAATCATGGAACCGATTAGCAACACTCTGTTCAAGCGCTAACGCCTCTTTTTCTGTAGGTAGTTCACCTTTACCGAACAATGCTCCAGTAGGATGGACATCCAATACTGCCACCCGCTCGGCCAAACCGACCGAATCATCGTCAATGAACCATTTATTAGAGCCTTGCAGCTGTAAAACATCCCCAGGAAGCAACTGATTCCAATTATTTTGTTGTATGCGTTCACTCAGCAAGACATTAAACATCCACGAACGAATTGCGGATAAAAACAGGCTCTTTTGGTTGCGCTTTACTTTCGGCAACTCACCTGCCACTAACTTCTCGCCTTGTTTAACATTACGTCCATGAATACCAAAACGTTGTTCACCGTAATAGTTTGGCACACCCTGCTCTTTAATCAGATTCAAGCGGGCTTGTAGGGATTGAATCACGTCGGTATCTTCACCCTTAACTGGTTGAATATTACGGACCACCACGGTAAAACGATTACCCGACAAGCCACCCGTCTGTAACTTACGATGATGCCGAATCGTCTTCAGAATAGAGATATTTTGAGCCTTAAAACCCTGTATATTTGGATTGACCAGCCCTGGTAGTTGAATGCTGAACCATTGTCGGGTCACGGCATGACGATCTTTTTGGCCAGCGACGCCAACTTTACTCGGAGACACCCCCGCCCATTTCGCCAGCTGCTGTAATACCCAATCGGTATTCTCTCCGGTCTTTTCAACCCAGCACCACAGATGCTCACCTTCGCCACTTAGCTCATAGGCGATCTGCTCTTCGACTATAAAATCTTGAGGAATCACTTTATAGATAGCCTGACAATCGGGCTGACCATAGGCGTAATTTAGCGAACTCAAATCCGCTGTTTTAATTGAGGAGTCTGGCATAGTCAACTGTCTTTTAAAGTGCTGTAAAAAAGGCCTGGTATATTATTGAATATAACCAGGCCTGGTAGTTTCTGTGAAAATCTAGCTGATTACAACCCTTTGAAAAGCTTCTCAGCAATCGGTAACTCTTTGCCTTCTGGCTTTTCGTTATAGATTTGTACTAAGACTTGGCTGACATTACCTGGCACCACATAATCTTTAATCAACTGGCGGGCTTCCATGGGCGAATCTTTGTTAATATACAAATAGATGTTGCGCAAATGACACTTATTATCCGGGTCAGAGAACAAAGGTCGTAAAACACCTCCACCTTCAATTTTGACACTCTCTTTAGTCAAAATCACAACCTTATGATAGTAATTCGAAGTCAGTGGCTCAGTGAAACAAATCTGCAGTACTCGGTCGAAATTACCGGAACCTTTGTCAAGGCTACTGACAATTTTGGCAGAGGTCAGCTTAACGGGCTCTTTACTACAGCCCGTTAAACTCATCAAGGCGCTTGCCATGAAAAGCCCTAAAATCGCTAACAACCCACCTTTGTGAGCCGACGATCTTAAGAATGATTTAGTTCCCGTAAACTGCATTGGTCTCTCCCACGGTTTAAAGCGTTAAGATTGATTAAAGTGTATCCGCATTTTGTTGAATACCCGCAACCTGCCAAGTACCTTCGTCATTCGCCAAACGACGAATATGCCAAATTTCATTAAAGGCATGTGCGCCTTGTGTCGCATCTTCTTGAATGAAACCTGTGAAACGAATACTGGCGATGAAATACTCACCATCAATCGCCATATCTGCTAACTCAGCATCCAAGGTATCAATCACCGTATGATTGTCGCCCGCTTGCATACCCGTCATCTCTTTCTGCAAGGTGGCAAACAACTCAGGAGAACAGTAAGATTCGACTTCGGCCAAATCTGCATCATCCCAGGCTTTCTGTAAGCTTGCAAAGTGACCTTTAGCGCCGTCAACAAATTCTTCGGCATTAAACCAAGCAGGCGTTTCTGTCAAATGCACGGCATGATCACTCACGCCTTGGCCCATTCCGCCTTCCAAATCTGAGCCAAAAATAGAATCACTGGCACTTGGATTGTAAGCAGGCGTTTCTGGCGTCGCTTCTCGTTGATAGGCTTGTGATTTCGCTGCTTCAGCTTGGCGATGATCAGCTTGCTTATAACTTGACTCATAAGCTGGTTGCTGCGACTGTCTTTGACGCGCAAAAAACGTAAATAATTTAAACAGACCAAATGCGACTAGCCCCATCAGCAGGATATCCATGATTTGAATACCTTCAAAACCATCTCCCATAAATAGAGCAGCTAACAAACCACCTGCAGCCAAACCACCCAACATACCCATCATGCCGGCACGAGCAGGCGTTGCACCAGACTTAGTCGTCGTAGATGGCGTTGCTTTAGGCGCAGCTTTTGGTGCTGTATTAAAGGATTTAGGCGCAACTGATTTAGAGTAACCAAAACTGCTACCGCCGCCAAAACGTTTGGCTTCAGCCACCTGAGTTACCGTAAATAGAGTGAAAAACACTGTGAGCAGCGCCAAAAACGAAGGCTTAAACAATTTATTCACGAAAATCTCCAATCATTAAATTTAATTCTGTAATGTTTATATATCTGTTTTATACATTTCTTTATGTCAGGCATTGTAGCCTGTTTTGAAAACGACAAAAAACAATCTGACCAGGCCTGGTTGTTTTTAATCTCACTCAAAAACGATTTACTGCTTCACACAACGCGAAATCGTATAATCCTTGCCCTGCTTAACTTTATCGTAATTACCAAAGACTTCCATAAAGTTACGTTTCATATACTGACGTAGTCCATTAATGGTCACGACAACAAACTGTCCACCTGGCTCAAGATGGGCATGCACATCGTGTAATAAAATGCTTAACATCTCTTTACCAACCTTAGCCGGAATATTGGAGACGACTGTCGTAAACATCATATCTTTTGGCACGGCACTTAATCCATTAGACAGATAAGCTTTAGCGTTGCCTAGGTTGTTTTTTTGAGCGTTTTTATTGGCGTAATCCACCGCTACAAAATCTTTATCCACCATATGCACTTGGCCTTTGAGCGCATTGGCCGCAATCGCCAAACCTAATGGACCGTAACCACAACCGATATCTAAAGCGATCTCATCTTCTTTTATCTCCAGGTATTTTAAAAAGAGATCTGTACCTGAATCAATCTCACGCGGGCTAAAAATACCCCAAGTGGTGGCAAGCTTTAAGGGCTTGCCCATAAGTTCTGCTTCAATGAGGAGGTCTTTTTTTAGTTCGTCAATTGTGGCCACTTTATTCGCTTCCTAGGGTCGTTTTGAATTATCATATTGTACCTTCTTTATTCACCCCCAATTTGAAAACTGGTAGAACCCGCAAAACCCATGCATAGCTTAAACGAAAGACAACGCCAAGCCGTATTACACATAGAGACCCCCGCCCTGGTTTTAGCAGGTGCTGGATCGGGTAAAACGCGTGTTATCACCGAGAAAATCGCCTACTTAATCCGCAAGTGTGATGTCAAAGCGCACAACATTTACGCACTGACTTTTACAAATAAGTCTGCAAAAGAGATGAAAGAGCGTGTCACCAAATTATTGAAAGATGAAAATACCAAGGGACTGAATGTCTCGACCTTTCATAACTTGGGGCTGAATATCATTCGCCAGGAATATAAAGCGCTGGGGTATAAATCAACCTTTTCAATTATGGATGCCACAGATAGTGGGCAAATCCTCAAAGAGTTGATGCTTAAACAAACAGTGGACCCCGAAGTCTTAGATGGCGTGCAGTGGGACATTTCCAGTTGGAAAAACGATAGAGTCTCCCCTCAACAAGCCTTGGAACAAGCAGAAGATGCCGCTGGTCAATCGCGTGCAATTCTGTATGCCGCCTACCAAAAACAGTTACACGCTTATAATGCGGTGGATTTTGATGACTTGATTGGCTTACCGGTAAAGCTGTTCTCTGAAAATCCAGAAGCGCTCGAGCGCTGGCAAAATAAAGTCCGCTACCTTTTGGTCGATGAGTATCAGGACACCAACGCCTCACAGTATGCTTTGGTAAAATATCTGGTGGGGATTCAAGCACGCTTTACCGTGGTAGGCGATGATGACCAATCCATCTATGCTTGGCGTGGTGCACAACCAGAAAATTTGGCGTTACTACAGACCGATTTCCCGGCGTTAAAGCTGATTAAGCTTGAACAAAACTACCGTTCGAGTAATCGTATTTTGCAATCGGCTAACCAACTCATCTCTAATAACCCGCATATTTTTGAAAAGAAACTGTGGAGCGAGATGGGCATGGGCGACCCACTACGGGTGATCGCTTGTGCCAATGAGAACCAAGAAGCCGAGCGTGTGGTGTCGGAAATTATTGTCCACAAGTTTAAGACCCGCTGTAAAAATAGTGATTATGCGATTCTCTATCGCGGTAACCACCAGTCACGCTTAATTGAACGCGCGTTACGTGAACAGAATATTCAGTATGTGATTTCCGGCGGAAAATCCTTTTTTGACCATGCTGAAATTAAAGATGTCATGAGCTATCTTCGCCTGATTGTCAATCCAGATGATGATGCGGCTTTCTTACGTATCGTGAATACCCCACGCCGTGAAATCGGTGCCTCTACTCTGGAAAAACTGGCAACCTATGCAACTGGTCGAGACATCAGCCTGTTTGATGCAACTCAAGAGTTTGGATTAACCACCATTTTGTCTGAAAAAGCCCTTAAACGCGTGCAACACTTTGGCGAACAGTTACTCGACTGGGCGCAAAAAGCTGACGCGGCCGAGGGTGAAGAAGTCACCTCCTTTGTCCGCCAGCTGATTGAAAATATCGAATATGACAACTGGATTCATGAAAATTCCAGTACCCCGAAAGCGGCTGAAAAACGCATAAATAATATCCGCGAACTGACCGTTTGGATTGAACGTATTATCAATAAAGCCAAAGAAGAAGATGGTGAAGACAAACGTTTAGAAACCATTGTGACCCATATGATGCTGATGGATATGATGGAACGTAATGAGTCTGAAAAAGATCACGACATGGTCAGTTTAATGACCTTACATGCTTCTAAAGGGCTTGAGTTTCCACATGTGTTTTTGATTGGCATGGAAGAAGAGATGTTGCCACATAAACAGAACATGGAATCTCCCGGCCTCGAAGAAGAACGACGTCTGGCATATGTAGGCATCACTCGTGCTCAGCGCACCATGACCATGACTTACGCCACCAAACGCCGTAAATATGGTGAAGATATGACTTGTGATCCTAGCCGCTTCCTAGAAGAGTTACCTGCAGAGTGTCTAAAGTGGGAAGGCAAACCGGGAGTCGTCATCAGTAAAGAAGAACAAATGGACACCGGCAACGCGCATCTTGCCAACTTAAAGTCTTTCCTTAAAAAAGACTAAAAACAATTTGGCCTTATTTTAAAGCCATAGGAATGAGTGGCTAATATTAGCCATAAATCATTCAGCCTACGGAGCATTCAATGTCGTCAACCCTGCCAGATACTATCCCAGACTTTCAATTTGCACCTATGCCACACATTTATTTTGGCTGGGGAATTCGCCAACAATTGTTAGGCGCTTTATCTACAACTTATACAGGCAAGGTTGTTCTAATTACGGGGAAAACCATTTGTGCGCCGGGCAATTTCGGCGAGACCTTATTAACACAGCTGCAAAGCCATACGACCCAGGTGAAACATTTTGTAGTCACGGGCGAACCGTCACCGCAACTAGTTGACCAAATCGTTAAACAATGTCCAATCGAAACCCAAGTGGTGATTGGTTTAGGCGGTGGTAGCGTACTCGATGCCGCTAAAGCGGTAGCTGGATTGATTCCCAGTCAAACCTCAGTAATGGATTACTTGGAAGGCGTAGGGTTAGGCAAACCGTTTGATGTAGAAACCTGCCCTTTTATCGCCATACCGACTACCGCTGGCACTGGCAGTGAGACCACCAAAAATGCAGTGCTGTCCAACATCGGTCAGTTCAAGAAATCTTTTCGGGATAATAAATTACTAGCCAAACAGGCCTGGTTAGATCCTGAGTTATTAGTCAGTTGCTCTAAAGAAGTACTCTATGCAACCGGCATGGATGCTTTCACCCAATTGTTAGAATCCTACACCACCTTAAAACCCAACCCGATCACCGACGCTTTGGCTTGGCAGGGCATGGCGCTGTTTAAAGGTGCTTTTGAGATGATTGATAGTCAGAATGTCGACTTACAACAACAGGGTTATAGCAATCTAATGTTAGCGGCATCGCTATCGGGTACAACGCTCGCCAATGCGGGACTTGGTGCCGTTCACGGTTTAGCGGGGCCAATCGGCGCATTTTTTGAAGCACCGCATGGCATTGTCTGCGCCAAGTTATTGGCACCGATTACACAGCTCAATATTGAAAAATTACAAACCGAGAAAAATGCTACATCACAACAGACTCTGGAAAAATATGCATTGATAGCCCAACTATTCGACGCTAGTTTAGATGAACAACAAGCTTTACCAGGCCTGGTCAAAATTTTAAATCGTTTTGCGCAAAAATACACGCCGCAAGGATTAGCACAATATGGCCTAACAGCGGACAATTTAGCACCGATCCTGCAGAATTGCCGCAGCGGTAGTATGTTAGGCAATCCCGTAATCCTGGACGATGCACAACTTATTCAGGCGATAAAACAAGTCTTGTAAAACGGTTAAAATCACTAAAGGTTTCTAAAAACCTCACCCATTAAAATTTAAAAACCTTACAAAATTAGTAATTTTCCTTACAATCTTGTATCCTAAAAGTAGTACAATTATGTATCAGTACATTGCTAAGTGGTATTGATTGGGACTTTCATCCAGAACACTCAGTTTAGTACGAGCAGCTTAATACTGGCAACCTGTGACGCAATCAACGATAGAGACTTTATTATGAAAAACTTTCAAAAAACCTTAATTTCAAGCATTTTTGTAATGGGATCAATGACTTCTTTAGCATTTGCGTCGGAAGACGCTACCACGTCTACTCAACAGACGCATGCGGCTGAAAGCCTTAATAGCTATGATGCTGGTCTTGTTTCAACCTATTATAAAGATTTGGATCAAGATGGCATTAAGGACCAGTTAGATCACTGTCAAAACACCTTAATGGGCGTGACTGTTGATCAGTTTGGTTGTGAAATAGATACGGATCAAGATGGTGTTTTTGATCGCTTAGATCACTGTCCTGGCACGCCTCCAGGTGTTCCCGTAAATATTTTTGGCTGTGAAAGCGATGAAGATGCTGATGGCGTATTCGATAGTAAAGATGCTTGCCCGCACACGCCTGAAGGTTCAGTCGTCAATGAAAAAGGCTGTGTTCCAGTTGCGGCAGTATTAACAAATATCGTTTTCAATACCGGAAAACACGCGATTCGTGCAGACCAAACTGAAACGCTCAAGCAAGATGCCGCCACCCTGAACGATCTTAAAGAGGGCGAAGTCGTGTTAATTACCGGACATACAGACTCACAAGGTGCGATTGACCTTAACGAGCGTTTATCTTGGCGCCGTGCAAATAGCACTAAGGAATTTATTATCAATGAATTGAATCACAGTGCGGATAAAGTTTATATCTCTGGTAAAGGTGAAATGGAGCCCATTGCTGACAATACGACGGTTCAAGGCCGTCAAGCAAATCGCCGTATCCAACTAAAAGTAATGCTTAAAAACGATCTGCCTACTGATTCATCATTAACCTTACCTGCTGGCATGGAACAAAGATAACCGCTAAAGACAGTTTTAACCCTGCTCGACACAACTAAGTTAGTGAGCAAGGACAACTACAGAACCCACTTCAAAGTGGGTTTTTCCCTTTAAAGCCTGTCGGAAACCCACTTAAATTCAGCCAATCGTCTTTAGTCTTCTCTTCAGTATTGCCTTTCCAATTAAGCCTCGCTAAACTGACTCAATGATTTATCGGTTT
This sequence comes from uncultured Thiomicrorhabdus sp., assembly GCA_965603495.1. Lineage (GTDB taxonomy): Bacteria > Pseudomonadota > Gammaproteobacteria > Thiomicrospirales > Thiomicrospiraceae > Thiomicrorhabdus. Next base: position 339,979 of record CBFDDF010000001.1, on the reverse strand, counting down.
AGTTTGCATACAGCTAGCTTCATTATCATCAGCATCTTAGGCTTGGCTTGGGTCACTGCAGGTGAAACTCCGCGCATCGTTAGCAAACAAGAAATCCAACAAGCCACGAAAAGCCATGGCCTGTTTGCAGGAAAAAGACTCGAAGCCTGGCAAGAGCTGGTTGATAATAACATCACCCAACCTGAAGAAATCCAACTTAAAAACGTCAACGACTTCTTCAATGAAGTCCGCTTTATTTCCGATATAAAGCATTGGAAGAAGAAGGATTACTGGGCTACTCCGGTTGAATTATTAGCGACCGATGGCGGGGATTGCGAAGACTACACCATCGCCAAATACTTCACTCTCAAAGCCCTAGGTGTCTCACAAAAGAAACTTTATTTAACCTACGTTAAGGCCATTCGCTTAAATCAGGCACACATGGTGCTCACCTATTTCGAAACACCCAAATCGATTCCTCTGGTTTTAGACAACATCAATAAAAGAATCCTTAAAGCTAACAAACGTAAGGATTTAGTACCTATATACAGTTTTAATGGTGACGGCCTCTGGCTTGCAAAAGAACGTGGTAAAGGTAAATCAGTTTCGGGAGGCACTAAAAAGCTGACGGCCTGGAACAACTTATTAAAAAGACTCAATGCAAAGTGACCAGGCCTGGTTTAATGGAACAACATCAAGCCAATGACCACTTTTTCAGTAATTAAAATAGAATAACGACTATGCGACAATTTTTCACGCTAACCGTCTTCAAAAGGACTTAGATTATGAGCTTAAACAAACAGATGATTCTTTTTATAGCGACTTTGCTATTCATCGTATTGATTGGCACATTCGGCTTAAATTTAAGTAACACCAAGAATTTCTTGCAGGAACAACTTAGTTCGCATGCTCAAGATACTGCTACCTCTCTCGGACTTTCACTCAGTTCGATTGAAAATCCAGAAGACTTATCGAGCATGGAGACCATGATTAATGCCGTCTTCGATCGCGGTTACTATGCGACGATTAGCTTAACCGATATGGAAAATACTCCGCTTTATCGTAAAGACAATACTCGAGCGATGGATGCGGTACCTGAATGGTTTATCAAGCAAATCAAGCTCACTGCGCCACCGGCGGAGGCGCTAGTACAAGCGGGCTGGATTCCCATCGGCACACTTACCGTTGTCAGTCACACAGGTTATGCCTATGCGGAACTTTGGCAGTCTATGATTAACCTTTTGATCTGGTTTGGCTTAGCCGCCATTGCGTCCATTTTTATCATTATCTATACACTACAGCTCATGCTAAAACCGCTAAAACAGATGGAAGCACAGGCCAAGGCCATTGTAAAAAAAGAGTATATATTTCAAGAGAACTTACCTTCAACCATCGAGTTTCGCCAAGTTGTTACCGCGATGAATGCCATGGTCACTAAATTAAAAACCGTCTTTGAACGCGATGCCAACACTGCGGAAAGGCTACAAAAAATGGCCTTCCAAGACAGCGTCACCGAACTGAGTAACCGACGTCATTTTGAAATGAATATCGACACTTTGCTAGATCCTAATGAAGATGCGACCGCTGGCACAATTTGCTTGATTAGAATACAAGAGCTGAAAGAATTGAATGACCAATACGGTTATTTGATGGGGGATAAACTGATGAAATCCCTTGCTGATGGCATGCAAGCGCAACTTTACCATCACAACAGTCTGTTCGCGCGCCTTAACGGCACAGAATTAGTAGCGGTTTTACCTGGCACCAACTCCAACCAAGCCAAACCTCAAGTGGAAGCCATTACCCAGAGTATGCCTTTAATTCTCAAACATCTGGCTGCTGAAGATGTGCCAACTTCTTTATCACTTGCTTATATGCACTATCAACCAGGACAAAGTCGAGGCAGCCTGCTTGCCAACCTCGATTTTGCGATTGACCAAGCGAACCAGCAGGGTAAGAACAAAGCATTCTTCTATAATAACGGTGAAGCCGCTCAAGTTGAAAACAGCGCTTGGGAACAAACTCTGCAACAAGCGATTGAAGAGAAACGTTTTGTTCTTTTCCAACAAAGTGCCTACAATCAGGATCGTAGCGTACATGATCAAGAAATGTTTATCCGCCTTAAAGATTTTGATGGCACTATCCGGTCGGCGGGTTATTTCATGCCGGCTGTTGAACAACTACACAAAACAGCAGAAATCGATGAAATCGTTATTAAACTTGCCATTCAACACCTCAAAAACCAAATTACTGGCCCAGTTTTAGCGATTAACCTCTCCAAATCAATTCTGGAAAATGACATCCTTCAATCGTGGTTAATGCAAACGCTAAACCAATTAGGTAGCAAAGCAAAATATCTCGCATTCGAAATGACTGAACGCTTAGTTTCAGAAGAAAAAGCCATCTCTTGGCCGTTAATCAATGAACTGAAAAAACGCCAGGTTAAATTTGGAATAGATCACTTTGGCAGCCGTTTAACCAATATGCGCTACCTACAAAACTTACGCCCTGATTATGTCAAACTAGATGCGTCTTTCAGCAAAGCAATTGAGTCAGATGAACAAACCCGCGGTTATGTCTCGAGCTTATGCGAGTTGGCTGATAGCCTAGACATCAAAGTCATCGCCATGGCGGTTGAGAATGAAGCACAGCAAAAAGCCTTCAGCGAACTTGGCGTTGATTATTTCCAAGGGTATTTATATGGTGCGCCGAGTCCACTCAGCCATTAAATCAATCACAACAAAATATAATTGTTATATTGGACGCTAGACACGGCCTGACATAACCGGAAAATGAATAGGCAAGGCTTTGTCAGGGTGCTATGATGGATACTTGGTAAAACAACTAAGTTACCGCCCTTTAACATAGAGTAATCTCGATAATAAACATGACAGACTCAATGGCTTCTAAATACGACTCTATAAAGGATAAGTTGATCGTGGAAACGGATGTGACTGATAATAGCGAAAACCCTCAATTGTCAGTAGAAAACTTTGCCAATCAAACGGCTTCAAAAGAACTCTACAGCCCCTTACTTGATTGCCTGGTCATCTATACTAAACTTAATCGTCAACCTTTTTCAAAAGCAGCTTTAATAGCGGGCTTACCGATTGATAAAGATGAGATATCACCTGAAATGTTATCGCGTGCAGCAGAACGCGCAAACCTAGTCGCCCATTTTAAAGAACGTCAATTAGAAGATATATCCAATCTCGTTTTACCTTGCATACTGACTCTAAAAGATCGCCAGGCCTGTATATTAGAAGCCATTGATTTAAACAATGATACTGCCAAGATCATATTACCTGAAGCTGAAGAAGGTTCGATTCAAGTCCCGCTCAACAAGCTTAAAGAAGATTATTTAGGCTATGCGGTCTACCTCACTTCAAAGACCCAATATGACCAAAAAACAGAAGATCTAATCGGCTACGAAAAAGGCCATTGGTTTTGGAGTACCTTATGGTCCTCAAAAGCCATCTATCGTGACGTTTTAATTGCATCCATTGTCATTAATATCTTTATCTTAGCGAACCCGCTATTTGTTATGAATGTCTATGACCGTATTGTCCCCAACAATGCCGTTGAATCTTTATGGGTTCTTGCCATAGGGGTCAGCGTGGTTTATATGTTTGACATTATCCTCAAATATTTACGCTCCTACTTTCTGGAAGTTGCTGGCAAAAAAAGTGATGTACTGATGTCAGCTAAATTATTTGAACAAACTTTGGGACTGACCATGGCAAACCGCGGCGGTTCTATTGGTGCTTTTGCCAACACTTTACGTGAATTTGACAGTATCCGGCACTTCTTTACTTCTGGGACTATCGCCTCTCTAGTCGACCTGCCATTTGTGTTTATCTTCTTGTTCGTTATTTTTTATATTGCCGGCATCATCGTTCTGATTCCTATTGCCATTATTTTGATCATCTTGTTATACAGCATTCTATTAAAAGGCCCTATTAAACGCAGCATTGAGGCCAATTACGAAGCCAGCAGTCAAAAGAATGCCGTCCTAATTGAGACCTTAACCGCTATTGAAACCATCAAAGCACTTGGCGTTGAAGCGCGCGCGCAATGGAAATGGGAACAAGCGATTGGCGAAATTGCCAAGGCCAGCATTAAATCCAAAATGCTCCAAAGTTCGATAGGCCGCGCGACTGGATTTATGCAACAAATGAGCACCGTAGTCATTGTATTATCGGGCGTCTATTTAATTAAAGAAGGTGACTTGACCATGGGGGGCTTAATTGCCACCGTCATGTTAAGCCAACGTGCAATTGGCCCCATGGGGCAGTTTGCTAATCTGACATCCAGTTATCAACAAACTAAAACCGCCCTAAATTCGTTAAATGAACTGATGAAAAAAGAGGTCGAACGCCCAGCTTCGAAGCGATTCATTCAACATCCACATTTTGAAGGCCGTATTGAATTCAATAACGTTAGCTTTACCTATCCGGGTGAAACGAAACCTGCTTTAAGCAATGTGAGTTTCACGATTGAGGCAGGTGAAAAAGTCGGTATTATCGGCCGTATTGGTTCAGGTAAAACCACCATACAAAAACTCATCCTCGGATTTTACAAACCCAGTGAAGGCTCGATTTTAATCGACGGCATCGATATCATTCAACTCGATCCGGCGGAACTGCGCCGCAATATCAATTACGTCCCACAAGATGTCACTCTATTTAGTGGAGATGTTCGTGACAATATCTCCTATAAAGCACCGTATATAGAAGACAGCGCAATCTTGAAAGCCGCACGTTTGGCGGGTGTTGATGATTTCATCAAGCAGCATCCATCTGGTTACAGCCTAAAAGTTAATGAAGGCGGTTCTTCACTATCAGGTGGCCAGCGTCAAAGCATTGGCGTTGCTAGAGCGCTGTTACTAGAATCTGCTATCTACCTATTTGATGAACCTACCAATGCGATGGATGCAAAAACCGAACAAGTTATGATTGATAGGCTGAAGAAAGGCACCCTCAAAAGCACCTCTTTACTGGTCACCCATAAGATGAGTTTACTGCAACTAACAGAGCGTCTTATGGTCATGGATAATGGTAAATTGATTGCCGACGGCCAGAAACAAACTGTTTTAGAAGCCCTTAAAACCGGCAAAATCAATAAAAAGACTTAAGCGATAACCATGCCTAATACTCACGCTAAAAAAATGCACAAGCAGACAATTTCTGAAGCTGACATCGAATTTATGTCGAGTTTAAGTCAAGCTGCGTTAGAAAAACCCACCGCAAAATCCCAGTGGATTGTTTGGGTTATTTTGGTGGTCATTCTGTGGTTAATTGGCTGGGCCAACTATGCTGAACTTGACAAGATTGTCAGAGGAGAAGGAAAAGTTGTGCCTTCCACTCAAATACAAGTTATTCAAAACCTAGAAGGCGGCATCGTTGAAGAGATGCTGATTCGTACTGGTGATAAAGTTAAAAAGGGCCAGACCCTGCTTAAATTAGACAATACACAATTTACCAGCTCATTTGATGAAAGTGAAATTAAACAGGCGCAATTGGTCGCACGCGCACAACGTTTAAAGGCCGAAGCTTTTAATAAACCCTTTAAAGCCGATCAAGCTTCTGACAATCCTCGAATCCAAAGTCTTTATGATCGTGAATATCGTTTATATGAAGGACGTCATAGACAACATCAGACCAACGATGACATTCTTGCCCAACAAATCCAGCAAAAGAAGCTTGAACTTGAAGAAGCCTATAGCCAAAGCAAGCAACTTGCTCGCTCTCGCAGCCTACTGAATCAAGAAATTTCCTTAATGAGACCACTAGTCAAACAAGGCATTGCCTCTAAAGTTGATTTACTTAAATTACAACGTGAAGAGAATGATGCTTACTCCAAACTAAAGACCGTTCAAAACTCAATTCCAAAAAGCAAATCGATTATTATTGAATCTCTTTCCAAACGAACTGAAGCAAAAGAGCTGTTTATGAATGAAGCGCATGAAGAACTCAACGAGGTCTTAGCAGAAATAAGTCAGATAGAAAAATCCAAATTAGCCCTGGCCGACCGCGTTAAAAGAACCGACATTCAATCGCCCGTTAACGGGACGATTAAACAAATCCTGGTAAACACTATAGGAGGCGTCGTGCAACCTGGAAGCGATATTGTCGAAATCGTACCAGATGATGATGCATTGGTTTTAGAAACTAAAATTCCACCGTCTGATATTGGTTTTATTTATGAAGGCCTGAAAGCCAAAATTAAATTTACTGCTTACGACTTTGCCATCTATGGCGGTCTAGACGGTACCGTTACACGGATCTCGGCTGATACCATTACAGATGACGAAGGTAATAGTTTCTATATTGCTCGTATTAAAACCGATCAAAACCATTTAGGTACTCCCAAAGCGCCGCTTTACTTACTTCCTGGAATGACGGCAAGTGTTGACATTATTGTTGGTAAACACACGATTTTAGATTATTTATTAAAACCGATTATCAAGGCTAGAGACTTAGCACTTCGTGAGTCATAAAAACAATTGATGGGTTATTTTTACTTACTAACCTGAGAATTATATTAGAATAAGACTCAGAAGCATCATATCTTGCTAATCTGGGTCTATCGCAATTTCACTAAAGGCCATAAGCGGAATGAAACGCCCATTAATTTTTGTACAAGACCCTAATGCATTAAAAAACTGGTTAACCGCCTGCGGGACGGATTCAAAAATTTTATATGATTTAGCAGAGTTGGAGCAGCGCTTTAATCCAAGTGAATACATTGTTTTAATTCAACTCTCCGATTTGGCGAAGATTGAACAGGTGAAAAATATTGTTCAACAGCAATTTGATGTTTTACTATTTTGTAATGAGCCCTCGACAACTGAAGGCTTGGAATTATTCCAATTAGGAATCAAAGGTTACTTAAACACATTCGCAACTGTCGAACGCATAACACAAGCACTTACGACCATTGCGGCTGGTAGCATTTGGTTAGGACCTGATATTTTACAAGCCATGATTCAATCAGTCACTCAAGACAAACAGATTGATGAAAGCTGGAAAACGTTACTGACTGAGAGAGAGTTACAAGTTGTCAATTTAGTACTGCAGTCAAAAAGTAATCGAGAGATAGCTGAGAAACTGTTTATTACAGAGCGTACCGTTAAAGCCCATATGCGCAACATGTTCGAAAAATTTGATGTTTCAGATCGATTAGCTTTAGTCTTAAAAATTAAAAATTAATCAAATTCATTCCATTAAAAGGTAGAGAGAAACCTATGAAAGCTCAACATAAATATTCAAAATTATTTATAGCACTTAGTAGTGCATTTGTCCTCAATGCCTTTGTGATGAATTCCGTTCATGCGATGGAACTCGCAGCTACCGTTGAAGATGCGATTATGCATAGCCCTGAATTTAGAGAGCAGATTAAAATCCATCAAGGTGTGCAATCCGACTTGAAAGGTGCCAAAGGCAGTTGGTATCCGGTTATTGATCTAGGTGCTGGTATTGGCCGAGAAGAAATTAAGTTTGAAGACCCAACCCGTGACAGCAGTCTAGATCGTACAGAGGCCAATATCCGTTTAACAGAAAACTTGTTTGAAGGTTTTGGCACTGAAAATGAAATTGCACGTCAGCAGGCAAGATTGGATGCAGCGGGTTATAGCAGTCAAGCCAAAGCTAATCAAATTGCTTTAGATATGGCTTCTGCATATATCACCTTACTTAAAGAACAAGAATTAAGAGGACTCTCTGAGCAGAACAAACTGACTCACGAGCGCACTCTTGATCAAATCATCCAAAGAAGTGAGGCTGGTATTGGAAACCAGGTTGAGGTCGATCAGGCTAAAGCCCGTTTGGCGCTTGCTAACTCCAACTTAACGGCTGCGCAGAATAATTACAATGATGCCTTGTCTAGTTTTCAGCGTGTTTTAGGGCGCATGCCTGATAATGACCTAATCAAACCTTCTTTGGAATATAGCTTCCCTGCAACACTGGAAGAAGCCATTAATATTGCCTTACTACAGCACCCTACTCTACGCTCTGCGAATGCAGATATTGCTGAAGCGCGTGCACAACATGATGCTGCAGCGCGTTTCTATTACCCACGTGTGGATTTAGAAATTGAACAGACCTTTGATGACAACATTAACGGACTTGAAGGTAAAAACCACAATTTTCAAGCCATGTTAAGAATGCGCTACAATCTTTATAATGGTGGTAAAGACACTGCAAATCGTGATCGTACTGCCAGCGCTGTTCAGCAATCTGCAGAGATTCGTAACAATACTCGTCGTCAGACCATTGAAAACTTGCGCTATGCTTGGGATGCTAAAAATCTTGTCGGTGTGCAACTTGAGTATATTAAGCAACATATCAAATTGACATATGAAACGTTAGAAGGCTACCGTAAACAGTTTAGTCTCGGCCGCCGCTCTTTACTGGATCTTTTAAACACTGAAGATGAGTACATCAGTGCGCTAAGAACCTTGGCGGAAAGTGAAAGCCAACATGCTATTGCTGAATACCGCATCTTAAACGGCATGGGTAACTTGATTGAAGTCCTTAATATTGATGTTAAATATGCAACTGTTGAGAATGACTATTCTCAACAGTAAGTTGCTATAGAAGCTCCATTAAACCCCGAATAAAGGCACCTAAATCAGGTGCCTTTTTTTATGTCCCGTTGTCCATGACATAAGAGATTAAACCCTGCTGTACAAGCAGACCAGAACTAGTTTATTGACCTAAACACGTACCATCATTGCCAGATACAACTGCCACGCACCCATCGCCATGACGCTTGCACCGGCAAAACGCCTCACCCAGATGTTTCGAGAGATTTTAGTGAAATAGAAAGCAAAGACCCCCATCAGCAAGAGGTTCGGTAAAGTACCGAGACCAAACGCTAACATCACAAAACTACCTTCTAAAGCCCCCCCTGCACTCAATGCCATAATTAACATACTGTAGACTAAACCGCAGGGTAACCAACCCCAGACCAAACCATATAACCAGGCCTGGTGAATATGTTTAACCGGGGTAAATTTTGCAGCGTAGGGAGATAAACGTTGCCAAACAGCGTGGCCTGCTTTTTCAATCGCCACAATCCCAAACCACCATCCGCCCAAATACAGTCCCAAAGCAATCATAAAGAGACCGGCAAAACCTTGTAAGAACTGTTGAGCTGGTAGAAAAGTCGCTAAGGAACCGAGCGTTGAACCTAAAAATCCGAACAAGGCACCAATAAGCATGTAGCTACTGATTCGGCCAGCATTATAGGCCAGTTGATAAGGTAACATTCGCCACCAGCTTAACTGAATTTTTTGCTCTAAACTAAAGGTCAAGGCGCCGACAACACCACCACACATGCCTAAACAATGTACGCCACCTAAGAAACCAACCATTAAAGCTGTCAGCAGAATAGAGTCCATACCTAGCGAATCCTGTCTAAGGTTCGATAGCCTAAGGCTTCTGCAATATGCTGACTACTGACCTCTGTAAGACTTTCCATGTCGGCTAGGGTGCGAGCAATTCTTAAAATTCGGTGATAACCTCGTGCCGATATTCCCAACTGATTAACGGCCTTTTCTAGAATAGCGGTACTTAATGCATCCAATAAAACATACTGTTTTAAATCATTGGGGGTTAAATCACAATTTAAACATCCCTGACGCTTTAATTGACGCGCTCTGACCGCAATCACGCGGGTTCTGACCTCCGCACTTGATTCACCCATTACGCCCTCTCCTTGAAGATCAGAGAGGTCTACGGCAGGGACTTCCAAATGCAGATCGATACGATCAATTAAAGGTCCGGAAATTTTCTTCTGATAACGATTAATTTGCTCAGGCGTATCTTTACAGCGCCCTAAAGGATCATCTGGAAAAAAACCAGAAGGTGAAGGATTCATGGCAGCCACCAGCAAGCAATTCGCTGGAAAACTAACCTGCTGGTTAACACGTGATATTTCAACCCGCTTACTCTCTAAGGGTTCGCGCAAAGCCTCTAAAACATTACGTGTAAATTCAGGCAGTTCATCTAAAAATAATAAACCGTTATGCGCGAGTGAAATCGCACCAGGCCTGGGGATTGAGCCGCCACCGACCAGTGCGGCGGCAGATGCGGTATGATGAGGATTTACAAAAGGTCTTTTGTAAAAAAACTCTCCACCGATTTCCTGACCGGTAATCGAGTGAATCGCCGCGCTTTCAATCGCCTCTTGTTGTGTTAAGGCAGGCAATAAAGTGACTAATCTTGAAGCCAGCATGCTTTTACCAGAACCTGGTGGACCGACCATAATGAGGGAATGATGTCCACTGGCCGCAATTTCCAATACGCGCTTGGCTTGTAACTGACCACTAACATCCGCTAAGTCCTGAGGATAATCCAGACTCGGATCTGTCACGCTTAATGTGATAGCAGGCTGAGAAATAACCTCTCCCATTAACACTTGGCAGGCATCTTTTAAGTCCTTTATCAACACAAAATGGGGCTGTGCCTGCCTCTCGGGTTTAGAGAGAACAGCTTCATGCAAGTTACCTGCTGGCAGCAGGCATGTCCGACCAGAAGCCATCGCAGCCAATAAACTGGGCAAAGCACCTTTAATAGCGCGTAACTCGCCATTTAAAGCCAACTCACCAATCAGCTCATAGTCCGTAATTAGAGTGCCGTCCAATTGGTCCGTTGCAATCAAAATACCTATTGCAATCGGTAAATCATAACGACCCCCTGACTTTGGCAGGTCAGCAGGCGCTAAATTGACGGTTATACGTTTAGGGGGCATTGTAAATCCGGAGCTCAACAAAGCACTGCGCACCCTATCTTTGCTCTCTTTGACAGAAGCCTCCGGCAAGCCGACGATAGATAAGGAAGGCAAACCATTGCTGGCATGCACTTCAACAGTGACAATGGGAGACTCAATGCCATTTAAGGCACGACTGGTGATGGAGGCAAGATTCATAAAGCGTATCGAATCCTAGCGAACCCTTTTAAAGGCCTACTTATTAGAGGCTTCAAGTTCAGCAACTACTTTTTCTAAAGCTTCTAATTTAGCGCGGGTTTTAGCTAACACACCCATTTGGATATCAAACTCCTGACGACTGACTAAGTCCATTTTTTCAAACGAACGTGATAAAACAGCTTTAATTTGATCTTGAACTCCCGATGGCACTTTACCAAAACCCTGCGGAATCACTTCTGCTAGCTTTTTAGCCATCTCTTCCATCTGTCTTGTATTAAGCATTATGTCTTCCTAAAATCGATAAATAATGAAGCAAACTATACCTTTTTATCACTTTTTTAGCCACAACAACACCTGATATCGGTCATCAAAATCAAACCAAAACAATTCCTTACCTTGCTAAGCATATTTATTTAGTTCCATTATTTTCGTGGTAGAATTTGATAAATATAACTGTCAGATGACCGAAATAGAAGTAAAGGGTTAAGTAACCATGTTTGATACTAAAGATTTGCCTGAAAAAGCTAACCGTATATTTGGATTATTAGTCGAAGCTTTTGAAGAACAAAACATCAACCCCACGCCACTAAACTATTTTGTTTGGTATCAATACTACAAAGGTGATAACCCCAAGTTTCGTCAAGAGATGGATACCATCCTCAGCGATCCTTTCGGTTATAACGACCGTGTTGGAAAACGACTCTATGATGAATATCTAACTGAAGACGAAAACGACAACTCTGAGTTTGACCGTGCGTTTAGACGCTTAATTGATGTCATGATCAAAAAAATGGATCTCTGGAGCAGCAAGCTTTCAAGCCACACCAAAGAACTGGATGACTGCACCAGCAAACTTTCTGACCCCAACCTTAATGCGGAAGACGTCAAAAAAATCACCAATAGCGTCTTAACGACGGCCTCTTCAATGAAAGAGAGCAGTATGGCTTTGCAAGAAGAGATGACTAACAGCTCAGATGCCGTCCTTCAACTACGTCAACAGCTGGTAGAAGCACGTGCTGAAGCAATGAGAGACGAGTTAACTGAAGTAGGTAACCGCAAAGCCTTTAATAATGCGATTCAAGAGTTAATGTTTGATGCCAAAGACAATCCAAATAGCTTGTGTTTAGTCATGACTGATATTGATCATTTTAAAAACTTCAATGATACTTATGGCCACTTGGTTGGTGACAGTGTCTTGCGTTATTTTGCCAGCATCATGAAGAAAACCAAGGGCGATAATGAAACGGTTTGCCGATTTGGCGGGGAAGAGTTTGCCATTCTAATGGCTGAAAGTTCTATCGAACAAGCCATTGAACGTGCTGAAGGCATCCGTAAAGACATTCAAGCAGCGCACCTGAAACAAAGGAATTCGGACAAACCCCTTAAAACGATTACTTCTTCATTTGGTATTGCACAATTTCATGGTGATATCGATGATGCAAAAAGTTTTATAGAACGAGCGGATAACGCACTTTATCAAGCCAAAGATCAAGGGCGTAATCAAGTGGTAGATGAAACCCAACTGCCTGAAGAGAAACCCAAAGACTCAAAAAAATAGATCTCACAGAAGCTTTAATAGACTCTACTAAGTTCCACGCATTCAACACGTTATCAAAAAAATTATCTACAGAGATGATTCTTCAATGTTGCATCGCGCTTTTTTTAGCCTTAATTAATAAGGTATCCAAGCCAATTCTTCGTAATTCATTACGGCGTTTATTCAAAGTCAAACGATCATCAAAAGGGCCTACTCTCAAACGGTAATAGGTTCTATTCGGTTTATGTAACGCCGACACCTGCACGACTTGTCCTAACCTTGCCAATCGCTTCTGCTCTTTAAGCGCAACGGCTTCTGAACCAAACGTTCCTGCCTGAATGTAATAAGGATTATCTAACTTAACCGAAACAGGCTCAACATCCACAACAACCTCTGTCTGACTCAACCCCTCATAAAAAGAATAATGCTGTTTAGGCATTGCGCGCTCAATCGCCAGCACTAACTCATCCTCTGGAACGACTACGTGACCTGAAACCTCTGTGGTAGCAAGCGGCTTTTCTTTCTCTGGAATATCAGGCTGAAGTTTCTCAGAAACACTTTCAATCGAGGCGCTCGTCGCTGCTTGAAGGGCAATGGCAGACTGGAAAATCGTCTGCTCTGCGGGATCAGTCGACTTAGCCCCATTAGAGACAAAATGCTGGGTTACGAAAAACCCTATTAGAAGTACCGCTGAAACTAAAAAACCAGCACCCCAAATTAGAGACACGGAACGTTTTTCTAACTGATGGCTCGTTTGTTGTGACTTACGAGTAAAACCTGGTTTATGACCATGTCCGTGACGATAATCGCGCGCCATTTACATCTTCTCTGGGGCAGAAACACCAATAATCGCAAGACCATTTTGTAACACTTGCTGAACCGCAATGATCAAGGTTAAACGCGCCTGACGCGTGACATCATCTTCGACAATAAACTGACTAGCATTGTAATAAGAGTGTAAAGCGTGCGCCAAATCTTTTAGATAATAAGCAATCTGATGAGGCTCATAGGCTAATGCGGCACGCGCCACAATTTCAGGGTACTTAGACAGCTCCGTGGCAATATGGGTTTCTTGATCACTTTCTAAAACTTCCAAACCTTCCAAGCCTGCTTGTAAATCGAGGGTATAACCTTTCTCTACTGCTTGCTCCAATACACGACAAATTCGAGCATGCGCATACTGAATGTAATACACCGGATTTTCATTCGATTTAGACACCGCCAAATCCAAATCAAAGTCCATGTGCTGTTCTGATTTGCGTTGCACATAAAAGAAACGTGCCGCATCTACGCCGACTTCATCACGCAGTTCACGTAAGGTTACGAACTGCCCACTACGCGTTGACATGGCCAGCTTCTCGCCCCCACGGTACAGAATAGCGAATTGGACTAATAACACTTCCAAGGCATCAGGATTGGTCCCCATTGCAGTCATTGCAGCCTTAACGCGAGGCACATAACCATGGTGATCTGAACCCCAGATATCAATCAATAGATCGAATCCTCGTTCCAGCTTATTGAAGTGATAAGCAATGTCCGAAGCAAAGTAGGTTTTAAGGCCGTTATCACGGACGACAACACGATCTTTCTCATCACCATAGTCCGTTGAACGGAACCAAAGTGCTCCGTCTTTTTCATAAATCTTATCGGCGGCTTGCAATTTTTCGAGCGCCGCATCAATCACGCCTGTTTCCATCAAAGCACGTTCAGAGAACCACTCTTCAAACGTCACGCCAAAACCAGAAAGGTCTTGTTTAATGTCCGATAAAATCGAGTCCACCGCTGCTTGAAAAACGGCCTCATAATGCGTCGAGCCCAACAGATTTTTGGCTTTAACAATCAAATCATCAATATGTTTTTCTTTATCGCCGTCAACTTGACCTTCATCTGCTCTGACACCCGCAAACACTTCCAATGTGGTTTTCTTCAGCGTTGAGCCAAACTCAGCCTTAATACTCTCACTGATTTCAAAGATGTAATCCCCTTTGTAACCATTACTTGGAAAGGTAAACTCTTCACCACAAAGCGATAAATAACGTAACCAGACCGAGGTCGCTAAAATATCCATTTGACGACCAGCATCATTCACATAATACTCTTTAGAGACCTTAAAACCGGCAATGGACAATAGATTAGCAACACTGGCACCATAGGCAGCACCACGACCATGACCGACATGCAATGGCCCCGTTGGGTTTGCTGAAACAAACTCAACCAAGACCGATTTACCTTGCCCCACATTACAGCGACCAAAGTCGGATTTTTCAGTTAACACTTTTTCAACAATAGTGAATTTGGCAGAATCCTTGACAAAAAAGTTAATGAATCCTGGCCCGGCAATCTCGACTTTAACAACCGCTGGTTCATCTGCGACCAGCTCAACAATCTTCTCAGCCAAAGCACGTGGCGGCATACCTGCGGCCTTGGTCAGCATCATCGCCAAATTGGTTGCAAAATCGCCATGCGCTTTATCTCGGGTATTCTCAATATTGATGCGTGGCGACAAGTCTTCAGGAATAATCCCCTGATCTTTTAATTGTTGAACCACATCGGTCAAAATTTGCGCAATTTGCTGCTTCATGAGATTGTCTCTTACCTTGAAAAGTTGGGAACATATCCCCCGCAAAACCCCATTAAGGCCTTAAGAAGACATGTATAAAAAATCTAACGGGCTATTTTACTAAAAAATGAGGATTTTAAGGGTGAATTTTAGACTTACCAGGCCTGGTAAGTTTAAAAACGCCATAAAACGTTATAAACACAGTCGTTTCTTTTACCTCTTGAGAGCAGACTCTACTTTACAAAAGCCCATAAAAAAGCCACCAGGCCTGATAAGACACGGGTGGCTATGATTAAAAGGAATAAAGTCGAAGATAATTTCTCGCGACTTGAAACCAGATTATTTTTCTTCGGTTGCTTTCGTCACAGCCACTTTCTTAACTGCGGGTTTCTTAACAGGGGCTTTTTTGGCCACAGGTTTTTTAACCGGCGCCTTCTTAACAGCAGGCTTCTTAGCCGGGGCTTTTTTCGCCGCTGGCTTTTTTACAACAGCTTTTTTAGGGACTGCCTTTTTAGGCGCTGCTTTTTTAGCACCCGCTCGACCACGTTTTTTAGGTTCGGGTGCTTCGTCTAAACGCTTTTGGCACTCTTCTAAAGAGAGCTCTAGCGCCTCTTCATCCTTAGCGATTTTGGCATTCTTCTTCGTTACCATATCTGTAATATAAGGCCCCCAACGACCTTTAAGAATTTTGACATCGGTTCCTGTGAAAGTTTTGATAATCTTATCGGCATCGGCTTGAATCTTAGTTTCAATCAAAGCAATTGAATCTTCTAAACTAATGCTTAAAGGATCAAACCCCTTCATAGGGCAGTACATTTTTTCGCCATATTCCAAATAAGGTCCAAACGGTCCTTGTTTGGCAATAATCATTTGACCTTTTTCAACGCCAAACTCTGATCCATCGACCGCTTTAGCGCTAAACGACTCAGGCATTTCGCCAACTTCACGGGGTAATTTGAACAACTCCAAGGCATCTTCAACTTTGAGTAGATCCATCTTTTGCCCCGGCATTAAGCTGGCAAAAGTCGGCTTTTCTTCATTTTCGCCATCACCGACTTGTACATAAGGTCCAAAACGGCCGATTTTGACAAACATCGGTTTACCACTTTCTGGATGATTCCCTAATAATCGTTGCTGTCCGGCCTCTTCACGTGAGACCAATTCCGCAGCTTCAACACGAGGATGGAATTTAGTATAAAACTCCTCCAACATATCCTGCCATTCAAGCTGCCCCTTGGCAATGGTATCGAACTTCCCCTCGACCTTCGCGGTAAATTGATAGTCCAAAACTTCGCCAAAATGCTTGGTTAAAAAGCTGGTGACAATGCCCGCAATCTCCGTAGGAAATAACTTATTCTTTTCAGTACCCGCCATTTCAACCAGACTTTCGGCCGTCACTTCACCGTTGGTTAATGTCACTTGGCGATACGTACGCTCCTTACCTTCACGATCCTCTTTAACCACATAACCACGCTGTTGCACAGTATCGATGGTCGGCGCATACGTTGAAGGACGTCCAATCCCCATCTCTTCCAGCGTACGAACCAAGCTGGCTTCGTTATAACGTGGCGGTGGACGACTAAAGCTTTGACGAGCACCTAGTTCAGCCACCTTCACTGCTTGACCAACCGTCATAGGGGGTAACAATCCAGACTCATCATCTGAACCAAAGTCATAAACCTTTAGAAAACCTTCAAAGGTAACTACTTCACCTTTCGCTGTCAGCTTATCGTTTGACAGCCCATCAATTCCTATATCAACCGTGGTGCGTTGCAGTTGTGCATCGGCCATTTGCGAGGCAATCGCGCGACGCCAAATCAACTGATAGAGGCGTTGTTCATTGCGTTCACCTGGGACAATATCCGTGGTAAATTCAGTTGGACGAATCGCTTCATGCGCCTCTTGAGCATCGGCATTTTTAGTTTTATAACGGCGTGGCACACTGAATTCTGGACCGTAGTTTTCAACAATCGCCAACCTGGCCTGGTCGATCGCAGTTTCTGATAAATTAACAGAATCCGTTCTCATATAGGTGATTTTTCCAGATTCATATAAACGCTGAGCAACCATCATGGTCTGCTTCACTGAAAAACCTAATTTTGAAGACGCTTCTTGTTGTAATGTTGAGGTAGTAAATGGCGCTTTAGGACTACGTTTAGCAGGCTTCTCTTCAAGCGAAATCACCGATAAATTACTTTTGGCAACCGCTTCTAAAAATGCTGTAGCTTCTTCTTCTGTATCGAAAGTGGCGGTACGTTTGACATCCAATTTACCGACGGCTTTTTGTGCACCATCTAATAAATCTAAGACCCCTTGCACACGATAAACAAAATTTGATTCATAGGCATCAATCTCTCTTTCACGCTCTACAATCAGACGTACCGCAACGGATTGAACACGTCCTGCAGAAAGTCCTGTACGGATTTTTTTCCATAAAACAGGAGAGAGTTCAAAACCTACGATACGATCTAATACACGACGTGCTTGCTGTGCATTCACCACATTCATATCCACCGTGCGCGGTTCTGCAATGGCTTTTTGAATGGCGGGCTTAGTAATCTCGTGAAAAACAATACGTTTCGTGGTTTTAACATCTAAATTAAGTGCTTCGGCAAGGTGCCAGGCGATTGCTTCACCCTCGCGATCCTCATCCGTCGCCAACCATACGGCCTCAGCAGTTTTGGCGACTTTTCTGAGCTCTGCCACGGTTTTCTTTTTATCTGGAGAGATTTCATAGGTCGGTTCAAAGCGATTTGCTAAATCAATCCCCATGCCTTTTTTCTGCATATCTCGAATATGACCATAACTGGACAGTACGGTAAAATCTTTACCCAAAAATTTTTCAATGGTCTTAGCTTTTGCCGGGGACTCCACGATCACCAAATTTGTCATATCTTTTTTTACTCAATTTTATGTGTAATGAAAATTACTTCTTTTTTAAGGGTGCAAAATTTTTCACATTATTGCAAACACTTAATTCACTTTCAGAGAGATTTTCAATTTTTATTGCACCTTATATATCAAACCCACCATTTTGTTACTGAGTTATACTTACTAAACAAAACAATATTCGTTACAATACAATTCTATTAAATTTTTTAGCCAAATATTCAAAAGGATTTACAGATTAAGGTGACTAATCTTTCTGAAAACGCCATTGATCATCGATCAGTTCAACTGTTATTGATTGGTTCAGACATACCTTCTGAGGATTTTTTGCGTAGCATACTTGAAGAAGAAGGCTTTCAACTTACTTTTGTAAAAAATGCAGAGAAAGCCAAACAACTTATTTTTGAAAAGCCGGCCTCTTTTTATAGCGCCTACTTATTTGATGATCACCAACAAACAGAACAAAACTTGAATCTTTTACAGATTTTAAAAGCGGACAGTCAATATGCCATCGTTCCAGCTATTTTCCAAACCGACAGCCGACATTCTCAGGAAATTGAATTGGGGCTCGCCAATGGTGCTTATTTCTATCTCTTAAAGCCCTTCACCAAAGACTTGTTGCTATCCGTTTTAAAGGCCGCCTTAAAAGGCTTCACCAACCACCAAGAACTAACTCGTCGCATTGCCGACATTGAAAACATCCGGACAATGATTGACCAAGCTCAATTTCACATCAGAACCATTCAGGATGCTAAAAGCCTCTCTTCAGTATTGGCTTATATTACCCCAAATCCAAAGGAAAGCAGCGTGGGGTTATTTGAATTGATGGTAAATGCAATTGAACATGGTAATCTCAAAATTTCTTATCAAGAAAAAACAAAATTGATTCAACAGGATATGCTTCAAAAAGAGATCCAAAAAAGACTCACGCTACCTGAGAACCTTGAGAAGGTAGCAACCGTCATTCTTAATCGAACGCCACAACAGTTAGAATTTACCGTTGTAGACACTGGAGAGGGGTTTGATTACTTGCCATATTTAGAATTTTCAGTAGAGCGAGCCATGGATAACCACGGACGAGGTATTCTGATTGCTAATAAATTGAGTTTTGATGAATTAGAGTATCAAAATAACGGTTCTAAAGTGACTGGTAGAATCAACCTAAATTAAAATCCTTCAAACTTTCATAAAGATGAAACCGTATTATTTCTAGTGCAAATAACTTACGAAATTCTGCGCCAGCGGCCTGCCGACATCGCCTCTATATCACCCGATAATTCCAACAGAATCAACTGACCTTGAATCGTTGATACAGGACTTTTGCACAACACTGCTAACTCATCCAAACCAATCGGTTCATAACCGATATGGGCTAGAATCGGGGATTGTGATGAATGCAACTGTTCACCCGAACCGTGTAATTCAAAAGGTAACTGTTTGCCATTAGAAACGGGCTGTTTCGGCGCTAAGGAGAATTGAATCAAAGCAGACAACTCATCAAAAATATCTTGTCCAGACTCTACCAACTTTGCCCCCTGTTTAATCAGTTGGTGACAGCCTTTGGCTTGCGGATTATTGATAGACCCCGGCACGGCAAAGACTTCTCGACCCTGTTCAATCGCTGTTCTAGCGGTAATCAACGACCCACTTTTTAGAGCGGCCTCAACCACCAGAGTACCCACACTCAAACCACTGATAATGCGATTGCGGCGTGGAAAATTAAAAGCTAATGGCGGAGTTCCTAAAGGAAACTCTGAAATCATCAACCCCTCTTCGGCAATTTGGCGCGCAAGAGTCTGGTTAGACGCAGGGTAGATACGATCCAGTCCGGTACCAATCACCGCAACCGTTTTACCCAAACCTTGCAGCCCACCTTGATGTGCTGCGGCATCGATACCTACGGCCAATCCACTGGTAATGGTTAATCCTTGATGAGACAGGTGCTGGGCAAAATCTTTGGCAATATTCACCCCCTGTCTGGAAGCATGACGACTACCTACAATGGCTAACTGCGGATCACTGAGTAATTCAACATTCCCTCTCGCGGACAATAAAATCGGTGCATCATCAATGGAGGCTAGTAAATCAGGATAAGCAGTAGAACCAATAGATAGATAACTTTGCGAAGCTCGCTGACCCCACTCTAAAGCCAAATCGACCAGGCCTGGTCGCTCTGCTGACATCAAAGTTTCCAGTTGTTTTTTAGTGAGTATGCCGCTGTTTTTCCACTCGCTTTCACCCGTACTTAGGGCTACTGGCAGCGAACCAAAATAGGCCAAGATCTCGCGTAACTGTTTCAGCGAAACATGACTCAGCTGAAGCGCTAGCATGCTCGGAAGATCAAAGCTGGGTAAATCGGAAAAATTTGACATAGTTCGCTATAATATGAAGATTGATTAAACCAAGTATAACTGAAGCATAAAACAACACTATGGAAAAACTTGATATCGTTCTCTACCCTGAAGCAGGCTTAAGAGAAATCTGCGCCCCCATCCCAGAAATGACGGATGATTTAGACAAACTTATCGATGATATGTTCTACACGATGTATGACGCCCCTGGCATCGGCTTAGCGGCGCCGCAAATTGCTGTGCAACAACGTTTAATTGTGGTGGATATCTCTGAAAGCAATGACCAACCCATTGCGCTACTGAACCCTGAGATTATCAAAAGTGCCGGTACAATCGAGTGGGAGGAGGGGTGTCTCTCTATGCCAGGAATTTACGCCAGTGTTACCCGCCCCAGTGATATTTTGGTGCGCGGCATGAATCGTGACGGCAAGATAATTGAATTCGAAGCGAGCGACCTCTTGGCAGTGTGCATTCAACATGAAATAGACCACCTGAATGGCAAAATGTTTATTGACCACCTTTCTGGTTTGAAACGTGCCCGCGCCATTCAAAAATTCCGTAAGTCACTTCTACAACAAGAGTCCTAAATTGATAATGCCTTCCACCGCAAACGTCTCAACCCACCCTGCACAACCGTTAAGAATTATCTTTGCAGGTACTCCTGAATTTTCAGTCGCACCTTTACAGGCATTGCTCGATTCAAAACATGAAATTGTCGGCGTTTACACTCAACCCGACCGCCCTGCTGGACGTGGACGTAAATTGACAGCCAGTTCCGTCAAGGCCTTGGCTTTACAACATAATCTACCCGTATTTCAGCCTGAAAATTTCAAAATAGAAGAAGCCTGCCAGCAACTTGCGAGTTTAAAGGCGGATGTCATGGTCGTCGTCGCTTATGGTTTGATTCTGCCAAAAGCGGTATTGGAGATGCCAACCTTTGGTTGTTTGAATATACACGCCTCTTTATTGCCAAGATGGCGAGGGGCAGCGCCGATTCAACGCGCGATTGAAGCCGGTGATGCTGAAAGTGGTGTCACCATTATGCAAATGGACATTGGTTTGGATACCGGAGACATGCTCCACAAAGTAGTTACCGAGATCACCCCTGAGGACAATGCCCAAGCGTTACACGACCGATTAAGCCGCTTAGGTTCGCAAGCTTTAATGGAAACATTGAGTGCTTTGCAAAGCCAGACATTACAGCCTGAAAAACAAGATGAGAGCCTCGTTACCTATGCGCACAAACTCACCAAAGCCGAAGCGGAAATCGACTGGCATCAGCCTGGTGAATCCATTGTGCGTAAAATACAAGCTTTCAACCCTTGGCCAGTCGCGTTTACCAACTTTCAAGACAACCCATTGAGAATCGGTCAGGCGAAGCAACTCTCAAACAACGAACTCGCAGAACTCACCCAGTATGTAGACGAGAACGTGCTCAGTCAAAAGACGCCTGGCCTAGTGCTTTCAATCAATAAAGAAGGCGTCGTAATCATGACTGGCACTCAGCCAATCCTACTGCAACAGATGCAGCCCACTGGCAAAAAGATGATGTCCGCCTATGACTGCGCTTTATCCCGACCAATACTCGGGGTTTGTTTTAAATGAGTCAATATCAGGACAATAGTCCCGCACTTAATAGCCGCTTCATCGCGCTTAAAATCTGTTTAGCAGTCATTGAAGGGGGGCGCTCTTTAAGCCAGGCTTTGCCTGAAGGGTTGGCGCAATTCTCTGACCGACGGGAACGAAACTTCACTCAAAATCTGGTATTGGGCACCTTACGCTGGCAGTATCGATTAGAAGCCATTCGTAGCCACCTACTGAAGAAAAAACTCAAAGCCAAAGACGAAGATGTGAACCAGCTTATTTTACTCGGCTTGTATCAGATTCTATATATGGAAACCCCGGAACATGCAGCGGTTTCAGAAACGGTTGCACTTGTGCCTAAGCTTAAAAAGCCGTGGGCAAAAGCCCTGATGAATGGAGTTTTACGGACGTTTTTACGTGAAAAAGAGGCTATCTGCGCTGAAGTCGACTTAAAACCAGCCTTTCGTTATGCACACCCACAATGGATGGTGAGAGAGCTTCGCAAAGGCTATCCCAATGATTGGGAAAACATACTGGCCGCCAACAATGAAATTGCACCATTAACCCTGCGCGTGAACACGATTCAACAAACTCGAGAAGCGCTCCTGCTCAAGTTGACTGAAGCAGGCATTGCAGCCGAAATCCATCCGACAGCACCGCAGGGCATAGTGTTACTGCAAGGTGTCGACATCACCAGTCTGCCGACCTATGAGGAAGGCGGCTTTAGCGTGCAAGATCCCGCAGCACAACAGGCGGCAAATATATTATCTCCACAACCGGGTGAACGCATCCTGGATGCTTGCGCCGCTCCCGGAGGTAAAACCACTCATTTACTGGAGTTATCTAATAATGAAGCGAAGGTTTTTGCCTTAGAGAAAGAGCCTGAACGCCTAGAACGTCTGGCAGAAAATCTCTATCGCTTAGACTTGGAAGCGGAATATCAAGCAGGCGATGCTTCTTTACCAGACACTTGGTGGGATGGTGAATTGTTTGACAAAATATTACTGGATGCACCTTGTTCCGCCACCGGTATTATTCGTCGCCATCCAGATATCAAATGGCATCGTACTGAAGAAGACATTGAAGAGGTCGTTGCACTTCAGGCGGCTATTTTAAAAGCGTTATGGCCATTATTAAAACCAGGTGGAAAACTACTTTATGCTACCTGCTCCATCTTGCCGCAAGAGAACACCGTGCAAATGCAGCACTTCTTAACAGAAGAACTCTCAGCAAAAGAGACTCCAATTGAAGCGGCCTGGGGGGAAGATTCCGCCACACCAGGTCGCCAAATATTGCCTGGCACGCATGGCATGGATGGCTTTTTTTACTGCCTAATTGAAAAAATCTAATGTATATGAATTCTACCGCACTCACATCAAGTATCTCCAGAAAGCCTCTGGCACCTGACTTAAGCGTTCTGTGCAAGTTTTTAACCAGGCCTGGTCATTTCATAGAAACCTTACAACATCCCTTAAAAAACAGCGTAAAAACGGCTGTTATACTGGCTGTTTTACTGGGTTTAATCGGTATGACAAGCCTCTCGCATGCCAGTGATGAGATCAGGATTATCCGCGTCAGTGACTACCAGCAAGAACAGCAGTTATTACTGGACTCTGAAAGCCACTTCAGCCTGCCGGAAGCCGTTATCAAAGCCATTCATCACGAAGTTCCGCTCACTTTTAAAACCGAAATCGTGCTCAGTGAACAAACCCAACGCTTAGGACTTACTTTTGAACGCACTCGTGTAGCCATAGAATACGATACTCGCCTCTACGCCGTTGGGGTTAATCGCCGTTATGTACTCTACAACTCACGCAATCACAATGAGCAAAGCTTTGACAGCTTAGAGAGTGCATTACTGACTTTGGGTACCTTACAAGGCTTTCCCATTATCCAGCTTTCGGAGCTACACCCGAAACAACGCTATGCTCTAAAGATGCGAATTTCGCTCGATTATTGGCAATTACCGGCGCCCTTACTGATAGAGTCGCTGCTTGCAAACCACTGGCAGTTAAGCAGCGATTGGCATGAAGTCAGCATACAAACGCCTGAGAGTTGGTTATAGTGGGCACGACAGACCAACAAACTCGTGCAAATTACATGAGTTTGGCATTATTTTTGTATAAAGGCGTGTGGCGAATGAACCTTGAATGGAATAGAAACTGATGAACTCTAGTTTGTGGCGATTTTTAAAACAGTATGGCTGGATTACATTGATTTCCAGCGTACTTTTGATTTCGCTCGTCATTATGAGTCAAATCCTGCAAAATGCCTCCAGTTTCGCAGATACCTATTCAACTCTGCTGTTCTTTACTGTAGGTGGCGTCAGCATCTTACTGTTTGTCCTTTTTAAAACCATCTGGGGCTTGAGATTACAGTACAAAAGAAAAGTGCCTGGCATCAAAATCACCATTCGTTTGACCACCATTGCGACATTAATGCTCGGTATTCCAATCGCCATTATTTTTTATTTCTCTTTGACGTTTATTCAACAGGGCATCAATCAATGGTTTGATGTCAAAACGGAGACTGCCTTGGAGAATGCCTCTGCGTTGGTACGCACCTCTCTGGATAATAAAACCCGTGACATGCTTAACCTAACACTCGCGGCCGCCAAGGACAAAAGCCAGTCACTGGCCATTTCACCTATTATTGAAGTCAGTAAGTTACGCACTTTACTCAATGCTCAAGAAGTATCTCTTTATCATTCCAACCAACAGCTGATTGCTTTCAGTAGCCACGAGGTGAGTGATATTTTACCGATACCTCCAGGGGACAACCTTTTCCAGCAGATACGTCAGAAGAAAACCTATGCAGCCATTGAAATCAACCGTGAAGGCAGCACTGAAGAACAGTTTATCCGCGTCATAATCCCCTTTTCTGATTTAGATTTGGCGGGTAATTATGCGCTGCAGGTGCTGTTCCCTATCCCCAGCAATATGACCCGCCTTGCAGAGTCGGTTGCTATCGCCTCAGGTCAATATAAAGAACTCTCTTATTTAAAAGGGCCTTTAACGGCCAGTTTCACACTGATTCTATCAATGGTATTACTATTGACCCTGGTCACAGCTGTGCTTTTTACCATTCAGGCGGTACAAAACTTCACCCGGCCTATTCGTACCTTAGCAAGGGGTACCAAAGCCGTCTCTAAAGGCGACTACAGTGTTAAAATGGCGATCAACGAGAATGACGAGTTTGGCGACTTGACCCAGTCATTTAACGATATGATTCAACGTATTTCAAAAGCGAGAACCGACATTAAGCTCGGTCACCAGCAGACTGAAGTTCAAAAACTCTACCTACAAGGGGTCATTAAAAACCTCACCAGTGGCGTGCTGACCCTCGATATGAACCTGCGTATTCGCACCACGAATGATGCCGCACAAAAAATCCTCAATACCGATTTAATTAGTCATACGGGACAACGCGTTGATGACCTACTGGCGCATGAACATAATGCCCACTTAAGCGAGTTGTTCGACCACATTACACCGATGTTCAAGCAAGGTACCAAACCTTGGAATCTGCAACATCATTTCTCCTGTAAACAAGGTCAAAAAATCTTAATGATTCATGGCTCTACTTTGCCAAGTATTGATAAAAAAATTGGCGGTTATGTCATCGTAATCGATGATGTCACTGAGATGGTTCAAGCACAGTTAAATGCTGCTTGGAGTGATGTCGCACGCCGTTTAGCACATGAGATTAAAAACCCGTTGACGCCGATTCAGCTTTCGGCTGAGCGCCTTCACTATAAATTACATAGCAAACTTGAAGCGCAAGATCAGGCGCTCCTAGACAGGATGACTCACACGATTATTGAACAGGTTTCGACCATGCAAACGCTGGTACAAGCATTCTCGGATTATGCCAATACCCCAGAAGTCCTCTTACAGAAAACGGATATTAACCGCCTTATCAGTGACATCTCAGAAATGTACCGTGCCCCTTCCGCTCACTGGAAAATGACGACGAACTTGGCAGCCGAATGCCCGTTGATTTTGGCGGATAGCGCCCGATTACGCCAACTCCTGCATAACCTGATTAAAAATGCTATAGAAGCGACAGAACAGACTACACTTCCGCAAATTAAAATTACCACCCGCTGCCAAGATCCTGAAGAGATTACCATCACCATCTGTGATAATGGCCCGGGCATCCCTGAGGATTCCCAAAACTGGATTTTTGAACCCTATGCCTCAGACAAGCCAAAAGGTACCGGGTTAGGGCTAGCCATCGTGCGCAAAATCGTCGAAGAGCACCACGGCCAAATTACACTGAATTCTTCACCAGATGAAGGCACCTGTTTTATAATCACATTACCCGTATTGTCGAATGAAACCGAAGGACCTAAATGAAAGCAGGCAAGCTATTGATTGTGGATGATGAAAAAGACATCCGAAATTTAATGGAAGAGATTTTTGTTGAAGAAGGCTATCAAGTTGAAACGGCGGCAAACGGCGTACAGGCTCAAAATGCTTGGCGAAAGACCCTGCCTGACGTCATATTCCTAGATGTTTGGATGCCAGATATCGACGGTATTTCTTTGCTTAAAGATATGCAAACAGAGCACGTTTTAGAGCATGCTAAAGTAATTATGATGTCAGGTCATGGCACGATTGAAACAGCCATAGAAGCGACCAAACTGGGGGCTTATGATTTTTTAGAAAAACCACTGTCATTAGCCAAACTCATAGTGACCGCTGAACGCGCTCTTGAACACAATCGCTTAAACCAAGAAAATCGCCAGCTTAAGCAGAAACAACCCGAGCAATTTTTACCCATAGGTAAAAGTAAAATCATTATTCAGCTGAGAGATACTATCGAACGCCTCTCCAAGTTCACCATGCCCATTCTAATCAGTGGAGAACCCGGCACCGGAAAACATCATATCGCCAGAGCCTTGCATAAGACGAGTGGCC
The DNA here is from genome assembly GCA_965603495.1 of uncultured Thiomicrorhabdus sp. Lineage (GTDB taxonomy): Bacteria > Pseudomonadota > Gammaproteobacteria > Thiomicrospirales > Thiomicrospiraceae > Thiomicrorhabdus. The sequence continues at coordinate 313,225 of CBFDDF010000001.1, read as the reverse complement.
GTAAAGGACATGCCGTCGTAGAAATATCTGCGATTGATTTTAATCGACTGGTCAATGAAGCTGACCATGATTCCCTTAGAAAACTATTGCGAGAAGCACACAATGGCACGCTCGTCATTGCCAACCTAGAGCAACTGACGTCGGTCTCCCAAAACATACTGGCTGACTTAATCCAAAAACAAACCTATCAGGAAAGCCCTTCAAGTGAGTCTATCGCAATGGATATCCGTTTGATTGCTTTGTCTAAAAATGATTTGGAGCACTCAGTATTGGCAGGCGCTTTTAGAGAAGACCTCTACCAGCGTTTAAAAGTCATGCCGATTCACTTGCCAGCACTACGCCAGCACACAGAAGACATACCAGAGTTAGTTGAATATTTTGTCAATCATTTTGTGACGCTTGAAGGCTTGGAATACCGCCATGTTACCGTACCCGCACAAAATATTTTGCGCCAATATGGCTGGCCTGGCAACCTGAAAGAGCTGAAGAATTTAATTCAACGCATCCTCATTCTAGGGCAAGGCGATGTCACAGACACCGAAATCAAAAATGCCCTGATCAAAACTGAAAATGCCACCGAACAGGTTTCTGCGGTGGATACTTCACTGCTCTTAAAAGAAGCTAAAGACAAGTTAGAAGGGGCTTACTTAAGCCAACTACTCCGTGAAACGGGTGGCAATGTTTCTGAAACGGCAAAACGCTCAGGCATTGACAGAACCAATCTTTACCGTAAACTTAAAGCGCTTGGAATCGACCCAAAAAATCCAACATAACCTGTAAATAAAGCAAATAAGCGTACGCTCCCAGCCCAGCTGGAATTAAAATTACTTTTAGTGAGAAAGATATAAATTTATGGATATCGTCATCTTAGGTGCAGGTCAGGTCGGCTCTTCTCTTGCAGAATTATTAGCCAATGAAAATCACGATGTCACGGTGGTTGATTTAGACAATCTACAATTGCAGAGACTCCAAGATCGTTTGGATATTCGTACCATTTGTGGTCATGCCTCTCACCCTGACATACTGGCACAGGCAGGCTTGGAAGATGCTGACATACTGATTGCCGCCACCCAAAATGATGAAACCAACATTGTGGCCTGTCAGCTCGCGCATATCATGCAGAAAAGCTGTACTAAAATCGCCCGTGTTCGTAGTCGTTCTTATTTAGACCATCCCGAATTGTTTGATAAAAACAACCCTGCTGCCATGCCCATTGATGTTCTAATCAGTCCAGAAAGCCTGGTAACAAACTATATATTACAGCTGATTGACTATCCAGGATCACTGCAGGTGATTGATTTTGCGGAAGGCAAAGTCCGTATGGTCGCAATGCAGGCCTACGCAGGTGGCTTGTTGGTCAATAACCAAATCCGCACCCTAAAAGAACACCTACCAAAACATGTCAAAACACGTATCGTCGCCATCTACCGACAGGGTGAAATTGTCATGCCGACGGGTGATGTGGTCATACAATCGGGCGATGAAGTCTTCTTTTTAGCAGAACCTAAACACATCTCTGCGATTGTCTCTGAACTGCGTCATGACAAAGAAAAACCTTCTCGTAATATCATGATTGCTGGCGGTGGAAATATCGGCTTCAGCCTAGCTCAGGCACTTGAGCGCGACCATCAAGTTAAATTAATTGACCACAATATACAACAAGCACGCCAGGTGGCCGAAACGCTTGATCGTACCATCATTATTCACGGAGATGTCTCGGATAAAGACCTGTTGCTGGAAGAGAACATTGATGAAATAGACCTGTTTGTCGCCGTCACTAACAATGATGAGGCCAATATAATTTCCGGCATGCTCGCCAAAAAACTGGGGGTCAAACGGGTTATCGCGCTAGTGAACAATCAATCTTATGTTGAACTGATTCAACTCAACAGTATCGATGTCGCAATATCTGCAGACAGTATCACTACCAGTAACCTATTACACTACATGCGCCAAGGCGACACCGTTAAAGCCGCCACCTTACGTCGAGGTGCTGCAGAGGCGATGGAAGTCATAGCCCATGGCAGTGAAAACAGTTCAGCCATCATCGGACAAAAAATCGGTAATATTCCGTGGCCAAAAGATATTACGGTTGGCTGCGTGGTCCGTAATGACGACGTAATTATCGCCCATCGTGATTTAGAAATTCAAGCAGAAGACCATGTGATTCTTTTTCTGACCGACCCGAAAAGCGCCGCTGAAATCTCCAAGCTATTTTCACCGGAAGCTAAACAAAGCTGGTTTTAGAAGCGCCACCCCCTGTCTATTGGTAAATAGAACTCCCTAAAAATGATTACACATGATTACACATGATTACTAAAGGTCAAGACATCAACCATGCATTCTAAAATCATCTTAAAAGTACTCGGATTATTGTTGATGGTCTTCAGCCTGAGTCTAGTCCCCCCTGTTTTAATTGCCTTATATTATCAAGACGGGGCTTTAGCTGCATTTTTAGACGTTTTAATCGGCGTTTTGATTTTAGGATTATTGCTTTGGTATCCGGTACGCAATCATAGTCAAGATCTCAAAATTCGTGACGGATTTTTAATTGTAGTGATGTTTTGGACCGTACTGGGATTTGTCGGGGCGTTGCCTTTTTACATCGAAAAAGACATTCCTCTGAGTTTAACAGATGCCATATTTGAATCTTTTTCAGGCTTAACGACCACTGGTGCAACCATCCTAAACGGCTTAGATGACATGCCGCATGCCATCCTGTGGTATCGCCAACAGCTCCAGTGGATGGGAGGCATGGGGATTATCGTCTTGGCCGTCGCCATTTTACCGATGCTCGGCATTGGGGGCATGCAGCTCTATCGTGCAGAATCCCCAGGCCCCGTTAAAGATTCAAAAATTGCCCCACGTATTTCAGAAACCGCCAAAGCCCTATGGTATATCTATGTTGGCCTAACACTCTCTTGCGCAGTCGGTTACTGGTTTGCCGGAATGGACTGGTTTGATGCCTTTAGTCACAGTTTCTCAACCGTGGCCATTGGTGGATTCTCTACACACGATGCGAGCATTGCCTACTTTGACAGCGTTGCGGTTGAAAGTGTCGCCATCTTTTTTATGGTGGCTTCAGGAATTAATTTCGCCTTACACTTCACTGCCTTCAGAAACCTGCAAGGCAAAACGTATTTTCACGACCCTGAATTTAAGGCCTATATTAGCCTGCTCATTATTGGTGTGCTCGTTGCCACCAGTTACCTCTATCTACAACAGGTTTATCCAACCTACCAAGATGCGTTGCGCTATGGCCTATTTCAAACCGTTTCTATTGCTACCACCACAGGTTATGCCAACACTGACTTTTCGGTTTGGCCAGCTTTCTTACCAATCATGCTCATCTTTATGAGTTTTATCGGCGGCAGTGCCGGCTCTACCGCCGGCGGCATGAAAATGATCCGTTTTGTCCTACTCTTTAAACAGGGGATGCGCGAGATTAAAGGCTTGTTGCATCCTAATGCGATTATGCCAGTTAAGCTCAATGGCAAAAGCATTCCAGAGAAAGTCATGACGGCAGTATGGGGCTTCTTCTCCGTTTATGTCTTTACCTTCGCGATCTTAATGCTGGCAATTATGGCGCTCGGAGTCGATCAAATCACTGCCTTCTCCTCGATTGCCGCCATGATGAATAACTTAGGACCCGGTTTAGGTGAGGTTGCTGCCAACTATCAGTCTATGAGTGATCCGGTAAAATGGATTCTGACCTTTGCGATGTTATTAGGTCGACTCGAGATATTTACTTTACTAGTGTTATTCACCGCCGCTTTCTGGCGTAAATAATGTTTCCAAGAGCGCTTAAAATTGTCTAACAGTCATTCAACCGCGGATAAGTGGGATGCTAAATATCAACAAGCCACCCTGCAAACGCCTGCGAATCCTTGCCATGTGCTTAAACAGCATAGCCGCTTACTGCCCTTCCGTGGCCAAGCGCTTGAACTGGCGTGCGGCTTGGGTGGCAATGCCCGTTTTCTAGCGTTATGTGGTTTAAAAACTCATGCTTGGGATATCTCCGATAACGCTTTAACCATACTCAATAACTTTGCGAGCCTTAACCACCTGCCCATCGAACCATTGATTACCGATTTAGAGCAGATGATTCTGCCCTATCAGCAATTTGATGTCATTGTAGTCAGTCGTTACTTAGACAGAAGTTTGTTCTCAGCCATTCAAGATGCGCTTAAGCCAGGTGGATTACTCTTCTATCAGACCTTTTTGGCGCCTGTGCAAGACAATGCGCCGCAGAATCCAGACTTTTATATTCACCCTAGCGAATTCAACCAGGCCTGGTCAAAACTGAAAACTGAAGTCTATGGCGAAGGCTGGTTAGCCAGTGAGAATAGCGTGGAAGAACCTACTGAAAGCGCCCCCAAGCATCGATATGCCTGGTATATCGGCCGAAAAGTAGTGTGATCAAACCACTCAAGCTTTCTCCCACCACCCTCGGCTTTATCTTAGCCATATTTGGCACTGCACTGTTTTCTCTGAAATCTATCTTTATCAAACTGGCCTATGCAGAAGGTTTAAATTCAGACAGTGTGTTGATGATACGCATGGCGATTGCCCTGCCGATTTACCTAGTGATTTTATTCTGGTTAAGCCGAGTCAAAACCAAGCCTGAAGGACTCAGTTCTAAACTCCTGAAAATCACTTTTTTAGGTTTTATCGGTTACTACCTGTCTTCTTATTTAGATCTAAAAGGTCTAGAGATGATCTCTGCACAGCTCGAACGCCTGACGTTGTTTACCTATCCGATTATGGTGGCGATTTTGGGCGCACTGTTTTTCAAAACCCCTATCACGCGTAAAGTCCTACTCGCTCTTGTCATCACGTATGGCGGCCTTTTAATTGTATTTGCAAAGGAAGTCACTCTCAGTGGAGAACAAGTGCCTCTAGGCACACTATTGGTCTTTCTAGCCGCCTTAAGCTTCTCTTTCTATGTACTGTTTGGTAAACAGATGATTCATCAGATTGGTAGCTTATGGTTCACCAGTCTCGCCATGACCATCTCTAGCATTTTTGTGCTGCTGCACTTTGGACTATTCAGTGATTTTACAAACCTGAGCATTACCCCAATGGCCTGGCTGTGGTTAGGATTACTCGCCATTGTCAGCACGGTGATTCCCAGCTTTATGATCAGCGAAGCCATTGCCAAAATCGGCCCAGCGCAAACCGGTATCGTCGGCATTTTAGGGCCAATTGTCACCATGGGTTTGGCGATTACCATTCTCAACGAACCTTTTACCGTTTGGCATGCTTTGGGGATGGTTTTGGTGATTGGTGGTGTGGCGTTACTCACGATTAGAAGTAAACCTGCGGTTTAAGTGTAGCCGGAAAAGCTACCAGGCCTGGTCAACTTACCTTTTATACTAAAAAATACTCACTCTTCTTTTTATTACTTTAGAATGAATGGCATCAATTTACATAATCCTGCTAACAGCTAGATTCTTACAAAATAAAACCTAGTATTTTTTACTGTTCAAGTTTGTAATTAATGATATTTAAGATAAATAATAATGGTTGATTTTTTATGAATGATGATCCAAGAACAAAACCTTTAAAAGAATGGAATCAGCTTGCTCGAGAAAACACCGAAAATGCCATGGTTTCATCTATGTTCGAGGCAGGTTTAAAATCCAGTGAACCTGTTGAGCAATTCTCTACCTGGCTTCTTGTCGGTACTGCAGCAATCGCGTCCTTTCTAATTGTTAATTCAGATAAACTTGTTCCTTTAATGACTAAAACGGGATTCCTCGTTTGTGGTGCATTTCTTTGTCTCTCATGTATGTCGGGATTAATTTCTAAAATATATGCTGTGAGGTGCCAAATCGGAATCAAAGTTGGAGATGCAATACGTGAAACATTTATTGAGCATCTAGAAAACTATAAAAAAGAGGAGGAAGAAATTAAAGAAGGAGCAAATTTCTGGGGTATAACACTCGAGACAGGTATTCGTATGGAAAGAGTGATGGAAGATTTTTTTAAACCTCAGCCAAAAATTATCACTTGGCTTTCCACGCGGTGGTTGGAAAAACATCAAGGTAATCCTCAAGTTGGTTATCTACTTCTCATATCAATGATCAACAGACAGAATTTATTTACAGCTCTTCAAACTCTGCTATTTTTGAGTTTTTTGGCGTCAGGTTTTATTTATGCCGCAATTTAACAAGGTGCTCGTACGAGATGGAGCGCCACTATTTGTGCCCTCACAGTTTCAACGTTGGATGAAATAAATGTAGGAAAAAATTCTGTTATTCCCATTTAAATTGCTTTGGAATCTTATTATTACAGGGTTAATTATCACTGGATTCGTAATCTGGTTTGGTTTTATCTTCGGCTCAGTGCTTGGTGTGATTCTCATTCTTATTTTTGCTCCAGATCTTTTTTTATTGCCTTTGCTGTTGGCGCCAATGTATACAAAAATTTGGAATGATGTGTAAAGATGCGGGCGCTACCCTTTTATTTCCAATAACCTATTGAGAAGCCTTTCTGAACTTTGTTGTTCACCCTTATTTTCGATAAAGGCTCCCCGTGACTATTTTGCTTGCCCAAAATAGTAACCACAAAAGGGCACCCCGCTCAATCAATCGGCATTCCCTAAACTCATTCACTGAAATCCCAGAACTCGTTTCACTCAAACACCTGGAATTTTTAAACGTTCATTTCGTTAAGGGAATTGCACGATTGCTTTCAAAGGGGACTTCAGGTGTTTATATTCGGTTTCACCGAAAAAAAACAATTCAACCAGGTCTGCCAGACTTTCCTTACTACTAATCCTTTCTCATTTGAACCAACCCTTGATATGCAGTAATTATCCGTATATATTAAGACTTTATTTTCAAGTCAGAGGTTGTCCATGCTTACTAGATTAATATTAATTATTAGCTTAACAATTAGTCCATTTCTACAAGCGAGTGCCTCAGATGACTGTACAGCGTTATCGTGGAAGTCCAAAAGAATCAGTAACTCTTCTGTATCAGTTCAGGGCGTATTATCTTTACCTGCTCAAAGGATCTCCATTGAGGTTTGGAGACATGATGAATTGATTGGTACATCTACTGTTAGATCTAATGCTAGAGGCCATTTTCTTAGTACCGTATATACAAATCGCAAACCTTATAAAAACTCTAATATTGTTATAAGTTGCTATCGTTAGCGCTCCTAATGTCTAAATTATTAATTGAGTCATTTGGCTTTTGTATTATGCTTCATTCATAAAAATCCACTTGACCGGGCCCAGGCCTGGTAAGTTAAAAGCCCAAACAAAAAACAAATACAAAACGCTGAACTCACGTAGAAACTCATCCCTTGTGTAAGAAATCGTGATTTCACTTAGCGAAGGATGCGTTTAAACATTCCCTATGTTTGAGCGGAACGCGAGTTTAGGGAATGTCAGCAGACAAACTTAGTGAAATAGAGGGCGTCATCAGGGTGTCTTTTGTTTGGTTACTTTATTTGGACAAGCAAATAAAGTGACGGGAAGCCGAATAAGAAAAAGGATAAAGTATTACGAAGATAAATAGGCTTCTCAAGCACATCAGAAATCAGATTAAAAACCTACCAGGCCTGGTAAGTTAAGATTTATAAATATCCACAACACCCGGCGGTGGCTTACGGAAACGTTTATAAGACCAAAGATACTGCTCTGGCGCCAAACCAATACAAGCCTCAACCCCCGTATTTAAAGCCGTAGTGGCGACCAACTCATCCGTACTCGATATGTCGGCATCAGCAGGTAAAAAGTGCAGTCGATAGCCCTCAGCATTTGGCAAACGCTCCATCACCATAAAGAGTACGGCACAATCCGTTTTCTGAATCAGCTTACTCACCAAGGTCATACTGCGCGCAGGGCGTCCAAAGAAGGGCGCGTAAACACCGCCAGATTCACCAGGATCTTGATCGGGCAAAATCCCCGTCACTTCATTGTTTTTGAGGGCTTTAATTAAGGTTCGAACCCCCCGTAAATCGGTCGGTACTAGTTTGGCGCCAAAACGTGAGCGAGCCTTGACCATAAACGATTCAACCGAAGGAACATTCGGCGGTCGATAGAGAAAAGTGGAAGGATAGCGACTCGATAGATAGACAGCATTCAGCTCCCAGCTACCCATATGTGGCGCGAGCAAAACCACCCCCTTTTGATTAGTGATCGCCTCATCTAGTAAGACTTGGCCTTTAACCTCTTTAATCAAAGGCAGCATCTGCTTATCCGTCCAACACCACAATGGCCCTAGCTCTGTAATAGCCTTGCCTAATTCCAATAAGGTTTTATGTAGCAAAACCTGTTGCTCTGTCACACTCAATTCAGGATAAACCACTTGAATATTTTTGAGTGCAATACTCTTCTGACTGTTCGGTAGCCAAATCAATAGCCAACCAATGCCACGACCTAACCTTTGATTCCAGGCCAAAGACAGCCACGAAAATCCAATCACCAAGCCTTTAAGTAACCCCCCTAACCAGGCCTGGTCATTTACCGTGGTCTTTTTAGCAGACTTGTTCTGAGGCGATTTTTTCTCAGGCGATTGCGACTTTAAATCACTCACAAATCAACCTCGTCCAATTCAGACTGTAGCAAACTTGCTTGCCCTGCGTGATTATCGTCTGCAATTAACGGCTGCATGGCGCGCCATAGATTGGCATAGAGATGCGGATTGGTTTTTTCTTGCTCTAACAACATCTGTTTGGTCTGTTCACGGGCTTGCGGTTTGGCATAACAAGCCGGGCAATTATCTTCAATCACAGGCAAAGCGGCTTCGGTGGCAAATTCGCGGGTTTGAAATTCACGAACACGCACTAACGGACGGATAATGCGCACATCCTCATCATCGTTTAAATAGTGTGCTTTCATAGTGCGTAACTGACCGGCATTAAAGGCGCTCATAATAAAGCTTTCTGCCAAATCATCTAAATGCTGGGCTAAGGCCAAAACGTTATAACCTTCGCGACGACAGGTGGCATATAAAATGCCGCGTTTTTGACGGGCACAGAAACTGCAGAAGGAGTTGCCTTTCATGCGTTCTTCCGCCAGTTTGACAATGTCTTCCGATTCATAAAAGTACGGTACATCCAATGACGCGCACCAGGCTTTTAACGGCGAAGGATCAAACCCTGGAATTTCAGGATCAATGGTACAGGCGGCAATCTCAAAGTGAATCGGCGCATGGCGCTGTATATGCTTCAAAATAATGAGCAACGCCATCGAGTCTTTACCACCAGACAAGCCCAACAAAACCCGATCGCCTTCACGCAACATTTGATACTGCGCCGTGGCTTTACCGACCAACTTCATAATGGACTTAGGCGGTTTGATCCAATCCTTGGTGCGCTCCTTTTTAGAAAGCTTGATTGAAGGGGATTCCGATTTAACATCAGAGATTGCTTCGGTTATCGCTTCAGCGGTGGGTTCTGTTTTTGATTCAGTCATGGTCGCAGTCATTTGGTCATCGTTTAGTTTGTTAGCGACTATTTTACACAATCCGCTACAATAACGGCTTGATTAAACACGTTATAATCCGAGCCGAACATCATGCACTCTACAATATTCCATACAACCTTTGCACTGCGTAAAACCTTATTTTGGGGGAACCTTTTGTTGGGGCTGATATTCACTGTAAACTCTGCCAATGCGAACACTCTGGCGACAACACAAAGTGACCAGGCCTGGTCGTTTTCCACAGACTTAGGGATTGACCCTTTGAATATCAGTGGCATCGTCGTCACCGCAGATTTTATGGCGCTGGCGACAGATGAAGGTCATCAAATACAATTATTTAAGCCGCTCAAAACAAAACCAGGTCAGCACGTCTGGCAACCCAGTCAACTGATCACCTTAGATAGTTCGCCAGCTGCTTTAAGCACCGAACTCGATATTGAAGGCCTGGCTTGGCAAGCGCCTTACCTATATGCCATTGGTTCTCACAGTGTTAAACGCGCTAAGCTCAAAGACAATAAATCCGAAAAGCAGAATTTGAAACGCTTGCAAACAATTAGCAGAGAGCCGGCCAGACAACAGCTGTTTCGCATTCAGTTGGATACACAATATAAAGCGGTTGCCGTTGAAAGCCTTTCATTAGCAGAAGAATTACAGAACCATCCAACTTTAGGTTTATTCGCGGGGATTCCGAGCAAAGAAAACGGGGTCGATATTGAAGGCTTGGCGATCGATGCTAAAGGTCGGCTGTTAGTCGGTTTAAGAGGGCCGGTGTTGCGTGGCAATATCGCCAGCGTATTACGTTTAAAGTTGCATAAAAAGAAGTTTCAAATCAAATCGGTTAAAACCCTGTATTTGCCCCTCGCTGGCAGAGGGATTAGAGGCATAAGTGAAATGACCTCTGATTTTTTACTACTGACAGGTGCCGTGGGCGACCAAGACTTGAGTTACCAAGTCTATCGTTGGGATGGTGAAGATGCCCTGCCGAGTGAATCTGCTTCTAAAACGGCATTGCGTCATCTATGTGACCTCCCCCCAAGCGCTGGTAAACCCGAAGGCATTCAGTTTTTACAAAAAACCGCTACCAATATTGAATTCATCATTGTTCAAGATGGCCTAAAAAATGGACAGCCAACCGAGTTTAGCTGTCCATTTTAGGTTTATTTTCCAGTTACCTATCCGCCTACCAATGGCAAAGCAAGTGAAAATAACAAACCATTCACCTTTACCATCACTATGCACATTCTTGATTGACAGCCAAACTTAAGCCCTTATTCACAGGCTACAGCCCCTTATAAATGTTATAAACTTAGCTTATAGGGCATTGCAATACAATTGATATCCCTAGGAAAACGGTGTGATATTATCTTATGACTTCTTACGATAAAAACGGGTGATGGAATGGATGATTTATTTGTCTTTGCTGCGGATACTGCTGAAGACATTCAAAGCGATACACTGCATGAAATGGAACCATGGAAGGTTCTCATTGTCGATGACGAACCCGAAGTCCATAAAATCACCAAGTTGGTCTTAGAGTCCGTTACTTTTGAAAATCAAAAGGTTGAATTACTGCATGCCTATAGCGCTGCAGAAGCGAAAGAATTGTTGCACAGGCAAGATAAAAACGAACCCATTGCGGTCGCCTTTATTGATGTTGTCATGGAAACGGATACTGCAGGACTGGACTTAGTCAAATATATTCGTGAAGATATGGACAACCATATCACCCGTATAATCCTCCGTACCGGCCAACCGGGGCAAGCGCCCGAAGAATCGGTCATCAAAGATTATGATATCAACGACTATAAATCGAAAACTGAATTAACCTCCAGTAAGCTCAAAACTACTCTCTATGCCTCATTACGTTCTTATCGAGACATTATGACCATTGAGAATCATCGAGTGGGTTTGCAAAAAGTATTGAAAGCCATTGGTAACACCAGTTCAGAAACTAATCTACGCTCCTTAACCTCGCAGATCCTCTCGCAAATCGCCACGGTATTAGACCTGGAAGAAGATACTATGTACTGCACTGTGTTGACCACTCCAGGTGAAGAAGATCACCAAGGCCAACATTTCAAAATATTGGCTAAGGCAGGTGAGCTTTTCTCCCACCTCAAAGAAGATGAGATTTGCGTTATTCCACCAGAGATTGAAGCCTTATTTCAACAAGCCTATCAACAGAAATCTTCTGTACAAAGGGGTGTCGATTATGTCGCCTATATTGGCAGTGAGATAGGTGAAGAGAACCTACTTTACGTCCGTAAATCGCAACCATTAAGCGAATTAAACCTGCATTTATTGGATATATTCATTGATAACTTCGCCAAAGCCTATACGGCCTTGGCACTCAAAGATGAAGTTGAGCAAAGCCAGCGTGAACTCGTGCACATACTGGGCGAAGCGGTTGAAGTTCGCTCCAAAGAAACCGGTAGCCACGTAAAACGTGTCGGTGAAATTTGCTATATTCTGGCCAAAGCCTATGGGCTTGACCAAGCAGATTGCAATTTAATCAAACTGGCATCCCCCTTGCACGATGTCGGCAAGGTCAGCATACCCGATGCTATTCTCAACAAGCCTGGCAAACACGAACCTGAAGAACGCATCATCATGGAAACCCATGCCGAGGCAGGCTACAAGATGCTCAAAAACTCCAAATCTGTGTCCCTGCAAACCGCTTCAATTATCTCCCTTGAACATCATGAGCATTGGGATGGCAATGGCTACCCTAGAGGCAAGTCCGGTGAAGACACCCACATCATGGCGCGTATCGCTGGTTTAGCCGATGTGTTTGATGCCTTGGGCAGCAAACGTTGTTATAAAGACCCATGGTCACACGAACAGATTATTGAGCTCATTCAATCCCTCAAAGGCAAGCAATTCGAACCAAAACTGGTTGACCTCTTAATGGAAAACCTAGATCAAATAACATCTATCAGAGAAACACACCCTGACAATTACTAGCCGTTAATTTAAAGACAACTTGCACAAATTAAGTAAGGATACTGAATGGAAAAAGACTACGATTACGCCTTGATTCTAGGGTCTTTCATAATTGCTTTCCTAACCAGTTTTCTCGCGATTGCTTATGCCAGCTTCATTATCTGGCATAAGCGCTATAACTCCAAGTTATGGACTTATGGTGCCGCTTTTAATATGGGAATGGGTATCTGGACCATGCACTTTATTGGCATGCTCGCCCTGCATCTCGACACTCCCGTCTCTTTTGAAATCTACGAAACTATTTTATCTGCTGTCGTTGCCATCACAGGTTCTTACCTGGCTTTTCGCCTGCTCCTCAAAACAAAATACCACCATTCAACCCAACGCAAATTGTTCGCAGCCTTTGTGCTAGGCAGTAGCGTGGCCGGAATGCACTATATGGGAATGGATGCCATGCAAATGTTTCCACCCATCCAATACAACACGCTTCTTGTCATTGCCTCCTTGGTCATCGCCTACTCAGCCTCTTATGTAGGTTTAGAGGTATTTATCCGCTCAGCCGCCCGTGAAAAACATAATGTATTCATATTAAACAATCTGTTCGCCTCTATTATTTTAGGAACGGCGATTGCTGCGATGCACTACACAGGCATGGCGGCAGCCATCTTTGATGCTGGCTCCTACTGTACTGTCAAACAAGGCATTGAAGTAGGCCCCTTGGCCGCCTATGTGGTTGCCGTAGTGACTTTGATACTGGTGACCTCGTTTATGTTCATCATTTATGAACAAGGCCAGGACACCAGACGCGCTCACCAGGAACTTGAAGAGATCAATGCCAACTTAGAATCTCTAGTGAAAAAACGTACCGAAGGCATTCAGCAAGCCTTAGAAGATTTAAAAAATACCCAAGAGCTACTGATAGAAAATGAAAAAATGGCCTCTTTAGGAAGCTTGGTGGCAGGCGTAGCACATGAAGTCAACACACCTCTGGGCATCGGATTGACCAGCAGCACACTTTTAAGAGAAAAAGTCGTCCATTTGAACAATCTATTTGAAACCCAAAAACTATCTCAAACGGCGCTCACTGACTTCCTGAAACAATCACAGGAGACCTGCGAGATTCTGGAAAACAACCTACACAAAGCGGCTGACTTGATTACCAGCTTCAAACAACTTGCCGTTGATCAAAGTAGTAACCAGGTTTATACATTCAATTTAAAGGAATCGATTAGAGCAAGCCTAGACAGTCTGAATCATAAACTGAAGCAACAAGATGTAGTAACCGATCTGGATTGCCCTAAAGACTACAGCACATACAATAACGCAGGCGCCTTTAGCCAAGTTATTACCAACATGATCATGAATGCCTCGGTACATGCCTTTGACGAAACGATCAAAAACCCTAAAATCTCAATCAATGTCATAGAGTCAGGAAAAGGCACTTATATCATAAACTTTACAGATAATGGTATAGGGATGCCACAAGAGGTACTCGACAAGATCTTTGAGCCGTTCTTCACCACCAAACGGGGACAAGGCGGCAGTGGCCTAGGCATGAATTTAGTCTACAACCTCGTCAATAAACATCTAGAAGGCATTATCAAGGTTAAAAGTGAAGTCGGCAAAGGGAGCACATTTATATTAACCATCCCAAAACAAAATGATGAGCCAGACCCTACTTTATATTGATGAATATCCGCCATAACCAACGGTATTTTTTAGCAAAAAATCTTACTCATTCCAAATAAACAACTCATTAAAAAAATGGGGTTTTTACAGAGGCCATTATTGAAAACTCATGAACTATAAAACGCGTTTAATACTCATTTTAAGTTTTATTTTAACCTTAGGCATATTCGCAGGACTGATGACATATACCCTGGCTCAATTTGACTCTGTTAGAATTAAAAGTGAAGCGATTGTTCAAAACAACAATACCAAAGTCGACCTCATTAACACGATGTATACGGCCGCTCGCGATCGTGTGCGAGGCATGTTCATTATGATGAATATCGATGACGCCTTCGATCTAGATGAAGCTGTAATCGAATTCCATAATCAAGGTGGCATCTTCACTAAAGCCCGTCAGGCGTTAGAACAAAGGCAACTGAGCCCACAAGAAAGACTCCTCCTTAATCAACAAGGTGAGTTCCAAAGAACCTCCGTCCCGATACAACTCAAAATTGTTGAATATATTGAAAGCGAAAATAGAGAAACCGCGCTCAAGTTACTGCATAAAGAAGGCATTGATGCACAAAACCAGACTTTAAATAAACTGAAAGAGCTAATAGACCTGCAGAGAATAAGTTCACAAAATATTCTGAAGGACATTGGCCTACAGCATGACAAGAGTGTACAACTCATTTTAACCTGGTCTATTTTTGCTTTTGCACTGGGTTCTATTCTGGCATTCAGCGCGGTTTTAAAGATTTCCCGGACAGAGAAACAACTTTCATTAATCAATGCCGAACTTGAAACTCGTGTTGAAGACAGAACAAAAGCCTTAAAGAATGCGAATAGTCACCTAGTAGAGACCATTGAATCCTTAGAAACAACCCAAAAACAACTCGTTGAGTCTGAAAAAATGGCCTCCCTAGGGAGTCTTGTGGCCGGAGTGGCTCATGAAGTCAACACCCCATTAGGCGTTGGGTTAACCAGCAGTTCTTTATTAAAAGACCATGTCATTGGATTAAAAAAACGCGTCGAAGATCAAAAACTAACGCAAGCTGATTTAGTTGATTTTTTATCCACTGCCGAAGAAACCAGCTCTATTTTGGAAGACAACCTATACAAAGCAGCGGATTTGATTGCCAGCTTCAAACAACTTGCCGTCGATCAAACCAGCGACCAAACCTTCACATTCGATATCTATGAAACCTTACACTCGAGCCTAACAAGCCTGAATCATGTTCTTAAAAAACAACTGATTGAAAGTGAATTACTCTGTAACAAACAGTTAAGAATCAACAGCAATGCGGGATCGGTGAGTCAAGTCATAACTAATTTGATTATGAACGCCTCAATCCACGCCTTTGATGACAGCACCCCTAATCCTAGAATAGCAATTAAAGTAACTGAACTGCCGGATAATAGCCTAGAAATCCGGTTCATCGATAATGGTAAAGGCATGAGTGAAGAAGTCACCGAAAAAGCATTTGAGCCCTTCTTCACCACTAGACGCGGTCAAGGCGGCAGTGGCTTAGGGTTACACTTGGTATACAATCTTGTGTCGCACAAGCTAAAAGGCGTTATTCAGGTTGAAAGCGAGCTAGGTAAGGGCACCACTTTCACCATCAAAATACCGAACCAATCAGACCAAACTTAACTATTTGAATCTTCCTACTGTTCAAGTAATTGTTTGATGGCTTTCTGCCAAGAGGTTGAGAGTGCCGGGTGTTTAACTACCTCGTGTAAAATGTGCCAATCTTTGTCGGTTTGATGGAATTGTTTGGCTAAAAACAGTTTTTGAATAGATATTTTATAAGGCGTTTTTGCCGCATTGTCTTCACTGCAATCTCGCGTCAACCAAGTCACAGATTGGCCTTGTTGCAAAACTCCGGTCGCCAGGACTCGACAATAAAAACCCACTCTACCACTTTCGGAATAGGTTTTTAAAAATTCTGCTGACGTCCAATCTGACCCACCACTGGCATGCTGACCTAGCTTCCAACATGGTGAACGGGGTTGAGTCACTTCTAATAACACCGTGCCAATTTGCAGACGATCGCCTAAACAAACCTCCGTTTCATCCAGGCCGGACAAGGTTAGATTTTCGCCAAGAAAACCAAACGGTTGATCAATTTTAAAAAATTCATAGTTCGCGTCAGGCATGACAAAGACCGCTTTATCTTCACCGCCGTGGTTTTTGGCATCCGCCTGTTCATCCCCAGCAAGACCTACTTTACTGACAGAAACTTGTCCTTCTACTGCTGACTTATGCATGGCACTTGGCGTGCCTTCACGCCAAGGTTGTATTTGAATTTTGCCGATATTGACCGAAACTACTTTCATAAAATCTTACATCCCTTGTATGTCACACATTAAATACATAGCACTTTAAACAGTTTTAAGTCTCGTTTATAACCAGGCCTGGTCAAATATAAGCTGATCGGTTTAATCGATTAAGAAGCCTTAAAGCTGGTGATAATCATCTTTTTTCGACCCGAATTTTATGAAATGTATTTTCTATTAAAACAGGGTTTACAATAAATTAGGCAGGTTTTTATAAAGGATGAAAATCCCCATTAAAATTAAGAAAACTGCAAAACCTTGTTTCAATTGTTCTTGATTAACCCTATTGCTCAATTTATGGCCTAGCCAGCTGCCTAAAACGCCAATCGCGGAAAACATACCTATAATTTGCCAATCGATACTTAAGTTAAGCGCCTCTAACACACTTAAATAGCCTACAAAACCAGCAAAAGATTTAATGGCAATAATGACTAAACTGGTGCCAACCGCCAATCTCATTGACAAACCGCCCAGCAAGACCAATGCCGGAATAATTAAGAAACCACCACCCACGCCGACTAACCCCGTTACCCCGCCGACGACAAACCCATCAATGGCAATTTTAGTCATCGCACGTTCTGCACCTTCACTCTCTAAATTCTGTAATTTAACGGGCTTAAACATTAGATAGGAAGCCACTAGCAACAATGTCGCAAAAACCAACATTTGAATGGCATCACTAACAAAGTGTGCGGCCCAAGCACCGGCAACCGCGCCCATCATGCCTGGAAGACCAAAAACCACTACAGTTCGCCATTTGACAAGTTTTTGGTGCGCATAAGGCACTGCGGCAAAGACACTGATGATGCCAACAATCATCAATGAACCCGCAATCGCAACCTTAGTCTCTTGGCCGACCAAATAGGTTAAAACCGGCACGGTGAGGATGGAACCTCCAGAGCCTAGTAGACCTAGTGTTATGCCTATAAAAAGTGCGCCAATCCAAGCTAAAATCATGTCTTTTTCCGCGTAAGGAATACGCCACTTTCTATGTGGTGAGTATAAGGAAACTGATCGAATAATGCAGACTCTACAATGTCGTGGGTTTTTTCTATTTCGATTAAATCTGTCGCCAAAGTTTCTGGATTACACGAGATGTAAATAATGCGCTCAAATTCAGCGACCATTTTACGTGTCAGATCATCTAGCCCAGAACGTGGCGGATCCACAAAAATAGTCTCAAAATTATAAGAGGCTAAATCCACCTCTTTAAGCCGTGTAAATTCTTGACCCTGCAACGCTTGTGAAATTTCTTCTGCTGCCATTTTCACAACCGTTAGATTTTCTATCTGGTTGGCTGCAATATTAAACTGCGCAGATTTTACCGAGGTTTTTGAAATCTCAGTTGCCAGCACGCGATTATAAAACTCCGATAACGCAATCGAGAAGTTGCCATTACCGCAATACAGCTCAATTAAATCGTCCGTTGCACCTTTGGATACTTTTCGTGCCCAGTGCAACATTTTTTGCGCGACCCTTGCATTCGGCTGGGTAAAGGAGTTTTCGATTTGCTGGTAGATAAAAACCTTATCATCAACCTGTAATTTTTCGATGATGTAATCTTGCTCTAAAAGAATTTTTTGCTTTCTAGCACGTCCAATAATATGCGTAATCGGTAAGCTTGCTTTTAATCGGTTGGCAGAATCTAACCAGGCCTGGTTGCCTTCAATACCACGTCGGTAGATTAAGGTCACCAACATTTCACCACTGAGAGTGGCTAAGAAGTCCACTTGAAACAGTCGCTGACGTAATACCTCATCTGCCGTAATCGCTGCCATTAATTTTGGCATTAAGTCTGCAATCGATTCAATCGCCATTGGACACTGTTTTATATTAACTTTCTGCTTGGTTTCCTGGTCAAACATGATGTAATCAGAATCATCTTCCTCATGCCAAATGCGGAATTCTGCTCGCGCCCGATAATGCTTAGGCTCCGAGGCAAACACTGTGAGATGATGTAAAGATGGAATCAAATTTTGCAAACGCTGGGTCTTTTCATCCAGCTGAGATTGATATTGTTCAGGAAAAACTTGGCAGAGCATGTGCACATCCAGACTAAGCGGTTATGGGTTACATTGAGAGAGCAACCCTCAACGCCAATAAAATCGCTATTATAGCAATTATCAACCTGAAAAGGTTGACTCGAAATTGACTCAAACCCGAAGGTTTAATGCTCTAAAGCAGGTTGTTCAAATCATTGACATCCCCCTCAAGTTTTCTTCTAAACCCACCTGGACAATCGCTTATGACTTGCATGTCAAACTTTAAAAGCTTGATGTATACTATTTCTTGTTCAATAAAAACATTTAATAAAAATAAACAACCAAAAACAGCATGGAAAATATATGGTTAAAGACGCCTTTCTAATCATTGAAGACCAAAAATCAATGGCTATGCTATTGCAGAGAGAGTTAGCATCCCTAACCGATTTGCCTATTTACATTTGCCACACTCTAGCCGAAGTTACGACCCTGTTAAATACAGATATCGAAATCTCCGTCTGTTTGAGCGATTTAAACTTACCCGATGCCGCACAGGGTGAGGCGATTGACTTATTGTTAAGCAAACACATCACCACAATTGTGGTCACTGCAAGCTACAATGATGAAACACGCCAAGCGATGTTCAAACGAAAAGTGGCCGATTATGTTCTGAAAGATGGCATTTCCTCGATTCGTTATGCCGTCCAAACAGCTTACACCATTCACCAGAACAGCCAACGACATGTTTGGTTACTGAGCTCTGGCTCTAAATCCAGCTCTAAGCTACTCGGTATGTTACGCATCCACCACTATCAAGCCTCCCTTTATGAGAACGGCCATGAACTACAGGAAGACCTTAAAGGCGAAGTCCCTGATCTGGTATTACTCTATGTTTCTGGTGAGTTCTCTGACTCTAAACTCTATGGCTTGGCAAACAATATCCGCTCACAACATTCCCAAAACCAACTACCCATAATGTCTTGCGCGCCGACCCAAAATATTGCCACCGCCATCAAGCTCATGAAATATGGCGTGAATGACTTTTACAACACCTGTTTTACTTCAGAAGAATTTCACATTCGCGTCAATCAAAACATTCAACAGGCTGAATCATTTCGCGAAATCGAGCGTATCTCGCAAACCGATGCACTCACAGGAATCTATAACCGAGGCCACTTTTTCAATACCGGCAATACACTTTTTGAACAGATTAAATCGTCTCAAAAATACTTTTTCACCGTAATGGCGGATATTGACCATTTCAAACTGGTCAATGACAATCATGGCCACCAGAAAGGCGATGATGCGATTGTCTATACTGCACAAAAAATCGAGCAGACCTTTTCTAACCATCTAGTGGCTCGATTCGGTGGCGAAGAGTTTTGTGTTTTAGGCCAAGCAGAAGATGCCTCTGAAATAGAAGGCCTCTGTGAAACCCTTAGAGCCACGATTGAAAACGACTCTTTTAATACCACGGGCGTACCATTTACCATTAGCTTAGGCTTGACCTATTCAGGCTCAGACCTGGAAGAGGCTGTTTCAAAAGCAGATAAAGCACTATACCGCTCAAAAGAGTCCGGGCGTAATCAAGTTTCTACTGAGTTTTAATCAGTAAATAATGGCCTAGCATTACTTGGCCAAAGGCGGATTATATAAACCCGCTTACAAAGCTTGCCCTCTAAAAAAACAGATTTTTATCACAGCCCCTTCAGCTTGTTTTCATATTTGAAAAAACACCCTTCAACTTCTTTCGACGGATTACATTACTTTTCAACCTAGGTAACAATCGTTTTCTTTAACATTTTCTAGGGACATTCGGTTAAAATAGCGGGTTAAGAAATCAAAATGATGAAATACAAATGACATTACGTGCACAACGCTTGACCACCTTAAAATCCCTACTAAAAGAACGTGTTATGGTGCTTGATGGCGCCATGGGAACGATGGTGCAAGATAAACATCTTACGGAAGAAGACTTCCGTGGCGAGCGTTTTGCCGACTATCACATGGATATCAAAGGCAACAACGATATCTTGGTAATCACTCAGCCAGAGATTATCCGTGACATTCATTTGGAATTTCTGCGCAACGGTGTGGATATTCTTGAGACCAACTCATTCAACGCCACCACCATTGCGCAAGCCGATTACGACATGCAAGATTCCGTCTCTGAAATTAACTTGCAAGCTGCGCTAGTCGCACGTCAAGCCTGTGACATTGCAGAAGCCGAAGATGGTAAACCGCGTTTTGTTACCGGAGTTTTAGGGCCAACTAACCGTACTGCATCTATCTCGCCTGATGTGAATGACCCAGGTTACCGTAATACTTCGTTTGATGAATTAGTCGTTACCTTTAAACAAGCTACTCATGCTTTGCTTGAAGGCGGTGTAGACACTATTCTGATTGAAACTGTTTTCGATACATTGAATGCCAAAGCGGCTATTTTTGCGGTGAAAGAAGTCGAAGATGAAGTCGGTTACGAAGTGCCTATTATGTTATCTGGCACAATAACCGATGCATCGGGCCGTACTTTATCAGGCCAAACCACCGAAGGCTTCTATAATGCCATCGCCCATGCAGAACCGCTTTCAGTCGGTTTAAACTGTGCCTTAGGGCCGCAGGAGTTACGCCCTTACGTTGAAGAACTGAGTCGTGTTTGCGAAACCTACGTCTCTATTCACCCTAATGCTGGTCTGCCGAATGAATTTGGTGAATACGATGAAACCCCGGAAGAGATGGCTGAAGAGATTGGCGTCTGGGCAAGCCGTGGTTGGATCAATATTATCGGCGGCTGTTGCGGCACGACGCCTGCCCACGTTAAGGCGATGGCTGAGGCCGCTTTAAGACAGCCACGCCGTCAACTTCCGAAGATTAAACCCGCCTGTCGCTTATCAGGCCTAGAGCCTTTAAACATTGACGAAACCTCACTGTTCGTCAATGTGGGTGAGCGTAACAATGTTACCGGATCGGCTAAATTCAAACGTTTAATCATTGAAGACAACTTTGAAGAAGCCATTGATATTGCCGTTAAGCAAGTCCAAGAAGGCGCACAAATCATCGATGTCAATATGGATGAAGGCATGCTGGACGCCAAGGCATGCATGAGTCGTTTCTTGAATTTACTGGCCTCTGAACCGGAAGCTTCGCGCGTGCCGATTATGATTGACTCCTCTAAATGGGAAGTCATCGAAGCGGGCTTGAAATGTATTCAAGGTAAAGGCGTGGTTAACTCCATCTCGCTGAAAGAGGGTGAAGAAGCCTTTATTCACCATGCGAAACTGGTTAAAAAATATGGCGCTGCGGCGATTGTCATGGCATTTGATGAAGACGGCCAGGCGGATACCTTAGCGCGTAAGATTGAAATCTGTCAGCGCTCTTATAATGTATTAACCCAAAAAGTCGGCTTCTTACCGCAAGACATTATTTTCGATCCGAACATCTTCGCCGTGGCGACGGGGATTGAAGAGCACAACAATTACGGTTTAGATTTCATCAATGCCGTAACTTGGATTAAAGCCAACTTACCGTACGCCAAAATTTCTGGTGGCGTTTCTAACGTCTCCTTTTCTTTCCGTGGCAACAACCCAGTACGCGAAGCGATTCATTCAGTTTTCCTCTATCACGCCATTAGAGAAGGCATGGATATGGGGATTGTAAATGCCGGGCAGATGGCAATTTATGATGACCTACCAGAGAAATTACGCAAAGCAGTTGAAGACGTTATTCACAATACCGATCCAGAAGCGGGGGAACGTTTATTAGACGTTGCCGCTGAATACCGTGGTGATGGTACGACCGCCAGTAAAGAGGCTGACCTTTCTTGGCGTGAAGCGCCTGTGGCAAAACGTATTGAACATGCCTTAGTGCGTGGTGTAACAGACTTTATCGAAGCAGATACTGAAGAAGCTCGCCAAAAATTAGGCGCACCGATTAACGTGATTGAAGGCCCTCTTATGGATGGCATGAACGTGGTCGGCGATCTATTTGGTGCTGGAAAAATGTTCTTACCGCAAGTAGTCAAATCAGCTCGCGTCATGAAACGCGCAGTGGCTTACCTTGACCCTTTCCTAGCCGCTGAAAAAAGCAGCGGGCAAGCACGCGGTAAAATCGTCATGGCAACCGTCAAAGGAGATGTCCATGACATCGGTAAAAACATCGTTGGCGTCGTATTACAGTGTAATAACTTTGACGTCATCGATTTAGGCGTCATGGTACCGGCTGAGAAAATATTGGATACCGCAATCGCTGAAAACGCCAATGTTATTGGGCTTTCTGGCCTAATCACCCCTTCACTTGAAGAGATGGTCAATGTCGCTAAACTGATGAAAGAACGTGGCATGAATCTACCATTACTGATTGGCGGCGCTACCACTTCTAAAGCACATACTGCGGTGAAAATTGAACCACAATACGACTGCCCTGTGGTGTATGTCAAAGATGCCTCGCGCGCGGTTGGGGTAACGCAAAGCTTGATTTCAAATGAGTTGAAAACCGATTATGCGGCTAAGATTCGCGCTGAATATGAAACGGTTCGTGAAGAGCGTAAAGCCCGCGCCAAGCAGGTAAAACGTATCTCGATTACCAAAGCCCGTGAAAACCCATCAATTGAAAACCAATCCTGGTCAAATTATGTTCCCGTTAAACCGACCTTTATCGGCAGTAAGGTGCTGGAGGACTTTCCACTAGAAACCCTACTGAAAAAGTTTGATTGGTCACCTTTCTTCCAATCATGGGAACTACATGGTCTTTACCCGCGGATTTTGAATGACAAAGTGGTTGGTGAAGAAGCTAAGAAAGTCTTTGCCGATGCGCAGGCTATGGTCAAACAAATCATTGCTGAAAAATGGCTCACTGCCAAAGCGGTCTACGGTTTCTATCCTGCCAACCGTGTAGGTGACGATATTGAAGTCTATGCTGATGAATCACGCACTGAAGTCATTCATCGCTTCCATCACCTTCGCCAACAGGCAGAGAAGAAACGCGGGGGCGCTAATAACTGTTTATCAGACTTTATCGCACCTAAAGAACTGGAAGGCGTGGCGACGGGCATTAAAGATTACATCGGTTTCTTTGCCGTCACCGCCGGCATTGGGATTGATGAACATATCGAACGTTTTGAAGCGGACCTTAATGATTACGACTCCATTATGCTTAAAGCCTTAGCGGATCGCTTTGCAGAAGCTTTTGCAGAAACGCTGCATGAAATCGTCCGTAAAGAAGACTGGGGATATGCCGAAGATGAAGTGCTGGACAACGAAGATTTAATTAAAGAACGTTACCAAGGCATTCGCCCAGCGGCGGGTTATCCTGCCTGCCCAGACCATACCGAGAAAGGCACTCTGTGGGAACTGCTTAAACCAGATGAAGCCATTGGCTTGCAAATCACTGAAAGCTTTGCAATGTTCCCGACCGCTGCGGTTTCAGGGACTTATTTTGCACACCCTGAATCGCGTTATTTTGGAGTAGGTTCTATTGGTCGTGATCAAGTTGAAGATTATGCCGAACGTCGTGGCTGGAGTATTGAAAAAACCGAGATGTGGTTAGCGCCAAATCTGGGTTACGATCCAGAAGATTTCGCGCAATAAGTCAGTATTGACGTCATTAAACAAAAAAGCCTAAGTTGATCTTAGGCTTTTTTTTTATCAAACTTACCAGGCCTGGTAATAACGAGTGACCACTTAAACACTAAACCGTTGTATCGATAGTATTGCCTAGATTAGCCGGTAAACCTTGAGTCGATGGCGCTTGGGGGATGGATTGCACTAAAGCCAGAGCGTTTTGCGTTTGGGTATCCAACGCCTTTTTGAGCATGGAGACACCTACTTGCCCTTGACTATAAACCTGTTGCTGAGCCAATACTCCACTCACCGCCCCATTTGCTGAAACCCCTGAAATATCCATAACCTTTACCTCAAATATATATAACACTTCCAAACAGGTTATCGGCAATATATCTAAAACTTAAGCTTAACAAATAAGACTTATATAACAACCAGGCCTGGCCGTTTTTTAGGCTCAACCACAAAAAACCCTTAAACCTCATGCAACATACTGTACGCAATGGTTAAAATATCAGCGTTAATAAAAGCTAGGTAAAAGCCATGTTAGACACTCAAAAGATACAATGCCCCTACTGTTGGGAAACGATTGAATTAATTGTGGATCCATCAGAACCACACCAAGAATACATTGAAGATTGTTTCGTCTGTTGTCGTCCCATTCATTTAATAGTCGATATTGACCATACTGGCAAGGCGGACATCCAAGTATTGAGTGAAGACGAAGATATCTATTAGCTCATCAAACTCCTTATTCAGACCGCTTTTTCAACCCCCTTAAATTGCAAAAAAAGTTCAATTTAATATAACCGTGCTCAAAAAGTGGGTATGAGTAGCCTATTCATTTAATAATCTATTAATCTTTAATTTTCTATTTTGACTCCCCCCAACAAAAGACATAAAATACGCCGCAAGTGACATAAGTTTTATTTATAAGGAAACACTAATGGAAATTACAGTCTGGTCTGGATGGCTAGCAGGTCTTGCAATGGGCCTTTTTGTGGTGCTACATTTTTGGCTGATTGGTAAGCCGGCGGGTTGCTCAACGGGCTATGGTAATGTCTGCGGTCTACTCAGCAAACGCGTTAAGTATTATCATATTGGTGAATACCGCAATAAATACAATACCAAACTCTGGTTTCTGGTTGGTATTCCCATTGGCGGTTTTCTAAGCGCCTTAGACTCAACTGAAGCCTGGCACTTGAGCTTTGACATGGGCATGTATGATGCCATATTACCGCAAAGCCTTGCAGCCAAAGCCCTCTGGCTTATATTTGGCGGAATGCTACTCGGATTTGGTGCACGACTGGCTGGTGCCTGTACAACGGGACACGCGCTAGTTGGCGGTGCCATGCTCAACCCTACGAGCTTATTGGCAGCGACCATCTTTTTTATGAGTGCATTTATCACCACGCATCTACTATTTAACTTCTAAGCCTTAGCCTATTCTGACTCAGACATACTTGAAGCCAACAAGTCTTTAAGTATGAGTAGATTAGCCAGTAAACATTCAGTACCAAAGTGGAAACAACAATGTATAACTTACCGCTATTAAAAAGCATCAAACTCACCGTGACCAATTATGGTTACGCTTATCGTACGGACATTATGGGGTTATTGTTAGGCGTTGTATTTGGATATTTCATGAGCCATGCTGGCGCAACCACTTACGATTATCACGCCAAAATGTTCCTAATGATTGATTTTCAACTGATCCAAGTCATTGGCACAGCGATTGTCGTGGCGTTTATCGGCGTCAGCCTTTTAAAGAAATATCAGGTACGTGCAATCGCGACGGGTGTTGAAGTTGATTTTGTAAAAAAACCCTATCAGCAAGGATTAATTGCAGGTGCTTTTATCTTTGGAATTGGCTGGGCAATGACGGCATCTTGCCCTGGCACGGTACCGGCAATGCTTGGTGAAGGAAAAGTAGGCGCGTTATTTACGTTAGGAGGCCTAATACTAGGCACGATGGCTTTTGGCATACTGCAAACCTATCATGCTCAAAACAAAATCCTCCAGACTTACGATTGATGAAAAATAGAGCATAAAAACACTAAAATTTGGCGTCAATTGAAGAGTGCCTTACTTTTAGCAGATGGGGATAAATCTTGGATTTTTACAAATCCCTCTAAAACAGAAAACTGCAGAATCCAAGTTATCCACAATAAAAGCACTGATTAAACTATCAATTCTTGAGTATTTCATTATAATACCTTCTTTTTCAATTCCTTAGCGCAATACCAATCCCTGAAAAATTTATCGGGATTCGCTAAGTGTAAGAAACCATTCGTAAAATAGAGAGCCATTAATGACAACTCAACATATTCGCAATATCGCAATTATTGCCCACGTTGACCACGGAAAAACAACCCTGGTAGACCAACTATTAAAGCAATCTGGAACGTTGGATATACGTAAGGATACTGGTGAGCGATTAATGGATTCTAACGATCTTGAAAAAGAGCGTGGAATAACAATCCTTTCTAAAAACACTGCGGTTAAGTGGCATGACTACCGTATCAACATCGTAGATACTCCAGGCCACGCCGATTTCGGTGGTGAAGTAGAGCGTATCCTTTCTATGGTTGACTCTGTATTGCTATTGGTTGACGCGGTTGAAGGGCCTATGCCGCAAACGCGTTTCGTAACTGAAAAAGCACTTGCTCAAGGTTTAAAGCCGATTGTTGTTATCAATAAAATCGACCGTCCTGGCGCGCGCCCTGACTGGGTACTTGACCAGACTTTCGATCTTTTCGATCGCTTGGGTGCAACCGATGAACAGATGGACTTCAACGTTATCTATGCATCTGGTCTAAACGGCTTCTCTGGTTTTGAAGAAACCGTTCGTGAAGGCGATATGGAGCCTATTTTCCAGACGATCGTTGATAAGGTTTCTCCACCTGACGTAGACTTAGGTGGACCTTTCCAGGTTCAGGTTATCTCTCTTGATTATGACACCTATAAAGGTGTTATCGGAACTGGACGTATTAAACGTGGTTCTGTTCAGACAGGTATGCAGGTACGTATCGTTGATAACTCAGGGAATATTCGTAACGGTAAGTTTGCAGAAATCTTCGGTTATCACGGCCTAGAGCGCATCACGATTGATGAAGCGCACGCCGGTGATATTATTGCTTTTGCTGGTTTTGACCCGCTGAAAATCTCTGAAACTATTTGTGATCCTAACCACCCTGAGCCTTTACCATCTTTGACGATTGATGAACCTACTGTGAGCATGACGTTCCAAGTAAACAACTCACCTTTCGTTGGTCAAGAAGGTAAGCTGTTAACGTCACGTCAGATTCGTGAGCGTTTGGACAAAGAATTAATCACTAACGTTGCATTGCGTGTTGAAGATACTGAAGATGCGAATAAATTCCGTGTTTCAGGTCGTGGTGAACTTCATCTTTCTGTATTGATTGAAACCATGCGTCGTGAAGGTTTTGAGATGGGTATCTCTCGTCCGGAAGTTATTTTCCGTGAAATTGATGGCGAAACTCAAGAACCTTATGAGAACCTAACCGTTGATGTTCCAGAAGAGTCTCAAGGGACTGTTATGGAAAAGCTAGGGATGCGTAAGGCAGAAATGAAGGACATGATTCCTGATGGTCATGGTCGCGTCCGTATCGACTTTATCATTCCATCACGTGGATTGATTGGCTTCCGTACAGAATTCATGACAGCGACTCAAGGTAACGGTTTACTGTTCTCTAGCTTCTCTCATTACGGCCCTAAGTTTAAAGGTACTTTAGGTGATCGTACTAACGGTGTATTGATCTCTATTGCGCAAGGTAAAGCTGCTGCATTCGGTCTATTCAACCTTCAGGATCGTGGTCGTCTATATATCGGTCACGCAGAAGACGTTTATGAAGGTATGGTTATCGGTCTTCACAGCCGTGCAAACGATTTAACGGTTAACCCGATTAAAGGTAAGCAGTTAACGAATATGCGTGCTTCTGGTACCGATGAAGCGTTAACACTGGTTCCACCGATTCGTTTCTCACTTGAGCAAGCGCTTGAGTTCATCGATGATGATGAGCTAGTTGAAGTAACCCCTGAAAGCGTTCGTATCCGTAAGAAGGTTTTAACTGAAGCCGGACGTAAGCAAGCTTCACGTTCTAAAAAATAAATAAGAATCACTGAGCGCTCTGATCAAGCGCTGACTTCTTATCATAAGCTGGTAACTATTTTAATAGTGCCGGCTTTTTTTATGCCTGGCAGATTGTTTCTAAACGGGGTTTTCAAGTACACTGTTATGCAAATAATAATGGAAGTAGACCATGCCTTTGCAATCTATCCTTTACCCTTCGATTGAACCCTTTGTGCAACACAGCTTACAAGTGGATAGCACGCACACGTTACATATTGAAGAGTGCGGCAATCCAAACGGCATTCCAGTTGTCTTTGTACATGGTGGACCCGGTGGTGGGTACAGTGCGATACATCGACAATTCTTTGACCCTCAAGCCTACCGAATCATTTTGTTTGATCAACGCGGGTGTGGCCAATCAAGACCACATGCTTGCCTAACCAACAACACTACTGCACACCTTATTGAAGACATGGATAAGATTCGTCGCCACTTAAAAATCGATAAGTGGTTATTGTTTGGTGGTTCATGGGGCTCCACACTTTCTTTGCTGTATGCTCAGGCTTATCCAGAAAGAGTATTCGGTTTGATCCTACGCGGCATCTTCCTGTGTCGCAAACAGGATGTGAATTGGTTTTACCAATCGGGGGCTGATCGGTTTTATCCTGAATATTGGGCAGATTTTATCGCGCCTATTACCCCTGGAAATCGCTCAAATATAATTGAGGCATACCATCAACTGCTGACGAGTGACAATGAGATTGAAAGGATGCGAGCCGCCGAAGCCTGGTCGACCTGGGAAGGCAGAACTTCAAACTTAGAGACTGACCCAAACACCGTCGACCATTTCAGCAAGCCTTACCATGCCTTAGCCATGGCAAGAATAGAGTGTCATTATTTTTACCACCAGGCTTTTATTGAGGACAATCAAATCCTCAATCACAGCCAAGCCATCAGCCATATTCCATCCATTATTATCCACGGCCGTTATGATATGGTTTGTCCCATCAACCAGGCATTTGACCTGCACGAAAGACTCCCGCAATCCAAGCTCATTGTCTGCAATCATGCAGGACACTCCGCCATGGAACTCGAAAACGCAGAAGCGCTGGTAGAAGCGACGGATCAATTTATCACCCAGTTAGAGATGTTATGATCTGCCTGATTCAACGTGTAACGCAAGCTAAGGTAGAGGTCAATCACAAGATGATTGGCGAAATAGGACCAGGCCTGGTCGTTTTAACCGGCTTTCAACCGGATGATAACTCACAGAATATCGACAAAATGGTGCACAAATTACGCTACTACCGGCTATTTGCAGATGAAAACGATAGGATGAATCTCAATGTTCAACAAATCAACGGTGGTTTACTATTAGTTCCGCAATTCACACTGGCAGCTGATACCCAAAAAGGCCTTAGACCGAGTTTTTCTAGTGCCGCAAAACCAGAACTCGCTTCATTGTGGTTTGATGAATTTGTCGTAAAGATGCGTGCCCATTCAACCTTCATTCAAACTGGACAATTTGGTGCAGATATGCAAGTTTCTTTAACTAATGATGGCCCAGTGACCTTTTGGCTAGAGACTTAAGCCTAATTCACTGAGCACAGTATCGAAGTATTTAGGCTCACAAGTATTTACTTGTTGAATTTAGCGTATAAGCCGATAAAATGAGGCCTTGATAATCAGTAATTCTCACCATAATATGCAAACGCCCTCCGACAACACACCCCTTATTCTCATTATTGAAGCTAACGAAGTCACTCGCCAGACGCTGACACAAGTTTTGACAAGTTCAGGCTACCGAGTCAAAACGGCCAATAAGGGCAGCCAGGGTTTTTCACTTTATATTGAAACCAAACCCAACTTAGTTTTGATTGATGCAAAGCTGCCCGAAAGAGTTGGATTTAAGACCACTCAGGCGATTCGGAACTTTGAGCAGACGCGCTCTATTCCAATCCTAATGCTTACCCCGCTAGAAGATTTGGATACGATTGAACAGGCTTTTGAAGCTGGTGCTACTGACTTCGTCACCACGCCTATTCACCACGGTGTACTCAAGCAGCGGATCAAATATGCATTACGTAACTCAATGGCTGAGGATCAACTTCGGGACAATCAAGCACAATTAACTTTCGCACAAAAAATTTCTAAATTAGGCTACTGGGAGTGGGACGCTACCAATAACGAAGTTTCTGGTTCACAGTCTGCGTTTTCACAGTTTGGTATACCTAAACAAGCCGGAATTTCTTTAGAACAATTCCTAAGCAATATATTGCCTAAAGACAAGCCAATCATTCAACAGGCCATTTCTGAAGCCAACCAGGGGCAATCTCATCTTGCCGTCAGTGTCCGAGTTCTACAACCTAACGGTAATTTGAATCATATTGAATTTTTAGGTGAGGTGACTTACCAAGAGAGTGGTCAGATTCACAAAATATCCGGCTCTGTTCAAGACATTAGCCGTTTACACAAAGCCGAAACTTTAGTGCACTATCAATCACAGCATGACGGATTGACCGACCTGCCTAATCGAATTACTTTCAGTAAAACGCTCAATGCCTTTATCGCACAACAGAGAGCCAATACATTGAGTGCCGTGGTCATTTTCGATATAGACCGTTTCAAAAAGGTTAACACTAACTTGGGTCAAGAACAGGGTGACCTTCTGTTACTCTCTTTAGCACAAAGACTCAACCGCATTACCCGTGAAAATGATTTTGTCGCCCGCTTGGGTAGTGATGAATTCGCTATATTGATTAGACAACTTAAAGATTTAAACGAGTTGAAATTATTGGTCAGCCGAATCATTAGTGACCTGAACGCACCTTTTATGCTTAATAACGGTGAACAATTCATCAGTTATAGTGTCGGCGTATCAGTCATTCCTGATGACGCCGAATCCGCAGAGGCCTTATTGACACATGCCAATATCGCTAGAGCTACCGCTAAGTCGCAAGGTGGCAATCAGTTTGTGTTCTATCACGCAGACATGAATGCTGAAGTACAAGACCTACTCACCTTAGAAAACGATTTGCGACGAGCTGTGAAACGCAACCAAATCGAGGTCTATTTTCAGCCACAAGTGGATGCTAAAACTTTACAACCTTCGGGTGCCGAAGCACTCGTCCGTTGGCGCCACCCTAAACTCGGCGTTATCTCTCCAGTGATTTTCATACCTTTGGCCGAAAGCACTGGACTGATTCTTGATATTGGTCGCCATGTGCTCCAAGTCGCGGTTCAGCAAGCCGAAATTTGGCATCAAATGGGGTTTACCCAAATGCGCATCGGTATCAATCTATCCGGTCGTCAATTCACTCAATCTAATCTAATGGAAGATGTTCAATCGGTCATTAGCCAATCGACATTACCCGCTCGTTTTATTGATTTAGAAATCACCGAAAGCTTAGCGATGAGTGATGCAGAAACCAATATCAATATCCTAAATGGTCTTAAAGCCTTGGGGATTGCTCTTTCCATTGATGATTTTGGTACAGGCTACTCCTCTTTAGCGTATTTACATAAATTCCCAATTGATACCATCAAAATTGACCGTTCATTCGTTCTCAACCTAGATAATCAAGAAGGCCAAGCGATTGCACGCACCATACTTGCCATGGCGAAAAGTTTGAATTTAGAAGTGGTTGCCGAAGGCATTGAGCAAGATGATCAAGTAGACTTTTTCCAAGACAAACATTGCGATATTTTCCAAGGCTATAAATTCGGAAAACCGATGCCTGCCAATGAATTCATCGATTGGCTTAATAGCCCTCCATAAAATTAATCTCTTTTAATTCTCAACATCTTAAAGCTTAGTTCTGCTAACATTGGCGCACTCTAATTATGGCCATTACTTGCCAAATGGGTGGACCGACTATTCCCGACAAGAGCATGGTTGATAACCTCTGCCCAAGTGACATGTTTCACTTCGGTCAAAACCATAGAATGACAATTTTGGGGGTTTATACCCCAACATTTTAACGAAAACCCAATTCGAGAGACCTGCTATGCATTACCAAGTCACTACACAAGAAATCAATGCGGCTAAAACCCCACATCACATCTTCAATATGAACGTGATTATCACTCATCTATTCATATCAATGATTGTGCTCGAAATAGGTCACACCACACAGCTTCTTTTAATACCATTCATTTCCAGTCTGGTTATTTTTTACCTATACAATCGTAAACAAAAACTTGCTCTGGAAGACAGTTGGTTTGTAGCGGCGCACTGGACAATTGCTTGGCGCCGTGGGCGAATCTTGCTGATCAGTTATGCGATTGCGATCGGCATGGTACTTGTCTATGCACTATTTGACATGATTTTCCCAGGTGGATTCAGTATGAATGATTTCTCAGCCGAAGGCACCCAGACGAATCTTGGTGAAATTATTACCATTCGCTTTTCAGCCGTCGTTATCTTTGTTGCCGTTTTGATTACCTTTATGCAGACAGGAATCTCTGTCTATGACGCGGGTAAAGGGATTGTTGATCCTAGCATTGAAAAACTTCTGCCTAGAGGACCAAATGCCAATGCAGAACTGGGTGAAGGTAGCGATGAAGTACAGCATGCAAATATTAAGAAAAAGGATTAACGTATTTCTATGAACTCTTTATCAAGCAAAAAAAAATCATTGCCGATGTTCTGGTTGGTTCTGGTTGGGTCAATACTTGGATTTTTACTCATCCTAATGTTTCAACCACAGCGTGAAGCCATTGATAATGCACAACTGCCTTGGAATGCCAAATTCGATGATGCTGGAAAGCTTCATGCTTTAGGTCTAACGATCCACGAATCAACTCTGGCTGATGTAATGGCTCTTTACGGTAAAGATGTTGAGGTCAAAATATTTTCTGAGATAGATGAAAGCAATAAGTCCTTGGAAGCCTACTTTCCAGTCATGTATATCGGCTCTATTAAAGCCGCCTTAGCCGTTAAATTAGAGGTTACGCAGGCCGAACTGAATGCTGCCTTTGAAATGGGCAAGAAAATCACCACCACCACTTCTGGTGGGCGCGAAATTGAGCTTTATAGTTCCGAAGTGGAGAAGTTTCTGTCAAAGAGAGTCACCAGTTTAACCTTGGTGCCTCGAAACCATTTAACCGAACGTGCCATCAATATGCGTTTTGGTGAGCCTGATCGTAAAGAGATTCAGTCGGATACATTGCCGCACTGGTTCTTTGATGAATTGGGTTTAGAGATGATTATTGATCAAGAAGGCCCAGAAGCATTGCAATATACAACCAGCTCAAGAGAACAATAACACCGCCTATTTCTGCCCATAAAAAAACCACCAGGCCTGGTGGTTTTTTTTATATTTCAATGTCTTGTGGCAGGATTTACGTGAGTTGCTTACCCCGTTTCGACCACCCTGTTGTGCATCTTATAATATTCTATGAAATGTTACTTCACATCCGATTCAGGCTTATCTTCATTCGCTTGAATAGGCTCTTCGGGATTTTCCGCCTTATGAGATTGAGACTGGCTGGCTTGAATATCTTCCGGATACTCATCATCCATAAATATACGATTGGCTGCACCATCTAAATCATCAAACTGACCTGACTTAGCCATCCAAATAAAGACAACCACCACTAAAAATCCGAAAAAAAGCATCATCGGAATCAAGCCGTAAATCACATCCATTATTTCATTCCTTGTCTACGTTTAACAATGGCTCTGTGGCTAAAAAAGCTTCTGATGCGCGCCGCATTACCAATGACCACTAAACTACTTAACGGCATTGTAATCGCAGCGATCAATGGCGTGAGCACACCACTCATCGCCAAAGGTACCATAATTACATTGTAAGTGATTGAACTGACGATATTTTGCTTGATGGTTTTGAGCGTCCGTGCAGAAAGTTCCACCGCAGTATCCACCGCTAGTAATTCATTGTTCATCAACACAATGTCCGCACTGTCCATTGAAACATCGGTTCCTGAGCCCAAAGCTATACCGACATCCGCTCTAACCAGAGCCGGTGCATCATTGACTCCATCACCAATCATAGCAACCAGTTGACCCTTAGCCTGCAAATCACGAATAACTTGGTTTTTATCCTCCGGTAACACTTCGGCAATCACATTCATGCCACCTAACTGTTCTGCAACACGTTGAGCAACAACCTTTAAGTCACCACTGAGTAAAGTAACCTCCTTACCCTTTGCTTTGAGCCGTTGGATTAATTCAATCGCTTCAGGACGAATCTCATCTTCTAAAAACAGCAAAGCAACCACAGTATTATCCCGGGCAACCCACACGGCGGTTTGTGCTAACAAAGCACGTTCATTCGACAATTCAGTGAATGCTTCAGGCAAGACCATACCCAACGAAACTAACCAGTTAGCGGTTCCTACATTAATGACTCTATCTTGATAGACACCTTGTACGCCTTTTCCTGGTAGTGCTTTAAACTCAGTGATCGGCAACCAATCTTTATTACTAAGTGCAAGCTCACTCTTAATGGCTTCTGACATGGCTCGACCTAAGGAATGCTCTGAGAGATGTTCTATTGAAGCAATTTCAAGCAACAGTTGTTTATCATCATCTTGAACGGATAAGTGGTAGTCAACCAACTGCATCTGCCCTTTCGTCAAGGTGCCCGTTTTATCAAATACAAAGTGTTCAATGGACTGCAAGGTTTCTAATACTGTGCCATTTTTAATCAAAATACCATGCCGAGCGGAAATACCTGAGGCAACTGCAATCGCCATGGGCGTCGCTAAACCAAAGGCGCAAGGGCAAGTAATGATTAATACTGCCGTCGACGTCATAATGGCAAATTCAATCCCTGTATTAAAAAACCAGAAAGCAAAACTTGCAAATGCAAGAGCCAGCGTAGTACTGACAAACCAAGGCATAATCTTATCTGCGGTACATTGGATCGGAGCCTTAGAGCCTTGCGCTTCTTCAACCATATGGACAATACGACCCAACTGAGTATCTTGCAAAATCCTCTCTACTGCGACGGTTAAGGTACCGTCTACATTCAATGTTCCCGCCGCAACTCTGTCTCCAATCTGTTTAATGATTTCACGAGACTCACCACTTAACATCGATTCATTCACCATACTCAAGCCTGAAATCACAGAGCCATCAACAGGGAACTGTTCCCCGGGTTTAACCATGATTTCAGCCCCTCGAGCCAAAGCCCGTACCGGCATGATTTTTGGCTCACCCTCTATTATTTGACGTGCTACCTTAGGCTGCAAGTTCATTAATCGACGTGAAGCATCCACTGCCTTGTTTTTAGAAATGGCTTCTAAATAACGCCCTATCAATAACAAGAACATAAAATCAATTAAAGTGTCAAAGTAGACTTCGCCTATCGACTCTGGATTAATCGTCACCCAAAAAGAATAGAAATAGGTCGTTAACATCCCCAAAGAAATCGACACATCCATTCCTACGGTTCGTGCCTTAAGAGAGGTGAGTGCGCCTTTCAAAAAAGGCTGTCCAGAATACGCTAAGGTGACTGTCGCAATAATAAGTTCAAGCCAGTGAAAATATTGACGGTATTCCTGATCCTCACTGGCACCGGTATAAAGCGCCACTGAAAACCACATGATATTCATCATGGCAAAACCGGCAAAACCTAATCGATAGAGTAGATCACGATTCGCCTTACGATAGGCAGCTTCACTCGTGGATGCATCATAAGGCGTTGCGTCATAACCGATGGCATTAAGTTTCTTAATGATATCGGATAGTTTTAACTTGCTATTATTCCAGCGAACTTTAATTTGCTTATTGGTGAAGTTGACTGAAGCCAGTAAAATACCGTCCACTTTTGCCAGGCTGTGTTCAATTAACCAGACACAAGCAGCACAATGGATCGCATCAGACATGAGCGTAATTTCGCGACGATCACTCAATTCAGTTACATATTGTGACTGTACTTCATCATAGTCGAAAAATTCGATATCTTTATTGGGAGGCGGTGGTGGAGAAAGTAATTCTCCATCAGGTGTACGCTGATAGAAACTTTCCATACCCGCTTCATAGATCACCTCACAAACCGAGGCGCAACCATGGCAACAAAATTCACGCTGCTCGCCATTAATAGGTCTTAAAATCAAATCCCCTTCAGGGATTGCTTGGCCACAATGAAAACAAGCATGAGCCATCATTATTGCGGATCTTGGACCATGATTGAACGACCCATGTTATACATCAATTCGCCTTGTCTGACTTCCATGATTACATCCCATTTACCTTTAGTATTTAGGACTAATTCAGCCTGATATTCGCCCTTGGTGTTCGTCGCGACTAAAGCTTGCTCGCCATCTAGTTTTCGATCAGACGGTCGATAGTAATAAAGAATGGCTGAGTCCACCTTTAAGGGACGATTTTCCTTGTCCATAACCATTAACTTAACCGTATCAGACTTGCCTTCTGACAACACGGGTAGTTCAATCTTTAACTGCCAACCCATTTCTTCCATACGTTTACGTTCGGCCAATACCTTATCCATGTTCTTACCTTTTTCGTAAAAATCATCAATAACCAGACCTGGATTGGTCACGATAGCCATACTCACCATGAAGAAATTAACACCCACCACAATCGTCAGAATAGCAAACCAGCTGATCACAAAAGGGTTCTTCCAGGCAACACTCCAATCGCGTTGATCCTTCTTTACTTGTGACATCTTTTTCTCCTAATTGTTTAGACAAAAAAAGCCCTAAATAAGGGCTTTATTAATAGTCACGATAATATAGTGTTTAACGATAAATTTCTATATAAACAGTGACAAAATTTAACAGGGCTAGCGAATCTTTGGCCCTAAGAAAACACTCTTATAATTCTCTGCGTTTAATGGATTGGATAAATCAACCACTTTAATTAAGATCGGAGTATTAGATGCTGTTAGTTGCTTCTTAGGAATTTTAACTAATAACGTTGTTGCACCAACATTTCCAGGCTGAATTGTGATGACTTTTTCTGCAACATAACTCAAACCTGCAGGGCCTTCAACAGTGATTTCGGCTCTCATAACATCCGCACTCTTATTAACGACCTTGATCGTCCATTTATTTTGAATATCCCCATTACTCATCTGTACGTATAGGGGCGAGCGATCATGCAGTGCTTTAACATCGATTGAAGACATGGTTGTAAGTCCCCAGAGCATCGTCACCGCTGCAAATAACATAATTGCAACATAAACAATGACTCTCGGGCGCTTCCAAATGGCAGGTAATTTTTGGCCTGCAAACTCAGCGAGCGAAGCATAACGAATTAAGCCCTTTGGTTTTTTTATTTTTTCCATCACCGAATCACAGGCATCAATACAGAGTCCACAAGTAATACAACCAAACTGCTGACCCAAACGTATATCAACCCCTGTTGGGCAAACGGCGACACACAGGTTACAATCGATACAATCTCCTAAATCAGGTGTTTCTTCACCTGGTTTAACCCTCTTAATACGACCACGTGGTTCTCCGCGATCTACATCGTAGGTTGGCACAACGGTTTGCGTATCAATCATAGCGCCCTGAATTCGTGCATAAGGGCAAAAGCCGATACACGTCTGTTCGCGTAATATTCCCGCAAAGAAATAACTGGCAAAGCCTAAACTCATAATGATTACTGTTTCAGTGCCACCCCATTCAAAACTAAACATTCTGATCCAAAGGTCAATCGCATCTGTGAAGTAAGCGACAAAACTAAAAGCGGTCATAAAGCCGAGAAAACCCCATATTAAGTGTTTCTTTAACTTCATCTGAAACTTTGCGAAATTCATAGGGGCTTCTTGAAGCTGGACACGCTTATTAGGCTGACCTTCAATTTTTTCCTCTATCCAAGTAAACACATCAGTCCAAACCGTTTGGAAACAGGCATAACCACACCATAGGCGTCCTGCGATAGCAGTAGAAGCAGCCAGCAATAATGCAAAGAACAGTAAAATCATGGCAAGAATCCAAATATCCTGCGGCAGGATTGTGAGTCCAAAAATATGAAACTGACGATTCGCTAAATCAAACAACAGGGCTTGATGCCCATCCCAACGAAGATACGGCCCTAAAAACAGCGCTAACCAAAAGGAAGCGATAATCCACTTAACAGTACGAAAAGTCCCACCTATACGCTTAGCGTGCACAGTGCCACCCGTGTGAATAGGTAAGATCTCTACTCCAATGTTCTCCAGATTTTTATTACTCATATCCATATGATCTAATACAGAACCTGTCGGACCGTGGTCGTGATATAAATCTTTTTTACTGTCTGACATAAGCTAGTCCCTGCTATTTTTATTGGTTAACGGCGCCATTCTATAAAATTTACTTTGCCAGGCATAAGCAATTGTTTTTATGCATGATTATAAACAAAAATAGGCCTAACCAAGTTAGACCTATTTTTGTTTATTAACTGAAAAAAAACTAATTGTCTTTTTGCTCGTCTTTTTGCTCGTCTTTCTCTAAGCCTTCCATCGCTCTTGCAGTCTTCCAAGCAAAGCCAAGGAATGCCACAATACTTAACGCCACGCCACCAAGTGAAAGCCAAAGTACTAAGTCACTGTTTAATTCATTCATAATAAACTCCTAGCAACTTGATTGAAATCAAGTTTTCTATTTTCCAAAAATGAGAAAGGAGAACAAATGCTCTCCTTTCTATTCATTAGCTCAGTGCCAAGGCACGAACTACTGACCACCACCTAAGGCGTGAATATAAACGGCTAAGCGTTTAACATTCACATCGGGATTTGGCAAACGTTCTTTAAATGCAGGCATGATTGCTTGACGTGTTCCAGCAACATACTCACCATTCTTTTTAACGTTGACACCGTTTGCGATGACGTTCCGAATCTCTTCACGATCACCACTAAAACGCCAGATTTGATCCGTCAGGTTCGCAGCACCTGCTGGCGCCAAAGGCTTACCAGCCGGACCGTGACATGCTAGACACATACCCTTACTATAAACCGCTTTACCAGCAGAATAAGCGGCATCACCACCTTTCCCTTCAGATAAAGCGATGACATAGTCTGTGACTTCATCGATTTCAGAATCCGTTAGATTCCCCATCAGACCTTTAGCAGGCATATTACCGATACGGCCATTTTTGATAGACGCTTCGATCTGAGTGATATTACCACCCCATAGCCAGTCATCATCAGCCAAAACTGGGAAGTTAATATTACCTGCTCCACCAGCGCCGTGACATGCTGCACAGTAATCACCGAACAACATTTTAGAAGTGGCTAAAGCATATGACTTAAGCTCTTCATCTTTAAGAATCTCAGCAACTGACATTGCAGCTAACTTTTCTTCTTTATCTGCAAACTTTGCAACACGCCAATCTTTAAGAACCTTAAAGTCATCGTTATATTCATTTATCTGAGTCCAGCCAGTCATCCCTTTTGTGAACTCGCCAGACGCATTCGTTAATGGAATGGTCGGATAGTATAAGGTATAAAAGATAATCATAATGAAACCAGCATAGAACGATAACATCCACCATAGTGGCGGTGGGTTATCTAATTCACGCAGATCTTCATCCCAGATATGACCAGTATTACCTTCATCTGGCCATGGATTTTGATGTGCCATATTTATTTCTCCTCGAAATGACGATTAATCGTCATTCAAAATTTTGTATTTTTGTTCTTCCATCTCTTTACGTTTGCTTGGTCTTAAAGCCAAGGCAAAAGTAATAAGCATTCCGAAAAACACCAATACCGTTATGATCAGTCCAGCCCAATCCTGGGTCGTCATCGACGCCCAGTCAGTGCTTAAGTACTCTTCCATTACGCTCATGATTATTGGCGATAGACTTTGCTGTCATCCAGCTTAACCATCGTGCCCAACACCTGTAAATAAGCAACCATGGCATCCATTTGGCTATAACCAGCAATTGCTTTATTCGCGTTCTCAATTTCTGCATCAGTATACGGAACACCTAAGGTACGCATAGCCGATAAACGAACCTGCATATCACGTTCTGTACCGAAGAAATCTTCTGAAATAGGCTTGTCTGCTAACCAAGGGTAAGCAGGCATAACTGATTCTGGAACCACGTCTTGTGGACGTAACATATGCATCACATGCCACTCATCCGAGTATTTCCCACCCAAGCGTGCAAGATCAGGTCCCGTTCTTTTTGAACCCCACTGCATAGGGTGGTCGTACATTGACTCAGTTGCCAATGAAAAGTGACCATAACGCTCACGCTCGTCACGGAAAGGACGAATCATTTGTGAGTGACAAATATAGCACCCTTCACGAAGGTATAAATCACGACCAGCCAACTCTAAAGGCGTGTAAGGACGAACCCCATCACCGGCTTTCCAGTCAGCAACGACCCATTTGCCATTACGATCTTCTTTATACAATGCTTTCTCAGATACTAACTTACCGTCAGCATCTTCTGTGAAAGTACGTTCCCAAACTAACTCAGGGAATGCCTCATTTTTTACGTTACCGTATTTATCTGTTTTCTCTGTATAGTCTACTGCAGACTTAAGGTGAAACAGCGGTACAATTTCTACAATCCCGGCGATTGAGACGGCTAAAGCAGTTGCCATGAATAAAGCGAATATATTACGCTCAAACATGTCCTGCAAATTTTTTGGTTTTTGATCATCTGACATGAGTTTGTGCTCCTCAACTCATAATTTTCTTTTTAGGCGGTGAACTTCACCACCTAACCTCTGGCATTATGCTTATGCTTGTACTGCAACTGCATTAGCAGATTTAGCGTTCGCCATACGGATTGTCATCACTATGTTATATAGCATGATTGCCGCACCAGCGAAGAACAATAACCCACCGAAAGCGCGCATCGCATAGTAAGGATGCATTGCAGATACAGACTCAGCAAATGTATATGCTAAAGTTCCGTATTCATCATATGCTCTCCACATAAGACCCTGCATAATCCCTGATACCCACATCGCTACGATGTAGAAAACGGTACCAATCGTCGCTAACCAGAAATGGAAGTTAATCAACTGCATTGAGTACATCTCAGTATTCCACATTTTCATTACCATGTGATAGATCGCACCGATAGAAACCATCGCTACCCAACCTAACGCACCAGAATGAACGTGACCAATAGTCCAATCCGTGTAGTGAGATAATGCATTGACTGTTTTCGCAGCCATTACAGGGCCTTCGAAAGTAGACATCGCGTAGAACGCTAAAGAGATAATCAAGAAACGTAAGATGTAATCAGTACGAAGTCTATCCCAAGCACCTGAAAGCGTTAGCATACCGTTTAAGGCACCACCCCAAGAAGGAATGATCATCGCTAAAGAAATTACAGCACCTAAAGAACCCGTCCAATCAGGCAAGGCCGTGTATTGAAGGTGGTGAGCACCTAACCATACATAACCGAACATTAATCCCCAAAAATGAATTACCGACAAACGGTACGAGTAGATAGGACGCTGCGCTTGCTTAGGTACAAAGTAATACATGATTGCAAGGAAACCAGCTGTTAGGAAGAAACCTACCGCATTATGTCCCCACCACCACTGAATCATGGCATCTTGAACACCAGCAAACATTGAGTATGAACGGAACATTGATACCGGAATAGATAGTCCGTTAACAACATATAAGTATGTGATTGCAATCATCATACCCATAAAGAACCAGTTAGAAACGTAAACGTTTGGATGAGTCTCTTTGTTACGAGAAGCAATTGTCATAATAAAGTTGAACGTATAAATCGTCCAAACTAATGCAATTGCAATCGCCAAAGGCCATTCCTGTTCATGGTATTCCTTACCTGTTGTCATCCCTAAAGCTAGAGTGATAACCGTCGCCAGAAGACCGATTGTGAACAGAATAGCGGTTGTCCAAGCCAAACCATTACTCCACAGTTTCACGCCATTCGTTCTTTGAACAGTGTAGAAAGCTGTTGCCATTAGCGTCATTCCACCAAATGCAAAAATAACGGTATTCGTATGAATAACACGCAATCTAGCAAAAGTAATTTCCGCAATATCAAAATTTAACGCAGGCCATGCTAGTTCCGCTGCTGCATAAGTACCCATTAAAGTACCTAACACCAAGAAAACTACCGCACCTACTGTTAAATACTTAACCACACCATTATCGTACTGTGGTCTTGCTGTAGTATCCATCAGTTGGATTCCCCTTTTAGTCTTAACATTTTGCCTTCATCTATTTAACTCAACCAATTAGATGCAGACTCCTCAACGCAAGATTATACATTGTCGACCCTACGAATAAATAGCCAAAGCCCCAAAAACTTACTCTTAATCAACTTTTAATATTGATTAAATAAAACTAGAGACCCTCTAAACGAACTTGACACCCATAAATAATCACTGGAATTATCCCAGATACTACTACCTATTGCCTACCTAAAAAAATTTATAACTACATATTAGATATTACTTATGGCTTCTGATTGCATCATTCAACTCTTATTTTTCCATGTCATATTAGTGACTTAACGAACTCCCAAATTTTATAAACCTATGCATTTTTATTTAATCCCATATTAAAAAAACACCTTTTCAGTTATTATATTGCCACTAATTGAATACAGGATGGATACGATGCGCACAGCAACCATCGAGCGTGATACGCTTGAAACTCAAATCACAATCTCAGTAAACCTCGACGGCCAAGGTGACGCCAAGCTAGAAACGGGTGTACCGTTCTTCGAACACATGCTTGATCAGATTGCCCGTCACGGCATGATTGACCTTGATATCAAAGCGAATGGCGACACACATATAGACGACCACCACACAGTGGAAGATGTAGGCATTACCCTTGGCCAAGCCATTAACCAAGCGATCGGCGACAAAAAAGGCATTACCCGTTACGGCCATGCTTACGTGCCATTAGACGAAGCACTTTCTCGTGTTGTCATTGATTTATCAGGTCGACCAGGCCTGGTCTTTAACGCAGATTTCACGCGTGAAAAAGTTGGAAATTTTGAAACCGAATTAGTTTTCGAATTTTTCCAAGGTTTTGTAAACCATGCCAATGCCACGGTACATATTGACTGTTTGCGTGGTCATAACGCGCACCACCAGGCGGAAACAATATTTAAAGCCTTTGGCCGTGCATTGCGTATGGCACTTTCTGCAGATGAACGCATGGCGGGCAAAATGCCTTCTACTAAAGGAAGTCTATAGATGGATCAGAAGTTAGTTGCCGTTATTGACTACGGCATGGGTAACTTACGCTCAGTTGCCAAAGCGGCTGAACATGTCGCACCTGACAACGTCCGTATTCTTGTGACCAACAATCCAGAAGAAGTTGCAACGGCTGATGCGATCATCTTCCCTGGCCAAGGGGCTGCTAAAGCCTGCATGCAGGCGCTACACGACACAGGCATGATCCATCCGGTTCAAAAAGCCGCTCAAGAAAAGCCTTTCTTAGGTATCTGCATGGGGCTACAAGTCTTGATGTCACACAGTAATGAGAATCAGGGCATTGACTGCCTGAATGTCATCCCTGGCAATGTAAAGCACTTTGAGTTTGCAGACAGTTCGCCGCTTAAAATTCCACACATGGGATGGAATCAAATCCACCAAGTACAGGAACACGCTCTATGGCAAAATATTCCACAAGACAGTCGTTTCTATTTTGTACATAGTTACTATGTGGAGCCTGATAACCAAGCAATGATTGCCGGCATTACAACGCACGGCATAACATTTCCTTCGGTTCTCAGCCATAAAAACTTGTTTGCCATTCAAGCCCACCCTGAAAAAAGTGCTGAACACGGCCTACAGCTGTTCAAAAACTTTTTAGCGTGGAACGGCCAATAAATAGATAACGACTTCTAGAAGTCAGATAAAAATTCAATTTAGCGTCTTTAAAGCTAGAGTCGCTATCCACAAACTTTAAAGGTTACAAAAATGTTATTGATTCCAGCAATCGATTTAAAGGATGGTGAATGCGTTCGCCTAAGACAAGGTGTTATGGAAGGCGCGACAGTCTTCTCTGGTGACATCGTTGCTATGGCTGAAAGATGGGTAAACCAAGGTGCACGCCGCTTACACATGGTCGACCTGAATGGTGCTTTTGAAGGCAAACCCGTGAATGGCGAAGCCGTTTATCAAGTACGTGCAGCTTATCCTGACCTACCGATCCAAATCGGTGGCGGAATTCGTGACCTAGCAACTATCGAAGCTTATTTAAATGCGGGCGTGAGTTATTGCATTATCGGTACACAAGCTGTCCACAACCCTGCATTTGTCGCTGAAGCTTGTAAAGCCTTTCCAGGTCACATCATGGTTGGTTTAGATGCGGTCGATGGCATGGTTGCCATTAACGGCTGGGCTGATGTGACTGACCATGAAGTCACAGAACTGGGTCGACAATTTGAAAATGACGGCGTTGAAGCCATTATCTATACCGATATTGGCCGTGACGGCATGATGCAAGGTGTGAATATCGAAGCGACGCAAGCCTTGGCTAAAGCATTGACTATTCCCATCATCGCCTCTGGCGGCATTACCAACTTGGATGACATTACGGGCTTAGCAAGCATTGAAGCGGATGGTGTTATAGGCGCGATTACGGGCCGAGCAATCTATGAAGGTTCATTGGATTTTAAAGCTGGCCAAGCACTTTCAGATAAATTATCGCCATTTAGAAAGTAACCAGGCCTGGTCAAACAGACCTGATTACACCCAATTTAGGAAAAACCATGAGCCTAGCAAAACGCATTATTCCTTGTTTAGACGTCGATAACGGTCGCGTTGTAAAAGGTGTACAGTTTGTTGACATTCGCGATGCGGGCAATCCCGTCGAAGTCGCCAAACGTTATGATGAACAAGGTGCTGATGAAATAACATTTTTAGACATCACTGCCACTGCACACGGCCGTGACACCACCGTCCACATGGTTGAAGAAGTCGCCAGCCAGGTGTTTATTCCCCTAACGGTCGGTGGCGGTATTCGTTGCGTAGAAGACATCCGCACCATGCTTAATGCTGGTGCAGACAAGGTCGC
Organism: uncultured Thiomicrorhabdus sp.; assembly: GCA_965603495.1. Taxonomy (GTDB): domain Bacteria; phylum Pseudomonadota; class Gammaproteobacteria; order Thiomicrospirales; family Thiomicrospiraceae; genus Thiomicrorhabdus. The sequence continues at coordinate 268,237 of CBFDDF010000001.1, read as the reverse complement.
GATTAACTCTGCCGCTATCTTTAATCCTGCTTTCGTTAAAGAAGCCGCAGACACATTTGGTTCACAATGCATTGTTGTCGCCATTGATGCTAAAAAAGTCAGTGCCGAAGGCGAAGACAATAAGTGGGAAATCTTTACCCACGGTGGACGTAATGAGACCGGTATAGATGCCGTTGACTGGGCTAAACGCATGGAATGCTTAGGTGCAGGAGAGATCCTACTCACTAGTATGGATCGCGATGGCACCAAAATCGGCTTCGATTTAGAACTCACGCGTGCCGTTGCCGACAGCATTCGAATCCCGGTAATTGCATCAGGCGGAGTCGGTGAACTAGAGCACCTTGCCAAAGGCATTACCGAAGGCCATGCCGAAGCCGTTTTGGCTGCAAGCATATTTCACTTTGGACAACACACTGTTGAAGAAGCCAAACTGGCCATGCAGGCAGAAGGGATTGAGGTACGATTATGAGTGATATTCTAAAACAACTTGATGCAGTATTAGAGACCCGTAAAGCAGAATCAGCGGACAGCTCATACGTTGCCAGCCTATACGCCAAAGGCACTGAAAAAATTCTTAAAAAAATTGGCGAAGAAGCCAATGAAACCATTATGGCGGCGAAAGACCTGGAACATGTAAATAATCCGGAAAACAAAGACCACCTGGTTTACGAGATAGCAGACCTCTGGTTCCATACCATGGTATTATTAGCGTCGCAAAATTTGTCTAGTGAAGACATTACGACCGAATTGCAACGACGCTTCGGATTATCTGGACACGATGAAAAAGCCAGTCGTGACAAATAACATCCACTGGTAGCCTGAGCTTCAGCTACCCGATTATTAGGCGTTTATTAAGCCATAAGGGATTCACCCATGACACAAGAAAAAAGTATATTCAGTAAGATAATTGACAAAGAAATTCCTACGGATATTGTTTATGAAGATGAAAAATGTATCGTCATCAATGACATCCACCCAAAAGCACGAGTACACTTGCTGATCATTCCAAAAAAGCCAATTCCTAGCTTATTTGAATTAAAGCCTGAGGATAAAGACTGCATGGGACACATGATGTTGTTGTTACCACAATTGGCACAAACACACGGATTGGATGGCTTTAAAACCCAAATTAACACCGGTGAGTCTGGTGGACAAGAAGTTTTCCATCTCCACATTCACCTACTTGGGAATTAACTAGGAATTAGTAGCGCAATTAAAAGAACAGATTTATTAAAGCGCCCTAAAACACCTTTTTAATCCTTACCAGACCAGCACCAATCGTAAAAAGTCATAATGATTTTGGAGGCATTAAAAAGTATTTTTAGTGCATCCTAATCAGCTAATTTGATATGATTAGCGGTCTTAAAAACCCTTGATCTGAATTTGACGCCCAAAAGCGCCGTTAAGATCCTAAAAACAGTTACAGAAAATGGAGTAAACCCTATGGGCATCAGTATTTGGCAGTTACTAATCATTCTAGCAATCGTATTAGTTCTTTTCGGCGCAAAGCGTTTGAAAAATGTAGGTGGCGATTTAGGTAGCGCAATCAAAGGCTTTAAAAACGCCGTAAAAGAAGAAGAGAAGAAAGACGACGACTCTGCTGAGAAAACATTAGAACAAAAAGACGGTGATAATGTTTTTGATGTTGCCGCAGAAGAAAAGAAAACTGAAGAGAAGAAAGATAAGGCGTAAATAGTTCGGCACTTGCTCTCAAGCATCTGCCTCTTTTTTCGTTCTAATCTAGCATTGAGTTCACTCGCTTTACGTCTATGTAGGTCTGTTATATGTTCGATATAGGTTTTCTTGAAATCATGGTGATTTTAATCATCGCGCTCTTGGTCATTGGGCCAGAGCGTATGCCTGAACTTGCCCGTAAAATCGGCGGTTTTATGGGGCGTATGCGTCGCTTCATCAATTCGGTGAAAGAAGATGGTCAGATGCAAGAAACCATCAAAGACTTTAAGGACTCAATGAATCTTGAAGAGCAACAGCAACAGATCTCTAATCTCAATAAAGAGCTGCAAACCGGCCTGGACTTTGGTGGTGACGTTAAGGTAGAAGACTTTCAACGCCCGACTTTTGGTGGGGTACAACCCCCTGTTGAAACGGATTCCGGTGGACAGTTCAATCGTGCTCCTGCTCAGCCAAACGCACCAAAGTCTGTTGTTTCAACCACGACAGAAGATGTTCCAGCGGCTGAACCTGGGCTGAGCAAATCCATTGAGACAACCGTAGAAGACACGACTGTCTCTACAGAAGTTTCAGCTTCTGATACACCCTCTTCTGAAACCAAAAAAAGCTAAGCTTTGATATATGAGTAGTCCAGCATGAGCAACACAGCGCTCCCGCCTAATGATCAAGAGATGACTTTAGTTCAGCACCTGCTTGACCTAAAGACCAGCTTGACACGTGCAATTCTTGTCATCATTGTGCTGTTCATGTGTTTATTCCCGTTTGCGAATGACATCTACACCTATATTGCTGAACCGTTAACACGCTACCTGCCAGAAGGCTCTAGCATGATTGCAACGGCTGTTGCGTCCCCCTTCTTAACACCGTTTAAGTTAGCGTTTGTTTTAGCAATTTATTTGTCTATGCCATATTTGCTTTATCAAATTTGGCGATTCATTGCGCCAGCACTGTATTCACATGAAAAACAACTGGTCGCACCCATTCTATTCTTTAGCTCCTTCTTGTTTTATGCGGGTGGACTGTTTGCTTACTATGTCGTATTCCCATTGGTATTCGGGTTTTTATCACAAAGCGCGCCAGAAGGCGTTACCATCGCCACCGACATCTCACTCTACCTAGATTTTGTCATCAAGATGTTCTTTGCTTTCGGCATGGCGTTTGAAGTACCTATCGTCACGGTTTTGTTGATTATTACAGGCATGACATCCGCTGAGAAACTCAGCCACTCACGTCCCTATATTGTGGTGGGTGCATTTGTCATCGGTATGTTACTTACCCCGCCGGATATCATTTCACAGACCCTACTGGCCGTGCCAATGTGGTTATTGTTTGAGATTGGTTTATTGGTCGGTGCTTATGTTGTTAAACGCCGTCAGCAAAACAATGAAACTAATCCAGATGACACTGACCCTGATGGTCAAAGCAGTGCAAGGGATGATACTCAGCCTGAATATGATTTCGACGATCGCTATGCGGATCAAGTAGATGATGATTTAGATTGGGATGCAGAGTTTGATAAAATCGATTCTGAAATGAGCATTCTTGAAAAAGAGTATCTGAAATCTCAAGAGGCGAAAAAGCAAGATGAAACATCTACTCCGACCGACTCTGAAAACCCATCAACTGAATCAGACTCAAAATCAGATGCAGCAGACGAAACTTCTGGCGATAACAAATAGCAACTGGCTCAACGATACCTTTAAAAGCCTTCTATTTTTAAACCTACCAGGCCTGGTAGGTTTAAAAAATCGTGTTATCAAACATTCAAAAACACCCCCAAACAGCCCGCAACACCTCTCTTTACAAGACCCAAACCGATATCACTCTTTAAAACAGACCGTGTTATTGCTATTCACCTTTTTTCTCCTAGCGCACCCGCTTTCAGGCGACGCGTCGACCTCAACGCCAAACAATGCCAATCAACTCGATCAACATCCTAGCCCTTATTTAGCAATGCATGGCCATGACCCCGTAGATTGGCATCTCTGGAATGCAGATGTGTTAAAAAAGGCTCAAATCGAGAACAAACCCCTATTTATCTCTAGTGGCTATTTTTCCTGTCATTGGTGTCATGTAATGCAGCGGGAAAACTACCACAACCTTAAAACCGCAGCCTATCTCAATAAGCACTTCATCTCTGTCAAAATTGACCGAGAACTCAATCCTGAACTCGATAAAACCCTAATTGAATTTGCCCAAAAGACCACTGGCCAAGCAGGCTGGCCCCAGCATGTAATACTCACGCCAGAAGGCTATCCGTTTGCATCTTTTATCTACCTTCCAAATCCCGTATTCAATAACACCCTGCAACGTATTGTTGAACTTTGGAATAAACAGCCGGATAAAATTCGCGCCTTAGCGCAACAATCCGTAGAGCCATTAAGTCGTCCCCAAACTTTTACCGTCACCCATTCAGAATTTTTACAGCAATTATTACAGCAAGTGGAGCGCGCTAAAGATGACTTAAGTGGCGGCCTAAAAAGCAGTGCAAGTAAATTTCCACAAGCGCCACTTCTGCAAACCGTAATGCGTATTGAAAATTTACCCGCCCCCATTGAAGAGTGGTTACTGTTAACGCTAGACCAAATGCAGTCCGAGCATCTATTTGACCATATTCACGGTGGATTTTACCGCTATACCGTAGACCCAGAATGGCAGACTCCACACTTTGAGAAAATGGCTTACACCAATGCTTTATTGGCGGATCTCTATCTACAAGCCGGCCAACGTTTTAAACGACCAGATCATCTACAGACAGCTTTAGCCACGCTCAGCTATTTGCAAGCGCATCTATACAATCCAGCGACTCAACTTTATCAAAGCAGTCAATCGGCGATTGATGCCCACAATGTAGAAGGCGGCGATTATTTATGGACCAAATCCCGACTGCAACAACAGCTCACAAAACAAGAATTCTCAGCAATTGACCAGGCCTGGTCACTTTCTAAACCCGCGCCTTATGATCTATTGGGTTGGCATCCATCTCCACTAACAGGAAAAAATAGCCAGTTGTGGCCAACAATACGCGCCAAGTTACAAACCAACCCGCCACAGATCCCGATTGATAGTAAAAGCATACTCGGCTGGAATGGCCTGGTTTTGTCGGCGTTAAGTCGAGCTTATGCCGTACTCAAGAATCCCGTTTATCTTAGACAGGCCAATCAACTGGCAAAGGTTTTGATGCGTCATATAATGAAAAAGCATCCTCCGCGTGCATTATCGGTAGATGGATTGAATATGGGGGAGGCGAACTTGCAGGATTATGCGTTTATTTATCAAGGCATCACCGATTGGCACAAACTGACATCGCAAACGACTTATCAAACCGAGATTAAAGCACTTGAGCAAACTATCAGCCAAAGATTCTATACCAAATCAGGCTGGCAATATCACCACGCGCCATTACTACCAGGCCAACAGGGAGAATGGTTGATGGCCGACAATGCAATTCCGAGCCCGACCGCCATAATCAGTTGCCTACAACCAGAATCAGTGGGCTTTGCCGGTAAAACCCTCTTGGGCAACCCGCTGAATTATGCAACTTATCTAAATACCTTAGACTGTATTCAGCACCATCAACAAACGACAAATGACGTAGAATAAGCCTTTCATTTTTTTTGACTTATTAGCAAGCTAGGCGCTTTTTTTTGCTGACCCCTTTTAACACAAATGACATGGACTCTATCGCATGGGCTTTTTAATCGTCGGCTTCGTTTTGTTGTTTATTCTCACCTCGCTCCCCAGCTTGTGGACTAAACATATCCTCAATAAACACCGCAAACCACACCCTGACATCCCAGGAAGTGGCTTGCAGTTTGCCGAACATCTAGTAAACAAACTAGAGTTAAAGGGTGTACGAATCGAAGAGACCGATCAAGGTGACCATTACGACCCCATCGAAAAGGTGGTGCGTATCTCAACCGCCAATGCCCACTCGAACTCCCTGACAGCCATCACCACGGTCGCCCATGAAATGGGTCATGCTTTACAGGATAAAGAAGATTACCCCGAGCTCAAGCAACGTACCGCTTTGATTGAACGTGCGGCAATTATGCAAAAGTTCGCCGGTTTCGCTTTAATGCTCACGCCGATTCTGATTCCATTGACCCATTCGCCAATGGTCGGCATTATGACTTTTGGTGCAGGATTTATCGCGATGGGCGTGCCAGTGATTATTCACCTCAGCACTTTGCCGGTTGAGTTTGATGCTAGTTTTAAACGGGCTTTACCCCTACTCGAAACAGGCGGCTATCTGAGTCAAAAAGATCACAAAATTGCCAAAAAGATATTATTTGCCTGTGCGATGACTTATGTAGCCGCATCTTTATCAAGTCTATTTAATTTATGGAAGTGGTTAAAAGCACTGAAGCGCTAAACCACCCGAATGAGGGTGCGCCAACCACAAAGGTCATGAGGTTAGCGACGTTAAGGATAGGCACTTATGCAGCTACGACAAATTCCGTTTCCAACTGCAAGGTCACATGATGTATTTTGTGAACGTCCAATAGATACTGCTTAATCTCAGACAAGGTCGCATCATTAACATGATCTAAATCGATTTTTGCATGCAGAGTCATCATCACGTGATCTTCGTTAATGGCCCACAGATGAATATGATGTACAGCGGTCAGGTATTCGAAGTGTTTTTCTAAATCTTCTGCAATGCATTGAATCTCATAACCGGCTGGCACACCTTCCAATAAAATATGCCCTGACTCTTTGGTTAAGCGATAAGCCCCAACCGCAATAATGGCTGCCATCAGTATCGACAATAAAGGATCTACCAGCATCCAACCGGTGTAAAAGATAATAATTGCCCCGGTAATGACCGCCACCGAGCCTAAGGTATCGCCTAAAAAGTGTAGAGTTGCGCCGCGCATATTCATATTGCTTTGGTCACCTGAGTGTAATAGCCAGAAAACAAACAGGTTATTCAATAAACCGATAACAGCAATGATAAACATCTCTTTGCCCATTACCTGCTGCGGTTCCAGAATACGATGAATCGCCATAAAAACAATGCCGCCGACAATCAATAGCAACGTAAAACCATTCACAAACGCCGTCAGAATTTGTAAACGTTGAAAGCCAAAGGTCATACGTTCGGTAGCAGGTCTATGGCTCATATAAAACCCCCACCAGGCAAGCCCTAAGGCCAGCGCATCGGTCATCATATGCACCCCGTCTGCAACCAGGGCAATCGAGTTTACCCACAAGCCGCCAATAATCTCCACAAACATATAACTGGCGGTAATCAGCGCGGCAATCAGCACTTTCTTTTGATTGTGTCTATCTGGCTTAGCGATGTGATTGTGATGATGTGATACATGTTGAATATCAGCTGACATACCCATTCCTTGTCATGAATTATTGATATTTTATCAGTGGATTATAGGCGGAAACCAGCTGTACTACGATTAAATTAATGGCTTTGAATTCGATCACTTCGTTTTAGCGACCGACCAGGCCTGGCAGGTTTTTATCGCCGTCTTTTGATGAATTAATTCAGCCACTTGTTGCATGGTTGAACCTGTGGTGATGACATCGTCCAGTAATGCGATATGCGACAATCCCTGTAAGCGCTCAGGGTTGATCTGAAAAGCATTTTTGAGATTCTGTTTGCGTTCACGGGCGGTTAAATGGGTTTGTGATGGGGTATTTGTAATGCGCACTACCGCTTGTTTGATAACTGGTAGTTGTAGCAGTTTACCTAAGGCTTCGGCTAACAACTCCGCCTGGTTATAGCCGCGGATTCGCCGCCTTAATGGGTGGGTAGGAATCGCGACCAATGCCTCAACCTGATCCAACTCTAATCGACTAGACATCAGCTCTGCAAACAATCGTGCATAACTGGCTTTACGGTGATATTTAAAATCATAAATAAGCTTATCCAACGGCTCCGCAAAATAAAAACCGACTTGAGTACGAGAAAAAGCCGGCGGATTAGTCAAACAAGCACCGCATAAATCGGCCTGTAAGCTCGGTTCGCAGCATAAAGGGCAAACTTGTGTCGGTCGTTTCAGGGTTTGAATAAGCGCCTCAGACAAATCGGCTTCACCACCAACCTCTCCTGTTAGGACGCAGCGTGGAGGTAATAGCCATTTTTCAAGGTCATGCATACTGACTCCTTACAGAAGGGATTGCCCCAAGACATCTCATAAGGGAATCTAATCGATATCCTTTAGATATCAGTTATAATACGCCTTAATCTGTCAGTATTCATTTACTGATATCATTACCGATATTACACCGAACAATGGACAAACAGCATATGAACATGGAAAACGTAGGCCAGGTAAGACACGATTGGACGCTTGATGAGATTCGCGCCATTATGGACCAACCTTTCAACGACCTTATGTTTCAGGCGCAACTGGCGCATCGCCAACATTTCAATCCGAATACCATTCAAACCAGCACACTGGTGAATATCAAATCGGGTGGTTGCGCCGAAGATTGTTCTTATTGTTCGCAAAGTGCGCGTAACCATACCGGGCTAGAAAAAGAGCTGATGATGGAAGTTCAAGAAGTCATCGAGCAAGCTTTGGTGGCTAAAGAACGTGGTGCGACCCGTTTGTGTATGGGTGCGGCTTGGCGTAATCCGACTAAAAGAGATTTTCCACGTGTTTTAGAGATGGTGCGTGTCGTTAAGGACTTGGGTCTAGAAACCTGTTTGACGTTAGGCATGCTGACTGACGAACAGACCCAACAACTTAAAGAAGTCGGCTTAGATTACTACAATCACAACCTTGACACCTCTGAAGCGTTCTATCCACAAGTCATTACCACGCGTAGCTTTCAAGATCGTTTAGATACCATTGATAAGGTACAAAAAGCCGGCATTAACGTCTGTTCTGGTGGCATTATCGGCATGGGTGAACAGCATAAAGATCGTGCCGAGTTGTTGCGCACCTTCGCGACCATGCGTGTTCACCCAAATTCTGTCCCGATTAATTTATTGGTTCCGATTGAAGGCACGCCTTTAGCGCACATGAAAGATCAAACTGACTCTTTCGAATTTATCCGCGTGATTGCCGCGGCACGTATTGTTATGCCGCAAACTTATGTCCGTCTATCTGCTGGTCGTATGACCTTGACTGACGAAGCGCAGTCTTTGTGTTTCTTAGCCGGTGCTAACTCGATTTTCTACGGCGATAAGTTGCTGACCACCGAAAATCCAGAGTCCGACCACGACATTCAACTGTTTGCCAAGTTGGGCATTACTATGCAACACAATGTCAAAGCCGAAGCGGCCGCACAAAAGATGGCTGAGCAAATCACCGAACTGTCGGCTTAGAGAGACTTTACTCGGGTTAATCAACTTACTTCCTGTAAATTAAATAACCTGAGTAACTGAATTCCATGTCTATTAAAGACCGCTTCCAACCCCTTCTAGAAGAACGTCGACAACAGCACCTGTATCGTAGTCGCCCACTCGTCACGTCTGCACAAACCGCCAGCATGCAAATCAACGGTTTGCAGGTCATCAATTTCTCATCCAATGATTATTTAGGGCTGGCAAATCACCCGCAGATTAAACAAACCTTAAGTCAGGCCATGCAGACGGATGAGATCAGTTATGGCTCTGGTGCCGCCCATTTGGTGACAGGGCATCACCTACAACATCATATTGCCGAGGATGAGATTGCCGACTGGTTAGGCTGTGAGCGCGCTCTGCTGTTTTCTACCGGCTATATGGCCAACCTCGCGGTGCAGCAAGTTTTGATGCAACCGGGCGATACCATTCTTGCTGACAAACTCAATCATGCTTCCTTGATAGATGGAGCATTACAGTCCGATGCCACTCTAAAACGCTATCCACATTTGGATATGCAAGCCTTAGAGCGCCGATTGCAACAAGCATCCGGTCAAGACGGCCAAATCATGATTGTCACCGATGGCGTTTTCAGTATGGATGGTGATTTAGCGCCATTAAAGGATATTCAAAGGCTCGCGCAAACTTACCAGGCCTGGTTATTAGTCGATGATGCCCACGGCTTTGGTTGTTTGGGTGAACACGGCAAGGGCTGTTTTGAATACTTTGGTTTAGAGCCCGACGAAAACACCATTTTAGTCGGCACCTTAGGCAAAGCCTTTGGTTGTTCTGGCGCGTTTGTCGCTGGCAGTGCGGTATTGATAGAAAGCCTAATTCAATTTGCACGGCCTTATATCTATACTACCGCCATGCCACAACTCAACGCACTAGCGATTCGGGAAGCCTTAAAATTGGTATTGTCTGCTGAAGAAGGCGGCGCTTCACGTGAAACGCTTAAACAGCACATTAAACAATTCAGAACGGGCGCCAAAACCATTGGCCTGAAATTATGGGATTCACCCACATCCATTCAACCCATACTCTTGGGCGACAGTGAAACAGCCTTGATGTGGAGTGAAAAACTCAAACAGAAAGGGTTTTGGGTAAGCGCTATTCGCCCACCAACCGTTCCGACGGGGCAAGCGCGTTTAAGAGTCACGCTCTCAGCGAGCCACAGCAAAGCGCAGATTCAAGATTTGCTTAAGGCTTTAACGGAAATTCAGTTAGAATTAAAGGCAGAATAGAAAATTCTTCAGCGAATTGATGCTCGCCCTTATCGACGCAATCGCCATTCCTAATCAGATCCATCACGAGCGCTAAACGACATGATTCAATTTTGTTTAAACTGGCCAAAAAAACACAAATGGACCACCGCTTTCATAGCCGTTTTTACGGGCCTACTGATCGGGATGCCGTTCGCGCTACAAATCGGTTTGCAACAGCTTCTGCTCAAACAAGGTCAGGCACACGGCATTGAGAAAGTAGAGATCAATGATATTGATTTCAATCCCTTTATGGGCCGGCTCAGTTTGAATCAACTTACGCTGTATCGTGAACAGCAAGTCTTATCGAAAATCGACCAGTTGGATTTACAAATTCGTCTACGTGATCTCTGGAAAAAACGACTGATGGTTGAATCACTCACCTTGAGTGATACGCTGCTGCCATTGCGACTTAACGCAGACAATCAGTTGGAAATTTCTGGTTTTCCGATGCCACTAACGCCATCACCAGAATCTAAAGTGGAGGCCAATCGTTCAGGACTCGCCATTCAGTTTGGCGTTAAATCACTCCATCTACATAATATCGCTATCATTTTAGAAACCCCAGATGACAAGACAGAATTCACCGTTAAAGACCTGCAAATCAGTGAAGAGAACAACTATGCACGCTTACACCTCAACAGCCTGTTAAACAACACACCTTTGCGAGCCAATTTACAACTTCATCTGCAGACCACATCTCCAAAAGTAGTGGGTACCTTGAGCCTAAAAGCACTCAACCTCGAAAAATTTAGACACCTGCTACCTGAATTACCTGAACATGCGGTGTTGAGTAACGACATCACCTTTACTCTCGAAAAAGATGCCAAAGGCTTTGCCCTCTATCAACAGGGAAACTGGTCAATTGAAGCTCTGCGTTATCCACAAGGTCAACAGAACCTGACCCTGCAAAATTTCGGCTGGCATGGCGACCTCCACCTCTTTACAGAAAATACTTCGACTAACACGGCAGGCGTCCCAAAAATGACCCTAAACGGTCAAGCCAATCTACAAGGATTCAACTTCAGCGATGGCGTTAGTCAGACTCAACTAAGTCACGACGCCGTCGCTGATGTGAATATCACCGCCCTCTTGGACACCGAAAACCCAACGATCAGTCAAACCGGAAAACTGATTATTAAACAGTTTAAGTTCGATTCACCTACGCTAAACACCCAAAACAAACAAACCACTTGGCGAGGTAAAATCGACTTTGGCGATGGAACAACGCCATTCATTAACGCTCATGGTGTACTTGCCATGACCGATGTAAAGACATCGCTTCCTGAGCAAAAAATCAACCTACAACATCAGCTGCAGGCTAACTTAAACCTACAAGTCGACTTGGATGATGCGGCCCAAAATGGGCTTAAGATTCAACAAGTCGGTGATCTCTTCCTCAACGACTTACAAGTAACGCAGGCACCCGTACAGCTCAATTTAAAACAAATACATTGGAATGGGGATTTACAGTTTGCACAAAATCCAGCAAAAGCAGATCGTGCCGCCGATACTTCAATCACTTCAAACGGTAAATTAAAATCATTGGGTCTACGCGCTTTAAACCAACAAAATCAACTGACATTGGCACAGTTTGATGCGCTCAACATTAGCAAGCTACGGGTTAATCAATTGGCTAACATCTCATTAGAGCACATCAAGTTAACCCATTTAAAAGTTGCACAATCCAAAGACCTTAAACAACCAGGCCTGGTAAGTTTGAAAAACCTCAAGTTGGATCATGCCAAATTACAACGTTTTAACCAGTTAACACTCGGTACGTTGGAACTGCAAGGTAGTGATACCCACTTAACACTAGATAAAGAGGGCAAGATTACAGAGCTTGCTCACTTACTAGACAGCTTGCCAGGGTCAACAGTCGTTGCCGAAGTTGCTACTCAACGGACTGACGATACCGTTAAAACGGCCGCTGGCGAAGAGACGTCTACAGGAAAGTCGGACTTTCACTATCAACTAAACGGCCTAAAAACCACCGATTTTCACCAGATTCATTTAACGAACCAGCAAATAGATCCTCCGTTGGTTAAAACGATACAACTATCCACCTTAACGTTAGGGAAACTTAACAGCCAAAAACCCCTCGAAAAAACCGCTTTTAGCCTGGCTTTCAAGCTTGATGAGTTCAGCCACCTTAATAGTCAAGGCACGCTGCAACCGCTCAATCCTAAATTCAACCTAGAGGCGAAAACCAAGCTAGAAGGTTTCTCGCTGCTAGAACTCTCTCCTTTAATCGAACAGAAACTCGGTTACCAAATCAAAAGCGGGCAATTTTCCTTGGATGCAACCACCAAGATTAAAGACAATGTCATTGATGCGGAAAACCAAATCCATCTCAATAAATTTGTGATTGCAGCGGCGGATAAATCTAAAACAGCACTCATTGAAAAAGACTTTACGATGCCGCTTGAAGCAGGTCTGGCTTTACTGAAAGATAAGAAAGATAATATTGACTTAAAACTGCCTATTAAAGGCAATATAGACAGCCCTGATTTTAAGCTGCAAGCCGTGATAAGCAAAGCCATTAACAGCTCTCTAATCAAAGCGTCACGCACCTATCTATTGTTGGCATTACAGCCGTTTGGCGCTATTTTATTAGCCGGTGAGTTTGCTGCAGATCAGCTTTCTGCGGTTAAACTACAATCCGTCAACTTTGTTCCTGGTGAAACCACCTTGAGTTTGGAGATGCTGGTGTACATGGCCAAAATTCAAAAGCTATTAGACGAACGTAAATCCATTCAAATCAAACTCTGTGGCGGCGCCAATGAACTGGATCGTAAGGCCTTACAACAGATTGCCGTAGAAGCAGCGATCAAAGCCGAACAGAAAAAGGCCGCACAAGCCGCCATCACGTTCGATAATGGAGATGCCATTACACCAGTCAACAAATCATCTAAGATAACGATTACAGATGCACAGTTGCTGGAGTTGGCCGCAGAGAGGCAAGCGGTGATTAAACGTCATCTCATCAAACTCGGTAGCCAATCAAAACAACTGATTCTTTGCCAACCGAAAATAACAGACAGCAAACAACCTACTGTTGACCTCGGTATATAAACGGTTGATGTAAACCATGATAAACCTATAAAACAATGAAGATAACAAACACATGCTAAAGACAGACACCTTCGGTCAAGGCCCAAATCTGACACTGTTACATGGTTGGGCGGCACAAAATAGCGATTGGAAAAACTGGGCAGAAACCGAACTGGCCCCTTATTTCACGGTCACTTTAATTGAGTTACCTGGTTTTGGTAACACCGATGCGCTGCCCGATTCCAAGCAAATTGAAGTCGATTGGATTGACGCCATAACCTCCGAACTGCCTGCAAAAACCCACCTTCTGGGTTGGTCGTTGGGCGGACTTCTCGCACAAAAAATTGCCAAGCAATCTCCAGAACGCATTCAAAGCCTGATTTGTTTAGCCAGCACGCCCCGTTTTACCCAAGCCGACGATTGGCAATGGGCTGTCTCGCCGAGTTTAATTGGCGATTTCATCCAAGCCATCGGCAACGACACCGCCGCCACCTTAAAGCATTTTTGGAAGCTACAAATCCAAGGATCGGATGGGGCTAGACGACTCATTAAGGAGTTTATGGCCAAAATCAAAGACAGTCGTCTACCCAGCATGAAAGGCCTTTTGCAAGGTTTAGAACTGCTTAAATCCATCGATTGTCGGCCTTGCTCCCAAGATATTCAATGCCCTGTTCTTTGGCTACTCGGTGAAAATGATCCTTTGATTCCTAAAGACTTTATTGCAGAATTCAGTACAATACAGCCAACTGCAAAAGTTGAGATATTGTGCGGGGCGGCGCATATGCCTTTTCTATCGCACCCGACCGAGACGGCTGAACAAATCATCGTCTTTCTTCAAAGCCAATAGCCACTTTTGTAAAGTACACAACCGCTTACCCCCTAGCGATCAAACAACGAAAGCGAACTTTGCATGCCTGAAACCTCTTCATCACACTTAAACAGTGTGAACCGTCAGCACATTAAAGCCCATTTTAGTCATGCTGCGCCGAGCTATGAAGAGGCCGCGATTCTTCAAAAAACCGTCGCCGAACGCGTCGATGAACGTCTCGAGCTGACCACTATTGAAGTCCAGACCGTTTTAGATGTCGGCTCGGGCACGGGTTTATTGACTGAAAAAGTCATTGCCCGTTATCCTTTAGCGAAATGTTTTGCCGTCGACTTATCAGAAAGCATGTTATGGCAATCTAAATCCCGCCTGCAAACCCCGCGTTTTTCGGCCTTGGGCTCCTTCATTAATAGATTCTTGAACAACTGTTCTTTAACTAAAGGCTTTGCCAGTAAAACCGCGGCGACCCGCATCAATGCCGATGTCTATCAACTGCCGTTTGCCGACAACAGTGTCGATCTGATTGTCAGCAACTTGATGTTGCAGTGGTGTGATGATTTGGATGCGGTATTTGCAGAATTCAGACGGGTGCTACGTCCTGAAGGGCTATTGATGTTCACCACCTTTGGCCCAGACACGCTCAAAGAACTGCGTCTGGCCTGGCGCACCACCGATGCCGATTACGAACATGTGAACCATTTTATTGATATGCACGATATTGGCGATGCTTTGATCCGTGCAGGTTTCGGCCAACCGGTGATGGATATGGAACTATTCACCCTTACCTATGACAAACCGATGGGGGTATTGAAAGACCTTAAAGCCATTGGGGCCACCAATGCCAATCAAAACCGCAGCCAAGGATTGATGGGTAAAGCCAAATTTCACGCCATGCTAGAAGCCTATGAAGGTCTACGTAAAGACGGTAAGATTCCCGCCACCTATGAAGTGGTGCATGGTCATGCCTGGGCAGCGCCCGAAGTCATGAAAGGCCCTAACCGCAATAAGTCGGGACATATCGAAATCTCTCTCGACGATTTCGCCAAACAAACCAAACAGCTCTGATTTATAAACCTACCAGGCCTGGTGAAAACTGATTACCTACTTATTGCCAATGCCATTTTGCTTTCTGACGTGCTTTGTACCATTCATGATAGAGAATCAATAAAATGGGAAAAGGAATCAGTAGCCAGAGATTTTCAAACGGCACGGTGGCCGTATTAAATACGGTCTGCACCGCAGGGACATATAGGATGGCTAAAATCAACACCACTTCCATAATCACGCCAAACCAGATTATTTTATTGGTTCTGGTTAAACGCCATAAAGAGTCCTCCCATGAACGTAAGGTAAAAACGTTGACCATCTGACAGGTGATAGCACCCAACAGAGTCATGGTCATGGCCTGGCGATGAAACTCATCATTAATGTCCAAGTCTCCATATTGCCAACCATTGAGAAACAAGAAGCCTAAAAAAGCAAACATGGCCGCCATGCCTTCGATTAAACCAATCATAAAATAGCCGCGTTTAAAGACTTCCCAATCAAGAATCTTTTCATTTTTACCCACGGGTGGACGTTGCATAATATGTTTTTCGGGCTTTTCCGCCCCTAATCCCAAGCCTGGCAGTTGATCCGTACCCAGGTCAATTAACAGAATCTGTATGACCGATAATGGCATTGGAATTTTTAAAAAGAACTGCAATACATAAGGCACGATTTCGGGGACATTGGAACTCAAAATATAGGTGGTGAGCTTCTTGATATTGAAATAGACCGTGCGCCCTTCTTCAACCGCGGCCACAATCGACTTGAAGTTATCGTCCAACAAAATCATATCGGCGGCTTCTTTTGCGACATCTGTCCCCGAGCCCATGGCGATACCAATATTGGCCTGCCTTAACGCCGGTGAATCATTGACGCCATCACCCGTCATGGCAACCACCTCTCCATTAGCCTGCAATAATTGCGCGATACGCAGCTTTTGTGCCGAAGCCATCCGTGCAAATAGGATATGCTTGGCGCTTAACTTAGCCTGCAATGCCGTATTGGAGAAACCATCTAATTCATGCCCTGTAAGCACCTCATCCACTTTTAATCCGATTTTTTCAGCAATGGCTTTAGCCGTTACCGGGTTATCCCCCGTAATCATCATGACTTTTATATGCGCTGAATAACATTCCGCAATGGCTTGTTTGACATCCTTCCTCGGCGGATCGATCATGCCAACCAATCCTAAAAAAATTAGGTTGTCTTCTCCATCGCCTGATTTCATGGCGATGGCCAACACGCGATAAGCTTGTTCAGCCAACTGGAAGTTTTGTTGTTCTATTTGAACTGTCTGCTCTGGTGTTAAAGCCTGCAATGACGTTGCTTGTATTAAAGTACACAAAGGTAAGACGGCTTCTACCGCACCTTTCACAAATAACTGAGTTGCCTCCCCTTGCGTGACCAAGCTAGACATCATTTTACGTTCAGAAGAAAACGCGTATTCTTGGATTTTCTCCCAGCCTGTTAAAGTCTCATCCCGACATTTTTGTGCCGCCACCACTAAAGCCGCTTCGGTAGGATCGCCCATCATCACGTGCTCTAGACGATTAACCGTTGCATGGGTATTCACCGCCGCCACGGTTAGTAACTGCTGTAAATGATCAACACTCTGTTCGTTCGTTTGGGTTTTAAATTGACATTCACCTGCTTCAAAATAGCCGTTACCCGTCAACGCTACCTGACTGCCATCGGCTAAATAAATAAGGTGTGCGGTAATCTCATTCTGCGTTAAGGTGCCGGTTTTATCGGTACAAATGACCGTCGCCGAGCCCAGTGTTTCTACTGAGTTTAGGTTTTTGATTAACGCCTGTCGTTTTGCCATCCGTTGCGATGCCAAAGACAAGGATAAGGTAATGGTCGGCAAGAGTCCTTCGGGGACATTGGCGACAATCAGCGATAAGGCAAATATCGCCGAGACAAGTAGACCTCTATCTGAAAACCAACCTAAGAAAAAGAACACCAGCCCTGCGCCTAAAGCCAATAAGGTCAACACAGTTGTCATGTGCTTGATCTCTTTTTCGATAGGCGTTTGAAGGGTAATGACTTCAGAAGTCATCCTTGCAATTTTACCGAATTCGGTCGCATCGCCAGTGGTGGTGACGACCGCTATCCCATTACCATTGGTAATGACTGAGCCCGCAAAGACCATATTTTTGGCATCTAATTCTCGTTTAGCGTTGCCAGCCAATAACTGACGCAACGCAGGAGTAGATTCACCATTTAATACTGATAAATTTAGGTAAAGATCATTTGCAGTGAGCAAAATTGCATCCGCCGCAATCTTGTCACCCTCTTCTAACTGTAAAATATCCCCTGGCACTATCTGCGTGGCATCCACTGTACGCAAGCCACCTTGGCGAATCACTTTAGCTTCTGATTTCACCAGCTTCAGCAGCGCTTCCATCGCTTTATCGGCTTTAAACTTCTGCCAGAAGGTAAAGCTGGCATTTAAAACAACGGCACCGAAAACCGCGTAGCCTAAAATATCGTTACCCTCTGCAGGTTGAAAATAATCGGCGACTAAGGCCAACACCGCTGCGACTTCTAACAAGATGGGAAAGAAGGTGATGTACTCTTTCAAATACTCAATTCGATAATCTTTTTTGGCCTTTTGTTTCAATTGATTAAGACCAAAAGCTTCTAAACGAGACGCAACCTCTTCCTGTGACAACCCTATTTCACGGCTGTGTAACGACTTTAATACCGCTTCAACAGGCTGTTGAAATAACATATCGGGGTTCGCCAATTTAAACTTTCCAGGAATAATATAAAATGCTGTTGATGGAGGATTCATCGCTGACTTGGTTTAATACCCGCTTCGAATAAGCACGCGCATCATAGATCACCAAATCCAAGTTATTGGCAATCAGGTAATTATTCATCGTTTCAGGATTGATTGGTTGTAAGGTATTGACCACCTCAACTGATTTATGCAACATCTTGGCAATTTGGACAAACGGTTCGGCTTCATATTTCAGCCCTGATTTCGTGGTGGCTTTGAAGGCCGATCGACTATTTTGCAGATAGAGTTTACCCAACGCTTCATTCTCATTCAGTAAACCCAACCACAGCACGTAAGCATGAGGATTGACTGAACTGCCTGCGACAAACAGTACGCGATGATAGGAGCGTACATGCGAGACATTTTTAACCTTGACCACGGCAATATCCGTTTCGAGTCCCGCCGCTACAATTTTATCGCTAAACGAATGGCTTTTAGACTGTTTGCGTGTCGCGCAGAATAAAGTGTCTATCGCGTACAGTTGTACAAAATGATGCAAGGCGACCAGCGTATCGCCTTCCAAAATAACGACTTCAACGTCCACTTCTTGGGCTTTTGCTAACTCTTTTAAAGAGGCTTCGGATAAACGAAAACGCTCTTTCGATTCGAGACCATTGTCAATGAACAAGAGCGTTAGTGGTAACTGCACAGATTTCGCATAGGCAATGGCATATATACTCGCCGCTTCTGAAAGCAGCGATCCATTCACTAAAGATACAACACGCATGCACTCTCTCCTTTAATCATGAGGAATTTATTAAATGACCAGGCCTGGTCGATTTATGTCAGCTTCATGCTCAATTTTTCACGTATCTGGACGTTCTATTTTGTTTAAAACCCGTCCCATTAGAAAGAACGATAGTCCATCAAAAAGTAAACTTATACCAATAAACAATCCCACTAACCAAGCGGCACTGAATGGCCATTGCCAGAGGAAAACAATCCCCAAACCAATCGACAGAATGCCATTGGCTAGCCAAATCAACCAACCTCTATTGGGGCGTAGATTGAGTGCTAATGAAAGTCCACTGAACCCATCCACAAAGAAGTAAATGGCAAAAATCAGGCCTAATGTGGCCACTCCTGGCAACGGATAAAAGATTAAAAACGCCCCCATAAAAAACAAAATGGCGCTCTTTAACCATCCCAGCCAACTGCGGGCATTGAGTTTCCAGGTAAAGAAACCAGACACCAAGCCCGCGAATAGCATAAGCCACGCAACTAATATTACGACGACTACAGACATCACCTGAGGGAAAATGATGCCCGCCGCGCCTAATAACATTAAAACAATACCGGCTATTTTGGCGTGTTTACTGAATGTTTTAAACCCATCACCTTCAAATGTATCGCTCAACATAGATTGCTCCTTTAATCATGACTGACTTATATTTCATTGACTCAATCCACATATTACTGAAAAAAGTGTAAGGTTGACAGTAACTTACGAAATTTACACCTAAACTTATCCTTAGATAAATAATTGTCATTTAACTCAAATATAACCCGCTTTAGTTAGCGACACTCTCTTTGCAAGCTACGCTCATTGCTATAAACTTAAAACTAGAATGATGGTTATCAATCATCGCGTTTTTGATCGCATAACACCACAGAACTTACCTCATAAACTCTTTGCGCCGACAGCAGAAAATGCAGTCATGAAAAAATCAACTGTTCAGAATGATCGAATCTATATAGAGGAGAATTAACATGAATAAAAAATCATTTTCTTTAGCGACCCTATTTTTACTATTTTTCAGTTCCGCACCCTTCGCAGGAGAGCCCACTTATAAGCAAGGGGTCGATATCTTCATCGAAACGGGTGTCACTCAACCTGATAGCACACCTACCTGGTACGCCCCCATGATGGCGATGCCTTACGCGCCTGTTTTTGAGATTCTGGCAACCAAAGGAACTCAAGGGCGATATTATCAACGTACTTATGCCGTCACCTTAAAGGACATGATTAAGTGGCATGGTCATGACTGCGAAGGTACCACGCATGCGGCGAATGCGATGAAAATCGCCTTTGAGATACTGTTTCCGGACGGCATCATCGACCGAAGTGTACTTAAGGGTATTTCAGGAACTGGGCCATGCTGGTCGGATGCGGTGGCCTTTCTGACGGGCGCTCGCCTACAATATGGCAATCTCGGATTCTTTAAAAACAAAGATTATAACCATGCGATTATTTTATATCGTGAGGACACTCAGGTGGCGGTGTTAACCACCTTGAAGAAAGGCATTAATAATATTCCGGGTGAGCCAGTGGTTCTGCCGGAAGCCATAACCTGGACACCCAAAGTGAGTATGCAGGCTGTGATGGATCTTAAATCAGAGGTTAAAAATGCAAAAGGCAACCCTACCCCCTATCAGGTTGACCGTTTACGCTACTACCAATGGCAGCATGTTAATGATGTGCTGAGTCACCCTTTGCATGAAAGCTATCAAGCAAAGATTATTGAAAACTTTAATTGGGACGACTGGGTTGATCAGAAAAAAGTATTTTCTAGCCCATTTAAGCGTTCTGACACCCGATTAAAAAATCATCCATATCGTCAAAGCCCTGTTGCAGAAATAAAATAAACTCTCTTTAACTAAGCCTAATTATGAATCACTCAACCTAACGAGGCTTAGTAGATTTTTATCTTTGCTTTTGAGATCAAACCCGCATGATGCTGGAAAAGAATGGACTATGAAAAAACATCACTCTTCTCAATTTATAGCGCACTACCTTGAGCACATCGCTGATGACGTGCTTATTTCTTCGATTCAAAAACAAGTTACCTCCCTTATAGACCAAGCATTACAGTTAAGCCACTCTGATCAACGTGAAGCCGAAGGGTCTATCCACTCTATCCGCGTGACATTAAAGCAGTTACGCGCTTATTGGCGGCTTACACGGTTTTTAGTGACTGATACCGAATTTAAGGCGGCTGATTTGCGGATTCGTTCAACCGCAAAACAACTTGCTGGGCAGCGTGATCAACATGTCTTATGTGCTTCTTTGCAAACTCTAACGAGTTCACTCAAAGCACCAGAAAAAATCATTTTGCAGGCTTTCATTGAGCAGATTAATGAGACTTCCGGTGTCTCACCGCAGATAACGATTAACTGGTCTGAAGTCGTCACTGCTTTACAGTTAGAGCGCTCAGCATGGCAAAATTTGACCCCGACACCGAGTCAAAACCATCTCATTCAAAAAGCCCTGCAAACGACCTTTAATCGCAGTCGTCGCTGTGCAAAAAAAGCGACTCAGAAAGCGGCGCAGTGTGCGCAAAGACATCAATGGCGGAAATGGGTAAAGTATCTTTATTATCAACTTAAACTCCTAAATAAACTGGGGTTAAAAAGTGACAAAGGACATAAACAAATCCTTAAATCATTAGATCACTTAGGTGAATCCCTAGGTCAAGAGCATGACTTTGAGATACTACAGACTTTTTTAGAACAACAGCTTCAAACTCGGCCCGACTTGCAACAGTCACTCAAAAAAATCATCAAAGTAAATCTAAAACGATTAAAGCAACTCCGAACACAGGTTAACCACTTAGATAAGCGCCTACTGAAATCACTCTAAAAGCATTTAAAACTAGACTTACCAGGCCTGGTAAATGTCTTTTAGAGTATAAAAACATTAAGAGAGCACCTAAGAACCTGCTTAAAACACGACACTTTAGTGTTTAAACGCCGTCATCGTCAACCATCCACTCTGCCCGCTTAATCCTAAAAAATTCATTTACTTGTCATTAAGACAAAGACGCTAACCGAATAAAATAATGGCTATATTAGACTCTATTTCATGGCGGCTACAGCAATGCAAGACCTGACGAACCTCTACTCTCAACTCTTAACCCTCAAACAAAGCCTGCTCAAAAACACCGAAGAAAAGTTAGCTAAGCTGCCCGCAGTGGAAGATCCACAGGTACATTTAAGTCGACGTAACTTGATGGATTACTTACTACTCCGTGAACAAGATTTAAGCGCGCTACAGCCTTTATTGATTGATGCGGGTTTGTCTTCATTGAGCCGTGTTGGATCAAATGTCATGCACAATCTAAACGCCATGTTGAGTTTGTTACAAAAGGCTTTGCAAATAGAAATCCAAGATACTCAGACTCTATGTGCCATCGACACGCTTTGCCCATCCTCCTTTGAGGGCGAACAAATTCTTAAAGCTCGTGCCCAGGCGTTGTTTGGTATCCCACCAGCAGGTCGAGATGTCAGTATTATGGTAACGCTACCCACGGAGGCCGCTTGGAATGAAGTTCTTGTAAAATCATTACTGCATCAAGGGATGAATTTAGCCAGAATCAATACCGCGCATGATGATCCTGAACTTTGGCAAGCGATGGTTGAGCGAATCAAAAATGCTTCCAGCGAGCTTCGATTGCCTTGCAAAGTCATGGTTGATTTAACGGGCCCAAAATTACGCACAGGCCCCTTGGCCTATGAAGCCTCAGCTTTTCATATTAAAGTAAAACGTAACTTATTGGGCATCACGACTGAACCTGGGAAGGTGCTTTTACATGCCGCCAGCCACAACTTGATACAAAAACCGGCTGAGCTCAAAGACTATCAACTTCTACCTATTCCAGATAAGTTCTTCGCGCGATTTAAATCAGGCGATAAACTCCGTTTTAAAGACAGCCGAGGTAAAAACCGCGAAATTGTGCTCGTTGAGGATTATGGCTTCTTTTTATGGAAAGCAATCTGTTTTAAATCGACTTACTTAGAACCTAAAGCAGAAGTCGAATGGGTTCGTCGTCAGAAGAAAAATCACTATAGCAAATTGGAGCGCTTTACCCTACCAGAATGGAAAGGTAAACAAGTAGAGATGCGACTCTATAAGGGCGACCTCTTAATGTTGACCTATTCCGCTGAACCTGGTGATTGGACTGAACTGAAAATAAACGGGCAATTATTACAAACAGCACAGGTAAGTTGCCAAACTCCTGAGCCGTTGAAGAACCTACAAATTGGAGATCCTGTTTGGATTGATGACGGTAAATTGGGAGCCAAGGTCAGCTTAATTCGCGAAGAAGGTGTTGTCTTGGAGATTACCGAAGCGGGGTTAGGGGGGGTCGTTTTAAAGGAGGACAAGGGACTAAACTTTCCGGAAACGCCTTTGGGGATACATGGTTTAAGTGCTGATGACCGTCACCACCTAGATTGGGTCTGTAAAACCGCGGATGTCGTCGGGTTTTCTTTTGTACAAAGTCAGGAAGATATGGATGAATTAATCAGTGAATTCCAGCAAAGAGGTTGTCCAGACTTACCGATTATCGCCAAAATAGAAACGGCCGCCGGACTACATAATTTACCGGATATTTTACTCAACACTTTGGGCCAACATCCGCTAGGCGTAATGATTGCTCGAGGGGATTTGGCGGTCGAATTAGGCGCGGTACGCATGGCAGAGCTTCAAGAAGAGATTTTGTGGTTATGCGAAGCGGCTCATGTTCCAGTGGTTTGGGCGACGCAAGTGTTAGAAACCTTAGCGAAAAAAGGCGTGACATCCCGCCCTGAATTGACCGATGCGGCCATGAGTGTTCGAGCAGAATGTGTCATGCTCAATAAAGGCCCTTATATTAGCGATGCCGTGCGAGTCTTAAGTAATATTTTAGGTCGTATGCAACAGCGCACTCATAAAAAGATCAGCTTACTCAAACCTCTTAACTGGAAGGAACTTTAAACAACTCCGTTTTCTAAACTTACCAGGCCTGGTAAGATTGTTAAACGTTCTGAACAAATGACAAAACCAGTGGTAATATCAAAGCCGACACAGAGGCCGACAAGGCCATTGCCAACCCGGCAAACGCTCCCATTTGCGGGCTGATTTGAAAAGATCGTGCGGTGCCTAAACCATGCGCGGTGACGCCCATTGCTACGCCTTTAATACTGTCGTCTTTTATTCTAAAGACTTTAAATATCCAACCACCGACGACAGCCCCAATCACGCCTGTAAGTACTACAAACACCGCCGTCAATGTCGGTAAACCGCCGTTCTTTTCTGAGATACCCATCGCCACGGGCGCGGTGACCGACTTAGGAATCATCGATAACATGGTCTGTTCGCTCGCCCCTAAAAACTGTGCTATATAGTAGGCACTGAAACCTGAAAAACTGATGCCCAACACCAAAGCAATCGACAAGGGAATCCATACCTTTTTCAACTTACCTAACTGGAAATATAAGGGGATCGCTAATGCGACCGTCGCAGGCCCAAGCAAGAAATGAATGAACTGTGCCCCTGAAAAATAGGATTGATATGAGATATCAAAGAGACTCAATATAACGGCGATCATCAAAATAGAGAGCGCGACCGGATTGAGTAACGGATTGCCATGACCTTTGTTATAAATTTTCACAGCCAGCAAATAACAAATTAGCGTGAGGACCAGACCTAATAACGGACTGGCTGACAGGTAGACCCAGATAGCGGATTGATGAATCATGACTGGGCCTTTTTCCAATTAAGGAGTTTGTAGATGGCCATCATGCTCCAAGCGGTGACCAATAACCCTAAAATGGTACTGACAATCAGAGCGACACTGATGGCGAGCCACTCTTGCTGTAAGCGAACCAAATGCACCATGACACCCACTCCTGCTGGAATAAACAGCAAAGACAGGTGAGATAATAAAAGCCCTGTGGGGACTTCCAACTGAGTCGCAAAAGGGTTTTTAATCATCAAACTTAGCAACAGTAATAACATACCCACAACAGGTCCTGGCACAGGTAAATCGAGGCTAAGGACAATCAATTCTCCTACCAACTGATAAACCAATAAAATTGTAATGACCGTTAAAAAAGGCATGCTTTATCCTCACTGCTCAGTTGTAAATTCCATTCAAAAACACCGACTTCTCAAGCTTAAACCGGCCACATGATTGATTTAATATTCATAACAGAGAATGCTATCATTTTTACCGCATACGTCTCAATTTAAACAGATCAATCTAGCCTAATAATCCACTATTTAAAATCACCTGGCCTGGACGACTGATACCTTGCCATCGAAATCATCGCTTGGCTTTAACTTTAGCAAGGTTTTTCCAAGACTGACATTTGCCCGAAGCCATTTTCTGGTCATAACATTAAACAGGAGTTCACTATTTAGTTGGCTAAATTATTGCTTTATCAATTTTTAAAAAAACGACTGATTACATTTAATAACACTAAAGATATTGATTTAAATCAATTAAATCATATAACAACTTTTTATGACTGCTGTAGTATTGCTATAGCACCATTTGACGGATAGTCGCTCCGGAAAATTTAGTTCAAAACAGGATTGGAATTTAAAATGAAAAAAATAAGTACAAAAATCATATTGGGATTTTTATTAGCTGGCTTAATCCCTTTAATTCTATCTACCTTTGTGACTGAAAAAATTTCCAGCGAAGCCGTAAAGCACCTTGCTGAAGCTGAGTTTTCGGCGGTTCGTGACATAAAAAAAGGTCAAATTGAAGGTTATTTTTCTGAACGCATGGGCGACATAAATGTCTTGTCAGCCTTGAGCTCTGATTTTTATCAAAATGAATCAGGAATAGAAGGTGCCATCAATCGAAAAGTTGTCGGTGACCAAAACTTTTTTGAATACTACATGGCAGAATATGGTTATTACGATCTGTTTTTAATCGACCCTGAGGGTCAGATTTTTTACACCGTTGCCAAAGAAGCAGATTATCAGACCAATCTGTTGAACGGAGCTTACAAAAACTCTAATCTAGGCGAGCTGTTCCGCAAAGTTTCTCAGCAAGAAGCCCCTGCTCTGGCTGATTTTACCGCTTACGCGCCGTCCAATGGGGATCCTGCTGCATTCATAGCCAAGCGCATTATGAAAGGCAACAAGCTACTGGGCGTGGTCGCTTTACAAATTCCGCTGGATCCCATCAATGCGATTATGCAGACCCGCTCAGGCATGGGAGAATCCGGTGAGTCCTATCTGGTTGGTTCGGATCTATTAATGCGCTCCGATTCTTATTTGGATCCAAAAAATCACAGTGTTTTGGCCTCTTTTCATAAGCCTGAAACCGGTAAAGTTGACACCCAAGGTGCTCGGCAAGCCCTGGCTGGCAAAACTGGTGAAGAAATCATTATCGACTATAATGGCAATCCGGTCATTTCTGCCTATGCACCGCTTAACATCCCGGGTCTTAATTGGGCAGTTCTGGCAGAGATTGATGTCGCCGAAGCCTTTATTCCGATTTATCAGATTCAAAAAATGGCGCTAGTGGTTGGTGTCATCATGACACTTATTATCGTGGGATTTGCCTTATTTTACGCACGTCTGTTAAGTCGCCCTATTTTGCAATTAACCAATGCGATGAAACAAGTGGGCACCGATTTCGACTTTTCAAAATCCTGTGTCATTAAAGCCAAGGATGAAATCGGTCAAGCCGCTGAAGCCTTTAACGGTTTACTGAAAAACACCTCTCAGGCTTTCTCCGATGTCAATTCGTCCATGACCGACATCGCCAACGGTAAATTTGACAGCCGCATCACATCCGATCTCAAGGGTGACTTAGGCACCCTTAAGGATGGCGTTAATGCATCGGCACACAGTGTGGACTTCACCATGCAAGCATTGGGTACCGTCATGAATGCCATCAGCAGTGGTGACTTCAGTGTGCGTATGGATAAAAAAATCCCCGGCGAATTCCGTGCGACAGTAGACAATGCCATGCAAAGTATGGACACGGCCGTCACCGAATTAGGGGCTGTCATCACCAAGTTAAGTCAAGGTGAGTTTGACGGGCGTATCAGCACGGAACTGAAAGGCGACATGGATAAGCTTAAAGACAATGTAAACCAATCGGTAGAACAGCTTGAAAGTGGAATGACTGAAATCATTCAGGCCATCGTGTCGCAAAGTGCTGGCGATTTAACAGTACAAGTCAACGGACACTATTATGGTGAGCTTGAGCGTCTAAAAGTAGCCTTTAATGAAGGAGGTACTAAACTAAACCAAGTTATCAATGGTGTGATGCAATCTGCGAGCATGGTCAGTCAAGCCAGCCAAGAAGTTGCCAGTGGCAGTATCGATTTAAATCAACGCACTCAAAGTCAAGCGGCTTCTTTGGAAGAAACAGCTGCTGCGATGGAAGAGCTAACCTCTACCATCAAACACAATACAGATAATGCACGCAGCGCAGACCAACTTTCAATGAATGCCCGTAACCAAGCCCAAGAGGGTCAAGCGGTCATGTTAGAAAGCATTGCGGCCATCCACGAAATCAGTGATTCAAGTACCAAAATATCAGAGATTATCGGACTGATTGACAGTATCGCATTCCAAACCAATTTACTGGCATTGAATGCGGCCGTGGAAGCAGCGCGAGCAGGGGAACATGGTCGTGGTTTTGCCGTTGTCGCCGCTGAAGTACGTAATCTGGCTGGTAAATCAGCCGATGCGGCCAAAGACATTAAAGGTTTGATTGAACGTTCGGCGCATAGCATTCAAAATGGTTCGCAAAAGATAGAGCAGACTAGCAATTCTTTAAAAGATATCAATGAATCCATCTTGCAGGTAAGCAGCATTGTCAGTGAAATCTCAGCGGCTTCTCAAGAGCAGCAAATCGGGG
This sequence comes from uncultured Thiomicrorhabdus sp., assembly GCA_965603495.1. GTDB lineage: Bacteria > Pseudomonadota > Gammaproteobacteria > Thiomicrospirales > Thiomicrospiraceae > Thiomicrorhabdus. The sequence continues at coordinate 240,666 of CBFDDF010000001.1, read as the reverse complement.
TTGAGCAAGTCAATCAAGCGATTACCCAAATAGATCAAACGACCCAGCAAAATGCGGCTTTAGTTGAAGAAACGACTTCTGCTGCAGAATCCATGAACCATGAGAGTGAACACCTTAAATCAGCCGTATCAGGCTTTAAAACCAGCGGAAATATATTGTCACGGTAAGTAACCCTCTCTTAAAAACCTAAAGCCTGTCTAAGGTGGTTAATTTTATCTTAGACAGTCCCAAAAGTTGATTTCAACAAATTTAGATTTAGTCGTTACATGAGCGACTGAATTCCATTCAAGATAGAAACGGATGCAGTACATCCCTCAATCAAATAAACCTAGCTCAAAACCCCCGATTAAAAAGTCACCAGGCCTGGTGATGTTGCTATTCTTTATGTTATTTATTGAGTACAATTCGAAAAAACATTCCAATTCATGAGAATTTTACAAAATGACTTCTAAAAATGAGCTCTACGCTTTGTGTTATTGCGACAATTTTGATTTTGACGCACTCCAAAAACACCTTTTAGGCAACCTGCGTTGCACAGCCTATCGTCAAGTTCTCAATATCGAATGGAAACAAGGCGATGTGTTTATTTTTGATTATGGCGTCGTGGTATTTTGGGGTATTAAGGCGGCTGATCGCTTAGCTTTACTTCACAAGCTGTCACCTTATGCATTGGAACCATTAGCCCATGTGATTGAAGATGAATTTACGTTTACCACTGGTGCGGAAAGCCTATTAATCAAAAATGACCATATTTCTTTGTGTGACAATGAAGTCATGACGCGCTTATCGATTTCTCATGGCCTGGCTCAATCGACTAAACTGGCTAAGTTTGAATACCACATACAACAAACCATTAATGATACTGCTTATATTCCTAAAAACATCGCGGATACTGGTAGCTCTAAACTGTCGCGCAGTGAACTCGCCAAACTGCGCGGAAAACTCTTTATCGCCCAAAGTAATATCATGCTTAACTATGACTTGCTGGATATCCCTGACTTCTTCTGGGAATATCCAGAGTTGAACTACCTTTATACGCGAGTTTCTGAATATCTTGAGGTCAAACAGCGCATACAGGTACTCAGCAAAAAAATGGAAACCATCCATGAATTGTTTGACATGATGGCTGAAGAGCAAAAACACAAACACTCAGCCATACTAGAGTGGATTGTTATCTGGCTGATTGCGTTTGAAGTTGCGGCGACTATTTTCCATGACTTATTAGGGATTATTTAACGCTTAATTTAGTGCTCCATTGAATTCCTCTGCAATTCATCATAAGTTGCCAGGCCTGGTGTATTAAAATAGCCCATCATCGTAAAACACTGAAGTGAGAACATAATGGGCTACTGGTACCTTGCCATCGCAATCATCGCTGAGGTCATAGCCACCAGTGCATTGAAATCCTCCGAAGAATTCACTAAATTAGTGCCGAGCCTTGTTGTCATAATCGGCTATATCGTGGCATTTTATTTCTTGGCATTAGTTTTAAAAACCGTGCCGATTGGCATCGCTTATGCCATTTGGGCAGGCATGGGTATTATTTTAGTTGCCATAGTTGGAGCGGTGACCTTTAAGCAAATACCAGACTTAGCTGCACTCATTGGTATGGCTTTAATTATCGCTGGTGTAGTGGTGATGCATGTTTTTTCAAAGACAATCAGCCACTAGAACAAATCATTCCTAACGGAACAATGAGTTTGTCCCTAGTAAACACGCAACACAACGATCTAAGGCATCACATGAAACAATTGATCACTTTAACCCTACTCGCACTCATGACTCTGACTTTTGCAGGCTGTTCACTTATTCCAGATCTTCCAGGGCCGATTGGCATTCCTGGTTTTTAGGTTTAACTGGGTGTTGTCAAGGTTGATATCATTACCCAAAGCGTTTTTCTGGTAATAGGCGTAAAATGAATGTGTTACAGAGTTAATCAAGGAGTTTATTCATGACCACTTTAATCCCCCTTAAATCCCAGCACTTATTTCCCAGTCTTTCTATTGTCATGTTTAGTTTAGTATTGGCTAGCTTGTCCGGCTGTAGCGGCATTCCAGTGACACAAGATTATCAAGCGACATCGGCTTTAAAAAACTATGCGACCTATCAATGGTTACCAGTTGAGATGCAGACCGCACCAACCACAACCAGCCTACAAAAGACCCATCCGTTTATCGCACAACGCTTTGAAAAAGCGATTCAGGAGAATCTGCACAATAGAAGAGCCATCTTTGTGCGCCAGGCACCAGAAGCCTATGTGACTTATCACTATACCGTTAAGCAAATCCAGACAGTCGTTCCATCCAGCACAATTGGATTTGGATGGCATACACGAACCTTAGGCGTAGGTACACGTTTCCCGATGGACTACGCCACCGAAGTCTATGAAGAAGCTAAATGGGGGATTGATATCCACAATGCGGCCGGAGAATTAATTTGGCGCGGTGAAAGTGTCAGAGCATTAGAGAACTTTGCCTCGCCACAAGCGGCTGAAAAAAGCACTCAAGCCATCGTTGATGCTATATTGAGTCAATATCCACCGAAGTAAGGCATTCGATAGCACCTCTTTCAATGGCACCCCTTTTTGGGGTGTTGTTTTTTCTGAACTCGATTTAGGGCAGTTTTTGGATAAAAGCGACATTATTCTTCAGTTCTTCAACGAGAACCTCATCACCCGCTTTAATTTCAAAATCACCGTTCTTTTTAAAACCCCAAGTTGTGCCTTTATAATCGACTCTTAAGTGACCATCATTTTCGACAACAATACCCGTGTCACCGACTTGCATGGTTTCTAATGGCAAGTCCTGCTTTTCCATGCCCTGCATAAAAAAGCCACGTAACGCAAAGGTTAGCCCCCCCCCTAACACCATGGCAAGCAGCAATTGAACCTCTCCTGATGGCCAGCTCACAAAAAAACCCACTAAACCCACCAGAATAAATGCGATGCCAAAAAACAGCATCACAAAAGTAGCGCTTAATAACTCCGCACCGAGCAATAGAATCCCCAGAGTCAACATGACCCAAGCTGGAATAATCGGTAGTATATTTTCCATTTTTTATAATATCCCTTAGTTTCTCTTCGCTGCTAGTTTAAGTGCCTGAATTATTTTGACCCAACAGCGTCGTAAACGCGGCTAAAGAACCGACCATCTCTGAAGTTTCAATCGGAACAATCACCTTATTAGCCGAATCACTCGCCGCAAGCCCAGCAAATGCCGCAATACGATCTTTGGCCAATAAGAAACTGGCGGCATCTTTATTGTTCATCATGGCATGGTTAATCAACTCCATGGCTTTTTGCTCACCCATCGCCAGTTGTTCTTTTTCATACTTCACAGCATCCGCCATACGCTCAACCGCTTCCGCTTGCTTAAAGGCCTGTTGACGCTCGCCTTCCGCTTTCAAAATCAACGCATTCTTATCACCTTCGGCCTCGGTTTCAGTTGCACGACGGCGACGTTCGGCTTCCATTTGTAATTCCATCGCCGTTTGCACCGCTTGTGGAACAGAAATATCCGCCACTTCAACACGTGTCACTTTCGCCCCCCAAGTGCTACTGGCTAGATCTAAGGCTGTAAGCAATACCGCATTCAAATCGGCGCGAGAACTCAAGGTTTCATCCAACTCCATTCGCCCGATTTCTGCACGTAGGGTGGTTTGCGCTAACTGTGCAATGGCCACTTTTAAATCTTTGATTTCATAGGTCGCTTGCTTAGGGTCGTTAATACGAATGAACACGACTGCATCGATTTGAATACTAACGTTATCCTTCGTGATGACGGCTTGACGAGGCACATCAATAATCTGTTCCTGGGTACTGAACATAGAACGTTTTTGATCAATAAAAGGAATAATAAAATTAATCCCTGCCCCCAAGGTACGGTGATATTTTCCTAAGCGTTCAATCACCCATAACTCAGCTTGAGAAACTATTTTGACTGCTAAAAATAGATAGATCAAAATCAACAGTGATACCGTTCCAACAAATCCTAAAAACTCCACATGACTCTCCTTTTACATTTCAAGAGATTCTCTTGAAGCGACTGAAATAATGATGACAAAAATCTTGAAATCATCATACATGACCCCTTCTCTGAAATGTAGTGAAATTACTGGGGGACCGATGGGGTTGATTTCATTTTGGTTATTACGTTACGTTTTATAATTGGATTCATGAAAATGACCAGGCCTGGTTACAGGTTTTCATGCGGATCAACAGCAGTGTTTTTATAAGCTCATTTACAAACGCTTACAAAAAAGTACAGCATATGTGAACTTTTTGTGAGGACTTCCAACATTCAATTATTCACAATGTCCTTGAACTTACCCAAATAAGGAAAACACCATGAAAACTCATTTAATGTTGAGCAGTCTGCTCACGCTAATTCTGACTTCACTTACTGCGGCCTCTGCGGCGCAACCTGATTCTGACCAAAAATTAGCCATTCCTGCGGATGCGGCAAATGGAATTGCCTTTCCTGTTAACTATCAAGACTGGGCTATGGTCTCAGTTTCACACCGTGAAGATAACAAAACTCTTAGAGCGATTGTCGGCAACCCTAAAGCCATTCAAGCCATCGAAGAGGGTAAAACGAATCCTTGGCCAGATGGCGCAATTCTAGGAAAAATGGTCTGGAAAGATCGTCAAGATGATCACTGGAAAGCAGCAACGGTTCCTGACAAGTTTATTCATGCTGAATTCATGTTCAAAGACAATCAAAAGTGGGCAGATACCGGGGGTTGGGGTTGGGCTCGTTGGCTAGGAACTGAACAAACGCCTTTTGGTAAAGACAAACTTTCGGCATCCGCTTCATGTGTTGCTTGTCACACGCCGGTTAAAAGTCAAGATTGGGTTTTTACCAAACCTGCCATTATGCCTAAACGTATCCGATAGTCTTCAATACAACACTTTTTATCGTTTAGAATAGAAAGTGTTGTTTACCCCTCGAGTAGCTAATCTATGTCAGAAAAATTTCATGCTTTAATCATTGAAGATGATCCGGATATTGCTCGATTAGTCGCTATTCAAGTTGAGTCTTTACAAGGCTCAAGCCATCATGTTAGTTATCTTGATAAAGCGCAACGTTATTGCCAGTCGAATTCTGTGGCTATTTTGATTCTAGATTTGTCCTTACCGGATGGAGACGGCTTAGATTTCTGTCGGAAGTTTCGTCAAACTAATACCACCACGCCTATTTTAATGCTGACAGCACGCTCAGATGAAATTGATCGTGTCTTAGGATTAGAGTTAGGGGCTGATGATTATTTAAGCAAACCCTTTGGGCTCGCCGAGTTGAAGGCTCGCATCAAAGCTCTGCTAAGACGTTCACAAGTCCAAAAACACCCAACAAAGAATAGTGAGTTGATTCAGGTCGGAGGCCTAACAATCAATTCCATAAAACATCAGTCACATCTTCATAATATAAGCCTCACGCTGACCTCTAAAGAGTTTGAGTTGTTAAAACTTTTTGCAACCTATCCAAACCAGGTCTTTAGCAGAATGGATTTACTGGAAAAGGTCTGGGGAATCGATCATGACGGCTATGAACATACTGTAAACTCCCATCTCAATAGATTGCGTAAAAAATTGGAAAATGACCCTGCAAACCCCAAAATTTTGGAAACCGTTTGGGGCGTGGGTTACAAACTTAATTCAGAACAACTCAAAGAAAAAGCATAATGCGACAAACGATGCCTTCCCATTTATTTAAACGTTATAGCTTATGGTTTATTTTGGTTTTTTTAATCATGGGAATCAGCTATTTATTTATCAGTTTATCTCTATCCAATCATTATCTACAACAAGTACAAACTCGTATCCATATCCATGTAGCAGATTCTATTATCCAAGATCATCAGCTCGTCAACCAAGACCAAATGAGTCAGACGGCTATCGCCTCTACCTTGAACCGTTATATGCAGTTAAACCCACATTTAGAAATATACCTGACGGACTTAAATGGCAATATTCTTCAGTATTCAGCGGATGCCAAGAAGATTAAAAGACACAAGATTGACACTTTACCTTTACGCGCACAACTCAACACTGATTCAGTTGATAACACTGAATTTCCCATGGGAGATGACCCTAGAAGCCTGTCTGGAAAAAAGCCTTTTTCGGTCGCTTACCTACCCAATAAAGAACATCCCGAAGGCTTTCTTTACGTCATTATTCAAGACAGCATTGAACAAGAAGCCAACCGACAGTTACAAGAAAGTATTCTGCTGGAACTCAGTGCGTGGTCTTTTTTATCGAGTTTAGTCATAGGTCTTCTGCTCGGAGGCGTGTTGTTTTATCATTTAGCCAAACGCATCAGCAATTTATCGCAAACTATCACACATTTTAAAGAGCAACCAGAGTTACCCATTGCTCCACCTACACACATTAAAGATGAGATCGATTTACTCGAAACCACGTTTATGGAAATGTCGGTGCAGATTCAACAACAGATGAGACAACTTTCGCAAACTGATCAACAGCGACGTTTTATGATTTCAAGTTTGTCGCACGATTTACGTACACCTCTAACCAACATGCTAGGTTATATGGAGCAACTGCTACAAACGCAGCCTAATGAATACCTAAATATTGCCTACCAAAACGGTTTAAAACTCAAACATTATTTAGATCAGCTCTTTGAATTTGCAAAATTAGACATGGATAGCTTTAAACTCCACCAACAAGAGTTGTCGTTAAGCGAGTTCTGCTTTGATATTTTTAAACAATACGAAGTCACTTATCCCGAACAAAAGTGGCAACTTAAAATACAACAAAACATTATTTATAAATTTGATGTGAATCAGTTAGAACGTGCGATTCGTAATCTAGTAGACAATGCCATTAAACATGGTCAAGGCATCATTACATTAGGACTAGAGCAGAAAGAAGACTTTATCCAATTCCAAGTTTGTGATCAAGGATCTGTTTTGAATCACAACGATGACACTTTAGTGTTTGATCTGTTTAAGCCATCAGCGTTCGTTTTCAACAAAATCCAAGGCGTCAATTCTGGATCTGGACTAGGGTTAGCAATCGTCAATTCTATTGCTGAAAAACATCACGGACGCCTAAACTTTTGCCGAGATAAAAATCAAAACTGTTTCAAAATTTCATTACCGTTAAACATGGAGCTATCAACACAAAAGTAACCAGGCCTGGTTACATCATCTCTTGCGGATCAACATCAATACTCCAACGCACTTTGCGTGCAAGTGGGCTTTGATAGATATGGGGCTCTAATTCACGTAATACACGATGCAGCTGTCCACGCTCTGCTGATTGTAGCAGTAGCTGAAAGCGATAACGTCCCTGACGACGCAACATCGGTGCGGCGACCGGCCCCCAAAATTCGACATCAGAAGTTTTTCCCGACTCTGTTATGAACTGTTTTTGATTCAGTTCAAGTCCCGCTTTAAGGGATTGTAAAAAGGCCATCACGTCATTCGGATTAGAGGCTTCCGCGCGAATCAATATCTGATAACGGGTCGGCGGTAATTTGGCACGAATCCGTTCATCTAAAGCTTGCTGAGCAAAGGCATCATAACCTTCGCGAATCAGAGTAATCAGCAAGGGATGATCGGGCTGGTGCGTTTGAATTAGGACTTCGCCCTGTTTTTCCGCGCGTCCAGCACGCCCTGCAACTTGTAGAATCAATTGCGCCATCCGTTCCGGTGCACGGTAATCGGCACTAAACAGACCTTGATCGACATCTAGAATACCGACCAAGGTAACATTCGGGAAATGGTGACCTTTGGCGAGCATTTGGGTACCAATCAAGATATCGGCTTCACCGCGTTGCGCAATGCCCGTTAACTCAGCCATTTTGCCTTTTAAACGGGTGGTATCGCGGTCGATACGTAAGATGCTATTATCTGGAAACCAATCCGTAATTGCCTCTTCCAGCCGCTCCGTACCTTGACCCACTTTTATGAACTCTTCACCTTCGCAACTTGGGCAAGTCTCAGGTGCGGGTTCTTGTTCACCGCAATGATGGCACTGCAGATAATCATTGAGTTTGCCGGTATGCAGAGTCATATTGGCATCGCAACTTGGGCAACTGGCTTGCCAACCACAGTCGTGGCACATTAAGACAGGGGCAAACCCACGTCTATTCAAAAACAGCAGGACTTGCCCACCTTTTTCCAAATGTGTCGTCATAGCCGTTTGTAATTGACGAGAAACCCCTTCTTGAATTTTTTCTCCCCGAATGTCGAGCAGTTTCAAAGTCGGCAACTTGGCATTACCAGCACGTTGTTTCAGCTTGAGATGAAAATAACGTCCACTTTTGACATTATGCAAACTCTCTAAGGACGGCGTGGCTGAGCCCATGACGACAGGCACTTTTTCTTGAAAAGCACGGCGTACCAACAAGTCTCTCGCGGAATACCGAAAACCTTCTTGCTGTTTGTAAGATAAATCGTGCTCTTCATCAATAATGCAGATGCCTAAATCCTTAAATGGCGTGAAAAGAGCCGAACGCGTCCCCAAAAGAACTTTAACTTGACCAGTTCGCACCAAATGCCAAGCGCAATGGCGTTCCGCATCATTTAAACCAGAATGCAAAGTGGCGACCCGGGTTTGCAGCTGGGCTTCAAAACGCCCCACCATTTGTGGCGTCAAACCAATCTCAGGCACGAGCACCAAGGCCTGTTTACCTTGCTTTAAGATGGCCTCAATCATGCCTAAATAAACTTCAGTTTTACCACTGCCCGTAACCCCCTGCACCAGAAAGCTGGCAAATGGATTGTCTTTTTCTAACCATTCCGTAACCCTATTAACCGCGTTTTGCTGCTCTTCATTCAAAATATGATTAGGGGATGGCGGATAATCAGATTCGAGTAAACAAGGCCCTTTGCGTTCTTCGACCCAGCCTAATTCGATAAACTTATTCAGTGCAGGTCGCCAGCTGTCTGAGTCTTGTGACAAATGCGTTGAACTCAACAAAGGGTGTTTCGCATTTTGAAAACTCGCCAATACAGACTTTTGGCGCTTGGCATTACCGGCAAGATCTGATTGTTGAATCGTTTTACCCAGCTCGGTCAACAGCCAATGGGCAACCCCTTGGATACGGCTCGGCTCACCTTGGCGCAATCGCTTCGGTAGCGCTGCAGAAATCACCTCGCCAATCGGTTCATGATAATACTGGCTCGCCCACTGGAATAGACTGAGATCTTCAGCAGAAAACAGCGCTTCTGAATCGATGGCTTCACTAATAGGTTTGATTTTAGCCAAATCAAAATCGGCACTCTCTGTTATCGCCATCACCAGGCCGACAATTTTTTTATTTCTAAACGGTACCCAAACTCGCCCACCGACGACCGCCACTAGAGTGGAATCACCTTCTGAAAGTAAATCCTGAGCAGGCTCAAGCAGATAGTCTAGCGGAAATAAAAATGGGCCAGGGACGGCCACTTTGGCGATTTTTAAATTGGACATAAATATGGACAACACAACACTCTTTAGAGGAAAGGCTTTTACAAAAATAATGGGGCCATTCTACCCAAAATTAAAGTTGACGATTCAACTCAATGCCACTTACTGATTATTAGAAAACCTTATGTAAATAATTAGGTTCAAAACCAAAAGTCTGACTATGGCTTCAGACTCAGGACAGAATCATTCATAGGTTTATTCAATCTGTTAGCGGCTCAACGGCGTAATCTAGTCATTGAGTAAAGTGATTCAAGAGGATTTAATCATGTTAAAAGTAATCTCAACCAGCGTTTTATTCGGTTTATTAGGTACCACCCTGCCAACCTATGCAGAAGAGTCTCGACATTCGTCAAGCAGAACCGTGACGGACGATAGAAAAGCGTATGCGAAACCGTATACCCCGTCTCATGCAAGCAAGCACAACCGTCGTAACATCATCAAGCACGCTAACAAACATTCAAATATGCCTGAATACATGACTTTTAAAGAACCCTATTCGTATCAACCCACCTATTCTCAAAATCGCTACCATCATCAAAACAATCATTATCCAGTGACGGCTTATTACCACCAGAACCAATACATTAAATATGCACACCCCCACGACAGCAGGCATTACCAGACCCCGCATCAAAGCCACCCACGCCTTAAACGTCACCATACTTTACCAAAACATCTGGCTTATAGTCGTCTGCCTAGGCAGGTAGAAAGCAGACTCGGGCATTTACCCGCACATTTAATGCGAGTGCGTCTTGGAGACGACATTGCCGTCATTCACATTAAAAGCCGTATTGTGCATGAGATTATTCGCGGACTGTTCTAGCCGATTGCACTAACGGCGGCTAGCTTGATTTGCTTCAAGTTATTGAAGTGTTTTTAGTGGTATGCTGAATCTATCCACAATCAAGAAGGAGTTTTATCATGTCAAAAAAAGTCCTATTACTGGCGCTTGTGAGTGCCACTTTATTACTAAACGGTTGCATGACTCGCCAAGCGGTGGTCGTTCAAACTCATTCACCTGGAATCTCTACCAGTTTTTATTTCAGTGATACTGACCGCAGTCGAATCAAAGGCTACTATCTTTATAATCGCCCTTATAACAGACCGAGACCACCCGGCCACAGAAAACAATATTCACATCGCTATCAACGCCATCAAGTACTGCCTCATGGCGTGCCTTATAGTCGTTTGCCGCATCATTTGGAAAGTCGTTTACCGAGACTGCCGGCAGACTATATCCGCATTGTCGTTGGCGGCGATGTCATGATCATGAATGTCAGAACGCGGGTTATTTACGATGTTATATTTGGATTAGATTAACCCACCATCGCAACGCCCTTTTTTAAAGGGCGTTCACCTGATTACGGATTTCAACCAGGCCTGGTCATTCCTGAAAGCTGGTAAACACTGCGTTTTTGATAAACATGCCCTTCTTCTGCCAAAATCGTTAAAATACTGACATTATCCTTAACCCATAAAAAACATCACTATGTCATTCCCCAATTCTTTGGCCTCTTTTTTAGCCTCCTTTGTTCGCCAGCAAAACGCTCTACAAAACCGTTTAGGCCAAGTAATTGCCTGGGGAAACCTCTCTTTGGTACTGATTACCGCACTAGTGGTCATCCTCCGTTATGGATTCGATACCGGCTCTATCGCCCTGCAAGAAAGTGTCATGTATAACCATGCCTTCTTATTTATGCTAGGCATTGCTTATACCTATCAACTCGATAAACATGTGCGAGTAGATGTTTTTTATGCGACCTATTCGAACCGTAGAAAAGCTTGGGTCAATCTACTAGGCACGCTTCTGTTCACCTTACCGGCAATGACTTTTATTATTTGGGCTGGCTGGGACTACGTTGCGGTCAGTTGGCAAATTCAAGAAAGCTCCGCTGAAGCGGGTGGAATAGCTTACCTGTATCTTTTGAAAAGCTTAATCATCATCATGGCAGGATTGGTCATTTCTCAAGGCCTTTCGGTTGCAAGTCAGGCAGGGTTAGAATTGTTTGTGCCAAACTATGCGATTACCCAAGATAGCGCTGAAAACATGGGCGGAAAACTCTAATGGAATGGTTAGCACTTGTCTTATTCGCCGTCATTTTCATCTTCTTATTAATAGGCTTTCCAGTAGCATTTACCTTAGCCGGCGCCTCTTTACTATTTGCCCTGATTGCCAATCTATTTGGCGCCTTCGACATGGCCTTTTTGCAGAGTATCCCTAACCGAATCTTTGGCATCATGGGTAATCAAACCCTCATCGCCGTGCCGCTATTTGTCTTTATGGGCATTATGCTGGAGCAGTCTAAAATCGCTGAAAACCTGCTACATACCATGGATGAGGTCATGCGCGGTATTAAAGGTGGATTAGGCATTGCTGTAATTTTGGTGGGTATGTTATTAGCCGCCAGCACCGGAATTGTTGGCGCGACAGTGGTCACCATGGGCTTACTCGCCCTACCAACAATGCTTAAGCAGGGTTACTGCCCCAAAATCGCCAGTGGAACGATTTGTGCATCAGGAACCTTAGGCCAAATCATTCCGCCTTCGATTGTGCTGATTCTACTGGGAGATGTATTATCATCCTCTTATCAACAAGCGCAGTTGAATCAAGGTATTTTCTCGCCTGAAACGCTTTCAGTCGGAGACCTGTTTATCGGCGCCTTACTGCCGGGTATGTTATTAGTTGTTTTGTATATGCTGTATGTCTTTTATAAAGCGATGACTCGTCCAGATCTAATTCCGAACAATATTGGCCAACCCGTTGCGCCAGGACTGCTCCTTCGCGTCATCAAAAGCATGATTCCACCACTGGCCTTGATTTTACTCGTATTGGGCTCTATTCTTGGTGGCTTTGCGACGCCAACCGAGGCCGCATCTCTTGGGGCTTTAGGCGCCTTGTTACTCGCTGGCCTCAATCGTCAACTATCGACAAGCAGACTCAACGCGGTAATGCGTAATACGCTACAAGTCACCAGTATGATTTTCTTGATTTTCATTGGAGCAGCGTTTTTCTCGTTGGTCTTTAGAGGTCTAGGCGGCGATGACTTGATTACAGAGCTACTCACCGATTTACCCGGTGGCGTCTTTACGGCGATGTTAATCGTGATGGCATTGATGTTTGTTTTAGGGTTTTTTCTGGACTTTATAGAGATCACATACGTAGTCGTTCCAGTCGTGGCCCCTATTTTACTCATGATGGGGGTCGATCCAATCTGGTTGGGCATAATGATTGCAATTAATTTACAAACAGCCTTCCTAACACCACCCTTTGGTTTTGCATTGTTCTACTTAAAAGGGGTGGCGCCGCCAGGGTTAAAAACCTCTGACATCTACAAAGGTGTTATTCCTTTTATTATCATCCAGTTAAGCGTTTTAGCATTGATTGCTATTTGGCCTGAAATAGTCACCTGGCTACCTAGCATGATCTATTAAAAGCCTCATAGCGTGACAAACTTGACAATTACCCTTATAATAAACAAGGTTAATTCAAGGTGCTACGTATAATTGCTTATTGGTTTAACACCCTATTTACCGATAGAATCAATTACTGAATTGATCATTAGGCGCTACTCATTCCATGAGTTCAAAACAAAATGTAACCGAGCTTGAAAAAAACATCCAGCACCTGCGTGAAGAACGTGAGAGCAAGCGTGAGATTATTAATGCCATCCAAGATGGAATTATTGTTTTCAAGCCAAATTTAAAAATTCAACTCATCAATGCTCGGGCCACAAAACTGCTGGCTTGTGATGCTTGCGAAACCCAATTCTTTAACAGCCTCACGCTCTTCAAAAACAAAAAAGGCACGATCTCTTTCAAACTCGAAAGCTGGCTCATGCCCATCACAACCTCCTCACGCAAAGAGCCTGTCGAACTCAACATTTGGTTCAGAAACCCAATTACTCTAAAATCGACCCCGCTATGCTTGAATGCCAAGGTGCTTTTCAGTAAAAAAGGCAAAATTAAAAGCCTACTTCTGACCATCTATGACCGAAGTTTGCACAAGCAAGCAGATGAACAAAAGCGTCTAATGCAGGCGGCATTTAATAATTTCAACGGGCAATTCATTGCCAATGAAAAAGGTTACATCACCCACCCGAACGACAGTTTTATCGCCATGACGGGCCTAAGTGCAGCGCAGTTGCAAAAAATGACCTTGATGCACTGGCTAGATCTACAAATTAGCCTTATAAATGATACTAATGGCTTATTACGAACCCTGCTAGAACGAAAGTATTGGAGTGGCGAGGTTGAGCTACACCCCTCTCCATATTTAACCTTTTATGCCATTCTTACGATCTCCATGATTGCCGATGACGACTTCAATATCGAACACTACATTGTCACAGTTCAAAATATTACCGATATTAAAGAGGCGCAATCCAAGCTACAACAGATGGCATTTTATGATGGCCTGACTGGCCTAGCCAATCGAAAATTGGCACGCGAACTTCTTTTTACCGCGCTTAAAAACCATCAACGCTGTGAAACCTATTCTTCGGTTTTGTATATCAACCTAGATCGTTTTAAAAGTATTAATAATGCCTTTGGCCGTAAAACCGGAGACACACTGCTTGTAAACATGGCTTTTGCACTTAAAAAGCTCCTTCGTGCAGGCGATTCGCTTGCGCGTGTCGGTGGCGATGAGTTTGTCGTTTTAGCTCAAGATAGCGCCAAAGATACTGAAAAAGCTACCCGTAATGCCCTGAAGTTGGCGCATAAAATATCTGATGCCCTCAACCAACACTACCAGGTGGATGAGTTAACTCTGCACAGCACTGTACGAATCGGTTTGATTGTTTATCCCTATGCTGAAGACGACACGCCTGACAGCCTTCTGACCAATGCCGACTTAGCGATGTCGGAAGCCAAAAATCTTAAAAAGAATCAAAAAATACACATCTACGAACCTACTTTATCTGAAAAAGTGAGGGCGCGTCGTCAGCTTGAAATTGACTTAAACTCTCCAGACTTAGACAGTCAATTACTACTTAATTTTCAAGCGCAGATAGGTAAAGGTGATGTTCTACATGGGGCAGAAACCCTTATTCGCTGGAAACATCCGACGCTCGGCTTTATACCACCTAACAAATTTATCGGTATCGCCGAAGAGAGTCGACAAATTCTAAAAGTGGGTGCTTGGGTGCTCTACCATGCCTTTATACAAGTAAAAGAATGGGTCAAAACGCACCCTAACTTCAATCTCTCTATTAATATCAGTCCCATCCAGTTTCACGAGGCTGATTTTGTGAGACACATCCGTGAAATGTTAATCCACACTGACGTCAATCCTAACAATATCACTCTTGAACTGACCGAAGGCGTGCTAATTTCCGACACTGAAAGTGCGCTTGAGAAGATAGAGAAATTGAACCGATTGGGTTTTAAAATTTCTATTGATGACTTTGGAACCGGTTACTCATCATTAAGTTATTTACAAAGGCTACCGATTCATGAACTGAAGATTGATAAAAGCTTTATTTCCAGAGTCCCAGAGAGCACAGAAGACATTGCCATTGTCGAATCGATTATCCGCCTGGCACAAACCAAGAGTCTAACGATTGTGGCTGAGGGCGTTGAAACCCAGCAACAGGTTGATTTTATTCGCAAACAACCGGACAATATTTTAATTCAAGGCTTTTTCTATAGCCGTCCTGTTGAAGCTGAGGTCTTTGAAAAGACATTCTTAACACTGGAGTCTAAACAAAACCCCATTCCACCACAAGAATCGTTAGCTCATATTAATTAACGCCTCCGCATCCCGGCTACCCTGCCTCATTATTTAGAATTTTCTAAACTTCATTCATAACACTCATCTAAAAATAAGACTCACACTCCTATTTTAGTACGCAATAAACCCTACGAAAAACCACCTATCGAAATTTTCTTCGTATAACTACGACTATTTTCAACTTTACCCCCTATTATCAACATTATTTTTGTGTATGATTACTGAATCATTTTTAAATATTTTGGAAATTTTCCAACCTTATGCAAGAAGCGCGCCTTAATACCGAAGCGAAGGATTTGCTAGATCAATTAAAGCATGCCCATCAGCTACAAAAGCAACAAGTCGTTGACCAGTTTAATGATGGTTTATTGCTTCTGTCCGCGCAATTAACCCCCGTGTTGGTTAATAAAACAGCGCACAGTTATCTTGATGAAAACCGTTTCGCACCATGCCTTTTATCCCAAGTTCAAGCCTATACACAAAAACAAAATAGACTGCGTTTTGACCTAAAAACGTGGTGCCAAAAACAATTTGAGAATGACTCTGGTGTTACAAACGACAGTCCTCTCTTATGGTTGAGAATTCCCTCCGAGTCTAATGGAAAACCCACTCTGCTACCCGTTTTGGTTTCAGCCTTTGTCATTAAATCAACTGACAATGACCCTCACAACTTATTAATTCTGATTAAAGACCAATCCCTGCAAATCCAAGCAGAAGCACAAATTAAGTTAATGGAAGCCAGTAATGCCGGCCAGTTCATTACCAATGCACACGGTTATATTACTCAGCCTAACTATGCCTTCTCAGCTTACACGGGTTTAAACACCGAAGCACTACAGCAAATGACTTACATTGAGTGGCTACAGAACCAAGTCGTCTTTAGAGTGCCGTTTGGCTCGGTCATGAAAGCCTTGTTAGAGAACGGTTGTTGGAATGGAGAGGTTCAACTAACACCCTCTAGCAATATCGAATATCATGCGGTGCTTAGTTTGACGATGTTAACTGACCACAATCGTAATATTGAACATTTTATCGGTGTCCTACAAGATATTACCGACATCCGCCAAGCACACAATGAAATTAAACGCCTCGCTTATTATGACAACTTAACAGGATTGGCGAATCGCACCCTGCTCCACAATCAAATTGGCACCACTTTAGATCGCTATCCAACGTCGCACAGTTACTCCGGATTAATCTTAATAGATTTAGATAGTTTTAAAATGATTAACGACACCTTGGGCTTTGAAATTGGTGACCAATTATTGATACTTGTCTCTAAAAAACTAAGCGAAATTGCCGGCCCCGACAACTTAGTAGCGCGTTTAGAAGGAGACGAGTTTGCCGTTCTCGCCAAAGAAATAAGTCAGGATAGGGAAGAGGCGCACACGCAATTATTGGCTTTGGCCTACAAGATACAGGAATCTGTCGATGATCGTTATACCATTAAAAACCGTTCATTACACTGCACTGCAAGTATCGGACTGCACTTGTATAGTAAACCTGCGCTGGAAGGCCATTGCGACGAACTGATTCGCTATACAAATATGGCGATGCATGAAGCAAAAAGCCTAGGCGGCAACCAAGTTTATCAATTTGAAGAACGTCTCTGCGAAATTGCCCAGCAACGCCTGGAAATGCTACAAGCCTTAAATCATTCAGAACTGGATAAAGAGTTCGAACTATATTTCCAGGCACAGGTAGACGTACATGGCAACACGGTTGCTGCAGAAACACTCCTCAGATGGTTTCATCCCGCGCTTGGTTTAGTACCTCCAGGGCAGTTCATTCCAGTTGCCGAAGAGGGTCGTCAAATCATTAAAATTGGCCTTTGGGTCATGCACAAAGCTTTTATGCAGGCAAAATATTGGAATGAAACTTATGGCCCATTTCGAGTCTCTATCAATATTAGTCCGATTCAATTCCATGAACAAAGCTTTGTCGAACTTGTGATTGGCTTAATTAAATTTACCCAGGTCAATCCGAAACACATCACCCTAGAATTAACCGAAGGGGTTTTAATCCGCAATACCAACCTGGCGCTGCAAAAAATTCAGCACCTTGTCAGCTTAGGGTTTCATATTTCGATTGATGACTTCGGTACGGGTTACTCTTCATTGAGTTACCTGCAAAAACTGCCCATTCATGAGCTTAAAATTGATCAGAGTTTTGTGCGGCATATTCCTGACAATGACAATGATGTGGCGATAGTAGACTCTATTTTGAAATTGGCGCAAAATAAAAACCTCTCGGTGGTGGCCGAAGGTGTTGAACTCCAAACCCAAGCTGATTTCTTTAGAACCAATGCACCAGAGGTACTCATCCAAGGCTACCTCTACAGCAAACCGGTTCCCGCCGCAGAGTTTGAAGAAACCTTCTTAGTAAATCCACCGAGCCCCAACAAGCCTAAAATTGCTTAAACCTAGCCTTTTTTACTCAATTTTATGTCGAAATACATCATTTTCCATCACCGGCTGTATTTTCTATTTCAATCATCGCTAACCCCCATGAAAAACGGCTTAATTTTCACTTCACAATTGAATATAAAGCTGTTGAAATCAACTTACCAGGCCTGGTAAGTCTGCTTTTTATTTAAATATCACTTTTAAAAACAGATGTAAGCTTGCAAAATCATTAAAGTTTTACTATAATCCGGCTCTCGCAATGATTTGCACTTATTCATTAATAGAATAAGCTTATGTCAAAGACATAACAAATCATGCTTCGCAGAGCCATTTGCCCAACGCTTATCTTAAATGATAACGCCATCTGATTATTCTGATGCAAAGGTGCTCTACTAGATGCAATTTGCCCCAGAATAACGACTCTATTCTTTCGTTAAACTTTATTTAAAATCGATAAAACGCCACTGTTTTTTCTAGTGTGCATTTTTTTGGCTTTCTATTCAGTCGTAAAGACGCTTATTTATTCACGGGCACTTTTATTTCTCAAATGAGAAAAAGGACCTACCCGATGACTGTTGAAGTAACCTTCAAAGACCTCAAACTTTCTGAAGACGTATTAAAAGCCATAACCGATATCGGTTATGAAACTCCGTCTCCAATCCAAGCCCAAGCAATTCCAGCCCTTTTAGAAGGTAAAGATATCCTTGGTATGGCACAAACAGGTACTGGTAAAACAGCTGCTTTTGCTTTACCTGCCTTATCTAATGCTGACTTCAAACAAAAAGACCCTCAAGTACTGGTATTAGCACCGACTCGCGAATTAGCGATTCAGGTTGCGGAAGCGTTCCAAGGCTTCGCTAAGCACATGAAAGGTTTCCATGTATTACCTATTTACGGTGGTGCTGATTACGGTACGCAAATTCGCGCTTTAGCACGCGGTGTTCACGTCGTTGTCGGAACGCCTGGCCGTGTTATGGATCACATCCGTAAAGGCACTTTAAAGCTCAATGGCTTAAAGACGATGGTTTTAGATGAAGCTGATGAAATGCTTCGTATGGGATTCATCGACGATGTTGAGTGGATTCTTGAGCAAACGCCTAAGACGCGTCAAATCGCTTTATTCTCAGCAACTATGCCGAAAGAAGTTCACCGTATTGCCACCCGCTATTTGAATGACCCAACTGAAGTCATTATTAAGTCAACAACGGCAACTGCAATCACGATTGACCAGAAATACCTAATGGTCAGTGGTGGTCACAAACTAGATGCGTTAACACGCATTCTAGAAGCGGAAGAGAAGTTAGATGGTTCTATCATCTTCGTGCGTACTAAAACAGCCACAGTTGATTTAGCCGAAAGACTAGAAGCACGTGGTTATGCTGCCGCCGCCCTTAACGGTGATATTGCACAGAACCAGCGTGAGCGCATTGTAGATAACATCAAAAAAGGCAAGATTGATATCCTAGTGGCAACTGACGTAGTTGCACGTGGTTTAGATGTACCTCGTATCAGTCACGTATTTAACTATGACATTCCACAAGATAACGAATCATATGTACACCGTATTGGTCGTACAGGTCGTGCTGGTCGTTCTGGTACTGCGATTCTTTTCGTAACACCTCGTGAGAAGCGTTTATTAAGCTCTATCGAAAGAACGACTAAGAGCAAGATTCCTGAAATGCACTTGCCTTCAACGCAAGATATCAACGACAGTCGTGTTGATCGTTTCAAGGCACGTATTGTTGAAGCCACTAAGCAAGACGACACTGCGTTCTATCAGCAGATGATTGAGCAGCTTGAGACTGAGCAAAACATGCCTGCAGTTGAGATTGCAGCTGGTTTAGCGCGTCTATTACAAGGCGACATTCCATTCTTCATGTCAGATAAACCACAACGTGAAGAACGTTCTGAACGTAATGCTGGTGATGCTGGTGGTCGTGAACGTGGTGGTCGTGGTGACCGTCCTGAACGTGGTGGTCGTGGCGAACGTTCTGAACGTAAACCACGTCGTGACCGCTCGGCAACGCCTGATGAAGGTATGACGCGTTTCCGTATTGAAGTGGGTAATCAACATGGTGTTCGCCCTGGTAACATCGTCGGCTGTATTGCCAACGAAGCCGGTTTAGATAGCGAATTCATTCGCCAGTTAAACATTGAAGACACATTCAGTACAGTTGACCTTCCTTCTGACATGCCAAAAGCGGCTAAAGAAGATTTAGGTAAGGCTTGGGTATGTGGTCAACAGTTGAAACTGAGTGAAGTGTCTGGTGGATCTGCAAGCGGTAATACTGAACCTCGCAAGCGCCTTTCTCGCAACAAACCAGCTGGTTCTGACAAGGATAAAGGCAAGCCTCGTCGTACACCTTCTCCACGTCGTAGCTAATCTAGCTTAACGGTCGTTTGGGCGCATTCCGCTTATAACGAGCTCTGCAGATTAAGACTTCTATAAAAAAAGCCCGTTCAAATTACTTTGAACGGGCTTTTTTTTCGTCTTCAGGTATATAGCATGGGAAACACCACAATAGATGGAAATACTAAGCAACATACAGTGTTATCTAAAACATGATATTTAAGGTAGCTTTAATTACACTCTCTAACAACTCCAGAGTAACGGCTTAAGCTAATACGATTGAATACCAAAACCACCCCTTGACAGAGATCATCGTAAACACTCAATTTGAACAGTAAATGTCAGATTAACTTTTAATCAAATACTCTTTGGCCGCTTTTGAAAGTTGCTTAATGGCGTACTCTTTCTGGGTTGCATGGCTTCTATTTTCAGCGTATTCGGCATAGACCAGTTCGCAGGGTTGGCGTATTTTAGTGTATTTTGCTCCCCCTACTAATTCACCATTGTGCTGCCTGAGACGTTTCTGGAGATTGGTCGTGATACCGCAATACAATGTATTGTCGGCACAACGTAAAAGGTAAACTGACCAGGCCTGGTCAGTTTGAATTTCTTGATTTTCGGCCATCTATAATAGACCTCCTATGACGACTAGGCTTTAAACTTCATCACCTTGACGAACCCAATGCCCAGATTTGCCACCTTTCTTTTCTAGTAGCTGTACCTGGTCAATAATCATGCCTTTATCCACCGCTTTACACATATCGTAAAGGGTTAAAGCGGCGGCCGAAGCGGCCATCAACGCTTCCATTTCAACGCCAGTTTGACCGACTAATTTACATCGTACAATAATTTCAACCGAGCTATTCCCCATATTAGGCGTCAACTCAACCTTGACTGATGTCAGCATCAAAGGGTGACACATTGGAATAATATCAGGTGTTTTCTTGGCAGCCATAATACCTGCAATACGAGCGGTAGCCATGACATCACCTTTCTTATGCTTACCTTCGACAATCAATTGTAATGTCTCTGGCAACATACGAATAACCGCCATTGCACGAGCTTCACGCTCTGTATGTTCTTTTGCGCTGACATCGACCATACGAGCTTGGCCTTTTGAATCTAGGTGCGTTAGAGTGTTTTCAGTTGTCATAAATTACTCGTTGATTGGATGAAATGGATAAAATGCGACCTTGTCGCCTTTATTGATGATGCTGTCTTCTGGAATGACCACAAAACCTTCTGCCCATACTGTGGAGGTTAAGACGCCTGAACCTTGGTTATGGTAGATATCCACATAGGTTTTTTGATTTTTATTGACCAGCTTTGCACGGGCAAACTCACGTCTAAAACCTATTTTAAGCCATTCAAAATCCGCTTCTAACCACAAAGGCTTCGCTTTAATCGCAGAGGCGCCTTGCATCTTTAATAGGTAAGGACGTGCAAACAAGTTAAAAGTGGCAAAGGCTGAAACAGGATTACCAGGTAAACCGATAAATGGCGTACCATGAATATCACCAAAGGCAATCGGCTTACCAGGCTTCATTTTGACCTTCCACATATCCAGTGAGCCCACTTGCTCAATCGCAGGTTTAATATGATCCTCCTCACCGACAGAAACGCCACCCGTGGTTATCACAACATCCGCAACATTTGAAGCCTGCTTCATGGCTTCGACAGTAGCTTCAAGGGTATCTTGTACACGACCTAAATCAATCAATTCGAAACCCAGACTCGGAATCAAGCCGGCTAATACATAACGATTTGCATTATAGATTTTTCCCGATTGAGCTTCTTCACCCGGCTCTAACAGTTCATCACCTGTGGTAAAAGTTGCTATTTTAAGCGGTTGAAATACTTCAACTTCAGAAATTCCAATCGATGTTATCAAACCTAAATCCTGACCACGTAATTTATGGCCAACCTTTAGAATTTCATCACTAATGGCGATATCTTCACCAACTAATCGAATGTTCTGACCCTTAAGGTGATCTTTAGGCTTTATAGCGACCTGCTTATCATCTACTGACTCAGTATCTTCCTGCATTACGACCAAATTAGCCCCTTCAGGAATCACAGCACCGGTAAAGATACGAGCAACCGTTCCAGGCTTTAATGGGTCGGGTTGCGACCCGGCAGGGATACGTTGACTAATGGTCAAAGCCCCTTTATGCTCAAGATCGTAACTGTGAACAGCATAGCCATCCATCATACTATTATTGTGTGGTGGTACATTGACATCAGAGATTATCGGCTTAGCTAGAATGCGGCCGTAAGCTTGATGAATTGCAATCACTTCTGTCTTTTGTGTCGGTTTAACGTGGCTGAGTAAATAATGTAATGCTTCATCAAATGTTTTCATATGCTCTCTCAAAAAAATACCCGCAAATGCGGGTAGATAATACTATTCGTTACTTTGCCTAAACGGCCCAACGCTGCTCTGCTTCTTTATCACTAATACGAGAATCAACCCAACGGACATCACCATCGGGTAAGGTTTCTTTTTTCCAAAATGGCGCATTTGTTTTCAGGTAATCCATAATGAAATGTGCGGCATGAAATGCATTCTCTCGATGACGACTAGCAACAGCGACTAATACGATTTGATCAGTCGGATACATTTTGCCGATTCTGTGAATTATTAAACTGGCTTCAAGTGACCAACGATCATGCGCTTCTAGTCGAATTTTCTCAAGCGCCTTTTCAGTCATACCAGGATAATGCTCCAACTCCAAAATAGCGACTTCATCGCCTTCATTAATATCGCGCACGGTGCCCACAAAAGAAACCACCGCGCCAATATCTTTATGACCCTCTCGAAGCTTGGCATTTTCGGTCGTTAAATCAAAATCGGCTTGTTGGATTTTAATAAACGGATACGTTTCATTCGCATTAGACATCGTCTTTAGCCGCCAGTAACCGGTGGAAAAAACGCCACTTCATCACCGGCTTTAATGGCGGTTTCACGTGAAGCAACATCATGATTCACAGCAATCTGTAAATTAGCATTATCAAGCAAAGCTTGCTTCCAGTTATCGCCTCGTAAAGCCAAATCTGAAATCAGTGCACCAACGGTTGAGTGTTCAGCAGGCAACTGTTCATTTGCTTGCCCTAGCATCTCTCTAAAACTGGCAAAGTATAAGATATTAACCATTAAATTCTCCTTTCACTAATTCCGTTTGAACAAAATCTAAATAACTTTATATAAATCAATAGAGGCTCAACCGCCTAATTCAACCATCTGCCTGAATTCTATATTATGAACATTCTCATTAAAGAAATGTTTTTCAGGTTTTTTTAGCAACGCATCTACAATCAACTGCTGTAACGCTTCATCTGTAATTCCTTCACGTAATGGGGTGCGTAAGTCGACAGAATCTTCCTGGCCTAAGCAGAGTGCCAAAACACCTTTAGCCGTCAAGCGTACTCGGTTACAAGTTTCGCAAAAGTGCTGAGATACTGCAGAGATAACGCCAATGCGTGTTCCGGTATCACCAATAACGAAATTACGGGAGGGTCCGTCGTGACTCTTGCCTGAGGATGGGATTAAATCCTTGCCGACATGTTTTTTAATGCGAGCTAAGATTTTATCTGCTGGATAGTGTTGATCCATCATACTCACGCCAGCAGGCCCAATCGGCATGGTTTCGATAAAACGTACTTCGACGCCTTTCTTCAACCCATAATCAACCATGGCTTCAATCTCGTCATCATTAGTGCCTTTCATAACAACCATATTGAACTTAACAGGCTTCATACCAACTTCTAATGCCTTGTCGACCCCTGCCAATACCTTCTCTAGATCGCCACCGCGGGTGATAAGATTAAAACGCTTGGGATTTAACGAATCAATAGAAACATTAATACGGCTTACACCCGCTTTATGCAAGGCTTCCGCTTCACGGGCTAAGTGATGTGCATTCGTAGAAAGCGCAATATCTTCAAGCCCTTCATAACCGCTTATTTTTTCCACCAAGGATGATAGGTTTTTACGAACTAAAGGCTCTCCACCCGTCAAACGAACCTTAGCAACCCCTAGATCAACAAACGCTTTAATAATGCGAGCGAGTTCATCATAAGACAAATACTCAGTATGCCGCCCTTCAGGATGAACACCTTGCTCAGGCATACAGTAATCACATCTATAATTACACTTATCCGTTACCGAAACTCGAATGTAGTCAATTTTTCGTTTAAAAGGGTCAATTAATTCATTTCGCATAGGCTAACCATTATTAAGTTTTGCCAAGCGTTATGTCCTGGCGGGAATAACGGTATTCTACAGTATTTCAATATTAGAATTCAATTATTTATAAGATATTAATCCCATTAACCATAGGATTTCAAAGGGGATTTATTAAATTTTAGACATAAAAAAACCCCGTTATGATTATTCATAACGGGGTTTTAGATAAAGCAATTTTAGTGACTACATGACTACTTAGTAGCCATGCAGACGCTATAAACTACATTCCAGAGTGACCAACACCTGGCTTATCTTCATGCATACGCTGAGGAACGTTGTACTGTGGCGTTCCATCAGGTAATTTACGTGCTTGACGGAACTCAGCAGCGTTACCTTTACCGTTACCACCAACTTGCGCATCAGGACAATTAGTCATGCAACGTTCATTATGGATAACTGGACGGTGATCACAGAAGAAGTTACCTTGGTTAGGCATATACTTATTCATCTTCATCAGCATTTCAGAGTTGAAGAAAGTATCTTCTTCTAACTCATTGCCTTCATCATCAATCTTGATGTAGTTAGACTGAAGAATATAACCAGTCATACCTAGGTAACCAGCATCACCGATATAAGGTGCGTTTGGCGTCCAGAAAGGCATAGTACGACGGATATAATCAAAGATTGTTACCGCGTAAGGCCAGTAGTTACCTACTGCTTTCATAGGTGCTGGATCAGTGAAACTAGAAGTTACTAGATTCTCGTCAACCGCTAGAGCTAAATAACCTTTAGCCCCTTCACCGAAATCACCGTGACACATACCACAGAACTGAACATAAACCTTACCACCTTCTTCAATGGTCATCCCTACGTCAGCTGCTGGTAAACCTTTACCATCACCATCAACAACAATCTGCCATTTTTCTAAAGCAGCTTCAGCGATTGGCGTACCAAAACCTTTAGCAACAAATGAAGAATCGTTGTGGTAGTTTTTAGCTACTTCATCGTGAACTTCAGTGAACGCCTTAGGAATCTTACACTGTGCGTTACCGTGGTTACCACCATCAATACTATCATCAACTTCGAAAGAGTACGGGTTTGCTGGATCCAGCTTACCAACCATTCCGTCACGACCGTGAGTTGCATCAGCACCCAAGATTGCTTCGATGACCGCTTTATCTAGGTATTTACCATCAGCTTTTTTGATAATTTCTGCATAGTTTGCTGCATATTTACCATCAATTTTGTCACCAGCAGCGCCGTCTGAATTACCAGACATAGCAAGTGCTGAACCAGAGAATAGTATTGCAACAGAAGCTGCAACTAATGTTTGTTTAGTATTGAACATTTTCAATCATGCCTCCGTTTTTACCTTCATCCCAACCGTGTACTCTCCACGTTACCATCGCTGTACGGTGATAAACGTTGTTAGTACCTTCCAAGTTACGCATTTGCGGCATTGGAGGCTGAACATAACCAGTTTCATCTGTAACACGACTCATCAAGAATGCTTCTGAACCATCCCATTCCCATTCCATTTCGAAACGAGTCCAAGCTTTATCTAATACAGCTGAAGTGAAGTGAGCTTCTTTCCAGTTCTTACCACCGTCAGTTGAAACATCAACATGAGCAACTTTACCACGACCAGACCAAGCTAAACCACGGATGTAGTATTTACCAGGACCTTGCATTTTAAAATCAGGAGATGGGTAAGTGATTACTGAGTTAGCTTCCATATACCATGAGAAACGTTGCGCAGTACCATCAGGCATAAGCTCTGTGTACTTAGAAGTTTCTTCACGGTGCTGCATAGGCACATCGTGAACCATAATACGACGTAGGTATTTAACCCACATATTAGCTTCACAACCAGGAACTACTAAACGAATTGGGTAACCCTGTTCACGACGAAGTGCTTCACCGTTCTGTGCGTATGCGATGAAACAATCATCCATAGCTAGGTCAAGTGGTAATGAACGAGCCATACCAGATGCATCAGCACCTTCAGGAATAATCCACTTACCTTCAGGCTTAATACCTGCTTCTTTCAATAGGTCAGATAGACGTACACCTGTGTATTCAACACAAGACATCATACCGTGAGTCCACTGAACTGAGTTCAACTGAACACCTTTCCACTCAAGTGCACCGTTAGCTGGACACTCAACGAAATGAATACGTGAAACTGATGGGAAACGCTTAAGATCATCCATCGTGAAGATCAAAGGACGCTCTACTAAACCGTGAATGACTAAACGGTGATCATCAGGATTGATTGTTGGAACACCACCGTGGAAACGCTCAAAATGCAGACCGTTTGGTGTGATAATACCGTGCAACTGATGAATCGGAGACATCGTGATAGATGCCATTGAATCTGGAGTTAACCAT
The DNA here is from genome assembly GCA_965603495.1 of uncultured Thiomicrorhabdus sp. Classification (GTDB taxonomy): domain Bacteria; phylum Pseudomonadota; class Gammaproteobacteria; order Thiomicrospirales; family Thiomicrospiraceae; genus Thiomicrorhabdus. The sequence continues at coordinate 214,170 of CBFDDF010000001.1, read as the reverse complement.
TCAAGCGTACGACGTTGAACTTCTTTCTCAAAAGGAGAAGGCATACCGTAAGGGTACTTACGAACACCGAAACCTAGAGACTTACGTGCTGCGCCGTCTTGTAATACGTCAGTTAATTCTGCTTTACCAGCATAAGGTGCTACAGCTTTCTTAGGATCGAAGCCAGCTCCTTCTGCTGCGTTAGCTGCTGAAGTGAACATCACTCCACCGGCTACGGCCGCGCTACCTTTTAAAAAGGCGCGTCGACCTTGGTTGCGACTGTCTTCAGTCTGTACAGCAACCTTGTCTACGATTTTATCTGTCATTTTTGCTCCTTGATGATCTTGCTGCTTTCAGCAAAACCCCAAATTCAAGAGTTTTAAATTGGTTCAATAGCCTGAACCGTTTTCGACCGTTGTTCAGGCCATACAGTTATTGCTAGTCGGTAATGATAATTTTTATAGATAGCGACTGCAAGTCAAATCCTACTAAAAATTAGAATTCTCTTATATAATTTTTTTATGACAGGCCTGCGTAAATTCTATACACCTTGATTTTACGCCCAAAACCACTCTATCTAGTAGGTAAGTCATCTCTTGCACACACTGGACCCATTTTAGGGTTTTCGATGTCTTCTGCGACTTGCGCTAAAAAAGCTTGTAACTCACCAACACTCAACACTGATAAAATTTTATTCATAATTTCTGGATGAATCGCCACAGTGGTAAAAAGACCTGACTTCAGTTGCACTTGAACACCACAAGCATCTGCCATCGCCCCATCTTCACTATTACCCTCAATCATTGCTGCCTGATCACCAAATAAAATTGTATCGTACTCTTCACCAATCGCTTCGGTAACCGTTTCATCCAGCGCATCAGACATACTCACTGTGAATTCTGATTCACCTGAATAGGTTTCGCCTGAAATCAATGTAACTGGCACTCCCAAGGACTCACAAAAGGCTTGAAAACGCTCTGCCAAGCTTAAATCAAAGAAAACAAACTCCACTAACTCATCCACAACACCTCTCCTTTATTTTTGAGTGTTTGCCAGGTATCATTCGATACATAGTTTAATTCCTGTTTGCCATCCATTTTATAACGCTTCTTGGCATACAATAAACCCAATAGTCATACACCAGTTAAAAGGTTACTTCCAATGCTCGATCGCCAATATCCCATTACTCGTATGCGTCGCATGCGTAAAGATGATTTTTCTCGCCGTCTAATGCGTGAAAACACCCTCTCCACGAACGACCTGATCCTACCGTTGTTTGTCATTGAAGGCCATAATACCCGCCAATCCATTAGCTCTATGCCTGGCGTTGAGCGCCTGAGTATAGACCTTTTGGTGGCGGAAGCCAAAGAAATTAGTGCGCTTGGTATTCCAATGATTGCACTCTTTCCTGTGACGCCAGATGATGTCAAATCACTGGAGGCGGAAGAGGCCTACAATCCAGAAGGTTTGGCGCAACGAGCCGTGCGAGCGGTGAAAGCAGCATGCCCAGAGCTAGGCGTGATGACGGACGTTGCGCTTGATCCATTTACCACGCACGGCCAAGACGGAATTATTGACGATGAAGGCTATGTATTAAATGACGACACCATTGACGCCTTAATGAAACAAGCTTTATCGCACGCTGAAGCTGGGGCAGATGTTGTTGGACCATCCGACATGATGGACGGCCGCATCATTGAAATCCGCGAAATGCTTGAAGACAACGGTCACGTTAATACGCGTATCATGGCTTATTCTGCCAAATACGCCTCAGCATTTTATGGCCCGTTTCGCGATGCCGTCGGTTCTTCGGGCAACCTGGGGAAAGGTAATAAAAGCACCTATCAGATGGATCCCGCCAATCGTAATGAAGCCTTGCATGAAGTCGCTTTGGATTTAAACGAAGGCGCCGATATGGTCATGGTCAAACCAGGCATCCCTTATTTGGATATTGTGCGTGATATAAAAGACAAGTACAAAGCACCGACATATGTCTATCACGTTAGTGGCGAATATGCCATGCTTAAGGCCGCTTCACAAAACGGCTGGATAGATGAAAAAGCAGTGGTACTGGAAACCTTACTGAGCTGCAAACGTGCTGGCGCAGATGGCATCCTGACTTACTATGCAAAATTAGCTGCTATTTGGTTAAAAGAAGGTTAATCCACACCATGACTGATTTATATGCAGTAATTGGCGACCCGATCGCTCACTCGAAATCGCCATTGATTCATCGTCTATTTGCCGAACAGACCAAGCAAGACTTGGTGTATGAGGCGATTCGCGTTGATACTGATGACACGACTTTCCAGTGGGCGATTGCTGATTTAAAAAACCGCGGTTATAAAGGCCTCAATATCACCGTACCTTTTAAATTAGATGCGTTTGAGTATGCCGACACGCTATCGCCAAGGGCGCAAAGCGCACACGCAGTGAACACCTTCATCTTTAACGACGATAACACAACCACTGGAGACAATACTGATGGCATTGGCTTGGTAAATGACATCGAAATCAATGGTCAACGTCCATTTAAAGGTCAAAAGGTCTTGATTTTAGGGGCAGGTGGAGCAGTTCAAGGTATTTTGGAACCCTTATTAGAAAAGAAACCAGGCCTGGTGCATATCGCCAATCGCACAGCAAAACGTGCTTTAGTCTTAGGCGAACGTTTTAAAACGGCCTGTCCGATAACTGGCAGTGGCTGGGACGATATTCCTGAAATAGCCTATGACATTATCATCAATGGCACCTCAGCCAGTCTAGAGGGCAAACTACCGCCTATTTCAGACAAACTCATTGCTGAAAATGGACTCGTCTATGACATGATGTATGGCGACGAACCGACCGTCTTTATGGATTGGGCAAAACAAGCACAGCCAAATTGTCAGACAATGGATGGATTAGGCATGCTAGTCGGTCAAGCCGCTGAAGCCTTCTTTAAATGGCGCGGAGTGCGCCCTGAAACCGCTTCTGTTATTGCTGAAGTGCGGACTTTGATTTCTGCTAGCGCTTAAGTTTTATTCTTACCAGGCCTGGTAAGAATAAAACTCCCAAGATAAAACAAACTTAAGCAATCTAAGCCTCTTCAGCCTGGTATTCATTCTTCAGCTTCACATAGTGGGCTGCTGAATATTTAAAGAATGCGATCTCCTTTTCAGATAGCGGGCGTGCTTGCTTAACCGGGGAACCAACATACAAATAACCACTCTCTAAAACCTTACCTGATGGCACCAGACTGTTTGCAGCGACTAGTACATGTTTCTGTACAACCGCATTATCCAAAACCACCGCGCCCATACCAATCAAGCACTCATCTTCCAGAATACAACCATGAAGCACTACATTATGACCGACGGTTACATCCTTACCGACGATACATTTGGAACCGGCTGAGATATCGCTTTGATGCGTGGTATGCACCACCGCGCCATCTTGTATATTAGAACGCGCACCGATATGAATATCATTAACATCTCCTCTAAGCGTAGCATTCGGCCAGATACTGACATCCGCCTCTAAGCTACACTTACCAATCACCACCGCACTTTCATCCACCCATGCCGTATCAACCAATTTCGGTTCAATGCCTTTATATTTCCTGATTGCCATATGTCATTCCCACCTTAATTTTTAATGCAATAATTCGATTATAACTCAGTAAATCCACCATCAACAAACCCCTAGTAATTCATGTGCATAGTATTTTCTTGTGTAGCGCTAAAATGCTTTATAAAACAAGCCTATTCCATAGTCTATAATTAAACCTTAAACGCTTCGATAAAGTACCGTAACTTAAAGGAAGACTATGACTCAGACTTCGGTATCAGATAAACGTCAACACATTCGCATTCCTTCAAGCCGCCCTGTAGTGCTTATCATTAATAACCAAAATCTTTATGCAACGATGACCGATTTTTCAAAACATGGCATTGGGTTTATTTCAACAATTTCCGTCAAAGCACATGACCGAATAGAGGTCCACTTCGCTATACCGACCAGCTATACAGGGCATGTCGTTAAAGCGTTTCAATTCAAGGCTGAGGTGAGGCATTGCTTATGTTTGAGTAAACGCAATCATATTGGTGTAAAACTAGATTTTCCCACTGAAGAATACTTACTTTTATTTGAACAATTAAGCGCTACTTAAATAACGATTGAAATCCATTTCACGCAAGGTTAGCATGAAGACCACTCCCTGTAATGGAGTGATTAAAATAGCGCGTCTAAAAGTAAGACTGCATAAAACATGTCTCATTTGGTTTCCGTGCAACTTGTAGGCGCTTAAAAACATGAACAAACCCTTTCCTTTCAATACCGATGACGGGTTTGGATGCTTCACCTAGTCTAAAATCTTAAGTACCCCACTGCCTCTAGAACCAAATATAGACATAACCACTTACATAAATTATTATTGCAAATAGAGCAAACACGATAAATTTTATCTATTGAAAACTTCAACGTGCGGAACAATATGAACGGTAAAACACACCCGACTAAAAACCTTGATCAAACTAATGTGATAAATCAGCGCAAAGAGCATCGTCTGTCCATGCACTTTCCGTCTCTGCTTGTCCAGCAGAAGGAGGAAATCTATACGACCGTTGTCAACCTTTCTGAAAATGGCATTGGATTTTTATCCGCTATTAAAGCGAATGAAAATGATGAAATCATCATTAGCTTTGAATGCGTCCAAGATTTCTCCAAGCCTCGAGTCAATCTAAAGGTTCGCGTTCGATCATGCCAAGAAGTCGATAATGAATATTATATTGGCGGTAGCATTGCCTCAAAACCCTTGAACTACACTAAGTTTTTTAAAGTCGTCGAGCTTGGCAAAGAGCCTTAAAGCGTCGTTACCAGGCAACCCTGGGGACAGAAAATAACGCACTCATCGAGTCTTACAATTAAAGCCTAGTTCCCACAACAAAAAAGGCCGTTCAAATTGAACGGCCTTTTTTTTGCTTTTAAACAATCGAAAGCTAGATGCTTAACGCATGGTCACAAGCTCTTCTGAACTAGAAGGATGAATGGCAATAGTGGCATCTAAATCTGCTTTAGTCGCCCCCATTTGTACCGCAACGGCGAACCCTTGCAACATCTCATCAGCACCATCACCGACGATATGAATGCCCACGACTTTCTCATCTTCACCAGTCACAACCAATTTTAACGCGGTTTTGATTTGATGTTCCGTGAATGCATAACGCATTGGCGTAAACACGGAGGTATAGACCTTAACATTGTCGCTACCGTATTGCTTACGCGCATCGTGTTCGGCTAAACCAATCGTACCCACAGGTGGATGCGAGAAAATCACGGTTGGTACAGAGCTCAAATCTAATTTAAGATCTGGCTTATTGTTATATAAACGCTCCGCCAAGAAACGTCCTGCACGAATCGCCACTGGCGTAAGTTGAGGTTGACCCGTAACATCGCCAATCGCATAGATGTTATCGACCACTGTTTTATGGCAATCATCGACTTCAATAAAACCATAACCATTCGCGGCCAATCCGACTTTTTCTAAGGCCAACGGCTCAATCAGTGTTTGACGACCCACCGCCCAAACGACCTGGTCAAATCCTGAAATGCTTTGCCCGTCGGTACTGAAAATAGTCAAAGTGCCATCAACTTCACGCTGTAATTTTTTAACCGCAAAGTGATATTCTTTTTTACAGCCACTTTCTAGCATTGCATTGGTTAGGTTTTCACGAATCATGTCATCGAAACCACGCAATACTAAATCTTTACGACTGACTAAGGTGGTATCGGTGCCCAAGGCTTGAAACACGCCTGCCAGTTCCACAGCAATATAACCACTGCCAATCACAGCGACTTTCTTAGGTTGTTCAGTCAGCTCAAAGAAGCCATCAGAAGACAGTCCTAACTCGGCATTCTCGGTTTCCTGAGGAATCAGCGGCGTTCCGCCCGGCGCAATCACAATGGTTTCTGCCGTGTAGGTTTTGCCATCAACAGAGACCGTATGATTATCAACAAAGCTGCCCCAACCCTCTAAAACTTCAACGCCTTTGTCGCGCATATAACCTTCATACCAGGTGGTGATATTATTGATATATTGCTCACGGTTCTTAACCAACTTGCCCCAATCGAAGCCTTTTTGTTCGACATCAAAACCAAAGCTAGAAGCATCGCGAATGGCTTCGGCGATATGCGCACCAAACCACATGACTTTCTTCGGTACACAACCGATATTGACACAAGTACCACCCAACTTTTTAGCTTCGACGACCGCGCACTTTTTACCGTACTCTGCGGCACGTTCAACCACTGACAAGCCACCGCTTCCTGCTCCAATGGCAATCACATCATAATCGTATTTCATCTTGTTTCTTCTCCTCTACTGAGAACCAACCAAAAACAAAAAAAGGGGCTAATACGGCCCCTTTTTGGAATGGAGTAGTCGTTACTACTCTTTTCAAAACATTCTAGCGAAAAACCACCAGGCCTGGTGGTTCCAAACTAGATTATTTTGCTAAAAATGCTTCTAAATCTTCTGAACCACCGATGTGTTCACCTTCAATGAATACTTGAGGTACCGTATCAGCATTAGCAACCGCACGCAAAGTACGTGAAGAGATGCCGCTATTTGAGATGTTGATCTCTTCATAGCTGATGCCATTATCTTCTAACATCGCTTTAGCTTTTGCGCAGAAAGGGCAACCTGCTTTAGTGAAGATTGTCGCTACCTTAGCTGGCTTGGCTTGTGGGTTGATGTAATTCAACATAGTATCAGCGTCAGATACCTCAAATGGGTCACCTGGTACTTCTGGCTCGATAAACATCTTTTCAATCACGCCATCTTTAACCAGCATTGAATAGCGCCATGAACGCATACCAAAGCCAAGATCTTCTTTATTGACAAGCAGTCCCATGCCATCAGAGAATTCACCGTTGCCATCTGGAATTAAGCGCACATTATCAGACTCTTGGTCTTTAGCCCATTCGTTCATTACAAAGGTATCGTTAACTGACATACAAACGATTTCATCAACACCGTTTTCAAAAAATACTGGCGCTAATTCATTATAACGTGGCAAATGCGTAGATGAACAAGTCGGTGTAAATGCTCCTGGAAGAGAGAAAACAATGACTGTTTTACCTTTAAAAATTTCATCACTGGTCACATTTACCCACTCATTATTCTGACGAGTAGGGAATGTAACGTTTGGAACTCTTTGACCTTCACGATTTTCTAATGCCATGCTGAATCTCCTAATTGACTATCTAAGTTATTTATCATCTCTGACTTGCAAGCTAGTTTATAGAGCATTAACCAACTAGTAAAATTGACTATTTCAACCATCATGATAGCTTTTAGCTATCACTGATAGGGATCCGCATCATTTTGACTATTGAAGAGTTGTGCCCTGCAAGCTACGCATAAAAGGCTCTAGTTGATCTTTTTCTTGGGCGTATTTCATTAACAACCCTAATATCGCTTGGTTTTCATGCTGCGAAGCAATACGCGCTGCTAACTGATACTCTTTACCTGTTACTGCCCCCTTAAATCCGCCTAACTCAAGCAATGCTGCAACCACGCCAGCATTCTCTAACAGACAAGCCGCTTGCAAGGCTTTAACCGGCTCACCGGCCGCATCTTTCGCTACCTCTTGCTGAGCGGAAACAAAATACTCTTGCACCAACACCATGGTCATCCAGTAGTTCATTTCTGGATCGGCTTCACTCTCTATGGCGTGTAGTAACATTTCGCTTGGCTGAGTTTGATGCTTTTGTACCAGTGTTTTTACAATTTTAGAAAACGAGTCACGATTTTCAGGCTTTAGATTTAATAAGTTCATTCAATGTCTCTTCACACTCTGTAAACAGCCGCTACCAAAGGATAAAGGCTGATTCATTTCTCACGCTTATACATTCGTCGTGTTTACTTTATATCCCGTATTATACGGATAGACCGCAAGCGACACCAGATGCCCACGCCCACTGAAAGTTAAAGCCCCCCAAATGACCGGTGACATCTAACACTTCGCCAATGAAATACAGGCCTGGTTGTTTATTAGCTTCAAATGTTTTGGAAGAGACTTCGTCAGTATCGACGCCCCCTAAGGTGACTTCGGCTTTAGAATAACCCGCCGTATTAGACGGGTACAGGTTCCAATGGGTCAATTGATAAGCGTAATTTTCGATGGCTTCATCGGTCACATTAGACAAGGTCGTTTCCATAGGGAAAGCTTCTAACCAAACATGGGTAAAGCGTTTTGGCCAAAACTGATTCAGCCATTTTGGCAAACTGTGTCCGGTTTGTTTGAGTTTTTTCAAAGCCTCCAAAACCGATTCGGTTGGCAATAAATCCACTTCTATTGCCTCTCCTAACTGCCAGTAATTAGAAGCCTGTAGAATTCCTGGCCCACTCAACCCCTTATGGGTAAACAGCATCGCCTCTTGAAAGGCATGGCCATTGGCGGTGACCTTCACATCCATCGACAAACCGCTTAACTCTGAGAAACGTGCCTGCCATTTCCCCTCAAAACTCAAAGGTACCAGGCCTGGTGATGTTTTAATGACATTCAAACCAAACTGCTTGGCAATTTTATAGCCGATTCCGCTGGCTTTGAGCTTTGGAAAAGATAGCGCCCCCGTGGCCACGACCAATTTAGTTGTGGTCACAAAACCTTGTGTGGTTTTCAGACGATAACAATCATTTTCGAAGGCAACCGATTCAATCTCGGTATTCAGTTGAAACTCAACCCCCGCCCAATCACATTCGGTACGTAAGATTTGAATCAAATCGGAAGCGCGTTCTGCACAAAACAATTTACCTAACTCGCGGGTTTCATAAGCCAAACCATGGCGCTCAACCAGCTCGATAAACGCTGAGGAGGGATAACGCGATATCGCGCTTTTAACAAAATGGGGGTTTTGACAGATAAAATTGGCAGGACTCACGTCTAGATTGGTGAAATTGCACTTACCCCCGCCAGAAATTCGGATTTTTGCAGCCGCTTTTGGTGCATGATCTATCACTAAAACGGACTTACCTTGATAAGCCGCTGTCGCAGAACACATTAACCCCGAGGCACCTGCTCCGAGCACAATTACATCCCAATGAGACATGGTTACTACCTAGTTTTTTTAAAAGTGATTTTGTTATGATTCAAACAGGGAAGGACGTAGGTTAACCGTTATCGGTCATTTCATCAAAAAATTTAAAGGCTTTTCGGCCGAGCACCTTAACATCATACAAAGCCCTATCTGCATATCTTACCAGCGTTTTGCGGTCCGTCGCATCCTGAGGACACATAGAAACTCCCGCGCTTAGCGAAACATCAATGGAACCCGCACTGGTTTCAACAGGCGCCTCAAAAGCTAGCAAGACTTTATGCAAAACCATCGCCAACTCCTTCTTCTCTGCTATCCCTTCTATGATCAGCGTGAACTCATCTCCGCCTAATCTAGCAACGGTATCAGATGCGCGCAAACAAGCTTGCAAACGGTTTGACACTGCGATGAGCACTTCATCACCTGCCTGATGTCCCATGGAGTCATTAATGCCTTTAAACTTATCAATATCAATAAAAACGACGGCGATCTGTGCCGACAAGCGTTCATTGCGTTTAATGGATTCATCTAAACGATCATAAAAAAGACGGCGATTCGGCAAACCTGTCATACTATCGTGACTGGCTTGGTAGCTCATTTTATCGGCTTGTTCACGCAAGGTATCCTGTAGCTGAATAAGCGAAGTGATATTATGTGCCGACTCAACAATCGAAGTGACCTCACCGTGCTCATCAAACATTGGCTTTGCGACTAAATTCACATAGTGATCCACCCCATCATGACCGTGATTATGAATGACCGTCACTTCCTGCTTCGTTTTCAAGACTTCCTTTAATGGACAGGGATGCTCAAGACCATCACAAGGCGCTGAACGACGGTGCGACACTTCATAACATTTAGGATTCTCTGGATCAGCAATCCATTCACTCTTCATTCGAACACGCGTAGCTTGATTCATCCACTCCAGAGAGTAATCTGGACGAATGACCATAACCTCATTAGACAAGCCATTCAACACATTTTGAACATAGGCATGCTGCTGCTCTCTTTCATGTTCCAGTGCTTTTATATCTGAGATATCTCGCACCACAGAAACATACTGTGACTGGCCATCTATATCTAATAACTTAACGCTGATATCCGCTGGATAGCAAGAACCATCTCTCCGCCTTTGAATCGTTTCAAAACTGACTCGGTTCAAGGGAGCGCTCTTCCTAGTTAAAGGCGCAATCAACTGTTTAAAATAAGCCAAATCCATCTCTGGCTTTACATCTATAGGCGTAAGCGCGAGTGCTGCTTGCATGGTCAGACCACAGCTTTTTAAAGCCGCGGGATTTAAGTAGGTAAACTTGAGGCTAATACGGTCAAAAACGTAAACTTCACTACTGCTTTGACTCACAACACTGCCCAATAACGTATTGTAATGTTCGGCTTCTTTTTGCTCCGTTATATCGATAATCGTACCTAGATAATACTCTACCGTACCTTCATCATTACGTTCAATAGTCGTTCGATTATCAACCCAGCGCACAGCACCTTGCCCATCAAAGATCCGATAAACTTGACGAAAATCAACCATGCCTCTTTGTGTATAGTTCACAACCTCATCCATAATCCGCTCAGCGTCATCAGGATGAATAATGTCGGTATACTTCACTCGTCCACTGGTGAAATCACTATAGTTATAGCCAAAACGCTCGATATTTTTTGAGACAAACTCGACCGGCCAGCCTTCTTTCGCCTGCCAGTAAAAAATAACCGCTTGGCTATTATTCATGATTTTTTGAATACGTTCGTTCATAAGCACTTTTATCAAAATTAAGGATAACTAACCGAGGCTTGAGACTTTTTTAGCAAAGACTTACTAAAAAGCACTTTAGAACCAATGGTGTAACTGGGCAATATACCCTTTATTGTCTATAAAAATCAATAAGTTATTTTGAGTAGAAACAAAACTATCATGCTTTACAAAGCGATTGAGCATGCAACCTAAAATTCTTAAAATAAGACGATTTTAGCCATTAAGAATACATTGAATGGAATAACCCATGCAATTTTAAAAGACTGGTAACCACTCACATTGACGCCTTTCGGCTTCTGTGACCAAAGCTTCATAGCCCTTTAAAACGTCGGACTCCTTGCCTTCTACACCCAGCTCAACGGTACGTTTATCATCATCACTAATGCTCGGTAAACTGAACAGGCGTAAGTCTGGATAAGCCAATTCAAATTTTTGCATAAAATCGACCCATTCTGACTCTTGGCCATTAATGAGGCGAATGGCTTTTTCAATATTCGGGGTTTGCTGGTAATCGGCATAGTAATGATCTAACACCCACTCCATCATCGGCTTAGCCATCATGGGGAAGCCGGGCATAAAATGGTGATTTTGAATGGAAAAACCAGGCACGCGGTTATAGAAATTAGGAATGATTGCCGCACCTTTTGGATATTCCGCCATATGAATCCGCTGCGGGTAAGCACCATCCCCAAACTGCGCCTCAATCTCAGCGACTGCCTGAGGATGGCGTTCAATCGGTAAACCCAGAGCTAAAGCAGCACTCTGTCGAGTCCGGTCATCCGGGGTGGCGCCAATCCCACCAAAACAAAACACTAACCCACCCTGGGCAAAGCTTTCTCGCAAGGTCTGTGTTAAGAATTCAGGTTCATCCCCCAAAATCCTAACCCAACTCAACTGCAAACCGCGCGGATGCAATAAAGCATTGGCCTGCGCCAAATGCTTGTCTTGACGTTTACCGGAGATAACCTCATCGCCAATAATAATCAAACCGATTTTAGGTTGGTTTTTCATCATACCTTTGTCCAGGTGGTGTTCTTTTATAAAGCTTTATATTAGCGACTATTCGACAAAATACATCACTATGCTTTATCAGTTTATGCGCTTTTTGCTGATTAATCAAAAGAGAACCAGTATCATGACTCCATGAAAAATAGACCTATTCAAGCCTTACCGACCATACTCAGCATTGCCGGATCCGATAGTTCTGCAGGTGCCGGACTACAAGCCGACTTAAAGACTATTCATGCCTTAGGTGGTTATGCGCTGACAGTGCCGACCGCTATTACGGCACAAAACAGTTTAGGCGTTGCAGCCGTTTATCCGCTTGCGCCTGAAATCGTGCGTATTCAATTAGAAACGTTATTTGCAGACTACCAAATTCAAGCTATAAAAATTGGCATGTTAGGCAACTTAGCGATTTTAAAAGTGGTGATTGAATGCTTGCAACAACATCCCCAAATACCGATTGTATTAGACCCGGTACTGATCAGTAGCAGTGGTCGCCCATTGCTGGAAACGCAGGCTTTGCCCCTATTTATAAATCAACTGCTGCCTTTAGCAACGGTTGTCACGCCCAATATTCCAGAGCTTAATGCCCTTATTCAAACGGCGACGCCTTCCAAACCGAATTCTGCCTTTATTGGCGAAGCGATTGAAGTGTCTGAAATGGCGCAATGTCTATTTACGTTAGGAGTGCAAAATGCCGTCATTAAAGGCGGGCATAGTGTCGAAACAGAGGCAGTGGATTACTTGGTGATGCCGAATGATAAATCGCTGAACCACCCTATTATCCAGGCTTATTCAAGCATTCGATTAGCAACGTCAAACACGCATGGTACAGGCTGTACCTACGCTTCTGCGATAGCGACAGAACTAGCGAAAGGAAAGACTTTACCGCAAGCAGTCAAAGCGGCAAAGGACTATCTGTTTAAGGCGCTTACGAACGCACAAACAGCACAGCCGAAGCGATTAGAAGAGGAATTAACCGCACAGCAAGAGAGAAAAGGAGGGTTGAACCACTTTGCCTAGCACCCAGGATGATTCTCAATAGACATCTACCCAGGCAGGGTGAAGTAGGCCTACATTGTTTTCCGATGTTTTTTTAAGCGTACTTCGTTAAATCAACGAAGCGAAAGAAGGCGTATTTACTCCACCTTCTCACCCACGGTCTTTTTAGCTTCCGTTAGGGTCTCATTATCTTCACTGACCACATCAATCACGTCCTGCATCTGATCGCCCGTTTCCGCCAATTTATCAACTGCTGACTGCGTATAATCTAAAGCTGAAACCGCTATTTCACGGCTACCAAACCAATCGAACATAATGGCAAATGCCAATAACGTAAATAGCCAAAGAATGATGCTAATCTTGCCAAATAAATTCATTTTAAAAATTTCCTGTAGTTTTGCAAACGCAGTTGCAACCATTGTTTATATCTAATCAGTGCATATTAGTGCTTTTTTAATAAAAACGCACATAAGTTTTGGCTAAGAGATTCAGCCATTTTAGTCAGCGCCTGGCGCTGTGCCTGAGACTCATTGTCTGCGACTTCAGACAGTGTTAATTCCGCAGAGACAATCTTAATGGCAAGTTTATCCAAAAAAGCAATTCTAGCATCAAATAACCAAACGCCACTGACGCCATCTTGACCCATGCTATCGAGCTGATAATCTAAGATAAAATCGGGCGGTTTGGCGGTAAATGTCAAACTCTGCCGTTCCAGAGAGGCAATCAAGTCCGGTTCAAACTCTCTGCCCTCGCGCACTAAAGCTTTCATATTGAATGTGAGTCCGCGCGCTAATCGGCTGATATGCTGATCCAAAAAACCCACTAGACGACTGTTTTTTAACGGCGGAGCTTCAACCCCATTCAGCTTTAATAGTTGCAGTAAAGCGCGATGCTCTTCAATATTATACAGCGCAGGCATAAGACGCTTAAGCTGTTCAAAAGCATTACTCTTCGGATTGATACGCAGGTATTTCGAGCGCTCTTTATCTAAAACCTGCAGCCTGTCATAGGCTTGATGATTGAGGACTTCTGGCAACCAGCTCATCACCACATCCACTTTGTCAGCTTGTAAACTAGTCTGAGTGTCATTCGGTTGAAAAAGAGGCAAGGTTAGCAACTTTTCTCTGACAGCAGAGCGCAATTGAGTTTCCAGCATCGTATTTGGCGAAACTTTAATGGGAGTGCTAACCAACAAGCTCTGCAGCGCACTTCTTTGGATAAACGCTAACCTTTGTGGGTTAGTCGAACCTTCTGAAAATGCATTTAATTGTGCAAAAAATGCTGGTGATTCAACTGATTGAAAGCTCACATTAGTACTCGCTTGAGCCGATGCATGCCATGACATAAACGACCACAGAACAATCAAAACCAAGACAGTTAAAGACGGTGTATGACGCATCTGTTCATTGAGATTTCTTGATTGCGTGAAAACTGTATGTTGCACGATTTATCCTCTGTGAATTTTTTATCATGATACCTTATTTAAGGTCGTGGATTTAATTAAGCCCACCCGGTTATTCCAAGCTTAACTTATTCATCATCATACTATTTACCGCTGCGCCACTGTCGAATCGTAAAACGTGCGGGGTGGCTGGCATGATAAAGCGACAAAGGCTGAACCAACGCGTTACCTTGTAGTTCAGCCAAAATGCTTTCGGCCGCTAAAAATACTGACATCAAACCTCTTGGGCCGTGACCATTGGAAACATATAATCCCTTTTGATAATGCTGGGTTTTATAGCGATACACTGCATGGGTATGGGATTGTGACAGGTAAGCCTGTTGTAGCCACTCTTTGTCTGGCACTGCGCCAAAAATTGGCAGATGATCGGGCGTGGTCGGCCTAAAGGCAATTCGCCCTTGCAGAGATTCTGCGGAGGCATTCACCCAGTTAGGCAGCGCTTTGTTGGCGGTTTCTAAATTGGTTAAATGGCCCTCGATGGAAAGTGCCTCCGATAAACTGGGCGCTTCAAAAGTTGCGCCCGTTACTGCTCTGCCATCACCACAAGGCGAAGAGTAGCCTGAATGGGTTAGAGGATATTTCAAGGGATAGGCCTGCTGATCCGCTTCAAGATGTGAAACTTGACCTTTTACCGGACGAATCGGCAAGCCCAATTGCGCATTTAAATCCGTATTTAAACTGCCCGTAGCGACCACAACAATATCGGCTTTTAAAATTTGTGATTGGGTAACCACTGACCAGGCCTGGTCACTTTCTGAATCTGAGTTGTTTTCAATACTTTTAACGGACTCAGATGTGCAGACGAGAATGGATTCATGCTGTAAACAGCGCTTAACCACCGAAGGTGGATTCAACCAACCGCCATTGGGGAAAAATAACCCAGGTGCCGTAACCTGTCCGCCGATTTTTTCGCTGACTTCAAGAGCGGTTAACCACACCGCTAAGGCTTCCGGAAAACCGACCCGAACCAGTGAATCCTTAACGCGCTCTAAACTGGTTTCAGTCACCAATAGCTGCACCATTCCCTGTAAATCACCCTGAATTTCTTCGGAGGCTAACCACGGCAACAATGTGCGCAAAGTGGCTTCAAAGCCTTGCAAATACCACTGGCTACGAAGATTCCAATCGGCCGTAATCAATGGATGCACGGTACCTGCTAAATTTCCCGAGGCTGCATTGGCCACGCTGTCTTTTTCTTCTAAGACCGTGACTTTCCATCCCGCTTTAGCCAATTGATAAGCCACACTCGCCCCCGCCAAGCCTGCCCCAACGACAATCGCAGTGCCGGTTTTGATCGGTTCTGGTCGACTGAACCAAGGCGCTTTTAAACTATAAGGACGCACTTGCGCTAAATGGCCAAAACACATTTCGCGTTTTTTACCATAACCACTGGCTTTATGGACAGCGAAGCCAGCCGCTTGAAGCCCGCGGCGCACATCGCCTGCCGAGGTAAACGTCGAAAAGGTGGTTTGAGCATGACTTAAACGCGACATTTCTTTATAGAGCCCTGGCCGCCACATATCGGGGTTTTTACCGGGCGTAAAGCCATCGAGTAACCAAACATCGACTCTAGAACCCAGTGAAGCATCACATTCAGGCAAGCCTTTCAGCACATCCCCAAACCATAGCGTTAAACGCACGCGGCCTTTAAATAGCCAGATATCATGCCAGCCTGGCATTAACAGCGGATATTGATTTTGTAAAACTTCGGCGAGCTCTAAAAGCTGTGGATAGGCCTGGTGCGCTTTTTGTAAATCCGTCAATTGCATCGGGAACTTTTCAAAAGAGATAAAATGTAACTGACAATTAACTGGACTTTTTGCCAACCAAAGTAATGACACTGCCAGAAAATTAAGGCCAGAACCAAAGCCCGTTTCGGCAATCCGAAAGGTCTGTTCTGAAAGACATTCCGAGAAGCGTTCCGCCAAGCGATTCGGTTGAATAAAAGTGTGTTCTATCTCTTGCAAACCACCATCGGTGTTGAAATAGAAATCATCAAACTGCTCCGAATGCGGAACGATGCCATCAATCCAGTTAACTTGTGCTAAAGTGAGTTTCTCAAGTGCCATTGTTTGCCATCATTTGCGATTATTTGCCCTAATTTCGTCTGAGTCTTTTTCTCTCTTTAGACGCCGAATAACTCTTATTATAGGTGCTTATTCAATAGAGTGAGCATTTGCATATTGCAATGAACTTGTTTGATTCTAAAGCAATCATTCTGACTTCTCTGAAAGAATTTGCGCTGAGTAAGGTCTTGAAAAGAGAATTTAATGAAAAAGGAATTGCCATCATGCTCCAGACGACACACAATTTAAACGTTCAAGCCTTGCTAAATAAGCGACTCATTGCAGCACTAGGACTTTCGGTCTTAGGTCTTTTGCTATTTTTTATCAGCTTAAACCTCTCTGCAGCAGAACCTCTGAGAATATCAGCGGAGCAACTCCAACAAAACTTAAACTCACCAGGCCTGGTCATTTTAGATAGCCGTACTGAACAAGAATATCAACAAGGTCATATTCAAGGCGCCTTAAACTTTCCTGAGGTTTGGACTTACCATAATAAAAGCATTGATGGTCGTATCGTTCAACCCACTCAGTTGCAACATATCTTACGCAACTTAGGCCTGAATACCGATACCCCAGTGGTGATTTACGACAACGGTCAAATGATGAATGCTGCTCGGCTGTTTTGGACGCTTGAAGTGTATGGCCTAAAAAACCTTAAAATTTTGAATAAAGGTTACGTTGATTGGTTGAGCCTTAATTTACCACTGGCGTTTGACACGCCTTCTCCGATTCCTAGCCAATATATCCCCGTGATTAATCACGAACGTTTGGCGACTAAGCTGACAACCCTCCTGGCCTCAAAAAACCCTAATCAACTGATTATCGATGCTCGACCTAATACAGCCTACCGTGGTTTAGAATCTTCGGCCAAACGCTTTGGTCACATTCCCAGCGCCACCAATATTCCGGCTGGGCATAACTTAAAGCAAGAAGCACAAATCACCAGCCTTAAGTCTATGGATGAATTACAAACGCTTTATGCTGACATCCCCAAAACTAAAAAAGTGGTGCTCTACTGTGCCATCGGTCGTATCTCTACAATGAACTATTTCACTCTCAGAGAGCTTGGTTATAACGTCGCGAACTACGATGCTTCTTGGAAAGAGTGGGGGAATGACTTCAGTTTAGCCATTGAAAAAGAACCCCCTGAATCCAGTGCACATAAAATAGATTAACCGACGTAAGAAATGATAAGTAAATAAAGGATCTCCTGTATGTGGCGCACCCTTAGCATCCGCACACAACTTTTTGCACTGACCTCTTTGATGCTGTTGGGCATCACCCTGGCAACGCTCTCTTTAGCCTACTGGTTAGATCAAAAAGAGCGTGAAGCTCTTGCTATTGAACTCTCGCAAACCCTGAACAAATCAATGAGTCATGACATGCTCAAGGCCCTGGTCAGTAATGAGACAGATGTTTTCTCAGATCTCTCATTTCGGTTATCGCAATTTAACTCGGTCGATCGCGTACTGCTTTATAACGACCAGCATCAAGCTGTGTTTGAATACAATTCTAAACCCGCTTATGAATATGACCACTTAGTGGCAGAAGCTACCGAAGAACCTCGATTTTCGGGGGTCGATTTATATGTCAAACTGCCCTTAGCAGTAGATGAATATACTTTTGGAGAAGTTGTCTACATTATCGACATGCATGATCTCACCACCCAATTAAATGAACATTTAATCTATTTAATCATCGCCTTCCCTTTGGAACTTTTAATTGGATTTTTTCTCACCCTTAGGCTGAGTCGACTCTACTCTAGACCTTTTGAAACCCTTGCCTCGGCGATGAAAAACAGCCAACCAGCAGAAAATAACTTTCCCATACTCACCACAACCTCTCAAAATGAAGTTAAATCTTTATTTGATGGCTTCAATCAAATGATGTCCCAAATTTCGACCACTACAGAACAGTTGCGTTACCAGGCAGAGCACGACCAACTCACGGGCTTTTACAACCAGCAGGGCTTTCAAACAAAACTCAAACACTACTTACACGCCGAAGAACAGTCCGTTGAGACCCGACACATCCTGCTACAAATAGACTTAGACCAATTTAAACTGATTAATGACTCTGTCGGTCATGTGGCGGGCGATGAACTACTAAAGATGATTGCCACAAGCTGTGCGACCGACTTACCTAAGAACAGTGTTTTGGCAAGAACAGGCGGGGATGATTTTATGATACTCATCCCCAACTGCTCACTTAAAGAAGGCACTCAACAGGCCCAAAAAACCTTGGCGACTTTAAAAGACTTCCGTTTTATCTGGGAGGGAGAGTCCTTATCGGTCTCTGCTTCAATGGGATTAGTGGCCTTTAAGCCTTTTGAATATACCTTGGAAGGCCTCACTAAAGCTGCCGATTCTGCCTTTTATGTGGCAAAATCTGCAGGCCGTAATCAGTTACATATTTACCAGCCAGGAGATTCCAGTACACAAAAATTTGACCGTGATATTGAAGTGGCTGGTTTTATCAAAGAAGCCCTCGGTGACGGTCCTTCACGTTTTGAGCTTTTTGCGCAAGCGATTGTGCCATTGCAAACCGAATCGACTCAAATCGGTTATGAAATCCTGATACGACTATGGGATAGCAAAGGTAATTTCATTCCACCTGATTTCTTTTTACCCACCGCTGAACGCTATCAAATGATGGCGGAGATCGATATATTTGTATTGTGGACGTTTTTGGAAACCGTCACTAAACACCCTGAACATATTCAAAATCTGCATGCCGCACATGTCAATTTGGCAGGTGCCTCATTGAACAATCCTGAGTTTCAAGCTACGGTAAAACAGGCCATTGAACACTTCGATTTTCCTTGGGAAAAACTCAGTTTAGAGCTGACTGAAACCTCCGCAGTCGGTAACTTAACAAAAGCATCTGACTTCATTCAATATTGTAAAAATCAGAAGATCGGCTTTGCTTTAGATGATTTTGGTACGGGCATGTCCTCTTTTGAGTACCTAAAAAACCTGCCGTTTGATGTGGTTAAAATTGATGGTAGCTTTGTTAAAGACATGCATACTGACCCCACCGATAAAGCAGTGATACGGTATATTCAGGAAATAAGTGCCTTACGTAATCAAGAAACAGTTGCAGAATATGTTGAAACCTTGCAAGATGTTCAGGTCCTAACTGAAATCGGCATTACTTATGGTCAAGGCTATTACCTTGGCAAACCTAAACCCCTGACAGAGTGGCTTAATTTTTCGTGAATCATCAAAATCTAAAGACTTTACGCCAGCACTTAAGCCAGCAACGGCATCGTGCCCTCGTCATTCTCAGTGGCCGATCAGAATGGCAAGCTTTACAACTGAGTGAGCTATGGACTGCAGATGAAACCGTATGGTGGATTGGCCCTGAAAATGCCGCCATCAACCCACAAGCCCTGCATTACGCCTTCGAATCAATTGACACTCAACAACTGCTACACAAACTTGGCCAAGAAGTGGATGGCGTGATTTTGGACGCCTCAAAAGGCTTGAGTGCCAATACCCTCGGAATTGCAGCAGGCATGGTTAAGGCGGGCGGCCTATTTATTTTATGTACACCTTCCATCGAAATCTGGAAAAGCCAGCCTAATCCTGAAAATGCAAGATTTTTGAATAGCCCGCTGACCATTGAGCAAACCCACCCTTATTTTATTCAACACCTTATCAAGCAATGGCAAAATCCGGATAACCAAGTCGTCTGGTTAAGTGAAAACCTACCCGACACGGATTTGCACTCTGATGCGCCCTCGTTATTGCCAGTGGCACCCCAAAATCTACCCACCTTAGATCAGCAGCAGGTGATACAAGCGATTCGTACAGTGGCCTTCGGACATCGTAAACGCCC
Source organism: uncultured Thiomicrorhabdus sp. (assembly GCA_965603495.1). GTDB lineage: Bacteria > Pseudomonadota > Gammaproteobacteria > Thiomicrospirales > Thiomicrospiraceae > Thiomicrorhabdus. The sequence continues at coordinate 193,979 of CBFDDF010000001.1, read as the reverse complement.
ATTGGTGTTAAGTGCCGATAGAGGCCGTGGGAAAAGCAGCGTTTTAGGCTTAGCAGCTGTTCAATGTTTACTAGAGGGTAAAACCGATATCGTCCTCACCGCCGGTCGGCTAGATCAAACCAAAATGGCATTTGAACATGCCTTACAAGCCATCATGGAAGCTTCTGAAACGCAAGCTATCAGCATTGAAAGCAACCAACCAGGCCTGGTCAGTTTTAAAATTAAAAATCAACTCAAAACCTTTAAGTTTGTCGCACCAGACCAACTGGTTATTGAACCCACTTTAGCGGATATGCTAATGGTCGATGAAGCCGCACACTTACCGACCCCCTTATTGACCCAATTACTGCAACGCCATCACCGTATGGTATTCGCTACTACTCTGCATGGTTATGAAGGATCTGGCAGAGGCTTTGAGCTACGTTTTAAAAAGACCCTTACGGAACTGACACCTGACTGGAAAAACTTCCATTTAAATCAACCGATTCGCTGGGCAGATAATGACCCGCTTGAAACAGCAATCAACCAGGCGCTGTGCCTTACGCCCATCCAACTGGAACGCTCAGTTGAGAATGGGGTCGTGAGCCTTCCAGTAGAAGACTTACAACTACAAGAAGAAGCGATTCACACTTTAGTTGAGGATTCTGCGCTGCTGCACGCAGTTTTTGAACTCTTGGTTCAAGCCCATTATCAAACCAGCCCGAATGACCTTCAGCAACTGCTAAGTGCCCCTAACTTAAAAGTTATGACCGCGAAACAAGGCCAGCTTTTAGTGGGGGTTGTGCTCTGTGTTGAAGAAGGCAAAATCATGCCGAGCAACACTCGCGTTCATGGTCATTTAGTGCCCCAATTATTGTTAAAAAATTATGCCAGTTCAGATTTCACCCTGCTCTCTACTTGCCGTGTCATGCGCATTGCGGTACATCCAAACTACCAGCAACAAGGCATCGGCAAAAAACTCCTGAAAACTTTGCAAAACAGCGCACGAGCGTCGCGGATTGATTATCTCAGCAGCAGCTTTGGCGCCAGTAATGAATTGCTACACTTTTGGTTTGATCAAGGTTACACACCACTACATGTCGGCGTGAAACGCGATAAATCTAGTGGTAGCCATAATGTGGTGGTCACGTTGCCATTAACCGCTATGGCACAACAAGCGTTGGCCTGTATTCAACGGTCTTTTCAGGCTCAATTTCCCCACACCCTAATCGAATCATTGCATTATGTGCCGGCCAGTCGTGTGATTGCCATCTTAAAAACCTTTCGATTTAAAACACAGAAACCCGATTTGGAAGCGGCGGCTTCTCAGTATGGATTAGCCCAACGTCAATACGAATCTCTTAGTGGCCAACTCTGGGAGTGGAGCATTCGTAATCCGCATACGCTCAGCCGGGCGAGCAAACATCAACAAACCGTGTGGTGTGATAAAGTGCTCAAAAAACAACCGTGGCAAGAAGTGGCGCATCAAAACCACCTTCCAGGTAGAAAAGGCGTGGAAACCGTCATGCAACAAATGCTGACAGAAATCCTGCCACAATCTCGGAAATCCGTTATACAATCCATTACCCAACCCTCCTTTGGCAGAAGCTATTAAAACCGAATTCACAAAACAACCCCACCTAGGCACTTAAAGATAAGGCATAAATAGTGTACGTTATAGGGCAAAAAGCCCGAGTTAACTTACGTTAACTCGGGCTTTTTGGTTTTGAATGATTTCATGACCACTAAGCAGCAAACACCACCGTTTTATGACCGTGAATTAAAACACGATCTTCTAAATGATAACGTAAACCACGTGCGAGCACCGTTTTTTCAACATCGCGGCCTAAACGCTTCATATCGTCTATCGTTTGCGAATGACTTACGCGAATAACGTCCTGTTCAATAATCGGCCCTTCATCCAAATCTTCCGTCACATAGTGGCAAGTTGCGCCAATCAACTTAACCCCGCGAGCACTTGCTTGGTGGTATGGTTTTGCACCGACAAATGAGGGGAGAAAGCTGTGATGGATATTAATCACTTGACCGGAGTAATCGGCACACATTTGGGGTGGTAGAATCTGCATATAACGGGCTAAAACAATCATATCCGCACCATATTGCTGGACTAATGCTTCAGTTGCAGCAAAAGCTTGTGGTTTAGTCTCTGGCGTGACAGGGACATGATGAAAAGGGACTTTGTGCCACTCAACCATAGAACGCAAATCATCATGATTGGCAATGACACAGACAATCTCACCCGGCAACTCATTCTCATGCGAACGATGTAATAAATCCGCTAAACAGTGCGACTCTTTAGAGGCAAACAGAGCAATCTTTTTAGGCTGTTCAGAGTCTGATAGATACCATGTCATATCAAAGACATCCGCCACTGCTTGAAAGCTTTTTTCAAAGACTTCAAAGCCGCAAGCAATAGAACTGGCTAAAATCTCATGGCGCATAAAAAACCAACCTTCAACCGGGTCGGTGTGGTGGTTCGCTTCAACAATTGAACCACCATGATGTGCAATATACTCGGCAACCTTCGCGACAATCCCCACTTGATCAGGGCAAGAAATAACTAAACGATATACATGGCTCATAAGTTCAAACTCTCTTCAAAATAAAATAGTGTCTTTATCATAGCAAATACGTCAAGTGTGTAAATATTAAAGATCTGATAATGGCTTGAGAAATCGTACAATTCTTCATTAAACTGCTATTAAGTCACTATTTTCCATTCCTGCCCATAACTTTAACCATTAAATATCTGTAAAACCCTCAGGACTGAAAACCCCATAGCAGAACGGGCTGAAATAAAATATCAGAATTTCTATCATCGTAATATCGACTGCAGAGGCCTATTAACAATCATAAACTTCCGTACAACCAACCTGGCATAAAGTGCAATTCCATACCTAACCACTTGGTTTTCCGCTATAATTGGGCGCATTAATAACGCCCTACTTTGACAGTCCTTAAGCCCTTGGAAAACCGCATGAAAATCGTCTCTTTTAATACTAATAGCGTACGTCTACGTTTACATCAATTGCAGTCGCTAACTGATAGAATTAAACCAGACATTATTGGTTTACAGGAAACCAAAGTACAAGACCATGAATTTCCAATCGAGGCGATTGAAGAGATGGGCTATAACGCCATTTTTATCGGCCAAAAAACCCACTATGGCGTGGCACTTTTGTACCGCAAAGGCATCGAGTTGGTTGACTGTCAGAAGGGCTGGAAAACTGATGATGAAACGGCTCAAAAGCGTATGATCATTGGTGACTTTAAGCTTGAAAATGGCGGGACTGTTCGTGTAGTGAATGGCTACTTCCCTCAAGGGGAAAGCCGTACACATGAAATTAAATTCCCGGCCAAAGCCAGGTTTTATGAAGATTTAATGTCTTATTTAGAAACCGAGTGTGATCCTGAACAAGCGCTAGCCGTAATTGGTGACTTTAATATTTCACCAACCGATTTGGATATCGGCATCGGTGAAGACAACCGCAAACGTTGGTTACGTGATGGTAAAACGAGCTTTCTACCAGAAGAACGCGAATGGTGGGCACGACTTCTGAACTGGGGATTGAAGGATACTTTTCGCACCATTCATCCAGAAGAAGACAATATCTTTAGTTGGTTTGATTACCGTTCCAAAGGTTTTGACCGTGAACCACGTCGCGGTTTAAGAATTGACACGGTGTTAGCCAGCCACTCTTTAAATGCCAAAGCAGTCGACAGTAAAGTCGGCTATGAAGAACGGGGCATGGAAAAGCCATCAGATCATGCGCCAATTTGGACAGAATTTAAACTTTAAACAACAACTTTAACAACCTTATGCTGATTTAATCTGCCTCTTCGGTTGACCTAGGACATACCATGACCGCCGCTATTCACCCGCTTAAGGTGGTACACGTTGAACAACTTGCGCCACAAATCATTCAGCTGTTACTAAAGCCAGAACACCCTATTGCATACGCTTCAGGTCAATATATTATGCTTGGTTTTAATGCCGAAGACTTGAAGCCTTTCTCGATTGCCTCCGCACCGAGAGTGGATGGCTTACTCGAATGTCACATTCGTAATCAAGCCGATAGTGAGTGGATGCAACAGCTTTTTGCCGTTAAAGTCGGAGATACCTTAGTCATGGAAGGTCCTGAGGATCAGATGCAACTACAACCAGCACACCAACCGATTATTTTCGTCGCAGGTGGCACCGGTTATGCTCCCTTAAAGGCTTTATTAGACTCTCTTTTAAAAGAGAATGTAGGCGTGCCAATACATTTTTATTGGGGTGCTCGTACGGTTGAAGATTTGTATATGCATAAACTCATGCTGAACCTAATGCAAACCCATGCCAATTTAGAATATATTCCTGTAATTTCTGAGCAAACTGACCAATGGAGTGGGCTGAAAGGCCTGGTTCATGAGCAAGTATTAAAACAGCATCCTAATCTACAACACACCACCGTGTATATGTGTGGCCCTTGGCCAATGATGCAGCAAGCAAAAATAGACTTTTTTGCAGCTGGCTTAAACGAATCTCACTGTATTTGTTAGATGCAGTGATTAGACTCAGGTTCAGCTACCGTCAGAGAAAAGGGGAAACATGAATACTTTCAAAAAAATGGCCATAACCTTTTTCAGCCTTTATTTTTTGGCTAGTTTTTCAGTCCATGCACTTGAAATCACGCCATACGAAAGCTGCTTAAATGAAGTCATCCAACAAGCTTCTGATGAGATGACGGTTGCAGAAATCAAGCAGGCCTGTATCAGCCAAAAAATCGCAACTCTTCCCTTGGAAAAACGTCGTATAAGTGAACAATTGACTGAGCAAAACGCCTTTGTCATTACCCCGCACCGACTCAATTACGCCATACTTTCTCACTATACGAATGGCTCGAATGCAGAACCTTTTGAAAGTAATGTTGGCCATTCTCTAAGCTATGAAGATCAGGAAGTACAATTCCAACTGAGCTTCAAATTTCCGGTAGTGAAAGGCCTATCTATTTTGGACAGAGACATCGACATCTATGCTGCCTATACCAACCGTTCTTTTTGGCAATTTTTCGATGAAACAGACTCTATTCCATTTAGAGAAACTAACCATGAACCTGAGATATGGGCTGAATTTCATGCTGACTTGGATTTCTTTGATTTCAACCTGCATAAAGTTGCCATTGGCATCAACCATCAATCCAATGGCCAATCTGGCAGCCTCTCAAGAGGTTGGAATCGTCTCTTTTTGCAGGGTTTCTTACAGCGTAAAAACAGTTACTTGAGCTTTAAAACCTGGCAGCGTTTTGAAGAAAATGATGCACTTGACAACCGTTTTGACTATGCCAAATACCTAGGTGATTATGAAATTGAAGCCGCCCATCAATGGCAAAAGCATTCCTTTGGATTAACGGTTCGAAATCGATATATATTTAACCAATATGGTTCAGTCCAATTAGACTACACTTACCCCCTGACTAAACGTTTAAAAGGCTATGTGCAATGGTTCAGTGGTTATGGTGACAGTCTGATAGATATGGACTACCATACCAACAAAATCGGCCTTGGAATCGTCTTAGCAGACCGCATTTAAACCAGGTTGATGCCCTTATCACATTATATTATGTGATTAGCTGTTTATAACGAGTTCTTCTTCACTATAATGGAGATTGATTATTATATGGTGTCGCCATGATGTTCAACCAGAATTTGAAACAATTCACCTTTAGCACGCTCCTGCTCAAGCAACTTTTTATCGCCATTGCATTATCTTTTGCGATTGCCCTGCCGCTTGTAGCCGTGCCAGCCTACTTTGTGTTGAAACACAATATCTCATCTGATATAGAATCCATTGAAGATCTAAGCTACCAATCTGTTAACGAACATTTAGGTACGGGTTGGCAGCCATATAACATCGATAAAGTTTATCAAACTTTACGTGAAAAAATGCCCAATGCGGCTTTTTTCCTCCAAAAATCGCCACAATTTCTCGGCCCAGAAGATGATGTTATTGACCCTAGCACACCGACCACTGCAACTTTTCAAAGCCTGGTCCACCACGTAGAGGATACAGAAAGAACCGTTGTCAACACCAACATCATGAGCGGTACCATCAGTGCTGGACTACCCATTATCTTCAAAAACCAATGTTTGGTTTGCCATGCTCAACAAGTGCAGTCTGGGGAGGTTTATACTGGTGCACTCGCAGGAACACTGGTATTACAAGTACCCATGTCCATTGACCATATCTCATCGACTGCAATCTTGATCTTTTTCTTTATATTCTTAGTGTTATTTATCATTGTCGCGACCATTATCACGAACAAATTAGTTCATCAGAACTTACTAGTACCGTTGTCGAACTTGAATAACCGAGTAAAGCGCTTAAGACTGACTTCGCATGAACAGCATATCGACTGGCAGCGTGAACCGCAAACCATGCTGGAAATTGATGAAATTGATGAAAGCATCAGTGACCACATCCACACGATTCAAGGCATCTACGACAAGCTAGACAACCTGATAGTGACCGAACATGAATCTGGACTTTTTCATAAAGAGCGCTATCAAGAAGTGATTCGCTATGAACTGCTTAGAAGTCATCGCTACCACCATCCATTTTCAATTTTGCTGATTAAATTGGTCGAGGTCAAAGTTTTAAACTCAACCGCTAAAAACATTGAGATCGAAAATCCAGGATCGAAATACATGGTATTTGGCCAGATTCTACACAACGATTCTCGTGAAACCGATTTAGTTTTTAGATTAGAAGAAAAAATCTTTGCTATTGTGGCACCCGAGACCGATGAAGTTGGTGTAGCGACACTTAAACATGATATTTACCAACGCTTGACGCAAAGCCCTTTACCTAGTGACTTACCTAAAACGGTGGTACTACCTGAGTATCAATTTACTATGCAGGTGGGCGCATCGACCTTTACGGAAGATAATACGAACGCACAAGAGCTCATGCGCTCGGCAATTAAAGAAATGCGTGATTCAGAGCCTTTAATTGGACGCTACCCTCCAAAAGCACCATAAAATACAACCCTAACACCCACATTATCCATTACCCGTAAAGCGATTGATAATGAGCATTTGGTAGACCTTTCAATTCACTCCTTATCCGGCATACTATTATCTGGAAAAACTCTTTACAGGATTAAGATCCGAGGCCGAACCGCCTCATTAGAAATGGGATATATAGCTGTTGAGTAGAACCTTAAAACAAACATAGGTGGCTCAAGTCAGCATCTTACGACATCTAACTCACTAAGACTTATCCAGCAAGGACTTGCCCTCTAGGCGCATAATCGCTTCCTTATAGGTTAAAGCCGCTTGATTATCTTTACCTTCAGCTTCATAACACAACGCCAACGCATGATAGGTTTCCACTTCTGGACGAAGCTTCAAACTCTCTTGTAAATGATTCTGGCCGCGACCCCATAGCTGGCTACTACAAGCCAGGCGACCTAATGACAATAACAAAACAGGATTATTTTCTTTACCTTTTAACCAGGTTTCAGCCATTTTCAAACGCTCAAATGCTGGACCAAGTGTCAAACGACCATATTGATAAACGAGACGGTCATTCCACTGTTTTTTAACGGCCTTCTCAATTAATGATGCCAGACCAACTTCTTGCCCCCTACCAATTCGTTGCTCAACATATTCTGATAACACTTGCGGTATCATTTTTTGCTTATAGCTCAGCTGTGCCCATAATTGATCCAAGCTGGCTTCATCCAAAGCCGAAGCCAACTTACCCGCTAGTAAGGTCTGCTCAAGGTCAAGCAGTTGCGTTTTGTCTAGTGCTCGTAGCTTTTTAATCAAAGGCATTAAAGCCTCTAATGTTCCCCAACGACATAGTTGGCGCAATCCTATAGCGTATTCCGCTAAAACTGTAATGTGTTGTGGATGTTGCTCATGTAAAGCTTCTAAAATAGCCAACGCGACTTCAGGCTGTTCTTCAGACAATAACCGAGCCTCGACTAAACCAATCGTCACATAATCCGCAGTGTAGTCTTCACGCGCCTGCTCAAGGTATTGATCACGCCGGCCATAAGCCTTTTGATTATGCGCCATCTTTGCAGCACTTAAATAGTGAACCAATCCCGCTTCACTCTGCTTAGCGCTCTTAATGAGCTCCTTTTCTGCTTTGTGCCAATCGCCATACTCTAAGGCAATCATACCTTTGGCCATCGCATTTTCAGCTTTACTATACTGACGTAATCGTCGACTACGTCGCCACCAAACGGGAAAATTCCAAAGATTTAAAAATAGTCGTACTAACAAATAGCCGAGTAGAAATAATCCGATGATTGCCGATACTAAAAAGCTTAAACTTGTTTCAATGACCCAATCACCCCAAACGATAGAAACCTGACCATTATCGTAGAGCATTAAGGTGGCTAAGCTAGTACCGACAAAAAAGACAACTGCCCAAACTAATATTAATCGCATGCGTTTTCTCGATCCCTTTGGTTAAGTACAGTGAGCATTAAAGAGCACTTTGTATAATGTGATGCCTGGCTATTATTCTGACTGCAGGCTCAAAATTGCCAATGGTTGACGTAACTTAAATGATTGACTTTTAAAAGGCTGCAATAAAGCCGTAAATTCCGTAACCTGCGCCTTAAAATGACTGGCAATAAAACCTTCTAAATCTGCTATTGCTGAGGTAAGTCCAGCTGTAGATTGTGTCTGCAAAGCCCAATCAATACGATCTACCAACAATAAACCTCTCTGCACCAAAACATCATGCATCACGAGTGACTCTACTTTTGTTTGCTCCGTTGAAGTATCACGTTTTTTGAGGGAGACCATTTGTCCAAAACGTTCAATCAATTGATCTAGTGCAGACTCTGAGCTGATTTCCTCTCCGACCGAAATTCGCTCACCTTTGCTGTCCACGACACCATTCGCAGTGTTATTAATAATGTCGGTCGCTTTAATATCAGTTAATGTTAACGTTCTAATGGCTTGCTTTAAATCCTGAGTATTAAGCGCATCACTTTCATTAGAGGCTTTCTGTAACGTGTCTAAATTGGCTAAATCCTGTCCAATCAAACGTGCTAAAGCCGTCGCACTGGTTAAATCACTTAAACCAATCGCTTGCTCTAAAGCTAGCAACTGTTGTGAGGTTTGCTCAACACGCCCCTGTAGCATCCACTGGGTATTGATTGCAACAATCCATTGTTGGATCTGTGAGCTCGTTAAAGCCTGCTGGGCACTTAAAGTTGATTGGTGAGCATTAGAATCAAATAACTTAGCTAATTTAACCCCTATTTCACCCATTTGAATTTGTAGTTTTTGCTCTAGCAGCTTAAGCTGCTCTTCAGTTTCTTTAGAGGGCTTAAGAGCCCCAGTAATTTCGTTCGCCGACTCAACAATCTGGTCAATACCCTCTTGGGATTTTTGAAGCTGTGGTGTAACGGTTTCTTTCAGCCCAAGTAAACGCTCCTGTAGTTGCTCCAACTGTAATTGCATTGATTGTTTGATGCCATCCAGGTCAGCCTGACTCACTAACGGTTGATTTTCAGTATCCGCCAGTGCTTTAACAACTGCCGTTTCGACGGTTTTCTGGACACTCGCTGCCTGAGACGTCAAACGGGCTTCAAGCGCTTCATTATCCTGATAGAGCTGTGCGACATCTGTTTGCAAAGCATTAATGTGTTGTATCTGCCATGCGGTATTCGGGCGGGTTGCAAATAGCACCAAAATCACCACAATAAACATCAATAATCCCAAAACGTACGAACGGTATTTAGCAAACCACGAATGTGTGGTTACGCTAGATTCTGTATAATCGTTATTACTTTTAGGTTCAGGCTTGGCTTTAGAATTTGAATAAGCGCGCCCTCTAGAGATTTTCTCGTCAATACTTTCTTCAACATGATCACCAAGTACTTCGCCTTCAATCACCGTAGAATCGATGGTAGATGTGTGCGGATTGGCCTGGCTTGCTGCTGTATGATGCTTTGACATATTGATCTACCTATTATGAGACTTATAACGGCTAACTAATCGGAGGGTAAACACTGTTCAATCGCTTGAATAATACCCAAATCACTTTGTTGCTCAACGACACTGATTGAAGATTGCCAACCTTGTAGCAGCATCGCTTGTTTAATTCTTTCACTAAAAACAATCGTATTTTGTAAAAATGACCAGGCCTGGTTAGTTGCTTGCGGTGTCTCAGGCATAAGGGCATAACCCGTATCCAACTGAAGCAAACCCGCCATGAGCGTTTCAAAGCTCCCCACACTGGTAAACAACAGGATTGGATGTACTGATTTTATAAAATATTGCCAGCTTTGTTGACAAAATTCGGTAGGAACCCGTTGATACACATCCCAAGCATCCACCCGAGCACCGCTTGCCGTTAAGGACTCAATTAATAGAGTCCGACCTGCCTGACCTTTAACTACCAGTATCGACTTGCCCTGCACTGACTGCATTAATGGATGTTGTAACAGGGCTTCACTATCATAACGACCTTGCTCCAAACAGGCTATTGGCAAATGGTTGTCCAGGCCTGCTTGTTGAGTTGCTTTGCCAATTGCAAAAAATCGTGATTTGGATGACTCTGCTTGAGCGTTTAGTTTTACATGACTATTTAAAAGACCTTGTACCGCATTGACACTGGTCAAAATAATCTTGTCATACTGCTCAAAATCTTGGGCTAAGGCCAATAACAATTCCGCTTGAGAACGCCACTGAATTTCCAAGGTAGGACAATTTAATGCTCTACCCCCTACTTTCAATACCAACTCAGATAAGGCCTCGGCCTGATGTGCAGGCCTGGTATTTAAAAGCGTGAAACGCGAAATAACGGTCATTTGATAATAATCCTCAGCGGATTGCCTTAACCTTTATGTAAGTCTGATGCGTAAACTTCATCCAAAATCGCTTTAGCACCTTGATCTAACAATTTCTCCGCTAAAGCAATGCCTAATGCTTTTGCATCCGCTTTATCACCTTCAATACTCGCGGTTAAGATAACTGAGCCATCTAACTCGCCGACTAAACCACGCATTGAAATTTTATCATCATTAAGTTCGGCAAAGACTCCGATAGGCACTTGGCAACCGCCTTCTAAACGGTGATTCATAGCACGCTCGGCAATGGAGCGAATCTCTGAATCACGATGGTTTAGGACTTTGATTATATCTAAGATTTCCTTATCGTTTTCAAAGTACTCAATGCCTAAAGTCCCCTGAGTCACGGCTGGCAAACAAAGTTCTGGTGAAATTTCATGTCTAATTCGTTCATCTAGCTTTAAACGTTGTAAACCGGACGTTGCTAAAACAATGGCATCATATTCGCCAGCATCCATTTTACCTAAACGAGTGCCTACGTTACCGCGTAAATCACGGACATCTAAATCAGGACGAGCCGCTAGCAACTGCGCTTTTCGACGTAAGCTCGAGGTGCCTAAAATTGCGCCTTTTGGCAATGATTCAAAGGTTGCGTAATTATTTGAAACAAATGCATCGGTGGGTGCATGACGCTCCAAAATTGCGCCCAAAGCAAACCCTTCTGGTAGCTCCATTGGCACATCTTTCATAGAGTGGATGGCAATATCAGCCTCTCCCGCCATCATGCTATCTTCTAACTCTTTGATAAATAAACCTTTGCCACCGATTTTCGCTAAAGGCACATCTAAAATTTTATCACCTTTGGTCGACATGGGTAGTAACTCAATCTCGAGCGCTGGAAAAACCTTCTCTAGCTCTGCTTTAACAAACTCGGCTTGCCACATCGCTAAAGGGCTTTTACGTGTTGCGATTCTCAAGGTCTTTTTCATTCGATCTCCCATTTATTAACCTGACAACTGCCAGTCGGTTATTCTGATTTTCATTATCAGTCCATTTTACTGAAAATCCCGTTAGAGTTTTAGTTAAAATAACCGCTTATACGTTTTAATCGCCAGGAATTCAGGGAAAGTTTAAAAGAACCCCTCACGCGATTTACCAAGCAGAATCTTAAAAGCCGGGTGAAAACCCTGTTTTTTGTATTTATTCTGTGGTTTTCATGACCGCAAGCAGTTAAACATAGACTCTATAAATAAATTCAGCCTTACTTGGGTTTAACTCCTTCAAGTAAGGCAAGTACAATAACAGTAGAAATTATTTAAATTTACTCTTCATTGAGATTAATCAGATTAAGCAAAAGGTTTAGAACCGTATGAGCAATAAACACAATCAACAGAAACTTTCTAGCGCCCGTTTTAGCGAATCAACTGATGCGTTTGTAGAAGCGTTTACGGCGTCAATTCAATTTGACCAAAGAATGTATAAACAAGATATTCAAGGTTCGATTGCCCACGCCAAAATGATTAGCAAAGTCGGAATCCTCAGTGAAGCAGAGTTAAAGGATGTTTTAACAGGCCTACAACAGGTTCAGGATGAGATTGAAGCCGGTGAGTTTAACTGGTCGATTCAGCAAGAAGATATTCATATGAATATCGAAGCCCGTTTAACCAGTTTGATTGGCATTACCGGTAAAAAATTGCATACTGGTCGCTCTCGTAACGACCAAGTGGCAACGGACATTCGCCTATTTATTCGCGATGAAATCGATGCTATTTTGCCTGAGATGAAACGTCTGCAACAAGGTCTTGTCATGTTAGCAGAGCGTGAAGCAGACAGCATTATGCCAGGCTTCACTCATTTGCAAACGGCACAACCGGTAACTTTTGGTCATCACATGCTGGCCTGGTTTGAAATGATTAAACGCGATGTAGAGCGCCTGCAAGATTGCCGTAAACGCGTCAACACTTCGCCACTAGGTTCTGCCGCCCTAGCGGGTACGACCTACCCTATTGACCGTGCTTATACGGCTGAGTTACTAGGTTTTGAACGCATTACCGAAAACTCTTTAGATGGTGTTTCAGATCGTGATTTCGCGATTGAGTTCACCGCTTTTGCAGCGACTTTAATGATGCACTTATCGCGTTTTTCAGAAGAGTTGGTTTTATGGTCTTCGGCACAATTCCAGTTCATAGATCTGCCGGATCGTTTTTGTACGGGTTCATCGATTATGCCGCAAAAGAAAAATCCCGATGTACCAGAGTTAGTTCGTGGAAAAACCGGGCGAGTTTATGGCCATTTGATAAGTCTATTAACGCTTATGAAGTCTCAGCCACTGGCTTACAATAAAGACAATCAAGAAGACAAAGAGCCGTTATTCGACACTGTCGATACCATTCGTGGCAGCTTGCGCGCGTTTGCCGATATGGTACCTGCTTTGATTGTAAAACGAGAGGTCACCTATGAAGCAGCCAAGCGAGGCTTTTCAACGGCAACCGATTTAGCCGATTACCTAGTCGGCAAAGGCTTGGCTTTCCGTGATTCACATGAAGTGGTCGGTTTAGCGGTGGCGCACGGCATTAAAAGTGGCCAAGATCTTTCTGAGATGTCATTAGAGACGTTACAAGGATTCTGCGAGCAGATTACTGAAGATGTCTTTGATGTCCTAACACTGGAGGGTTCAGTGGCGGCTCGTGACCATCTAGGTGGCACAGCGCCTAACCAAGTGAGAGCTGCGGTCGCGCGCGCTAAAATCTATTTAGCTGACTAATCAGACTTGCTCAGAACACCTACAAAGTGACCAGGCCTGGTCACTTTTTTATCTGATTTTCACCAGGCCTGGCTAAACCCGAATTTGCATCGCGACACCCCTTTCCGGCTTCTCTTTTGCCATAGATTTTCATCCATTAGAATTCTGCATTCACTCCGGAGGCCCTTTGCGTTTAGATTGTTTTCTCAGTAAACAAGCGGCTTACAGTCGTAAATCTGTTTTACAACTCATCTCACAACGCCAAATCCGTGTCGATGGCGCCACTGTCGACAATCGCTGTCACCCTGTTACGAATTTTTCACTGATTGAAATTGCTGGAAAACCGGTCACTCATTCACAACCAGCTCGTTATTTTATGCTCAATAAACCCGCGGGGTATTTGAGTGCCACCATCGATGATCAACACCCTGTGGCACTGGCGTTATTAGAGGGCATAGAACACAGCGGTTTACATATTGCGGGGCGACTCGACCGTGCAACCACTGGTTTACTAATTATTACCGATGACGGTAAATGGTCGCGTAAGCTAACGGAGCCTAAACGGAAAATACCGAAAACCTATCTCGTTGAAACGGCCTATGCACTCTCGCCTGAAACACCACAACGCTTTGCAGAAGGCATCTATTTTGGCTATGAAGACATGACCACAAGTCCTGCACAGATTGAATTGTTAAACGAAACGACCGCACGTTTAACCATCTATGAAGGGCGCTATCATCAAGTCAAACGCATGTTTGCCGCGGTGGGTAATCGTGTGGTGGGTTTACATCGAGAAAGGATGGGAGAGATCATTCTGGATTCTAATCTAAAGCTGGGAGAGTTCAGGGTATTGACGGCACAAGAGATTAACTCTTTAAATTGACTTAAAACAAAAGTGACCAGGCCTGGTCACTTTGTTTTAGATTATAAATGAAACCGTATCTATTAGTGTCACGGCTTCATTAATCGTTTATTAATCATTAAATTGAATGACCGAGCGAACCTTCATATCATTGTGGCTAAAACTATTCAGGGCAGCCAAATCAATTAAACATGCCATACCAGCAACTTGATAACCTACCTTTTCGCAGAGTTCTGCAGCAGCACCCATTGACCCGCCAGTAGCGATGAGATCGTCCAGTAGTAATACGCGACTACCATCCCCTTTTTGCATCTCCAAAGTATCTGTGCCGTACTCTAGTCCATACTCTACCGAGGCATGAACATTCGGTAACTTACCGGGTTTTCTCACCTTGATAAAACCCTTATTATGTTTATATGCCAATGCCGATGCAAAAATAAACCCTCGAGATTCAATTCCAGCCAAACAATCGATATTCGCCCACTCTTCATCTGTGAAAAGTTCACTCATGGCATCGATGGTTTCTTTAAAGTGGCTTTTTAATAACGGTGAAATATCACTAAATAAAATACCTGGCTTTGGAAAGTCTGGAACGCTCTCTAAATATTGCGCTAAATCATGTTGTGTCAAAGGTTGGGACATAATTCACCTGTAAATCAATTTTAAATACAAATATACCTTGATAACAGGCTCGCCGAGGCGCTTTACTCTTATCAAATAAAGCATTATTCTAACAGGTAAACTTGTCCTGAAAAGAGATTTGCTTGCTTGACTCTATTCAAGATTCAACGAGTTTCCACACACTCTGCTAGCTGGTGAACATGCAATTAATTGAAAACAAATACGAAACCGCATTACTTCTCCAATTACCGCCAAATGCACGTGATATTGCAGAATATCTGCTAACGGTTAAACCATTAGGTGTTTTATTAACGATGTGGCAGGAAAACATACCAGACGTTGATTTATTAAGCCAACATCACGTCGCAAGCACTCTCTGGGAAGCCATTCTTAAAGCAACCATTTTGGCCAAAATAACTTATTTTTTCGAGAACCCTAACTTTAACGAAGCAGAGATTTTATATTTGCTTAAAGCAGCTTGTGCCAGTGCAGGAATGCCTTTAAAGGCATATAGTTTGGGAGAGGTCATTGAGATGAGTCAAAAAGAAATGCCGATTTTTCATCAATGGTTAGTGGGCTTTGCTCGCTTGCTTAAGCAAGCTCATCAACCGCGTGACGAATGAATTCTAATCATTGGGCCATTAAGGCCTGTTTGATTCATACTTACATTGCCAGAGATGCGTTAAGGCTTTATAAACCTTTCAAATTTTGCTTAGCCTGATGATTACCATAGTGGGCAGCCATTCCAAACCAATAACGCGCTTGAAGCAAATCTTTTTGTGTACCTTTTCCCTGTTGATACATGAGCCCGAGTGCGTTTTGCGCCTTTGAATTTCCACGCAGTGCCGAAAACTTATATAACTTAAAGGCTTGCTCTAGGTTAACTGGCATACCTAATC
Source organism: uncultured Thiomicrorhabdus sp. (assembly GCA_965603495.1). Taxonomy (GTDB): domain Bacteria; phylum Pseudomonadota; class Gammaproteobacteria; order Thiomicrospirales; family Thiomicrospiraceae; genus Thiomicrorhabdus. The sequence continues at coordinate 178,055 of CBFDDF010000001.1, read as the reverse complement.
CTTCCTCAAACAATCTTGCGAGGTTATAAGCCGCAAAAGGATTACCTTTTTCAAAGGCATGATGATACATATTGGCCGCCATCGCATAAGATTGATTAACGGGATTTCCATGCTCATACATCAAGCCAATATTATTCTCAGCTCTAGAATAGCCTCGAAACGCACAATTCTCATAAAGATTAAACGCTGTCTCTAAATCACCCGAGGCTTCATATAGCAGCGCTTGCTTAAAAATTGGATATAAATAGTGTTCATCCGCCAACTCTGACAACGCATCCTCAGGGTAAGCGCTTTCTGGCTGATTTGAGGTTTTTCGTACCCATTCAGGCACCGTCAAATCTTCTAACCAGAGCTTTAGCTCTTGCAAAGAGGGTCGTTTACTAGGATTTTTTTGCGTCATCCACAATATCAAATACCGCCAGAAAATAGGCAATCTATTAATCTTACGAATGGAATGATGGACGTGAGCCCAAAGTTGCTCAGCGGTTTTATCAACCTTATCTAAGCGATAGATATGTTTACCAGTCAATGCATAATAAAGCGTGCAGCCTAAAGAATAGATATCGCCTTTATCCTCAAACTCACCATTTAAACGTTCAGGCGGGCAATACTGTTTATCCCCGAGCATGCTTTCAGTATCAAAAGAACTTAGCGTGGGAATCGATTGACTCCAATCCACCAAGGTAAATCGTTTCTTACCTTGTACAATATTGGAAGGTTTGATATTGCCGTGAATAAATCCAACCCTATGGGCTTTTTCTAAAGTAGACACCATATTAGCCAACAAGTCCTTGGTTGCTTTCACCGACAAAGGACCTTTTTGCTTAATATGCTCTTTTAAATTAAGTTTGCCAGCAAAGTCAAAAAACTGCAGATAGTAAAAGCCAACCTTCCTAATTTCATTGAAACGTGCAAATTCGGAAAACTGATTTAAATAGTTTAATAAATCTTTTTCACGCTTAATCACAAAATGATTCTGAATGTTATGCAGAACTCTGACGATTTGAGTGCGCGGTCCTTCCTGCGTGATTTGCTTTACTTTAAAAACGCTTACAGACTTCTCTTCAGAAATTAGTTTAACTTTACTTAAATCAGCCTGTTGTTCCAATATGGCTAATACGCTGTCAGACATTCAGTCTCTCCATGGACTTTTAAAAAAAGGCACCTTTAGCAAGCACCTTTTGAGTCTTACATCTTATCTTAATCGTTTTGATAATCAATCTTCAGATCACTGATTTCATCAATCTCTTCATTACTCTGAATATAGATATCGGTGATTTCACCGCCGGCTTCAGCTCCATTTGAATCTACCGTGATTTGAGTAGCATCTATAATACTGTCACCATCAGTATCCACTAAGGCAAAGTTTAAGTAATCCGCTAGGGTATCAGGTGTTACATCCGTGTCTACAATTACCTCACTCAAATCAAGCGTGTCGTTAACGACATCAAAATTATCAATATAGGTGACTGACGATTCATGTGTATCGTTCTCAATGAGAAACACATCATCTTCAGCTGAGCCATGCAGGAAGCTATCTCCAACCTCATTTACTTCAGTTGTCGCTGTATCTCCACCATTGCCCTCTGTTGCAGTCGCAACTGCTCTCAGAGAGAAGTCTTCTGTACCTTCAGGCACTGTCAACGTAAGGCTTGATGAGTAGTCTAATTGCCCAGGAGGAACCGACAATGTCCACGTATTATCGCCATTATCAACCCCATCACTCAAGGTAGCGTCGGTTGGTACCCCTAAGATGGTCACACTTAACGATTCACTGCCATCTCGATCCGTTAAAGCAGCTTCAATATCAACCTGGTAATCAACTGAAGTACTCGCTCCTAAAGCCACTACAGCATTATTCACAAGCATACTTACTGGCTCTACATAGAAACCGCTATCCTTCGCCCCACCCTTAGAGGTATGAGCATCAAATGCAATATATTGGAAATCGCCAATATCCTTAATCGTAATCGTTGTATCGCCCATTGAAGCAAAGTTGGCATGACCACTGGCGATTTCATTTTGATTCGCATCGAAAGCAATCCATCCACCTTTAAAACTTTCATTATTAGGCACATTTAAATTGAAAGTAGCACTCGTAGCCTCTGACTTCAAATCAATTAGCAAGGATTCATTGTCATCAAGTCCAGGCTCGCTTTCATTTTGCTTATTTTGGATGCCTATACCATACTCGGTAAAGATCGCTGTTTCATTTGAATCAAACTTTAGCGACCCTAATGATTTACCATTTCCAGTCATGAAGTTATCACCATTATAGGCATAAGCATCATAAGCGGTTCCTGAAGCTATCGCATCACCGACAGCAATACTAACGAAAGGCGCATCTGCAACAGAGGTATTAAGCGAACACCCTCCGATATCGACAGTCACATTCATAGCATTACTATGTTTGTCACCATCAAATACGGTAAATTCAAATTCACGTGGTGCTCTATCTTCACTGGTAGACTCAAAAGTCAGTGATTCTAAAGCTTGCTCATAAGCGGCCACTGAAGCCGAGCCTGTTAACTCAACAACGCCATCAACAATTTGCGCTGTAATTCCAGCAGGCAGGCTGTCTGCACTGATTGCGTCACCAGCCTGGTAATTCGTCAATGTAACCGTTGCACCCTCAAGATTTGCATCGTCGACATCACTTAAATTAATATCAGATAAAATGGTGTTTGCAGAACCGCTATCTATACCGACTAATTTGATATTATCAATATAGGCGCCTAACGTATCTGTATCGCCTCCACCGGCAAAACTGAGCGTTGCAGGGGTCGCTAAATTTTCGAATGTTGCTGTGATGGTTGTCCAGCCATTCGCGGTTGCATTAGCACTAACATTACCCGCTGGATCAAAGCTCAAATTCCCTCTTGAATCCACATTGATAGCAACTTGATTTCCGCCAAAGCTAAAGATCATATCGCTACTGTCGGCAGCGCCTGGACGAGGAATCATATCGAATGTTAAAGTAAATGCATCATTACTTCCTAAATCAACATTAGTAGATAAAATCGTATCTAAACCGTTGGCAAAATGAGGATCCAATTCAACATAATGACCACTGTCATTAGCAGTATCTAAACCATGCACACCATCATCAGTACGCACCTCTATACCCGCATCATTCATAGTCCAAACAACCTGACTATCGCTGATCAAGATATTATCTCCATCAGTCCCGTGATCAATATACCAATCTTTACCTGAAGTATCTCCAGCTGCTTGTGTAATACCTTCAAAGTCCTCTGTGAGTAGAATCGTTTCAGTAGCGGTACCAAGTGTTGAACACAATTTGACCGTCATCACGAAATCATCATAGTCTCGATCCCCTAATGCCAGATCTTCAAAACCAATCACTAAACCACTACCATCTTCAGCAGGCCCGGCAATAACGTGATCATGACCATCAGCATTCAAGTTGTTATCCGTATAATAGGCTGTAACAGACTTTCCATCAGCACTCATTTTTCCATTACTGTCCATGGTAATGATTGAATCAGTCGTAATCCTGTGATTTCCACCGTTGGGAATAATGAAGAAGCCAACTTCTCCCTTTAAATCATTCAAAGTACCCGCATCTACATTTTCAGTCCCGACAAATGAACTGTTATCGACGTAGATTATTTTGGCTACCAAAGCACCCTCTTCATCATGCGTGTAATAACCAACCGCATTTTTATAGCCAGCTTGTCCACCATTGAATTCAACGGCAACATTCGAGGGCGTGTGACCAAGATCTATTTGCAAGTTGCCATTGTTACTTGAGAAGATAAGGCCTTTATCTTTTACCGTTAAGTCTTCTGGATTAATCGTATCTGCAATGCCATCAGCATTGGCATCAAGTAAACCAGTTACAACATGTACCGATTGATTATTTGCAGTAACCGATTCAATAACGGGTGCATCATCACGACCTTCTATATTAATGGTTAGTGCCGCACTTGCATCCGGATTAACCCCGTCACTTAAGGTATATTCAAAAGCAACAGGTAATGAGTCACCAATATTCAATGCTTGCACATCAGAGTTACTATCATTGACACTAAATGTAAATTGGCCATCTTTGCTAATGACCAAATTACCATAGTCCGTTGTAATAGTTGTATCAGAGCCATCTGAACTAATAGCATAAGTTGTCGACCCAATTACAATACTTGTAACAACAGCATTACCATTATTCGTTTCATCGTTAGTTAAAACATTACCCGTTGCAACAACACCATCATCAACACTACCAATCGTATCAACAGAGTCTTCAGAAGCAATGAATTCAGAACCAACTTCTGTTGCACTGAAGACATCATCTTCGGCATCTGGATTGTAATCGTTGTCTGTAATAATTGTGGTCACTGTGGCTGTACGATCTACATCCTCGTAGTTACCACCAGTAGCGCTCTTAATTGCTACAACAATACTGCTATCTGCATCTTTAGAAATATTATCAGGTACCGTTACATTCACGAATCCAGTTAATTCGCCTACAGGAATGGTAATTGTTAAATCATTGTCTAAGCTAATAACTAACGGTGTACTTTCAGGTGCGTGATTTACCGTTGCTGTATAGGTAATCACTCCACCTTCTAGAACATTTGGCGTTGCACCCAGGCTGATGGTCACGGCATCTTTATCATCGGTGATTGTTGTCACGGCAGGAGTCGCATCGAACGTTAGATTTTCTAATGCGGCCACTGTGCCTGCATTGGCTTCACTCACGCCTGTAATCGCCGCACTGATGCTGTCCTCTTCTAGATAAACATCGTCTTGATTGACATCGACTTTAACCTTACCTGCAAGATCGCCGGCTTCGATTGTGATTGTTTCGCCATTGTTTAGCGTCACGGTGACATCGTTGTTCGCTATTTCAGTCAGTGTCGCTGTATAGGTGATTGAACCTCCATCTTCACCAGTGCTTTCTGTTGCACTTAGGCTGACGGTCACGGCATCTTTATCATCGGTGATTGTTGTCACGGCAGGAGTCGCATCGAACGTTAGATTTTCTAATGCGGCCACTGTGCCTGCATTGGCTTCACTCACGCCTGTAATCGCCGCACTGATGCTGTCCTCTTCTAGATAAACATCGTCTTGATTGACATCGACTTTAACCTTACCTGCAAGATCGCCGGCTTCGATTGTGATTGTTTCGCCATTGTTTAGCGTCACGGTGACATCGTTGTTCGCTATTTCAGTCAGTGTCGCTGTATAGGTGATTGAACCTCCATCTTCACCAGTGCTTTCTGTTGCACTTAGGCTGACGGTCGTGGTGTCGATCGTGTCTCTGACCGTGACTGTCGCTGTGTCTGTGCTATTAATACTTGCGAATTGCTCTCCACCTGACTGCACACTGGCGCTGACAGTGATGCTTTGACCATCAACATAAACATCATCACCTTGGATATCGAATGGCGTGGAGGTCGCGATGGTCTCACCAACTTCAAAAGTAATAGTGGCTCCATTATCCAAAACCATCACTAATGGGGCGTCTGTTGGTGCGGCGCTAAGCGTGGCACTGATGGTAGCCGTACCCGTGCCTTCATCTACTCTGACATCGTCTAAAGTTAAATTCGTATTTAGGGTTGGCGCTGATGCCACAACAGCCTCATCCACTGTCGTAAACTCTCTAACAGCGGCAAAAGACCTTGCTTCCGTAGAAGTCTCAAAACCTGCAGTCACCTCACCTTGAGCCCCAACACGATCTACGGCAACCCCACCTTCAGAAGCACTTGATAAAGTACCTTCTTCACCAGCTGCCGTTGCTTCTAGGGCATCGAAATTACCTTCTAAAATTGCTTGTTGCAATGCCGCAACATCTACAGCACCTTCTGTCTCTGCATCTAGCAAAGCCGCATTATCGGCAACATCACCATCTATACGCATTTGCGTATCTCTACCTAACGTTAACTGTGCTCCGTCTTGCATATTAATTAACACACCACCAATCGGCGAGGTTTCAATCACTTCTCTAGCATAAACAGGACTGCCTTTCTCTAAAACTCGTGCTTCACCAGTTTCTGGGTTAACCGCACGAACAACACCTTGAAGGGTGGACACTTCACCAGCAATAGTAGACATAAGATGCACTCCAGTATTTTTTGTTTTTTATTGCTTTTTTAGGTTCGAAGCAATAATTTAAATTTAGTTGATTTAATAATACAAGGCTCGGTTAATTTAAGCTATTGTCCTTGAGTACATGCCTCCCTATTCTTTTTAATGCAGGCATTAGTTACTATGACTCCGCTACAACTTAAAACAGACAAGCCATACTCTTGTGTCAAACACGGATCAACCTTTTATAAGGCATCGCTACCAACATCATAAAAATTTACCCTTATAAATTTAGTCTTTTAAGTTTATAATGAAGATACGCTAACCAATTGATTGATATAGAGGTTTACTATGAACGCTATTAACCCAGCCCTATCAGCAACACTTTCGCTTCAGCCTCAACAAAGCCACATGACACCCAAAGCTGAATTGAAAATGGAAGAAAAACCTTCTTCTCAATCAACTAGCAGTGGTAACTCGACAGTTACTTTGTCAGAAGATGCCCTTTCGCAATCGACAAATCCAACTGGCTTAAATACTGCGCAAACTGTTCAAAAAGCTATTTCACCAGAAAACAGAGATATTGAAGCCAACCAAACTTCTACTGGCTTAACGTATGCGACAAACTTACAAAGTAGTGCTAACTTCTTTTCATCTAAAGATTCAGATACAGAAATTTAGTACAAACACCCTAAATACGGAGCTAAAGGCATCAGGCTTTAACTTTCAAAATGACCAGGCCTGGTCATTTTTTTTGCCCGGAAAAACTCTATAAAAGCCTACATTTAGATGCCTTAAAAACAATCAATACTCTCTCAATACTCCTTCAATATTTGCCAATTGACCCAGCTCTTGCAGATGAGTAAACTTGAGTTAACTTAAATAAAGACCTTTTATTAAAGTTGGACTTTCCCCAAAGTCATTTTAAAAGCCCTTTGCTAAGGCTTTTAATACATTGCTCCTCAGCGAAAAGACACGGTACGACCAATACTGTGTCTTTTTTTTCGCCTGTCAAAAGAGATACAATGATTCGTCTACCCCCAAAATCTGAGGTTTTTATGGAAGCTAAACGCACCTATAAACATGGTCACGGCAGTGATGAACAGCACAAACAAGATCAAGCTCTTTTCAAAGAACTCTTAGCCAAACATGGTCAACTAAAACGTGAAACCGTTATTCTGGACAATGGTATACGTAGCACCACTACCGCAACTACTCCAGAACTCGTCAGCATCTTACAAGACCATGTGGTTGGCATGAAAAACCGCTTTGGCATGGATCGAGCGATTCGCTCTTGGGATCCTCTGTTCGCCGCTTTATTTGAATATAAAGATGAAATTAAGATGGAATACCATAATATTGAAAATGGTGTAGAAGCGGTATTAACCACCGAAAACCCGAAGTTAATCGAATTGATTCAATGTCATGATGCAACCCTGCACGGATTTGTGGATCGCGGCTTTGATGCGGGTGGTGAAGAGAGTCCAAAACCAAGCTGGTTAAGTTAATAAAGCGAGCCAACAAGCTTTAAGCCCATCCACAACATGCCGACAAACTATCTTAGTCAGGCGTAATTGTTTTCGGCCTTGAAAAGATGACCATTAGTCATGAAATAAAGTGGTATAGATAGGTTAAAATATGATTAACTTTTGTACTTTTCCACTCATCTCTATATAGGAAAACGCCATGATTATAATGTGTCCCAGCTGCGGTGGTCTGAACCGTGTACCTGACGAAAAACTCTCAACCCAACCGACTTGCGGTAAATGTAAAAACACCCTATTTACAGGTTCTCCAGTGGAAATGACAGGAGAGCAGTTTTTACGCGCGCTACAAAAAACCGATCAACCGTTGATAGTGGATTTTTGGGCGCCGTGGTGTGGACCTTGTAAAAGCTTTGCTCCGACCTACAGTAAAGCGGCTGCACAGATGGAGCCGAGAGCGCGTTTCATTAAAATCAATACCGAAGTTGAGCAACAAATCGGCGCACAGTTTAATATCCGCTCAATTCCGACCTTGGCCATTTTTAAAAATGGAAAAGAAGTGACCCGGGTATCGGGCGCAATGGATTTAGGTGGTTTTACCCAATGGGTTAACCAAAATATATAGAACATAAGCGGGGCGCATGAACGCACCCTAGACTGCAGATAGTACGACCAAATATTCAGGAAAATCCAAATGGAATTAGGTTCAAAAACACACAAACAACTACTGCTTAAAGGTATTTTGAAAGTCGCTTTTAAAACAGTATTCTTAGGCTTATTCATTGGGGTTTTGTTGATTATACCCAGCATCTTTAGAGAAAATACCTTTTCGATAGGCTTAGCGTTTCTCGGCGATGCGGTGATTCTAGGCGCAGTGGGTTACGCCATGTATATCGCATTTAAAAAATATCAGAAAATCATTAAACCTTTTGACGCAACCTATCGCAAATAGGCTCTTTCAATGACCGATTCCATTGAATATTCCAGCGGCCATTAACCACTCTGTCAGATATTTATTTCAATTAAGCATCTGACCGAGACTGCTTCAATCTAGTCCGTATTGCACTCATTGGCATCTGCCACCAGCTCAACGTTTGGCTCCAAGATTTTGCACGGTTTGAGAGACTTTGCCAATCGTCAGGCCCGATTTTTTCATGTCGTGCATAGAGTATAAAATTTAACGCCTTAATCAATTCTGCAAATTCCTCACAGTGACCAAATCGCTCGATATACCATTGTGACCAATGGTCTAAAGATTGTTTCGCAATGTCCAGAGTGTCCATTTTTTCTACTGAATTTTGAGGCCAATTTAAAACTGACCATGCCTGGTAAGATTGGTTTTGACGCCAATCAATCAATCCTTGCCACAAGAGCTCCACTGAATCGGCTTGCTGTATCACCCGTTTTAATCGCCAATTTAACCATGCCTGCTTAATGCTCAACAGGCTAATGAAAACGAGCACTCCAAACAGCATTAACAGCAACCACTGTCCAACCCAAACAATCCAAGCTGGTAACGCCAACACTGTTGCCTCAGGATGCAGAATCACTTCTAGTTTTTCCGTCTGAGGATTAAAATACCGCAACTGCAATGTCGGCAAAGTGATCAGGCCTGCTTGCATAACTCGATAAGGCAAACGCAGAATCAAAGTGCTTTGTAAACCTTCACGGGTAAAGCGCATTGTCATCTCTCTAGAATCGGACAGCCATTCAATCTGCTCGTCATGTCCAATTTGGGCCACCAATTGATGTGCCACGCTATTCATATATGCTTTGGTTAAGCCCTTACCTTGCAGTTGCCAAGTCCAATAATGCAAATCACCTGCCGCATGCAACTTATCAACTGGTTCACTCTGCCACTCAATGGTTCCAACTGGCACCGTGAGCGGCAAAAAATTCGGCAGGGGTTTTAAAACCACTGAACGAGGCTTATCAAAGAAATACCAACGTCTATTGGAACGGTTTTTTACAATCACTATTGGAGAGTGTAAAAGCACCTTTTTCGGTGCAGGGGCTTGCCAATCTTTCACCTCATAGCTAGCCACTAATGTCTCTTTTTTCCCTGTAGGCGCGCCTGCTTGATTCTCTTTTATGTCCCCAAAAACACTCGCTTGACTGTCGACCGGTAAGTTTTGCAGGTAGGTCGTTACCGAGGAATTAATCACCGACGCTCTTTGCTCATAAGTGACCTTATGCGCCGTATCCTTAACGAGTACTTCTGCCTTCCAAACCGCCTGCTGATGGGCATACAAAACAGCCGAACTGGGTGAAATTGCATTTGGCGCTGTGCTTGGCCCGAACCAGCTGATGGAAACTTCCGGATTGGGTGTCACTTTCAGTTGAATATCCGGCAGAATCATTCTGCCTGCGGTCTGGCCTTTAATCGGCAACAAACCTGACTGCAAGGGATAGAGGGTTACTTTGATTCGCTCTGAATCACGATCAATATCGTAAATCACAAAGTTTTTTTCAAATTTCTGCCAGTCCAATTCCTCAAACAAATTAGCCCTATGCTCTCCTACAATCGTGACCGTGACCGATTCTCCCAGCACCACCTCCGTTGGCTTGATACTCAGGGTAATTAATCGGCTCACATCCTCCAGAGCTGGGGTAGAAACCGTAATAACACCGCCAGTAGCTGTTGATTGTGCCACCGAAAATGTTGAATAGCTGAGCGATGCAATCACCAAGGCAACCACTCCAGATTGTAGCCAACGGATAGAGACCTTAGCGTGGCTGAGTTTATGCAGAAAATACTTTACCATGGCTGAATTCCAGGAATAGGATGGGCTTCTGGTTGTGCGGCATGGAATCCGGCTTCACGTTCAAACATCCGTTTTAAGAGCGTTTTTTGATCATCTTCTAATAACTGCAGTTCATACTCAAACTGATCAGCGCGTTTGCGCTGTTGTTGCTGATTTAAAATCGCCTTTGCACGACCATCAGACCCTCTAAAACTGTCCATTGTCACTTTGTCGCGGGCACTGGATAAGCGATAATTCGTCTCATCTCTAGTATCCGGCAACGGTCTCAATTCGCCACTTTTATCGCCTTTTGGGGAATCCCCATCGGAACCAAATCCCGGCTCATTATCATTAGATGCATTGGGTTTTTGGCCGCCATAAAACGCCCCTTCACTATCGCGTCCAGAACCGCTATCGTCCTCGCCTTCGTCTGCTTTATCCTTGGCCTGTTGCTGAGCGCGATCTTCGATGGTTTTGCGCTGCAACGCGAGGCTTAAATTATGTTCGGCTTTGTCATAGGCTTTGCGATAGCGTAGTGCTTGTTGATACGATTCAACCGCCAGCTCTAATAAATTGATTTGATAATAACTGTTGCCAAGGTTAAAGAGTGCTTTGGCACGACTTTCATCATCAATTGCCGCCCATGCTGCCTGCCTAAAATAAGCCATTGCCGATTCAAAATCATCCAATTTATAAGCCGCGGAACCGGCACCAAACCAGCCTGAAAAATTGGCACTTTGATCGTATAAAGAACGTGATAATTCGTAATCTTCTTCGCTATAAGCTGTGTATGCGCCAGAAGTTTGCTTGTCATCAATGGAACTGCTCTGCGCCATACTCGGTTGCGGATAACTCTGGAAACTTAGCAGCACGAGCCCACCGATGAGCCACAAGAACCCATTGAACTCTTTACCGGATTTAGCATGTAAAAACAGACCAGCAGACGATTTAAAGAACCCTAAAAGGTAGAACGCAATCAACAGTAAAATCAGACCCAGCAACATAAAAGGCCAAGCGTAGTCTTGCCACACCAAATTTGTTTGCGATTGTGTCCGGCTTGCTGCGGGTAAAGTGGTTTCGTTTAACAGTCTCGTCATAAATTCTTGACTGGAATCAGCACGTAAATAAATGCCCTGTAACTTTTGGGCCATTTTTTTAAGGCCACTCTCTTCTAAGCGACTTTGTACTAATAAACCATTTACACGCAATTTACCTGATTTATCCTCACTGTCCGGTAGTGTCGTCGCCGCAGGCAATCCAACCCCGACAACAATAATCTTAACGCCAGTATCACTTAATTTTTGTAGTTCCAAGAATTTTGATTGTTGGGCACTGATCGGTAAATCGACGGGTTGCCAAAACTCAGGCGCGCCATTGGTAAATACCAACATCACCTTAGCTTTACCCGCAGTTTGCGACAGATGTGTTAAACCGCCAATCACGGCCAACTCCAACCAACTCCCTTTGAGGGGCAACAGTCCCGGTTCGATCAAATTCAACGAATGTTTAAACAAATTACGATCGTAACTTAATGGACTCACCATATGCGCTTGCCCAGCAAATCCTTGTAACGCCAAACGATCGCCAGTTTCTAATTGCGACGTCATCGATTCAACCAACGATTTAGCAAACAAAAAACGATTCGGATAAACATCTGCGGCCGTCATAGAGTGCGATAAATCCATCGACACCAAAACATCCACGCCTTCACGGCTTTGCAAATCAGGCGCTGAAATTAAACTTCTCGGTCCCGCCAGTGCGATAATTAAACACAGCCAAGCAACGGTGATTAATCGACTTGGTGAGCTTAGAAAACCGCCAAAAGAAGTGGTCAAATTCAACAACGTGTTGGCCGATAGGGTAGATGACGACGTCTCCTGAGATTCTAAAACCACATTTTCAGCGCCAACCCAAGGCCACAAGTGGCTATCTGCATACGCCTGTTGATGCTGCTTTTTCCCAAGTTTTTTCAAAACCCACCAGAGAATGGGGAACATCAAAGCCCATAACCAATTCGGCGCACGCCAGGCCAAATCCCCCTTTAAAAACAGGTTGAAAACCTCAAAGAAATCCAAGCTAAAAAGTTCCATTACTCAACCGCCTGGTCTTCAATAGAAGAACGTAATTTTTTTGCGAGTAGTAAGCTTAAAAACAGATAGCACAGCAAACTGATAACAGAAATACTTAAAGGCACGTGATACAAAGCAACATGCAGAGGTGGTCTCGGCTGCGCCTCATAAGGCACCCCTTCCGCCTCGTTGATTTGTTGTAACACCGTACTTAAATCTTGCCCACTGCCTATTTGAAAATACTGTCCCTGAGTTTCTGCCGCAATCATTTTAAGAGAATCCGACTCTAAAGGTTGATAGAGTAAACCGGTATATAAGCGTTTATCAGCAGCATCACTATTGGCACCGACACCAATCGTATAAATTGGCACTTGCAACAGTTGTGCATAATTAATTGCTTCTGAAAGTTCCAATCGACTTGGCTGACTTAAACCATCACTAATCAATACGACCACGCGTTTAAGCGTGTCACTTTCAGCTTGAATGGTTTGCGCATCTTGGCCGTTTTGATGCGTCTGTTTTAACGCTAGCCCTAAAGCTTCACCCATTGCGCTATCGGTACGTCCTGCCAAATAAGGTTTTAGACGCTTTAAATTTAAACGTGCCGCAGTTTGATCGGCGGTTAGGGGCATTAGGGTATAGGCTTTCTCAGCATAGATTGCCAAACCAAAACGATTGCCTTCCAATCCTGAAATAAATTGGTCAAGGACGCTTTTAACGACATTCATACGTGTTTCAGAATGGCCATTAACTTGATAATCAGGCAGTAAAAACGAGGCCGAACTTTCAATAACAAAGACAACATCGCGAACTGTTTTCTGCTGAGGTAAAGGGGCTAAATCTTGAATTTTTTCGGGTTGCGCCAGCGCGATAGCAAGACTCACAATGATGATGCCACGAACCAAATTAAAGCCTATCTTCAGTCCAGAAAACCGCCATTTAAACGTTCTTTTAGCAGAGCCGAAAGGTTGCATCTTATGAATCAAAGCATGCTTAACGACCAGTTGTCGTTGTGACTGTAACTGCGTTAAGTCATCGTTCTGAGCACCCCCAAGCACCTGATTTAAACCACTTAAGATCCACAATAGTGGCCATAAAAACAGGACCCACAACCCGGCTGGGTTGGCAAATTCTATGCCTTCAAGCCCTAATATATTAACCAATAGCGCTTCCATTAAAATTTACCCGCCACGAAAGACTTCCATAAGGTTATTAAACGCGCTTTAAAAGGCCGCCAACCGCTACTGGCTTGTAAAACCACCTTTGCTTCATCCAGCAGCCCTAAATAGGTTTCACGTGAAGCAGGTTGCTTCGAAAAACCTAACTGATTCACCTTAACGAGCAAAGCCGCCATACCATCCGTTGCTGGCACGGATATTTTCGAAAACTTTTGTAATTTCAGACACCAATCATAAAGTAACCAGGCCTGGTCAAATGGAATAAAATCATCATTCGCCCCTGAGCTTTTGTGTTTTGTAGCTAGCCGATTGAGTTGCCAATACAAAGCGGCAGGCTGATAAAATCGTCGACCAAATTTCAACAAAGCCGCCAAAATGAATAACAGCACGATCATCCACAACATAGAATCTGCTAGTAGCGTCCAATCAAATCCCGGCTCTAGTGGCGCTTCAATATCGATTAAATCCAGAGATTGATTTAGGTCGACACTGCTCGGCATCTTATCGACTTCAATCGTTGCTTCAGAGAGGGTATTACTCGGCGCATCTGCCTCACTGTTTACATCTTTAGTTAGGGTAATTTTATGATCAGCTGGCATAGCGCCCTCCTGCTGATTTTTGGGTGTTCACCTGCACCGATTTCAGTGCACTGGTAGGATCATCCGCCATAATCACAATAGGATCCACCCCTGCTTGTTGGAGAAAACGGTGTAAACGTTGGTGATAACCTTCTGACCAGGCCTGGTAACTTGCGCGTTGTGATTCTCTTGAGAGTTGATGGACTTTTTGATTGGTAATGGATTGCAGCTGCAAGCCTTCCACATTAGGCAATTCATATTCGACACGATCTTTTATAACAATCGCTTTTAACATGGCAGTTTGCTGCAATGCCGTCAGAATCTCGGTGGTTTTTTGATTTACATCGTGGAAATCACTGATTAAAACCAATCGAGAACCCGGCTGTATTTGTTGTTTTAAGGCCAATAAAACATCATTAATATGCGGTTCATTTCTAACCTCTTCGGCAGATAATGGCGGGCAAGCCACCGCGAAACTCTCCATTAAATGTGAATATGTACCTCGACCTTCAAAACTGGGAGTTAACGTTAACGATTCTGCTAAACGAGCCCCAACCACCGGAATATTGGCCTGCTGCGCCAACCAGGCAAAATAGCCTGCAACGCGTGCCGCTTGCGTGGCTTTTAATCGTACTCGCGTGCCAAAACGCATACTTTGCCGATGATCGACCAAAATCAGCCAGCTCTCCTGACGCTCTTCTTGAAACAATTTAGTATAGACTTGGCCCGTTTTCGCCATCAATCGCCAGTTAATGCGTCGAATTTCATCGCCCATCTCATAAGGACGACTCTCTTCATACTCCAAACCAGCGCCCATAAAAGGGCTACTCTGCTCACCTTGGCGTAAGGCCTCGCTAAGCTTAGGATTACCGATAATACGCTGAGTTATCAAAGCCAATTCATCCGCAAGCGCCACCATCTCCACTTCCGACAATAATGGCAGATACTGAGCCGTGCGGGTCTCAACCCCTTTTAAAAAGCCACTCGAACGCAACCAGACAGGCAAGCCTTGTCTGGTTTGGTCAAATAGTTTTTTTAATAAAGAGATCAATGACACATTAAAGACCTTTAACGGATTTGCAAAAAGAAAGACTTAAATGAAGACTGTCTCAACGTAGGTCTATGCATTCGATTGCGTCAGTGGCACGGCCACTAAGTCGACAATTTTTTTAATGATTGAGTTGGCGGTCCACTGTTGTGCACGCCCACTAAAACTGATGATTAAACGGTGACGTAATACATCGGGCAACAGCTTCAAAACATCATCTGGGGTCACAAAATCCCGTCCTTGCAACCAAGCATAAGCGCAGGCCGCATGTAGCAAAGCAATCGATGCTCGTGGTGATGCACCGACTTCGATAATACCTTCTAGCGTAGGATCTAATTGTCCCAACTTACGGGTGGCGGCCACTAACGCCACCATATAACGTTCGACGGGTTCGGACACATGTAGTTCCGCCACCTGACGGCGCGCATGAATGACATTCTCAGGGGTTAGGAAGTCGCTCATTTTTTCTTTATCACCCCCAAAATGATGAGCGCGATCGCGGCGTAAAATCTCTAACTCCTCAGCTTCTGTAGGGTATTCCAATTCCAAATGTAGCATAAAGCGATCTAATTGCGCTTCTGGCAGTGGATATGTACCACTTTGCTCTAACGGATTTTGCGTGGCCATCACTAAAAACAACTCTGGTAACGGGCGTGTCTGCCCACCAGCGGTGACTTGTTTTTCGGCCATCGCTTCTAGCAAAGCGGACTGAACTTTCGGCGGAGCACGGTTGATTTCATCCGCCAAAACAATCTCGTTAAAAATAGGGCCTTTGACAAAACTCAACGCGCCGGTATTCACATCCAAGACTTCAGACCCCATCACATCTCCGGGCATTAAATCTGGGGTAAACTGGATACGCTGAAAGCTGGCATGCACCCCATTGGCCAATGTTTTAACCGCCGTGGTTTTCGCCAGGCCTGGTGGCCCTTCTAACAACACGTGGCCGCCTGTTAATAACGCAATCATCATTTTATCGAGCAGGGCTTCTTGACCGACAATAACGGTTTGTAAGTACTGTTTTAATGCTTGAAATTCTGCTTGTGTTGACATCCGTTCTTCCCTAAGTTTTCTGCTTATGCTTTCTTTCTAGCAACTTTCTAATAAGCTTATCATCGCTTTTCAAGGAGCGTCTAAATCAAAGAGCTATTCCGTCATTTTACGATAACGAAGTTTTTTATTCAGGTGTTTATTCCAAAACCAGCCCGCCGACTATCAGACCAGCCAACAGCATGGCTATTGACGCGAGTTCTAAGGCTATTTCAAGCTGACCGTTAAATCGGCCACTAAAGCCATCAATCGCACGCCGAATACATATCCAAAATCACGCCAACAAACATAAACTTCTAAAACGCTCCAGCGCTCATTGGGCGAAATCACACCCTATTCAACTAGTGAGTTGAATAATAAATTTAAAGCCTTATAATTGTCAAGATTAAGGTCACATATTATAAGGAACCTACCATGTTATTCAAAAACTCAAAAATAGTTGCGCTCAGTTTTTCTTTGTTAGCCGGAATACTATCCCTTTCAGCTCAGGTCGCTCAAGCCAAAGAAGTAAAGAGTACCTACAACGGTCTTACCGTAAATGCCAATGTAGTGCTCGCTGAAGGTAAAACCTTAGCGGATGAAGTCGTGTTATTCACGCATGGTACAACCACTCACAATGGCCGTGAAACCTATAAAAGTATCCAAAAATTATTGGCTGAAAAGGGCGTAAGCTCGGTCGCACCTAACCTCAGTCTAGACATCAATGATCGACACGGAGAAGTTGACTGCACGACTTTGCAAAGCCATACCCATGATGACGCGATGGCTGAGATCGGTTTTTGGGTTAAGTGGCTTGCCGAGCAAGGTGCTCAATCAGTGACTTTAATGGGGCATTCTCGTGGCGGAAATCAAACGGCTTGGTATAGCGTTGAGCAGGACAGTGATTTGATTAAAAATGTTGTTTTGGTTGCACCGCAAACTTGGTCAAATGCCGCGGAACACAGCGATTATGAGAAGAAATATCATGTTCCATTACAGCCAATCCTAGCAGACGCTGAAAAGTTAGTGAAAGCCGGTAAAGGCGATACTGTGCTGAAAAATGTTAACTTTATCTACTGTAAAGATACCAATGCCACGGCTGAAGCTTTTGTCAGTTATTACCGAGCGGATGAACGTATGGATACGCCAACCTTGCTGAAAAACGCCACTAAACCAACTTTGGTCATTATCGGCTCAGCCGATACTGTGGTTGCGGATTTGACAAAAAAAATGACGACAGTTAATAATCCATTGGTCAGCAGTTATATTATCGAAGACTCTGATCACTTCTTTTTAGACTTCTTTTCTGAAGAGTTAGTTGAACAAGCGGTTGGCTTTATTCAACAATAATCATTCAGAAATAAAAGGCATCACTGATGGATTCGTGCGAAACCAATCTGAAACTATGCTTATTTGAACAGCTTGCCCAAATCGGTAAATCCCTTGGGCATGCCAATCGTTTGCTGATTTTGGATGTCTTAGCGCAAGGATCCTGCCAGGTCGATGTCTTAAGTCACAAACTTGGATTGAGTGTTGCGAATGTCTCTAAACATCTGCAGCACTTAAAACAAGCGGGCCTGGTGATCAATGAAGTGCAAGGCACACAGCGTATCTATCAACTCAGCGATGAAACCATTGTGCCTATAATCCAAAGCCTGCGCCAAATTGCCGAAAATCAAATGGCTGAAGTGGCGACACTGCTCAATGAAAAACT
Source organism: uncultured Thiomicrorhabdus sp. (assembly GCA_965603495.1). GTDB lineage: Bacteria > Pseudomonadota > Gammaproteobacteria > Thiomicrospirales > Thiomicrospiraceae > Thiomicrorhabdus. Next base: position 160,160 of record CBFDDF010000001.1, on the reverse strand, counting down.
CCATCCTCGCGCGCCTTTAATGCCCTTTAACCCTAAAGAGCTCAAGCAAGCGGTGAAAGAAAACAAAGTCACGCTCCTAGATGTTCGCCCTAGCGATGAATACCAAGCCGGCCATATCGACGGTGCAATTAATCTGCCGATTGAATCACTAGAAAATCCAACAACGCAGCTTTCAGCCTTAGCACAACTCTCCCACCAAAAACCCATCGTGGTTTACTGTCGTGGCCCTTACTGTTTATGGTCTTATGAAGCCGTCGAAAAATTACATGCCAACGGGCATTCTGCTAGCCGGATGCCAGAAGGCTATCCTGAGTGGGCGATACAGGAAACTTAAACAACCGTACTGGTCACTGAATCGACGATGAGTACTATCAAAAACCTTTGCAAACAGAGTTTGCAAGCATACAATCTGAAATTCAACTTCGATGCATAAGGAATGGTTTGCGTCATGCACAACACTCTGCTCAATTTTATTTTCAGCTTAAGACTCAAGCTCCGCTCAAAACCGCTTATCGGTCTTTGCGCATGCTTACTAATTACCCCCGTCGTTTCTGCCGCAGCTGAAAAACCCCCAGTTTCCGTGATTGCTTACCAAGTACCGCAGATAAACCAGCCACAACACATCAAAGCATTGGGAAATTTACAAGCCCAGAATGCAATTCAAGTTGCCGCTAATGTGACCGAAACCATTCAAGCGATTCATTTTCAGGATGGCCAAAAGGTTCTCAAAAACCAACTGTTAGTCGAGTTGAATAATCGTGAAGAGTTGGCACTATTGGCTGAGGCAAATGCATTGGTTAACGAAAGCAAACAGCAATATCAACGTGTCAAAGATGTTTTAGGCCGCGGCTCAGTGACCCAGTCATTGGTAGATGAAAAACACAGCATTTGGCAAACAGCCATAGCCAATCGTAAGGTCATTCAAGCTCAATTGGCCGATCGAAAAATTGTCGCTCCGTTTGCAGGACAACTTGGCTTTAGCACACTCTCCGTCGGCGCATTAATCACCCCTGGCACCCAGATTGTGAGCTTGGATGATAATAGCGTCATGAAACTGAATTTATTTGCCGCCACCGAATATCTTCCTGTGTTGAACATCGGTCAAACCGTCACCGTTCGCAGTGCCGCTTTTCCGACCCTCACCTTTCAAGGTCAAATCAGTGCGATTTCGCCACGTTTAGAACAAAATCTGCGCATGATTAAAGTCATTGCGCTGATTAATAACCCCGAGCGTCTACTCAAAACCAATATGATGGTTGAGGCAAATATCGACTTACCTGCTAAACAACAGATAATCGTGCCTAATACCGCACTTATTATGCTTGGTGACCACCAATACATTTACCGTTTAAAAAATAAGCAAGGCGATTTTTATAAGGCTGAAAAAGTCGAAGTACAAACCGGTGAAATTGGCGAAACCTATACTGAAATCACCTCTGGGCTTAAGGCTAATGATTTAGTAGTCAGCCAAGGTGTTATGCGCGTTAAACCGAAAGCCTCTGTGAGCATTAAAGGCCTACAAGGCACTACGCCCCAAGAGCAGCTGTTACAACCGGAAAATAAGTCGTCGACACCAAAAAACATTCCATCAAGCTTACCTTTGAGCCTCTTCGACAAACCACTTTCCAAAACACTCCAGGCGTCCTAAACATGTGGTTATCCGATACAGCGGTTAAAAGGCCTATTCTGGCCACCGTCGCCTCATTACTGTTACTGGCATTTGGCTTAATGGCCTTCGACCGCATGAGCTTGCGTGAATATCCAAATATCGACGCGCCCATTATCAACATCGATACCAGTTATTTAGGCGCTTCAGCCGAAGTCGTTGAAAGCCGTATCACCAAATTGATTGAAAACCGCATTTCTGGTGTGCCCGGCATTCTATTTATTGAATCCAGCTCCAGTGATGGTCGCTCAAGGATTAAAATCGAATTTTCAGTCGAGCGCGACATTGATGATGCCGCCAATGACATTCGTGATCGTATCTCCCGTATTCTTGATAACTTACCGACTCAAGCAACCACACCAGAAGTCGAAAAGGTCGATGGCGATGAGAGCGTTATCCTCTGGTTTAACCTCAATAGCGACCAGATGAGTGTGCCGCAACTGACCGATTACGCTACACGTTATCTGGTTGATCGTTTTTCGACCCTGAATGGTGTCGCTCGTGCTCGCATTGGCGGAGGGCAGTCTTATGCCTTACGCATTTGGCTCAATCCACAGCAAATGGCGCTCTATGGCATCAGTACTCAAGACGTTGAACGACAGCTACAAACCGCCAATTTAGAGCTGCCTATCGGCTCTGTGCAAGGTGAACATATTCTTTATAGCTTACAGGTCAATAAACCCTTAAGCACGATCAGCGATTTTCAAAACCTGATTATCAAACAGAACCAACAAATCGGCCAAGTCAAACTGTCGGAAATCGCCGAGGTTAAATTAGGCGCCATCGAACGTCGCCGTCTATTTAGAGGCAATGGCCAGCCAATGGTCGGTATCGGAATTATCAAACAGTCCAATGCCAATACCTTAACGGTTGCGCAACTGGCCCGTGAGCGCCGCGACTTAGTCAACCAGGATTTGCCGGAAGGTATGTTTTTGGCGGAAAGCTTTGACTCCTCGGTGTTTGTCCAACAAGCGGTCAATGAAGTCTATAAAACCCTGTTTATCGCTCTTGGTTTGGTTTCGCTGGTCATGCTCATCTTCTTAAAAAGCTGGCGTGCCGCTTTAGTACCCATGGTGACCTTGCCCGTCTCGCTGATTGCCACCTTTGGTGTGTTATGGACATTAGGATTTTCCATCAACCTGTTAACCCTTTTAGCGTTAGTCTTGGCAATTGGTTTGGTGGTGGATGACGCCATTGTGGTCTTGGAAAACACCCAACGCCATTTAGAAAAGGGATATCCTCCCATTGCCGCCGCCTACCTTGGTACACGTCAGGTCGGTTTTGCAGTGGTCGCAACCACATTGACGCTGATTGCGGTCTTTCTACCGATTGCTTTTTTAGAAGGCCAAATTGGCCGATTATTCTCTGAATTCGCTATCACGTTAGCAGTAGCGGTCATTTTCTCCAGCTGGGTCGCCTTGACGCTTTCACCGGCCATTGCTGCGTACATTTTAAAACCGATTAGCCCCTTAAAAATGGCAAGCCAAGATGCCACCCTTCAAAAGCCTAATTCGAATAAACCGCCGCACTTTTTCAAACGTTTGCTACTCAAAAACCTGCGTTATCCATGGGTGAGTCTTTTAATCTTCATCGGTATCAGTGTGGCCGCGGTGCAGTTTGCACAACAAGTTCCACAAGAGTATGTGCCTAAAGAAGATCGCGGCGTGTTTTTTGTTTCCGTAAAAGGCCCAGAAGGGGCAACCTTTGAGTATATGCAAAGCTATCTCAATGAAATCGAAGAACGCTTAATGCCTTTAGTCGAAAGCGGTGAAGCCAAACGCCTGCTGATTCGTAGCCCTAGATCATTCAGTAACACAGAAGTCTTTAACAGTGGTTTTGTCATAGTGGTACTAGAAGACTGGGCGAAACGCCGCCCGGCTGATGCCATAATGCAAGAGACTCGTACCCTATTAGCGGATTTAACGGGCGTTAAAGCCACCCCAATTATGCGTTCACCGATTGGTGGCCGAGTACAGAAACCCGTGCAGTTTGTAGTCGGCGGTTCAAGTTACCAGGATTTATTAAGCTGGCAAGAAATGCTGGATGATGCTATTCAAAAGAACAACCCTGGCCTGGTAGGTTTAGATTGGGACTATGAACCTAGCAAACCCCAGCTGAAAATAAGCGTCAATTATGAACGAGCCAAGGCACTAGGCATCTCACAGCAATCTTTAACCGAAACCTTACAAGTGTTAGTCGGCAGTAAGAAAGTCACGACCTTTCAATACAAAGGCGAAGAGTACGACATTCTTATGAAGGCCGATCATAAATGGATTCAATCTCCGCAAGATTTACAGCAGATCTACCTGCGTTCAGAAACCACCCATGAGATGATTCCACTTTCCGCTGTGACCGAGCTATCGACCGCTGGCGTGGCCTCTAGTTTAAATCGCTACAATCGTGTGAGATCTATGACACTGTCTGCAAATTTGGCAGACAATTTTAGCCTAGCAGAAGCCTTGGACTACTTAAAAACCCTCACCCGGGCAACCTTGCCGAGTGAAGCTATTATTGATTACAAAGGTCAATCGCGAGATTTTCAAACCGCCTCAAACTCATTCTATATGGTCTTTGGACTGGGCCTACTGGTGATATTTTTGGTCTTAGCGGCACAGTTTGAAAGTTTCATTCATCCCTTAGTGATTCTGTTTACCGTGCCATTGGCATTGGCCGGCGGACTGTTTGCTTTACTTACCTTTAACATCAGCTTGAATATCTACAGCCAAATTGCGCTGGTGCTGTTGCTGGGGTTAGCCACCAAAAATGGGATTTTGATTGTCGAGTTCACCAATCAACTGCGTGACAAAGGCTTAAAACCGTATCACGCTCTCATTTCGGCCACTCAGCTACGATTACGACCGATTTTAATGACCGCCATCACCACGATTGCCGGCACACTGCCCCTTATCCTCTCCAGTGGCGCAGGTTCAGAAACCCGTATTATCTTGGGGATCGTTTTATTCTGGGGCGTGGCTTTCTCTACGCTATTAAGCCTGTTTATTATTCCCAGCGCCTATGCACTGCTCGCCAAAAACAGTGGTTCACCACTGGCTTCCACCCATGCGCTAGAGAAAGCATTAAAAGAGACCATTTCCATCTCAAAATAGACTAACAGTAACATGATGCTATCCTTCTTTGCCCCACCACTATCACCAATAAACTTGCGATTATCGCTAAGTTATTGAGTTAAATGACTATTTAAAATCAATTAAAATGACAATCCCTTTAAAAGCTCGGCATTTAGAGGTTATACTGGAATGCAGACTGTAAAAAACAGCACATTTTGAAGAAATTAAAAAGGTATAAAAATTGCCATTTGCTGACTCAATTATAAAAACGCTTTCTATTTTATTACTGGCCACTGGGCTGTTATTCAGCCAGCAACTTAAAGCCAATGAAACCGATTATAAACAGGCTTTAAAGCTGTTTAATGACAAGCAATATGAATCAGCCTATCAAGCCTTTACTAAGTTGGTCGAATCAGACTATGGCTCTGTTAAGTACAATTTCCACTTAGCTCGTTCCGCAACCTTATCCAATCGTCTCGATGAAGCGATTATTGTTTACGAACGTATCTTAATCCTCAGTCCGAACAATACGCGCAGTAAATTAGAATTGGGGAAACTCCATTTCCAGCAGGCGAGCTATACCCTGTCTGAGTCTTATTTTAAATCGGCTTTGCAAGATAACGTGCCACTTCAGGTCGAAGAAAATATTCAGCTATTTCTCGCAAAGATTAAGAAAACACAAAACAAATCCTCCTTAACGGGCGTTGTTATTGTCGGCATCGGCCATGACTCAAATGTCAACAGCGCACCTTCTGCCGACTCATGGTATATGCCCGTGTTTGGACTTGAGTTTGATAACTCAACCAACCAGGTAGAAAACGGCTTTCACCAGGAAACGGCCGTCATCAACCACTATTATGATGCCACCGACGAATACGGCTTTGGTATTAAAAACAATTTGCTGGCTTACTCTAAAAGTCTGCCTGGAGAAAGTGACTATAATATTATATTCACGCGTTACACACCTTCTCTCGTATTCGCTTTTGGAGACTACCAATTAGAAACTGCACTTGAGTATAACTACATGCATTACGGCGCAGACGCTTACCTAGAAAGTTATGGAATTGCGCCAAAGGTTGCCTACAAATCTCAAGTTAACGGCAATATCACAGGACAATTAAAAGCCCTTAAGAAACATTACCTACAGGCAAGTGATCAAGAGCGGGACGCATGGTATACCGAGTTGAATATTCAGTACCAGAAACTGGTCGGTTCCAAATTTTCATACAGTTTCAATACGATTTTACAGAAAGAACGAAAAGACTCTGGTGACCGATACGATGTGGACTATGACAGTATCAGCTTGCAGCTTGTTGTAAATTATGACCTACCTCAAGGTTGGCGTTTGGGGGGGAGTGCTGGCATTAAAGACACCACTTATATTGATGACAATCTATTATTTTTAAATCCTCGTCACGACAGCAAACGTAACCTGGCTTTAAGTGCTACCAAACGTATCGATAAAAGCCTCTCGGCCCAAATTAGTGTATCGCACACCCTGAATGAATCTAACCAAGAACCTTACGCATACGATAAAGATGTCGTAACGCTTAATTTAATTAAACGCTTTTAGAGGTTGACTAGCATGAAATATTTAATTCTTCTAATGACACTCTTCTTTAGCCTTGAAGCATCCGCAGCCATTGGAACCATCACCGCACTTAAAGGCTCTGCGACGATTGACCGTCATCAGCTCATAATGCCTGTTAAGATCGGTAGTACCATAGACACGACAGACATCATTCAAACCAGCGACAAGACTTTGTTACAGATTATTTTCAGTGATAAAACCGCCGTCACTTTAGGTGCCAATACTCAGTTTTCAGTTCAATCTTATCAATTTGGCAATGCTGAAAATTCCAACGCAGAATTCAGTCTAACCAAAGGTTTTTTCAAATCGATTTCCGGTAAAATCGGTAAGTTAGCTCCGCAGCGTTTTAAAGTAAAAACCCCAACAGCAACCATTGGTATCCGCGGAACCACTTACAGTATTCAAGCCAACCCAGATAAGACTATTTTAAAAACCTTTAAAGGCGAAACCTACCTAGTGGATAACGTTTCTGGTATTTCTTACAGCGTCGTTCAAAACAAACAATTGGTATATAACCATATCTCGAAAGAAGCCAAAATCAGCACCCTTAAAGCCTCTGAAGTCGTCATCACAAGCCAAGCGGCTACTGAATCTGAAAGTACAGAAGATTCAGGTGAAACCACTGAAACCACAGAAGATTCAGGTGAAACCACTGAAGCCACAGAAGATTCAGGTGAAACCACTGAAGCCACAGAAGATTCAGGTGAAACCACTGAAGCCACAGAGGATTCAGGTGAAACCACAGATACAACAGATATTGTAGAGGAAACCGATGATGTGACCACCGATGCGGATGACGCTGCGACAGAGGATGATACTTCTACTGAAGTCACCTCAACCAAAGTCACAGAAGGCGAAGCTAGCTATACTTCATTTGGCTATTGGTTAAATGGTACGACTGGAGAAATCACAGGGGTGTGGGCAGATGGTTCACCGATTACCGAGGCTGGGATTATTGACAGCGCTATAGGCACTTCCGCAACCGCGAAATACAATGGAGATCTTGTCGCCTTTGATGAAAACAATATAGGCGGTACTGGCAGTATCAAAATCGATGTTGACTTTGATGGCGGTGGTACTGCAGTGGATGGTGACTTAAACTACACCGTTGGCGACACACACTGGAAAACCAACTTTGTCGGTTCGGTGAATAATACAGGCATGACGATTAATAACTTTATTGCTAATCCCGGCTCTGATGTAAATGGTATTAACGGTCAATTAAACGGTCAATTCTACGGATCAAAGGCTGAAGACATGGCCGGGACTTTCAACTTAACCGGTACGGTAGACAAGACGGGATTGAGCACTACCTCCACGGGCGCATTTAGCGCAACGGGCAATGGAATCAAATAATAAACTAATCCACCAAGAAGATATTTTATGAAAACAAAGCACCTTATTAATCTCACTATAGGTTTAATCGGTGCTTTTTTTATGTCTGCGCTATTCCTATTTTCACCCCCACAACTGCAATCGCTTGATAGTTCATTACGTGACATGTTTTTCCAAATTCGCGGTGAAATTCCAACCTCTGATCAAGTCGTCATCATCGATATCGATGAAAAAAGTCTGGCTCAACTCGGTCAGTGGCCTTGGGAGCGCGACCAGGTCGCCCAGCTGTTAGAAAAGCTTGCCGAAAACGGTGCTGGGATTATCGGCCTGGATATGGTGTTTGCGGAAGCGGACAAAACCTCTCCGGCCTATATCAATCACAAGCACCAACTCTCCTTAGACAATCCTGCCGATTACGATGCCATTTTGGCTGAAACGGTCGCGAATACCCCAACCATTTTAGGATATGTTTTTAAAATGACGGAAGAGACTCCTCAAGCGGCAGTACCCTCTATTCCTGCGGTAGTGATTGAGCAGAGCGCCTCTGAACAGTCTTACTTGTTAACCCCACAAGGCGTATTGCCTAACATCCCAATCATTCAAAGCCGAGCCTATAGCAGTGGCTTTTTCAATAATTTACCCGATCAATCCGGCATGGTGAGAAGCGTACCGCTGGTGATGAAATACCAAGAGGTGGTTTATCCTTCTTTAGCCCTTGAGATGTTACGCATTGGGTTAGATAGCCCAACCATAACAATCCGCTCTTCTGAAACGGGCGTCGATTCCATTCAAATAGCTAATGTGCACATTCCAACCGATCGCTACGGAGCGCTCTTTCTAAACTATCGAGGGCCGGGGCACAGCTTTCCCTATATCAGTGCTATCGACATTCTGAACGGTACTTATGACCCTGAGCTCATCAAGCAAAAATGGGTATTGATTGGTACTTCAGCGACCGGTCTACTCGATTTACGATCGATGCCCTTCGATAACGTTTATCCAGGGGTTGAGGCGCATGCCAATGTGATTGACAATATTCTGGTGGGTGACTTCCTCTCCCAACCTGCTTGGATTGATGCCGTGGACTTGGTCATACTGCTAACGGTGTTCTTAATAGGTTATCTAATCTTTAACCTGCTAACTGTTTTTTGGTTAGTGTTGGCTGCCATTACAAGCTTTAGTCTGCTCTACGTTTTTTTGGATTACATGTTATTCAACGAAGGGCTCATCCTAAATATTCTATTGCCGTTTACTGCGCTGTTATTGGCGATGTTGTTATCCACCTTATCGAGCTATTTCTTTGAAACACGCCAAAAGAACCTGGTTAAAAGCAAGCTCGCCAGTAAAGTAAGCCCATCGGTTATGAGTGAAATTCTTAAAAATGAATCACTGAATATCATGCAAGGGCAAACGCGAGAAATCACTGTATTTTTCTCAGACTTAAGAGGCTTTACCCGTTTATCGGAAAGCATGCCAGATCCGCAAACCCTGATTGCTTTTTTGAATGAATACACCACAGAAATGACCGATATCATTGTGAAACACCAGGCGACGGTTGATAAGTTCATTGGCGATGCCATTATGGCCTACTGGAATGCACCGGTTAGCTTACAGAACCATGCGGATCTCGCGGTAACGGCTAGCCTGGAACAATTACAAGCCATTCCCGTGCTTAATCAGCGCATTAAACAAAATCCAAAATTCGAGGCCGTTGCTCGATTCTGTAAAAGCCAGCATATGGAACCGATTCAAATTGGCATTGGCTTAAATACTGGTGAGGCTGTGGTTGGAGAGATGGGCAGTGTCGGCCGTAGTGATTATACGGTGATTGGTGACACAGTAAATCTGGGTTCACGTTTAGAATCCCTGTGTAAATATTATGGTTCGACCCTGAATATTTCGGAACACACCAAACAACAGTTACAGCAAAATTATATCTTTCGCTTTTTAGACAAAGTGACAGTCAAGGGCAAAATGCAACCGGTCGATATCTGGCAGGTGCATGGTTTTGGTCAGGCAGAAGGACGTTTAAAGGCGGAATTAGATGGCTACCACCAAGCCATTGAACTCTATCAAAAAGCCGACTTTAATGAAGCGCTTAAGCGTTTTACCGAATTAGCCTCATGGCCAGATAAAAGCAACACTAAAATTTATGCTATTTACATTGAACGGTGCACCGATTATATTGAACTGCAGCCTGAAAATTTTAATGCGATATATGAACACTCCACAAAATAATCGCTCTCAATTATCGAAAAACCGTAGGAAGACAGAATCATGATCCAGGTACTTGGCGCATCCGGCAGCTTAGACAGAAATCAAGAGTGTATCTCGTTTCTAGTCGGCAATAACATCGTTATTGATGCCGGTAATATCATGCGTCCTCTTGGCGAGAAGAGTAATGATATTGAACATGTGTTTTTGACACACGCCCATTTCGATCATATTCTAGACCTACCCTTTTTAATTGAAACGCATTTTGAAAAACGCACTAAACCCCTTAAAATTTACGGTTTAAAACAGACGATTCAAAGTATACAAAACTCTCTGTTTAATGGCGTTATTTGGCCAAAATTTCAGGAAATAATCCATCCTGCATTACATAAACCGCTGCTCAGCTTTGTAGAACTCACATTCAATCAGACGCTGCATATTGATGATTTGTCGATTACGCCCATTGAAGCCAATCACACGGTCGATGCTTGTGGTTTTTTACTAAAGAAAAACGCCGTGGGGTGTCTCATTTCAGGGGACACCTACCTCAACCCGAAATTGGCAGAGCTCGTCAACCAAGATCCGAGCATTGAAAGCTTATTGATTGATGTCTCTTTTCCCTCATATCTGGATGAACTCGCCAAAGAAACTAAGCACTTAACGCCCACATTATTGACCGAGCTAGTCTCGGACTTCAATCGAAGTATCACCCTCTATCCTTACCACTTAAAACCCGCTTATAAAGCAGACATCCTTGTTGAATTACAACAGCTTTCACTACCAGAACAACAACTAGATCAAGCATTATCTAGTGGTGATACTTTAGAGGTGTTTGCTTCCAAAATAAAGCGCTCTCATATTGAATTTCACCCCCAGACAATCAGTGAACAAAACCTTCAATCCCTGTTAAACATTGCACAAGCTCTGTCGGCGGAAACCAATCTTGATAAGTTGCTAGAGATGATTCTGGAACAAGCCATTAACTTCTCTCATGCAGATGGAGGTACTTTATACCGTGTCTCCGAAGATCAAAAAGAATTGGTCTTTACCGTCGTCCAAAACCGTTCTTTAAATATTAAAATGGGCGGAACCGCAGAGCCTATCAGCTGGAATAACTTACCGTTTTATCTTGAAGATGGTTCACCGAATGAACGTATGGTCGCCGCCTTGTGCGCCTTGAGCAAAAAGCCCATTGTGATTGATGATGTCTATACCGCGAAAGATTTTAATTTTACAGGCACCAGGCAATTTGATGCTACTACAGGCTATCACTCAAAATCTATGTTAGTGGTTCCTCTACTCGGTCAAGATCAAACACTCATTGGTGTCTTACAGCTGATTAACAAGCAAGATACCTCCGGACACATCATCCCCTTTAGAGCTCGGGACCAAAAATACACTCAAGCTTTGGCTTCACAAGCGGCTATTTCCTTAACCAATACACAACTTATTGTTGATTTGGAAAAGCTGTTTGAAGCGGTTATTAGCACCATCACTAAAGCCTTCGATGAAAAGTGCTCCTTTACGGGTTGCCATGTACGCTTAGTTTCTGAACTCTCTCAGCTCATCGCCGAGGGTATTCATGAAGATGTCACAACCTATTCAGAAATCAACTATACCCCTGAAAACTTTCACACCATGAGACTGGCCGCTTTACTGCATGATGTTGGCAAGATCGCGACGCCTGAATTCATTATGCAAAAGTCGAGCAAGCTTGAAACCGTGCAGGATCGCATCGAAAGTATTGGGCAACGTATTGAGATATTAAAGCGGGATAACAAAATTGAGTATTTAGAAGCCCGACTGCAAGCCGACTCTGCGACCGATTTAACGACCCTTGAAAATCGTTATCAACAGACAGAGCAAGACTTAGATGCAATCCTACCTTTCTTAAACGTCATTAATGGTGGTAGCCATTATTTAAGTGATTCTGAGATTGCTAGAATCAAAGATTTGTCGACACTGACCTTTGAAGTAAAAGGCAAAGCACATCCTCTACTTTCTGACGATGAGGTTTTGAACCTATCGATTCGCACAGGCACTCTGAATCAAATCGAACGTAACAAAATCAACGATCACGCCCGAGTTTCATTGGAAATTTTGCAAACCTTACCTTTCCCTAAAAAGTACAAATGTGTCGTTAACATTGCTGTGAACCATCATGAAAAACTCGATGGCAGCGGTTATCCACGAGGCTTAAAGGGAGAGGAAATTTCTCTCGAAGCGCGCATTTTGATTCTGGCCGATCTCTATGAAGCTCTGTCTTCTCAAGATCGTCCTTATAAAGCGCCAAATTCGCTATCAGCCATCGTTAAAATTTTATCCACCATGGCAAACCAAGGTTTAATCGATAAAAAACTCTTACGTTTCTTCTTTGAAAGTGGTATTTACAAAGCGTTTAATAAACACCTGCAACCTAGTCAATTAGATGACTTTCAACTGAGCATTGAGTAATCACAGCATTATTCTATAAAAGGCCTGCCAAGTTAATAGCATTCACATGCCATAAAACACAAGCTGTCGACACCAAAACACTATGGTTATCAAGCATATATCAATCTTGAGTAATCACTCTTTTATAGAAAAGCACTTTCCTTAATAATTCATTTTCGATATAGTGGTATTCATAAAAACTTTGTAAGTACTTTTAAACAAAGCATACGAATAATTAATGCTATTAGAAAGTGGACATAAAGTGATGCTGACATACCTAAAAACCACTCTGATAATGGTCATAATTACCTTAGCTGGCTGCGGCTCTCAGCCGGAGCCACCGATTAAACTCATAGCCAACTCATGGATTGGTTATTCGCCGCTGTTTTATGCTAAAGAAAAAGGGTGGTTAAAACCCCTCAATATTGAATTGTCTACTGTCGTGTCACTGGGCGAAAGCATTATGACTTATAAAATCGGTCATTTTAATGGGCTCACCGGCACTCAGTATGAATTTCAACAACTCCAAAAGCAGAATGCCAACCTAGTACCCATCATTATGTTTAATCGTTCCAATGGCGGCGACATGGTCATGAGTAATATCAGCATCAACTCTCTTAAAGAAACCACTGAATCCGTCGATGTCTATTTAGAAATTAATTCCATTAGTTCGGTACTTTTCAAAGATTTTATAGAAGCCCATGAACTTGAAAATAAAACCTTTAATTTCGTCAATAAAGACCCTTTAAAAACGATCGCACAGATTAAACATACCCCTATCACGCAACCGCTCATTATCGTCACCTATAACCCTTATAACTTTGAACTGTCTGAACATGGCTTTAATGTCATCGCTTCAACGAAAAACATTGAAGATATTCTAGTGGTGGACGCGCTTTATGTTAAAAAAGCCTGCGTCACAAAGCACAATGAAACTTTTATAAAGTTAAAACAAGTCATTAATCAGGCGATTCAAGACCTTCACACAAACCCGCATGATTACTATGAAAAAGTAAAACCCTATCTTGAAAACAGCAGTTATGAGGAATTTTCAGCCAGTTTAAATGAGATAGAATGGCTTAATTCTGAGCTCTCCGACACGCTCCTTAAAAAACTCAACCACATCTCCTTCCCAACACGGGATTTGCTGTAGATGCTTTCAATTCAGCGCTTCTTTCTAGGGCTGCTTGCCATTATTGTGGTATCGCTTTATGCGACCTTTATTACATACTACCTCTCGGAACAGCAGACCAAAGCCGACCTGATAGCCGAAGATATCCATTTGACGCTATCTGAGACGGGTTATTTAATCTCGACCAATTTCGACAGTTTAAGCAGTATTCAGAGTTTTAAGTCGTTACTGAACCGTAAAGTTGCCCAAAATGACCTCATCTCAAGCATGACAATTGCGCAAGGTAATACCATTCTATTAAGTACAAACCCTTCAATAAAGACACTGCCTTCACAACTGAATTCTCTGGCAAAATTTGACAACATCTCTGCCAATCGACTTTTAGAAAATCCAACTTTTGAAATCCGTGTTGAGACCTTTGAACAAAACAAAGCTGTGCTGTTGACCTTATTTCTGACTGTAAATCAACATGCCTTGGAGAACGTCTTTTCAAAAACCCGTATTGAATACTTCAGCACCCTCGTGATTCCAACACTGCTCGCGACATTGCTTATATGGGCAATCTTACACTTCCTCTTAATGAACCCTCTGGCACAATTAAAAAAATATGCCTATTATTCCAAGTTGCCCCCCAGTGAATTCAGGATTAGAGAGCTGGAAACTATTCGCAGCTCTATGGTGCAAACTTTTCAGCGTCTAGAAGAAGAACAAAAAGCGCTTTATTACAGTGCGAGAACCGATGAATTAAGTGGTTTGCCCAATCGAAACCAGCTAAATGAACGTTTAAACTGGTTAATTCAAGAGTCCTCGCGTTCAAACTCAGAATTTGCCTATCTTTTTATCGACTTGGATAACTTTAAAAATATTAATGACACCTTGGGTCATCATATTGGTGATGAGCTACTCATAATGATTGCTGAAATCATGCAGGAGGTTATTCGTCACTATGACATCATCGCTCGCGTGGGCGGAGATGAGTTTGTGGTGGTTTTGAGTCGATATCATAGCCATATCGAGCTTAATCATATTATTCAGAGAATCCTAGTCAAGCTATCTGAAATACACGTGGTCAGAACGCACCCAGTGAGAACCTCAGCCAGTATCGGTGTCGCTTTCTACCCTAAAGATGGCATCGATGGTAAAACGCTGCTCAAAAATTCTGATATCGCGATGTATCAGGCGAAAAAATCTGGAAAAAACCAAATCCACTACTTTACCGAATCCCTTCATCAAACAATCTTAACGGAAGTTGCGCTCGAAAATGATTTACGTCAGGCACTTAAAAACCAGGAATTTGAACTCTATTATCAGCCTAAAGTGGATGTCGAGAGCGGAAGAATAACGGGGGCTGAATGCCTGGTCCGCTGGCACCATCCAACCAAAGGCATGATTTCACCCTTACAGTTTATCCCTATTGCAGAGCAAACGGGTCTCATGATTGAACTGGGTGAATGGATCTTAAAGCAAGCACTACAACAACAAAAAAAGTGGCAGGATATCTATCAAACCGACCTATTGCTGTCAATCAACATTTCAGCGGTACAATTTGCATATACGCAGTTTTTTAACCATTTTCAAGACCTCTGCAACCAATTCAACCTAGACCTACGGCTCATCGATATTGAGGTGACTGAATCGGTTTTAATGCAGAATACTGAAAGTAATCTGAATGTTTTAAAAAAAATTCGTGGCCTGGGCGTCTCAACCTCACTGGATGACTTTGGAACGGGTTACTCCTCTTTAGCTTATTTAAAAAACTTTCCGATTAACACCTTAAAAATCGATAAAGCCTTTTTAGATGACTATCAAACCCAATCTGGAAAAGTCTTTATTGATGCGATTGTCCAACTGGCACACAATCTTCATATCAATGTCGTTGCCGAGGGCGTTGAAACCGAAGCGCAGCTTGCCTATCTCAAAAGCATTAGCTGCGATCTCTATCAGGGCTACTATTGTAGCCGACCGCTGCCTGCGGAAGCCTTTATGGAGTTGGTACAGAAAAACCATGCTTACCCACTCGAGGCTTCTTGTACGACAGTCTAAGCACCACAGCGTCATTTCTTCATTTCTCTGTCAATTTTAAGATGACCAGGCCTGGTCACTTTGTAAACCGTAATTAATATCCCCCCATCTCAACTCATTCGCACCTTTACCTCTGTTTATCATTCCCACCACTGATTTATTTCGTTAAACTCTCTCTTATTGAGTAAATTTTAACCGTTGCCTGTAAAAGCCAATTTCAGCTTATTGTGAATTGCTCTAAGCTTATACGGATTGGTTCATGATAATGGCCGCTGACTACTCTCTCCCTCAAAAACCCCAGACTTATTGCACAGGAACTCCCTCAATGCCCCATACTGTAAAAACTTCAGCTCAAGCTGTTTATAAACTCACTGAATACAGTCATGGAGCCGGTTGTGGTTGTAAGATTTCTCCCAAGATACTCGATAGCATTCTTAAGACTCAATTGGAAATTGCACCCCATCCACAATTGTTAGTCGGTAATAGCACCAAAGATGATGCCGCCGCATTTGATTTAGGCAATGGCACCTCTATTTTGAGTACCACTGACTTTTTCATGCCGATTGTCGATGATCCTTTTACCTTTGGAAAAATTGCTGCCACCAATGCCATTAGTGATATTTACGCCATGGGTGGTAAGCCATTAATGGCGATTGCCATCTTTGGCTGGCCAATTGACATTCTGCCGGTAGAAGTCGGTCAGCAAGTCATTGAAGGGGGTCGATTTGTATGTGAAGCGGCGGGGATTCCGTTGGCTGGCGGGCACTCTATTGACGCCCCTGAACCTATCTTTGGATTGGCCGTCACCGGCATCGTTGATAATATTCATTTAAAACGCAACGCCTCTGCTGAAGCGGGCTGTGAACTATTCTTAACCAAACCCGTGGGCATCGGTATTTTAACGACTGCACAAAAGCAGAAAAAGATTCACTCAGACCATATGGCAATCGCGATTGAAGCCATGACAACTTTAAATGTAGCGGGCACGGATTTCGCAAAAATAGACGGTGTAACCGCTTTAACCGATATCACCGGATTTGGAATCTTAGGCCACCTAATCGAAATCTGTGAAGGTAGTGGTATACACGCCCAAATCTATTTTGATGCGGTGCCGATATTGCCCCACGTTTTAGAATACTTAGCGTTAGGTTGTACTCCCGGCGGTACCGGCCGTAACTTCGAGAGCTACGGTCATAAGGTTAAAGGGCAAAACGGCGAACTGACTGAAACCCAGAAGATGATTCTCTGTGACCCACAAACTTCTGGTGGCTTACTGGCCGCTGTACGTCCTGATTCGGTCGCTGAATTTAAGGCTGTCGCGGCACAACACGGACTCATCTTAGAATCCATTGGCCGCACGACAATCGCCAAGCCGGCAAACGCTTGCATTGAGGTCATTTAATGTCTTCACTTGGAACGCCATCAGCGACCCTCATTAACCCTGACGAATTAGCAGCGGACTTGCCGGTTGAATTGACAGAATATTCGGATGATTTACCGCAAATGGAAGACTTTAAATCCATCGTATTGAATCAAACGCCCTTATTAGATGTCAGAGCACCGCTTGAGTTTAATCAAGGCGCATTCGAGACCGCTCATAATATTCCGCTGATGAACGATCAAGAACGCCACGATATCGGTATCTGTTATAAGCAAAAAGGTCATGATGCCGCGGTTGAATTAGGCCATAGACTGGTTAATGAAAATGCCCGAGCACCTCGTATAAAAGCCTGGACGGATTTTATCGACAGTCATCCAGGTGCCTTACTGTACTGCTTTAGAGGTGGGCAACGTTCTAAAATCTCACAACAGTGGTTGGCAGACAGTGGCTACCAGATCACCCGTTTAAAAGGGGGGTACAAAGCATTTAGACGCTTTTTAATCGATTTTCTCGACAGCATACCGGCTCTATTCCTTGAAAAAAACATTCAACCGATTGTATTGGCTGGGCGGACTGGCGCGGGTAAAACGATTGTGCTGCAGCAACTCGAGAATGCCATTGATTTAGAAGGTCTAGCAAACCACCGAGGTTCGGCTTTTGGACGCCATGCAACCCCACAACCGACGCAAATCAACTTTGAAAACCAGCTTTCCATGGCGTTAATGCGCTTTATTGAAAACCCTCATAGAAACCTTATTATTGAAGATGAAGGCCGAAATATCGGTTCGGTTTCCATGAATCTAGAACTCTTTACCGCCCTTAAATCTGGCTCTAGAATAGTGGTCGAAACCCCACTTGCAGAACGCATTGAAATTACCCATCAAGAGTACGTCTTACAAGCGCAAGCCGAATATTCAAACCTAACCGATTGGGTAGAATTTATGCAAAGTGCCTTTGGACGTATTCACAAACGATTGGGTGGAGAAAGGCACCAACGAGTGTTAAAAGCCTTTGAAGACGCCTTACAAATGCAACAGGAAACGGGGGTGACGGACGGTCATCGCGGCTGGATAGAAATTCTGTTAAGCGAATATTATGATCCGATGTATGACTATCAAATGACCAAAAACGATTATCCGGTTATTTTTCAAGGCAGTATTGATGAGGTTGTTAGCTTCTTAAAAACCTATCAGCCAAAATAGAGATCTCGCACACCTAAGCACATAACAATTTAGGGATATCCCATGAAGCAAATCAGTCATGACGCGCTAGAATCAGAACATAAGCCAGAAGTCATTGCCCAGCGATTACAGCGCCCCCCTCAATCGCAAAACGTCTCCGATGCGGTATTGGGCGGCATTGATGGTTGTGTCACCACATTTGCCGTCGTATCCGGCGCTTTTGGCGCAGGATTCTCGCCAACCGTTGCCCTCGTGTTAGGCTTTGCAAACTTGTTTGCCGATGGTTTTAGCATGGCTGTGAGTAATTACGAAGCCAGCAAAGCCCAGCACGATTTTACAGCGGAGATTCGGCGCTCTGAAGGCGAACATATCGACCAAATACCCGAAGGCGAGCGCGAAGAAATTCGGCAGATATTTCAGAAAAAGGGCTTTGAAGGCGAGACACTCAACACCATCGTCGAGACCATTTGCCAAGACCGAGAACTCTGGATAGACACCATGCTTACCGAAGAGCATGGCATCCAGATAACGCACCCAAACCCCATAAAAGCGGGGTTTGTCACCTTTTTGGCATTCATTGTAGTCGGTTCGATTCCGCTACTACCCTTTTTAATTCCAAGCTTGGAGATGACTCAGCAATTCATCATCAGCGCGGTTCTCGCTGGTATGATGTTCTTTTTAATCGGCACGCTTAAAAGTCTGTTTCTCAATAAACCGATGCTGCGTTCTGGTTTGAGTACGTTACTCACTGGCGGGTCAGCCGCGAGTTTGGCTTATCTAACTGGTTATATCTTGCGTGAGATAATGGGTATTGGTTAATTCGCTACACAAGCAATAAACTTTAGTACATTTAATGATTTTTAGCCTACTTAAAGAGCATTTACTAACATTCCAAACAAAATTACCAGGCCTGGTCATTTTGTTTTAGAGTAGGTTTATCTAAGATTTTCTCAAAGAAGAGACTCTTAATAATGGGTCTTGTCGATAGAAAAGCCTTAATTGTTGATAGACCTTAGGAAACAGCCTATTTAAGATCTGGGGTGCTTCAAAGAAATATTCGGTTGAGACTGCAAAAAATTCGGCGGGATTGGTGGCGGCATAAGGATTAAGGGCCGTTAAATTGCCTTGTTGAAGTTGCTGATTTAACGCTTCAAATGCAGTTTCAAATGTCTCATACCAGGCCTGATGACTCATATTGGAATGCAGTGGCGGGTGACCATTGGTATCGCCATCTAACATATCCAGTTTATGCGCCATCTCATGCAGTAGCACTTGATTTGCCTGCTTGCGTAAAGGATGTGGTTGGTCATCTGACCAATCGATAATAATACCGCCTTGGTAGGCGGTCTCACCCGATTCAAAACCAGCCAAACTCTGTAGCAACCCCTGAGTATTAAAGACTGTTTTTCGGCCATTATGAAAAGCCATGGGATAAACCAAGATTTGATTCCAATTATGGATCCAGCTTAGGTTAGGGTCTGTTTCAGGGTCTTGTAAACCGAACAGCAAGATTGCGACTTGTGTCGCAATCACGACCCGCATCTCATCTGTCAATTCAAAGCCTTTCACAGGAATAATTGCCTTATCCCACAAGACTTCACTGGCAAGCAAACGTAAGCGCATTTTTTCACGCCCCCGATAACCTAAAATCAACGGCATTTGGGCAATACTTTGATGCCAAAGCTTGAGCGGAATCTTATTTTTTCGCAATCGACGCTGTAATAAAAAACGCTGTATTCTCGTTGTAAAACTCATCGACTGACTCTGCTCACCAAGGAAGTAAACATTAAAGGCCTTTTTGCAGCGATTTCAGATCCTCTAACACTTGTTGAACATGCTTTTCAGGATCCACATCTCTATAAATTTTGGCGATTTTACCGCTCGGATCAATGATAAAACTATGACGTTTGGCAAACTTCATAAACCCTAGATTCAGCAAAGCGCCATAGCTTTTGGAGACGGTCGCTTCTTCATCTGCCAGCAATGAAAAAGGCAGTTTGAATTTTGTCGAGAAGGCCTGATGACTTTCAATACTATCAATCGACACCCCCAAAATCACGGCTTGCTGATTAATCAAATGGTTAATATTATCTCTAAAACTACAGGCTTCCTTAGTGCAACCCGGGGTATCGTCTTTAGGGTAAAAATACAGCACCACCCACTGACCTTGATATTGACTTAAGCCAATCATACCACCGTGCTGATCTGTCAATTTAAAATCCGGGGCTAAGTCACCCATCTTAAGCGGTTCAGCAAAGACTTGTTGAGAGAAGCTGGCCGATATAAACAACGTAAATGCCTTGATCAAGACAGACAATTTCATGAGCACTTGAACCTTTTATTTAATTTTAAAATGATAAGGCTAATCATAGCATGTCCCTTAACCCCTTGAGCGTCTTCAAATTTCAAATTAAACAGCCTATTTTCCTGTTACATTCAGCGTGGAAATTATCAACAAAATGTCATCCAGAATTTAAAATAACATGCGCTTTAACTGTGCCCTACTTTTATCTAAACCCCCCTTGTGATTTAAGGGTGCTCCCTGCCAGAAAATATATTAAACTGCTTAGGCTATAAGTGATAAATGACGCTCAAATTAACTTGATGAAAGGCACTCTTTATGCAAACTACTGTTACTGAACCTGTTAACGAAATCAACCAGACTTTAAAAATAGTTCAACGTTTCAGTTTTATAATCGCGGCTTTGATTGCGATAACCGTCCTGGTGGGCTGGCTAATACCCAGCATAGGCTTGTTACTGCCTGACGGCTGGTCATTAATGAAGGCCAATACGGCATTGGTGATTTTGTTCAGTATCGGCAGTCTGAGCCAAATACAATCAGAAACCCCTCTCAAAAGAGTGATTGGCAAACTATTAGCACTCAGCGTCATACTTATCTCAGGCATTGCGCTCCTGGGTCACATGACGGGAACGGCCTTTCAGATAGACACTTTATTAGCGCCTGATATTCATTCAGATATGCCTGGACGAATGTCTATCCAGACGGCCGGTTTCTACTTTATCTTAGGAATCAGCTTAATGCTGCTAAGCACTTTCAACAAACGTATCCATCAACTCATAGATACTTTATGTATTCTGCTGATGGCAATCGTTTTAGTGATCCTAGCAGGTTACAGCTTTCAAGCCTCAAACTTATTCAGTCAATCTACCCAGACCTTGACCTCACCACACACCTTAATCAGTTCGGCTCTCTTAATATTTGCCTTAATTATCACTCGAATGCAGTATGGCTTTTTTGCAATCTTCATTGGTAATGATATTGGCAGCAAGCTCGCGAGAGCGGCCACGCCTTTTGTCATATTGATTCCTTTTATTGCCATTAGCATGAGTGCTTATTCAAGCCGTATGGAATGGCTAGACCCCGCTTTTGCCAGCGCATTAAGTACAACGGCGATTGTCATTATTCTTTTACTGTTTGTAGTTTTTATGGCCAAAAAAATTAACTTAGCCATGGACGAGTTAGCGGATGTCCAACAACAAAATAGCCTGTTACTCAATTCAGCGGGGGAAGGCATCTTAGGCATGGACGCGCAAGGACATGCGACATTTATCAATACCGCCGCCTGTGAAATGCTGGGCTATGAAACTGGAGAATTGCTGGGTAAAAAGCTCCATTCGCTTATCCATCACACTCACTCAGATGGCACTGCTTACCCTCATGAAGATTGTAAGATGATCTTGGCGTTTACGAATAATCAAATTCAACGCGTTGAAGATGAGATTTTCTGGCGTAAAGATGGGACGAGCTTCCCCATACAATACACCAGTACGCCCTTAAAGAAGAACGCGCAAACTATCGGTTACGTGGTGATATTCAATGATGTCACTGAACGCCGCAAAGTTGAACGTTTAAAAGATGAGTTTGTCCCTGTAGTCAGTCATGAATTACGCACGCCTCTGACCTCCATCAAAGGTGCTTTACTCATGGTGCTTTCCGGTAAGATCGGCGTCATGCCAGAAAAAGCCCTGGATATGCTGACAATCGCAGCCAATAACAGCGAACGTTTGGAGCTATTGATTAATGACTTACTGGACATCAATAAACTGCAACTGTCCGAATCGACTTTTAAACCCATTCCTCTCAATGACTTAGTCAGCCAAGCGATTAACTCCAACCGGGGTTATGCAGACAAATATCGTGTGTCATGTGCTTGGCAACCGATGGCAGAGGACAGTGTGATAGTCATGGGAGATGAACTCCGACTGATACAAGCATTGTTAAACTTATTATCTAATGCCATCAAATATTCACCGCAAGATAAACCTGTCATCATCTCAACCCAGAGTGATGATCAAACCATTCGGATTTCTGTCTCGGACAGCGGGCCAGGTATTCCGTTAGATTACCAAGACAAAGTGTTCGAGAAGTTCTCTCAAGCCGACTCTTCAGCGACTCGTCAGAAAGGGGGTACCGGATTAGGCCTCGCCATCACCAAAGAGATTATTGAAAAGCATTCTGGCCAAATTAGCTTTATCACTAGCCCAGAGCAAGGGACTACCTTTTACATTGAACTGCCGATTAAAAGTCATTAACCCTTTAACATAATGACCTTGCCAAGGCATAAAAAGAAAAGTGACCAGGCCTGGTCACGACAACAACGGATTATCTGCCTAATTTTTTAAAGCTTGTAACTTTTGGCAATGTTGGTTAATCTTGAAAGAAAATTATGGAAAGCCTGTCTTTTACAGTATGAAACACTTTAAACACTTGTTATTCACCCTATTAGCTTTAACGCTTATTATTCGGCCTGTTTTTGCCGAAGGATTAATGGTGCATACAGGTTCAGCGCAGGCTGTGGAAAAAGTTCAGATGATGGATTTGATGCTGCATAGTGAGCACTGTGAAATGATGATGTTGCATGGACAAGATCATGCCGTTATGGATCTCTCAAGCGGCCATCACTCAACAAGCCATTCTATGGGCTGTGCTAATGCCGGTTTACATCAATGTGATGGCAACTGCATGGACAATAGCTGTTCGTTTATTTCAGCGGCTTCTGCCATTACCACTGCAGAAAACCTACAACTCTTTACCGTTGAACAAAGCCAAACACGCACCTCCAACCAAGTCCCTTTATTAGCCCGTCCTATTCCGCCAGAGCAGCGCCCCCCGCTCGTTTAACCCTATTCTCTAGTCTGCATTAACCATTGACTGGCACCTTGCCGTTATAGCGTTAATTCTATTCTTTTAGATTTTAGGAGTTCAACATGAACACGAAAAAACCCACTCAAAATCCAAATACAGTGCGTACAAACCCACTGTCTCGACGCACTTTCATTAAGGGTGCAGTCATTAGCGGCGCTATCGTCGGCTTTAGCCCTACAAGCCTGTTCGCTAGCGTGCCTACTGTGACCAACTCACAGCCCTTAACGTCTTATCCAAAAACCTTAACTGGCACCGAGTTTTACCTGGAGATTGGCGAATCCCTTGTCAACTTCAGTGGCACACCGCAAATTGCAGTGACGGTCAATAATATGCTACCGAGTCCCACCCTGATTTGGCGTGAAGGCGATGAAGTCACTCTACATGTTACAAACACCCTTAAGGAAGATACCTCTATTCACTGGCACGGCATGATTTTGCCGTTTGAAATGGATGGCGTACCCGGTCTAACTTACGCGGGGATTAAACCCGGACAAACCTTCACCTACAAATTTACAGTCCAGCAACATGGAACTTACTGGTATCACAGCCACTCTGGTTTTCAGGAACAAAACGGGCTGTATGGTTCGATTGTTATTTTGCCAAAAATCCAAGACCCATATGAATACCAACAGGACTATGTTATTCAACTGTCCGACTGGACCGATGAAGATCCTGATCAGGTGGTTAAAAACCTGAAAAAAATGCCCGATTATTACAACTACAGTCAAAGAACCATCGGTGACTTCTTCGGTGAAGTTCAAGAAAAGGGTTTTATGGCCGCGTTTAATAACCGTAAAATGTGGAATGAAATGTCGATGACCGATCGAGATCTCTCCGATGTTTCAGGTTCGACTTATACCTACCTCATGAATGGGGTCAATCCTGCCACCCATTGGCGCGGCTTATTTAAGCCCGGGCAAAAAGTTCGCTTACGTTTTATCAATAGTTCAGCAATGACGTTTTTTGATGTGCGTATTCCTGGTCTAAAAATGACGGTAATTGCCTCGGATGGCAATTTGGTACAACCCGTTGCTGTGGATGAATTCCGGATTGGTGTGGCAGAAACCTATGATGTGCTGGTTGAACCAGAAGATGCATCGGCTTATGCCATTTTCGCCCAAGCGATTGATCGTTCAGGCTATGCCATCGGCAGTCTAACCACCGACATGGGCTTGATTGCAGCCATTCCTCAAATGGATCCTTTGCCGATTCTCGGACACAGTGATATGGCGATGGACATGAGCGGTATGGATCACTCAATGCATGGCGGCGCAGGTAATGACATGGCGGGAATGGATCATTCTCAACATCAAGGCATGAACCATACTGCGCCTGAGATGAATAATGACATGTCCGGTATGGATCACTCGCAACATCAGGGCATGAACCAGACTCCCCCTGAGATGAACAATGACATGTCCGCCATGGATCATTCGCAACATCAAGCCATGAACCAGGCTCCCCCTGAGATGAACCATGAGATGTCAGGCATGGATCATTCGCAACATCAAGGCATGCACCATACTGCGCCTGAGATGAATAATGACATGTCCGGCATGGATCACTCGCAACATCAGATGCAAGCCGATTACGATGCTAACTTAGAGGTCGCAGACTGGCCGGTAGAGAGGGCCAAGGTGAAATGGGGTCCACACACCAATATGCGGGCGGAAGATGCGCAATACCGTCTATCTGATCCAGGTGTCGGTTTACGTAACAATGGTCGCAAGGTGCTGACTTACGCCGACCTGCGTAATCTCTATCCAACGTCTCACGATGCCAAACCCGATCGTGAAATCGAGATGCAGCTCACGGGCAATATGGAACGCTATATGTGGTCTATTGATGGCGTGCCTTATATGCAGGCCGACCCGATTCATCTTAAATATGGCGAACGCGTGCGGATTACCTTTATCAATAACACCATGATGAACCACCCAATGCACCTGCATGGTATGTGGAGTGATTTAGAGTCTGGTGACCTCAACTATATGCCTAAAAAACACACCATTATTGTGCAACCTGGCGCCCGTATCAGCTACCGCGTAACGGTCGATGCCAAGGGCGTGTGGGCTTACCACTGTCATATGCTGTATCACATGGCAGGTATGTTCAGAAAAGTAATTGTGGCTTAGGAGAGATAATATGAAAAATGCAAATATAAACATGGCTCAAATGAGCAAAAAACTCATCCTACCAGGCCTGGTCACTTTAGGTCTACTGATGAATGCCAATACTTCAATGGCGGGCATGATGGATGAACCGCTGGTTTCAAAGTTTACAATGGATAAACTCGAGGTCAGCAATTCAGCAGGCAACCCAAAACAGTGGGAGCTCGATTTTTGGGTAATGAAAGGTCTACAACGGTTGGTGATTAAATCCGAAGGCGAATCCGTTGACGGTGACACCGACAGTGAAAATATGTTGATGTACGGCCAAGGTATTGCGCCTTACTGGGATGTTCAGGTCGGTTTGGCGCA
Organism: uncultured Thiomicrorhabdus sp.; assembly: GCA_965603495.1. GTDB lineage: Bacteria > Pseudomonadota > Gammaproteobacteria > Thiomicrospirales > Thiomicrospiraceae > Thiomicrorhabdus. The sequence goes on along the minus strand of CBFDDF010000001.1, from coordinate 134,489 downwards.
TGATACCAGTGGCGAGGAATCACACAGTTGGGCAGCGGTTGGTTTAGCTGGCATGGCACCTTACTTCTTTGAAACGGAAGGTTATGTTTTAGTGGACAGTGATGGAAACATCGGTCTGCGAGCGTCTACCGAATACGAAGCCTTGATTACCCAAAAGCTAATCTTGGTACCCGAGATTGACGCCAGTGCTTACACTGCCGACATTCCAGAGATGGGCATTGGTTCAGGGCTTTCCTCTTTAAATTTAAGCTTGCGCTTAAAGTATGAAATCAAGCGAGAATTTGCACCTTATATTGGTATTAATTGGCATAAAAAATACGGCAATACCGCTGACATGAGTACCGAAGATGAAGAGACCAGCTTAGTGGCTGGTATCAGTTTCTGGTTTTAACCTACTCTGATAAATCAAGTGCTTAATATTCAATTAAGCACTTTTAAATCTAAGCATACCCACCCTCCATAATATTTTCTTAAACTTATAGCCGAATGATTTTGTGGAAGCACCATCCGCATCCTAAAAGACGTGCTACCAGAACTCAACACCATGCAAAACAAAACGAATTATGGCAATCTATAGCTCAACCACATGATTTTGCACCAATTGATTCAATATTAATTGAAATTATAATTCCTGAAAAAGATATTTTCACGCACCCTTTTGGAGTAGCATTAAGCTTCAATCAATATCGAGTATATGAAAGCATATGCATCAGAAAACCAACATTTTAACAATAGGTCTCTTGCTCTCAACTTTTGTCATAATGGCTTCAAGCTGTACATACAAAAACAATCACACGGTTCCCGTGGTGGGCGAACTTGAGTGGGAACGGGTCGAACTTGTCAACGAAATAAGTGAGCCTATTATTGAGCGGCCTGCCGCAGAGGGTGATTACCTTCAAGCAGGCGATATTATTTTAATCCTCGATCCGCGTCGCGCTCGTGCAATTTTGAATAGTACGATTGCCACACGTAATCAGCTTGCCGCAAAACTAGAAGAGCTCACTACAGGCAGCAGAAAAGAAGATATCGAACAGGCAAAACAATCGGTGATTAAATCCCAAAGCCTCTTAAATCTTGCCCGCCTTGAATACTCAAGAATAAAAAAACTGCATCAACAACAACACCTCAGCCAAGATGATTTAGACAAAGCCAAAAATGCCGTTACCACAACTCAATCAATACTGGCATTTGACCAAGCAAATTTATTAAAGCTACAGTCAGGCACTCGAATAGAAACATTAGAACAAGCAAAACAGGCTCTGCAAGCGGCTAATAATCAAGTCAAACACAATGAAATAAATCTACAACGCCTTCAAATCCATGCACCACGCGCCGGTATTTTAGACAGTTTACCCTTTGAAATTGGTGAACAACCACAAGCAGGCAGCGTTGTTGCCGTGATGCTGGCAGGTAATCAACCTTATGCACGGATTCACATACCTGAACAAATGCGCGCAGCAGTCAAGCCTGGAACACGCGCTCAAATAAAAATTGATGGTGTAGACCAAGTATTTGATGCAAAAGTTAGGTCCATCCAATATTCACCAGATTTCACACCCTACTATTCCCTCACTGAAGCTGACCGCTCGCGCTTAAGCTATTTGGCCAAGTTGGATTTTGTGGATACCAAAGTAAGACACCTACCTGCGGGCTTACCGCTCACCGTGATATTTGACCTTGATACTATGAACTCAACATCGGAGTAAACATGAATCAGGAATGGGTCATTCAATGCGAGCAACTCACCCGTCAATTCGGAACGCTGATGGCTGTCGATCATTTAGATTTGGTCATTCCCAAACAGACCATTTATGGTTTTTTAGGTCCCAATGGATCAGGAAAATCCACTACGATGCGAATGCTATGTGGATTACTCACTCCATCTTCTGGATGCGCTGATGTTTTAGGGCTGCACATGCCCAAACAAGCCGAAAAACTCAAAAGCCAAATTGGCTACATGGCACAAAAATTTGCTTTGTATGATGACCTGACCGTCCATGAAAACCTCAAATTTATGGCACAAGCCTATGGCTTACCCTCTAAATCACAACATCAACGCATAACCGAAGTGTTATCACGCTACCAACTGAATAGTCTGCATAGTCAACTGGCAGGGACAATGAGTGGCGGCCAAAAACAGCGCCTTTCATTGGCTGCTGCAACCTTACACAAGCCCAAATTATTGTTTTTAGACGAACCGACCAGCGGAGTAGATCCGCAAAGTCGACGAGATTTCTGGGAGTCTTTATTTGAACTGGTGAGTGAAGGAGTGACCATTTTGGTGTCGACTCACTATATGGATGAAGCGGAACGCTGTCATGGTCTGGCAATTCTAGACCATGGACGCAAAGTTGCCGATGGAACACCCTCCGAGTTAATGTCGAACATTGATGCTTGGGTCGTCAAAATTGAAAGCGGATCCGTCATGCCCATCAAACAACAGTTAGCGACCTTAGAAGACGTTATCAGTATTACCCAACTGGGAGAGAACCTACGGGTATTGCTCAATAAAAACCTTGAAAATCCGGTGGCCTATCTTCAACAGCAATTGGCTCTACTGCCTGCTATTTTAGGACAAAACTTACACGTCACCCAAATAGAAGCGACCATTGAAGATGTTTTTGTGGTGGCAACCCAACCTCAAAAGCAGAGAATAACATAATGATTTCGTTCACCCGGCTTCTGGCGGTCTTCCGTAAAGAGATCTGGCAACTCAAGCGGGATCGTATGACCATTGGTATGATTTTTGGTATTCCCATCATTCAAATCCTATTATTCGGCTATGCCATCAATACCGATATTCGTTACATTCCCACAGTGGTATTTGACGACGCCCATAGCCAATTATCGCGTGATCTCATTTCCGATTTACAAGCCACGCAAGTCATTCACCTCAATGGATATGTCAACGGCATTACAGACATAGAGTCCGCATTACGCAAGGGTGATGCCAGCATCGGCATTGTGATTCCTTCTGACTTTGAAAGACGCATACAAGATAATGATCGTGCCGCCGCACAGTTATTAGTGGATGGCAGTGATACGATTATCTTAGGTGCCGCCAAACAATTGACCGCCATGCAATTACATCAGGATAGCCAAATAATTCACCCCAAAAGCCCTCTCTTTGAAGTGCGCCATTATTACAATCCCGAACGACGCTCGGCGGTCAACACTATTCCTGGGCTGATTGGCGTGATTCTAACCATGACCATGCTGATATTTACCTCTATATCACTGGTGCGAGAACGCGAACGCGGTAATCTCGAATTATTGATTAACACCCCCATCACCTCCAATGAACTGATGCTGGGCAAGATATTGCCCTATATCATCATCGGTTTTTTTCAAGTGACACTGATTCTATTGCTGGGCGTCCTTATTTTCGATGTGCCGATTCAAGGACAAATCACCGATGTTTATATTTCTGCACTCGTCTTTATCGCGGCGAACTTAACACTTGGAATATTATTTTCTGCGTTGGCAAACACCCAACTGCAAGCTTTGCAAATGGCCATTTTCATTATGCTACCTTCGATTTTGCTTTCCGGCTTTATTTTCCCATTTAGCGGCATGCCAAAGATGGCTCAATGGATTGCAGAGATTCTCCCCTTAACACATTTTGTGCGCTTAATTCGTGGCATCATGTTACGCGGCGCAACTTTAACAGAGCTCTTGCCGGAACTGCTGACATTAATGGCTTTTACAGTGCTCACACTCGTACTCGCGATTAAGCTTTTCCGTAAAAGATTAGATTAAAGATCTTTTCCGGGTCTATAATTAAAATTCAAGCCCACAATTGAACTGCTGCAAAAATGAATCACTTCCAGGAAGAACATAAAGGCGAAGTTATTGGTGTCATTACCGAAGTGCATGGCCCGGTGGTGGTCATTTCTTGCGAGCAACTACCGCCGATTAATCAAGCTTTATTCGCCGACCACAATGGTGAAACCTGCATATTTGAAGTACATCAGCACTTAGATAAACAACATATCCGCGCCGTTACACTCCATAAAGCCAGTGGGCTCTTCCGAGGAATGCTTGTTTACGATACGGGTTCTCCATTACATGTGCCAGTCAGTCCAGACTGCCTTGGCCGGGTTCTAAACTTGTTTGGTGAACCTCTAGATGGTGGCCCACCTTTAGAAACCCAGAGTTTTCGCAATATACACAGTTCTCCCCCAGATCTGTCGGAAACGATGAGTAGTAATGAGATTTTAATGACGGGCATCAAAGTCATTGATTTACTCTGTCCATTCGTCAAAGGCGGTAAAACCGGATTGTTTGGGGGAGCGGGCGTTGGGAAAACTGTTTTAACCATGGAGTTCATGCATGCGGTTGCTTCTTTACATCAAGGGGTTTCTGTTTTTGCAGGTGTCGGTGAACGAATGCGAGAAGCGCACGAATTGTGGTATGAAATGGAACGTGCCAACATCCTTTCCAAGTCCTTGCTTGTTTTCGGGCAAATGGATGAATCGCCAGGCGTGCGGTTTCGCTTGGGTTTATCAGCTCTGACCTATGCAGAATACTTACGTGATACCTTGAAGAAAGAGGTATTGTTTGTCATGGATAACACTTTCCGTTTCGTCCAAGCCGGCAGTGAAGTTTCCAGCCTATTAGGCCGCATGCCTGCGACGGTAGGTTACCAACCAACCCTCATCACCGAAGTCGCTGAACTTGAAGATAGAATTACCTCCACCCGCCAGGGAAACATCACCTCCGTACAGGCCATTTATGTACCTGCGGATGACATGGCAGATCCCGCAGTCAATGCGATTCTCAGCCATCTCGATACCTCGGTCATTCTCTCTCGTAGCCAAGCAGGAAAAGGCATATACCCTGCTGTCGACCCCCTCCAATCCAGCAGTAAAGCAATGGACGCCTATACACTGGGTTCACGGCATTACGCGATTGCCGAAGGGGTGCGTGAACACCTTGCACGTTATCATGAACTTGAAGACATCATTGCCATGCTCGGAATCGAAGAGTTATCGCCCAAGGATAAACTGATCGTCATACGCGCACGCAGGCTTCAGCGTTATTTAACTCAACCATTTTGGGTAACCAGCTCGCAAACAACCTTTAAAGGCGTCTCCGTGCCTTTAGAACAGACATTAAATGACTGTGAAGCTTTTTTAAGCGGTCAATATGACAAGATGCCTGAGGAACAGTGCTACATGCGCGGTTCAATGACTAGATCAGAGTAGGTAATGATGACATTGACACTTTTAATACAAGATGCAACCCATGCTGAAACCTATACAGACATCACGTCGTTTGTCGGTGAAGACCAAAGCGGAAGTTTTGGCCTTCTACCAGGGCACACTCGCATGATGACTTCATTGGTCATGGGACTGTCTCGCTTTAAGGTGGGGGAGCAAAACTGGCAATATATCGCTGCGACAAGAGCTTTGCTTTACTTTGATAAAAACAAACTCACTTTATCTACCCGACATTTTGTAATTGATTCGGATTATATGCACATTAACTCCCTATTACAGGAGCAGTTACTCGAAGAAGAGATGCTGTTATACCAACAAAACCAGAGTTTACGACGCATGGAAGAAGAAGTCCTTAAAGGTCTTTGGGAAATGAGTCGAACAGGAGCCTAGTGCACTATGCTTGATAAACAGGATTTAAAAAAACAAGTTGAACGTCAAGCCGCCCGTATTAAGAAAGCTGAGGAGGATCGTCCCACCCTAATCGCACAAACTATGTATTTAGGTGTGCTGGGTGTATTGTTTATTTTGCCAGTCATTGTGGGCGCCTATTTGGGCCAATGGCTAGACGAGCGTCAATCAATGGACTACTCTATTAGTTGGAGTATTAGTTTAATTTTACTCGGTGTATTAGTCGGTGCCGTTAATGTTTATTTAACGATAAGAAAGGCTTAGGGATTCGATGAATGATTCAGGATTAGACATTAACATCCTCTTTATGATTGGTCCCGTGGAAGTTTCCAACACGGTGGTGACGACCTGGGTGATTATGCTGGTATTGGGTGTTTTATCGTGGCTCTTCACTCGAAGACTCTCTCAAGATCCAGGGAAAATTCAAACGGCACTCGAAGCCGTTGTCATCACCATTGAAGGCGCTATATCCTCCGTCGCGCCACAACAGACAAAACAATTAACGGTATTTATCGGTAGCATTTGGATATTTTTGGTTCTCTCAAATCTTAGTGGCATTATTCCAGGCGTGCATTCACCTACTCGAGATTTATCTGCAACAGCAAGCCTTGCTGTTATCGTTTTTTTGTCAGTACACTGGTTTGGTATTCGCATTCTAGGCATGAAAGCATACTTTCATCATTTTCTCAGTCCTAGCCCTCTGCTCTTACCCTTTAACCTAATTAGCGAGGTAACCCGTACCATCGCGCTTGCGGTACGTTTATTTGGCAATATGATGAGCCTAGAAATGACCGCATTACTCATTTTATTAGTGGCAGGCTTTCTCGCACCCATTCCCATTTTAGTACTACACCTCATTGAAGCCTTGGTGCAAGCTTATATCTTTGGCATGCTTGCATTGGTATATATTGCTGGCGGCATTCAGGCTCAACAACTTAAGCAACAAAAGACTACGGAGTAATCTATGACTGATCTTTCTACACTTGTTACCGCATCGACCATGGTTGCTGTTATTGGCATTTCGCTAGGGGTTATGTTCCCCGCGCTCGCGATGGGCTGGGCCATTAGTAAAGCATTAGATGCGATTGCGCGTCAGCCCGAAGCCGAAACCTCAATTATGCGAACCTTATTCATTGGTTTGGCCATGATTGAATCACTGGCTATCTATGTGCTTGTCATCGTACTCATCGTGCTTTTCCGCAATCCATTGCTTGAGTACCTTATAAAGTGAAGCATTGGACACCAAAGGAGAATCTAAATTGGAGCTGAACTGGTCGACTTTTTTCTTGGAAATGATTAATTTTTTAGTATTGATGTGGATACTGAAACATTTTCTTTACCGTCCCGTGTTGGCAGCGCTCGAAAAGCGTCGTGCAACCATTGAAAATACCTTACAGGAAGCAGCTGATCAAATGGCGCAGGCTGAGATCCTACAAGAGCAATATCAAAAACGATTAACTGAATGGGCACAAGAAAAACAACAACTGCAAGAGACACTTGAGCAAACCCTGCAACAAGAGCGCAAGGATCAACTTAAAAAATTAAAGGATGAACTTTATACTGAACGTGAAAAAGAGGTGGTTATTGCTCGACAAACACTTGCTGAAACTCAAAATAGCTACCAACTCATAGCCCATGAACAAGGGGCTCAATTTGCAGCTAAGTTGCTCAGTTCCATCGCGGGTCCGGAGGCTGAGTTACGTTTATTCGACTTACTGATCGAAAAATTCGATGGCTTATCGACGGAGAATCTAGCCACCTTGCAGAATGCTTGTAATAGCGCCCCTGATAAAATAACCGCGGTCAGTGCATACCCTCTGCCTAACAAACAAAGCAAACAATTAGAGGCTAAACTCTCTGCACTGTGTGGCCATGCTGTCATTATAAGTTTTCAAGAAGCTCCCGAACTCCTTGCTGGACTTCGCATTCATATAGGTTCTTGGACATTACGCATGAACCTGCACGATGAGTTAAATCATTTTATGGAACTTTCTCATGAAAATGGTTGATTCAGCTCCTCCTTTTTTTAAAAAAGTTGAAGATTGGCTCAATCTTTACCAATTAGATATAGCGCTAACGGAATTGGGTTACGTCGTATCTGTCGGAGATGGCATTGTTTGGGTCAGTGGATTACCGACGGCAAAAATGGATGAAATTATCTTCTTTGAAGAGGGTAGCCAAGGTTTCGTATTCGAACTCACCCAAGAATTAATCGGTGTCATACTCTTACATGAAACGCCCGAACTGACCTCTGGTCAGAATGCCTATCTGTCACAACATAGTATTAATATCCCCGTAGGAGATAGCCTTCTAGGACGTGTCATTGATCCATTAGGTATTCCACTAGATGGTAAAAGTGCACCTATTACTACGCTCAAACAGCCCTTGGAAAGGCTCTCTCCGCCCATTATTGCGCGCGATAAGGTGCATAAGCCTCTCTATACTGGCAATAAGATTATTGATACGATGATTCCCATCGGAAAAGGCCAGCGTCAACTGATTATCGGTGATGAAGGCCTTGGACGGAGTACTCTGGCAATCGATACGATTATCAATCAGCATGACAAGAATGTTTACTGTGTGTATGTCTTAATCGGCCAGAAACGTTCGACCATCGTCAATACCATTGAGTTACTGCGTAAACATGATGCACTAAGCTATACCACGATTGTGACTTCACAAGCCAGTGCATTGCCGGGTTTACAATATTTAGCCCCCTTTGCAGGTTGCACCATTGCCGAGTTTTGGATGCAACGTGGTAAAGATACCTTGGTGGTCTATGATGACCTTTCTACGCATGCGAAAATATACCGTGAACTGTCTTTACTCTTACGACGACCTCCTGGACGAGAAGCCTATCCTGGAGATATCTTTTATGTACATGCGCGCTTACTGGAAAGAGCAACTAATCTAAATTCAAAATACGGTGGAGGGAGTATGACAGCACTCCCCATCATTGAAACTCAGCAAGGCGAAATTGCGGCTTATATCCCCACGAATCTCATTTCGATTACCGATGGTCAAATCTACTTGAATCGTGAACTATTTGTTTCTGGCTTTCGTCCTGCGATAGATATCGGGCGCTCGGTATCACGTATTGGCGGCCAAGCCCAGCACCCTCGCATAAAAGAAGAAGCCGGGCATATGAAATTGGATTATCTCCAATACATGGAGCTAGAAGTCTTTACCCGATTTGGGACGAGATTAGATGCCCGTATTGAAAAAGCCATTCAACGGGGTAGAGTACTACGAGAACTACTAAAACAAGAGCATCTATCACCCAAAACCATCGAATTTCAACTGGCATGGCTCATTGCTTTTAATGATGACTTATTCATTGAGATGCCCCTAGTCAGCTTAGCTGAAAGCCTTAAAGCCCTAGCATCCCAAGTAACCCGTTCCAGACTGACTATCGACAGTTCTCGAGATCAATGGAAGAGTGCACTTGTTGGCTGGTTAAATCCCAATACAAGCATCCCAACCAACATTACGGAAAGTCCTGATGGCACGCTATCACGAACTTAATATCACCCGTGAAAAATTGCATGATATTAGAAACATCATGAATTCTATGAAGACGCTTGCCCAGATGGAAGCACATAAATTAGAACAATTTATTCAAGCACAAGTCGCTATTTCAGACAGCATTGAGACTATTGCCTCTGATTTTATGACCTTTTATCCTGAAACATTGCCAGACACGGAACCCGCTTCAAAGATTGTTTTACTGATAGGTTCAGAACGTGGGTTTTGTGGAGATTTTAATGGCCAACTGCTAAATCAATTTGAACAATCATTTGTTTCAAGTACAGAAAAAGACACGCTTGTGATTGGCTTAGGCAATAAACTCCAGACCCTTTTGTCTGAGTTAATGCCAAATATAACCTATCTAAAAGGCGCCAATATTACTGAAGAAATTATCAGTGTGGTGGAGCTTTTGATACAAACCCTGTCAACCATTAAACAACCCACCTCTCTATATGCAATTTATCATAATGAACCCTATAACGAACCTTGTATTGAAAAGCTCCTACCTTCTTTTACCAAGTTGAATTATGAAAATATTACCTTTAACCAGGCTCCACTATTGAACATTACGCCTAAAAAGTTTTTGCTTGAATTAACCGATTACCACCTTCAGAATGCCTTGCATCGAATTCTTTATACATCACTGATGGCAGAAAACCAGCGACGTATTCATCATTTAGAAAATGCCACCCAACATCTTGATAAGAAAACTGATGCACTTTTACATAAGATTAATGTCTTACGGCAAGAAGAAATTATTGAAGAAATTGAGGTTATCCTGCTAAATCAGTCAGATATCGAAATATTGAAACCCAGAAAGGGTTAAAACGAGCAGGGCTGGCTTTAAGAACACGGGACATGATGCCATTATTAACCGCAACTCTTAATTAAGTGGTCAAAATCATCTCGCCTAATAATGCAATACTGAAACCCAAAACCGCGCCAAGTGGAGGCATCCAATGTTTATCTAGGTGCGACTGAGGAGCAATATCTTGAAAAACTATATAAAGAATCCCCCCTGCAGCAAACAACATCATCGCACCCAATATTAATTCATGCCCCACAAGAAAGAAATATCCGAACAAGCCAGAAATAGGTCCAATAACGACCAATAAAGACATGATGAGCAAGATATGTCTTGAACTTTTTTCTCCACTTTTAACGAGTTCACGATATGTGTTAAATCCTTCAGGAAGATTTTGCAATCCAATCAGCAAAGCCATTAAGGCTGCTAACGGAGAAGCCAAGGCAACTAACCCACCCAAAGCAATTGCCTCCGGTAAATAGTCTAAAATCATGCCGGTTAACTGTGGAGACTCCCGATGCCGTAACCCGAGAAGACGTTCAAACCAAAAAAAGGCTAAGCCTCCCATCATAAAAATCGGAATCGCCCAGATTGAATCATCCATACTTGAAATCCCTTCAGGAACAAGCACAGTGGCCACAGCACCTAGTAACGCCCCACCCCCTAATGCCACCACAAAATGTCGAAACTCTTGCTCTAGCCAATGCGGACGAATGTGTTCAAAACTTGCTAATAGCCCGCCAAGAGGAATACATATGCCTGCGGCGATGGTTAATGTGATAATGCTAAGAATTTCAGTCATAGAGTTGATTATAAGGCTGCTAATGGATGAAGATACCGATATTTTCTAGACATTTATCAGTGTGTATCGCTTAGGCAGCCAATATACTATTGGATACAGATTTTTTTACCTACAAATCTTTAATTGCATGCACTGCGAGACCTATATGGGATACCTAAGATCGCATCAGCTGTTCGCCACGAATGATTTTAAGACGAGCCGGCGAAGTGCCGTCAGATAATCACAAATAGGCTTAATAATAGAGAATGGAAGTCACCAGGCCTGGTCATTACTCTTCCGGAAGGTCTTCTTTGCAAATTTTAATCATTTCATCCGAATGCGCTAAAAACAACGCGACTATAGTGGGATCAAACTGAGTACCACTGCGTTCCTCAATGTATTTCAGAGCATCTTCTACTGGCCAAGCCTCTTTATACTGACGTTTATGCGTTAAGGCATCAAACACATCAGAGATTGCAACAATACGTCCATAGACATGGATTTTCTCGCCTTTCAAGCCATATGGATAGCCGTTGCCATCCCAATGTTCATGATGCTGTAAAGCAACAATATCAGCGGCTTTCATTAAGCGACGATCAGACTTCTTAAAAAAATCATGTGCCTTAACGGTATGCGACTTCATGATTTCGAATTCTGCCTCCGTCAAGCGGCCTTTTTTATGCAAAATTTCTGCGGGAATGCAAACCTTGCCAATGTCATGCATGGGTGCAACATGGCAAATAATCTCTTCATCTTCTATGCTTAGAAGAGGGTGATAATATGCCAATAAACGCGAATATTTCGCCACTCGACGAATATGTTTACCCGTTTCATCAGAATTAGCTTCTACCAATTCGGTCAGAATATAGATCATCTCTCGCTGGCCGTCTTCAATTTCAGAAATTAAACGACGCTCTTTAAGTTCTAATTTACTCTGCAATGCATCATTGGCAAACTTGAGACGTTTTTTAGTATTGTGGAGTTCAATGTGATTTTTAACACGCACCAACAGCTCGGTGGCATTAAAGGGTTTAGTGATGTAATCTACCGCCCCCAAACCGAATGCATGGGTAATAGCCTCGATATCCGTTCGAGCCGTCAGGAAAATAACGGGAATATTTTTCAGACGTGGAGTTTCTTTGAGGATTCGACACACTTCAAAGCCATCCATACCAGGCATAGTGACATCGAGTAAAATAAGGTCAAAAGAGCGTTCGGCTAAGATCTTTAACGCCTGCTCACCACTATCAGCAGTGCTAAAATGATAACTATCTTCACTTAAAACAAGCTCGAGATACTCAATATTTTCGGGTGCGTCATCAACAATTAATATTTCATTTTCGTAGTTCACTTCGAAATTCCTGGCCATTAAAGGATTCGTGTTTGTTCACTAATCTACAAATACGACCTGTCTACTAGAAATAAATCATAGACTACCACGTAAATCACGCACTATTAGTGGGTGTTAATTCTAATACCCCCTCCTGAAAACAGCAAGCAAGTAATACACAGTGAACACATTGAAATATTTAATGATTCGACATGCTCTTAACGTTTAAATCTGGTGGTAAAAAACCATCAATCGGTTTAATAACTTTAGAAATCAAACTTCAAGTGTAAAGGTTTCGTTAAGAGACTAATAATGGTGCATCATAATTTTCAGGCTGGTCGCTATAGACGCAAACATTCCACTCCGCCGCTAGGCCTGTTTCTGACAAACAAACCGTTTCAAAAAAACTCACAATCTCTTGGCGCTGACAGTGTGCTTCAAATGCCGCCATATCCGCCCAGATTTCATTAAATACAATCGGCAGGCTTTTGCCTTCGGCAAAGCGATTCGGAATCTGACGCGTTACTCTATATTGTAAACAACCATCCTCACGTAAGGTGTTAGGTTCTAGGCTTTGTAATATGCTAAACAGTTCGGCTTCTTTGCCAGGTTTAGGTTGGAATTGCGCTAAACAATAGACTTTTGAGGACATAATATTTCCAATTAATTAAATTTAAATCCGGCTTGCCAACCAAGCCATAATCTCTGCCAAAGGCTTTGGTTTACTAAACCAGTAACCTTGGCCGAATCCACAGCCATTTTGCGCTAAATAGGTCATTTGCGCTTCGGTTTCAATACCTTCGGCAAGGGTACTCATTTTCATTGCCTTCGCTAATGAAATAATGGCGGTGGAGATGGCTTGATCATCTTCACCATCAGGTAGATCATCGACAAAACTTTTATCGATTTTAAGCTTGGTAACCGGCAGTTTTTTCAAATCACTTAATGAAGAATACCCCGTTCCAAAATCATCCAGCGCAATATTAAATTGCATGGCTCGCAAGGTATTTAAACGTGCGATACTGCCCTTTGGATCACTGATAATGACGGATTCAGTCACTTCTAGCTCAATCTTTTCAGGGGAGACTTCTGCAAGCTCCATCACTTTCTGAACTTGTGAAATAAAGTCACTGTCTTCAAGTTGAATCCCTGAAACATTAACGGCAATACGGCCGTCATAGCCCAAGGTCTCTTGCAATTGTTTTAAGTCGACACAAGCCTGTTGCAACACCCACAACCCCATAGGGATAATAAAACGTAACTCTTCTGCCAAAGGGATAAAATCATTGGGAACTACCAGGCCTTTTATAGGATGATTCCATCGAATCAATGCTTCCAAACCCACGACCTTATGGGTTTTTAAACACAGCTGGGGCTGGTAATACAGTTCAAACTGTTTAGATTGGATAGCGGCTTTAAGGTCTATTTCCATTTCCATTCTAGAAATTACGTTGAGTGACATGGCCTCAGAATAAATTCTAAAAGTGTTTTTTCCTGCTAATTTCGCTTGATACATCGCCGTATCGGCATGTTTATTTAAAATCTCAATTGACTGACCGTGCAGCGGATAACGACTTATTCCCATACTCATAGAAACGTTAAAGTCTTTATTATCGACCCTGAATGGGCGCTCAAACACTTGTATAAACTTTTGCAGTACCTCTCGACGATTCCCCTCAAGGTCGATATTATCCATCACTAAAACAAATTCATCACCGCCCACTCTGGCCAAAGTATCGCCTTTGCGGATAATGCCTTGCATGCGATTTGCTACTTCCATTAATACTTTATCGCCAACAGAGTGGCCATAACTATCATTGATGTTCTTAAAATTATCCAAATCAATAAAGCACACACAAAGTTGCAAACCTAAACGCTCGGACACCTGTAAAGAGTGCTGTAATCGAGCATGTAATAAGGTTCTATTCGGTAAGTTTGTGAGTGGATCATGGTGTGCTAAATGCTCCAAACGCACTTCAGAATCTCTCAGTTTAGTGACATCTACTGCGGTACCGACTATCTGAATAACCTGTTGATCTGCATCGCGTAAAAAAGGCGTGTCATAGCTTCTAAAAATACGATATTGGCCATCTTGATGCTTCAATCGATATTCAATCACTTTAGACTGACCATCTTGTAACTTCATTAACTCAACAAAATTCGCTTGTACTCTGGGTAAGTCATCAGGGTGAAACAATGACATATCGATTAGGTTCTTGTCACGTGCTTGAATTTCCGCAGGTGTGTAGCCCAAAAGAGTAAAAACAGCTTCATTACAATAGATGATTTTTTGCTCAATCAGGTCAAATATATAGACAAAAATAGGCGCAAAGCTAAGTACTTTGTTAATGAACTTTTTTTGTTCTGTAAGCTGCTGAAGTGCTTCTTGAGAAGCCGTAATATCCTTGTGCGTGCCTCTGACTCGTAAAGGACGATTCTGTTCATCACGCTCAACAATAGAGCCTTGCGCCAAAATCCAACGATAATCACCGGACTTAGTTTGCAATCTAATTTCTTTAGAAAAAACTGGATTTTTGCCCTCTAGATGTGCTGTTAAGTTAGCCAGTACATCCTGAATATTATCTTCAGGGTGTAAACGTGATTGAAATTCATCAAAGCTAGTGCCAATTTCATCTTCAGCATACCCCAACATGGATTTCCACTGCTTAGAGAAAAGCACCTCATTCTTCACGGTATCCCAATCCCAGACACCGAGGCCTTCTGCCTCAAGGTACTGAACCCAGTCCTGATTATTAAATTTTGAGTCCGTCATAAGGATTGGTCCACCATAAAAAGAATTTTTATCTTAATGAGTATAGCAAACGAACCCTAATCAAATTTACAAAAAAGGCGCATTATCACTAAAGATTTCAATGCCATACCAAAAAATATGACCATTAATAAAGACCCATTCCTTGGAAAATGGCTCTCAAATACTCTATCTCAAGAAACGATTCTAATAAGGCAGTGTCATTCGCGGTACCTATCACAAATTTCGTCAAGGCGATTATTGTCGCTTTGATTTCGCAAAACCATTTAAAGCCACTATATAATTAAGCCTTTAAAATACAAACCCCCTGTATTCTCATGACAAAAACTCAAACTTTACGGTTATTAAACTCTCTTTTCAAATTCATTGTCCGCAACCCTAAATATATCCTGTTCATTTTTTTGGCGGGTGGGCTTTGGTTTGCCTACGAATCGCTTATTGCTCGCCCTGCCATGAGTTATATGGGGCTTCCCAAAGTAGAATCCGGCATTGCGACAAGTGGTTGGTCACATGTTTTGCGTAACGAAGGTTATATGCTCGAATACTCGGAAAAATTAGCCAATCCGCTATGGGTCACCTATCAAGTCACCGCACAGCAGTTTAAGAGTGGCAAACGTCCAAGTGGATTTAAAGCCGATTGGCGTAGCATCGTAGGCATTCGCCATAATGACTATACGGGCTCTGACTACGATCGTGGCCATATGGCACCTAACTATGTGATTGCCAGCCGTTATGGAAAGTCTGCGCAATATGAAACTTTTTTAATGACCAATATCACCCCGCAAAAACCCAATCTTAATCAGAAATCTTGGCAACGCTTGGAAGAGATTATTGGTAATGACTTTTCAGAATGGCATGGTGATTTCTGGGTGGTGACAGGGCCTATTTTTGCTGAAAACCCTAACACCCTTAAACATACTAAGGTGGCGATTCCTAAAGCCTTTTACAAAATATTAATCAAACCAACCTCCCCTGAACAACCCGCGATTGCGTTGGCTTTTATATTTCCACAAAATGCCAAAGAGAATGCGGATTTAATGACCTTTGTCACATCCATTGACGATATTGAAGCCCAAACGGGGATCGATTTTTTCTCTCAACTGGAAGATGAATTTGAAGATCGTCTTGAGAGCGATAAAACACCTGCGGCCTGGTCTTTACCAGCCGTCTCTAATCGCCCTTCTCGTTATTAAAACCACTCAATGAATGTAAGGAACCATTATGGCTTGTGAATGTGATATTGAAATTACCGATGCCTCTCAAAAGGGTTTATTACTGACATTACTCGGCATCAATGCCCTGTTGTTTGTCTTAGAATTTACGGTGGGTTGGTATGCACAATCGACCGGACTGACTGCTGATGCTTTGGATATGCTGGCCGATGCCATTGTATATGCCATTGGCTTCTATGCGATTGGTAAAGCCATGCAAACTAAGGCCAAAGCCGCCTTAATCAGCGGATATTTTCAAATGATGTTAGCAGTCTTGATTGGTTTTGACATACTTCGGCGTGCTTTATATGGCAGTGAACCCATTTCTGAATTAATGATATTGATGGGGTTCATCGCGCTCATTGCCAATGCCTACTGCTTGAAGTTGATCTATGGACATCGTAATGGGGAAGTCCATATGCGCGCCAGTTGGATTTTTTCGGCCAATGATGTCTTGGCCAATCTCGGCGTTATATTGAGTGGATTGATGGTATGGTGGTTAGATTCTCGCCTGCCTGATTTAATCATCGGTTCAATCATTACAGGCTTGGTTTTTTGGGGAGCACTTCGCATTCTAAAGGACGCTAGAAATGAATTAAGACAGCTGCAAACCACAACGCCAATCTGCAGTAGTAGTGCCACTGGCGGCGATGATAAAAGGCTTTAAAAAATGAATAAAAAACCACTGCATGAAAGCTCAGGAAGCAGCCCAGTCCAACCGCTACAGTTTTCTCGTAGATTCTTTATCAAAGCTGGCCTATCTGTCTCGGCTGGAGTTTCCCTCGCAGGCTGTACCGCCACGCAAATTCGCCAAAGTATTACCACCAGCCATCAACTCTATAAAGGAAATGTATCACAGGCCATCGCGGCGCAAGTACCAGGCCTGGGCATTCCTGAATTTGATGGCCTGGTGAGAAAACAAATCGCTAGCCTATTAGATGAATTGGCGAAAACTTGGGGTGAGACCCGCATCGCCACGCCTAAAGAGTACGTCAAATATACTGAACATTACCAAAGCCGTGCATTAATTGAGTTCACTACGGGGAGTATTCAAGTTGAAACCCTGATCAGCGACCAACCGAAGGCGGCACTCAAAAAAGCCATTGTCAGCACCTTATTAACCCCAACCGATCCTTCTGAAGTTGATCTGCTCTCTGCTAAAGAGATTAAGCCTGGGCAAACCCCTTTTTTATATGATTTGATCCACGACCAAGATAATAAGCCGATTCAATATGCTTGGCGCGCTAACCGCTTTGCCGACTATCTGATAAAAACGGGATTTCAGAGCCGCCTAGACCATGGGAAAACACGTTATTTTGTCCGTTTTGAGATGATTAAAGATTATCAAGGTCAACAGAAGCGGCGCTATCAAACCGATGTCTTGAGGCAAGCCAGACGGTTTCACGTGGAACCCGCTTTGATTTACGGCATCATTGAAACAGAGAGTGCCTTTAACCCTTTTGCAATGAGTTCAGCGCCTGCGTATGGCTTGATGCAGATTGTACCCAGCACAGCAGGACGAGATGTGCATCAACTACTTTATAAGCGCCCGGGTACCCCGAGTAAAAACACCTTGTTTAAACCGGCCAATAATATTGAATATGGCGTGGCCTATTTATCCATTTTATTTAACCGGTATTTAGCGGGCATTAATGACAGAACATCCCAAGAGTATTGTGTGATTGCAGCTTACAATACCGGCAGTGGTAATGTTCTAAAAGCGTTTTCTACGGATAGGAAAGAAGCGATTCGTACCATTAATAGAATGCGTCCACAGCAGGTATATCAACACCTAACACGTAAGCTAGCATACGCGGAAGCGCGCCATTATGTTGCTAAAGTCACTCAAAACAAGCGTAAATATCTATTCGCTTAACAACATGGATAGGTGTGATGAATATCAAATAAGGTGTAAAGCTACTAGGCCTGGTAACTTTAAATGATCACTGAAAAGACTATAAAACAGCGGCTATTATGTTGAACATTGCAGCTTAGAGCTCCAAAAATAGCCCATTATTTAATAACCTTCTCGGTGGCAAAAACTTGATTTCTACCCGCATGCTTGGCTTCATAAAGGCTTTTGTCCACGCTTTCCAGTAGCAGAGCGACATTATTGGTGGCGTTACTTGAAATGACGCCGGCACTAAAGGTGACTTGAAAATCTCTACCAGGGGCATGATGCACCACTTGTCGAAACTTCTCCAAAATGGAATTAATCACCACGACGGCATCCCTTAACGCTGTTTCAGGCAAAACCACCATAAACTCTTCACCGCCATAACGGCCTACTTTATCGGTTTTTCTCAGATGCTGTACCAGAAAATGTGCAAAGCTTCTTAATACCTCATCACCAATCGTATGGCCATAATTATCATTGACCCTTTTGAAAAAATCGATATCTAACATCACCACACTAAACTCATTGCCACTGCGTTCCAAACGATTCATTTCCGTTTCAACCACTTCCTTAATATAAGTGTGGTTAAGTAGTCCTGTTAAGCCATCCCGAATCATCAATGAACTTAGAGAGCGAGCGCGCTGCGCCCTCGATTGAATAAACATCGGCAATTTGTTCACATCAATCGGCTTGCTTAAAAAGTCATCTCCCCCATTTAAAACTGCTTGAAATTGGACGTCTTCATCTATTTCTGATGACAAAAAGATAATTGGAATCATCGATAAGTTATTATGTTGGCGAATCACCTGAGACAGCTCTATGCCACTACACCAAGGCATGTGAAGATCCATCAATATCAAGTCAGGCTTGTGACTGCTTATGACATCTAGCGCCAATTTAGGATCCGTCACACTGGCCACATGCATGCCATACTCTTCCAATATGAAAGTTATCAAGTTCACCAATGCTTGATCATCATCCACCACCACAATCTGAAAAGGGTCGCTTTCAAAACGATTCGTCATCTCACGTACTTGATTTAACAATGCAGAGACATTAATCGGTTTTAGAAAATAAGCTTGGCCTTTGGCGCGTACCGCTTGTAAACGGGCTTCAATATCCTGACGATCCGAAATAAAAATAACGGGCAAATCTGTCGCTTTGGCATGCTGTTCCAAAATGGTTTTAACCGCTTGTAAACCAGAAAAGTCACCCTCAGGAAAAGTGATGTCCGCCAAAATCAGGTCTGGATGAAACGACTCCACTAAAGCCGTTAAACCCTCTAAAGATTCTACTGAAACCACCTCATAACCAAAGTGATGCAGCTGTTGTACTAATAACTGATTCAACTCATTATCGTCTTCTAAGATTAAGATATGATTCTTGCTTTCAGCTTTACCTAAGTTTCTGACCAATTGCTGGCTTAATGCGCTTTCCACACCTTCTTCAGCGACCTTGACTAAGACGTTAATCATCCCCTGAATTTGCAAACGGTGCTCATCGTAATTGATGTCTGTTTGGCTAACCAAGCCCTTCAACAAAATCTCTAAGGCGCGTGAATCTCGACTTAACTGTGGGTAACCAAAAGTACCCGATGACCCCGTTAAAGTGTGCACCATACGATGTAAAACGCCTAAGGACTCACCTCCGTCTGCAATAGATTGCACCTGCTCCCAAGCTTGCTGAATCTCGGCAAGGCGGGCAGGCAAGCCGGCTTTGAACTTATCCTGCATGGCATTCAGTTTTGCTTGAAATTTTGACTTAGCATCATTTTCAGCAGGCATTTTCGTCTCAAGGCTAGAATGATCGGTTGACATGGATGGCGTCTCAGTAGTTATTAATTCGCGACGGTTTAACGAACCGATCGCTTCCAAAGGGACAGAATGGTTTCAGAAAGGGTCATGGGATCAAACGGTTTGGCAATGACGTCAATGGCACCCATTGCTTTATATTCCTCGACCTCTTGATTCTGTACCTTAGCGGTCATAAAAATAACGGGTACATTCGCCAATGCAGGAATTTTTCGCATTTCTTGCAATGCGGTTGGTCCATCCATAGAAGGCATCATCACATCCAATAAGATTAGATCTGGAGCGAAAGCTTCCGCAGCCTCCAAGGCTTCTTGGCCATTATTGCAAACCTTGAGGGTATAGCCCCCCATCATCTCCAACGACATTTGCGCAATCGACTGAATATCTGGTTCATCTTCAGCATATAAAATTTTTGTGAGGGTTGGTGCTGACATATATTTTCCTTTAACTTAATATTCAATCTTGGCTCAAACATTCATATCGAACCGTTTGGCAACTAGCGAATAACCAGTTTTTTGATTTTGTCGACTAACTCGTCATTGGTGGTTTTTGACTTAACCAAAGCCTCTGCCACTTCACTGCTTTGTGAAATCTTAATATCATCTGCTGAGAAGATCATCACCTGCGGCGCCCTGGCTAATTTACGAATATTTTCAATCAGATCTAAACCCGATCCATCAGGTAAGCCAATATCCAGCAAGACTAAATCAAAATCCTCGCTGGTTAAGGCTTCTCGGGCGGCTTGCAAGGTCGCGGCTTGGGCAACCTCATAAGAGTCATCCAATAACATCTTCACCAAATTACGAATATCAGCGTCATCTTCAACGTGCAAGATTCGTTTAGTGGTTTGGGTATGGTGCTTAGTAATCGCTGATTCAATCGCATGAATAAGATGGTCTTCATCAATCGGCTTATTAATCCACTCTACCGAACCATTAAAACCAATCCCCTCGGGCGTTTTTTTGGTGATATCCGCTTTTGCTGACACAAAAACGATTGGCATATTTTTGGTCACCGGATTCTCACGTAGCTCTTTATACAAAGTCACGCCATTTTTATCCGGCAACATGATATCCAATGTCATGGCGACATAATTATTCTCAAGCAGTAATGCTTCAGCCGCTTTAGCGGTCGTTGCGACATCTGAGTCAAAACCGGATTGTGCCAACATCAACCTCAACAACGATCCAACATCAGGTTCATCTTCGCAGATTAAAATACGTTGTGCAGTGCGTTTAACCACGGTTCTTAATTCTTGTGGGGTCTGATTGGTAATCAGCTCAGGAATATCAAAAGAGAAGGTGGTACCCACTCCTAATTCTGATACAAATGAGATACGACCGTTATGTTTTTCAACCATCGCCTTGGTGATATTTAATCCTAAACCCGTCCCTCCTACTTGGCGTGTATCTGAGGAATCGGCTTGGGTAAATTTATCAAAGATTCTGCCCTCGAGTTCTTTAGGAATTCCAGAACCATGATCAGTGACAGAGATACGTATTTGCTGATGATGGCGTGCCGCACTGATTTTAATTTTATCGCCTTTCGGTGCGAACTTAGCGGCATTTGACATCAAATTATTCATGATCTGCATCAAACGGTTTGCATCCGCCTGTATCTTAGCGCCATCGACACTACACTCTAAAATAAACTCAACGCCATGTTGATCGGCATAACCATGATTCGATTCAATTGCCTCTTGCAAAAAGGGCAGGACTTCCATCTCTTCAAAATGAAAAGCCATCTGACCGGATTCAATTTTAGACAAGTCTAAAATATCATTTATAAGCATTAATAGACGTTCAGTATTATTATGAGCGATGGTCAGCAACTGCTTGGCTTTATCACTAAATTCTCCGGCTAAGCCGCCGGTTAACAAGCCAATCGAACCTCGAATAGAGGTTAACGGTGTTCTTAATTCGTGACTGACCGTTGAAATAAATTCTTCTTTGAGTTTATCGGCCTGTTTACGCTCGGTAATGTCTCGGACAATCCCGGTAAAGTGTTTTTCACCATTGACAATCATTTCACTGACCGCCAATTCAAGTGGAAAAGTCGAACCATCTTTACGCTGACCCTCCACTTCTCTACCAATGCCAATGACCCTTTTCTCGCCCGTTTCATTATGATGCCTTAAATAACCATCATGCTCTTCTTTATAAGGGTTTGGCATCAACATTTTGACATTTTGACCGACCATCTCTATTTCAGAGTAGCCAAAAATATTAAGCGTCGCTGGATTGACCGTTCCAATGGTGCCGATTTTATCAATGGTAATAATACCATCCACAACCGTGTCCAAAATTGCTTTGGTTTGGCTCTCAACATTTTTCAGACTACTTTCTGCCTCAACGCGTTCACTGATATCACGTACCACTCCGGTGAACATTCTAATGCCACCGACATTCATCTCATTGACGGCGAGATCAATCGGAAAAACAGTGCCGTCTTTCCGCTGACCTTGCACTTGACGACCAATGCCAATGACTTTCTTCTCCCCTGTATCACGATGGTGTTTTAAATAACCATCATGCTCGTCTTTATAGGGGTTAGGCATCAACATTTTGACATTTTGACCGACCATCTCGGCTTCACTGTAACCAAACATGTGGGTCACGGCAGGGTTGACGGTTTCCATTATGCCAAGTTCGCTGATCGTGACGATACCATCCACCACGGTATCTACAATGGCTTTATTGCGGCTTTCAACGTCTTTACGCTTATTTTCTGCTTCAACTAAATCACTGATATCGCGCACAATGGCAATAAAATGACCCGCTATATATCGATTTTTAGGGGCGATATATTGGAGAAATATCTCCACCGGGACATCAAAACCATCCTTGTGACGATGAACTGTTTCAAACTTCAATTCACTCTTTGAGCCATCCAGTAGAGGCCCAATCAAGGCCTGGAACTGAGGCATCTCGATATAAGGCTTAATATCAACAGCCGTCATCTGCATCAGCTCTTCCTGACTATAGCCAACCTGCTCTTGTGCACCTCGATTGACATAAGAAAATAGCAGCGTTTTTGCGTCAAACATAAACACACAATCCAGCGTCTGATTTAACGTATTTTTAAATTGCTGTAATTCTAGCTGCACTTCAATCTGCCGAGTAATATCACGTACTACGCCAATAAGAATTTTACTGCCAGCAACCTGCACTTCTGTCAAAGTTAATTCTACAGAAAAGACTGAACCATCTTTACGCTGAACATCTAACTGGTGAACACCCGTTCCGGCAATCTTTTTTTCTCCAGTCTCATGATAGTTTTTTAAATAACTGGCATATTCATCACGATAAGGATCCGACATAAACATGATGACATTCTGACCGATTAGCTCTTCTTCAGCGTAGCCCAACATTTTTAAAAGAGCTGGATTGGCAGCCTCAATCAAACCAAATTCACTCAGCGTAATAATGCCATCCAATACAGTCTCAACAATCGCACGCATGCGTGCTTCGTTATTTTTTATCGCTTGTATGGAATCAGTCATAAATGGGGTGCTCTTATTGAGTGCTAGACTACAAAGTGAATACGTAAATTTCATTCTATAACAAAACAGCTAACCACAAACTTCTAACGCAATAATTGGCCATCAAATTTTTATATGCCAAAATAGAATATTAACTATTTGTTTATAAACTAGAAAATGTCATCTCAAAACACATGACTTTACACAGACCACTAACGCTTAAATCAATATTAGGGGAAAAGCCGGGCTAAGCTTTGATGAAAATAAAATACTTAAAACAGTCCTTAATCTCAAACGCGTTCTTTAAAGTCGAAATCCAAGGCGTTATCCCATAAAATAGACATTTATCCTAATGCACGTTTACAAGAGTCCGGAATCCATGAATACGTTGAGCCACTTAACCCAGCAACAAAAAGATACCCTTTATGCACAAGCGCATGAAGCCGTGGGTGCGTTTCAGTTTGATGAATCTGTGGTTGCCGTGTTCCCGGATATGATTCAACGCTCCGTACCTGGATATCAAACCATTCTTACCGGCATTGGTGAGCTCACGAAAAAACATGCACAGAACAATACCAAACTCTATGATTTGGGATGTTCACTGGGTGCCGCGACTTTAACTATGCGACGCAATATTGAAGGTAAAAACTGTGAAATTATCGCGATTGATAATTCAGAGGCGATGATTCAACGCGCACAAGAGTATTTACACGCCTATCATTCGGATGTTCCGATACATCTACAGTGTGCAGACATGACCAAAGTACCGATTGAAAATGCTTCAGTCGTCGTCATTAACTTTACGCTGCAATTTATCGATCCGGATCAACGTGAAAAATTACTGGCGGACATTTATCAAGGCCTAAATCCAGGGGGAATTTTGATTCTCTCTGAAAAAATCCATTTTGAAGATGAAGTCCTTCAAGACAGCATTGAGCATATGCATCTGCAATTTAAACGTGCCAATGGCTATTCGGAGTTAGAAATCAGTCAAAAGCGTAGCTCTTTAGAAAATGTCTTAATCAGTGATACCGAACAAACTCATTTAGAGCGTTTTAAAAAAGTCGGTTTTAAATCGGCGGGCATTTGGTTTCAAGCCTACAACTTTGCCTCTTTTATCGCCATTAAATAAGACTTTTAGCAATCTTACCAGCCCTGGTTATCTTTGCTAAGCAACTTCAAAGTCTGACCTTAAAGCCTTATAATGCCCACACTTAATTCAGATGCTGGGCAGGTTTCACGTGAAACGACACTACGATACATTTTGGGCACGTTTAGATGAAACTAAACTAGAATCTTGGCAACAAGCCCTACCACCCATTCTCGATGAAGCCCTCAACCCCGAAGGCAACGGCAACCTGCACCGCTGGCTGACCGCGATGCAAACCATTGAAACCTACCCAAGCAATGTGCCTTACGACATCAATCAATCCGTCCTAAAAGTCAGTGATGCCAAAGCATTGTCTCCCGATGAAAGAACTGTACTTGAAGAGACACTCAGAGCCTTCCAACCATGGCGAAAAGGCCCGTTTAATATTCACGGCATCCACATTGATACCGAATGGCATTCGGACTGGAAATGGGACAGAGTGCGCCCCCATCTTTCACCCTTAGCAGGCAAAAAAGTATTAGATATCGGCTGTGGCAGTGGTTATCACCTGTGGCGTATGGCCGGCGAAGGCGCCGAGTTAGCAGTCGGCGTTGATCCCAGCCTACTGTCAATGAGTCAGTTTTTAGTTTTAAAGCATTTCATTGGCGAATCCGTTCCCGCCTATTTCTTGCCGCTCACATTAGAACAGCTACCCGTCTCCACTAAAGGTGGCGCCTTTGATACTGTCTTCTCAATGGGCGTGTTATATCATCGTCGCTCACCGATTGACCATATCTACGACCTAAAGAAACACCTCGTTCCCGGTGGCGAACTGGTTTTAGAAACCCTGGTCATTCCTGAAGGTTATGGCCAGTTATTAGTCCCCGAGGATCGTTATGCACAAATGCGTAATGTTTGGTTCTTGCCATCGGTACCAGAGCTGACCCACTGGTTAAAACGTTGCGGTTTTGAGAACGTACGTTGTGTCGATGAAAATCAAACCTCCATCGAAGAGCAACGCAGTACCGACTGGATGTCATGGAACTCTTTAGAAAGTTTCCTAGACCCAGAAGATCACAACAAAACCATCGAAGGTTACCCAGCACCTCTAAGAGCAGTGATGGTCTGCAATACCCCAAGAGCCTAATAAATGGCCTTTTTAGCCAATCTCTGCGTTGGCGTTTGACTCGTTTACAGGCGTAAACTTCGCCAACCGCCGCCTTGACCTTGATTAAAAATTCTCATTTATATACCAAGCCTACAGTCAAAAACTTTGAGCTACGATTTTTCCATTAATTCTAAAGTGACCAGGCCTGGTCACTTTCATTCAGACATAAAAAAACCCGCCATGCTCAATAGAACATAGCGGGGTTTTATTAGAATTTAGGACTTCGACTATAAAGTATTACTTTCCTAAAACCTCTTTAAGGGCTGCTAAACAGAAAAGAACCTTTTCACGTTTAGAACTTTCACCCATCAAACCAATACGCCAAACCTTACCGGCTAAAGCCCCAAGACCCGCGCCGATTTCTAGGTTGTAATCGTTTAATAACGTGCTACGAACCGCAGCTTCATCAACGCCTTCTGGTACCCAAATGGTGTTCAACTGAGGTAGACGATCTGCTTCGTCTACGACGAACTTAATGCCCATCGCTTCCAAGCCAGTTCTTAACTGCATATGGTTAGTTGCATGACGTTTCCATGCGTTTTCTAGACCTTCATCCGTTAACATCACCAATGACTCATGCAATGCATACAACGTGTTGACTGGCGCAGTATGGTGATAGGCACGCTTAGCTCCTGCTCCCCAATACCCCATAACCAAGTTTAAATCTAGGAACCAACTCGGCACCTTAGTCTTACGGTTACGCACTTTATCTAAAGCGCGTTCATTGAAGCTGACTGGTGATAAACCAGGCACACAAGACATACATTTCTGCGTACCAGAGTAGATTGCATCAATACCCCAGTCATCCACACGTAACTCGATACCACCTAGAGAAGTCACCGCATCTACGATTGTTAAACAGTCGTGATCTTGTGCAATTTTACAAATTGTTTTCGCATCAGACGCTGCACCAGTAGAGGTTTCAGCGTGAACAAATGCAACAATCTTAGCGTCAGGATGTGCTTTACAAGCCGCTTCTACTTTAGAAGGTGTGACCGCAGTGCCCCACTCATCAGAAACGATAATCGCTTCTCCGCCAAAGCGTTCTACGTTCTCTTGCATACGCATACCGAAAACACCATTGATACAAACGATCACTTTGTCGCCTGGCTCAACCAAATTGACGAAACACGCTTCCATACCCGCTGAACCAGGTGCCGATATTGGCATGGTTAGAGCGTTTTCGGTTTGGAATGCATATTTCAGCATTTCTTTAATCTCATCCATCATGCCAACGAATGCTGGATCTAAATGACCAATGGTTGGGCGAGCCATCGCTGACAATACACGAGGGTGAATATCAGAAGGGCCAGGCCCCATTAAAGTACGTAGAGGTGGGTTAAAAGATTGCATAATAATTCCTTAAAGTTTAAATATGACTAGAAAATTGATTTCGGTCAATTATAATGGCAGTCAACTATGATATACAAGAGTTAAAATATGGATGTTATTCAAGCCCTAAAACAGGCCATCTCCGCCAAAAACGTCTTAGACTCAGTTGAGTCTTGTCGTCCTTATGAGTGTGATGGCCTTTCAGCCTACCGAGAAAAACCGCTTGCCGTTGCTCTGCCTGACGATGTAGAACAGGTTAAAGCTGTTTTGCGAATCTGTAAAGAACATAAAATTCCTGTCATCACGCGTGGCTCTGGAACTGGATTGGCGGGGGGTACTTTACCGCTGAAGGATGGCATTGTTTTAGGGCTCTCTAAACTTAGTGAGATTATCAAAATTGATCCCTTGCAGCGTACTGCAGTGGTGCAACCTGGCGTGCGTAATATCTCTGTCAGTCAAGCGGTCGAAAAATACGGCCTCTATTATGCGCCCGATCCTTCCTCACAAATTGCCTGCTCCATTGGCGGTAATGTTGCCGAAAACTCCGGTGGCGTACACTGTCTTAAATATGGCCTAACCGTTCACAATGTCCTCTCTATTAAAGTTCTCAATATGGATGGCGAAGAAAGCACCTTTGATGAAAAAGATGATGGCATTGATCTGTTAGCGTTATTGAATGGTTCAGAAGGCCTGCTAGGAGTGATTGTAGAGATTAAACTCAAACTGCTACCGAAACCAGAATCAGCTCAATTAGTCATGGCTGCTTTTCATTCGGTCAGTGATTGTGCCGATGCGGTGACCAGCGTGCTTGAACAAGGGATTATCCCAGCTGGTCTAGAGATGATGGATAAGTTCTCACTAATGGCGGCCGAAGAGTTTGCCAAGGTGGGCTACCCAACAGATGCTGAAGCCTTGTTGCTTTGTGAAGTTGATGGCAGTCATGCGCAGGTACAAACCGATGCCAAGCGCGTTGCCGATATTTTGACCAAAAAAGGCGCCTATAAAATTACTGTTTCACAAAGCGAAAAAGAGCGTATCGCTTTATGGCAAGGCCGTAAAAACGCCTTCCCAGCAGTTGGCCGTTTCTCCCCGGACTATTACTGTATGGATGGTACGATTCCGCGCAATAAGTTGGCGTTTGTTCTAGAAGAGATTGACCGCATGTCCGGTATTTATGGTCTAAAAGTCGCTAATGTCTTCCATGCTGGTGACGGTAACTTGCACCCATTGATTCTCTACGATGCGAATAAACCTGGCGAGTTAGCGTTGACTGAAAAATTCGGTACTGAAATTTTAAACCTGTGTGTTGATGTTGGCGGAACCATTACAGGCGAACATGGCGTAGGTGTTGAGAAACTCAACTCCATGTGCCATCAGTACAATACACCTGAGTTAGAGATCTTTCATGGTATTAAAGCAGTCTTTGATGCCACCGGTCTGCTCAACCCAGGTAAAGCCGTACCGACCTTACATCGCTGTGCCGAAGTCGGTCAAATGCACGTCCATAACAACCAATTGCCACACCCAAATTTGGAGCGTTTTTAATGTCAACATCTTCAACGCCCAATATCGCCGTCGAGCAGTTTGCCGAGCAAATCAAGCAAGCGAACTTAGACAAACAGACGATTCAGATTACCGGCAATCAAAGTAAAGTACCCTTGGGTACAGATGACTTTAACGGTCAACCCGTTGCCGAACTCAACATCTCAAATTACAGCGGTATTATTGAATATGAACCCGCAGAGTTGGTGGTCACCGTTAAAGCGGGAACACTTCTCTCCGAATTGCAGGCCGCGCTTGCAGAGCGTAATCAAATGTTGGCTTTTGAGCCACCTGATTATGGCAACTCGACCATTGGCGGCACCTATGCAGTTGGCTTAACAGGTCCTTCAAAACCCTTCAGAGGGATCTTGAGAGACTTTGTTTTAGGCATCAAAATGATTGATGGCCAGGGTCGTCAGCTTGGATTTGGTGGCAAGATGATTAAAAACGTGGCCGGCTACGATGTCTCCCGAATGATGGTTGGCTCAAAAGGCTCTATGGCATTAATCACGGAAATGAGTATAAAAGTAATTCCATTGGCTGTAGAAGTAACCTACTGCATCGAAATGCCAGAAAATGAAGCTATTTTATTAATGAATAAAATGGCGGGTACGGCATTACCGATGACTGGCGGAGCTTATTACCAAGGTCGTTTTTACTATCGCGTAGCGGGCGAACATCCATTGCAAACCAACCAGGTCGGCGTTAAGGAGTGTGACAATAGTATTTGGACTCTCCTCAATCCGTTTAGACCTGAGCTCCAACCCGGTGAAAAACTCTGGCGTGTCGATGTAGAGAGCACCAATCCGGCCATTGAAAATACCATTGCGGTGGGCATGGGTGGATCACGTCGTTGGGTCGCCAGTCCAAACAAACCTAATCATCCCTATGTGACACTGTGGCAAACGCGTTTTGCCCCAAGAAAAAATGACACGCCTTGCGTGCAGAAAATTAAACTAGGTTTAAGAGACGTGTTTGACCCTAATCACATCTTTAAACAACTTTAAACGGCATAAAATAAAACTTTACGACCAATAACAGAGCCGTTAAACACTTAAAACAGATAATAATAGAAGCATTATGCAGACAAATTTACCTACTGATCTACTTGCAACGGAGCAAGGCAAAACAGCCGATAAGATTTTACGTTCTTGCGTACATTGTGGCTTCTGTCTTTCGACTTGCCCCACTTACGGCATCTTAGGCGATGAACTCGACTCTCCGCGTGGTCGAATCTATCTGATCAAAAGTGTTTTAGAAGGCAATGATGTCTCTAAAGACACTTTAGGCCACTTAGATCGCTGCTTAACCTGTCGCTCTTGTGAAACCACCTGTCCTTCTGGCGTCGAATATGGTCATTTATTAGATATTGGGCGCGAAGTCGTTGAAGAAATCAGTCCTCGTAATCCGTTGCAAAGACTTAGCCGTTATGCAGTCCGTAAAAGCTTAACGACCCCTTGGTTTTTTAATTTAACCATTCGCCTCATGCCGTTTTTAAGACACTCAAAAGCCATTCAATTTAGTGTTGAAGAGTTAGCGCTGCAGCAATCGCTAAAAGATCAAGAAGAGGCGCTTAAATCCAGCGTACTGTTGCTATCAGGTTGCGTTCAGCCAACTTTAGCGCCGAACATTAATCAATCAAGCATTAAAGCCTTAAACCGCTTAGGCCTCAATGTCATTGAAACCCCACAAGATCAGTGTTGTGGTGCGGTTGACCACCACTTATCTGGCTCGAAAGATGCCATGAATAAAGTTAAGGCTAATATTGATGCTTGGTTACCGTACTTAGATCAAGGCGTCAAAGCGATTATCTCCAACGCCAGTGGTTGCGGTGTGATGATTAAAGACTATCCGCATCTGCTTAGAGAAGACGCCGAATATTCAGCCAAAGCTTTACGTATTGCCGAACACACCAAAGACATTTCGGAGTTCTTACTCTCACAAGATTTATCAATTTTCACCCATTTTGATAACCAAAAAATTACCTTTCACTCACCTTGCACCTTGCAACACGGCCAAAAACTTCAGGGCGTGGTCGAAGAGGCGCTTGGCAAACTCGGTTATCGCGTTAATCCTGTCAAGGATGCCCACCTATGCTGTGGCTCCGCTGGAACCTACTCGATTTTTCAGCCAAAATTATCTAAACAACTCAGAGATAACAAACTGGCAAACCTACTAGAAGTCAAAACCCCGATTATTGTTACCGCGAATATCGGTTGTTTAATGCATTTACAAAAAGGCACTAAAACACCGGTTAAGCACTGGATAGAACTACTCTAGAAGATCGAATCAAAACAGTCTTTTACCCAATTCCTGTTTTGAATATTGCTGCACTTGACCAAAAATCCAAGCGTCACTCACGACTCTAGAATCATTAAAATTAAACATAAGCTAACGCTTTATAAGAATTGAGGAACACCCATGTCAGATATCGAAATCGCTCAAAAAGCCAAAATGAAGCCCATTATCGGCCTAGCAAAAGAAATTTTTGGAATCCCTGCAGAGCATTTAGATCCATATGGTCACTACAAAGCTAAACTGTCTTTGGAATACGTTGACCAAGTTTCACACAACAAGACACAAGGTAAATTAATCCTGGTCACCGCGATTAGTCCAACCCCTGCCGGTGAAGGTAAAACCACCACCACAGTCGGTTTAGGCGATGCGATGAACCGTCTAGGCAAAAAAGAGGGGAAACACGCCGGTAAGAAAACTATTATGTGTCTGCGTGAACCTTCTTTAGGACCCTGTTTTGGTATGAAAGGCGGCGCGGCCGGTGGCGGTTACTCGCAAGTCGTTCCAATGGAAGACATCAACTTACACTTTACCGGTGATTTTCACGCCATTGGCGTAGCGCATAATTTATTGTCAGCGATGATTGATAATCACATTAACCACGGTAACTCCCTAGGTATTGACCCACGTCGTATTAAGTGGAAACGTGTGGTTGATATGAATGACCGTGCATTGCGCTCAATCACCGTCGGACAAGGTGGCCCTGCCAACGGTTACTTACGTGAAGATGGTTTTGATATAGTGGTCGCATCTGAAGTTATGGCGATTTTGTGCCTAGCAACCAACCGAGCTGATCTGAAAGAACGTTTGGGCCGTATCGTGGTCGCCTATAAGGCAGACAGAGTCACCCCTATTTACGCCAGCGATATTAAAGCGCATGGTGCTATGGCTGCTTTATTAAAAGACGCCATCAAACCGAATATCGTGCAAACTTTAGAAAATAACATTGCGATTGTTCACGGTGGACCTTTCGCCAATATCGCCCACGGTTGTAACTCGGTAACGGCGACACAAACCGCTTTAAAACTGGCCGATTACGCTATCACTGAAGCTGGTTTTGGGGCAGATTTAGGTGCTGAAAAGTTCCTAAATATCAAATGTCGTTCAGCTAAGCTCGCACCTTCTGCTGTGGTCTTAGTCGCCACGGTTCGTGCACTTAAATACCACGGCGGCGTTGAAAAAGATCACCTTAATCAAGAGAACCTAAGCGCGCTAGAGGCCGGTTTTGTTAACCTTGAACGCCACCTACACAATATCACCGTCAACTACGGTTTACCTGCCGTCGTGTGCATTAACCACTTCACCTTCGATTCAGATGCTGAGACGGCATTACTGCAAGCGAAGTGTGAAGCATTAGGCGTTAAATGCGTTATCTCGAAACATTGGGCAGAAGGGGGTGCTGGTGCCGAAGAACTCGCAGAAGCAGTATTAGACATTGTTGATAACCGCGAGCCTGGTTTTGATTACTTGTATGAAGATGAGCTACCTTTGTGGGACAAGATGGAAACTATTGCCACTAAGTTATATGGCGCGAAAGAAATTACCGCTAGTGCTAAGGTACGTGGTGAGATTGCCAAGTTGCAAGAACAATATGGTACCTTGCCAATCTGTATGGCCAAGACGCAAATGTCTTTCTCTACAGATCCAACCGCCAAAGGCGCACCAAGTGGCCATATCGTTGAAATTAGCGATGTTAAATTAGAGAATGGTGCAGGTTTCATTGTCGCCATCGCTGGCAATATGATGACTATGCCTGGTCTACCAAAAGTACCGACGGCAGAACGTATCGATATTGATGATAATGGCGTGATTACGGGCTTGTTCTAACAAACAGACTCATTTTTAACCGTAACAGAAGGGGAAAGGCTAAGCTTTTTCCCTTATGTTGCTTCCTACCTCCACACCTCTCTGCACCATCCAGTACCCATCCACACCAAACTTGACGCAGCACATCTATCTAGCCTAAATATAAAAATTAACTTAACATCTGGCATCTTGATTGCTATGCTTTCTGCACTTTAAAATAACCACATAAAACTCGTGGTATTGTTACTAAGATAGGGCAAGATAAATGCGTAATAACCAACCCATTACTCAAATAGAGTACCGTTTACCATCAGATAGCTTGTTAGTCTCGCATACGGATTTACAAGGCAATATCACTTATGCTAATGAGTCCTTTATTGAAGCCAGTGGCTTTGATTTTGGTGAATTAATGGGGCAGCCGCACAACTTATTACGCCACCCCGATGTCCCTCAACAAGTCTTCGCAGATTTTTGGGCAACCCTACAAGCAGGCAAACCCTGGCATCAAATTGTTAAAAACCGACGCAAAAACGGCGATTATTACTGGGTTGAGGCCAATGCCACCCCTATCATAGAAAATAATCAAATTACTGGCTATATGAGTGTACGCACCCCCGCCACGCAAGCGCAAATTCAAAGTGCAGAACAGGCCTATCAAGCAGTACACGATGGCAAGATCACATTAAGACAGGGTGTTGTCGACAGTATCTTTAGTCGTCTGAACCTATTCGCTCACTGGAATCCATTGTGGACCATTATTCCAGCAACGCTATTAGCACTTGCCGCTGAAGTGAATGCGTTTTTGTTTGATTTACGTCCTGGTTGGTTAAATAATCTGGTTATTTTTATGACCATTGTATCGACCTTTCATGTCATGTATTTTATTCGCCGAATTCGCGATGCCATTGAAGCTGTTGATCACATTTCTAATGGTGAATTGAACCACGACATCAATACTTTCGGTTCCAATACAGCGGGTGAGGTTAATCGCAGAATCAAAACCATGCAGATTCGCTTAGGTGCCCAAAAGAATGATATTGTCACCAATGCACGCCGCTCATCTCGATTAGAAGCTGGCCTAGACAACCTGAATGCCAATATTTTACTCTCAGACCAAAATGGCACCATCACCTACTTTAATGATTCCTTGAAGTGTTTCTTACGCAATTTAGAGCCTCAAATTCAAGCAGAAGTCCCTGATTTCGATTTAAATAACTTACTGGGTAAAAGCACTGGCTGTTTGTTTAAACAAGATGACCATCTCTTAGCGGCTGTCTTCAATTTAAAGACATCAGAGAGCTTTAAGTTTGAATTTTTTGGCGCGCAGATACAATTACAAATGACGCCTATTCTAGATGAACAGGGTAAAAAGCTAGGCGTGGTGATTGAATGGCAAGATATCTTCCAGGAAATCTATGTGCAACAAAGTATTAAGCAGTTAGTGGAAGACGCTAAAAATGGCAAGCTAAGTTCTCGCTTAGAAAGCGATCAACTGACTGGTTTTTATCATGACTTAAGTGAAGACATTAATGGTTTGATGGCCAACTTACAATCTACCTTAAAAGATATGTCTATCATCATTGGTGGACTTTCTACTAAAGACCTGACCATTCAGGCTCAAGGCACGCATCACGGGCAATATGATTGGACAATTTCAAGTTTAGTTTCCGGCATCCATTCTTTAAGAGACTCTTTCTGTAAGGTCAATAACCAAGCCAGTGAAGTCACCCAATCAGCAGAGCATGTTGCAAAAAGTAACGAATTGCTCTCTAACTCCATTCAATCTCAAGCTAGAGAGTTACAAAAAACCTCCTCAGCCATGCGTCAGCTCACTCACAAGGTAAACGAAACAGCTCAGCAAGCCAATGTCTCTAACGATCTGGCACAACAGACTCAAAAAGAGGTGGTACTGGGCAATGAAAGTATGCAAGAGACCATCAGCGCGATGCATGAAATCAGTGAAGTGAGCGGCAAGATTACTGGTATTGTGACGTTGATTGATAGCATTGCCTTTCAAACCAATTTATTAGCTTTAAACGCTGCTGTAGAAGCCGCTAGAGCTGGCGATCATGGCCGAGGGTTTGCAGTGGTAGCAGGCGAAGTACGTAGCCTTGCACAAAAATCCGCTGAAGCTGCTCGAGAGATCAAAATACTGATAGATACCACGGCTCAAAAAATTGATCAAGGCAGACAAAAAGTGCAGACTACAGGCGACAATTTGGGTTCAATTATCCAACAAGTTGATCAGATGACAAATAACATCGCAGCCATTTCTGAAAATGCACAAGAACAGTCCGCTCAAATCAATGAAGTGAACGATTCTATAAAAAATATTGATGAATCTGCTAATCACAATGCGACTCTAGTGTTAGAGAACTCATCGCTGGCTGAGTACTTAGGAGATGTCGCCAGTAGTATGGATGAATTGGTCGGTAGCTTCGATTTAGGAGACTGTAAAGGCCTTCATGATGTCACAGCCGAAACACACGCAGATGCCTTTATTTTGGTGGTAGATGACAATATTGCCAATCAAAAGGTCGCCGAGATATTACTCAATCGATTAGGCTATGCCACTCAGCTGGCTTCAAATGGTCGCGATGCCATAGCGCAATGTAAACAGCACCACCCAATGGCTATTTTAATGGACATTGAAATGCCAATCATGGATGGATTAATCGCCACACAACAACTACGACAGTCCGGCTATCAAAACCCCATCATTGCCTATACAGGGCATTCAGATGACTTTAATGAGCAAACATCCGCAGCGGGCATGAATGAGGTTGTACACAAGCCGATGAAATCAGATGACATCCAAGGCAAGTTACTATCCTTAGGTTGTCAGCCTAACCCTAAGCATTCTGTAGCGGCAAAAATACGACGTGAAGCCATTATTGAACAGTCTGCAACGGCACAACAGCTTTCACAAATGATTCAGGCACACTTAGACTGGAAAAGAAAAATCCGTACCTTTATAGATGGCGCCGATATCGGCATAACTTATGACATTGCCATTGATCATACCGCTTGTTCTTTAGGTAAATGGCATCACCACGGCACTGGTCAAAACCTGAAAGACCTGCCTTTAATGAAAAAACTGGATGCTGAGCACCTGAAAATGCACCAATTGATTAAAGTCATTATGGATGCTTCTAAAACCGATGATTACCAAACCATAAGCCAAGGTGTTTCTGAAATCGATGCGCAAAGTGATAAGGTGGTCGCTTTACTGAATGAACTCATTGAAACGGCAGCATAGCGTTTTGGTAATTACTGGCTTGTTCTAAGCCATACAGTTCTTTTAAAGACGTATACAATACGTTTTTAAAGCTTTTAAACGCACTAGTGACTCTTATTGCTAGTGCGTTTTTTGGTTTCTGGGGAGTAGCTTTTTGATTTGACCCTGCGCTCACATGGTTTTGTAAAGCCGCAGGACATGCCAGGCCTGGTCACTTTAAAATGACGAAAGTAATCTAACGCTTTTCTCTACGTTTATACGAAAGCATCCACAAACACCCTCTGTCCCCTGTGAAAGGAATCGTCATTGAACTTAGCGTAGGAAGCGGATCAAAATTTGAGTGTTTGAGTGCAGCGAGTTCTCAAATTTCCGCTTACAAGCTTAGTGAAATAGAGGCCGTCACCGGGGGGTCGTTTTTTGGTTACTTTTTTGGACAAGCAAAAAAGTAACATGAAGCCAGATATGTATTTAAAAGAAGAATTATTAAGCTAATAAGGCTTCTCAACTTATGCGATATATTTCGTATATAATCACACACAAAACCCTAACTCAGGTCTAATTTCATGCCCTCTATTTTTAAGTTCTATACTGCACTACTTGTTCTCTTACCGTCATTACTTTTGACAGCTGTCGCAGCAGAACAAGCGCAACCAACCTCAAAACCAACTGCCACACTCTCGGTGAATCAAAACGAACAACCGTTGCTGTATCAACAACTATTACAGATGCAATTAGAACAGCAATCTCAACGCCAAACTATTGAACAAATAAAGGCGCAGTTACCAAGAATTGATGAAAACTATAATTCTTTAAAAGAAAACCTCAATATGCGTTTGAATGACCACACTCAAAACATAACTTACGACCAAAATTTTTACAGTATTTTAATTACCGCTCTTTTTATCGTAATGGGTTTAGTAAGCTTCTTTTTTTCTCGTGAAAAGAGTAAAGAAGACTTACAAAAATGGGTTGATAAAGAGGGAAATCATCTTCTAAAAGGGCGAGTTGAAGAAAAAATCCAAAATCATTTAGATTCTGATCAATTCAAGGATCACATCAAGAATATAATTGAAAATTCAGAAAAAATTGAAGCTATATTAAGTAAAACTATTGAAAACTATACTCAGGAAGATATCGAACAATTGGAACTAAAACAATCCAATTTAAGTACCATTGAGAGAGCCTACCTTGAGGTAATTGAAGCCTTCAAAAAAGAAGATTACGACCTTTCTTTGATTAAATCATCTGAAATTATTTCGCAGCTTTCTGATCCAAGTAATGCAGAGAGAAACCTACATTCAAATCAAAACCTATTAGCCAAAGCACTTTTTGCAAAAGGATTGATTCTTTGGAATCAAAAGCAACCTGATGAAGCAATTAAAATCTATGACCAAATCATTAATACCTTTAGCGACTCTGATCGCCCTGAAATTCAGGAGCTAGTCGCTAGGGCTTTAGTGAATAAAGGCTTCTCCCTTAAACGACAAGATCAAGCTGATGAAGCAATTAAAATCTATGACCAAATCATTAATACCTTTAGCGGCTCTGATCGCCCTGAAATTCAACTACCCATCGCTAAGGCTTTAATAAATAAAGGCGTTGTCCTTGGGGAAAAAGCCCAATTTGATGAAGCAATTAAAATCTATGACCAGATCATTAATACCTTTAGTAACTCGGATCGTCCTGAAATTCAAGAGGTTGTCGTTGAGGCACACTATAACTTAAGTTGTTCGTACAGCATGAAGAGGAATGAAGAAAAGGCTAAAAAACATCTAAGATTATCTTTAGAACTTGGTTATAAAGACTGTGAACACATCCAACAAGACTCTGAATTAGACTTTGTAAGAGGCAAAGAATGGT
Source organism: uncultured Thiomicrorhabdus sp. (assembly GCA_965603495.1). Lineage (GTDB taxonomy): Bacteria > Pseudomonadota > Gammaproteobacteria > Thiomicrospirales > Thiomicrospiraceae > Thiomicrorhabdus. The sequence continues at coordinate 96,914 of CBFDDF010000001.1, read as the reverse complement.
TTAAAGAATTAATGGAAAAATACTGTTCTTCTAAATAAATTTAAAACTTTCTGGAGTAATCAAATTACTCCAGAATTTCTACCATAACCCACCTCAATAAAATCTCAATAATCCTAGCCCACATGACCTATACAACCCTGTTTTTGATTCAGTATAATGTCAGCAACTTAACGATTATATAAATGGATGGTTCTACGGTGTCGGAAACTTTGAATACAACGCTGGCTTCGCGTTTTCAGTCTCTACAAGCTTATGTGAATTTGCAGATTATTGGTCAACCACATTTAACGCAGCGTCTGCTGATTGCTCTGCTTTCTGACGGCCATCTGTTGGTCGAAGGCCCGCCAGGCCTGGCGAAAACCAAAGCAATTAAAACCCTGTCTGAATTAATTGAAGGCAGTTTTCACCGCATCCAGTTCACACCCGATTTATTGCCTTCGGATATTACCGGCACGGATATTTACCGTCCAGAAACCGGCCTGTTTGAGTTTCAGGCCGGGCCAATTTTCCATAACTTGGTATTGGCCGATGAAATTAACCGTGCGCCAGCCAAGGTGCAAGCCGCATTGCTAGAAGCCATGGGGGAAGGCCAAGTGAGTGTCGGTCAACGTAGTCTGCCGATGGAAAAGTTTTTTATGGTTATGGCGACTCAAAACCCGCTGGAACAGGAAGGGACTTATCCTTTACCAGAAGCGCAATTGGATCGCTTTATGATGCATGTGAATGTGGATTATCCGAATGCAGAAAGCGAACTGCAGATTCTGGAGCTGGTTGAGAATGAAGCACGTGCTATTGATAAAGTCGCTTTTGAACCCCTTTCGCAAATGGATCTGTTCCAAGCCCGTGATGACATATTAAAACTCCACATGGCCGATGCGATTAAGACCTATATTGTGCAACTAGTGATGGCGACCCGCCAACCGCAAACTTACAGCGCCGAACTCGCTGAACTCATTGCAGTCGGTGTCAGCCCACGTGCCACCATTGCAATTTCACGGTGTGCCCGTGCCCATGCTTGGTTGCAGGGTAAAGACTTTGTCAGTCCGGACGATGTGCAGGCGGTGGTGCATGACGTATTCCGCCATAGACTCCTGCTGAATTTTGAAGCGGATGCGCAAAACATCAAGCCTGATGACATTACCGATCAAATCCTTAGTTTTGTACCGGTGACTTAATTGAACTTGCCTAGTTTTGTAGCGAACAGCACAATAAATGATGACATCACCCAGGAAGCTCAAACCTAATGTCGCAACCGGTTGAACAGTCCACTTCACTCTATAGCCAATTAGAAGCACTTGTGGCGTTTCGGTTTCACGTGAAACAAAAGAAACTGGCCCAACAAAACAACCTGATGGCGACCAGTGGTGGCAACCACCATGCTCAGCGCAAGGGTCGCGGTATGACCTTTAGCGAGGTACGCCAATATCAACCTGGCGATGATATTCGACATATTGATTGGCGAGTGACGGCGCGAACACAAAAAGCCCACACCAAAGTCTTTATAGAAGAGCACGAACGCCCTGTGATTTTAGTCACCGAGCAAACCCCTGCTCTGTTCTTTGGCTCTCAGGTGCGTTTAAAGGCGGCTCAAGCTTTAAATCTGTCTGCGATTATAGCGTGGACCGCACTACACCAGAGTGAACGTGTCGGTGGGTTTAGCTTTAATGAAACCCACCAGGCCTGGGTAAGCCCTAAACGCAGCCAACAAACGGTATTGCAGACCTTACAACAGTCCTTACAACTGCAAAACCAATTGACCAGGCCTGGTCAGTCTAATCCGCTGACTTGGCAGCGCCATTTAAAACACCTTACCCAAGTCGTTAAACCGGGCAGCAAACTGTTTTTAATTGGTGATATGTTGCAACTCACGGATCAAAGCCTGGCCTATATTCGAAAACTTTCGCGTCATAACGACGTGGTAGCGATTCACCTGTTTGATCCATTAGAGAAACAATTACCTAAACTGGGTTGGCTGAGTTTAACGCTCGGATTTCAATCAGAGAACCTATTGAAACTCGATAGCTTTCGCTCTGAAACACGCGATAACTACGCACAGTTATATGCGAACCAATGGCAAGCGACACAAGCCCAATTTAGGCAGCTAAAACTGCCTTTGATTGAAATTGGTTGCCACGAAAACCCGCTGGAAAGCTTGTTACGTCACAAGGTTATTGTGTAGTCTTATGGATACCTTATTGCAATGAAACTCACTGAACAACAACAAGCTGTATTGAACCAACTTCAGGACATTCAGCTACCTGATCCCATCAGTTGGTGGCCATTAGCATTCTCTTGGTGGATTTTAATTTTAAGCGTCACTTCGATGTTGATTGGCATCGCTTGGTACTTTCGTGAACAGCGAAAACGCAATGCCTATCGCCAGGAAGCTCAAGAAGCTTTAAGTCTTATAATGCATCCAAAAGAGTCAAACGTTAGCATTAATGAACAAGTATTAGCGATTAACAGCTTATTAAAGCAAGTTGCCTTAACCACCTATGGTCGTGAGAATGTCGCCAAATTAAGTGACCAGGCCTGGTTAGATTTTTTACAGAAAAATGCCAGCTATATTGAACAACCGATTGCTTTGAAAGCGCTCTTTAAATTAGCCTATCAAGCCCCTACAACAGATGAAACACAATTGAAAAATGATCAAGCTCTGTTAAGAACTTGGCAAAACTATGCCGAAAAATGGATTAAAGGACATCATCAATAATGGATGTTTTAGCAATCTTAGCAAACCTTAATGAAATTGAATTTATGTCCGCTTGGATGCTGGCCTTTTTGCCTTTGCCGTGGATTATTCGACGCTTCATTAAACCGGTCGCGCAAAAACAGAATCCTTTATTAGCACCTCAAATCATGGCACGTGTCGCCGAGCAAATGCCAGAAACTAAAATAATTGAAACCAGCCAGCAAAAGGCGCGGATTCCCTTGTTGTTTATATTGCTGTGGGGCTTACTCATTTTAGCGTCGATGCGCCCAATCTGGTATTTGAACCCAACACCGTTTACTGTCAGTGGTAAAGAGTTGATGTTGGCGGTTGATCTGTCCGGCAGTATGCGTAAAGAAGACATGTATTTGGGTGGAGATGATGTCAATCGTTTAGTGGCGGTAAAGTCGGTAGTGTCTAAATTTATCGAACAACGCCAGGGCGATCGCATTGGCTTGATTGTGTTTGGCACACAAGCATTTTTACAAAGCCCGTTAACCTATGATTTACAAACGGTGAAGACCCTTTTAAATGAAACTGAGATTGGCATGGCCGGCAACAATACCGCGATTGGCGATGCGATAGGCTTAACCTTAAAGCATCTGGAAAAAACTCAACAATCCCATGCCGTGCTGATTTTATTGACGGATGGTTCGAACACCGCAGGCCAAGTCGATCCCATTAAAGCCGCTGAAAAGGCCAAACAATTGGGCTTAAAGATCTATACGGTGGGCGTCGGTCGCGTGCAAGATAGAGCGGGCCTCGATATCTTTCTGGCGGGTAAATCAGAGATGGACATTGAATCACTTAAACGTATTTCCGAAATCACGCAAGGTCAGTTTTTTCAGGCCAATGACACCCAACAACTGAGTGAGATATACCAATATATTAACCAGTTAGAATCCACTGATCATCAGGTGAATAACTATCGACACCGATCTGAGTTGTACGTTTGGCCATTAGGGGCCGCTTTTATACTCAGCTTAGGCTTGGCCTTCTTACAACTTAGAAGACTGGGAGCTTAACCATGTATGAAGCCATGAACGAAGTTTTGCAATTCCAGTTTCTACGCCCTTGGTGGTTTTTAGGCTTACTGCCAGTCGCTTGGTTCGTTTGGCGAGCCTGGCAGGTCACCAACCAACTAGGCGCTTGGCATCAAGTGATTGCTCCACAATTTCGCCGCCTGTTATTAGGCGAAAACCAATCTGGTGAAGTCTCTGTTTTAAATAAACTTTCCGTATTAGGTTTAGGCTTTATTTGGTTTTTAGCGATTCTCGCCCTGTCTGGGCCTTCGCTTAAATCGGTACAGATGCCGGCTGAAAAGAACCAACAAGGCACGGTCATTCTGCTTGATTTGTCACTCTCGATGTTGGCAGATGATCTGGCACCGAATCGTTTGAGCCGGGTCAAATACAAGATTACTGATTTAGTTAAACAGCATCCGGAACTCTCGATTGGTCTGGTCGGTTATGCGGGGAGTGCGCATAGTATCTCGCCTATTTCGGAAGACAATCAAACCCTATTAGGTTTATTACCCGCCTTAAACCCCGTGATTATGCCGCGTTATGGTTCGAACCCGCTGTTAGGTTTTGAGCAAGCTAAACAATTATTGGAAGGCGCTTTTATCAACCACGGCCACATTATTTGGATCACTGATGACTTGGAAGCAACGCAACAATCAGCCATTAGAGACTGGATTAAATCACATGATTACAGTGTCAGTATTATGCCGGTCGGTACGGCTACTGGCGGTGCGGTACAGATTCCAAATTACGGCTTACTAAAAGATGATGACGGTAAAATTATCTTGCCACAGCTACCGATAGCGCGCTTTGTTCAATTAGGCACTTTAAGCGGTGTCACAGTCACACCATTAAGCATTGGTGATGACTCGGTGACAGACTTACTGCCCCCCACTTCGATCAGTCGGGAACAGAAAGATACGGATGATAAAGCAGAGAATAAAACCACTGATAACAACATTCTGCATGCATTAGACGAAGGGGCTTCATTGTTGATTCTACTGCTCCCTCTAGTCGCATTGCTTTATCGCCGCGGCTGGGTTTTAAGTCTATCACTTGCAATGATCTTGCCGCTCGGTTTACTGGGATCCCTTACGCCTACGCCAAGTTATGCCGAAACTGAATTGCCCAATTTTACGGATGTCTTTCAATCCCCTAATCAACAAGCCTATAAAGCTTGGCAAAGTGAGAACTATCAAGCTGCTGAAGCCTTATTTGAAGACAATCAATGGCGTGCCAGCACTCTTTATCGTTTAGGAAAATATACCGAAGCCGCTCCGCTTTTCGGACAGGATAAGTCCGCCAAAGGACATTATAATCATGGCAATGCATTAGCGAAGTCTGGCCAGTTAGAACAAGCCAAACTAGCTTATGAAAATGCTTTAAAACAGCAGCCTGATTTTGCAGCGGCCGAACAAAACTTGGGGTTAGTAACCCAACTGTTGCAACAGCAGGAGCAGGATAAACCTCAAGAACAGCAACCAGATTCACAATCTCAAAAGAGCGGCTCTGAGCAGGATAATCCATCTTCTGAAAATCAAGAAAAACAGGGTGGCAAACAAGATAACTCAGAGTCTGATCAAAATAACAGCCAAGCCAACAAGGCAGAAAACCCCTCTGAAAAATCACCCTCTGATTTATCAGATACCTCTGACATAGCAGACTCTAAACAAGCCAATGATGCTTTAAATAAACCCACACCTCCAGATGGTGCGGCTCCAACTAATCCAGAAAATGCAGAAGCTGAATCTCAGTCTCCTGCTGCGGATTCAGCTGACTCCGTTAAACAGACTAGCGGAACCGCAGATACGACAACTGATATTGCAGAAGATAAGGCCTTACCAGGCCTGGCGGATTCCAAGCTCTCTGAGCAGACCACGAATGGTTTACCGCAAGGTGATGCAACTCAAGCCGCTCAGGGTGAAAACACTCCAACGGAAGAGCAACAGGCGACTCGTAATTGGTTAAAACAGATTCCTGACGAGCCGGGTGTCTTTTTAAAGCGTAAATTCGAATACCAGTACCAACAACAATCAGCGCAACCTAAGGGTAATTCATCGTCCGATCAATCGTCCAATAAGCAATGGTAAAGATAATGCAGAAAACACTCAAATCATTCCGTAAAGGCCTACTGTTCGTCTTATTATTGACAACCCCGATATTGTCTTGGGCTCAGACATTAACCGTGCTGACAGATAGGCAAACGGTTGAGTTAGGCGATGTGATTAGTCTAACCATTGAAACCGACTTCCAAACCGGCGGCAAGCAACTGGATTTAACGGTTTTGGAAGATCAGTTTGAGGTATTGGGGAAACAACAAAGCCATAACATTGAGTTTATCAATGGCAGCTTTAACTCACGCACTCGTTGGCAGATTCAGATGCTGGCAAAACACGTTGGTGAATTAATCATTCCACCGTTTCAGATTGAAAACGCCAAAAGCCAACCGACCACCATAACGGTATTACCGGTGCAAAAAGCCAGTAAAGGTGACTTAGGTCCCTACTTTCTGGAATCTTCACTCAGTAAGCAACAAGTCACTGTTCAAGAAGAAGCCATCTATACACTGCGCCTGTACTTCTTAGGCAGTGTTTCGGGCAATATCCGTCCACCACAGTTTGGTCAAGCACTCTTTGAACCGCTTAAAGAGCAATCCGTCTATGGTAAAAAACTCAATGGTAAAAATTATACGGTGTATGAATGGGTTTACGCTTTATACCCGCAGAAAAGCGGCCAACTTGAAATTCCAGGTGCACAGTTTTCAGGCTTGATTCAATATCAAGGTCGACAGAAAGGGGTCAGTGAAATCGCCGAAACGCAAACCTTGACGGTCTTGCCTGAAGTGGCAGAATTCAAAAGCAAATCTAAAAACCCTTGGTTACCCGCGAGCGAACTTCAATTGAAAGAACAATGGCAAACGTCACTAGACACCGTTCGGGTAGGGGATAGTTTAACGCGAACCTTAACTTTGAAAGCCGTCGGCTTAAAGGCCAGCCAACTGCCTGTTCTGACAACGTCAAATGGTACTGGGTTTAAAGTCTATGCCGATCTGCCCGTCGGTGAGCAATCGATTCTGAAGAACGGTTTACAAAGCCTGATTCAGGTTAAACAAGCCATTATTCCAACGCAAGAAGGCCTATTAAAGATTCCAGCACAATCCATCACTTGGTGGAATACCGTTAGCCAACAGATTGAAACTAGCACCGTGCCCGCTCGTACTTTAACTGTGTTGCCAGCACTTGCCGTGCAAACACCTTTTATGGATAACGGCCAAGTGCTTAATCCAGAATCCTTAACAACACAGCACACTGAAAGCTTGACCGCTGACCAACAAATCAACGCAATGGTTTCACGTGAAACGAAAAGCATCTGGCAAATAATCAGTTTACTGGTAACGTTTGTGTGGATTATCACGTTGTTATTATGGCGCAGAAAACATAAACAAATGCGCGCGACTATAGACGCGCTACAACCTCAAAAAGCGGAACACAAAGAAAGCTACCAGGCCTGGTCAGCCAAAGAAACTGAATTATGCCAGACAGATAATCAAGGCACACTGAAACTCACGCCACAGCAGTTTTATAAAAAACTGAGAGTGCAGCTAGCAGAAACTCATAAAATCCATCAATTTGAAGCCCTTGAATATCCTGAATTACAGTCCGTTATCGGCCAACTGGAAGCCCACCTCTACAACCAATCGCCTTTAAGTGCAGACACACTTTCAGAAATATGTCGGTTATTCAAACAATGGCAAGCAAGTTCCAGCAAAAAAGTCGAAAAGACTCAAAGTAAACTGAGTTCACTTTACGGTCGTTAGTACCTCCCCCTGCTTATAGATAGCTATAAAAAAAGGCGTTCAAATGAACGCCTTTTTTGATGCTACCGTCTGAAAAAACTAACTGGTAAAGTGCCTTTCTGCAATTTTCTGCACTTCAGGATAATTGGTTTTTCCCGTGCCTAAGATGGGTACGGCTTCTACCAAGATAACCTTTTTAGGAATCATCAGTTCAGTCACTTGGCTGGCCTTAGCGGCATCTAATACCGTACGGCGGCTTAAGGTTGTGTCATCTGTGACTAATACTAACTGTTCGCCCTTACGTTCGTCCGACACGGCAACAACAACATGCTGACCTTCAGGGCTAGCTACATTGATATAGCTCTCAACCGCGGTTAGAGAGACCATCTCGCCGCCGATTTTAGCAAAACGCTTAGCCCGGCCCTTAATCCAAACATAACCGTCTCTATCAACATCAACAATATCACCCGTATCATGCCAACCCTCTTTAGGGGGTAGCAAAACCCCTGGATTATCTGGCATTAAATAGCCCAGCATAATATTGGGTCCTTTGACAAATAGACGACCACCTTCTTCAATACCCGGTGCTGGAACCAAACGATATTCAACGCCTGCAACAAATTGTCCGACGGAACCATGTTTATAAGCAGTCGGAATATTGACCGATAATACCGGTGTAGTTTCAGTCACACCATACCCTTCATAAATAGGTTGATGGAACTTTTCGGCATATAACTCACGCGTTTCGGGGCGGAGCTTCTCTGCACCTGCGATTAAAGCACTGATGCTGTAAAAATCGAATGGATCGGCTTTGCGTGCATAGCCGCCAAAAAAGGTATCTGTACCAAATATGAAGCGTGCGTTGGTTTGATAAACCATCTCAGGTACCGCGGCATAATGTAGCGGTGAAGGATACAAAAAGACTTTAGCACCCTTAATAATCGGCCATAACATGCCTGCGGTAAGCCCGAAACAATGGAAAGTCGGCAAGGCACTTAAAATCTGCTGGCCTGGTAATAAAGTCAACATTGAATGGATTTGATCAATATTACTCACCAAATTTTGATGAGAAAGCACCACGCCTTTAGGCACGCCCTCTGAACCTGAAGTAAACAACACCACAGCCTCATCTTGCGGATCTTTAAGATAGCCAGGCAGGGATTTAGGAGAAGTGATTAATCCTAATAGCTTATCTGAACCCCCTATCTGATCTCGAATATCTTCCAAGAAAATAAACTGAATTTGAGCGGAAAGTTCATCAACTAAGGGCTGTAATTCGAAGGCATCGACAAATTTTTGCGAGGTGATAATGCTCTTTAACTCAGCGGTCTGACAAGCAGAACGAATCGATCCAATCCCAGAGGTAAAGTTAATCATCGCTGGCACATGGCCGTAAGCTTGCAACGCAAAAAAAGTGGCTGGCATACCAGAGACATTAGGTAACATCAAACCAACACGTTTTTCATCACCCAACACTCTGTGCAATTGTTTGCCCAAAATCACCGAAGCTAAGGTCAGTTTTTTAAGATTTAAAGATTGTTTATTAATATCTTCTATGCAGGTTTCTGTTTGACGATAGGAAGACTTAGCCTGTAACAGAGCGGCATAAAGAGAATGTTTCTTAACAGAACCATAGTAACCACCATCGCGTAGCAGACGGAACACCTGTTGATTTAAAAACTGGTGTTTTGCATGGCCTTTTAGGCCTTCCGCTGGCATTATTTTTTGAGCGGGTTGTAAACTAAGGGTGATTTTAGGAAACCAAAACTGCTTCATAAAACCGAATTTGGTGCCATCTAGATAAGAGAACTTGCTATAAACCGCACCACTAATATGAACTGGCAGTACCGCCGCGCCAGTTTTTTGAGCGACCATCGCTGTGCCTTCATAAACTTTCATAAGGCTACCAGTGGTAGTAATACGACCTTCAGGGAAGATCATGCACTGCTTGCCTTTTTTGAGCTCTTCAATCATATGCTTGGCAGCATAAGGATTCTGTAAATCAACGGTGAAATAATGGGTCATACTTAAAATAAAACGCTCATACCATTTTTCAGTATGTGAAGCATCCACCATAAACGTGGTTTCACCCGGAATAAACAGATCCAGTAAAGGGCCATCTAAAGTCGATACATGGTTAGAGATAATCAGCAATGGTTGTTCAGTTTGATCCACCGCATGATAGTGTTCTAGTCCCTGCACCTCGATACGATAAAATAACTTGAATAAGCCTTTAACAATTAACTTAAATAACCACTTCATTGTGACCCTTTATAGAAAAACTTAACAAGATGATGCGTCGAAAATCAGACGACTGCATTCGTTTTAAAAGATTTTTAGTTTGTTTTGCCTAACCTGTATCCACAGCGCAATACTTAAATTCAATACAGCTAAGCATAATAAGATATTCAATAAACTGAGCGATAAAGCAAAACCTATCATCACTAAGATAGCCGACAGAACCATCAAAAATGCATTGAGTATATTATTAACCGCGACCATTCTAGCACGGACTTTAACTGAGGTTTGCGTTTGTAAGAGCGTGTAAAGAGGCACAATATAAGCTCCCCCAAGCAACGCAATCAGTAACAATAAAATTAATAGGCTGTTGAGTGGCCAAATCATTATAAATTCATTGAAACTGAGTAGGCCTGGTGATGTGCTATAAAGGAATAAAAACTGCGCGCTCTGTTCAATCATCCAAACCATTGCCACTAACAACATCGATATCAATCCAAGCAACAGGCCATGCCATTTTAGATTTAATTGAGCTTTAAAACACTTACTGACTAAAGCCGATCCCATCGCAATACCGATCGAAAAGACTGCTAAAAAAGCCGTGACCACCCCTTCATTCGCCAATAAATCATACTTAACTAAGGTGGGAATCTGACTGAGCATCACCGCACCTAAAAACCAAAACCAAGAGATGGCCAATACGGTAAAAAAGGAGGTCTGATAATCCTTACAAAGCACGATCAATTCCCAGCTGCTTTTGAACAAATTAGCTTCTATCAACAACTCGCTATTGTGTATCTTGGAAGGTTGGAGCAATAAGCTTACGCCATAACCAAGCAGCGCAACCCCTATAATTGCAACTGACATCACCATGGTGCCATTCGGCATTAATACACCAACCCCACCTAATATCGTTCCTAATAGAATAGCCATGAAGGTTGAACCACTGAACAAGCCAGTGCCCTGCATTAAGCTGCTGTCTTCCAATATTTCAGGTAATACGGAATATTTGATTGGTCCAAAAAAAGCCGATTGAGTGCCCATTAAAAACAGGGTCAGGAACAACAGCTCTAACTGGTGATTTAACAGAGCAAGCGAACCAATCAGCATAATAACCACTTCAGCCAATTTAATTTTCTGTATCAGAAAGGATTTAGGATAACGGTCGGCAAGCTGGCCCGCCAAGCCGGAAAATAGAAAGAAAGGTAAAATAAACAGGCCAGCAGCTAAGGTTATGAGAAGTCCTGTTTCACCATTAGAATGACTGAGTTTAAATGTGATGAGCATAATCATCGCATTTTTAAATAGGTTGTCGTTAAAGGCACCTAAAAACTGTACTGAAAAGATGGGTAAAAAACATTTTCTAAAAATCAAAGAGGATTCTTGGGAGGGAATTTCAGGCTTTAGCATAAACGGCATATCATTTAGTTTTGAGCAATAGCCGCTAGTATACCTCTATTGCTATGCTGACTTGAAGCCAAGCCTTTAGGTGTTATGTGGCGTACTGGCATCGCATCGTCATATTCAAGCCATTAAATTTTTACATATTTCCAACCTGTCGTTAAGCGTTTTGCTACAGCATCAATCGCAGGTTCGTCATAGTGAACTTGTGGCAATAACTGTAAATCTTCACCCCGCTCTTTTGCCCTTTCTAAAGCACGTTTACATGCGAACAAAGTAAGATTGTCATAACGAGCCAATAAGTCCTCTAGCTGTTGTCTTTTGGGGTTATTAACATTAAACGCTTGCACACCCTCAAAGTTAGAAATTAAATCTACCTTCATGTGCGGACCACCTGTCGCTAACAAAGTTTCGATTTCTGCCAAAGCCAATTCGAATTTATCAGGGGCGTTTGAATCTAAATGAATAATGTATTTTTGCGCTGCTGTTTGTTGGAGAGCGGCATCCTGATTACCCAAATCCTGAACCGTTATATTCAATAATCCAGCGCCTAAGATAACGCCTAAAACTAAAGAAGCGACTGCTGATTTGGGAATATTCCAAGCCATAGTCGATTCTTGTTTTTGAAGCTTTCTCTCTGGAATAGGGAGATCAGCATAGGCATCCTTAAGCTGGGCTTTTAAAGCACTGATCTGCGATATTTCTTCACGTAATTGTTCATCAAGCTGCATGGCATGCTCAATTTCAAGGGACTCTTCTCTAGAAAGCTGGCCATCTAAGTAGGCATGTATTTGATAATTTTCGATGGATTGTCCCATTATGTTCTCCGCAATGGTACGACTGTTTGGTTTAACTTCTCTGAGGGCTGCAGTAAACGACGCAATCTCTCTCGACCTCGGGCAATACGGCTCATAACGGTACCGATTGGGGTCGAGGTAATCTCTGCTATTTCTTGGTAACTAAAGCCTTGTAAATCACATAGAGCAATTGCTTCTCGTTGCTCAAAAGGCAGTTTAGCAAGCGCATTATGACATGCTTCAGAAGCTTGGTTTTTAATCATGTGAGACTCACAACATTCCGCATCATATTGTGCATCAATTTCAGAGGCTTCAGACCATTCCCAACGTTTGTTAAATCGAATATGATCTAAAAATAAATTGTGCATTATCTTACTCAACCAAGCATCTAAATGCTCCAATCTGTCAAGATGTTTTCGGTTTTCAAGGGCTTTTAGCATTGTACCTTGCACTAAATCCTGAGCAAGTGCCTGCTGGTGGCACCAAGCGTAGGCCAATCGATACAGTCGCTCATATTTACTTTGTAAAGCTTCGTCAAATCGTTTTTTCTCTTGTGACTGACATAAAAGCGTGACCACTTGTCTAGGAAATTTCATTATCTCTTCACAGATTAGGATTCGTCTCTTTTTTATACTAAATGAAATATTCCAAATTATACAAACATTATTTTTTCTTTAAATATTAACATCTTATTAAATAAGAAATTCTAGCCCCTGCGCTAAAAACTCTAGTTCAAGTAAATGGAATAAAACCCATCGTCCATTCGTTATACCTATGAAACATCCCATTAATAACATCTGAGGATAAAAACATATGTTTAAAAAAACCGCCTTAAAATTTATTTGGTTAATTGCTGGTTTAACCATTTCTATGTCGGCTTTTTCTGCCGCAAGTGATTCACCCCTTCCAGAAACGTTTGCTGACAATAAAATTGTCTTACAGCTGAGTGATAGAGATCCTTTCAAACAAACCTTGGTTTTAAATGTTGCAGGTAATCTCCTTCAATACTATGCCGGTCAAGAGGTAGACATGGAAGTCGTGACTTTTGGCCCAGGTATTCGTTTACTCATGGAAGGTAATGTCAACCAACAACGCATTCAAACGCTAATGGACGCAGGTGTGCGCTTCTCTGTCTGTGGTAATACCTTAACGAATATGACAAAAATACTCGGTCATCGCCCTGAAATGAGAGATGGCATTCTAGATGTGAAAGCAGGCGCCGGTCGTCTATTGCAGTTACAAAAAGCAGGTTGGCAGGTTTTAAAACCTTAGTCCTAAAACTGAATTTCAAATCATTAATTTATCCCACTGAGTCTACTATGCAAACAATACAACGTTACCTAACCATTATTTTAATGCTTATTTTAGCAAGCTTACCGTTCTCTTCATCTGCGAACAGCAGTGAAGGTTATGGTCAGCAAAAAGTGGTTTATCACATCAATTATGACAATGCTAAAAAGCAATCTGGCGCTTTAAGAAATATTCAAAACCATATCAACGCGGTCGGCGCTGATAACTTGGATATTCGAGTGGTGATGCATGGCAACGGCTTATCTCTGATCCTTAAACCTGAAGCACTTAAAGAAGTGCCCAAATTTAAGGCCGCCAATGCAACCCTAGAAATGGCCCAAAAAATCGACAAATTGAAACTTCAAGGTGTGAGTTTTAATGTCTGTGCTAATACCTTAAAGGGTAGAAATGTCGATATTGAAAAGCATTTATACGATGCTTCAAAGTCAGATATCGTGCCGAGCGGGGTTGCTGAACTCGCCTATCTACAGGGTCAAAGTTTTGCCTATATCCGACCTTAAATCACCATCAAATAATATCTAAACAAAAAATATAATCTCAAAAATAATGAGAAGAGGATTACTATGCAAAACAAGAAAAATGCATTCAAAAAAACGGCTTTATTAGTGGCATTAACCGGAGCACTAAGCGCTCAGTCTGTACAAGCAGCCAACTGGTTAATGTTACAAGGGACTGAACCAGATCATCAAGCACCACGTGCTAAGCTTTGGGGATTTGCCCAAATTGATTATCAATCTACGGATGATACAAAACTAACCGCTGGACCGGGTACAGGCGGTAAAGCAGCTTTTAACCAAATGGCACCACAACTTACCACTTCTAATGGATTTAACGTAAAACGTGCGCGTATTGGAGTCCGTGGCGCTAACCTCCCATTAGACAATAAAGTAAACTATTTTCTAATGACTGAATTAGGAAACAATGGAATCACTACAGGTGGTTCAGGGTCACAAGGTCAATTAACAGATGCGAGTATCACTTTAAACCATATCCCTGGTGCACGTGTCCGTGTCGGTCTGTTTAAAACCCCCGGTTCGGAAGAGTCTTTTAAAGGCATCCCCGTCTTCAACTACGTTAACTTTACTACTGGTACCGCTCGCCTGTTAAATGAGCAAAGAATTGTTCCTTCAGTAACTGCAGGACCATTTGCTGGCATTGCAGGTGACCGTACAGATCCCGTCTTCGCTGTAAGAGATACTGGTGTTCAGGTGTTCGATTCTTTCAAGCAAGGAGACTGGGAGCACAGCTACGCGATTATGTATGGCAATGGTAATGGCTTAGCGCTGACAGATAATGACGATAATAAGGATCTTTACCTTTATGCCTCTACGGAAAAGGTCTTCGGTACTTCTAAAGGGCCGAGACGTCATGGAATGAAGTTTTACGCCTGGTCTCAAGACGGTAAACGTACCTTCGGTAGCGATGAATACAATCGTGATAGAGCAGGTTTAGGGATGACCTACTATGATGGAAAATATCGTGTTGCGGCCGAATACTTTACGGCCGATGGAATGATATTTGGGGGTCCTATTGGAGCAGTACCAGGTAATCCTATTGTCATGTTGACAGATCAAAAAGCCAATGCTTATCAACTAGATTTAGGTTATCGTGTTAAACCCAATATTGAACTAAACATTCGTCATGATGTCACCAATAGTGCAACGGCTACAGATTCATTCTCTGGAAGCGCAAATGATACAGAACGTGTCTTTACCACCACCACTTTGGGCGCTCAGTATTTCTTTAATAAGAAAACCTCAGTACGTATGAACTATGAAATTCGAGATGCTAAAGCGCCGAACCTTTCTGCTGGTGATAATGGATTTGAGATTTTAAAAAGTGTAGACAACCGTCTATCAGCACAGGTGATGATGATCTTTTAATCCAATATAAAAAACATTTAAATTTACTCTTTTACTGGTTGGGGAACCCTCCAACCATTTGCCCCTAATAACTTCCCACAATATTAGGGGGCCTTTTTTATAACCCTTGTTTGAAAATCGACTATGAACAACACTCGTTGTTTAAACAACTTCAACTTGACCAATTCCCGCATTTAGATCGATTATTAGAATAAATCCTACCGAGCTCACTGCAATGGAATCCAACCATTGAAACTTCCAACCAAAATATAATGCAACACGCCATTAAATTCACAGAAGCGTCACTCCTACCTAACCAAATTTTTTGGCCTATTTAATATACCTATCGGTAAAATTAATTATCTTATGGTTAAAAAAAACAATGTAATACAACTTCAATTCTGATTGAAGGTATTTAAATGAAACACCATCAAACCGGCATAAAACAAACTGTACTGAACATTGCCTTAGCTAGTATTATCGGTACTTTCACGATGCAACCAGCCCATGCGGCCAACTGGCTAATGCTACAAGGTACTGAAAATACACAAGCACCACCAAGTACACGACTATTCGCCTTTGTACAGATTGATTACCAATCTACCGATGACACTAGACTCCCAAATGGCAATAAGGCAGCGTTTAACCAAATGGCACCACAAGTTACGGATTCCAGCGGATTTAATGTTAAACGTGCCCGTATCGGCTTTAGAGGTAACAGTTTCAACAAAGACATCAATTACTTTTTGATGACTGAACTCGGCAATAACGGTATTACGACAGGTGGAAGTGCTGAACGTGGTCAACTGACCCATGCGAGCATGACTTTTAATCAAATACCTAACGCTAGAGTACGTTTAGGTCTATTTAAAACCCCTGGTTCAGAAGAGTCTTTTAAAGGTATACCTGTCTTTAATTATATTAACTTTACCAGTGGAACCGACTTACTGTTAATAGAGCGTTTCTTTGATAATACCACAGGCGATTCCGATAGAAACGGGTCTGTCGGTGCTGTAAGGGATACGGGAATTCAGCTCTTTGACTCCTTTAAACAAGAGGGCTGGGAGTCTAGCTATGCAGTTATGCTCGGGCATGGTAATGGAGTTGAGCTCACTGATAATGATGACCACAAGGATCTGTATCTATACGCTTCTACTGAAAAGGTTTTTGGTGAATCAAAAGGGCCACGTCGTCACGGTATCAAACTCTATGCCTGGTCACAAACTGGTAAACGTACATTGAAGGATGTTGGCGTGAAAGATCGTACACGCCAAGGATTAGGCATGACTTACTATGATGGTAAATACCGGCTGGCCGCTGAATACTTTACCGCGGACGGTATGATCTATGCTGGAACAACGGGTGCCGGAATACCAGCAGATGGCAGCACCTTTGTAACACTACCCGATGACGAATCCAGCGCTTATCAGCTTGACTTAGGCTATCGTATCAAACCAAATATTGAGTTAAATATTCGTTATGATGCATTAGACAACGCTAAAAAAATCGATGGAAACTATCGTGAATTTAGAAATGTGACTTTAGGTGGACAGTACTTCTTTGATCCAAGAAAATCGGTACGTCTAAATTATGAAATAAGAGACATTACTGCTCCAAAGGTAGCGGCTAGCGCAGTAGTTCATGATATTTTGGATAGTTTAGATAATCGTATCTCAGCACAAGTTGCAATTATCTTTTAATAAGAGTGCCATCAAAAACTGTACATAAGTACGTATAGATTTTTGATGGATCAATTTTAGACCTTAATACCACTATGGCGTAGTAACGCATCTATATTCGGCTCACGCCCTCTAAACGCTTTAAATAACACCATTGGATCAATCGAACCACCCGCTGCTAAAATAATATTTTTAAACTTGGCCCCCGTCTCTGGGTTCAAAATACCCTCCTCTTCAAACAGACCAAATGCATCAGCCGACAACACCTCTGCCCACTTATAGCTAAAATAACCCGCGGCATAACCACCGGCAAAGATATGACTAAAACTGTGCATTGAACGACTGTATTCTGGAGGCATAATCACTGCAACCTCTTGGCGAATACGTTGTGATAAATCGGCAACCGATTCGACCTGTTCCGCATTGTAAAAGGCGTGCATTTCAAAATCAGCAAGCGAAAATTCGATCTGACGTAACATCATCATCGCCGACTGAAATCCGCGACTTCTCTTTAAGGATTCAAACAACTCATCTGGCAATGTTTCTCCGGTTTCGATATGACTTGAAATCAACGCTAAACCTTCTTTTTCCCAACAGAAATTTTCCATAAACTGTGAAGGCAGTTCAACTGCATCCCAAGGTACCCCACTGATGCCAGAGATATCCAACTGTTCCATTTCCGTCATCAAGTGATGAATACCGTGTCCAAACTCATGAAACAGAGTTGTCAATTCATCGTGTGTTAAACAAGCGGCTTGGCCCTCTAATGGCGGTGTAAAGTTACACACTAAATAGGCGACAGGCTTCTGCAAGGTACCCTGAGGATGTCTCCAACGGGTGACAGCCGAATCCATCCAAGCACCACCGCGTTTGTTTTCACGAGCGTACAAATCTAAATAGAACTGACCAATGACTTCGTCATTCTCAGCTATCAACTCAAAAAATCGTACGTCAGGGTGCCAGACGGGTACATTTTGTTTAACTTGAATACGAATCCCAAACAAACTCTGGGTAATTTCAAACAAGCCTTTTAGAGCTGATTCCACAGGAAAATACGGGCGCAATAGTTCTTGAGATAGCGACAAGGTTTTACTTTTAAATTTTTCAGAAGCGAAGGTCACATCCCAAGGCTGAAAGTCGTCAATCCCTAATCCCGTTTTGGCAAACTCGCTTAAGGTCGCCAACTCTTGTTCGGCCTGAGGTTTTGACTTTGTTGCCAGATCCCGCAAGAAACCCAATACTTGATCAGTGCTTTCAGCCATTTTAGTGGCTAAAGAGTAATCTGCGTACTGATCAAACCCAAGTAAATTGGCTTTCTGATGACGTAATGAACGAATTTTAAGGATGTTATCGGTGTTATCAAACTCTGTATTGTGTGCTTGATCTGATGAACGAGTACCAAAAGCGCGGTAAACTTCAGCTCTTAATTCACGGCTATCCGCATGGGTCATCACCGCCAAATAGGAAGGGAAATCTAAAGTCACGCACCAGCCCGTTAAATCTCTATTTTCAGCAAGTTGCTTAAGCAAACCTTTTGCTGAATCCGGCAACCCTTTTAGTAAGGATTCATCGGTAATGTGTTTTGACCAGGCCTGGGTAGATTTCAAAACATTATTGGAAAACTGACTACTCAGTTGTGACAATTGTTGTGAAATCTCCTGATACTCGGACTGTTGCTCAGCTGGCAGTGCGATGCCGCTTAAACGGAAATTACGTAAAGCATTTTCAATGACTTTTTTCTGAGCCAGCGAATAATTCATAAACTCTAGGCTGTCGGCAATCGCATTGAATTTGGCATATAAACCAGCATTCTGACCAACTTCAGTATGATAAGCCGTTACCTTTCCTAAACAATCTGTATAGGCTTTATGCCATTCATCGCTGTTTTTAACGGCATCTAAGTGGCCAATCGGCCCCCAGACACGTTCAAAACGATTATCAATCACTTCCAAAGGTTCAATGAAATTCTGCCAAGTAGGGATTTCAGTCATGGAGACCAAACGATTAATTTCTGCACGATTATCAGCCAATAATTGAGTGGTAGCAGGCTCTATATGTTTCACGTGAAACAATTCAAAATTAGGCAGTGATGAAATATTAAGCAAAGGGTTGTCTTGGATTTGAGATGATTTGGTCATATGTATTTCTTATTTTTACTCTTTTTGAATGGAATATAAATCTAAAATGATTTGAAATTTCTTTAAACGTAATTGATTTAGAATGTATTTATTATAGCGCAATGAGGAACAGTATTAATGAAACACTTTCAGTCAGAAATAGTTTTACAGAGCCCAAATAGGGGTACTTACAATATCACAGACAAAATTAATAGACTCGTCATAGAGTCCGGGATTCAATCGGGGATATGTCATGTGTTTATCCAACACACTTCAGCCTCGTTGATTATCACTGAAAATGCCGATCTTACGGTGAGACAAGACATTGAATATTGGTTGCAAAAGACGGTTTTAGATGGAGATGAAAACTATCAACATAACGACGAAGGCGACGATGATATGAGCGGTCATATTCGCTGTATGATTACCGATATAAGTCAAACGATTCCAGTAACCCTTGGCAAGCTCAATTTAGGTATATGGCAAGGCTTGTTTTTATATGAACATCGAACTGGTCGTTTTGATAGAAATATTGTAATTACGGTACAGGGGAAATAACTTCCACTAGAGGTGTTTGGGTTTGGTTACGCCCGGCATTTTTCGCTCGATAAAGAGCATTATCAGTCTGTTTGAAAAATTCTTGTCTTGATTGCTCTTTATACTGTGCTGCACCCAAACTGATCGTCAGACTTTTCACTGGTGAGAAGTCTGTGTTTTCAATTTCTATTCTGATTTTTTCCGCCAATAAAACCGCATTAGCCTCGGATTGATGCATCAGCAAAATGGCAAATTCCTCACCACCTATTCGATAGAATTCATCGTCCTCTCTCAGTAATGCCTTGATAACCTTAGCTACTCGGCGCAGAACAGAATCACCTACATCATGACCATAGGTATCGTTTATCATTTTAAAGTGATCTATATCAAACATTATCATACTGAAGGGGATATGATAACGGTTAGAGTGCTTAATATCGCGCTTTAGGTTGTCTTTAAAGTGGCGATGATTGCCTATACGAGTTAACGAATCCATCAATGCTTTTTGACGCAGCTCATGATGCAGTTTTTCCGTCAAGGTAATATTATTAAAAACTGCGACGAAACGATTTTCGAATCCTGGCATTAAGCTAGCACGTACATCATAGACTCGTACTTTACCATTATAATCGATCTTAACTTTATGCTGTTTGTTCGAGTTTTTAGCAAGGTACTCTAACCAGTTTAATCCGCCGATATTGCATTGTAGGTAGCCATCCTTGGGTACAAAAAACTCACAAATACAATCGTGTTTTTGGCTAAAAGCACGTAAATTAGAGAAGGGCTTAAAGACTTTAAAGAAAGCTTTATTAGCATAAATAAGCCCCGCGGTATCCGCAATAATAACCATCTCCTTCTCTACATCGATGACATTATGATAATAACGTTTTTGTCGATAGAAATAGAAAGCTAAGGCGATAAAAAACAGTGTAGTTATGAACGTATTTCGAGCCATCTCTAACTTGCTTTGTTTAGCAACCAGTGCATTTAATTCATTGTAAACGACAATATCTGCCTTGGGTTTAAAGGCAAATAACCAGCCATGCACCTGTCCATCTAGCGCCTTTAGAGGGTGACGCACGACAAATAATCCATTCCACAACCAATAATCTTTATCAGTACCAATCCAACTCGCCAGATCATCTGACCTGATTTGGTCTAAAAGACTCTGATTTGGATTCAAATTGGAGATATAAAGTCCATGTAGTGTCTTGTGACTAAATGGGGAGGTTATTTTGAGCGTTTGCTCAGGCGAAGCAATTACTAAACTATCAATATTAGCCACCTCAAGCTTTTTTTGGATGGAATTGAAATGACTCATCAGCTCAACATAACCTAGTAGGGTCTCATTATGAAGAACTGGAACCAGGGTTCTAATCGATAGATTAAACTTTCCGCTGGAGATACTTACCTGTGGTTTAGGGTGTTTTTTTCGATGAGAAAACTCAGAAAGGGACACTTGTAAGTGGTTTTTAAGGGGCGACCAAGATTGATAAACTGAATGGCCATTTTCATCCATTAACCGAAACCAAAGATTTTTAAAATTGGTGAATTTGGTTAATTTGGCAATCACTTTTTCAAAGTTTTCAGGAACAAGAAGTTTCTGTTCCACCGGTAAGTTCGAAAATGGGAGATCATAATTATTAGAAAGTGTCGCAGCTATACCAATGGCCAGTACTAAAGTGACTTGTTGTTTGGCGGCAATCTGTTCTTCTATGTCTAACTGTATTCTATGAGCTTCTTGTTGATAAACAGTTTCTAAAAACTGATTTTCAATATTCTTAAGACTGGGCAGAAAATTAAATTGTAAAAACGCCATGACCAGCAATCCAAAAGCAATTAATAGTTTATAGCGTAATAAAATTTTCACAGGTAATTATCCAAAATATTTTTTTGTCTGTCGTTATCGGGCCTATATTATGAAGATAAACTTCACGAGTATGTTTTATGTAAACATTTAGTTCCACGTGGAGCCAGAATATTCTATGGAGTACTCAACAGAAATATAACAAAAACTAGGGGGGGGCTGAATTATAACAAAAACCAGGGGGCCTGAATTTCAAAATTTAAAATACAGCACTGTAGATGTGAATAATTTATAAAAATCACCACAAATTTTAGAAAAAGACGAATTAAACCGTTATTAAGCGGCTTAATAACGTTTACCCTACCACTGACCTTGCACAGTAAAAATAATCCGCTTAAAGAGCGCTATTTAGAAGTCGATTTTACTTCAACCTTACCAAAAAAATGTATTGCCAGTCATTGTTAGACGAATAAATACCAATATGGTTGTTTAATAACTTAAAAGGCCGTTTGACTACACAACTGGTTTGGATTCAGAATTTTGTACCAGATTGTTATCTTCACCAAGACTCGCTAACTGTAAGCGTGCAATTCGTTTTGATAAAGTATGTAACTGTTTAAAACCATCGACTAATTGCATTTCATAACGAAATACTTTTAATCGTTCTGCATCGGGTTTAAAACGTTTCACCTGATGGGTTAATGCCTCTTGAATCAGATGATCAATGGTTTGCTTAATCGCCAAGACCGACAACGCCGACTCATTGTCTTTTGCATAAATACTATGGAGAGCATTCTCCATAGACTTACCTACCTCTGACGTCAGTTGCCCAACCAGATTCAGCATGGTTTCACTTGGCTTAATATTTTCTTGAATCATCTCATGTAAAACTTGTTGTAAATTGGAATGAATAGCCTCTAACATTGATTCCAAATTATTGGCCACATTCATAAGCTTCATATATTCTAGCTGCTCTTCTGGAGTCAACTCTAATTGTCCTGCTTGACCTAAATAACTGAGTATCTGCCCTTGGTATGATCTTAACCGCTGCAGGGTCATATCCTCTCGTGCCAACCGATCAATATTAGGATTTGCAATCATTGAGATCAGCCGCTTATAGAAAAGCCCAACTTGTTTTTGATAGTGCTCCAACTCTAAATTGACTGCTTTCATTGCAAGTGTTGGTGTCCCTAGTAACGCTTTATCTAGGAATTCAGATTGAAATTCACCAATACCTTTTTCGTCTGGCAATAATGGGAAAGCTTTATAAACACTCCATAAAAATAGTGGGATCATCGGCAAAAACAAAATCAAGGCTGTTAGTTTGAAAAGCGTATTTGCATTGGCTATTTCACGAGGGGTGTTTTCAGCCAACAAAGCCATTGTCTGACCACTCAACACATCATGCGCTGAAATATAGATGGCCAAACTGCTTAATTCTGGAATAAAGGGTAGCCAAATCAACACGCCTAAGACATTGAATTGCACATGAATCATCGCAGTTCGCAATGCTTCTCGAGACTTTCCAATGGTCGCCAGCATCGCAGTAACGGTGGTGCCAACATCCGCGCCTAAAGACAAGGCAATCCCGGCAGGAAGGGTTAAAAATCCATTACTTGCCATAACAATGACAATGGCAATCGTAGCGGATGATGACTGCACTAACGCTGTAAAAACCAAACCGACCAATATGCCCAAGAAAGGATTCTGCATCTCTATCATCAAATCTAAAAACGGTTGATAGGTTTTTAAAGGCTCCATACCTTCACTCATGATATTCATGCCAAAAAATATCAACCCTAAGCCCATAATCAAATCGCCAATGGCTTTTTTCTTGCGTAACTTAGCGATAAATTGAATGATAAATCCGGCTGCAACCATCAGTAAAGCAAAATGAGTAACCTTAAAAGCCACAATTTGCGCCGTCATGGTTGTCCCTAGGTTTGCACCCATAATTACTCCAGCCGCTTGCCCAACCGTCATCAATCCAGCTGAAACAAAGCCTACCACCAACACACTGGTCACAGATGAGGACTGTATCACCGCAGTGACCCCTGCGCCTGTAATCGCACCCATAACCCGGTTGGTGGTTAACTTGCCCAGCAGATTTTTCATTTTATCGCCGGCAAGCACCAATAAACCTTTAACCATTTGTTCCATGCCAAATAAGAACAAAGCCAGGCCACCAGCTAACCACATAAACATAGTGAACCAGTCTAATGACTGCGTATTTAAAGACTCAGCAAATGCAAAAGAGCTATATAAAATAGTTAAGACAGCAAGGATACGAATGATAATTTGTGTATTGACGAACATCTTGAATCAGCCTGTTACTGTTTATAGGAATGACTTTATATTAACGCTATTAAAATCACCGTAATAGAATTTATCACTGTTTATTTAACTAATAAGTGTTTTTACTACATATATAGAATTATTTAATGTCAAATCATCAGTAAACCATATATCACATATTAATAATATGGTTTAATACGTATGAAAATTTAAAATTCTAAGGATATAAATAATGAAAAAACAAACTTTAGTTTGGTTAGCTACAGCAACTGTTTCAGGCATGATGGTCTCATCTATGGCGAGTGCATCTCCAGCACCTACAGATCCAAAAAAACAAACACCTCAAGGTCTTTACGTGGATGCTAAAGAAACTGCTGAAATGATGAAAAGTGATTCAAAGGTTATCTTGGTTGATGTTCGTACTCCGGAAGAGTGGCAGTTTGTCGGCCATACACATGCAGCACAGATAATGATTCCATCTGTAACATTTGTTTACAATGAAATGGATGCTAAAAAACCTCGTTATAAGTCTGTTGGTAATACAAAGTTTGTTTCTGAATTAGAAGAAAAAGCAGCTGTGCTGGGTGCAGATGAAAACTCTACTTACGTTCTAATGTGTCGTTCAGGTTCTTCACGTGCACAACCTGCAGCAAAAATGCTTGATCAATACGGTTACAAAAATGTCTACATTATGACGGATGGTTTTGAAGGTGGTAAAACTAAAGAAGGCGACAAAAAAGGTTTCCGTCTTAAAAATGGTTGGAAAAACTCTGGTCAGCCTTGGACTTACAAAGTAGATGCTGAGCAA
Organism: uncultured Thiomicrorhabdus sp.; assembly: GCA_965603495.1. GTDB lineage: Bacteria > Pseudomonadota > Gammaproteobacteria > Thiomicrospirales > Thiomicrospiraceae > Thiomicrorhabdus. The sequence goes on along the minus strand of CBFDDF010000001.1, from coordinate 72,534 downwards.
GCGTATTTCGTTAACTAATCAGTTAATTAATATTTGTTAGTAAAAATCCGCCTTTTGCAGTTCAAAAGGCGGATTTTTTGTTTCACGTGAAACCTAAATACTCATTTTACCAATTGACCAGGCCTGGTCATTATTAGTCAGAATTTAGTCTGTGTATTTACAAAACTGGGCGCTGCAAACTAAATTGATCCGCTGTCGTTGCGTAATCATTACCGCCTAACTTACCAATGGCATTTAATAAATTCGCATTGATATGCCCTTCTTTATAAACCATTTCATCAATATAAACCCCGATGATATCCAATAAAATCAATACCCCGCCTGCAGGTAAATCGGAGATAGAAATGGCTTCGCGTAAACGACATTCATAACGTACTTTAGAATTCTTGACACTCAAAGAAACCACATTTTCACTACGAATAGACTCAATACCAAGCGCACTAAACTCACTGACTTCTGCGGGATAAGCAGCACAAGAGCCATTCATCTCTTCGGCCTGATTCGCACTAACCACATTAACGACACACTCTTGTGTTTGTTGCAAATTAACCAATGTATCTTTAGCTTGTTGATTAGATTGATTGATATGGGTTATGGCCAAAACAGGTGGATTACAACTAGCAACGGTAAAAAATGAGTAGGGTGCAAGATTTTCAACGCCAGCTGAACTTTGAGTACTGATCCAAGCAATTGGGCGAGGAATGATTCCCTCAACTAACAAAGGATAAAGCTCTGCTGTACTGATATCAGATATTTTCAAATACATACAATGCAACCCTATAGATACTTATGAACTGTTATGAAGAATTAATCAATCGTTGATTATTTATTATAAGTGACCAGGCCTGGTCACTTAAATTTTAAACACATAACGATGCTGTGATATATATATTATAAAGCTGAATCTAGCCCTTTTATAACCGCCAGAATCATCGCACTGACCGAATCCTTCGCTAATGCAACGCCTACCGATTTGGTGTTACCTACTTGCAGATAGACATAGGCCATCGCTTTGGCATTTTTGCCCTCTTTGACATTAAGGGCATCGTGCATGGCATGCTCTGCATAATCAATGACATCCACCACTTGCCCTGTGCGTTGCTGCCAAGCATCGCATAAAGCGCTGATGGTACCCGAGCCTTCACCTTGCCAAGTTTCACCATTGACTTCAAGTGACAGTTTTTCTACATCACCCACGCTATCTAACTGATAGTGGTTCAATACGATCCCTGTGTCTTCACAGCGATAGTGTTTTGCAAACTCCGAATAAAGTTCTTTGTGACTGATAACACCGCCTTGCTTTTCGGCCAACTGTTGCGCAATAGGTGCAAAGTCTAATTGAATCCATTTAGGGAGATTTAAACCATACTCCTGTGCCAAGACAAAGGCTGAACCCGCTTTACCAGATTGGCTGTTGACGCGAATAATCGCTTCATAATCTCGGCCAATATCTTTAGGGTCAATTGGCAAATAAGCGACATTCCAAGGTTGATCAGGTTGTTGTTTAATTAAGCACTTACGAATCGCATCTTGATGACTTCCTGAATAGGCGGTATAAACCACCTCACCTACCCATGGATGACGTGGATGGGTTTTAATCTGTGTGACCGCTTCAACCACAGGAATCCAATCATTCGGCTGTGAGAAGTCCAATAAAGGATCAATACCTTCACTGAAAAGGTTCATCGCCAAGGTGACAATATCCATATTACCAGTACGTTCACCATTACCTAGCAAGGTGCCTTCTATACGATCTGCCCCCGCCAATAAAGACAACTCTGCCGCAGCAACGGCACAGCCACGATCATTATGGGTATGAATGGAGATTAAAGCGGATTCACGGTTTGGCAAATGGTTGATAAAGTACTCAACCTGATCGGCAAAACGGTTCGGTGAACTACTTTCTACGGTTGCCGGTAAATTTAAAATGCATTTATTATTTGGAGTCGGTTGCCAGACATCCATGACCGCTTGACACACTTCAACGGCATAATCGGTTTCGGTTTGTGAAAAACTCTCAGGGGAATATTGGAAAATCCACTTTGAATCAGGATTTATTTCGGATGCCTTAAGGGCATACTCCTGCACCCATCTCGCACCTTGTACTGCCATAGCCTTGATTTCATCTTTAGTCTTCTCAAATACGTTCTCACGCTGCACAATGCTGGTGGTGTTATAAACATGTACTACCGCTTGCTTAACGCCAGACAATGATTCATAAGTTCGCTTTATCAAATGTTCACGTGCCTGCACTAAAACCTGAATAGTAACGTCGTCTGGAATCAAATTATCTTCAATCAAACGTCGGGTAAAATCGAACTCCACCTGACTGGCAGAAGGGAATCCGACTTCGATAGTCTTAAAGCCCAACGCCACCAATTGCTTCCATAAAGCCAGTTTTTGCTCAACCGTCATCGGATTAGCTAAGGCTTGATTACCATCACGCAAATCAACACTCACCCAAATCGGCGCTTTAGTTAATACATTATTGGGCCACTGACGATTTGGCAACTCAGGGGTTGGCGTACGATGGTATTTTTGTGAAGGGATATTTTGATTCGTCTGGTTCATCTACTTAAACTCTTATACTCATTGCGACGTTGCATGATTTCTATGGTTTATATTCTACCGAGTAACCTATCGAATATTGTTGCAAACAATTCTTTATATTCGACATTGTTAACAACTTTATGCTTAAATAATATCAAGATAAACAACATTCAACCAATAAAGGGTCAGTATGGCATTAAAAGAATTAACAAACTTAGATCACTACGATAAAGCCATTTTAAATGCCCTACAAAATAATGGGCGGTTAAGTAATCAAGAAATCGCCGATCAGATAGGCCTCTCCCCTTCGGCTTGCTTAAGGCGTTTTAAGGCTTTAGAAGCATCAGGTGTGATACTTGGTTATCGGACGCTATTGGATGCCAAACAACTGGGGTTAGATTTAATGGCCTTGATACACATCTCCATGGATAAACACACCAAAGAACGGTTTGAGGCATTTGAATCTAGCGTACAGACCTTACCGAATGTTTTAGAGTGTTTACTGCTCACGGGTCAAACGGCGGATTATCAATTAAAAGTGGTGGTCAAAGATTTGGAAGCTTATCAGGACTTATTGTTAAACCATGTCACACAAATAGAAGGGGTGAGTGGGGTGCATACTAGTTTTGTGTTACGTAAAGTGGTTGATAAAACCGCACTGCCGATAGACTAAAAAATAATATAAAAGTATTTACGATATAACACTAAACCTGATTTAAAAATATTATGATTAAATAACTAGACTTTTATACCCTTATCACTCAATAGAGAACAGAATTATGCAAAGACGCCCTTTCTGCCAAACGATGCTATCGATTCCTTTGTTAATGGTAATATCATCAACTACCATCGCAAGTAACCTTGATACGGATCCTTATATTGCAGGGTTCGCCACTTATGCCAAAGAGCTTGAATCCCTAGGAGATTCCAAAGTTGCTAGTCATGCCATTAATAGCTACGCTTTAGAAGTTGCTCAAGTAGAACAGAAAATGGGTTACATCGGCAAAGAACTATCTATCCCTAAAGCCATTAAAGTCATGGAGGATGTTTACACCGTCGTAGGCAGTTTTATCTGGGGAACACGCGCCAATTTTGGTTTGAACAATAATTTAAGTGCCATCATGTTTAAAGATGGGGTCTTTGTCTACAATGGCGGTCCAAACGCAGCTGTCGCTTATAGCTTTCACCAACAAATTAAACGTTTAACCGACAAACCCGTTAAATGGCTAGCCGTTGAAAATGATCAAGGTCATGCCTATTTTGGATCGAGTTATTGGTACGATATTGGCGTTAAAAATCTCTATTCTGAAAAACGTGCCAATGACAATTGGCACCGAATTTTTGCAACTAATAAGAAAAAATATTCAGCTGGCCGCGGCACAGCCATTACCCAATCCGTTAGAGATGTTACTGAACACTTCACAACCTTCGAGGGCTCAAAAACCATTGATGTTGGTGGTGGAGAGACCGTGAAACTCATCAATTTTGGTGGCGGTCATACCCCTTCAATGACGGGCATGTACATACCCTCACGTAAGCTACTGTTTAGTGGCGATTTAGGCTTTAATGAACGCCTACCAGGCCTGTTAAATAACAGTCACTTTAGAGAATGGATTGCTTCATTTGAGACAATGCTTAAGCATGTTCCTGCCGATGTTATGGTGATTCCCGGTCACGGCACACCGACCGATTTAGCCACCCTAAAGCGCCAAACCTATGATTATTTTATAGACTTAATTAAAGATGTTGAGGCCATCGTTGCCAGAGGCGGCAGTATTGAAGAAGTTGATTCTATAGAACAGTCAAAACATAAAAATAGACCGGTATTTGACCAACTTTCGAAAGCCAATGCCCGACACATCTACAAAGAGTTGATGGCAGAAAAGCTTAAAAAATAGGCTTTATCAAAAAACAAAAGCACCAGGCCTGATGCTTTTTATTGAGTGTATCAGGTGTTATTTTACTTTTTTAAAGGTGTCTCAGAATTTTCCACCGCAATACTCAGTTTCTGAAAAATCCCCAATCCGACAATTAATAAAACAGAAACCAATAATAACGATGCTGGATAAAGCAATAACGTAATATCTTGCATGCCTGCTTTAAAGATATAAACCAATCCTTCAATACCGACGGCAATAGAGATAATAACAATAATTTTGGTCATGGTTTGTCGCGCTTCAACAGCTGAACGAAGTTCTTTGTTACGATAAACTTCCTCTTCAATCATATACTTAGCAACATCGATAATTGCGACCGCAATCACAATAGCACCAACAGATTGCAACATGATTGAAATAAACTCACCCTTACCTAAATTAGCGCTGTTGAAATGCATCACGACTTCATAAACTGACCAGCCCATAATCATCAAAGCCATTCCAAAAAGAATTACCGCTGAAAACAGGTAACTCATCGAGGTAATTATTTCAAAGATCTTTTTCATAAACTTCCTTTTATATTTGGAATATTATTGAGCGATATCACCTAAGATTAAGACATAATATTTTAGACTTTGAGGTATTCAAATTAGCTTAATTTATAACAGAAACGTAATCTTTGGATATTCGGTCAAAGACACTTCCAAGGAAGTTTTATTCTCCAAGTTTTGATCATTTTACTGACTGACTGAGGCAAATATTACGCTAATTCGGTTTACAAAAGGTGAGTCAGCCCCAAGTACAAAATCAAGTATGGCGCTAGAAATCGACACACTCTTCTGCACATTGGCCAATACCATCAAAAGCCAAGGTTCTACCACTTAACGGCACATACACTTGGACATTACTGGCTTGAATAAAAGTTTCCGTACGTGTGCCAGGCAATACCTTGCCTTCACGAGTCGCTTCTTCATTGGCATGGGAGGCAATCACTGCAATGGGTTTGATGAGTTCATTAATGACATAAGCCGCTTCTTTCGGGCCCGTTGTAAAAGTATCACCAATATTCATCACCACCAGCTGAGCAGCATAATAATCACGTACCACCAATTTTTGTTCAGCCGTAATGCCTGTATCACCGGATAAATAAACGACCAAGCCATTAGTGAATTTCAAGATATAACCGGTGGGTGGCCCTACATAAGCGGTTAAGCCCGCAGTTTGTAAAGATTCACCCAAATGGCCGCCCACCAGTTCCGCTGAAAGGCCGTTACTGTGTAATGCCGGCACAGTGGTAATCTCAACCCCTCCGATGGTTTGCATGGCGCCAAAACGCACCAGTATCGAATCTTTAGGGTTACCACCGGCGGCTTTCAGTTTATTGGCGAAAAAACTCGGCATTTCACTGCCTGTGACAATTTTGGCTTTTTTGGCGACTGCAATATTGACACTATTGGAGTTAGGTATCGCTGTAACTGACATGTCGGGATTCGCACAACTTCCTGAATTTAAGGATTTCTGATGGCGATGACCGATATGATCACCATGCACGTGGCTGACCAACACCATATCAATCTTACCTAAGCGAGGATCTTTAGCACCCATGACCGTGACACCCGCATCATAAAGAATGCGTGTGCCATTCGGGTCTTCAAAAATCAGGGCACGATCTAATTTACAGAACTCCCCTGCTTGACCACCTAGCGGCGTGACCTTAACAAAACCCTCTTTTTCTGCGAAAGCTACTAACGGAATCAATGCCATCGCTATGACCAGCGTTCGGAATATATGTCGCATATTGTTTCTCCTCAGACTATTAAATAATATTGGTTGTTTTTAACGAATAAATTCACTGTAAAATCTATTGCGTTTCAGCTGCTTCAAGAATTAAATCCAAGCGTTTGGTGACTTCCAATATCCGCGAAGGAACACTTTCCTTCACCGAAGCGGAAGTGATGGCATCGACACCTTCCATTTTGTAGGTTCCATTACCCGAAGTAGTTAAAACAATGACTTTGTTTAAATCCTTAACACGATTGAGATAGGCTTTAGCATCAGCCTGCGGCTGCCAATTCTCCCAAGTATGTAAGATAACGAGCGCATCCCAATCACTTTCATTCACTTGCGATAACGCAGAGACATCAATTATTTTCAGATAGCTCGGTCGCTGCTTGAGGTGCTCTATAATTCCAGAAACAATACTCTGTTTGAATTCACTGCCTTGCGTGGCGACTAATACCTTATGTTGAAGCTTAGGGGAATTAACCTCGTAACTGTCGGCTACACCCATTGAATAATACGCCTTGTACCAGCTCATGAACGAGAAAATGATTAACGCAAACACAAAGACACCAAATGCAATTTTCTTCCACATGATCGTTCCTCCTAAGAGCCTATTTGCAAATATTTACTAGATACCAACTCAACAATTAAAGCCATTGACAACAGAAGTCAGACCATCATCTATTCACACAGAATGACCAAAGAACACGATGATCATGACGGTGACAGTCGCTATCACTAAAGTCCTTAAACCAGACCATAACCAAAAAGTTTGGCTGATTCTTCCTAAGAGAATCCCTAAGAAAAAAATGCAGACCAAAGCAATTACAATAGCACTGATAAATGGGGATATCAGCAATACTTGAGTCTGTTCTGCAAAAAACAAAGGCAAAAGAATGACCAACGATAATAACAATGGTGAGAGCCCATTGACTAAGGCCACCAGCATCGGTAAATAACGACTGGCTTGACCATAATCACTCTCAGATAAGTCCTTTACCAAAGCTTGTTCCAATTCACGTAATTCTTTTTCACGCTCAGCTTTTTCACTCAGATAAGCGCTACTGATACCGCTGATAAAAAGTGCGGTGGTCGCACCCAAACAGGCGCTCAATGCCACAGACAAATCCGTCATTCCGCTGATATAAAAACCCGTCAGCATGCCCATGATTGTTAAAGCGCCATCAAAGCCGTTGGTAATCAGGTAACGCCGGGCAATGCTCTGAGCACGAAGCAGATGCAGGGTCAAATGGGCATTTTTATTTAAAATCATGCTTTAACATCATAATTCTCTAAATTTCAGTAATTAAAATTTATGCTTGATCTGAACCGAAGACTTCCACTTCATCAATACTATGAATAGAAGCACCCATTTTTTCAATTACCGTTGCCACATCACTAAAATTGATATTCGAACTTTCAATCGTCACGATAGTGGTTTCAGTTTTTTCATCTACTCCGGTCACAATTAAATTAACCTGATAATCTGCACCCAAATTCGCCAAAGCAGAAGAAAACTCTATAGCATTGGGCTGGTGGGGCTTAAGTACATCCAAGACCAGCCTACGTATTCTTACCATAATTAAGATTCTACTCGTTGAATTTTAAAATGACTATGAAGAAACCAACCGATAATGACTCCAATCACCAACAGAACAAACATCATTACAGAACGTGGCATTTGGATCGACCAAAAAAGAAATTGAATCTCTACGACTGCCACGTTTTGCAGAATAAACAAAACAACTAAACCTACTAAAACCAGTATTGAAATGAGTTTTACATTCATTTTGGAATCCCTTATTTCTAGTTTAAAATTAATTATAACGAATCGCTTTTTATCATTTATTACAATCAGACGCTTTTACAGGGTAATTGCCATTTTGCCTTGGCTGACAACTCATTTCGCAGGTTAAATCAGTCTCATTCGGATCAATCACAAAGCCAGATAGCGCTGAACGCCCTATTAAAACTGGCTTGGTAAAATGAGCTCTATTGATTAAATTCACCTCAATTTTTCTTTCTACGCCCCCTAAACAAACATCCATCAGAATCACTGGCCGATAGTTAAAACCGACTAACTTAGTTTTAATTTGAGCTTCCCTATAAATAGGCGCTTCTATTACAAATTCATTAACTGTGGTAAATTTCACCCAGGATTCATTGTTTTTTTCGAAACGTTTAATCTTACTGGCGTGAATTGAAGAGTGGTCTGCACCACTGTCAATTTTTGCCTGGATAGACAATTGTTGTGAATCAAGAATAATCGTTATCGGTTCTAACCAGCCGAGCGTTATTTGGGCACTTGAAGCCGGTAAATAAAAAACTAAACTAGAACTGACTAATAAGGTAACCAGTAATTTCATGTTGCACTCGTCTAATAAAAAAGTGGTTATTGGGTTAATTGGCATCGCCATTTTTATCTTCATATTAAAGCTGGTTTGGTTACCTATGTCAGATATTCAATCCCATCTGCAAAGTAAATTATTAATACAGTATGAAGTTAAAAAAATCATTAAGCAACAAACTGAAATACAGTTACCATTGCCCTATTCTAATCAAGAAAACCGCTTGATTTCACAATCTTTAAATTATAACGGTTGGCAGATTGTTAAAAGAAATAATAAAGATAGCGAAGAGAGAGGTATTACTTTTAAAGCAATTGATGATAAACCCGGCATTATTCAATTAGGGTATTTCTTTACCCACGAAAATCAATCAATTCATTCGCCAAAAGCATTACAACCTGATAAGTATGAAAAATTTACTGCTTTACCGGATTTCGATCAAAATAGAATGCTTAAATTTAAGGAATTTTTGAAAAAAAATCAATCAATAGAGATTGATTCTGTTTTAAACATCAATCAATTTTTAACGAATTACCAAAAATATTGGGGCAAGTTTCCAGCTTATGAAACGCTCAAAAACAAACCTTGTTCTGATTGGTCAAACCTTCACAAAAATATCCAAATAGCATTACGCAGTATCGATATCCCGACTCGTCTAGTTTGCGGAATCGGCGTTAATATCCAAGGTAATGGTTATAAAAGAAGTTGGTTACAAATTCACCATGAAGGCTATTGGAAACCTTTGGATTTATGGCCGGAACATAACTTAAAACTATTCGCTTTATCAAAAGATAATTTAGACTATGTGACGCTTAAAAGCGGTTCAAATATGGTCGAACGCATTCAATTTAGTGAAGTTCAATATGAGTCTGATGGTAAGTTTAATTTTGAGAAGCTTTATAATTTACATCTTCTACCTTTAGAATTGCAGACGTTGCTTAAAACCTTACTGACCCTGCCTTTCGCCATCTTGATCATCGCTTACTTAAAAACCATTTTTCGTATTGAATCTTATGGCAATCTCACACCAGCTCTATTAGGCTTTGCGCTGGCTTTTAACGAACTTTTAGTCAGTTTAACAATTATGACTTTGATCTTTATTCCAACGATTTTTGTCAGAAAATTAGTCAGTAATAAAAATAAGATTGTAGAGCATACCGTCACCTTAACATTCTTAATTTTGATCTTGATTATGATTATTACCTTTGCGGATATGATGGCTTGGATAGAAAATCCAGCCGATGCTCTGCTACCAGTTGTAATACTTGCATTATTAATCGATAAATATTTCGTAAACCTCAAAAAGCAAGGGATTCATCAATCCAATATAAAAATGCTAAATACTTTATTGCTTTCTTTTCTGGTTATTATTGTTTTGCAGTTTTCTATAGTTGGAGAGTGGTTGTTAACGCATCCAGAGCTTCATTTTATAACCATTGCGTTAGCCATACTGTTATGTAAACCTTATGACCAAAAAGAAGAAGTTTCTGAGAATAAAGTAGAATGAATTTGATTCTATTTTTGACCACAAAAAAGCGACCTCTAAAGTCGCTTTTTTAAAATTCAATGTCATTCACTGGCTATTATTCTTTTGAAGTAATCTCTGCTTTCTTAGCAAATCCAGCGCCTTTTTTGGTTTTTGCCTCAAGTTCTAAACTATCAATAATATCTCTGTAATTTAGCCCAACTTTGGTCATCTGAACAAAGCAGACCACGATAACTGCAATCGTATTGGGCACTTCACCTTTCTTTTTATAAGACTGTATATTTTTTTCACTGACCTTAATTAATTTACTAAATTTAGGCAGTGAAATGTCTGCATCTAATAAATGCTTTTTGAATTCTATAAATGTCATAAGAAGTTGCTCTGAGCTTTAAATATTTACTGATTATATAGACATAGATAAATTTTATTTACATTTATCTCCTAAAAACGTTACTATTAGTAATAATTTATTACCATTGGTAATTTATATAATCAAATATTAACATTTATACTTAAAACCAAGGAGCCTATCATGGCAAAAGCACTTAATAAAAAAATCGTAAAAAAAGCTGCATCTAAAGCAACAAAGAAAGCCGTTGCTAAAAAGGACATTAAACAGAAAAATGCTAAAAGCGTGATTAAAGCAGCTACAAAAGCAGTTATGAAAAAATCACTTTCTAGCAAAAAGAAAGTCAAATCAGCTGCTAAAAAAGCAGTTAAAAAAGCAGCGTAATCAGTCAAATACATTTTGAACTGTAATAAAAAAGCGGCTAAGGATTTTATCCAAGCCGCTTTTTTATGTTCTAAAGTAGGTTAAATTTTAAGTAAATAAATGTGCATTAAGCTGCATATGTACCCAAATACTTGCAAAGTAACCTAAAGCAATCGCAGGTGTCCATTTAAGATGGCTAAAGAAGGTATAATTCCCTTTTGACTGTCCCATTAAGGCCACACCAGCAGCTGAACCCACAGAAAGCAGTGAACCCCCTACCCCTGCTGTTAATGTCACTAGTAACCACTGTCCTGAAGACATGTCAGGATTCATAGTTAAGACGGCAAACATAACTGGAATATTATCAACCACTGCCGATAATAATCCAACTGCAATATTCGCGTTAGTCGCACCCCATTGGGTATACATGACATCAGATGCTAAAGCCAAATACCCTAAAGTCCCTAATCCCCCAACCGCTAAAATAATACCGAAAAAGAACAATAAAGTATCCCACTCGGCACGCGCTATTTTGTTGAAAATATCAAAGGTTACCGCTTTAGATTCCTCATGGGTGATACCTTCACCTTGATTACCTACATCATAAGATAGCTCTCCTGTTTTCTTCAGGTAGTAAGCAAAGAATTGTAGATAAGCTAGACCCATCATCATGCCTAATACCGGTGGCATATGTAAGAAGTTATGCATTGAAACCGCTGTTCCAATGGTGGCAATAAATAGAAAAATAATACGTTTCGCACCGCGACGCATCTCAATTTTATCTTCTAGCGCTTCCGGTACTTCTTTCGGTATAAAAAACATCATGATCAATGCTGGCAGTGCGAAGTTTACAAATGCCGGTAAAAATAGCGCAAAGAATTCTCCAAAATGTAGAATGCCTTTTTGCCAAACCATCAAAGTTGTAATATCCCCAAATGGACTAAATGCTCCGCCCGCATTAGCCGCAACCACAACATTAACAAAACCAATACTGACAAACTTAGGGGAGTTAGCGCCCACTGCTAAAATAACCGCACCCATCAACAATGCCGTCGTCAAGTTGTCTGCCACGGGCGAAATAAAGAAAGCTAACAGACCGGTAATCCAAAACAGCTGTACATAACTAAAGCCTTTCGAAGTTAACCAACCCCGTAAAGCGCCAAATACTTCACGTTCTTCCATCGCATTGATATAGGTCATAGCAACTAATAAGAAAAAGAATAGTTCTGAAAATTCCAAAATATTGTGTCTAACCGCTTCTTCGGCCACATTTGGTAAGTTTTGAGTCATCATCACATAAGCGATTAGCGTCCAAATAAGCCCTGCTGCTAAAATAACCGGTTTTGATTTACGTAGATGGGTAAATTCTTCTGACATAACGAGTACGTAGGCCACCACGAAAATCCCTAAGCTTAAAAAGCCTACCCAATGAGTGGTTAAATCTAAACCCGCGACGGCATCACTTGAAAAAGCCAAGCCTGGTAGTAAAAATAGTAGACTGGTTAAGACTACTTTTGATAAATGAAACATCTGTTATCCCTAATATTAAAATCGGTACAATACTGACCTATAACGGTTTATTCTATATAAAAAAATTCTAAATTTTTAACTAAAAACCTGCCTATATTTAATTCAAAATTAATAAGGAACCTAAATGAAGGTTAAATTACTGAAAAAAGAGTATGAGATATTCGCTCCCTGGGAAAAGACTTTTGACAAAATAATGACCCCGTTTGATAATTTCATCCATAACCAAACCACGACTGGTAAAGTTTTGATGTTTATGACCATTGTGGCACTCGTGTTAGCCAATAGCCCTCTTGCAGAGGACTATGCCCACTTTTTCCATACCAATTTTGCAATCACCATGGGCAATATGTCGATTGATCACTCGATCCATCACTGGATTAACGATGGCTTAATGGCTATTTTCTTTTTCATCATTGGATTGGAAATTAAACGTGAAATTTTAGTCGGCGAACTATCTAACCCTAAGAACGCGGTATTACCTATTTTAGCCGCCATTGGTGGTATGGTCTTTCCAGCTTTTATCTTCTATTACATCACTATGGGGACACCCGCTGCAACCGGTTGGGGCATTCCGATGGCGACGGATATTGCATTTGCCATCAGCGCCTTGGTGCTATTAGGAAAACGCGTACCTGCTGCTTTAGTGACTTTCTTAGTCGCTCTAGCGATTGTCGACGATTTAGGTGCAGTAACCGTCATTGCTATTTTCTATACCGATCAAATCCATATGTCTTATTTGATTACCTCTTTGGTATTTTTTGGGGTGTTAATCGCCTTTAACCGTTTTGGTATTCACAAACCTTTACCGTATTTTATTGTAGGTGGTTTAATGTGGGCAACGATGTTGGAATCCGGCGTACATGCTACCATTGCTGGAATTTTAACGGCTTTAACTATTCCGGCGAAACCTAAATTCAATCCAAAATTTTTCCATGAACATATCAATAAATTGGTCGGTGATTATCACAAAGCGGAACAAGAGAACCCAGGCTGTCAACTGTGTGATGCGCAAAAAGCGATCATACAACAGATGGAAGATGGGGTACATCGTGTTCAAGCTCCCTTAAACCGTTTAGAACATAATTTACATTTACCGGTAGCTTTATTGATTATTCCCCTGTTTGCTTTGGCCAACGCAGGCATTGCTATCAACTTTTCTGAGATGGATAGCCTCTTGTTGCAACCCGTCACTTTGGGCGTTATGTTTGGTCTAATTATGGGGAAAGTCATTGGCATTGCAGGCGTCTCTTGGATTGCCATTAAATTAGGCTTAGCAAAACTACCCAATGGTTCGACCATGAGTCAATTGTTTGGTGTCTCTTTCTTAGGGGGCATTGGTTTTACTATGTCTATCTTTATTGCCGATTTAGCTTGGGAACCCGGTAATGAATTATTACTGGGTGCGAAAACAGGGATTTTGATTGCCTCGTTAGTCGCCGGTTTGGTTGGTTTTATTTGGTTACGTTATATTGCCAAATCAGAAATCACTATTCAAAAGAGTTAAGCTTTACAATTAATTTAAAAGCCAAAAAAAGCCCCGTTATTATTCTCAAATAACGGGGCTTTTTTATGTTCTAAATAAATTAACCAGGCCTGGTTAATTTAACCATCTAATCAAAATTAAAGTCATCTAAATTGGCTTTAGGAGCTTTACCATCATAGATTAAGTTAGTGCGATATTGCATATAACTCTCTCTGGCAAATACATAAGGGTCTGGTTGATTTTTAAGATCTGCTATTAAGCCAACAATCTTCGTGTAAGCCACAAATTTACCGCCTGCATAGATCATTATACGACCGTCTCGATCGGTATCAATCACATACGGATAGACGGGATCATAAGCAGAATCGACTGCACCACCGACTAATTCGCGCATCGTATAAGAACCGACAAACGGTAACACCAGATAATGGGATTCATTCCAGAGTCCCCATTGATATAGGGTTTGCCCTAAGTCTTCTTTTTGAGGCTCTAAACCTGCAGGCGTTGCAATATCTAATAGACCAAATAACCCAAAAGTAGTATTAATGGTAAAACGCATAAATCCTGATAAACCATCTTCAACCTTACCTTGTAAAAGACTATTGATGGTCGATAAAGGGACTGCAAGGTTACTAAAAAAATTATCGATACCGATACGCACTGGTTGCGGTAAAACCCCGTTATAGACGTTTGCTAAAGGCTCTCCGACAGTGTCATTAAAACCCATATTAAAATCAAATATGGCACGATTAAAAGACTCATAAGGATCTTCTGAACTCATGGGTGGAGGTGTGTTTTTTACAGGATTATCAATCTCACCAGCTTGAATCACTGGACTGATCAATAAAGCACTCAATAATAAAATCGGTAAGGTTTTTTTGAATATCATGAAATATCTAATTTTTTAATGATTTGTCGGTATTGTACAAGGTATGTTCACATCATCAATTGCTTGTTTAAATAATTCTAAAACTTTCATTCTTGGAAATGATTTACGCCATGCTAGAGCGACTATTCTACTTGGGGGTGTATCAGATATCGTTTTTACAGTAAAAAGGCTCTCATCACGTTCTGAGAGGGAACTACACGGGAAAATAGAGATCCCTGCCCCTGAAGATACCATATAACGAATAGTTTCTAATGAACTGCCTTCAAATGTCTTCTGTAGTCGATCACTTTGATAATTCATATGCAATAGATTAGGAAATGCTTCAACCACTTGGTCTCTAAAACAATGACCTGCTCCCAATAATAGAATGGTTTCATTTTTAATCGACTGCAACGAAATAGAAATATCTGCTTCTGCAAAAGGGTGTTCTTTAGGAACAATGGCTTTAAAGGGTTCTTGATAGAGTGCTAGCGTTTCAATATTGGGTTCATCAAAAGGTAATGAAAGAATGGCGATATCAATTTCACCGGTTTGCAACTTCTCCGCTAATACATGCGTGTAATTCTCTTCAATGATTAAGGGTACCTTAGGTGCTATTTGATGAAATTTAGGAATCAGTTGAGGCAATAGATAGGGGGCTATTGTATAAATAGCCCCAATTCTTAATTCTGTAGAAAGATCACTTTGAGATTCTTTTGCAATGGCTTTGATATTTTTACTGCGTTCAAGTATCTCCTCTGCCAATTCAATAATCTGTTTGCCAACGGGTGTAATCAAAACATCTTGTTTTCGTCTTTCAAATAAAATGACCCCTAACTCTTCTTCTAATTTTTTAATAGCAACACTTAAAGTAGGTTGACTGACAAAACAGGTTTCTGAGGCTTTTCTAAAATGTTTTTCTTTAGCGACTGCAATAATATATTTCAATTCATTTAGGGTCATAAATAGAGATCTTTTTGATTAAAGCTTTTCAGATTTAAGTGGATAAAAGGGGGTAAAGTTTTATTTAATTAAATATATCTTTTTAGTATATATAACCTCTTGTTATTACTCTTAGTGAGGCCTATATCTGTAGATAAGCTCTATTTTAAGCTTATTTTCAACAACTTGTCTTGTGATTAAAGGTGTGGTTATAGTATCTGATAAGGTATGTTAATAAGTGTGCATGTTTTGTGGATAAAAAATGAAAAATGGTTTTTTAAGCGTTTTATCCACAAAACAGCACAAGTTATCCCAAGCCTTTATGGAGGTATTTGTAGGGGGTATTTAATATTTATTTGAATAATTATACGGCATAATAAAACGCATAATAAAGCCTATTTAAACCTAAAAAAATCAAAGAAATTACTATGCAAACATCACAATTACTAAACCTGATTCAAGCAAGACGAACCTGCTATCAATTTTTACCTCAACAAACGAATAGTTTGACAGACTTAGAAATAAAGCACTGCTTAGAGGCCGCAATATGGGCACCTAATCACAAGTTGACCCAACCTTGGCGCTTTTGGGTGATTGGTAAAAATATGCAACAAAAATTAGCGGTTGTCTATGCAGATAATAGAGCTTCTAAAAAAGCCGAGAGTGATTCTGAGGTTTACCAAGGTTTATATACGAAAGCGTTTGAAAAGTTTATGGCTATTCCTCAAATTATTCTAGTAGGGCAAGTTTTAGCCAAAGATAAATTCACCGCTAAAGAGGATTATGCCGCTTGCGCTTGTGCTATTCAAAACTTGCAATTGATTGCCTGGCAACAGTCCATAGGCGTTCAATGGAGTACAGGGCCTATTCTGACCGATCCGCGCAGTTATGAGTTGTTAACTATCCAGCCAGCAGAGATCGCTTTAATAGGCGCATTGTATATGGGCAAAGTGGATGCTGAGTGTCGGGTAAATAATTTGGATCAAACCACTAAAAGAAAGCCAGTTGAAGATGTGACGGTCTATTTAGATTAACCAATCTATTTGGCCTAATCAAATTGTGACCAGGCCTGGTTGAATTGATTTAGGTTTACAGATTTAAAAGTTCATTATCATCAATAATGGATGTTTCATGGTTCAAATTACGCATTTTACGTTTAAATAATAGTTTGTTTTGAACTTGAATAGGTAGATCGGTAAAGCGCATTAGATTGCGCTCTATCATAATATCGATAAGGTCTTCAATGACACGCACCATATCCAAATCTAGACCGCTTAAAACAGATTGCACAATGGCTTCACTGTCGGCAGAGTTTTTAATGAATTCGGTTAACTGTGAATCGTGCAAACTGATTTCTTCACGATTTTCTCCAGGGCTAAATTCAATATTAGAAATTTCACCTGAAGCATTTCGTTCGATATAAATCATGTTATTTCCTTTATGGATGAGTCCTACTCATCTTATCAGGCCTCTTGAAACAAGTAGGCTTTAAAAATACCTTTTAAGACTATATAAAACTGAGGATTATTAATCCTCTATTTCTGATAAGACATTTCCTAACAAGTCGGTAAGGCGGTCATTTTGAGAGTAATCTACCGGACAATCAATGATTGTAACGGTTGGGTTTTCTAAGGCCGCTTGTAAGGCTGGTAACAGTTGATCTGCGGACCGAATGCGGACACCGGTTGCGCCAAAAGATTGTGCATACTGCACAAAATCTGGATTTTTAAAGTCTATATAAGCTGAACGTCCAAAACGACGTTGCTGTTTCCACTCAATCAGGCCATATTGGCTATCATTCCAAATTAAAATGACAATCGGAGTATTGCAGCGTATAGCAGTTTCAATTTCTTGTGAATTCATCATAAAACCAGCATCGCCAGAGACGGCGACAACGCCTTTCTCTGGATAAGCGAGCTTTGCGGCGATTGCGCCCGGTACTGCAATACCCATTCCCGCAAAACCATTGGAAATAATACAGGTATTCGGTACGTCACAACGGAACATTCGTGCCATCCACATCTTGTGAGAGCCAACATCGCTAATCGCAATATCGGTAGATTTCATAGCCGTTCGCAAATCCCAAATAATTTTTTGCGGCAGCATTGGCCACGCATCACTTTTACAACAACGGTTCATCTCATCCACCATTGCTTTACGCAAGAGGAAATCAATTTGAGTTGATTCGATAGGCTTTTCAATCATCTCACCGAGACCGGCTAAATTTTTGCCAATATTACCGATCAGTTCAATTTCAGGAATATAACTGTTATCGACTTCGGATTTTTTAGTATCGATATGAATAATGGTATGTTGACGGTTTGGATTCCATAAGTGTGGATGATATTCGACCATATCAAAACCGACGCAGATGATTAAGTCGGCTTTAGCAAAGCCACCATTTTCATAATCGCCTTTTTGTAAACCTGCTGTTCCCATCGCCATTTCATGTGAAAAAGGGATAATACCCTTGGCCATAAAGGTATTTACGACTGGAATTTTATGGGTATTTAGAAAGGCCAAAATATGTTCACTGGCGCGAGATCTTACCGCACCATTACCGACTAGAATGAGTGGATGTTTAGCATTTTCAATTAAAACGGCTGCATCTCTTAATAGCGATTTATCCGCGAAGGTCAGTCGATTAACGCTTACTCGTAAAGGGAGTTCATCGGTCTCCATTTCAACAATGTTTTCCGGTAAATCAATAAAGGTCGCCCCAGGCTTTTCCGCTTCTGCTAATTTAAAGGCTTTACGTACCACTTCAGGAATAGTTTCAGGTTCTAATACTTGAGTCGCGTATTTGGTGATCGGTTTGAACATGCTGACCAAGTCGACGACCTGATGTGATTCTTTGTGCAGTCGTGTGGTTGCCGCCTGGCCAGCAATAGCCACCAAGGGGGCATTATCCATATTGGCATCCGCAACGCCGGTGACGAGGTTGGTGGCACCAGGTCCTAGAGTCGATAGACAGACACCAGATTTACCCGTTAAACGACCATAGACATCTGCCATATAAGCCGCGCCTTGTTCGTGACGAGTGGTGATAAATTTGATATTAGAATCGAGTAACGCATCCATAATGTCTAGATTTTCTTCACCAGGAATACCAAAAATGAACTCTACATTTTCATTTTCTAAACATTTCACAAACAGTTTGGCGGCTTTCATATCTTTTTACTCTTTTCGGTGCGTGAATTTGAATTATGAAGTTTCAAAATTCAAATGACCAGGCCTGGTCATTAATTAATTGGTTTTTAATACTTTTTAAAAACCAAAAAAGGGCACAAAGCCCTTTAATTTGTAAAACCCATCTTTACTAAGGTTTAATTTTTTTATTGAGATTATTTACCAGTCAAAGCATCGACTGTTTGCCAAAGTTTTTCTCGGCTACCGGCCATTGGAACATCGGTTATGTATTTACCATTGACGATGACCGCAGGTACGCCTTCAACCCCATAAGCACGCGTTAACTTTTGTGCTTTACGAACCAGTTGATCCACTTTAAAGCCTTTGAAAGTAGCAATAAAATCTGCTTCTTTAACGCCAAACTGAGTGAAAAATTCGGCAATTTTTTCTACCGTATAAAGTTCTTTTTTATGACGGTGTAAGGCGTGAAAAAAAGCAGCATGCGATTGCTCAAGGACACCGACTTCTTGAGCCGTATAGAAGACCTTAGCCATAAATATCCAGTTAGGATTATTAAAGACAACAGGCATACGCTCAAAATTCACATCAGCAGGCTTATCTTTTAACCAACTATTAAGACTTGGCTCCAAGTGATAACAGTGTGGACAGGTATAACCAAACACTTCGACGACGGTTTTAGTGTATGGGGCAATAACTTGTGGGCTAGGAACATGTTTATATTCGACACCTTGCATTAATGTCCCACTCTCTGCGGCAACCGAAGAGAGTGACAGGCCACTGGCCACTAAGAGAGTCGCTAATGATGTTAATAATTTTCTACGTAACATAATATTTAACCTTAGTATTTTACAGTTCACCATACGAGTGCAGACCTGAAAGGAACATATTGACTCCTAGGAAAGCAAAAGTGGTGATTAATAGACCGATAAATGCCCACCAAGCCATTGGTGCACCACGCCAACCTTTAGACATACGTAGGTGTAACCAAGCCGCGTAATTTAGCCAAACAATCAACGCCCATGTTTCTTTAGGATCCCAAGACCAGTATCCACCCCAAGCTTCAGCTGCCCACATAGCCCCTAATACCGTGGCAATGGTAAAGAAAGCGAAACCAAGTGAGATGACTTTATACATTAAATCATCCATGACTTCTAAAGCAGGCATTCTGCTGGCAAAAGTACTTTCTGGATTTTTCTTAAAAGCACGTTCAGTTAATAGGTAAGCAACCCCAACCATGGCAGCAATAGAGAAGGAACCGTAACCGACAAAGTTTGCTGGTACATGAATTTTCATCCAATAACTTTTTAAAGCGGGTACTAAAGGTTGAATTACATGAGCATCTTTACCAAAGGTATACCAAAGCAGAAAACCAACTGCAGCACTGATTACCAACATAACAAATCCGCCTAAAGCCCGGGTTTTATAACGTTGCTCATAGAACAGGTACATCAGAGAGGTTAATACGACAAATAGGATAAATACTTCATATAAACTGCTGACCGGAATATGGCCATAATCGAAATTTATAATATAAGATTCACGCCAGCGAACCATCATCCCAACCAAGCCGAAAGTGGCTGCTGCCCAAACCATAAAACGTGCTGTTTTATAGGTAAATTCGGATTTGTTATATAAAGCAAAGAAGTAAGTTACGGTGGCTAATACAAACAGCGCACTCATCCACATAATGGCAGATTGGCTTGATACCAAAAACTTCAAGAAGAAAGCTTGTTCATTGGCGCTAATCACATTACCGTGGCTATTGTAGGTCCATAAGGCCAGCATAGTCATCAAACTAACCGAGATGGTTAAGATCTGTAAGCTCGGCCACAAACGCCCTAGAAATATTAAGGCAATAGTCGCTCCCCCTAAAATACCAATCTCATATTCATCCATGAGTCCGCCATATTGCGTCCATGCGTAAAAGCTGCCAAGTATGACGAAAGCAATCCAAGCCGCATCTCTAAGCGTAAACGGCTTTTTCCCCTCGTTTTTAAATTCTTCTACATAGGTTTCTGTTTGCATTTTTATAGCCCTACAATTATGCGTTACTGTTGTTGTTATTGAACTTTTTCACTCTATTAACAAGACCGTTAAATTCGGTTGTCGTTTCAGGTAAGTTTCTATTATCTTTTGCCGCCATGGTGACTTCGGAACCAGGCGTTGTTGAATCTGATTCTGTGTCCGCGTTGGGTTTGATATGAATCCAAAATCGACGTTGGCGTACATAGAACATAAAGAATACCCCGATTATAAGCATTGCACTGCCAAAATAAACGACATCTTTACCAGGGGATTTGGTTATTTGCAGTCCAGTGGCCTGAATTTGTTTGAAACTGGCTATCTCAAAATACATCGGTGGACCATAAGCACTTAAACCCGCAACGGTATTTAGAGCATCTTCAAACCAAGTTTTATCAAATTCTGAAATTTCATCATTGTGCGTTTTAATAACCCCTTCATTTTTCAAAACTTCCAGGTATAAGGTCTGTAAAGCGAAGCTGGTTTGACCAAAATAATATTCAGAAACCTGCTCACGCTCAACCTCTGGTACGTTGCTATTCACAAATTCAGTAATGCCACTAAAGCCTTTCGAGCGAAACAGAGCTAATAACTGTTGAATGAGTTTAGTCTGTAACTGATAGGTTTTATCAGACATATCTGGTGTTTTAGGATACTGAGTCGTAAATAATTCCATGGATTTAATTGGATTATTTAGCAACGTTAAGAACTCAAAGAAACGGGCTTTTTTACGGTTTGCATCAGCAGGAATAAATAGGTAACGGAACGGTTCGGCCTGGCTTTCACGCATACCTGTCATAAAGAAGAGGCGATCTTCCTGTAGGCTTGGCAGCATATAGTTTTCGTATTCCCATGCCTTGCCCTGTTCATTACGTACCTTGAAGATAATGGTCGGACCATTGTTATGCATTTTATGGCCGGTTAAAGCCTTCTCTTCATCCGTTGCAGGAATGATGTTGTGCATCTTAAAGTCATTGAATTCGACTTTAAACTTACCCATAGGGGTTTTTAAAGGTTCAACTTTATTAACGGCTGAATTCAACTCTAGCGGGTTAGAGATAGGAGAAAGTAATGGATGTACTTTTAACTTTAAGGTAGTACCGCCATCGCCAAAAGAAGACTGATAAATAGCGTAATTCTTATAATAAAGCGGATGGTTAACAGCAATCGTCGCAACGATTGGTTCATCGAGTTCGGGTGCCGTTAGAATCAAATCACTTTCAAAGGATTTAGGCATTCCTGTATCGTAATATTCGATTCTGAATTGCTTATTAACGATGGTAAAAGGCAGTTTTTGCGCTAAATAACCATTTTCATAAGGCAGGAATAAAACATCCGTTTTCTCGCCATCTGGTACATTAACAGAGCCTCGGAAAGACAAGTTTTCGGGGCCCAACCAAGATTTTTGATTTATCTCATCTAAACTGACTGTGCGGGTTTCCGCTTCTAAAGAACCCGTTAATTCTCGGTACTTTAAAAGTAAGTTACTGTCTAAAAGTGCACCGATACAAATAACGATAATGGAGATATGGGTAAAGAAATAGCCTAGACGATTCCATTTACCTTTTAAACCAGCGACTGTGACACTGCCATCATCACGTTGGTGAGTTTTGGTTTTATAACCTTTATGTTTTAACAGGGCGACCGCATGTTCTTGCTGTCTTTCAAGGCTAACGACACCGTCAAAAGTCGTGTTGTTGGGCTGATGTTGTAATGCGGCTCTCGACAGTTTTTCACTATACTGTCTCATGTCTTTTAAAAAGGTCGGTGTATTACGGGTGACACAAACACTGGTAGAGAACAGTAAAAACACTAGAACCAAGACAAACCAGGCCGCGCCATAGACATGAAACAAGCCCAAACTATTGAATACTTCAGTCCAAAAAGGCCCAAATTTAATTATGTAATCTTGCATGGTTTCATTTTGTTTTAAAACCGTACCGATAACAGATGCAATTGAGAGCATCATTAATAAAGTCACCGCCAAATTCATTGAACCAAAAAAGTTCAATATTTGATTAGGTTGCTTTGTTTGCATCGATTTTGTAGCCGGGCTTGCACTTATTGGTGTCTTTGATTCAGTCATTAGGCATCTATTATTAGGTTTTCAATTGTCCGCTTAAGTTCGTATTGAACAGTAAATCCCCTGATTAACTAGGGTTTTGAACGGTTTGAGTCGTTAAAAAATAGGATAGAGTATATACTGATGCACACTATTGATAAAGTATTAAAGTTTTTGGAAAATTCTTAATTATGCAACATCCTCTATACCAACAAGCCACCTACCTTAAAAGTGTGCCAACACTGGCGCTTTGTCCTGATGATTTAACCCACGAAGTGGCTTTTGCCGGACGTTCAAACTCCGGTAAATCCAGTGCTTTGAATGTAATCACATCGCAAAAAGGCTTAGCTAGAATCAGTAAAACCCCTGGACGTACCCAGTTAATTAACTTTTTTATGGTGGATGAGACGCGTGCATTGGTCGATTTGCCGGGTTACGGTTTTGCTAAGGTCAACGTGAAAATTAAACGGGCTTGGGAAGCAGGGCTCTCTGAATACATTGAAAAAAGTAAAGGCCTGAAAGGTTTGATCTTACTGATGGATTGCAGAATGCCCCCTACGGACATAGATTTACAGATGTTGGATTGGTCTGAATCTCTTGGTTTGCCAGTTCATGTCTTGCTGACCAAGTCAGATAAGCTTAAAAAAGGTCCAGCGCAAGCGAGTCTTCTACAATTACAAACCTTACTGAAAGAAGAGTATCCAAATGCCACAGCGCAGTTATTCTCTTCGTTAAAACGCGATGGTTTGAATAAAGTCTGGGACAAGCTCGATGAGTGGATGGAGTATGAGCGTCCGGTTAAGGAAAAACCGGCTGTTGAAGCTAATGTTAACAAGGTCCCAAAGAAACCTAAGCCTAAGAAAAAAGGCTATAGAACGTTTTAACAGTCGTTTAATTTACAGGGTCTAGGGAAAAACTAAGGGGCTGGTCCTCTTTGTCCTTTAAGATCTTGAATCTGTTGAAACTGCTCCTGTAACTCTTGCATCTGCTGTATCTGATCAACTTGATCCATGATAATGGATTGTTGCTCTTTTTGCATTTGTATCATTTCAAGCTGATCTTTTTGTACTTGCATCGACTCTTGTTGACCTTTAAGCGCCTCTAGATTGTCTTGAGGCCGCTTATCAACCATGTTTTCAGCAGTTTGTTGAGTGACATATGGCGTATACGCCGTTATAACCTTACCCTCAATCATCCCATTTTGCAGGGTCCCTTCTACAATCAAGCGCTTGCTTTGAGCTGCTTTGTCTCCAGAGACTAAGTCCTCTTTAGAAAAGGCTTTCCATTGAGAAAGCTGCTTAACATTGGTCTCAATAATTACCCTTTTGGTTGCTTTCGAGAAATTACGGGTGGGTGTCGGATGATAGAATTCAGCTTTGTCCTCATTCATATTGAGACGTGTAGCCGTCCAAGTATCGTCTGCTGTTTGATAACCACTCATGGCAATAAACTGACCGACTTTTAACTGAATGGCTGCATCCAATAGCGTTTGATTGGTCATCAAGACAGTATATTGCCCGTCAATCATCAGACCATTTTGGGTCATCGCCGTGATTTTACCCGCCAAAGGATAATAGATATGAATGGCTTTCGTCAGCGCCTTATCATGCCTAGGCAACGTCTCTAAAATAACCTGTTGACCTAATTTAAGAATGTCATTCTTTGTCAGGTCAGAAGATATTTTAGTTTGATCGCCATAGCCAATCTCAATACCATTAACCCAGATACTACCAAACTTAGTAATCGTGCCAATCACCCCAGTTCCGCCAAATCCAGAAGAGGCTCTGCCAGTTCCCCCAAAACCGCTTGCGGGATCTTCAGCAATCAGACCCGTACCGCCAAACCCAGAATTGGCAGCAATCTCTTGGCCACTTTGAGTTTGGCAGGCAGTCAACAATAAGGCTGTCGCGAAAATGATTAAGCCTTTTAGACTGTTCTGTCTAATTTTACTGGACAGGTTAGAAATAAGATGTAGAAAAATCATTTACTCAGTCTTCTCATTTTTATGATGAAAATAAGCACCGACATGCATACAATGTGTTGCATTATCTGCCTGTTTATCTTGATCTTGCAGTTGGCTGGCCAACTGGTTTATTTCCGTTAAAGTGTGCATCATTTTGGTTTTTGAAGTATCTTCAAGTGTCTTAATAGAGTCTGTAGTTAACTGATGATAATAGACAGCACGATCAAACATCGGTGGTGTTTGATTTTCTAAGTTATGCACCACCACTGAAAGATGATCGCCGATGTTTTTACCAGCAAAAAACAGTTTTTCTTCAAAGTCAGCTTCTGGTACATAGCCCTTTTCAGACAGCGTAATCTGTTCTTTACTGTCTTTTTCAAAGAGTTTGACCAAGCCTTGATTCATCCACTCGTCTAAAATAGAACGAGGGTGTTTATCTTTAGACACCGACAAGACCAACTCTTCAAAAGAGGGTGAACCATCTTGAGCGTAGCGATAAAGGGAGACAGGCTCACCATTAGCATCAAGATAAGCTTGGTGACCCGCCCAAATAGACATCATTTGCGCACTTAAACTGGCTTTAATTTCTTTTTCAGTGGGTTGATCCAAACCCTCCATACGGATACGTTTTACATCCCCACGATGCACACCCGTTAATAGGCTGATACGACTATCCGTGAGACGTTTATTTTCAATCCCAAAAGATTCTTCAGCTACCTCAATATAGGTGTTCTTAAGCAGGTCTAATAATCCAATATAGGTAATATTTTGGTGAATTAATAGACGCACTAAAGGCTTTAACATTTGGGTTAAAGCCTTCGCGAGAATTTTCTCTTTAGAGGGGGTTTTTGGGATATCTGTACTCATATTTATAATAGCTTTTATTTAAAATTTGGAGGTCAAAGTAATACCGAGGCTAGTGGTTTGGCTACTATCGTAACCTCCAAAAGCCGAGACATTGTAGATTTTATTCAGGGGTTTGCTCATAAAGACAGAAGCTCCCATTTGATCATCTAGGGTTTTAAAAATAGATTGACGATAATCCAGTGAAACCCCGATATTGGTTTTATTTACAGACATATAACCCGTACCTACCGAAGCATAGTTGGTATCTTGCATGGCAATGCCGGCCACTTTGCCGACAAACTTATGACCGATATTGGCAAATAAAGCAGTATCCGATTTTAAGGGATAAAAATAATCCAGTTGCACGGAGGTATCGTTTTTACCGGTACTAAGGCCTTTGCTTTCATCGCCCGTTGCAAACTTCTCTTTAACCTTAAGGGTTAGCCAAGGATTTTCAAGCAAGTCATAACCTAAAGAAACCGTGGTGTCCCCCATGCCTTCTTCACTAAGACTGTCACTATCAACTGATAAATATGCCGTCGATAAACCAAAAGAGAATCGTCTTTTTTTAAGCGAAACCATTAAAGGCACAGAAGTGGTGTTAACGTCAGCGCTATTAATTGTGTCACTTTGACCACTCGAATAAAAAAGACCCGTAGAGATCTTGGCGTTAATGTCATTCGTAGCTAGTGCTGTTTGGCTCATTACAACCATGCTACTCACACCAATCAAAATGCTCGATAAAGTGGTTTTGAATGGATATTTTGTCATTTTTAAACCTTAATTCTAAATAGGACTTTAAAGAGCGTAATCAAATTATTCGCCTACAGTGGCTTCTACACGCACTGTTGCAGCACTCTCTGCTGATTCAATCATTTAAGCAACACGTTCTTCTGTCTACCTAATCGGTAGTCTCATTGGTATGCAATTCTAGCTGGGTGCGTGCTCTGCTATGTTGCTGTGATTGGAGCATTTCACGAACTTGTAATTTTTCTTGTGTAGATTGCATAGTTTCTAAATTGTCTGTCATCTGCTGCATCGCTTGTGAACGTTGCATATTGCTAGAGATCTGTTGCATACGGTCTTGCATTTGCATCGACTGTTATTGCTGTGATTGAATTGCACTCGAATCAAAACTTGCATTAGCCGACATCGAAGCGGCCAAGGCTGCAGTCGCTAAAGCGGTGTTAAAAGATACCGTTGTAAAAGCGGGTTTATCGGTTGATGATTTTATCATTTTAACAGGCCTTTTTGAAAAATGTTAATAAATTACATTCATAATATTAATCGCTTTATTGGATTTAGTCAATTAAATGTAACTTAGTTACATTGATGATTAAAAAGGTCTGAGAAATCGGGTTATAAGGTATACATGGCTGTAACCGACAGAATTCTGTTGGTTCGACATTTGCAGGGGAGGTGGATGTAAAGAAGAGAATGAGGATAAATTGGGGCTTAAAATTGTATAAAAACAGCAACTTACCAGGCCTGGTAAGTTGTTGGTAATGCTTAAATCGGGTTTATTTGATAACGTTACGGATATGGTTTAGCGGAAAAATGACTTAAGCGCTTATACAGTCGCTTTGATTAGGCTTAGCGATTTTTATAATCTCGTAAACAGTTTAAAAACTCAAAACCAAAGCGCGCCAGTTTGGTTTCACCTACGCCACTGATTCTAAGAAATTCGGAATCATCTAAAGGGCGTTGTTGCGCCATTTCGACCAGGGCGGCATCGCCGAATACTTGATAGGCTGGAATATCTTCGCTATCGGCAATCTCTTTACGTAACACGCGTAGCTCTTCAAACAATTCGCGATCTTTATCCAATAGGCTGTCTTTAGAGGATTTTTTGCCCGAAGAGACGCGGCTGGTTTTGCCCGCTTTAACTTCTTTTTTAGGGAAAGCCAGCTCTAAGGCTATTTTACCCTTGAGTAGCTCACCTGAACTTTCGGTGAGTTTAAGTACTGAATAGTTCTGAATGTCTTGGAACAGGTAGCCTAAATGGATTAATTGTCGCAAAATGCTGTTCCATTCATGCGCTGAATATTCTTTACCAATCCCATAAGTGCTGAGTGCTGCATGGTTAAGCGAGCGAATACGTTCATTATCCATACCGCGCAATACATCAATAATGTGTTTCGCACCAAATGATTGATCGAGTCGATAGACGCAAGACAACGCTTTTTGCGCTGCCACTTTACCGTCAAATAGGGTGGGCGGATTTAGGCAGACATCGCAGTTACCACAGGCTTTATGGCTCGGTTCACCAAAATAATTCAGTAAAACATTACGCCGACAGTTTTGCGCCTCGGCAAAATTGACCATGCTCGAGAGTTTGAAGTTCTCAATGCGGCGTTGTTCTTCATCCGGGACTTGTTCTACAAAATACTTGGCGGTGGCGACATCTTGCATACTAAACAGCAACAGGGCTTCTGAATCTAAACCATCACGTCCGGCACGTCCGGTTTCTTGATAATAGCCTTCAATGTTTTTTGGCAAATCATAGTGCACCACAAAACGCACATTGGGTTTATCAATTCCCATTCCAAATGCTACTGTGGCAACCACGATGTCAATTTCATCGCGTAAAAATTCTTGATGCACTGTTTGGCGTACTTGTGCTGGCAAACCCGCATGATAAGCCTTGGCTTTAAGACCCTCCGCCTTGAGATTTTCGGCAACCTCTTCGACTTTTTTACGGCTTAACGCATAGACTATACCGCACTCTTTTGGGTGGTCCTCGAGAAACGTCATTAACTGTTTAGCAGGCTGCCGTTTTTCTAAGACGTGATAGCGAATATTCGGTCGATCGAAACTGCTGACATACACTTTAGGCTGATGTAGATGTAGTTTATCGAGGATATCCTGGCGGGTCGCATGATCGGCAGTCGCTGTCAGGGCGATAAAAGGCACTTGCGGAAACAAGGCTCTTAAAGAACCCATTTGCGCATATTCTGG
The DNA here is from genome assembly GCA_965603495.1 of uncultured Thiomicrorhabdus sp. Classification (GTDB taxonomy): domain Bacteria; phylum Pseudomonadota; class Gammaproteobacteria; order Thiomicrospirales; family Thiomicrospiraceae; genus Thiomicrorhabdus. The sequence continues at coordinate 43,955 of CBFDDF010000001.1, read as the reverse complement.
ACGAAAATTATGACCCCATTGTGAGATACAGTGCGCCTCATCAATCGCGAATAGCGCAATGGGTAGGCTTTGTAATTGATTGATAAAGTTGGCTTGCATCAGTCGTTCAGGAGAGACATAAAGCAGATCTAATTCGCCCATATGTAGTTGGCGCATCACCTGGTGTTCACTGTCTGGATCTAAACTGGAGTTGTAGTACTCTGCGCGAATGCCATAAGCCTTAAGGGCGGAAACCTGATCTTGCATCAATGCAATTAAAGGTGAGACCACAATCGTGGTGCCGTTACGGATCAGCGCTGGAATTTGATAACAGACCGATTTACCCCCACCAGTTGGCATCAGTACAAAACTATCGTGGCCTTGAATGGCATCCTCAATAATTTCTGCCTGCTGATTACGGAATGACTCATAGCCGAAAATATCCTTTAAAACTTCTAAGGCTAGGGTTTGTGTTGGTGTTTGAGTCATAGTGGTCTTTTTAAGTTTTTTTGAGGGCTTTAAGGGCTTTTAAAAGCAAATAAGCAAAGCTACCAGGCCTGGTAGCTTTGAATTTGTGTCTCTAAAGGTTAAATATAATAGGCGTAAGTCTATTTGATCGATGGATTAAGGGTCTACTTTGGCAAAGCTTATGAAGCTTAAATTGCAGCGCTGAGAGGTTGACTAGTGCGCCTCATCCCAGTTTTTTCCTTGCCCGACTTCGACAATCAGCGGTACTTTTAAATCTAAAGCCGATTCCATAATGGCTTTAATTTCAGCTTTGGCAGCCTGCAAATCTTTATCAGCGACTTCAAACACTAATTCATCGTGTACCTGCATTAACATCATGAGGTCGTAAGGCGTGGTTTTCAACCAGGCTTCCATTTTGATCATGGCAATTTTAATAATGTCGGCAGCAGTACCTTGCATCGGTGCATTGATAGCAGTACGCTCTGCATACTGGCGCAGTTGGCCGTTACGCGCATTGATATCCGGAAGGTATAGACGTCGGCCTTCAAGGGTTTCAACATAGCCAGTCTCTTTGGCCTGTTCTTTGGTGTTATCCATATAGGCCAATACGCCTGGATAGCGCGCGAAATACAAATTAATGTATTCTTGCGCTAGGCCACGTGAAACATTGAGTTGCTTGGCGAGTCCAAATGCGGACATGCCGTAAATCAGACCGAAGTTAACCGCTTTAGCACTACGACGTTGCTCAGTGGTGACGTCTTCTAAGTCAATGCCAAAGATTTCAGCGGCGGTGGCCTGGTGAATATCCCGTCCCTGAGCAAAGGCATTGAGCAGGCCTTCATCGCCCGACAAGTGTGCCATGATGCGTAACTCGATTTGCGAGTAATCGGCCGCGACCATGGTGTAGCCAGGACGTGTAATAAACGCTTGTCGAATACGACGACCTTCTGCAGATCGAATCGGAATGTTCTGCAGATTTGGCTCAGTTGAAGACAAGCGGCCAGTCGACGCAACCGCTTGCATATAAGAGGTATGAATACGTCCGGTATCCGGATCGATCTGTTTGGGTAGCGAGTCTGTGTAGGTCGATTTCAGTTTTGCTAAGCTACGATACTCTAAAATCAAAATAGGCATTTCATGCCCCTGCTCTGCCAATTCAGCTAACACAGGTTCTGCGGTAGAGGCTTGGCCTTTGGGGGTTTTCTTGAGAATCGGTAGTTCCAGATTTTCAAATAGAATGACTTGTAACTGCTTTGAAGAGTTAAGGTTAAAGACTTCTCCGGCGATTAAATGTGCCTTTTGCTCAAGTTCCGCAAGTTTCGCAGTGATTTCGACACTCTGCTTCGCCAGCATCTCGGTATCTAATAAGACACCATTACGTTCCATGTGCGCTAACACCGGCACTAATGGCATTTCAATGTCGGTAAACACCTTCTTTAAGTTTGGTTCTGCTTCTAATTGCTTCCAAAGTGTTTGGTGAAGCTGTAAAGTGATATCGGCATCTTCTGCGGCATAAGGACTGGCGGTTTTAATCTCGATTTGATTAAAGGTTAGCTGCTTTTTACCTTTACCGGCAATATCTTCAAAATGAATGGTGCGATGATTCAGATACTTCAGTGCCAAATCATCCATATTGTGACGGGTCGCAATACTGTTTAAACAATAGGACTCAATCATGGTGTCAAACTGCATGCCTTTTAAGGTGATGCCGTGATTTTGCAGCACATGCCAATCATATTTAAGATTTTGACCACATTTAGAAGCTTTTTCATCTTCTAAAATTGGCTGTAACCTTGCCAAAACCATCTCCAATCCAAGTTGATCAGGTGCGCCTTCGTAATCGTGGGCTAATGGAATATAGCAGGCCAGGTTGTTATCATCGTTAGGGTTTTTAACCGCTAAACAGATGCCGACAATCTTGGCTTGTAGGGTGTTTAAAGAGGTGGTTTCGGTATCAATCGCAAACAAGTCGGCGTTTTCAATACGCTCTATCCAACGTTCAAACTGTGCCGAGGTATAAATGGTTTCATAGAGGCCTGTGCTACTGCTCGCAGGGCTTTCTATGGAGGTTGTGGTGGTACCATCGGTAGGCTCTGGTTTTGAAATCAGGGGAGGAGGAGGCGCTTGAGTGCCGTTGGTTTTAGTGAAAGGCACTTGGCCATTCATGATCTGCTTTAACCAACTATTGAATTCATATTCGGTAAACAGTTCTTGCAGACGGTGCAAATCGGCGGGGTGGCGCTGGATATCTTCTAAATGCACCGGCAGATCGCAGTCTAATTTAATCTCGGTTAATTTACGCGATAGGGCGAGTTGCTCTAAGTTGTCGCGTAAATACTCGCCAATTTTGCCGCCAATCATCGGTGCATTGGCCACCAGGTTATCAATGTTGCCAAAAGCAGTTAACCATTTCACCGCGGTTTTCGGTCCACACTTGGGGATGCCAGGAATGTTATCGGAACTATCGCCAACCAAGGCTAAATAATCGATAATTTGGTTGGGACGCACGCCAAACTTTTCCTTCACATATTCAGGGGTAGAGTATGTATTGGTCATGGTATTGATCAAGGTGACATGTTCATTAACCAACTGCGCTAAATCTTTATCACCCGTAGAGATCAGGGTGTCGTGTTGGGCTTCCGTCGCTTGTTGCGCAAAGGTGCCCATGACATCATCGGCTTCGACGCCATCAATCACCAATAAAGGCACGCCTAACGCCTTAACAATTTCATGAATCGGTTCAATCTGACTGCGCAGTTCATCCGGCATTGGTGGACGATGCGCTTTATATTCTGAATACATTTCATTACGAAAGGTCGGCCCTTTGGCATCAAAAATAACCGCCATTTTTTCAGGCTGATACTTTTCGAGTAACTTACCGAGCATATTGATCACACCATAAATCGCCCCGGTGGCCTGGCCTTTACTGCTGGTCAGCGGAGGCATGGCGTGGAATGCTCTAAATAGATAAGAGGAGCCATCCACCAAAATAAAGGGGCTTTCTGGATTTGTGATAATTTGTGGAGTCGATTCAGAATTCGATTCAGTCATTTTGTCGCCTGATATGGTAAAATTTGTCGCATTATTTTACCTTAGTTAGCGTTGATTTAATTATCCCTAACCAAAATTAAGAGACTTTACTTTATGTCTGTCTATACAGTCGTTGAAGAAAACCAGTTAATCACCTTTTTAGAAGATTATGACGTAGGCTTTTTAGAGAGCTTTGAAGGTATCAGCGCGGGGATTGAAAATACCAATTATTTCGTCAACACTCGGCATAATGGTCAACTGAAACAGTTTGTTTTAACGATTTTTGAACATCATAGTTTTGAAGAGTTACCGTACTTCTTGAATATTATGGCGTTTATGGCGGAGCATAAAATCCCCACCGCGCATCCGATGCCGACTCGTGCAGAGGGTTATTTGAAAGCCTTGTGTGGTAAACCTGCATCTTTGGTAACCCGTTTAACTGGTGGTGGAGTTGATCACCCTTCTGTTGTTCAGTGTGGCGTAATGGGTGAGCAGTTGGCGCGTTTTCACCAGGCCGGTTTAGAGTATGAGCAAAGCCGTGCTAATGATCGTGGTATTGATTGGATGCAATCGACCTTTGATGAAATAAACTCCCACTTAACTTTTGAAGAGCGCGATTTGATTGCATCTGAACTGGCTTACCAAAACCAAATTGATTGGACGCATCTGCCACAAGGCGTGATTCATGCTGATTTGTTTTGTGATAATGCCTTGTTTGATGGGGATGAGTTGACGGGGATTATTGATCTGTACTATGCCTGTAATGCAGCATTATTGTACGATCTTGCCGTGATGGTGAATGATTGGTGTCGTATCAATACAGAAAACCCAGCAGACATTCATTTTGACGAGTCCAAGATTGCTACTATGTTGTTTGCCTACCAACAACAACGTCCATTGACCGAAGCAGAGCAACAGGCTTGGCCAGCGGCGTTACGTTTAGCCGCACTACGCTTCTTATTATCGCGCCTAAAAGACAAGTGTATGCCACGTGAAGGTGAAATGACTCAGATTAAAGACCCTGACGTCTTTAAACAGGTGTTAAAGATTCACCAGAAAACGGTTTAAATCTAAACTTACCAGGCCTGGTCTATCGTTAGGGTTTCAGCGATGGATACGCTACTCCTAATCTTTCTGAGTGGTTAGGTTTTCATGATAGTAGTGATAGGTATTTCGCCCGCCGTCTTTAGAGAGATAGAGGGCTTTGTCAGCCATTTTTTGCAGCGACGTAATATCATTCGTGTCACTTGGATAACAGCTGATACCGATGCTGGCACCGATTTGAATGTGGTGGTTTTCGATGACAAATTGGATCTTTAACTTATCTAGGATTCGTTCAGCCAATACTTCCACTTCTTTAGGATCATGAATACCATTCAGAATAATGGAAAATTCATCTCCACCCAATCTTGCAACGGTATCAACTTCACGGCTGCAGAAAACCAGTAATTCAGCTACTTTTTGTAGCAGAATATCACCAACATGATGACCATAAGTGTCATTAACCGGTTTGAATTTATCAAGATCAATACTCATTAGGCAAAATTGTGTCTTGAAACGTTTAGCCTGTTGTTGCATTTCAAGCAAACGTTGATTAAATTGATGCCTATTCGCCAAGCCGGTCAGAGAGTCTGTCATGGCTAATTTCTCTATCTGCGCTTCTTTTTCTTTACGTTCAGTGATATCGCGTACCAAACCGGTGAATTTATATTCATTAGCGACTTTTATGGTATTAATGGTGACCTCAACAGGAAAGATTTCCCCGTTTTTTCGCTGTGCTGTTTGCTCTAAAGGCGTACTTTGATCACGAGTCGACTTCCCTTCTGAAAATGTTTTTAGGTAACCATCATGGGCGCTTTTATCGGGTTCAGGCATCAATAAAGAGATATTTTTGCCGATGACTTCATAGGCTTTGTAGCCAAATATTTGTTCCGACCCTGGATTAAAGGTTTCAATAATCCCCTTGGAATTAATCGTGATAATGCCATCTCTGACAGTGTTCAATATGGAACTGACGAGTAATTGATCTTTTTCTGCTATCGCCATCGCTTTTTCGGCCTCCTGACGTGCCGAGATCATTTGTCCAGTCATAATCATCGCTTTATTGGCTTGTTCTTCGGAACGTTGTTGCAACTGCTTATTTTCTTCAAGTTTCTCTTTTAGCGCCTTATTGGCTTTGCCTAAAGCTTCCTCTGATTCGAATCGTTTTATGGCATTGGCTTTAAAAACCATAACTGCCCGCGCCATTTGGCCGATTTCATTTTTGGCTTGATGACCGGTGATTTCTGTATCCAGTTGATTGTCTGCCAATCGCACCATGTTTTTCGTCAGCTTAAGAATAGGGTGAATGACATAGAATCGAATAAGGAGAATAACAATGAAAATTAGAAAAACAATGGTAAAAACACTGGCCCATCTACCGAGCGGAATCGTCTTATTTACGGCTTCAAGTGTTTTGGAGACATTGAGTGAGTGAGTAGAAATTTGACGATTAACTTCTTGTTCGATAATTTGAAAACCACGTAAAGCTGGGCCATCATCTACTTTAACGGCATGATCGATATCCTTAATGGAATTACCCAATGCCCTTAAGGTATGTATTTCGTTTAAATTTTTAGAATATTGCATTAGCATTGACTCAATCTGATTGAGCGCAAATTTTTCAGCGTCTGTCAAAGAGAGTTGTCTGTACTGACGGATTGAGTCTTCAGCCAGCTGGACTTTTAGCTTAATTTCTTTTATTGGGAGAGCATCTTGCAATTCGTCGTCATGCGGCATTTCATGGCGGAGAATATAGTTTTTGAACAGATGGATCATGCCACCATAACCGAGAGCGGCACGTAAGTCTGCGGCGATACGAGCCTTACTTAATTGGTTGATATTGGTTTGTTTTGAGAAAGTAGCTTGACGGAGTGCTTTTAAACCTCGTAATGCAGAGTCATCGTCAACTGCCACAGATTGATCGATTTCTGATATGCTGTAATCCATTGCTTTCATAGCTTCAGCATTGTGCAATGCGCTTTGGTAAGCTGTAACCACTTCAAGTATATCTTCAATGGCAATGGTTTCTGTGGTGGTTAACTCTAAAGCGGAATACTGTTTCAAAAAGGCCTTAATGGCTCCGATATTCGATTCAACCTGGCTCTTGTAGTCTTCATTATCGCGCAGTAGATAGTTCTTAAAATTATGGATCATGCCTCCATAACCAATGGCTGCTCTTACTGCACTTTCAAGCCGTGCTTTTTCACTTAGATCTGTTTGGTACAGTTGCCAGGTATCATCAATCACCACAATATTTCTTTCGACAAAGTAAGAGCTGGCTATAATCACAGCAGTGATAAAAACTGTGAGAAGTGCAAGGACCCAAGTAAAGGTAGCCAATTTTAGATTGGAAAACATGTTCAATGCCTTTTAAATATGCAAAAACTATAAATCAGATTAGGGAGTTGTTTTCCTAATTTATCGAGTAACCAATCTAATGAAATTGGATTATTAAAGGGTTGTAGCTAACGCCGATTGGGTTAAATAATTTATTGATACTTTTCACCTTGAAGCAGTTTTAGGTTTTTTGAACGAATAAAAATCTCTATTCTTAATAATAACATCACAACAAGTTTTTCACAGAAGCTTGGTTCACAAAAATTCAAAACTAAATTCGCTATAAACTAAACGATACAATCTCTCACGATTGATTAAATGCCAGAGTAATATATTCAAGAATTCGGTAGCAAGCCTTTCATAAACTTAGCGACTATGAGCAATCCAATTAACCCACTCGCAGAAAAGCTAAGCGCAGCGTAAACGCTGACTTGTTCCCAGAGTTGTCCGATCATAAGATTTCCTAGTGCCATCGCAACTGCAGTGCCTAAATAAAACACACCATAAGCTTTGCCTTTATTCTGCGCTGTTTGACCGATACGACTACGTAAAGCATTAAACCCTCCAACAATAAACACACCTTGAAAAATGAACGCTAGAAAAATCGCAGCTGGACTGTGAAAGAACAGCAATAAAGAGGATAAGGCACCGGCCCCTAAGCTCAAACGCAGTAACCATTGTGCGCCTTGGGAATCGAGGTCTTTTCCTATCCGGTAGCTAATTAAGGTTTGAGTGAGTGCTGAGACGACCATTAACAAGGGGAGCCAGTGGGTGCCAATGCCGATTTCACTGCCTCTCATCACCATAAACGCATCATTTAACATAAAGAAGACTGCTAAAAAATACACCGTAAACCATGACCATAATGTGGTGTCAAAATGGGATGAGTATTCAGCGGGCTGTGAATCACGGGGTGTAATGAGTGAATCTTTGTGTGAATTCTTAACGATGTCTTTGACAAAGAAAATTAAGATTAGCACACCAATGATGCCGGGAATCAATGTCAGTTCAAAAATGAGACGGATAAACTCTGGGGATTGGCCTAGCCAACTTAACAACACAAATGCGATGATGCCGCCTAGCGTTTCACCTGCGATATCCAGTGTTTTATGAATACCGAAGGCACTGCCTTGTTGATTAGGTTGGGCAGAGGCAGAAATTAAGACGTCTTTGGGGGCACTACGTAAGGCCTTACCTATGCGTTCTGTGGCACTGATGGCCGCGACACCTGTCCAACTGGTGGTCAAACTCAGCAGGGGTTTCATGACCGCAGATAAACTATAACCAATCAGTAAAAGAGGTTTGGTGACTTGAAATTTATCACTCAGATAACCACCGATCCAACGCAGTAAATAAGAGACAAAAGTGGTAATCGCCAGCACGTAGCCAAGCTTGTCCATGCCTTGATTGAGGACGAGTACTACATAGATAGGGATGAGTGGCTTTATCATGGCGGTGGCCATATCGGTGAAAAAACTGACCCAACCAAGCGCTAAGATATTTGGAGATACTTTCAGCATACCCCTCCCTTTATTTAAAGTAACTTACCAGGCCTGGTGAATCTCTCGTAACCGCTTGAGAAGGTTTGATAACGAATGTCTCAAGATTAATCCAAGTTTAGATAAGTACACTTCCAGGGTCAAACAGGATTAGCTATAAACTTTAAATACTTTAAGAAGTTATTTTAAATAAGTCATTAGACAGCAATTTCAGGCTTATTGGTTATAATTAAAAACATCTCATCACCTTATACTTTAAGGTTAATAAGCGGTTAATGTATGCAAGAATTCAATAGTATCGTGTTGGTTGCCGGCGGATTGGGGCTATTTTTACTCGGCATGGTCATTATGACGGACAACTTGAAAAAGTTGGCCGGTGATCAGATTCGCTCAGCCCTGTTTCGTTTCACTAAAACGCCCTCGTCGGGTGCGTTAACCGGTGCCATTAGTACTGCAATTGTCCAATCTTCCAGCGCTACCACGGTGGCCGCCGTAGGGTTTGTTGGGGCGGGTCTGATGACATTCAGCAATGCCTTAGGCATTATTTTTGGTGCGAATATTGGCAGCACCACCACGGGCTGGATGGTTGCCCTGTTAGGCTTCAATCTCTCGCTTGATACACTCGCTTTACCCATTATTTTATGCGGTGTGATGATGCGTCTGTTTGCCAAGGGAAAATGGGCACATACCGGTTTGGCGATTGCTGGCTTCGGCTTAATTTTTGTCGGGATTGCTACCATGCAAGAAGCCATGGTGGGGATGCGCGATATGATTGATTTCACCAGACTGCCCGCCGACACTTTAATGGGGCAATTACAACTGCTTTTATTGGGGTTAGTGTTCACGGTGATTACCCAATCGTCCGGTGCTGGGGTGGCGTTGACACTCACCGCGTTATTCTCTCAGATAATTCAATTTGAGCAGGCTGCTGCATTAGTGATTGGCATGGATATCGGCACCACAGTGACCTCATTAATGGCAACGATTGGTGGTACGGTCGGCGCAAAACGAACTGGTGTTTCTCATGTAGTTTATAACTTGATGACGGCGGTATTGGCATTGCTATTAATCGTACCTTATAGCCAAGCTTGGGGATTAATTTCAGTGAATGGGCTAGCGGATAATGCAGCAATCGCTTTAGTCGGGTTTCACACGTTGTTTAACACTTTGGGAGTAATTTTAATCTTACCGTTTGCACGTCCTTTTGCACGTCTTATAGAGAAATTGATACCTGAAAAAACCACGCAACACACTCAGCGACTTGACCCACAGCTATTACAGCATCCAGAGCAAGCACTCACTGCCGTCCAAGATACCTTAATTGAGTTAAGCCATGGGCTGCTAAGAGAGTTACATATCTTGATGAGTAATCAACCGCAGAAAGCCTCAGATTCTGAGTTGCAGCAATTACAGCAAGATTTGGATCAAACACAAACCTATCTTGATCGAATTCACCTGCGGCAAGCGCAAAGCCATCTTTGGAAACGTTTAGTTTCCATGATTCATTTGCTCGACCACCTGCAACGCTTACATGAACGTTCTGAAGAGGAGTCAGACCGTGCAGAAGCCTCTAAAAAGTTCCCCATTTTAAGTAAGTTCAGTAACCGATTAGAGCGTGACATTGTGCTGTTACAACACCATTTACAGAAAGGTGAATGGAACGAAGCAGTTAAAAGTACCCGCCAACTCTATCATTTCATTCGTCAGGACACCGAAGGTTATCGGCATAAAATGGTGCAGAGAATGGGTGCAGGCGAACTCAGTGCGGATCAGTGCAGGGACTCCTTAGAAGCGATTCGCTGGATGGAACGGGTCAGCAAACACCTGTATCGCATCAGTTATCATTTAGAAAAAATGTTGCTCAGTTCGGGTAATGAACGAGTGTAATTCGCTGAATTAATCACATTCTGGCAAATTAAAATTTGTTTTAAAATTGACCAGGCCTGGTAGCTTTTAGATGTCGACGAATGATTTTATGGAGTTCCATCACAATCAGTACGGTCAGTGCTATTCCTAGCAACTCTAACCAGTGTTGCGGAGATACCGGTTGGATATGCAGTACATCACTAATCCACGGGGTGTACATGGCGGCAATATGCACGAGCTGTGCGACAATCGTACCAATTAAAAGTATTGGATTGCGTAATGGATTGTGTCGAAATACTGAGCGCACTTCGGATCGACAGTTGAACACGTGGACATTCTCGAACAACACCATTAGTAATAAGGTTCCATTGCGTGCCTCGTCCAAGCTAAAACCCCTAGCAATGAGCCACTGGAAGACAAGAAAGGCGACAGTCCCAATAACGATAGCCGAAATAATTACCCGTTCTATCATGAGTCGATTGAAGATGGGCTCTCGTGGTGGTCTTGGCGGATGACGCAATTCGTCACCTTCACCGGGTTCAAACGCCAGAGCCACATCCTGAATGCCATTGGTTACCAGGTTCAGCCAAAGTAACTGTACCGCCATCAGAGGTAGAGGTAACCCGGACAACAAGGCCAGTGTAAATAGCACCAACTCTGCAGCGCCAGTAGAGATGAGGAGAAAAATGACCTTGCGTACGTTTGCATAAGCGACGCGTCCCTCCTCGACACCCGCGACAATCGAATTAAAATTGTCGTCAGTGATGATGAGGTCGGCTGTTTCCCTTGCCACATCGGTCCCGCTCTTGCCCATGGCGACCCCTACCTGAGCAGCGCGTAGCGCTGGTGCATCGTTGGCACCGTCTCCGCTGACCGCCACAAAATGTCCATTACGTTGCAGGGATTGAACGATGTCCAACTTTTGGTGTGGTCCCACACGCGCAAAGACCCGCGCCTTGTGGGTGAGCTGGTCAATCGTCCCTGAATCTAGGGCCAGCCTCAATTCAGGACCAGTCACCAACTGGTCGGCGCGTTCCACCATGTCTAATTCTTGTGCAATGGCAAGGGCGGTAGCGGGGTGGTCGCCAGTGATCATAGCCACCTCAATGCCCGCCTGCCGACAGGCTGCTACAGCGGCCTTAGCTTCTGTGCGTAATGGATCGATAATCCCCACCAGGCCAATCAGTGTAAGTCCCTGTAGATGCTCTTCAGTAAATACTTGATCTGGAGCCAGTTCAATCTCGCCAGCAGCCAAGGCAAGCACCCGATATCCGCCACTTGCCAGTGTCTGAGCCTGTTGTTCGATCAGAGCTTGCTCCAAGGTGGCGTCCTGGCCAGATGTCGCCATAGTTGTGCACATGGGTAGCAGTCGTTCAAGCGCACCTTTCACGAAGGCACACTGACTAGCATTATCTTCGTTCAGACTAGCCGAAAACAGCCGTTCCGATTCATAGGGAATACTGGCAATTTCGGGAAAGGTATTGGCTATTTCTGCCTTGATGACACCAGCCTTATGCGCCATCACCAAAAAAGCCACATCCACTGCATCACCATGCTGAGACCAGCCGGAGTCAGTGCGACCAAGGAAGCCTTCATTAGTCAGCACTGCTACTTGGCATAGCCGTTCCAGCAGCGATTTCTCTTCTGCTGACGGTATTCCTCGTGGCGTCAGAATCGTACCATCCGGTACGATGCCTTCGCCGCTAATCTCCCACACATCCCTGTTTGGGAAGGCAATGCAACGTGCGGTCAGCTGATTGACGGTAAGCGTTCCTGTCTTATCAGTTGCGATGAACGTACAGGAGCCTAGTGCCTCAACTGCTAAAAGCCGGCGCACAATAACGTTTCGCTTGGCCATTCTGCGCATGCCAATGGCCAAAGCTACTGTGAGCGCTACAGGTAGACCCTCGGGAATGACAGATACTGCCAGCGCGACAACGAGCAAGAACATTTCAGCGAACGGGGTGCCACTTATAACAGCCACCCCAAGCATCGTTAATGCAGTTAAACCGACAAATATCGCTACACGATGAGTGAACTTGTCCATCCTGACTTGCAACGGTGCCTTAGGCGGTTGTTTGAACAACACATCGGCAGCTATAGAGCCCAATTCAGTGTTAAGTGCGGTACTGACCACAACACCCTGAGCACGCCCGCGATCTACTAAGGTGCCCGTAAAAAGCATATTAACTCGATCTCCCAAGGCAATATCCGCAGCTAACACTGTATTGCCCTCTTTCAGCACTGGTAGTGACTCACCGGTTAGTAAGGACTCATCCACTTCCAAGTCATGGGACACGAGTAGCCGTAAGTCGGCAGGGACTTTATCACCTGACTCCAGAAGTACAATATCACCTAGGACTAACTCTTCGGCGTTAATTTCGTAAGTATCATCTTCACGTAATACTCGGCATCGCGTGCTTATAAGTTGTTTCAGTGCTGCTGCTGCTCGCTGAGCAGAATACTCTTGAATGGTACCAATAACAGCATTAATAAATAGGACTGCCGAGATAAAGCCTGCATCAGACCACTCTCTAATCATCAAGGATAGCAGGGCGGCTGCGACGAGAATATAGATGAGCGGGCTTGCGAATTGACGGAGGAAGATAATCCCGACACCCGGAAGCTTGGTCTGAGGTAATGTGTTTCGCCCATATTTCTCAAGGCGTGCTACAACCTCAGATTCGTTCAGTCCACTGGAGGTACTATGCAGTTCATCCAGTGCCTGTTGTGCGGGTAAGGCGTGCCAGTTTTGGCCTAAATTCATCTAAACAAACTCCTTTTGCAAACAAGGTTGAACGACGTTGTCTACTTAACCCTAAAAGAGGGGAACCATCTTTATAATACTATGATTTTACGGTGTAATTTACTCGGGTTTAATGCATGTTTTGATTAAGGATAAGTTTTGAACAATTATGAAATTTCTACCAGGCCTGGTAGCTTTAAAAACAAGTAAACTTGTAACTAGTCCAATTCAATAATTTAGGTTTATTATGGCTTGGTCGTTTACACTTTTCATCATATTATTGAGTGATCAGTAATACACAATCACCTGTTTTCAACATTAGAGTAGCTTGCATGACGCAAACAGATAATCCAACCAATATTCCAACAGATACGCCAAAATCAGAAAATCCTGCTAACCAAAGTAGAGCCTGGCATGCGCTCGACTCGGAAGCCGTGATTATGACCTTGGAGACTGACTTACAACAAGGATTGAGTCAACAGCAAGCGACGATGAGGCTTTTAAAATTTGGTGAAAATAGCCTATTAACAGAACATAAGTTAACTTGGCCTAAAGTGTTTTTTAGACAGTTTCTAGACACTCTGATTGTGATTTTACTGGTGGCCGCTTTGATTGCCTGGATGATTGGAGAAGTTGGGGATGCACTGACCATCCTCTTGATTGTCCTCCTCAATGGGATTTTGGGGTTTGCCCAAGAGTGGAAGGCGGAAAAAGCGATTGAAGCGTTGCAGAAAATGCTGCAGCCAAAATGCACCGTGGTACGGGATGGCCAAAAAAAGGTGATTGATGCACATCAATTAGTCCCCGGAGATATGGTTGTTTTGGAAGTGGGTAATCATGTCCCTGCGGATTTAAGGTTGGTCGAATCTTTCAATGTCACCGTTGATGAATCTGCTTTGACAGGTGAGTCTGTTTCCGTGAATAAAAAAATCGATGCAGTGCCTGCGGATGCGGTTCTGGCTGAACGGGCTTCCGTGTTATGGATGGGTACCGCGATCAGTAATGGTCGTGCGCTGGGAGTGGTCACAGAAACGGGCATGCATACAGAATTTGGGCGTATTGCCCATTTAACGCAAACGGTCGGCCGTGAACAGACCGCTTTGCAACGAAAATTAGCTCGATTGGGTAAGCGGCTTGGTGTTGTGGCGATTGGGATTTCCATAGTGGTGGCAACCACCGGTTGGTTATTGGGTAAACCGATGGCAGAGATGCTTATGACTGGCATCTCCCTGGCGGTTGCAGTGATTCCAGAAGGCTTACCTGCTGTGGTCACCATTACCCTGGCGTTGGGAGTACACGCAATGGCGCGACGCCGCGCGTTACTAAGGCGTTTACAAGCGGCAGAAACCTTGGGCGAAGCGACCGTTATCTGTACTGATAAGACGGGTACCCTGACCAAGAACGAGATGACAGTACAACGTATTTGGTTACCTTCTGCTGAGATAGTGGTGACTGGTAGTGGTTATGAACCGTTGGGGAATTTTGAACAGTCTGGCAAGCCCATCGAGCCGCAAAAGAATCGTGAACTCATTGCCTTGCTGGAGACTGGGTTACGTTGTAACCATGCACAGTTAATTGAAGAGGCAGACGGTTGGCATGAAATAGGCCGTCCGACAGAAATTGCTTTGGTGACGGCAGCCTACAAAGCACAGCTGAGCCGGCAGTCTGAGGAGTCCGTTGTTACGGAATTTTCTTTCAGCTCCAATCGTAAACGAATGTCAGTGATTGAAAGGTCAGCTGATGGTTTGTTAGTCCATGTAAAAGGGGCTCCCGAGGTAATTTTGGAACGCTGTAGCCGAATCATGGATGGGGGGACAGAAAAGGTTCAAGTGGATGGACAGCAGTCTGCCCCTATATCAAGCAGGGAAATGAATGACTCGGATCGGCAAAAAGTTTATGAAGCCTGCCATTCAATGGCTAGTCAAGGTTTACGCACTTTAGCATTGGCACGACGTACTTTGCCAACAAACCTAACCTCAAATGCAGATAATTTGAATGAAGACGATGTTGAGCAAACATTGACTCTGCTGGGCATCGTTGGAATCATCGACCCGCCACATCCTGAAGTTCCCGAAGCAGTTCGATTAGCGATCAGTGCCGGTATTCGCATGATTATGATTACCGGAGATTCTGCTGATACCGCCATGGCAATTGCACGTAATATTGGTATGCCCGCTGATCGGGCAATCAGTGGTCGTGATTTGTCTGAGATGCAAGATGCCGAACTAGAAAGCGCGCTCAAACACCCCGTGCTTTTCGCACGCACGACCCCTGAAGACAAATTACGAATTGTAGAGACACTGCAAAAAATGGGGCATGTCGTCGGTATGACGGGCGATGGCGTCAATGATGCCCCTGCACTGAAACGAGCTGATATTGGTATTGCGATGGGTAAACGGGGGACTGATGTCGCTAAAGGTGCCGCTGATATGGTGCTGACAGATGATAACTTTGCTTCAATTATTGGCGCTGTAGAAGAGGGACGTCGTCAGTACGATAATATTAAGAAATTTGTCCGTTATTTGCTCTCGTCTAATATGGGAGAAGTGACCGCGATCTTCCTCAATATATTATTAGGCGGACCATTGATTTTGATTCCTGTACAGATTTTATGGATGAACTTGGTCACGGATGGCATGACAGCGGTCGCCTTGGGCATGGAGTCGGCTGAAAAAGGTGTTATGCAACAACCGCCTCGCGGTACTCATGAGCCTATTTTGGATCGAGGTGGGATTATCATGATACTGCTACTTGGGAGCTATATCGGTCTGGCCACTTTAGGGTTATTTCATTACTATTTACAAGACGGTACCCCGGAACAATTGATGTTAGCGCAGACCGTCGCATTTACTGGCATCATTGTTTTGGAGAAGATGAATGTCTTTAACTTTCGAATGTTACGTGCGCCCTTAAGCCTGGCTGGATTCTTTAGTAACCGCTGGGTTTTATTGGCTTGGGGATTAACGATTGGACTGCAGGTTTGTGCTGTTTATGTACCGTTTATGCAGGAAGCTTTGCATACAGTACCGCTCGACTGGTCAGATTGGGGAGTGATTTTTCTGGTCGCTATGCCTATCTTTATCGTCTCTGAAGTCTATAAAAGAGTCTTATGGAATCGTCACCAAAAGGTGAACGCAAGCATCGTTTAGTGGTCTTGGGAATAGCTTGAATCTTGAATAGAGTTTCTACCAGGCCTGGTATATCCTGCGGCCTTTTAAAGTAATGTAGGCGTAGGGAGCTTTGTAAAGTAGGTTTTAAACCGTTATTTCTTATTATATTTACCCGTTAAGCTAGAGCCACGTCTGGTATTTGACGTGGGCTCTTTACTACGGGTTCGGTTGGACTCTTTGTTGGTAGGATTCTTTTTATTTGAAGACTTATTGGCATTTTCACGTGGATTTTTAGAGTTTCGGTCGGTTTGCTGACGATTTAGCTTGGCATCACGAGGTGTTTTATGCGCTGAGGCTTCTGAATTTACACGCGGTGCGGATTTCAAGTGCCGTGCATTCGGTTCACCTTTGATACTTGAGGTTTTGGTTGAACCTAGAACGGCACTGTTGATTTCATCCATCTCTTGCTGGGTTAGATTTCGCCACTGGCCGATTTGTAGATTGCCCAGATGGACGTTCATAATCCGGCTGCGCTTTAGTTTGGTGACGGTATAGCCCAAGTATTCCGCCATGCGACGAATCTGTCGATTGAGTCCTTGGGTTAAGATAATGGTAAACACAAACCGACTGTTGATAGACACTTCGCACGGCTTGGTGACGGTATCTAAAATCGGCACACCACTCGACATCTTGCGCACAAAATCGTCCGTTAGAGGCTTATCGACGGTGACCACATACTCTTTATCATGAGCGTTTTCTGCGCGTAAAATCTTATTAACGATATCGCCATCACTGGTGAGGAAAATCAAGCCTTCAGACGGTTTATCCAGTCGACCAATCGGAAAAATACGTTGCGGATGACCAATCGCATCGATGATATTGCCTTTGACTTGGGACTCTGTCGTGCAGGTAATGCCAATCGGTTTGTTATAAGCGATATAGATACGATCGGTCTTGTCTTCCGGCATCGCCATAATCGATTGGCCATCTACTCTAACATCATCCCCTGGCAACACTTTGGTGCCGAGTTCTGGCAATTTACCGTTAATGGTGACTCGGTTTTGTTCCACGAGTCGATCGGCCTCACGGCGCGAACAAAAACCCGATTCACTGATAAATTTATTTAGACGTTTTTCGACGGGGGTGCTGGTGCTCACAGGCATTCCAATTGTTTGAGTTTGCGAAAGTGTAGCAAATCAAAGGCATAAGACAAAGCTAATTGAATCTGATTAAGCCTCATTAAGCCTTTAAGGCGGAAGCAGAGGTTAACTGGAATACTGATTATTTTTGGCACGATGTTGAACAATATTCCTGTAATAAAGAGACTAGATTTAAGGTTTTTTCGCTACTTTGCGTTTCATTTAAATAGTGATAAAAACCATGGTGAACTTGAATCATTCTTTCAACCAGTTCCAAAGCTTCGGATTCAGCCATTAAATAATCGGCATCCATTAGGGTTACGGCAGGATGTTGATAGCCTTCGTAGGGTTTTTCCCAAGGAGAAATTTTAGGTAGTTGATGGTCATGTATGGCTTCTAGTAAGAGCTGTTCTTCTTGCTGAAAACGCTGTAATGCTTGTTTGAAGACGGCTGCGGCTGGTGTATTGTGATGTGCATCCAAGGTGTGTGAAAAAGTCTCGCAAAAGTAGATTGATTCTTCAATCATGTCCTGAACAGAGGCCAATACCCAACCGAAGGCGTGAGACGTGGATTTAGTCATCGGGGGATTGCTCATAATGTGATCTCATCTTCAAATGCTTGCAAAGCGGCGGCGATGACCTCTGCTGTGAAGGGTGATTTTTCTGGTTTACTTGGCGGATAGATTGGCAAGTCGGCCTGATAAAAAATACCGGTATCAAAACCGTCATTGGCATGAATTTTTTGGGCGGCTTCTTCTATATTGTCACTGGGTTCAATATTCATGGAACGCATAGATTTATGCCACTCCTTTTGTTCTGGACGAAAAGTGACGCAAGGACTTTTAATCTCCACCAGAGAAAAGCCTTTATGCTGGATGGCTTTCACCAAGAGTTCACTCAAACTATTAGGGTCCCCTGAAAAACCACGGGCAATAAAACTGGCACCTGAGGCTAGGGCAATGCCTAAAGGCTTAAAGGTTTGAATCGCCGTACCCTGCGGGGCTAATTTGCTTGGCCAATCCGGTTGAGAGGTAGGTGAGGGTTGTCCCTTGGTCATGCCATAAACTTCATTATCCATAACAATGTAGGTCATATCCATATTGCGCCGACAGGCGTGTAGAAAATGGTTACCGCCAATCGAATAGCCATCGCCATCGCCCCCCGCGGCAATTACGGTTAAGTCTGGCCGACTGGCTTTTAAGCCAGCCGCTAATGGTAACGCGCGACCATGCAGACCATGAAAGCCATACACATCTAAATAAGCCGGCAGTCTTGAAGAGCAACCGATGCCAGAGATTAGGCCAATCTTTTCATTCGGGATTTCTAACCAGGCCAATGCTTTGGTTAAGGCGCGTAAAATAAAGAAGTGACCGCAACCTGGACACCAGATAGGATGCGCATCCGATAAATAATCATTGGGTTTAACCTGAATTTTGATCTCTATACTCATGATAAAATCCCTTTAACTTGGCTGATAATGTCGTTTAACTTAATCATTAAAGGCCCTGGTTGCGCAAATGAAAGCGCAGTTTGAGGAATCGCCTTGTCGGACAGCAAATAACGATAGAATTGGCCAGAATAGCTCTGCTCAACCACCAATATTTTTTTGTCTTTGCACATTTCTCGAATTTTATCGGTATTTAAAGGCATTAAGAGACGTAAACTGAGCAGTTCGGTCGATATACCTGCCGTATTCAGTTCTTTGACCGCTTGCTGACAAACACTAAAGCTAGACCCCCAGGTGATCACCAGAACCTTGTGTTGATCTTCACCTTCTTTTGCAGGTTCGACTTCTGCCCATAGTTCACCATAATCAAACTGGCTGAGTTTATGGGCGCGTTTTTCGAGTTGGTGTTGATGATCTACAGCCATTGAACTCGGTAAGCCACTGGGCGTATGTTCCAGACCATCGGCGGTATAAAGCAGGTCTGGTTCTCCCGGCAGACTCATCGGAGAGATGCCTGAGCTAGAAAGGGCATAACGCAGATAATCCTTTGCAGTGGTTTGAGCGACTTGGCGAGTCAGGCCTAAATCCGTTAATTTAACAGGATCTAAGATGGCACGTGACTGGCCGATGCGTTGATCACTGACTTCGACCACTAAAGTTTGCAAAGCTTCAGCTAGGCCAGTTGCCCATTGGGAAGTGACGACTGAATCTCGAATACTTAAGGGCGCAACCACAATGTGTGGGGCTTCACCGTGTAAGCCATACAGCACTTGATTTAGATCGGTCTGCTCGGATTTGGTGGGAATGCCGGTGGAAGGGCCTCCGCGCATCACATTCACGACCAATACGGGCGTTTCACTGGCAACCGCCAATCCCATGCCTTCGGTCATTAGCGAAAAACCAGGACCAGAAGTCGCAGTCATCGAAGGTACGCCACCAAAAGAACTGCCGATGACCATATTAATTGCGGCCAATTCATCTTCGGCAATCAACAAGCTACCGCCAATTTTCTGAAGGCGGGGCGCGAGGTATTCGACAATTTCTGTAGCGGGGGTAATGGGATAAGCGGCGGCAAAACGCACGCCGCCTTGTAAAGCGCCGAATCCAATTGCTTCATTACCGGATAACAGCCATTTAGGCTGAAAGGTCGTTTGCCAATCTTGCAATAAATTGCCTGTGGCAATCAAAGTCATAGCTTGTTGAATCGCGACCATTGAATCTTGCAAAATGACATCGCCTTTTTTGCCAAAGACTTTGCTTAAGGCCTGTTCTAAAATCTCTGGCGATAAACCAATGACACTGGCTAAAACCCCCAAGGCCAACATATTTGCCTTGCCATTTTCAATGGTTTTAAGAATGGGATTAAATGTAAAAGCTTGTACTTTGGCACCACTGGCTGTGACCAGGCCTGGTAACTTTTCACGCGAGTCATCAAACAGCACCAAACTGTCTTGATTAAGCGGGATTTCATCCGCAAAACGTTCAAAATTGCGCCAATCCAAAGCAAAGTGAATATCAAAACTGTCTGGCATCACTTCAAGCATTTGATCGGAAAAATGCAACATCACCGCCGATTCGCCACCCCGGATCTGTGGCCCAGCAGAGCGTGACATGACGCCATAAAATCCCGCCTTAGCCATGGCCGTCAAGAGGATATTACCGATGGTGACAGCGCCACTGCCGCCCGATCCTGAAATAGAGATAGCTAGGCAATTGGATGGATTCATTATGTCGGCCGATTTTATTGAAGAGTTTGATAATATCATTCTAGTCATCATTCGTGATGAAATACATATTAGTTCTAAAATTATCTTCGATTTAAATATTTTCAGCTTCGTTTGGGCGATTGGCATTAGTGTATTTTGAGATGAACAGTGGTTCACTTAAATAAACCGTAAGTGTTTTTAACTAAAATTGAGCAAATACCACTCTGTAACTTACTTCTGTCAGATTGAGTGCGGCTGTTAAAAGGATTGGATCGTCAGAGTTTAATGAAGTATAAGGTCGCTATTTTCAAAGATAAATCGACTAAGGATGATTGCATGGGAATGCAAGTATGGGCAGGTTTTAACAGGAAGGAACAGGCCATCTGGTTGCTTGCTTTAAACGGATTATTAACGTCCTATTGTGAAGGATTCCATAAAGGCCTTAGCAACCAACTCTAAATATTTAAGGATAGAATTTAAGCAGAAAATCCAGACTGTGGCCCTTCAGCAGGCTTGAGGTTTGTTAAATAGACAAACGTTAATGCCGTTATATAACTCGCAAAAGACAAGGTAACAATCGCCAATAACAACAAGCTTGGAGGAGAGCTATCCCATAAGGTAAACAACCCACTCAAGCTACCCCATAACAATAAAAATACAGCCACACTCGCTAATTTGGTGTTTGTCGTCAACATCGTTAGTTCTCCAATATTTAAAAATCATAATTTCTGTTTTTTCTTGCAGACCCCTGGGCATGCAAGAGCGCCCTGCCAGTATCGACATAGGGCTTAAGAAACGATTTAGTTTCTGTTTATGATTATCTATTTATTAGCGAACTCTAATGTGATGATGGCGTTACGCTTTTATTGCAAGTTTGTCATATAACTTGTTATTGTCTACTTGGGACTGTTTAGGGTCAGCCAGCCGCACCAAATGCTAAACCGACATAAGTGGTCAAAGCCATCGCGACAACCCCCCAAGTTAACATTCTTAATGCGCCTTTGGGCATCTAGTTTTTTGTTGTCTAATTATTGCTTAGTGATGACTGAGTGCTTGGCGAATTTTCTGAATATCTTGGCGTTTCCAGTTATTACCCTCTTCTACCATCGGGTATTTTGCCCATTGGGCGAATTCTCTGCGTGTAATGCAATCACTGCGGGTTTTTTGCTGTCCGGCAATTTGTTTGAAGATCACAAAGTCTTTTTGCGGATCGGAACTAGAGGATTCATCAATGATTTGGCGCATCGACCAATCTTTACTCACCTGACCGTTACTGTAGATACCGCCTAAGTGAATGTCTTGTGCAGTGAGGTGAGAATGCAACGCATTGTAATTGGCTAATTCAAAAATGCGTTTAATCTCATCTTCATTGACGCCAACGAATGAGTCGATCTGTTTTAAGGCTTGAACAAAATCCTCGTGTGAGATGGCTGTGGGCGTTTGAGCGGTTTCTTGTGCCGATAACTTAGGGGGCGGATTGAAGGCATCGTGGCGGTTGAGATAAGCTGGATAGCGCCGCCAGTGGAAGACGAAATTGAACATCATAGCCACGGCAAAAATAGCTAAAAGGTTGAGAAGCACGGGCGTGATTAAAAACTGATAACCCAATTGATGAATGGATTCACTGCCGATGACTGCCGTTAAAGCGGTTGCGCCACCTGGTGGGTGAATGCATTTTAAATAATACATCGCGGCGATGGTGAGGCCGACGGCACTACTGGCTGCCATAATGGGTTCATCAATAAAAAGGGCGCAACTCACACCAATAAATGCAGCCGAAAGATGACCGCCGAACAGTGGCCAAGGTTGTGATAAAGCACCGTGTGGAATGGCAAATAATAAGACTGCCGAAGCCCCCATAGAGGCAACTAACACCCAGCTGGACGGCAAGTCTAAAAAGGTTTGGTTGATGACAATCAGTATGAAAATAGCGATAAACCCCCCAAATGCTGAGAGAATTTTTTCGCTGTGACTGACTGGCGCTTGGGTAATGCCGAGGAATTGTTTTAGGGTCTGTAATGTTTCTTTCATGAAAGGCATTTCCTCGTCATGAGTGGTTTGGTAAAGTGTTTACGGAGATTAAGCTGCGCCAAATACTAAACCGACATAGGTGGTCAAAGCCATCGCAACGAAGCCCCAAGTTAACATTCTTAATGCACCTTTGGTCATATTCGCTCCGCCGGTTTTAGCGGCAACAGCGCCGAGCACTGTCAGCAGTAATAATGAACTACCTGCCACAATAATCCCTAGGTTTTCCATCGGTAGGAAAGCCACTAATAATACCGGTAGTGCAGCACCTGCAATAAAAGACCCTGCAGAGGCAAAAGCGGCTTGTAAAGGTCTGGCGGTATGAATCTCAGATAAGCCTAATTCATCTTTAGCGTGGGCACCTAAAGCGTCATGGTCCATTAATTCGGTGGCCACTTTAAGAGCCGTCTCTTCACTGACGCCACGCTGCCTATAAATTAACGCCAATTCAGCCAGTTCAGTGTCCCAATCATCCTCTAAAGCTTGTTTTTCCAGCGCTAAATCGGCTTTTTCGGTATCAGATTGAGAGCTGACAGAGACATATTCACCTGCGGCCATAGACAAAGCACCTGCCACTAAGGCGGCGACTGCAACTAATAATATATGTTCCTTATCGGCACCTGATGCGATGACTCCTACCAGTAAACTGACGACCGAGATAATGCCATCATTTGCACCTAATACGGCGGCACGTAACCACCCCATACGGTGACTGAAGTGATCATCGCTAAGATGAGTATCTAGCATATCTTGCGTAAAATGCGTCATGGTTTTTACCTGTTTTGGATACTGGAATAGGAACTTAAAAAATCCCAGGTCATTAGACATTAAAAAGGACTTTAAATAGCGTTAAATTTAATCTTAAATTCTAACACCATAATTGAAAAAACGGGTTAATTTGCGATTACGTTGATTTGAGCAAGGAAAAGTAATTGTGAGTGTGCTTTATTTTTTAAAACCATGCACATCGATAAAGCTCCCTACGCCTACATTACTATAAAGGCCGCAGGACATGACCAGGCCTGGTAACTTTATTTACAGTGCAGGATCTATATTTCCGGCAATGCTGGCGTTACGACGGAACCAGCCTGCCACACTCACTCTAGGGTGTTTGGTTGGCAAGACTTCATGCGGTATTTGCTCACTCATAAAGATAACCAACTTACCCATCTCAGGCGTGATGGTGGCCAGTTTTTCAGTGGAGGTTTCATTATAAACAACCAACTCCCCACCCCAGTCTGCTTGCCAGTTTGGATTTAGGTACAGTACCGTGGTGACCATGCGGTTGGCGTTACCGCGGAAACTATCACGGTGTTTTTTATAAAACCCGCCTTCTTTATACAGTGCAAAGTGGGATTCATACTCAAATAAACCTAAGAAAAGCGCACGATTAAGCTGATATTGCATTTCGGCCATCTGTTTCAGATAGGTTTGTTGAGCAGAACTCTTGCCATCCAACCAGTAGATGGAATCCTGACGTATTTCTTTATTGATTTGGTGTGTTTCGCCACGACCAATCCCTGCGCGTTGTAATTCACCTTCGGCATCATACTTTTCAACTTCTGTGAGAAGGCTTTGACACAACCCATCAGTAACGGCATTAGGCCATTCAAACCAACCTTTTTCAACGAGTGAATCAAGTAATTGATCTATGATTTTGGGGGAGAGGTCTAGCGGCATAATGTGCAACTCATGAAGGGAGTCCGGAGTATGTTCCTAAGTGATTAATTTGGCAATAAAAATAGAGTATTTTTGGGTGTATTTAACACTATAGAAAATAGAGATTTTCCGAGACGGCTTGCGTCTGTGATTTTGCAGAGAAAATTTAAGTAACCAGATCTGGATAATTTTAGGATTTCTGAATAGATTCTTTGTAAATATTGCCATCATTTTATGATGGCAATATTTCGGGTTTTTAAAATGAAAAACCCATTAAATTAACGATTACCACCGCCAGAACTCATACCCGATCCCATGCCAGAACCAGGATGGTTTTGTTGATTCATATGACCGCGTTCTGCAGGAGGATTATCAGGTAAATCAATGCCTTTTTCTTTGGCACGAAGACGCATTCTTTCATGATTTTCATTACGAATGAGTGCACGTGCTTCCGGCGTTTTTGCAGAGCGCATTTCCTGTCTATGTAACTGGAGTTCTTGTTGCGTCATCAGTTGACTGCCATAAATAGGCTCTTCTTCCATCGCCATTGCTGAAGATATCGGTAACACTAACAAACTGGTTAAACAGAGTGCTTTTACTAAATTAGATTTCAACATGATCTTATCCTGCATTTATTTAAAGAGAGTGACATAAGTGTTTTAGTTTTTGATTTAAACCGTTTATGCCTTATTCAGAGTTTATGCTTTAAGCCTTAAAAAGATAATTAAATAATTCTATTAAATCGCATGATCTATTCGTTTAATTTATGACTTCAGTAGGATTAATTAATGAGTCACCATGACTGGTTATTTAAAGGGTAAATCTTAAGATTGTAGTCAAGGTTTGGCTAATCCAAAGTGATTAATTAAAAAATAGTTTGATAAGCAGATAACCCAAATAAGATAAAGGCGCAAAGGTCATTGAGATTAGTTGATTCACATTAACAATTAAGACTTTCTTAAGACTTTATCTAGGATTGATTCAGCATCTCTTCATAGACTCTCAATAAGGTTGTCATTGTCTGGCTCTATAATTCCCCACAAATCAAATGGAATTATAATCATGCAAAAATCAAAACTCTCCTTGGCTATTCTTGCCAGCCTATTTTCTTCTCAAGTCCACGCTTCAACCGAATTAGATTCTGTAACGGTCACTGCAACCAAAGAAGAGCGTAAAGCGCTTGAGGTATCGCAAAGTGTGGATGTTGTTAGCCGAGCAACGATTGAAGCTAAAAATGCGCGTAATGTTAATGACATTATTAAAACCATGCCTGGCGTCATAGCGGTGAGTAAGAATGGGGGCTATGATTCGCGTTTAATTATTCGTGGAGCAGGGTTAAAAGCACCTTATGGTGTGCGTGAAATCATGGTACTGCGAGATGGTGTACCGATGACCGATCCGGATAGTTTCACACGTTTTGATTTTATTGATATTGATGATATTGCTTCAGTGGAAGTATTTAAAGGTCCAGGTTCTATTGTTGCCGCCAACGCTATTGGGGGGGTTGTTTCTGTACGTTCACAATCGGTTTTTGATAAGAGCAATGACTATATAAAGTTGGGTGCAGGCAGTGAAACCAGCCGTAACGCGGCAGTTCATAAAACCTGGCAGGCGGGTGAAAATGATAACTTTTCAGTGCAATTTTCACGTCGTCAAACCGATAATAATTGGCGTGAGTGGAACCAGTTTGATACCACGCAACTTTCTGTCAAGCAGGGGCACTTTTTCGCAGATGATTCAACCTTAGAGTCCGAATTGAGTTATCAGACTTCTCATCTAAATCTGCCGGGTAGTTTGAATGAAACGGGCTTTGCACATTATTTGGACACCGGTCAAACCATTAATGATAAAACCAATACAGGCTCGCCATTTACTAAAAGTGCTAGAGACAGTAAAACCTTCTTTTTTAATACCCGTTATAAAACGACTTTGAGCAATGGCATTGAGTTTAATCCACAGTTTTATGTTAACCAATGGGAGCATTTTCATCCTGTAACTGGTTTTATTAATGATTCCAAAAACAACTATGTTGTTGGGACGGATTTAGCATTTAATAGACAACATCAATTGTTTGGTCACAAAGCGAGCCAGGTGTTTGGTATTACGGTACGAGGAGATATACGAGATGGCTCTAAAAAATATACCTATCGTGATACCGTGACTATTCCGAGTGGCCGCATCGTTGATGTTACATCAAACAGTAAAGGTGATCTTGCAAATATAGAAGATTCATCAAGCACCTTAAGTGGTGCTTATGTCCAGCAAACGTTTTCGCCTGCAGAGCGCTGGTCTATGGATTTAGGACTACGTTATGATCATTTGGAGCTTGATGTTTCAGGTAATCAAATCATTAAGTACAACTATAGTTCTGGTGATTATGGTACAGGAGATGGTGATTATAAAACTACGGCGAGTTACGATCTGTTTGCCCCAAAATTTTCAGCCAATTATCAGTTAAGTGATATAGCCCGTTTATATGCAACTATAAGCGGGGCACAACAAGCACCAACGGATAGCGAAATCAGTGCTAACCGTTCTTATGGACAAGCGGATGAACTAAAAGCCTCCAGTGCGCTGCAATATGAGTTGGGTTATAAGTTAAGTAATGCCCTGTGGCAGACAACCTTGGCGATTTATCAAATCGACTTGTCGGATGAGATTGTGGGTGTTAAAGACGGTTTTACTACCTATTACGTCAATGCAGGAAAAACCCAAAAACGTGGCGCTGAGTTGAATGCTGCTTATCAAATGACGCCAAAATTGAGTGTAGGGGCAACTGCAGCGCTACAAGACTACCAGTATTTAGATTATCAATCTGTGGGTAACGACTATACGGGTAATAAGGTTCGTTTTATTCCAGAGCAACAATATAGCCTTTTTGCCAGTTACCAAAACGCAGGTTATCAAGCACGTTTGGAGGGCTTAAGTTTCGGTAGTTATTATATGGATGATGCAAATACTGAAAAATACAAAGGCTATAACATGGTGGCAAACGCCATGTTGTCCTACGGGCAACAGGCCCATAAAATGCAACTGAACATCAATAACCTGTTTGATCAGCGTTACGCTGAAGAAGCATCGTTAGATACTAGGGGTACTTATAGCTATACTCCAGGTGCGCCGCGTAATATTCAGTTGAACTATCGTTACCAATTCTAAGGGGGCAGTATGTCTGCTAAAAACCTTTTAAACTGGCCCCTTGTGGGGTTAGTGTTTAAAACACCGCTACTATTAAATAGTCTGCGTATTACAGTCCTTTTGCTATTTGTCAGCGCCGTCTATTTTGGTTTAACCTATCCAAACAAAGCAGAAAATCCATATACATTGGCGATTTTTTGGTCGCTATTTTGGCCATTCTTCTTGGTGATCTCTATGGTCTCTTTGGGGCCAGTGTTTTGCAGTGTCTGTCCACATAGCTTTATCGGTAAATATCTGAATAGAATAGGCCCTAAAAAACTGATGCCGAATTGGATGCGTAACCGTTGGTGGGGATTGGGTTTACTAGTAGTCAGTTATTGGGTACCGGTGTATGTTTTTCCGGAGTTTCTCAAAACACCGTTTGTCAGTGCCATGTATTTTTTGGTGTTAACAGTGATCGCTTTTTTAGGCTTTTATCTCTACCGTAATATGGATTATTGCCGTTATGGTTGTCCAATTGGTGCGGTTATTAAATCTTATGGCAAGGTTGGGTTTGCGCGTTTAGAAACGGATCAGACAGACTGTAAAACTTGCCGTAGTTTTGATTGTGTTAAATCTTGTGAATGGAATTTACGTCCCTATTTATTTGAATCAAAAAATAATATGCAAGACTGCACCCTATGTATGGATTGTCATCATGCATGTGATTCGGTGCAATGGAATGTAGGATCATTTGCGCGGCAAATAAGCCAACCTGTTAAGCAGTTAGATCGAATGACGATTTGGGTATTTATTACCCTATTGGCAGTCATTAGTATCACGATGCGTTTTCACCACGCTTTGGGTCACAGCCCGATTAAAGCGAATTTACCTTGGGTACAATTTGGCCATTGGTTGGAGGGCGTGATGCCAGCCATTCCAACGGTTGATTGGGTTGGGTTTTCTGCATTAAGTATGGCGCTTGTCATGACATTTGGTTTGATTTTAGGCGGCTTTTATTTAGCGAGTAGAGTGGCCAAAATTGAATATTGGTCGTTTTTTGAACAGGCTGGTTTGGCATTAGGCGCCTTAATGTTGATTGGTGCTTTAAGCCATATCGGCAGTTTTTTCTTTTTACATTATGCATCTAACTTAGGCAATGCGTTTTATTGGTTGGTGGGTTCTGATTCGGTGATGGAGCCGTTGGCCTCTCGTAAAGATGCTTGGGTACATATATTTAACTTGTTTAATTATCTTGCTGTGGGGGTAACGAGTGTTATTTTGTATAAAAAGTTAAAGCAGTTTGGGCTTGCTGGTATGCAACTTGTAATAAGTTACCTCAGTGCGGGTTTAATCATCTGGTTCTATTTAGGATTAGTGATTTTGACGCAGTGGGCAAGAAGTATGCACTGAGCATTGCATCATGCAGGCTGATTTTAAAAGGGTTCAAGTGAACCCTTTTTTATTTTCTGGAAGAACTAAAACGGCCTGTTTAAGAAAGGGTTTCCATTAAGGCCCGTGATTTTAATTTAATGGCTTATCGATCATAATAATTTCCTAAAATACCAACTCAAAGATCAGAAAAAATAACCACGACTCTAATGACCAGGCCTGGTCATTTAGAGTCGTGCTAAAACATAAAATGGTTACGTTTAGTTAACGTAGCGCTTTGGCATGGTAAGCGATGTGTTCACCGATGAAGCTGGCGATGAAATGGTAACTGTGGTCATAACCTGCTTGTCGGCGTAATTGCAATGGGATTCCCGCTTTTTTGCAAGCGGTTTGTAAGGTTTCCGGTAACAGTTGGCCTTCTGTTAAAAACTCATCATCGGTTCCTTGGTCAATCAGGATATCTGGGACGCTCGCCCCCGCCTCAATTAAAGCCACCGCATCATAAGCCTGCCAAGTCGTTTGGTCTGCTCCAAGATAGGCTGTAAAACAGCCTTGACCCCAAGCGCATTCGATAGGATGACAGATGGGTGAAAAGGCCGAAACGGATTGATAAGCACCGGGATTTTTAAGCGCACAAATCAAAGCGCCATGTCCGCCCATCGAGTGTCCGCTAATGGATTTTTTGCCCGCAATCAGGGGTAGATTAGCTTCCAGTAGCTCGGGCAGTTCGTGGGTGACATAATCATACATTTGATAATGCTCATTCCAAGGCGATTGGGTAGCATTCACGTAGAATCCCGCCCCCTTACCTAGGTCATAGCGTTCAGGCTCATCAGGCACATTCTCACCGCGCGGACTGGTGTCCGGCATAATCAAGGCCAAGCCAAACTCAGCTGCATAACGTTGTGCACCTGCTTTGGTTCGAACATTATCATCCGTACAGGTTAAGCCCGATAACCAGTAGAGGGCAGGCACAGATTGGGTTGTTGCCTGTGGCGGTAGATAGACTGAAAAGGTCATTTCACACTGGCAAACCGCCGAATCGTGGGTATAACGATTTAGATAACCGCCAAACTCTTTAATACTTTCAATGAGTTTCATGTGATGCGACTCCCTTAAAAAATGATAACAGAACGAATACTTTCGCCACTGTGCATCAAATCAAAGGCTTTATTGATGTCCTCTAAGCCCATGGTGTGGGTGACCATCTTGTCGAGTTCAATTTCACCATTCATATAACGTTCAACATAGCCCGGTAGTTCGGTACGGCCTTTAACGCCGCCAAAGGCGCTACCTTTCCAAGTACGACCAACCACCAAATTAAATGGACGAGTACAAATTTCTTGGCCTCCTCCAGCGACACCAATCACCGTAGAAACGCCCCATCCCATATGAGTACACTCTAAAGCATCGCGCATAACATGGACGTTGCCGATACACTCAAAAGAGTAATCCACGCCACCCTTGGTCATCTCAATAATGTATTCACTGATGCTGCCACCGATGGCATTCGGGTTGACAAAATCGGTCGCCCCTAGCGCTTTAGCCATCTCCCATTTACCGGGATTAATATCAATGGCGATAATACGTGAAGCCTTGGCCATCACCGCGCCTTGAATACAAGACAGTCCAATACCACCTAAACCAAAAACCGCTACGGTAGAACCGGGTTCAACTTTAGCGGTATTCAGGACAGCGCCAATTCCGGTGGTGACACCACAACCGAGTAAGCAAACCTTATCTAAAGGCGCAGCTTTATTGATTTTGGCCAACGCAATTTCTGGAACAACGGTATATTCCGAAAAGGTTGAACAACCCATATAGTGATAGATGGGTTTGCCATTCAAAGAGAAACGACGTGTTCCATCCGGCATAAACCCCGTCCACACAGTGCTGGCAATCGACTGACAAAGGTTGGTTTTGGTGGAGTTGCAATATTCACACTCACCACATTCCGGAATATATAACGGAATCACATGATCACCAGGCTTAAGGTCTTTGACACCGGGTCCACACTCAACCACTTCACAACCGCCTTCGTGTCCTAAAATAACGGGAAAAACCCCTTCTGGATCCTCGCCTGAGAGGGTAAACGCATCCGTATGGCAGACCCCCGAAGCGATGACTTTGAGTAAAACTTCACCCTCTTTAGGGCCTTCAACTTCGACGTATTCAATTTCTAAAGGTTGTTTTGGCGCCCAGGCGACAGCTGCTCTACATTTCATAACTCTACTCCAGGTTGAGGGTATGGTTGTGTGTGTGATTGTACTAATAAGGTTTGTTTAAGAAAAACGATTTACCGATTCTAACTCAATAGTTAAAGGCTGTCTTTAAGCAATGTTAAGTCATTTCAGATAAGATTAAATACTAAGTCCTGAGGTAGACAACTTAATCATTAAAATTGAGGGTGGCAATCACTTCTTCATATTGTTCAGCGGTTAGGATGCGTTTTAAGGCGAAGACGCATTCAATGGTGAAGTTCATTTTTTGTTTATCCAATTCTCCTAATTCCTCAATCAGCTTGCGACTTTTTTGGATGTCACCCGCGACGTCTAAGGTCTCTTCTTTGAGCTCTGTTTTCAGTTCATGGTATTGGGCGTTGAGAAATTCGAGTTGTGCGAAGTTTTTGCGCGCCACTTCACGTACCTGATCAAGTTGTGCTTGGCTAAGGTTCAGCGTATCCAGATTGTCCATCACAATGGGCATTAAAGCGGTGACGGCTGACGAGGGTTTAAAGTCTGCTGCTTGACTGCTGAAAGGCAAAAACCCAATAAATCCTATCAAACTGATAGAGAGGTAAAACGACAATTTACTAAGCATAATAGTGTTCCTTGAGTATTCAATGACATTTTTAAGCTAGTTTACCCTATTTGTTAGTGAAAGAACTTCGTGCAACGTCAATCCATTGCTAAGGGCTATTCAACTGGCAATGTAGTGTAATAACGACCAGGCCTGGTCAAACTGAAATGGACTGATTGATAGACCAATAAATCTACCTGTTTCTGGGTATCATATGCCATGATTATCGTTAGACTTGAGAAGTATAAAAGTGGCTGAAACAAACATAACACAGGCGGTTAAAATACTGCAAGCGGGCGGGGTGATTGCCTATCCAACCGAGGCGGTTTATGGCTTAGGCTGTGACCCTTTTAATTTACAAGCGGTTGAAAAGCTGTTTCACGTTAAGCAACGCCCTGTCGAAAAAGGCCTGATATTGGTCGCTGCTTCAGTGGAACAGATCTCATGTTATGTTGAGCTAGAAGACGCCCCTTGGGAAGCAGAAGTGTTGGCTTCTTGGCCAGGTCCGGTGACCTGGGTATTACCTGTAAAAGCGACTGCCAACTTACCTGATTGGATTACTGGGGGGCGAAAAACGGTTGCGATTCGAGTTTCAGATCATCCGACAGTGCAAGCCTTATGTATTGCATTCGGCAAACCGATTGTTTCAACCAGTGCTAATCTCACCAATCAAACACCAGCGTCTTCATGTGCAGAAATCAAGCAGATATTTCAGGATTCAGTATGGTGTTTAGAGGGCGAGTTGGGTGATTTATCGCAACCCACGCAAATCAAAGACGCGTTAAGCGGACAGATTCTGCGTTAGTCTTGGGTTTGGGTTTGAAGAGAGTTAGCCCTCATGCACGGAGGCACAAAGGGTAAAGCTATCAAGAATAGATGGTGAATATTTTCGAGCCTGAGT
This sequence comes from uncultured Thiomicrorhabdus sp., assembly GCA_965603495.1. Classification (GTDB taxonomy): domain Bacteria; phylum Pseudomonadota; class Gammaproteobacteria; order Thiomicrospirales; family Thiomicrospiraceae; genus Thiomicrorhabdus. The sequence goes on along the minus strand of CBFDDF010000001.1, from coordinate 11,692 downwards.
CATTCAGAGAATTTAACCAGGCCTGGTGAGTTATTAAAGCGGCTTTATAATCGGCTTTAATCAATTCGTAACCATCGACTAAACCTTGCACTTTGGCTTCATCGTATTCGCGTAAGCCACTTAATACCAATGTTTTATAGCCGTTACCGACTGGTTCACCATTCTCAAGCACCTGAAATTGTAGGCGTACTGTACCGCGTTTACCTTGTACTTCTAAACTACTGTTAATCAGTTCTAGTGTCGGTGACTGAATGTCTAAACGATCGAGCTTAAAAGACATGCTTTCATAAATAACCATTGGGCGATCTGGATTAATCATGACCTGATTTTCCTTCATCAACGGCACCAGAATGTGCGGAAAACTATGGCCTGAAAAGGCGACATAAGCACGGGTAAACGCTTCAATCAGTTGCATATCCGTAGAGTTGTCACCGTTACGGCTAACCTCTAGATATTGCTTGCCTTGATTATCGACAATATCAAAGGTTTCCTCTGGCTGTTTTGGAAACTTCAATAAAACAGCGTTACCCACCATACCCGTATAGTTAAACTTCATTTCTTGGGACAGACCATTACGCGCTAACACCAGTGCAAACAGTAGATCGCCCGGTACTAAAAAGCGTTTGGCGTCTGGATTATGCAAGGGGTTAAAATCACGAGCGACTTCTTTTGCAAAGGTGCTTGCTTGCTCAGATGTGATGGTAATAAAGTCATCAGTCTCTTGAAAAAATGGTTCAAGGTAAGAGGTGTTTAACGGCATAGGATGTCCTGAAAGTTTAATACGGTTTTGCAGTTTAGGGGCTTATTTAAAAAGCTGTAAATGGCTAAGGTGCTGTATTTTATACAATAAGGACAAGATGAGTATGAATTTCGTTAACAGGGATTGCAAGACACCAAAAAGAACCGATGTCTCTATCAATAGAATTTAGCGTTTATTAGTAGCTTTAAACAGAGGTTCAACGCGTTTGGCGTATTTGTTCAAATCTTTGATGCGACTGCTATGAGAGGGGTGTGTGCTAAGCAGTTCAGGGGGGTTACCACTTTTAGAAGCTTGGTCCATTTTCTGCCAAACATTAATCGCCGCATAAGGGTTATAGCCTGCTCTAGCAGCAAGTTCTACGCCCATTCGATCGGCTTCAACTTCATGCGTGCGGCTGTTAGGTAGGGTTAAGGTGACTTGTAAGGCCATTGCGGTCGCATCGAGTGCCGGGCCTTGTACGCCGGTAAAGATGCTTAAGGCAGAAAGCCCGACTTGCGTGAGGGTTTGGTGGGAGGCGCGTTCTCGACCGTGTTCACGTAAAGCATGTGCCATTTCATGCCCCATAATCGCAGCGATCTCAGCATCTGTGAGCTTTAGTTTTTCAATGATACCGGTATAGAAAGCAATTTTTCCACCCGGCATACACCAAGCATTGAGCTGATCGGATTGAATGACATTCACTTCCCAAGCCCAGCTTGGCGCATCCTTTCTAAACACCGCTGTTTGCGGAATAAGACGGTTAGCGACCCGGCGCACACGTTGGAGCAAGACCGAATTGGTGTTAAGTGTTTTAGTCTGCTTGGCTTCCTTTAACACAGAGGCATAGGCTAGCTTGCCGCCATTCACCATTTCGGCCTCAGAAACCAATAACAGTTGCTCGCGCTCGATGCCGACCGTGCCTTTTTTGGTACTGGTCGTCGTACAGGCTGTTAAGCTTATTAGAGTTGTTAAGAGAATGCCACGGATAACGGCTTTAAAATAGATTTGTTTGATCATAAAAACTCAGTGTTTGATTATCGGGTGAATTGATTAATGGAATAATTAGTTTGCGCCAAAGACTTTTTTCAACAGTTCGGTTGATTGCTTAATAGGATCTTTACGAATACTGGCTTCTTCTTGGGCAATATAATAAAACATCCCTTCCATCCCTTGCTCGATAACATGATCCAGTAAGTCGGCTTTGACATCCGGAACAAATGGTAGGTCTTTATATTTGGAGATAGCTTTGTCATAAGCGTTGATTGCACCGACTTCATTCAACGACTTTTCAACAATAGGTGCCATTTTAGTCTTTAAACTCGGTGCGGTTTTAGACTTTAAATACTGGGTCGCTGAATCCTGTGGGCCTTCATAGATTTTCTTCACATCATCAAAACTCATCTCTTGGATGGCTTGTAAAAACAGTGCTTTAGCTTGTGGCGTGGCGGCTTCAGCAGCGCGGTTGATTTTTAGTTCCACGTCATCCATATAACTGCCCATGCCAAACTGATTTAAAGTCGACTGCACAGTCTTCAGGCTACTTGGTAGTGGGATATGAATTTTAGGATCGGCGTTAAAACCGTCTTTTAGACTGAGTTTGCTGACAACGGTTTCTGAGCCTTTGGTGAGGGCTTCTTTAAAGGCTTTTTGCATGTCGTCGACCGACAGACTAGTAGGTAGTCCAGTCGTTGGCGTTGCCTCAGAAACAGTGGGGATATTCTTCAACAGGTCAGCGCCTTGCTCCCACCAACTTGCTTGAGCACTCAAACTTAAACTACTTAGGCCAACAAAGCCTGAAAAGCTGAGTATAAGGGGCGCGATTAAAGTGGTTTTAGAAAATTTATTCATGGGGAGCCTCACATTCGGTAGAGCGCTTAAAGCACGCTTGTTGAGAATTGGTTAGTATTATTTCTATTTGAGTAGAATACTTTATTTAAAGCTTTGTAAGCAACCAACATTGCTTGAAGGAGTCTGAATCATTGCGCAGTAATTCATTACTTACAGCAAATTAATCAACTGTCTTGCGCTTTTCTTGAAGAGGACATGTGACTGTCACATCACTGGGTTACCATGGCATCCTTAAATCAATACGGTGGTACTATGCACGACAAAACACAAGCGAATTCTATTTCCAATCAGCCCGCTAAAAAATCATTTTTACTCAGCAATGAATGGCATGCAAAAGTGGTTGGTCTTCTCGCTGGCATACTTATGATCGCCATCTATTTCTGGATTGCCGTTGGTCTGGTAGAGCTGGTGTTATCACTTTACCACGCTTATATAGACGGTTGGGCGCATGGCGCTGAGCAGATGATTAAAGATGTGGTCATCATACTGGCTTCATTGGAGTTGATAAGAGTGCTGCAATCCTATCTAACGATTGGTAGAGTTAAGGTCACCTTTATCATTGATGTCGCGTTGGTGGTGTTGATTGGGGAATTGATTAGTTTTTGGTATCGTGATTTTGATTTAACAGCCATACTGTTGAGTGTCTTTGTGATTACCGTGTTAGTGGCATTGAGAATTGTCACAAGTAAATATTCGCCAGACTGTCATGAGTCGCACAGTAAGCCTGAGTAGCTTTTACACAATAGGATTGGAAACCTAGAGTCAAAGCTTTTCAAAACGACCAGGTCTGGTTGTTTTGATTGTGCCGTTTTTTTTGGAGCATAGTCCTCGTAGATAGCGTGGTTTTAGTGCTTTTTAGGAGGTGCATGGGCGTCATTATCTGCATGGGCGTATTGTTCGCGCAGTTCGGTTAATTTCAAAATACGCTGTTGAATGATGCCGTTAAATGAATCAGCAGGATAGTCGCCTTTTGCATTGATTTTACCTGGTGTTATGCCGCTCAGTAAAGCCATCACTTCATCAATGAACTCAACCGTATAGAGAGTAAACTCACCGCGTTCAATCGCTTGGACGACATCGGCTTTGAGCATCAAGTGTTTCTTATTGGCGGCGGGAATAATGACGCCTTGATCTCCGGTTAAACCGCGTGCTTGGCAAAGATCGAAAAAGCCTTCAATTTTTTCATTTACGCCACCGATCGCCTGGATTTCTCCATGCTGATTAACTGAGCCTGTTACAGCTAAACTTTGTTTAAGGGGGATTTCAGCCATTGCCGACAACAGCGCGCAGAGTTCAGCCGCAGAGGCGCTATCGCCTTCAATGGTGCCGTAGGACTGCTCAAATACTAAGCTGGCAGAGAGTGCTAGAGGTTGTTCTTTCGCATAGCGATAAGCCAAATAAGCCGAGAGAATCATCACCCCTTTGGAGTGAATGGCACCCCCAAGTTCAACTTCACGTTCAATATCAATCACTTTGCCGCTGCCTAAACGTGCGGTGGCGGTGATTCTCACTGGGCGCCCAAACGCGTAATCATCCAATTGAATCACGCTCAAACCATTCACTTGCGCCACTTTTTCTCCGCTGGTGTTGATAAGATAGGTGCCGCGCAAGGTTTGCTCTTGAATACGTTCGCGAATCTGATCCAGGCGGTGACGGCGGGTATCAATCACTTTTTGAACATCTGCTTGGCTAATCACCTTGCGATCCGACTGTTTTGCCCAGTAATCCGATTCTCTTAACAGATCTAGTAAGCCACCCATATGTAGAGAGACTTTTTCGCCATCCTCTGCCATTCTCGAGCAGTGTTCAATGACCCGCTCAACGGCTTTTTTATCCAACGCCAATAAATTATTGTGTTGTTGCAAGGTAGCAATCATTCGTGCATACAATTCAACGCTTTTTTCATCGCGATCCATATCTTCGGCAAAATCAGCAGCGACTTTAAACAGCTGGCCGAACTCTGGATCATATTGTTTTAGAAGATAATAGAGTAAACGATTTCCAGTAAGAATGACTTTGACATCCAGAGGAATCGGTTCGGGTTGCAGTGACGTGGTGCTGGCGAGGCTTAGGACTTGTTCCAACGACTCTATTTTGATTTCATGGGCGCGTAAGGTTCGTTTCAGCCCTTCCCATGAATAGAGTGAAGTCAGAACTTTGCGTGCATCCAGCACCAAATAGCCGCCATTGGCTAGATGTAACGCGCCCGGTTTAATTAAGGTGAAGTCGGTCAATAAGGTTCCGAACTGGGCAATGTGTTCGATACGACCGATTAAGTTTTGATAGCTTGGGTTGTCCTCAAAAATGATTGGGGCACCTTCTGTGGCGCCATTATCGACCAAGATATTGACCTTGTAGTGGCTGAAGAAACCTGGCATCTCGTCTCGTTGAGTGCCCATCGATTTCTTCTCAATGGCATATTTATAAAACAGCTCAGAATTGTCGATGATATCTTGCTTAATTTTTTCAATGAATTGAATGATATCTGGTAGTGTTTGGTATTCAGTCTGCAGTTTTTTCGCATATTGGGTAATGGTCATTTGAGAGACTTCACGGTTAAGCTGCTTTACTTTTTCTCGGCTGGCTTTCTGCCAAGTCGGAATCTTTAGCAACATCTCCTTTAAATCATTTTGAATCTCTTCTACTACTTTTGAGATTGCTTCTTGTTCTGCTTTGGGGAGCTGATCAAACTCTTCTGGCGAGATAACCTTGTTGTCTTTCTTGGGGCCAAGCGTCCAACCGGTTGGGTTACGCAACATAATAATATTGTTTTTTTCGGCTTTCTTCGCAATCTTGTCAAGTGCTTTATCTTCCTGTTGAACATATTCATCTTGAATTGCTTGCCGAGAACTTCGATATTCATCACTTTCAAAAGTGGCGGGAATGGCTAGTAAAATATCCTCGATGAATTGATTCATCTCTTGCTGTAACTTGAGGCCAATGCCTTTGGGTAACTGTAAAATGGCGGGTTTGTGGGGTTGTTCAAAATTATGGATATAACACCAATCGGAAGGCGCCTTGGCAAGCGAGGCCTCTTCTTCTAATAGCTCTTTAATGGTGGTGTGTTTCCCCAGTCCGGTTGAGCCTAGGACATAAAGGTTATAACCTTCGTACTGAATGCCTATACCAAATTTCAATGCCTCCATCGCGCGCGATTGACCAAGGTGTTCAGTCATCACTTTCAGGTCATCGGTGCTGTTAAATTTGATTTTTGACAGATCGCAGGCATGGTACAGTTCAGTACTAGCCACCCTTAGATTTTGTATGAAATCTTGATGGTTACTTATTACAGGCTTACTCATTCACGGCTCCAATCCGGTCCATTAATCTAACAATTAAGGAATCAAGATAGTATTCCCAGTGTTTTTTAAATTCTAATCCTAAATTGCCCGAGTTGTAAGGGTTATCTACAAAAACACAGTGACCAGGCCTGGTAGGATTAAAAAAGGTACTTCAAGAGCGCCAAAGCTTTAAGTCTTTAAAGCCGCCTTACGGTGCTGATTACGACCCAATAGCACCAAGCCCAAGCCACCAATCATCAGTGCGGCGGCAATCATAAAGCGCAAGGTAATGGGTTCATCAATTAACCATACTGCGCCAAAGGCCGCTAACAAAGGCACTAACAGTTGGGCGGCTGACGCTAAGCTAGAGGAGATTCTGGGCAAGGCTTTATACCAAAGGATATAACCCAAAGAAGAGGTGATGCCGCCAGAAAACATCGCCATGCCAATCCCTTTCGCGGTTAAATGTATGTGCTCGATAAACGCTAGGCTCAGCAGACTGGCTAAAGCCACCATCGGTAAGGTGCGATAAAAATTATAGGCGGTATCTCTCAAAGGACTCAGAGAACGTCGACCATTCAAGCTGTAAAGCGCCCAAGTATAGGCAGAGATTACCACCATCAGCAAACCCCACCAAGAAGGGGTAGTCAACTTAGGATAGACTAAGTACAAGAGCCCTAGTAAGGCCAAAGCTGCCCCGAACCATTCCGCGCCATGCAATTTATCGCCATTGCGCAGTGCATAGCCAATCATGGTCAATTGCACCACGGCTGCCAGGAGTAGTGCACCAGTGGCAGTACTGATTTCGACATAACCGTAAGAGAAGGTAATGGCGTAAACAAACAAAATAAACGCAGCTTTCCAACTGCCTTTACTGCTGGTGTTCATCGTAGTGTTCGGGTTATTCATTTTGCGGTCGCTACGTGCCTGTTGCCAGGCCATCCAACTCATAACCACAAACAGCATGGCCGCCCCAGAGCCAAGTCGCAAGCTAGTGAAACTGACTGGATCAATCCAACCGCCGTCTAAGGCCCAGCGACAAAGAATCGCATTGGTGGCAAAGGCGATCATCGCTAGCAAGGTTAATAGAGTGGTTTGGGCAAGCAGGGCGGGGGTCATAAAAATCCAATTAGATTGACTGCGGGATTGACTACAAAAATACCTGCCTATTTTATCCTAGCGTTAGAACAAGCAAAGTGTTTTGTAGTGACTATTTTCGCGTTTTATACGAGGGTACGGAGGGTTGTTAAAAGTCAGAAGATTAAAGGGGATTTTCTGCCCCATCGGTTATGAATTAGCAGAGCTATAATCGAACCAATCATGGCGTAGGCGATGTCTTTTTGTGCATCCCAGGTGTCCCCTTGGGTGATCTCATCTGAACAGAGTTCGTCCGGCAATGTGCAAAACAGTTCCATGCTGATCCACTCAAGAACTTCATACCAAGCCCCTATGCTACTAATGAATAAAAACGCAATTAGATAGCTTAATTTTTTAGAGACCCCCTGATGGTAAAAGATTTCAAAAAATGCCGAGAACACCATCAAACCGAACAGCAAATGGACGACTTTGTCGTAGTAGTTTCGTTGCCATCCAAACCAGTCTGAAAACCAGGTGAAATATGCCATGGTCTCGTAGGTCATATGCGCGCCAAACAGATGCAGAATAACAAACACGGTCAGGCTGAGGAAGGTTACATCGTTAAAGTGATACTGTTTATCGAGCCAAAGTACTATGGGAAATATAGTCACCACCAGAACGTTCTCCAGCGCCCATATACCACGATCTACCGGGTTAAAGGCAAATGCTACCCAGAACATAACAAAAATAACTACCAGCGTTTTTTTAAACATAATAGTAAGCCGCTTCGCGTGAGTACAATCGCCCCGAGTAATCCGTCAGAACTGCAGTGCAGAACGATTGCGGTGGTGTGCGACCAAAGTTAGATGGGTTGTTGTAACTTGATATTGATTGTACAGATAGCCAGCTAAGTTGCAAAGGAAGTGTTTTTGTAACGTAAAATAGTTGTAAGAATCTCGAATAAAAAAATGGTAGGGTTTCTGAGATTAAAAGACGTCCCCTTTACCCTAAGCCTATTCGCATCAATATTCAATATATGCCTTGCGCTATCCCGCAATAATCAGAAATGCGGGATAGGGAGAGGTATTGAAGAGCAGAATAACAGTCACAAATTATAAAGTTCGGTTTAAATCCACAAGTTAATTTGTTTTAGAAGTTTCATGTTCAGTTGTTAAATTGATTAGGCACCTACGATGAGCTTTATTTTAATTTACGCGCTAGGTGTGTCGCGAGAGCCATGCAAAGTGCCTAAATAAGTACTAAAATACCTCTAATTATTTGAGAAGGATATAACCATGTCAGAGACCACTGTTAATATTGAAGCTGTGAAAGATTATTTACTGAGCCTGCAAGAGGATATTTGTCGTCAACTGGCTGAAGAAGATGGCTCAATGGAGTTTATCGTCGACGAATGGGAACGAGAAGGTGAAGAAGGCGTTATGCGCCTAACAGGTGGTGGTCGTACGCGCGTGATGGAGGGCGGTCAAGTCATTGAAAAAGGCGGCGTTAACTTCTCACATGTTAGAGGCCAAAATTTACCACCGTCCGCTACGGCGCATCGCCCTGAATTAGCGGGACGTTCTTTCCAAGCCTTAGGGGTTTCTTTAGTCATTCATCCTCGTAACCCTTACGTGCCGACTTCTCATGCCAATGTCCGTCTGTTTATTGCTGAAAAAGAGGGTGAAGCACCTGTTTGGTGGTTTGGTGGAGGCTTTGATTTAACCCCTTATTACCCATTTGATGATGATGTCGTGCATTGGCATTTACAGTCAAAAGAAGCTTGCGCGCCTTTTGGAGATGAAATTTATCCAAAATATAAAAAATGGTGTGATGAATACTTTTATCTAAAGCATCGCGATGAAACGCGTGGCGTTGGCGGATTGTTTTACGATGATTTAAACGAAGAGACATTTGGTTGGGATTTTGAAAAGTGTTTCAGCTTCATGCAATCGGTTGGTGATCATTTTATTGAAGCCTATCGTCCGATTGTTGCACGTCGTAAAACCATGGAATATGGCGAGCGCCAAAAAGACTTTCAACTGTATCGCCGAGGTCGTTATGCAGAATTTAACCTGGCGTTTGATCGTGGGACTATCTTTGGTTTACAAACAGGCGGGCGTACTGAGTCTATCTTAATGTCGATGCCGCCGGTCGTGACTTGGAAATATGATTACCAGCCAGAACCCGGCACAGAAGAGTCTGAGATCTATGGCTTTCTCACTCCCAAAGATTGGTTAACAGAGTTAGGCTAGTCGATGGATAAATTACGTGTCGATAAGTGGTTATGGGCAGCGCGTTTCTTTAGAACGCGTGGTGTCGCATTGGATGCTATTAAAGGTGGCAAGATTGAATTAAATGGCTCCAAACCTAAGCCTAGCAAGACCTTAATGGTGGGTGATAAGCTCAAAATAACCCAAGTACATCGCAAGATTGAAGTCACGGTGTTAGTCGTCAGTGATAAACGCGGTTCTGCTGAACAGGCGCAAACTCTATATCAGCTGGATAGTGAAGTTTTAAATCAGACGAAACCGACAGCAGATATGGCGCTCGTAGGCTATCGCGAAAAAGGGGCTGGCCGTCCCACCAAACGAGATCGGCGTAAAATCCACCAATTTTCTGATTTTGAATAACTTGTCTTTTGCCCTGTACGAGAGGCTCGCATAAGCGCTTGGCTTAGTTTCGTTTGAAGTACGACACTATTAGTAATTCATTCATTATCCAGCTTGAGGAGTTGCTATGAGGCAATACACCATTTTTTATGATTCGCTACTAGCGGATGTTTTTGAATCGGAACTTAAACCGTTACTGCAGGAATGTGAGTGTGATTTTGTCGCCTATGACCGCAAATCCTCACCGAGTTTAGATGAAAACGCTCAAGTGTTGACGTGGTTAGCAGACGAAGACCTCTATCATCTATTGCCACAGGCGGTCCAGCAACAGTGGCATATTGGTTTTATTCCGCACCCTGAAATGAAGCGTGCCGCTAAGGCTTTTTTTGTGCCTAAAAAAATGCAGGATGCCATTAACGATATCATGGCGGTTGAAACACCGGTTTCAGCAGATTTGATGTATTGCAACGAGCAATTGGTGCTGGGATCGGTATTGTTCGGAAATTCAGATATCATGGCGCCGGCTGCGCGTATCGAAGAAAGTATTTGGAACAAAATTAAACACTTTGGCACCTTAGCGATCAATTTAAGTAAATCACATTTATCTGCTTATCGCTTAGAAACGGCTAAGCAAACCGTGGTCAATACGGCCGCGCTGGGCATTAGCGTTGTTTATCGCCCTGACAGCAGCGATTTTACCAAAAGGATGCTGCCTACAACTATACAAGATGAAGCGACAATGGAGGCCATTATTTTCGCGCCGCGAAGCATCGTAGAGGTAGTACGCTTTTTATTCGCCAGTATTTTCGCTCTGAAGCCATCAATCAGCTCATTGCCTTATTATTTAGGTCATCTCAAAACGGAACAGTTAACGATTAGCGGTTCAGAGGCACTTGATTATAGTATTGATGGCAGGCATTTGAGTGCTGAGCAGATTCAAATCTCCATTCAGGAAAATGTATTACTGGTTCTAAGTTCTGGCTTACCCGAAAAGCCCGGTCGTCAGGATGAGAAAGAAACGGTTAGAGTGACAGGATTGCCTAAAGGGCAAGCAGTGAATGAACTAATCGATCGACCCTTACCTTGGATTCATCACGTAGATCAGGATGAGGTGAAAGAGACTTTTCTTACTTTAAAAGATAACGCGCGCGCCTCGGAAGCCTATTTGGTATTGATGGTATTGGCGACTTTATTGGCCACGATTGGTTTGTTTGCCAACTCCGCACCGGTGATTATTGGTGCTATGATTTTAGCACCCTTGATGGCACCCATCATTTCACTTTCTATGGGGGTCTTGCGCCAAAACAGTGAACTGGTGGCCGTGAGTAGTAAAACCTTATTAATCGGTATTGCCGTCGCGCTTTTCTTCGGTACGCTACTAACATTAATGATCCCTCTCCAAAGCATTAATCATGAGATTGGCGCGCGCCTCAGTCCGACAATTTTAGACCTAGGGGTAGCGATTATTTCCGGGATTGCAGGCGCTTATGCCAATGCCCGTTCAGAAGTGGCAAAAAGTTTAGCGGGTGTTGCGATTGCGGTGGCATTAGTGCCGCCGTTGGCAGTGTCCGGCATGGGCATCGGTTGGTTGGATTGGGGAGTGTTTTCGGGAGCTTTTCTACTTTTCATGACCAACCTGGTTGGTATTATCTTAGCAGCTGCCGCCACTTTTCTGGTGATGGGATTCAGCCCTTTTCACCTAGCCAAAAAAGGCATGATGCTGTCGACAGTCTTTGTGCTTGTGGTAAGTGTTCCTTTGGTTTTGGCCTTTACCAGCATGGTAGAGGAACAGCGTATTGTGCATACATTGGAAGGATGGAAAACCAATGGAATTGAGATTAAGGATGTTAAAATCCGTAGCGGCACACCAACTTATGTTTCTGTTAAATTGCTCTCAGATATACCTTTACAGGCTGAACAGATTGATCAAGTTAAACAACAGATGGAAAACATGTTGGATCAGAAGATTCGTTTGGAAGCGACGTCAGCAGTGATTAGATAGTTGAAGTTTAGTGGAGTAGTTGTCTCTCTAATTCATTTGTTGTGTAAAAAAACTACACTTTATCTAAACTCAACACTTCTAGTAACAAGCTGTTGATTTGAAAACCCCCTCTAGTTAGTATGGTTTACTTTACTTT